>CAWHAH010000032.1:0-37883 GCA_963827205.1 uncultured Verrucomicrobiae bacterium
TGGGCATCCACCGGCAACGGCGTGCTGCCGGTCGTGTCCACGCCCAGGCCGACCACCTGCTCCGGCTTGAAGGCGCGCACTTTTTTCTTCGCGTCGGCGAGTGCCTGTTTGATGGCGACTTCCGCGCCCTTGACGTAGTCCGCGGGATGTTGCCGGGCAAGATTGGGATCGCGGCCCAAGATGACGCCTTGGGTTCCGTGTTCGTAATTCCAGACCGCCGTGCCAGCCTCGTGGCCATTGGCCACATTCACGACGAGGGCGCGGACCGAGTTCGTCCCGTAATCCAGACCAATTGCGTATCGTGTGCTCATGTTTTATTCGTCAGGCGCAGCCCCAAATGATTTCAGCAAGTAATCTCTATGCAACGCCATTTTGCGTCTATCAAACACCAAAATGCGTCTGGGCGTGCAAGTGATTGCTCTTCGCGCCAGATTTGCGGCCTGGACGGTGAGGGTGACCGGTGCGACGGCGCAAACGGCGGCGGTGAACGTCGCGATCAGGACCGGTGCCGGCAACTTTTTCAGTCGCAAAAACTGGCGGCGGTCAGATTGCCCAGCCCCTGTGCAGGGCGCAATAAACTTCATTCCACCGGAGTTCCTTCTTGAACTCGGAAACAGTGGTCTTTTCGCCGATGAGCAAAAATTCCAGGTCGGCGATGGCCGCGAAGTCTTCGAGCATTTCGGCGGTGACCGCCTGGCTGAAGCCGGTGTGATGCGCGCCGCCGGCGTAAATCCATGCAGCGCACGCCGTTTCAAAATCCGGCCGGCACTTCCAGACCGCTTGGGCGACCGGTAGCCTGGGCATCGGCTGGTCGGGTTTGACAACGTCCACCTCGTTGACCAGGAGGCGAAACCGGTTGCCGAGGTCAATGAGCGACGCGTTCAATGCCGGGCCAACGGGCGTGTTGAAGACCAGCCGCGCCGGATCAGCCTTGCCGCCGATGCCGAGAGGATGGACCTGCAACGAAGGTTTGCCGTCCGCGATGGACGGGCAGATTTCCAGCATGTGCGCGCCGAGGACCTTCTTGCCTTTCGGGTCGAGATGATACGTGTAATCCTCCATGAAGGAAGTGCCCCCGGGCAGGCCGGCAGTCATCACCTTCATCGCCCGCAAGAGGGCCGCGGTCTTCCAATCGCTTTCCGCGCCAAACCCGTAGCCATCAGCCATGAGCCGCTGCGCAGAGATGCCAGGGAGCTGGACCAGCCCGTGCAAATCCTCGAACGTGGTGGTAAAGCCCTTGAAATGGCTGGCCTTCAGGAACGCGCGCAGCCCAAGTTCAATCCGGGCCGCTTCGCGGACGGAATCGTGCCGGGCACCGCCTTTGCGCAGATCGGCTGCCACCTGGTAGGTGTCTTCGTATTCCTGGACCAGTTTATCAATCGCTTTTCCGGAAACCGCGTTGACGGATTGGACCAAGTCGCCGACGCCGTAGCCGTTCACAGCGTAACCGAACTTGAATTGGGCGGCGACCTTGTCGCCCTCGGTCACGGCCACTTCGCGCATGTTATCGCCGAAGCGGGCGAATTTTGCGCCCTGCCAGTCGTGCCAGGCCGCCGCCGCGCGGCACCAGGCGCCGAGTTTTTCCTGGACGGACTTTTCCTGCCAGAAGCCGACAACCACTTTGCGGTTGAGCCGCAGGCGGCTCCAAATGAAGCCGTGTTCGCGATCGCCGTGCGCGGCCTGGTTGAGGTTCATGAAATCCATGTCAATGGATGACCACGGAATGTCGCGATTGTATTGCGTGTGCAACTGGGCCACCGGTTTGCGCAGCGCCTTGAGGCCGTTGATCCACATCTTGGATGGGGAGAAGGTGTGGCACCAGGTGACCAGGCCGATGCACCTGGGCATGCTGTTGGCCTCCTGGCACAAGGCGGTGATGGCGTCCGGCGTGGTCAGGATGGGTTTGAACACCACTTTCACCGGGATGGCCGGCGCGACATTTAACGCCTTCGCGATTTCCTGCGAGTGCGCGGCCACCTGCTTCAAGGTTTCAGGGCCGTAGAGCTGTTGACTGCCGGTGACAAACCAAATTTCAGATTGTTTCAAATTGACATTCATCGTTCCGTAACGTGTATCCGCATCAACTGGCTGAATCGGACAAGGAGTTTGGGGGAAAAACAAGCTAAATCCTCCGCCCTTTATTTCAAGAAAGTAATCGAAGTCATTGGGAAATCAGGTAAAGTCCCGCGCCGTGGAAGGCGATGACAGGCGCAAATTCATTTGTGACCGGGCCAAGGTCCTGGTGCGTCCAGAGATTTCGGATGTGGCCCACGCTCGCGAAACCAAGCTCCGATAATTTCACTGGCACTGCCGCCGAAACGCCGGTCGCGCCAGATGGTTGCACGCCGCCATCTGGCTTTGCGCGTGTGTTGAACAGGGCGAGATATTTGTTCGGCGAGCCCGGCACATCGGCGACCCAACCGTAAAAACCGTCACGGTGAAACAGTTCGTGATTGTTGCTGCTGTTTTGGTTCACAGCGATGACCTCGTCGTTGGTTAACAGTGAAAGTGTGAAGTCATCGAGCTTCGTCAAATCCGCGCCAATCATCAGCGGCGAACGCGCCATGCTCCAGAGCGACATGAGCGTGAACTGTTCATCGCGCGAAAAATGGGTTTTGGTTTTTTCCATTTGCAGGACGCCAATTGGCAGCATGTCGGCATCAGGAAAATGACCCGGGCCGCGATACGGCGTCCAGTCGCGCACGCGGCCGAACTGCTCAAAGAGCAACTTCCAGTCGTCCCAGAAATCGTCACTGATGCGCCACATGTTGGCGTGCCGGCTGACGTGCTCGCCATCGCTCAACGGCGTTGCGCCCGGCGACGTGCTGAAAACGATCTTCCGGCCCGTTTGGTCAATCGCCTTACGAATGGCTTCGATTTCCGTTTGGTGATACGGTCTGGAAATGTCGTCCACCTTCACGAAGTCCAAACCCCACGCCGCGAACTGGTCAAAAACGGAATTGTAGTATGCCTGCGCGCCGGGCTTGGTCATGTCCACGCCATACATGTCGCCGTTCCAACGGCAGGTGTTGTTGATGTCGGCGATGTCGGCGGCGGTGTAGCTCGTGCCTTTGATCGGTGTTTTCTGTGCCACGGCCTGGCGCGGAATGCCACGCATGAGATGGAGGCCGAATTTGAGGCCGAGGCTGTGAACATAATCGGCCAGCGGCTTGAAACCTTTGCCGTAAATCGCGGAAGGAAATTTATTGGTCGCCGGCACGAGCCGGCCCCACTCGTCCATTTCCAGTTTTGCGTCCGGGCGATAATCGAACCCGTTGGCCAGCGGCTCATACCACTGAATATCTATGACAATGTATTCCCAGCCGTGGCGACGAAGATTCATCGCCATGAAATCGGCCTGGGCACGCGTCTGGGCCTCGGTCACGGTGGTGGCAAAACCATCCCAACTGTTCCAGCCCATCGGCGGCGTCGGGGCCCACGACCAGTAATCGAGATCGGACGCGCGCGCCGCAATCCATCCGCTGAGCAGTCCGACGACAACGAACACCCGGATGAAATTACGTTTCAAGTCTATAGTTTTGCTTCAAAAGTGGATTTTTGGCAAATGAAGTTTGCCTGGTTTCGGGAAGCAGAACACTTCATTATCTACATGCAAGGCAATACGGCAGCACCGAACCAAAACGGGGTCGGGATGTCGGGCAGCGGTGTGCGGCGATGTTAATCATGAGACCAATTTTCCAGAAAATTGGTTGACATCTTTGGGTTTAGGTGTTGCTGAACGGAGATCGCTCCCTGGCAGCGGAGCCAGACTTCCACGCAGCCTGCCACAAGGTGGCGGGGCGGCGGTGATCATCCTTCAGCCTGTTTCCAATCGTTCACCCAAACTTTTCGAGCAGCAACTGGAAAAAGGTTTGGCGCTGGCGCAAAGTCCAGCGCAGACGGTGCGCGTCGTCGTGGTAGAGGGCGCAGGCGGTGCAGCTTTTGAGGCAGCGCCGGGTCGGTGATCGGGTTCATGCACCAAGGTTTCGATTTGGGCGGCCAGATACAACGGACGGTCGGGTCTGTCGCCCAACGTTGGTCCGGATGCGCCTTCAGGTCTCGCCGGTCCGCTAGTTGAAGCGCCTGCAAGTGCTGCGAGCGTCCCTTGAATTTTTCAATAAACCCGCCACCGCCAACGAGTCGCCTGTCGCCCCCTGCGACTGGCCTGGCCGACATACAGCTATCGAGGTCGGCCAGGCGCTTTGTTTTTCCGCGCTCACTTTAACCTCCGTGAAACCGGCCCATCTCCGTTCACTGGGCGGGCGCACAAGTATTGGCGTTTCCAGCCAAGTCGGCCGTGCAAAAAGACGAAATGAGTCCTCCAACCGCGGACAACCCAATTCCCATTGACGATTCTACCGGCAGGGTGTTTATTCATGAGGACGCCATCTGGTCGTCCAGATGCAACTGGATTATTGTCAACGTTTCCACTTATGCCCGGAGCAAACACGAGCGACATCACCCAAGTGCTGCAAGCCATCAAGCGCGGTGATGGCCAGGCGTCGGAAGAATTATTGCCGCTGGTCTATGGCGAACTGCGCCGGCTCGCCGCAGCCCGTATGGCGCAAGAGGCTCCCGGCCAGACGTTGCAGGCCACCGCCTTGGTGCATGAAGCTTGGCTGCGCATGGTGGAGGTCAGCGACCGCACCTGGGAAAACCGCGCCCATTTTTTTGGCGCCGCCGCCGAGGCGATGCGACGCATCCTGATTGAAAACGCGCGGCGCAAATCCCGATTGAAACGCGGCGGCGGCCAATTGCGGGTGGACATTGATGAATTGAACCTTGCCGCCGCAACGCCGGATGACAAAATCCTGCTGATGGATGAAGCGCTGGAGCGGCTGGAAGCCGAAGATCCGGAAAAGGCGCGGATTGTCGTTCTCAAATTTTTTGGCGGTCTGACGAACCAGGATGTGGCCAAAAGTCTGGGGGTCGCCGAGCGCACGATTGAACGGCAGTGGGCCTTTGCGAAAGCCTGGCTGTTTCAGAACATCCGGGCTCAGGCCTGAAGCTGGCCGGGTCCCGCAGTCAATAATATTCATCGCCGGACTCGCGTTTCCCCGGGAATTTCGGCAAAATAAACGATCGCTGCTTTACATCGCATGACGAAAGTAACCGAGCGAGTGGAAGCCTTGTTCGATGCGGCGCGTCAACTCACCAGTCCCGCCGCCCGGCGGGCGTTTCTCGATCAGGCCTGCGCCGAAGATGCTCAATTGCGCGCCCGGGTTGAGGCGTTGCTTTCCGCGCAGGCGGACGCTGAGAAATTTTTCAGCGAAATCGCACCGTTCGCAACCGCCTCCCTGGCTGGTGCGGAACGACCGGCGACCCGTACGGGTTCTTTGGGTGCCGGCCTGCGCGAAGGCGAGTCTATGCTTACCGAAGGTCCTGGCAGCCGCATTGAGCGTTACAAGCTCCTTCAAAAGATTGGCGAAGGTGGCTGCGGCGTGGTGTATATGGCCGAGCAAGACAAGCCGGTCTATCGCCGCGTCGCGCTCAAGATCATCAGGCTCGGCATGGACACCAAAAGTGTCATCGCCCGCTTTGAAGCGGAGCGGCAGGCGCTGGCCATGATGGACCATCCGAACATTGCCCGGGTGCTGGACGCGGGCGCGACGGAAACCGGGCGGCCTTACTTTGTCATGGAACTCGTGCGCGGCATCAAAATCACCGACTATTGCGACCAGAACCACCTCGACACCCGCCAGCGGCTGGATTTGTTCGTTCAGGTTTGCCACGCGATCCAACATGCGCATCAAAAAGGAGTCATTCACCGCGACATCAAGCCATCAAACATTCTGGTCACGCTGCATGACGGAGTAGCGGTGCCGAAGGTGATTGACTTCGGCATCGCGAAAGCCATCGAGGGCAAATTGACCGACCAAACCCTTTTCACCGCTTACGAACAGGTCATTGGCACGCCGGCCTACATGAGTCCCGAGCAGGCGGAGATGAGCGGACTGGACATTGACACGCGTAGTGACATTTACAGCCTGGGCGTGCTGCTGTATGAACTGCTGACCGGGCGCACGCCGTTTGATCCCAAAAAGCTGCTTCAATCCGGCTTGGATGAGATGCGCCGCACGCTGCGGGAAAAGGAGCCGCAGCGGCCTTCGATCATGCTCACCACACTTCAGGGCAGGGAATTGACGGCGATCGCTGAGCAGCGCCAGGCTGAATCGCCCAAACTGATTTCGCTCTTGCGCGGCGACCTGGACTGGATCGTGATGAAGGCGCTGGAGAAAGACCGGCGGCGGCGTTACGAAACGGCCAATGGACTGGCCGTGGACATCAATCGCTATCTTAACAATGAACCGGTCATTGCCCGCCCTCCCAGCCGGCTCTACCGTTTCCAGAAACTGGTTCGCCGTAATAAAATTGTCTTCGCCGCGGGCGCTGCGGTGGCCGCAGCGTTGATTATCGGGCTGGGGACTTCCACCTGCCTTTTCCTCATGGAAAGATCGGCCCGCCAGAGAGCGGTGGCTGCCGAACGGCAACAGGCCCGCTTGCGCCAGGAAGCGGAACTGGCCCGGGCCAACGAGGCCGAGTTGCGCCGGCAAGCCGAAGCCCGGGAAAAGATCATTCTGGCGGCTGTGCGGGTAAACCAGGAAAATTTCGATGAAGCGGATAATCTGCTAAACAATCTTTCTCCGATCCTGCCTTCGCTGGAAGGCGCGGCGGTGTTTCGTTCTGTCGGCGAATGGCATGCTTTGGAGGAGCGCTGGCAGCAGGCAGCCGACCGTTTTGCAGTGCTGCTGCAAATGAACAAGTTCGACGGGTGGGACATGGCCTCGTTGGATTATCTCCGGCGCGGCCCCGTATTGGTCGAACTCGGCGACGTAAACGGTTATGACCGGTTCCGCCAGGAAGCGATTCTCCGCTTTGCCGGCACAACAAATCCGGTGGCTGCGGAACGCACGGTCAAAGTCAGTCTGCTTTTACCGGCAGACAATAAAACCATGCGTGCGTTGGCGCCACTGGCTGAGGTTTCCGCGAAAGCTTTCGGCAGTATTGCCAACAATGATACGAATGCGGAAGCGGTTTTTCAGGCCGCCTGGGGTTCCATTTCTGTGGCCCTGATGGAGTATCGTCGGGGCAATTACGCCGGGGCTGCCGAATGGTGCCGCCGGTGCCTGGCTTATCCGGGAGACAATCCGCCGCGAGTTGCCACCGCCAAAATCATTCTCGCCATGTCCTGCCATCAACTTGGCCAGACCGAGGAGGCGGCTTCTGAATTGGCACAAGGCCAAGAAAGCATTCAAGGCAAGTTCAATGATGGCTTGGACTTGGGCAGCGCCTTGCATGGATTTTGGTTTGACTGGGTTTTTGCGCGCATCCTTTTAAGCGAAGCCACGACACTGATTGAGCCGAGACCGCCAGCCCCCCACCCCGCCAGCAAGACGACGCAGCATCAACCGCCGAATTGGCTTGCGGCAAAATCCCGAGATTGGTCTGCCGCGTCCGCCGAAGACATTGATTCCAAGCAGGTTGAATAGAAAACTCCCATGACGGGGCCTTGCCCGCGGCGGAGGCGCTTTCCGCCCTTCCGATCGGATGAAAACTCCTCTTGTCGGGTTTCGAAGGCAGATGGCGCATTACTAAGTAGTAAGCCAAAACAAAACCGTGTTGGCAGCGGGTTAAAACGCGCTGCCACGCATTTTGTTATTGTGCCTGATTTACATGTTGCGAGTCCCGAAAGTCATTCTTTTGGTTGAATCTTCGCGCGCCTCCGGGCGTGCCTTGTTGCGAGGGATCGCCGATTTTTCGCGCCATCACGGCCCTTGGTCATTTTCCTGGGAACCCGCCGGACTGGAGAAGGTTCAACCACTGCTCGAAACCGGCGACGCCGACGGCATCATACTTCGCGATGTGGAAGAGGTAGAGGCAATCATGGCTTATGGATTGCCGACCGTGGTGGTAGGACATCGGAAAACTGAAATCCCAGGCATGGTCAACGTGGTGACGGATTCGGAGGCCATTGGCCGGATGGGGGCGGAACACCTGCTGGGTTGTGGCTTCAAACACTTTGCCTTCTGCGGCTACGAGGAGACGTTGTTGGAGAAAACAACCTGGTCGGAGATCCGACGGGAATCCTTCTGCCAACGGATCCGGGAGGCGGGTTTTGAGACCCCGCCACATTATACTTTGTCCACGACCGGCAAGGATTGGTCAAGGGAATGGCATTCGCTGGCCCACTGGCTGAAGGCGCTGCCCAAGCCGCTGGGCGTGATGGCTTGCAACGACGATTGCGGGCAGCGCGTGATGGAAGTCTGCAAACTGATGGGACTGACGGTGCCGGATTTGGTGGGTCTCATCGGCGCCGACAACGATGAGGTCGTTTGCGGGCTGACCGATCCGCCGATGTCAAGCATCGCCATTAGTTTCGAGCGCGCCGGCTATGAGGCCGCAGCCGCGCTGGATGGATTGATGCGGCAGTCGCGAGTCGTTCCTTGGAGAATCATGGCGATGGCTTCGCATGTGACCGCACGCCGCTCCACGGACTTTGTGGCGGCTGATGATCCGCATCTGGCCAAGGCATTGCGTCTCATTCGCGATCGGGCGCGAAGCCGGGTAACGGTGGACGCGGTCGCCCAGTCCTCGGGACTATCCCGGCGCACCTTGGAAAAGCGGTTTCGAAAGGTGCTGGGGCGCTCGGTTCTGGATGAGATCCAGCGCGTGCGAACCGATCAGATCGCCCAATTGCTGGTGGAGACGGATCTGCCGGTGTCGCAGATTGCCGATCAGCTAGGATTTGCCGACACCCAGCACATTGCCCGCTACTTCCAAGCCGACAAACACATCAGTCCGGTCGCCTACCGCAAGGCTTACGGGAGGGCGAGCGTGTCGCCGCCACGTTCGCAAAATGGTGATTCTTTTCCGCGAAGTGGCGTTGTCCCCGTTGCACAACAAGGTTAAATTGAATTAATCACATGCAAAAAATGACTTTTCCCCCCAAGCGAAATTCGAGAGCGTTTACGTTGATCGAACTGCTGGTGGTCATTGCCGTCATTGCCATTCTGGCAGCCCTGCTTTTGCCGGCGTTGGCGGCTGCCAAAGAGCGGGGCTATCGCGCGGTTTGCGCGAGTAATTTGCGTCAGCAAGGCTTCGCCCTTCATATCTACGCCGAAGATAACGGGAATCTGCTGCCTGATTTAAGATACTCGCCATTTACGACCACTCCGCCTACCGCGCTGGGACTCTGGCCTTGGGACATCTCCACTAATTTTACCGACGCGTTGATTGCCAATGGAGGCAGCCAGAACATATTTTACTGCCCATCCTACGCCGATTTCAACTGCTCCAATACATGGAATTATGCTGCGACCTTTCGAATTCTCGGTTATGTCTATATGCTGCCTGGTGAAGGCATGAACCTGGGAGGCAAGTCGGAACAGCCCTATTGGAGAACGAATGTGATAGGAACACCGGGTCAGCCTCCCGCCGATGCCGCAATGGTGGTTGACGTGGTCCTTTATGACCAGGCCTCCTCGAGTTACAATCATATGACAGAAGGCGGCCTTGTTGCCCAAGGCATTAATCAACGCACCACTCATTTACAACCAAACGGCAGAACACCAGCGGGAGCAAATGACCTGTTTGAAGACGGCCACGTCGCTTGGCAACCGTTCTGGTCCATGTTCCAGTTCCCCGATTATAAAGGCAATTTTAATAACTACTTTGGCGCCGATCCGATCTTCATCTTTTAAGCGCCTGAAACTAAAGAACTGACTCATCGAACCAACATCTCAAACAAACCAACATCTCAAACATCAACTCTAAACAAGAAAGGTAATGCTTATGAAATTAAAAAGAATATCTTATCCAGCTGCTGCTGTTATGGCGATATGTCTGGTGCAAAACTCCTTCGCCCAGGATTCGCATTGGAACGGCACAACGAGCGACACCACGTGGAATAACGCGAATAATTGGAACCCCGTTGGTGTACCGCCCTCGGGGGGTGCGGGCTTTGTAGGCAACGTGTGGCTTGACGCCGCGAACGGTGATTCAGTGATGACCATCCCTATCGGAGACGTGGAAAGCCCCGGTGTTCCCCCAGCTGGCTCGACAGAGACGCATAATACGATCTTCGGCCCGGAATGGGGAACGACTCTCAATATTTATGGCAGTCTGACTTATGATTGGATGTTTGCGCCGGTGCAAAATTATTGGCCGAACGGACGCAGCATGATTAATTTATACAATGGCACCTCCGTTTCTTGTGTCGGTGCAAGCGGCAATGGGGGTGCTGGTGTTGGGATCGGTTATGCTTGGTGGTGGTATGCCGGCGCGCCGTATGTGACGATGAACATGTATGGCAATGCCACGCTGATTGAACCCAATATCGCATTAGGCGGCCACTTGAATATCTATGATGGCGCGACAGTGTGGGTGGGTGCCAATGTTTTCACAGGCAACCCATTGAATGGCGACTTGCCAGGGTCGATGTTTAGCAATGGAACTGGCTCGGGCACAGGCAATCAAGGGACAATTGCCTGCAGTGACGTTACCGCTTCCCTAAATCTCGGTGGTGGCACAATCGTTCTGCCGTTGACTTATACCAATGAGACCAGCTTTCCAGGGAATTCACTATATGACTTGATTGCCCGAGGCGTTCTGCGGGTTTATGGCAAGGGGTTTGACACGAATGACTTGGTTCTTACCTATAATGTCACCAACACCTTTGCCACCAACATCATGAGCACCAACGTCGTTATTGTGACGACTGCTCCCCTCGGCACCTTGTCAAAGATTTACTTCCAGCCATTGCTCGGCACCACGGCCAACACCCTGAGTGTGGGCACAGTCCAGCAGGCGTGGCTGGCGGGCGATTACAGTGCCGTCAGTCCTTATTCGGCAGTAACCGGAGTGCTCCTGAGTTCGCCGGAACCGGGCTTTGATCTGAACGGGGTGACTCCAACCTATTCATCGAGTAATCCCAGTGTGCTGACCGTGGACGCCAACGGCATTGTGACGACGGTCAGCGCGGGCACCTCGACCCTGACGGCTTCGTACGGGGGCAAGAACAGCCCGGCTCTGACGGTCACAGTGGTGCCGGTCAGCGCCACTCTGGTCCACCGGTATAGTTTCAATGAGACGTCAGGCACCACGGCTTCCGATTCCGTCGGCGGCGCGGATGGCACGCTCACCGGTTCAGCCGTATTCAATGGAACCGGACAGGTTGTATTGAACGGCAGCCGTTGGCTCTGCCGTGCAACTGCCGGCCGGCATCCTCACCAACATGGACGAAGTGACGATTGAACTATGGGCTACTTTTCCTGGCACACTCAACAGCGCTACCAATCTCTTTGCCTTTGGCAATACGGATGATATTCTAGGCAGTGACTGGTATGGATGCTGGATACGATTACGTTGCGTGTTCGCCCCACACCGCCCTTGGCACGGTGACGGCGAACTTCGGGCAAGGCGATCCTGGTAACGCTGGTGACTTTCCTAGTACCTGCGCGATGGCTGGCGTACTGGACAATACGACCAATGTGCAGATCGTTTGTGTCTGGCACCCGTTAGCCGGCTCCGAAGCGCTCTACACCAACGGGCTGCTCGTCGCGAGCAGCATCATCTGGAACGACCTGACGGATCCTGTTGCTTACCAGGCCAATGGGAGCATTCTTAAGTGGCAATTGCATGAGGATCCTCTCAATTACATCGGCGAGTCGCTTTACACCACGGACGGGGGACTGCTCGCCAATATTGATGAGTTCCGAATTTACAATGGCCCGCTGACGGCGGCTCAAATCGCAGCCGACAATGCCCTCGGCCCGAACCAACTCCGGGGCACGTCCACGAGCGTGAGTTTGTCCATCAATGGGAGTGATCCTGTGATCTCCTGGCCGACGACTTCTGCACTGGTTCAATTGCAGTCCAGTCCGACGCTTGGGCCTGGCGCCGTTTGGACTCCAATGAACATGAGCGGCTTGCAGGCGGTGGGTGGTAATTACCAGATGACCGTTCCGACTACGAATGCCCCCGCGTTTTACCGGTTGGAACTATAATGGGGGAAGTCAATGGTTGGGTGGCGGAGGCGCCTTGAAGCGTCTCCGCCATTGGTAAATCCAATACGCGCGGTTTTAATTACAGATACGTTTCATTGAATCCATAAGCCGCGTGGGAGCGTTGTAATTCTATCCCACGCGGCTTTCTTGCGCAGGGCAAGCACATTAAAATAAAAGGTTCAAACCGGTTTCGATGTAGAAATGCATCGGAACGAAACGGTAAAAGTTGTTTAACGTGAAGATTTCTCTCGGCTTTCGGGTTATTGGAGTGCTTGTGTTCGGGTTGATGGTTGCGGGCACCCGGGTCAGTGCGCAAAACCGGCTCGCTCTTTCAGTCACCAGTCCGACCAATCGCGACGTCATCACCGGTTCGTTGACTTACACCATCAACGTCACGAATCTGTCGGTATCCCCGGTTTCAGACGTTCGTGTGACCGATATCTTGCCCGCTTCGGTGCAATTCCTGAGTGCCTCGAACTTTTATGCCCTCTCGCCCACGATCTCAACCAATGAAACGAACATCGTTTTTTTCTTCCCCCGGATCAACGGTTCAGAGACCGCACAGATTACGGTGACCGTTCTGCCGATGACTGTCGGTACCGTCACTAACACGGCCTCACTCTTTGCCTTGGGGATGCCCAACGTCATCATTGCCAGAAATCAGTTTGCAGTGCAGTCAACACAGGTGAGCATACACGACCCCGTCATGGCCAAGGAGGGCGATACCTACTACCTCTTCAGTTCCGGGCCGGGAATCACATTCTACAGCTCCAAGGACATGACAAACTGGGTGCTGCGGGGTCGCATCTTCCCAGGCGAACCGTCCTGGGCGAGAAGTGTGGCCAGCCGTTTTAACGGCCATGTTTGGGCGCCTGACATTGCGCGTCATAATGGCAGGTACTATTTGTATTATGCCGTGTCCGCTCCGGGTCAAAACAGCTCGGCAATCGGAGTCACCATCAATAAAACACTTAATCCTGATCTGGCTGACTACAAGTGGGAAGACCAAGGCGTTGTGCTGCGCTCAATACCCAACCGCGATCTTTGGAATGCGATTGATCCGAACCTCGTCGTGGATGAAACCGGCACGCCTTGGATGGACTTTGGTTCTTTTTGGTCAGGCGTTAAGCTTGTAAAACTGGATTCGAGCTGGACAGCTCTGGCGGAACCGCAGGAGTGGTACTCCATTGCCAAAAGAGATCGTTCGGTATTGGTGGATGACAGAGAACCGGGACCCGCCAAGATTGAAGGGCCGTTCATTTTCAAAAAGGGTGATTACTATTATTTATTTGTTTCCTGGGGCTTGTGTTGCCGCGGTAAGGACAGTACCTACAGAATCATGGTTGGACGGTCAAAAGACGTAAGAGGACCGTATTTAGACAAGGATGGCAGGAATCTGGCTTTGGGTGGCGGCAGCTCGGTGCTGGCTGGCAACGAGAATTGGTCCGGGTGGGGGGGCAACAGCGCTTACACTTTTGACGGGAAGGACTATCTGGTCTTTCACGCTTATGAAATGGCGGACAACGGTTTGCAGAAGTTGAAGATTGCCGAAATAAAATGGGATGAAGGACAATGGCCGGTGATTGATGCAAATGTCCTCGATGAGTACAAGAGCGTTTTAGTCAAGTAACTTGTTTTGAATGATCGCCCCATCTCCTCTTGTATGATCCGGAACCCCAGAATTCAGCAACGGCCTCGGATCAACAGGTAACTATTATAATGAAAACCCTTAGACTCACCGTTTTCGAAAAAATCGGATTCGGCGGCGGCGACGCGGCCGTGAACGTCGTCTGGTCGGCCCTGGCAATCATCATCACGTTTTTCTACACCGATGTGTACAAACTGAAAGTTGAGCATATCGCGATGTTGGGGCTCATTCCCCGGCTGATTGACGCGTTTGCCGATGTTCTGATGGGCATGTACACGGACAGCCACAGCACGCGTTGGGGCCGATACCGCCCGTATTTCCTCGTCTTCGCCGTCCCGTTTGGAATCTCCATCATGATGGTGTTCACGACACCGGATTTGCCCTACGCCGGCAAACTGATCTGGGCCTACGGGACATACATCCTGATGATGCTCGTGTTCACGGCCATCGTCATTCCGTACATCTCCCTGCCGGGCGTGCTGACGGCCGACCCGCAGGAACGCCTTTCGGCCAACGGCTATCGGCTGTTCTTCGCCAAAGGCGCTTCGCTGATGGTCAACACGTTCGTCCCGATCTACGCGGCCAAGTGGGGGCCGGAGCATATCGCGAAGGGCTATCAGGTTTCGATGGCGATCATGGCCGTCCTGGCCACGTTGATGTTCATATTCTGTTTCTTCACAACGACCGAACGAGTGGTGCACAAGAACGACCGGAAGCCCATGTGGCAACAGATTGTCCTGCTCAGCAAAAACGACCAATGGATGGTTCTGGCTTGGGTTTGCGTGATTGGCACGATCGGCTATGTGATCCGCGGATCGGTGGCGCTTTACTACGCCAAATATTACCTCCACGGCAACGAAATCCAGTTTCTCACCACCGGCGTTTTCGCGGACGTTCTTGACAAGCTTGGATTCGGCCGGGACTCGCGGCTTCTGCCGGTGTTTCTCAGCGTTGGCGTCGTTGGGAACATCCTCGCCATGGTCGCCTCCACATGGATTACGAAGAAGTTTTGCAAGATCCGGCTCTTCCGCTGGTCACAGTTGGTTACCTTCGCGTTGAGCGTGATCATGTATCTGGTGGTAAAGCCCAGCGACATCACTTTGGCCCTCGTTCTGTTCTTCCTCATCAACTTCATTGTTGACCTGCAAGGACCGGTGTTCTGGTCCATCATTCCAGAGGCCGTGGACTACGGCCAGGTCAAGATCGGCAAACGCGTGGCGGGCATGGCGTTCGGCGGCATTTCGTTTTGCCAGAAGATGGGCATGAGCCTGGCCGCCGGGATGGTAGGCTGGTTTTTGACCTACTACAAATACCAGCCCGACGTGGTGCAAAGCGCGTTCACGCTGAACGGTATCGCGTTGCTGCTCACGGTCATTCCCGGCGTCTTCCACCTCGCTATGGGGCTTTTGATGTACAAATACTTCATCACCGACAAGTACTACAACGAGAAGATCCGCGAACTGGTTACCCACGAGAACGCGGTCGGTGCGAGGGAGGCGACCACCGCTTGATTTCAATCCCGGATGTTTGCCGGAAGAACCATGAAACCTTTGTCGAGTCTGATTCAGCTACGCACGCCGACGATATGCCGACCATAAAAGTTCGGGCGGATAAACTGAGAGCGAACATCAATCCCACGATGTGGGGAGTTTTCTTCGAGGACATCAACTTTGGCGCTGACGGCGGGCTTTGCGCCGAGCTGGTCAAGAACCGCGCGTTCGAGTTTCCCGAGCCCCTGATGGGCTGGACCAAAATCTGCCCCAGTCTTGCGCGGGGGGAAATATCCGTTCGTGATGACGGCCCGTTTGCTCCAGCCAATTCCCATTATGTGCGCATTCGGTCGGAAGGGACGGCGCCTTTTGGAATTTCCAATGAGGGTTTTCGTGGCATGGGAGTTCGCCAGGGCGAAGCGTATCATTTCTCCGCGCACATTCGCAGAGTGACCGGTTCGCCAGTCCTGCTCGTGCAACTCTGCGGTGCCGACGGCAGTTTGCTGGACTCGGTGCCGCTGGGGGGATTTCCCTCGAATTGGAAAAAATGCACGGCGACGTTGCACCCCAAAGATAACGACGCCAACGCCCGGCTGGCGCTCCTCTTGGAAGGCAAAGGCGCGGTTGACCTCACCATGGCGTCCCTCTTCCCCGAAAAAACGTCGAAGAACCGCCCTGGCGGCCTTCGCGCGGACATGGTGCAAATGCTCGCCGACCTGAAGCCCGGCTTCCTGCGGTTCCCCGGCGGCTGCATCGTCGAAGGCAGCGTGTTGGACCGGCGTTACCAATGGAAGAATACCATCGGTCCAATCGAAGATCGCAAGCTGCTCATCAACCGCTGGAACTATGAATTTTTGCACCGGCCGACGCCGGATTATTTCCAGACGTTTGGCCTGGGCTTTTTCGAGTTCTTCCAGTTGTGCGAGGACATCGGCGCGGAGCCGCTGCCGATCCTGAATTGCGGCATGGCCTGCCAGTTCAACTCTGGCGAACTGGCGCCGTTGGACCAGCTTGAGCCTTTTATCCAGGACGCGCTCGACCTGATCGAGTTTGCCAACGGCCCGGCTGCCAGCTCCTGGGGCGCCCGGCGGGCCGCGATGGGACATGCGGAACCGTTCAACCTGAAAATGCTCGGCGTGGGAAATGAACAGTGGGGAGAGCAATACCTTGAGCGTTACGCGCGCTTCGCCAAAGCGCTCAAGGAAAAACATCCCGAAATCCTGCTCGTTTCCGATGCCGGCCCGTCGCCGGCCGATGATCGCTTCCACTATCTCTGGCCGAAGCTGCGCGAGCTGAAGGCCGACATCGTGGACGAACATTGCTACGCAAATCCGATCTGGTTCTTCGCCAATGCGCATCGTTACGACAACTACGACCGCAAGGGGCCCAAAGTTTTCATGGGCGAATACGCAGCGCAGAGTGTCGCCATTGCCAGCCCGAAAAACCGCAACGATCTGGAATGCGCGCTGGCCGAAGCAGCTTACATGACCGGCCTGGAGCGCAACGCGGAGGTTGTTCGCATGGCGTCGTATGCCCCGCTGTTCGCGAACGTGGATGCCTGGCAATGGACGCCGAACCTCATCTGGTGCGACAACCTCCGCGTTTATGGCACGCCGAGCTACTACGTCCAGCAACTCTTCAGCCGCAACCGGGGCGACGTTGTGCTGCCCGTCGATCTGACGGGAGTCGAAGTGCCGGCGACGCCGACGGGCCGTGTCGGCCTCGGCACCTCTCAGACGGCCGCCGAATTCAAGGATGTCCGAGTGACGCGGGGCGCCGAAACCTTGTTGAATTCCGACTTCGTGAACAGCACCCGAGAATGGTCCAGCACCGGCCGCCAGTGGACGGTGCGCAACGGCGCTTATCAACAAACCGACCCCGGCGCGCTGGCCACCGTCTTTGCCGGGGATGCTTCGTGGAGCGATTACACTCTTTCACTCAAGGCGCGCAAACTCGGAGGCGCCGAAGGCTTCCGGATCATTGTCCGGCAGAATGATCCCGAGAATTACATCGTGTGGAACCTTGGGGCCATGCGCAACCGGGCCCACCTTCTGCAATTCCGCCTGGGACAGCAGGACCATCTGGTCTGCCAGGTGCCCGGCACGATTGACACCGGGCGCTGGTACGACGTGAGGGTCGAACTCAAAGGCGCAAAACTGGATTGTTATCTCGACGGGAAACTCGTGCAGAGTGCCGAAGTGCCACCTCCACAGGTTCAATGTCTTTACGCGAGCGCGGTTCGTGACGAAAAGGCGGGTGAGATCATCCTCAAAGTGGTCAATCCCGGTGACCAGCCCCGCGTGACTGGGATTCAACTCTCTGGTGTTGCGGGTGTCGCGCCCGAAATCAGGGCCATCGTGCTGACCGGTACCGGTCTAGGAGCCGAGAATTCATTCGAGCACCCGCTCGCGGTGGCTCCCGTGGAATCGGCGTTTACTGTCGCCGGACCCCGGTTCGACCATCGGTTTCCGCAACACTCGATGACGGTGTTGCGCATTAAAACACAATGACCATGCCGCAAAGGCAATTTATGAAGTATCGTATCTCAATGCATCGGATCAGCCAGTCCGTACCCCGTCAATTCAGCCTCGCCTGCCTGGCCATGTGTATCATTCCCGGATTGCTTCAGGCCGAGCCGCCCAACCTGCGCGGCAGCCTGGGCATTCATGACCCGTCCGCGGTGATCAAGTGTGGCAACCTTTATTACGTTTTCGGCACAGGCGGCGGCATTTATTCAAAATCATCGGCCGACAAACAATATTGGGTTACCGGGCCAAGCGTGTTTACCACCGCCCCGTCGTGGACGGCGAGTTATACCGGGTCGTCGTTGGATGGTTTCTGGGCGCCGGACATCAGCTACTTCAACGGCCAGTATTATCTTTACTATGCGGTTTCGACTTTTGGCAGCCAGGTTTCTGCCATTGGTCTGGCGACGAACCCCACGCTTGATCCGACTGACCCAAGTTATCAATGGACTGACCAGGGCCCGGTGATTCAATCCACTACCGGGAGTCTCTACAACTGCATTGACCCCAGTGTTGCCTTTGACACGTCCAGCAATTTGTGGATGTCCTTTGGCTCGTTTTGGAACGGCATTTACATCGTTCAGCTTGATCCGACGACCGGCCTGCGCAACACCACCAACACCACGATCATTCATCTCGCCTTTAACTCTGCCTCGGGCGACCCGATTGAAGCCTCGTACCTTTATGCTCACGGAGGTTACTACTACCTTTTCGTCAACTGGGGCACTTGCTGCCAGACGGCATGGATGGATGACACCTACAACATTCGCGTCGGTCGCAGCACGAACATCATTGGTCCTTACTTTGACCGGAATGGCACCGCCCTGAGTGCGGGCGGCGGAACACTTTTTTTGGGAACGACCGGAAAATTCACCGCCCCGGGACAAATCGGCATTCTCAATGACAACGGGAATTATTATTTTGGCTATCACTATCTTGATGCCAACGATAATGGCGTGCCGACGTTCGATCTTGAGCCGCTTTCGTGGACGAGCGACGGCTGGCCGGCGTTCACCAACGACTGGTCCGCCGCATATCATTTTCATATGGATGCCCGCGACGACGACAGCCAGTATTACGGGCTGCTCCAAAATGGCGCTTCCATTTTCAATGACCCGTTGCTCGGCGATTCACTCGTGCTCAATGGGACAAATCAATTTGTTACTCTGCCCGACGGCGCGGCCAATGCGCAAACGTTCGCCGCGGTTTTCAAATGGAACGGCGGCGCGGCCTGGCAACGCGTCTTCGATTTCGGGAGCGGAACCAACAGTTACGTTTTTTTGACGCCGCTCGCCTCCACCGGTTACCCTCGCTTTACCATAACTTCCGCCGGAATCGGCGGTGAGCAGCATCTCGACGGAACCAGTGCCATGCCGGTGAACGTCTGGACCCACGTTGCCGCAACCACCGACGGCTCACGCGGCATTCTTTACCTCAACGGCGTCGCGGTGACGACCAATACTTCAATGACACTGACCGCGCCGGCCATCGTGCCGCAGAATGTCTGGTTTGGCCGCAGCCAGTTCCCCGCCGACCCTTATTTCAGCGGCCAAATCAGCTCCATTCGCATCTACGGGCGCGCGCTTGCGGCCAGCGAAATTGTCGCGCCGCAGCCGATGATTTCCGCGCCGCCGGCAGATTCATTTTATCAACCCGGCGAAACCATTCAATTCGCCGGAACCGCCACGGATTTTGCCGACACACCGTTGGCCGTTACCGGACTGACCTGGACGGTTGAATTTTGCGACACGAACTCAACCAACGTTGTTGCCGGTCCAGTTTCCGGAATCAGCGGCGGCAGTTTTTCAATTCCATCGAGCGGTGAGGAGGCGACCAACGGATTTTATTGCATCCTGCTCGCGGCGACCGACACGCTCGGACGCACCGCGACAAATTGCGTGGACATTTTTCCAAATCCGACCAACACGGAGTGGACGGCGTATTATCCCTTCGACAACGGCGCGGCGGACGCGAACGGACTTTTCAACGGCTCCTTGCAGAACGGCGCGACTACCGCAGCCGATCCCATTCGCGGTTCTGTTTTAAATCTCAACGGCGTGAATCAATACGTCAGTTTGCCGCCGGGAATTGGCGCGATGAGAACATTTTCCGCCTGGGTGAAATGGGGGGGTGGCAACGACTGGCAGCGCATTTTTGATTTTGGCGTCAACAACACCAGTTACGCCATGCTCACGGCCAAAGCCAACAGCGGCGAGTTGCGTTTTGAAATCGCGCCCAACGGCCCGGCGGAAACACGGGATTTGGATTCGCCCAATCCATTGCCGACCAACGTGTGGACGCATGTGGCGGTGGCGCTCGACGGACGGCAGGCGGTGATGTTCGTCAACGGTCAGGCGGTGGCCGTGAACGCCAGCGTGAATCTGTTGCCCTCCGACGTGGCCGGCAGCGCAAATTATCTGGGCCGCAGCCAGTTTTCCGCCGATCCTTATTTCAGCGGCCAGATGGATTCGGTGCAAATCTCCTCGGAAACTTTGCCGATCGAAGAAATCACCGCGTCAAGCATCGGTATTTCAAACGCGCCGTCAACGTTGACTTTGAATTGGCCAGGCTGGACAAATGGCCTGGGGCTTTACGCCACAACCGGCTTGGGCGCGGGTGCCAACTGGACATCCATTACCAATTCACCAGTTGCAACGAACGGCGTCAATTTCCTGACGCTTACGCCAACGAACGGCCAGATGTTTTTCCGGCTGCAATTTCCATAAGAATGCAAGCATGGCAATCAGGATGAAAAGAACCTTCGGCGAAACAACCCTCTGAACCAGCGGTGAACCAGAATCTTGAACAAACCCGAACCCGGTTCTCTGACGGGAACTCTCGCCTGTTCAAAACGATGAGTCCGGTCAAGACAATGCGTGTGAAATTTAAAAAATTGTCTTCTCTAGTTTCTGTTGCTCTAGCGACCTACTTGATTCACAACGCTTCCGGCCAAAATTGGCACTGGACCGGGCTTGCCGGTGATGGGTTATGGCACTCACCGGCGAACTGGGACAATGGAGAAACGGTGCCGCCAACTAATGCGGCAACCGTGAATCTCGATCCCGCAAATGGTTGGTCGGTGATAACGATTCTCCCGGGTGAAGTTGAAAACTGCACCACCGCTGACGCGAATCCACAGACATACGGGATGATTTATGGCCCGGAGTTTGGAGCCGGTCTCAATATTTACGGCACACTGAACTGGGACTGGTATCTCGCCCCGGTGCAGGACGATCCAACGCACCCCAGCATCCTTAATTTGTACAGTGGCGCCTCCGTATCTGGCGAAGGGATAGGGCTTGGCGACACCTGGTGGTACTGGGGCGGACCGTATGTGACGATGAATATGTACGGCAATGCTTTTGCCGGTGTTGACTACATGTATTGGGGCGGCCACGTGAACCTGTATGGCGGCACCTTGAGCATTACCAATGGCCTGACGCTCGACACGATTGACAGCGTGTCTGACGCTACAAGATCCATGAACCTGGCCGGCGGTGAACTGGTCCTGCCGAACGCCTTTACGAGCACGGTGGAAAACTGGATTGCACGGGGTATTCTTCTGGCCTATGGGAAGGCGCTGGACAACACGGACATCGTTATTAACACGACCAGCTTGCCGGGCAGGACGATTGTAACCACCGTCCCCCTCGGCGGTTCCCTGCAGGACATACACCTGCAATCGTTCCCCACCAACCTGACGGTGGGCATGTCGCAAAGATTAACGGTCCTGGGCGATTACCCGAATGTTCAGAACACGGTTCTGACCGCGCTGGATCCGGCCACGCTGCCGGGGACAATCGCTTACCAATCCAGCAATCCGAATGTTGCCGTGATTGACACCAACGGCCTTGTCACCGCCGTCGCTCCCGGGAACTCGACCTTCACGGCCACGTTGGGCGCTTTCTCCAGCACCAACTCGGTTGCCGTCACGGTGACGGCAAATACAAATCTCATGCCCCGTTTGCCCGAGGAACAGCCCCTTTATGGCTATGACTACGTGCATGACCCCGGTACCATGATTTATGACGGCGTCCACTACTACGTCTTTGGGGATGGCCAAGGCATTGGGGCCATCTATTCCACCGACATGCGGAATTGGAATTACGCCAATCCGGTGTTTCCCGGAAATCCGCCGGCTTGGACGACCAATGCGGTGCCGGGTTTCACCGGATACTTCTGGGCGCCGGACGAGGCCTACTTCAACGGCCGGTATAATCTTTACTACGCCTGTTCGATTTGGGGCACGATTAATTCCGCCATTGGACTTGTCACCACACCCTCGCTCATCGCGCCCACGTGGACTGACCAGGGAAAAGTTATCCAGTCCAACCCGGTGGGACAGACCAACGCCACCACTGATCTCACTGCCTATAATTGCATTGACCCGAGCATCCTTGTGGATACCAACGGGACGGTGTGGATGTCGTTCGGCTCCTATTCGGATGGCATTCTCATCATGCAATTGGATCCGGCCACCGGCAAACGCATCTCATCCAATTCGCCGCTTTACCGTGTTTCCAACAACGGCCCGACATTTTTCAGCAACACCGAAGAAGGCTCGTGTCTTTACCAGCACGGCGGCTATTACTATTTGTTTGTCAATTTTGGCGGCTGCTGTGCCGGCATTGACAGTACCTACAACATCCGCGTGGGCCGCAGCACCAGTGTCACCGGACCCTATTATGACAAGGCCAGTGTCAATATGACCAACGGCGGTGGCACGATGTTTCTCGAAAGCTCCGGCCGCTTCATCGGTCCCGGCCATGCCGCCATCTTGAATGTCAACGGCACCAATTGGTTCACTTACCACTATTATGATGGCAACAATGCCGGCACGCCCACTTTGGGGATCGGCCGGCTCAATTGGAGCGCCGATGGCTGGCCCGTGTTCACCAACGATTGGAGTGCGTTTTATCCCTTCAACGTTGACGCCAGCGATGCCAGTGGACTTTACAATGGCACGTTGGAGAACGAGGCGGCCATCACCAACGACCCCGACTTCGGCCATGTGCTCAGCCTGGATGGTGTTTCTCAATACGTATTGCTGCCGGAGCCGGTTGCCAATGCCAGCACCTTCGCAACCTGGGTCAAATGGAACGGCGGCGGGACTTGGCAGCGCATCTTTGATTTTGGCACCGGCACGACTAACTATTTATTCCTCACCCCAATGGCAAATTCCGGCGATATGCGTTTTGCCATCACCACCAATGGCAATGGCGCCGAGCAGCAGATTAACGCCCCGTTCGCGTTGCCGACGAATTCCTGGTGCCACGTCGCCGTTACCCTGGATGGCTCGGTTGGATTGCTGTACCTGAATGGCGTTCCCGTGGCCACGAACAACAATCTGACCATCCGCCCCTGGCAGACGCTGGCCATGACCAATTACATCGGTCATAGCCAGTTTCCCGCCGATCCGCTGTTCGGGGGTGAGATCGGTTCGTTCCGCATTTTTGGCCGGGCCTTGAGCGGCGCGGAAATCCAAGATCTCGCTTACGCTCCGCCCGCGCTGGCACATCGCTACAGCTTCACCTCAAACACATTCAACGTATGGGATTCCATCGGCATGGCGCACGGGATGCTCCAAGGCAACGCCGCGATCACGAACAACGCTTTGCAGTTCGACGGGGCATACGGTGATTATGTAAATCTGCCCGGAGGATTGGTTTCCGGTTCTTCGGCCGCCACGATCGAATTCTGGGCTACCTTCGGTGCGAATGGAAATTGGGCGCGCCTTTTTGATTTTGGGGACTTCACTAACGCTACAGGCACAAACTATCTGTCCTTCAGTCCACACACGACTTCCAACACCACGCAATTGGGTCTGGCCACGGTGGCCGGTACATTGAACCTCAGCACGCCGGGAACCTTTGATAACCTCGCGTTGCAGGTGGATTGCATCTTGGATCCTGCGAACGGTTACGATGCGATTTACACAAACGGCGTTCTCCTCTCTGTGGTCACCAACGCGACCCCGCCGTTAACCAGTGTCAGCACGGCGTGGTCATTCATCGGCCGTTCCCTGTTTGGCACCGACGCCTGGCTCAACGCGACGATTGACGAGTTTCGCATTTATGACGGTCGCCTGACACCTGCACAACTTGCTGCGAACGATCTAGCCGGGCCAAATGCGCTCGCGCTGCCGATTGGCTTGGGCACGTCCGCTGCCGCCTCGAACCTTACACTGACCTGGCCGGCCTACGGCATCGGTTTTACTGCTCAGTCCAGTCCGACATTGGGCGCGAACGCCGTGTGGTCTCCGGTCGGAGGTTCGCCGACACTCAACAGCAATCAATGGTGGCTGACCTTGCCAGCGACAAACAACACAACCTTTATCCGTTTGATCAGATAACTTTCCAAGTGCAATTAACGTGAACCTTGGTTTTGTTTTTTTATGGAAAAAATAAATTCGGTTCAAAAAAGCATTTCAACTTTTCACCTTGGGATTGTTCTGACAACGACTTTTGCTGCATTGGCGGTTCAAGCGCAGGCCGGCGCGGTGATAACCATTCAGGCCGGCCAGCCCGGCGCGATCATCAGTTCCAATCTGTTCGGGATTTTTTTTGAGGAAATTAATTTTGCCGGCGAAGGCGGCCTTTACGCCGAGATGGTTCGCAACCGTTCGTTTTACACCGCGACCAATGCGAACTATTGGACGCTGGTCACGCAGGGCACGGCGACCGGGACGATGAGCGTGGACCCCAGCCAGCCATTGAACACCAACATTCCAAATTCGCTGAAGCTAACGATGCAATCCGGCACCGGCAGCGTCGGTGCGGGCAACTCCGGTTTCTGGGGAATGTCGCTTCAGGCCGGTGCGACTTACTATTTGAATTTTTATGCGATGGGTTCAAGCGGTTATGCCGGACCGGTCGTCGCGCAATTGCAGAACGCCAGCGGCAGCACGGTTTACGCGCAGGCCTCGTTTAGCGGCTTGACCACCAGCTGGCAGCATTTCGCCGCGTCACTGGTGTCGAGTGGCACGGATACGAACGCGCACATCGTCCTGAGCATCACCAACGCCGGCACGATCTGGCTGGATGTCGTTTCCTTATTCCCCAGCGCCACGTTTTATAATCGCACCAACGGCTTGCGATTGGACCTGGCGAATATGCTGGCGGCGTTGCATCCGTCGTTCCTGCGTTATCCGGGTGGAAATTACATTGAGGGCGCGAACATCACCAATGCCGTTCGCTGGAAGAAAACCATCGGCGACATCGCGCAGCGACCGGGCCACATGGATGACGCCTGGGGCTACTGGTCCACCGATGGTTTTGGTTACCACGAGTTCCTTCAATTTTGCGAAGACATGGGCATGGAGCCGCTCTACGCAATCAACTGCGGCCTCGCGCTCGGTTACAACGGCAGCACCAATAACACCGTTCCGCTGTCACAGATGGGGCCGTGGGTGCAGGATGCGCTCGATGCGATCCAGTATGCGAACGGCGACACAAACACGACCTGGGGCGCGCTGCGGGCGGCCAACGGACATCCCGCGCCATTCAATCTGCAATACATGGAAATTGGCAACGAAAGCGGTGGCACGTATTACAACGACCGCTACACGCTGTTTTACGACGCCATCAAATCGAATTACCCCTCCATCCATTTGATTGCCCCCGGCAATTGGTCGGGAGGCCCTCCTTGGAGCCGGCCGGTGGAAATTCAGGACCAGCACTACTATTCGGTCCCCACGACGTTCTATTCCTCCTATGCGACAATGTATGACAATTACAGTCGCAACGGGGCGAAAGTTTTTGTAGGCGAATATGCCGTCACCTCCGGCTACGGCACTTACGGCGACCTCGCCTCCGCGTTGCCCGAAGCGGTGTTCATGACCGGCTTGGAGCGAAACTCGGACCTTGTTCAAATGGCCTCTTACGCGCCGCTGTTTGCGAATGTGAACGGGATGCAGTGGCAACCCGACCTGATTTACTACGACAGTTCGCGGGGCGTGTTCGGCACGCCGTCGTATTACGTCCAGGAATTGTTCAGTCAAAATCGCGGCGATGTCGTCCTGCCCACCGTGGTTTCGGGGACAAACTTGCTCTACGCCTCAAGCAGCCTGTTGCAGTCCAGCAGCCAGATCATTGTCAAGGTGGTCAATCTTAACTACACGCTGACCGCGACGTTCAATGTTACCGGCGTTAATTCCGTCGCGTCGAGCGCCACGGTCATCCAATTGACTTCGAGCAGTGCGACGAATGGGAATTCCCTGGCGTCGCCGACGTATGTTTTCCCGGTCACCAATTCGATTGCCAACGCGGGAACCAGTTTCTCGCTCACACTGCCGGCCAGTTCACTTTCCATTATCCGGCTCACCGCCAGCGGCATCAATTCCTATACGAACCTGCTGCTGCAATTCGCTTCGCCCATCAACCGCGGCCAAATGGTCGCGTCCACGGTCTGGGGGCAGGAGTCCGGCAACTGGATCAATCTCACGACCAATGCCAATCACGCCATCACTTACGCCTCGGCGGACCCGAGCATCGCGGTCGTGGACAGCCAAGGCAACATTACCGGTGAGGGTTCGGGGACGACGAGCATCATTGCCACTTACGCGAGTCTGGGGTTGTCCGCTACGCAATCCGTGCAGGTCGTCAATGTCCCGACGGCGCTCGTGCATCGTTATAGTTTCAACGATGGCACGGCGAACGACTCGGTTGGCAGTGCCAACGGAACTCTCCACGGAAACGCCACCATCAGCGGCGGCCAACTGGTGCTTCCCAACACAACTTCGGTCGCGCCGGCCACTGACTACTTGCAGTTATCGGCAGGTATCCTCACCAATAATCCTGCGTATGGAATTGGCACTAACAACAACGATCCGGCGGTAACCGTGGAAGCTTGGGCTACCATCCAAGCCGGTCAATACACCTGGGCCAATCTTTTCGACTTCGGCAACCAGGACGCCAGCGGCCAGTCTGAATACGACATTCACGTGTGTGTTCACGCCAGCGACAACTCCACGATTGCCGGGATTTCTGATTCCGACAACGCGAATGTTGACTATCAATTCATTGATCTCGACCCGGGAAGCAGCTTGGATGGCAGCACCAACGTGCATATCACTGCCGTTTTTAGCCCGCCCACGGGTTACATGGCCATTTACCTCAATGGCGTCCTGGCCGGAGCAGATTACAACGTGACCATTCCGATGTCGGGTGTGCAAGCGGTGCGTAATATCATCGGCGCGGACAACTGGCCCGACCCGGGCATGCAAGGCACCATTGACGAATTCCGCATCTACAACGGCGCATTGACGGCCAATGAAATCGCGGCTACACAGGTGCTTGGTCCGAGCCAATTGTTGAGCACCGCCAGTCCGGCCATCACCGCGTCCGCCTCTGGTGGCAGCCTGACCTTGTCGTGGCCGGTAGCCTCGGCGGGCTACACGCTTTTGACCACGACGAATCTGGCTGCCGGCGACTGGACAGCCGCCATGGTGACCCCGCAAATCGTCGGCAGTCAGTGGCAGGTCGTTTTGACCATTACTGGCAACGTCCGGTTTTATCGCTTGCAAGAATAAACAAAACCTGGATAACGACATGCAGCGATGCGACTGGGAATTGCAGAGCTTTTCGCCGTGGGCTTTTATAACCGAAAGCCGACAAGCAGAAAAGTTACAGCTTGGGCAATGAAAAGTTTCGGCTTCGATGGCCGCGTACCATGACTTGCTCCAATGCCTTGGCCCGTCAGCTGGAAATGGAATTCTTTTTCAGCCATTTTCAAAGGACAGTAGTCGTCGTCAACGCACTTTTGTTTGGGTTTTCCTTTCTCATCGAAACTGCTGCCGCGCAAACGCAGGCGGTTGTTTCCGCAACGTCGCCCGGGCTGGCAACAGAGCCGGTGATTTTCGGCAGCCGTCAAATTCGCGCTCACGACCCGTCCGCGATTGTCAAATGCCAGGACGAGTATTGGATTTTTTACACGGGCCGGGGCATTCCCTCTTATCACTCCAAAGATCTGCTCAAATGGGAACCCGGTCCGGCTGTGTTCACCAACGCGCCGGGCTGGATCGCCGAGGCCGTCCCGGCCAACCGCTGGATGAACTACTGGGCACCCGACCTCATTCACTGGCGGGACCAGTACCTGTTGTATTATGCGGTCTCGACCTTCGGCAAAAACCAATCAGCGATTGGTTTGGCGACCAATCCCACGCTGGATCCCGCCGAGCCGCGATTCCATTGGACGGACCAGGGCATCGTGGTTCAGTCCACCAATACTGATAATTTTAACGCGATCGATCCGGCGGTTTCTCAGGATGCCGATGGCAATCTTTGGCTGGCCTTCGGCTCATTTTGGAGCGGAATCAAAATGATTCAGCTTGATCCGAACACCGGCAAGCGGATCGCCACCAATTCACCGATGTATTCGCTCGCCTTCAACGATTCCATCGAGGCGTCGTACATCCATCATCACAGCAAATTTTATTATCTGTTTGTAAATTGGGGAAGCTGTTGCCGGGGAACGAACAGCACGTACGAAATCCGCGTTGGCCGGAGCAGAAAAATCACCGGGCCGTATCTGGACAAGGACGGAACGGATTTGATGGTCGGTGGCGGCAACCTGTTTCTCAAGACCACGGGACCATTCATCGGGCCGGGCCAGGTGGGGATTTTTTCCGAAGGCGGCACGGACTGGCTGAGCTGTCACTTTTACGACGGAACCGAATCCGGCAGGCCAACACTGGCCATTCTGCCTCTGCGCTGGAATACCAGCGGCTGGCCCGAAATCGTCATGCCGCCGAAGCAACCGTAGGCCAAACACACCATGGAGGGTATCGTCTCTGAAAGTACCTCGCGCCAACCGGCGTAAATTCCTCAAGCAAATCTGCTGTTTCGGGGCTGCTCTGACCGCAGGCTCATGGTTGACCAGCAGGTTACGCCCAAACCGCGGACCGGCACGCACGGTGATCAATCAGGCCCGATACCGCTCGGACAAGGCGCCATTCAAGACATGTAGGCATCGCTCGTTTTCCTGCGGTGTGCCGATCGTGATGCGAATCCATTCCGGCAATTGATACCCGCCCATCGGTCGCACGATCACCCCTGCCTTTTGCAGCGCCTCAAACACCCCTTGCCCGTCGCCCACGCGCACCAAAATGAAATTCGCCGCCGACGGGATGAATTCGACCTTCATATCACCGAACGCCCGCTCGAAATATTCCAATCCGGCAAAATTGTTCTGCCGCGTCCGGCGGATGTGTTCCACGTCGTCCAGCGCCGCCAGCGCCGCAGTCTGCGCCAGCAGATTCAGATTGAACGGCTGCCGGATCTTTTCCAGCGCCGCAACGAAGCCCGAATTCCCGATGCCGTAACCAACGCGCAGGCCGGCCAAGCCGTATATCTTTGAAAACGTCCGCAGCAATATCAGGTTCGGCCGGAGGTTTTGGTGGACTAACGGTGACAAATCCACCGGGTCATTCAAAAATTCAATGTACGCCTCGTCCATCACCACCAGCACCTCTTCCGGCACTGCGTTGATGAACCGGCTGACTTCCTCGCGCGCCGCGCGCGTGCCCGGTCGGATTGTTCGGGTTCGCCACGAACACGATGCGCGTGCGCGGCGTCAGGGCCTTCACCATCGCCGCCAAATCGTGCCCGTAATTCTTCGCCGACACGGTGATCAGGTTGGCCCCAAACAATTTCGTGACGATCGGATAAACCGCAAAACAATATTGCGACACCACCACGTCCGTACCCGGCGGCGAGCAGCGCGTGCCCGATAAACTCGATGATTTCGTTCGAGCCGTTGCCCAAAATCAGGTTCGCCGGTTCGACCCCGAGTTTGGCCGCCAGTTTCTGCTTGAGATAAAACGCGTTCCCGTCGGGATACAAATTCACACCCGCCAGCGCCTTTTGCATCGCCGCCAGCGCCAGCGGCGACGGCCCCAGCGGATTTTCGTTCGACGCCAGCTTGATGATGCCGGCGGCGGACAGGCCCAGTTCGCGCGCGACTTCCTCAATCGGACGGCCGGGCTGATACACCGGCAGATTGTTCAGGGCGGGATTGATTTTCATATTTTTATGGCTCGTCGCCGGGCAGACGCGGGTCGGCGTTGGGATACCAATTTACAATTAAAACGGCAGCTTGTCCTTCTTGCGGTAGGCCAGGCCTTGGAATTGGGCGACGAGGTCGCCCTGGTTGTCCTTCACCTCGACGGCATACGAGCCGACCTTGAAGTTCTTGGACACTTCCCGGGCGTCGGCCCAAAGCGTGCCGGTGGTGGCGGCCTTCATGAAGGTGATGCTCACGTTGAGGGCCACGGTCACCGTGCCGTGGGAATTGCACGCAGCGGCAAAGGCGAAATCCGCCAGCGTGAATATGGCCCCGCCATGGACTGTTCCCAAGCCGTTCCAATGATACGGGTGCAACGTCATCTTCGCCCGGGCATTTCCGTTTCCTGCCTCGAGCAGTTCGATGTTGTTGCGTGCGGCGAACTGGTCGCCCTTGAAGAATTCCTTGATTTCTTTCATGTTAACTTTTCCGGCCCTGCCCGTCTCCCGGCCCACCATGCGGTGGCACCCTCTCCCCGTCAAGCGGGGTGAGGTTTTTCACCCCTCTCGACCCTGGAGTTCAGTTCAACCTTTGAGTCGCGTGCCAAGTTCTTCGCTGCCGACGGTGCTAATATTTCGCTCCTTGAGCACCCGTAATGCCGCGTTCGGATCGCTGAACCGGAATAGCAGCAGTGCACGACCGCTCTTGGTCCGGCCGCTGAGCGAGTAGGCGTATTCGACGTTGATGCCCGTGCCTTCGAGGGCGTCGAGGATTGCGGCCAGGCCGCCAGGCTTGTCCGCCACTTCCAGTGCGATGACTTCGGTTACTTTCACGGCAAAGCCGTTCCGTTGCAGGAGCCGCCGCGCCTTGTCGGTGTCCTCCACCACCAGGCGGAGGATGCCGAACTCGCGAGTGTCGGCCAGCGAGCAGGTCTGGATGTTGATATCGGCCTTGGCCAGCAGCCGGCACGGCGCGCTCAACGCCCCGGGCTTGTTTTCCAGAAAAATGGAAAGTTGCTTGATTTTCATCGTTTCACCTTTCTCGGGGTTACATGATGCGTTTGTCAATGACGCGTTTCGCCTTGCCTTCGCTGCGTTGCAGAGTGCGCGGGGCCACCAGTTTCACCGCCGGGCGCAGGCCGGTGATGCTTTCGATGGAATGGACCAGCCGCTTTTGCATTTGCTCCATGGCTCGCACGGTGTCGCTGAACGCGTCGGCGGTCACTTCCACCTGCACTTCCAGGGTGTCCAGATCCTTCTGGCGGTCCACGATGATCTGGTAATGGGGCAGCGTGCCCTCCACCTTCAGCAACGCGGCTTCGATCTGCGACGGGAACAGGTTGACGCCGCGGATGATGAGCATGTCGTCGCTGCGCCGGCCAATGCGGCGGATGCGACGGAGCGTGCGGCCGCAGACGCACCGGCTGGGTTCGAGCGAAGTGATATCGCGCGTCCGGTAGCGGATCATCGGCATGGCGCGCTTGCAGAGAGTCGTCAGCACCAACTCTCCTTCTGTGCCATCCGCCAACGGCTCGAGTGTTTTGGGATCAATGATTTCGGGATAGAACATGTCCTCGAAGATGTGCGGGCCGGCCTGATGGACGCATTCCATGGCCACGCCCGGCCCCGCAATTTCTGACAGTCCATAAATGTCATACGCCTTGATGTCACTGCCGGCCTCGATGCGCTCCCGCATGTCTTCCGTCCACGGTTCCGCCCCAAACACGCCGATGCACAACGGCAGTTCCTTCATGTTGATTCCCATTTCGCCCGCGCGTTCGATGAGGTGCAAAAAGTAACTTGGTGTGCAGCAGACCACGGTGACGCCGAAATCCTTCATGAGCATGATCTGGCGGTCAGTATTGCCGCCGGAAATGGGAATCACGCTGGCGCCGAGCGCCTCCGCGCCGTAATGCAGGCCGAGGCCGCCGGTGAACAGGCCGTAGCCGTAGGCGACCTGGACAATGTCGCCGTTATGCACGCCGCACGCCGCGAGGCTGCGCAGCACGGCCCGCGTCCAGTCGTCGAGGTCTTCCTGGGTGTAGGCCACGACGATGGGTTTGCCGGTGGTGCCGCTGGAGGCGTGAAAACGCACGATCTCCCGCATCGGGCTGGCGCAAAGGCCGAACGGGTACGTATCGCGCAAATCCGTTTTGACCGTGAACGGCAGCTTGACGATGTCGTCCAGCGTCCGCAAGTCGGACGGCTTGAGCTTTTGTTCGTCCATGCGTTTGCGGAACAACGCCACGTGGTCGAACGCACGTTGGACCATGTCCTTAAGCCGGGTGAATTGTACATCCCGCAACTGGGCCGGCGGCAGATAATCCATCGTGCTGGCCGGGTGGAGGGGAGGAATATCGCGGTTCTTGCCCATAGGCGGGTAATCAGGTTTTTGGAGGGCGCTGACCCGCGCGGCCGGCAAGGAATGCCTGGCGGTTGGCGTCAAATAATTCGGCGGGAAAACCTTCGCGCAAGGCTTCCAGCCACTCGGCTTCCGGCAACGGCAGATGCACGCTCAACGCGCCGAGCAGCGCCACGTTCAATGTTTTCCTGTTCGGCAGTTTGTCCACCGCGACCGCGTCAGGCGTGATCAACATCCCGTCGGGTTTGAGATAATGTTTGTGCGGTTCCACCTGCGTCGGTTCGAGCACGAGCAGATAATCCGCCTCGCCCGGCGGCACCATGGGGCTGAACACGACCTGGCCAAAACGCACGTCACTGGTGACCGAACCGCCGCGCTGACTCATGCCCTTGATTTCGCTTTTCTTCACGTCAAAACCGGCGCGCACCGCCGTGTCGGCGAGAATGTCCGACGCCTTGAGCACGCCTTGGCCGCCAAGCCCGGCCACCACCACGTTAATTAGGCGGTCGCGCATGGGGCCTCCTTCTTTTCGCACTCGCACTGTTCCAGTTCGCGCAGCCGTTTGACGATGAGAATGCACGGCCGGCGGGCGATAATGACGCATAATTCCCGGCTCGCGAGGCATTCGTCCAAAGTGCGTTCAAACTCGTTCGAACCGAGTCGCGGTTCGACCACATGCACTCGCTTCACGCCGAGCGAACGGGCCAGGTCTTCCAACACGAGTTTATTGGTCGGCTGATGGTCGAGCTTCCGGCCGGTCCCGGGATGTTCCTGGTGGCCGGTCATGGCCGTGGTGCCATTGTCGAGAATGATCAGCACGTGTCCGTCCGCCGGCGGATTGTAAACCATCTCCACCAGCCCGCTGATGCCACTGTGGACGAACGTGCTGTCGCCAATGACACTGACCACGCGTCGCGCCTGTTCCGGCGGCAACACGTGACGCAACCCCAGACCCACGCCGAGGCTCGCGCCCATGCACACGCAGGAATCCATGGCCTCAAAGGGTTTTAACACGCCCAGCGTGTAGCAACCGATGTCGCCCGCCACGATGCATTCACGCTGGCGCAGGGTCTCGAACACGAGGCGATACTGGCACGCGTCGCACAGTTGCGGCGGCTTGCCCGGCGCCGGCGCCGGTTCGGGACTGGCGTCGTTATTGAGAATCCGCCGCACCCGCGGCACGTTGAGTTCGCCAAAACGGTACATCTCCGCCTTGCCCTCAACCTTGATTCCGGCCGCGCGAATGGCCTCCACAAGGTATGGGTCGCCCTCTTCGATGACGATGCACCGTTTCACGCTTTCGACAAATGCGGCGATCTTTTTAATCGGCAGCGGATGGGTGAAGCCGAGCTTGAGCACGCTCGCTTCCGGCGCGGCTTCGCGGGCGTGCATGAAGGAAATGCCCGAGGTAATGATCCCCAGTTTGTTATCGCCGGGTGTAACGCAATTGAGGGAACAGGTTTCACTCCATTCCGCAATTTCGGCGAGCTTCTGCCGCAGCCGTTTGTGCGCGGGGCGGGCGTTGGCCGGAATCATCACGCGCGCACGGATATCGCGTTCGAATTTCGGCGCCTGCGGCGCTCCGTTCGGACTGCGCGGCTGCATGACGGTGTAGCTGTGGCAGACCCGCGTGGTCCCGCGCAATATCACCGGCAGCTTCCAACGTTCGGAAATTTCAAACGCGTCCAGCAAAAAATCGTAGGCCTCCTGCGAATCGGACGGTTCGAGCATCGGCACGCCAGCGGCGACGGCATAATGGCGGTTGTCCTGTTCGTTCTGGCTCGAGGCCATTCCGGGATCGTCCGCGGAAATGACGACCAATCCCCCGCTCACTCCGGTATAGGCCACGGTGAACAGCGGATCGGCGGCGACATTAAGGCCGACGTGTTTCATGGTCGCCAGGGCCCGGGCGCCGCCAAAAGCCGCGCCGATGGCGACTTCAAGGGCGACCTTTTCGTTGGGCGACCACTGGCCGTGTCCGCCCAGTTCGGAGAAGCGTTCCAGGATTTCGGTGGATGGCGTGCCGGGGTAACCGGCGCCGAGGGCCACGCCGGCGTCACGCGCGGCCAGCGCAATGGCTTCGTTGCCGCTCAGGAGTTGTCGTTTGGGTGAAGGCATGTAGTTCGTGGTGGCTCAAAATTCAGTCGAGTGGAACAAAAAGCGCCGATCATGACAAGGACGGTTTTTACGGTGCCAAGGTCGCACTGAAGTCCGGCGCCCAAAATCCGATTTATCCATTGTTTTCACAACCCTTTTACAGGAATTAAGCGCGGGTATTTTTTGCATTAAATCACCTGCTTTCTGTAAAAATGCCCTTATGCAGACTGGACAGGCTTCGAATTGTTTCTAATTCTAATCTCAATTCTGCGAACTGGATGCCTGCGATGATTCCCGGCACGTTGCCGGAACCCGGGAACAGTCGCCGAAGCGAAAGATCGAAATCAAGTCTTCAATCGCTAATCAGACCTGAAAGCCGAATCTTATGTTGAACACCAAATTGAAACTGACGTTAGGCCTTGCCGCGCTGACCGCGGCGACCGCCCTGGCTCAAACTCAAACCGCCGCGCCCGCCGGTGCAACTTCCGCCCCAACTGCCCCGCCCGCCGGGGCGCCGGCGGCCACACCAGTGGCGACAGCGCCGGCAGCGCCGCCGCCGACCGCCTTCGACAACTGGGCGATGGAGCTCAAGAACCCTGTGGACTGGTTCACTTGGGGGGGCGATTTTCGCGTGCGCAATGAGTACTTCAACAATGCGTTGAGCCTGGGTTCGGGTCCCAACAGCGGGCCGTTTGCTCCCGTGCATGAACAAGACTATTTCCGTTTTCGTGGCCGGATTGGCGCCAGCTTTTTCCCGGCAGCATCTACGAGCATTACAAATGACCTGAGTTTGAACGTCCGTCTGGCCGCTGAACCGCGCGAGTTCATGAAAGACTCGACCATGGACACCTACTTCGATAAATCGGGCCTGCAGTGGCGCTACGGAATTATTGACACCCTCAACGTGCAATGGAAGAAACCGCTGGACCTGCCTGCCACCGTGACGGTTGGCCGTCAGGATATTAACCTGGGTGACAACTGGCTGTTTGGAGACGGCACGCCCGAGGATGGGTCCTTCACAGCTTTCCTCGATTCCGCCCGCTTCACCTACGATCTGAAAGATCAGCACACCACCATTGATGCCATCGGCATTGTCCAGTACGGGCGGCCCGACGCCTGGCTGCCCACCATCGGTCCCTCCACCACCCAGGGTGGAAATCCGAACGCGTATCTGCTGACCGATCAAAACGAAAAGGGCGCGGTCCTGTATATCGCCAACAAGAGCCTGCCGGCGGCCAACCTGGACGCCTTCTTTATCTACAAACACGACTCCGCCCTCAACGACGCTCCGGCCTCGATATTCTCTGACAACGCGGACATCTACACGTTTGGCGGCCGGGTTTCGGGTTTGGTGGAGGAGCACTGGAACTATTCGGCGGAGGGGGCGTATCAGTTCGGAAGGAAACAATATGAGTATAACATGCCGGAAGGCGCACCCGCGCCGGCAGCGGCAGACGGCCAATTTCACGACCTCAACGCTTTTGGAGTGAAAAGCAAGATCAGCTACCTCTTCAAAGACAAGCTGAACGACCAGTTGAGTGTGGTTTTTGAGTTTCTTTCCGGGGATAATCCAAAAACGGGCAACGATGAAATGTTTGACGTATTGTGGGGCCGGTACCCGCAGTGGAGCGAGATGTACAACATTTACAGCTACGTTAACGAGACGCGCGTGGGGCAAACGGCCAATCTCATACGTTTTGGCCCGACTTGGAGTGTTGACCCGATCAAGGACATGAATTTCAGCCTCAGCTATAACGCCTTGTTTGCGGATCAGGATGTGCCCACTCAAGCGACTTTGCCTACTGCATTCACGGGGACAGGGGACTTTCGCGGCCATTACCTCCAAGCGGTCCTCAAATACAAATTCACCAAGCATCTGAGCGGCCACCTCTGGAGCGAATTCCTCTTTCCGGGTAACTACTACACCAGCCGGAGCATGATGGATTTCCTGCGTGCGGAAGTTATGTACACGTTTTAGACTTGCGAAATGATCCGGTGCCTGTGGGCGCGGCCGGTTCCTCCGCCGCGTCCGCAGAACTGGCAAGAACACCATGTTCCGGGACCAGAAAATCGAAACCCTCGATCGCGCCGCGCTGGAGCGGTTGCAGCTTCAACGCCTGCAAGAAACCGTCCGCCGCGTGGCCGCGCACGTGCCGTTCTACCAGCAGAAATTTGCCGAACTGGGCGTGAAGCCGAGTGATGTCCGCTCGCTTGCCGACCTGCGCCGGCTGCCGTTCACCACCAGCGCCGACTTGCGCGCCAATTACCCCAACGGTCTGCTGGCTGTTCCCTTGGACGACACCCTTCGTTTACATACGTCGAGCGGCACCACCGGCAAGCCCAAGGCGTTGTTCTTCTCGCGCCAGGACGTGGACAATGCCGCCGAGTTGTGCGCCCGGTCCTTTGTCATGACCGGCGTCACGAAAAAGGACGTGTTCCAGAACATGATGACCTACGGCATGTTCACCGGCGCGCTGGTCACCCACTACGGCGCGGAGAAAGTCGGCTGTCTGGTCATCCCCGCCGGCCCGGGCAATACCGAGCGGCAGTTGATGCTGATGCAGGATTTTCGGACGACATTCATTCACGTCACGCCCAGCTACGCGCTCTACCTCGCGACGTTCCTCGAAAAACACGGGGTTGACCCGCGGCGCGATCTTGCGCTGCGCAAGGCGTTCGTGGGCGCTGAACCTTACACCGAGGAAACCCGGCGAAAAATCGAGGAAGGCCTTGGCTTGGACGTTTACAACTCCTACGGCCTTTCGGAAATGAACGGCCCGGGCATCGCGTTCGAGTGCGGGCAAAAACACGGCATGCATCTGTGGGAGGACCATTTCCTTATCGAGATCATTGACCCGCAAACCGGCGAACCGGTGCGCGATGGCGAAGCGGGAGAACTGGTGATGACGACGCTTTGCCGCGAGGCCATGCCCCTGCTCCGCTACCGCACCCGTGACATCACTTCCATTCTCACCGCGCCCTGCCCCTGCGGACGCACGCATCGCCGCCTGAACCGCATCGCCGGCCGTTCGGACGACATGCTCATCGTGCGCGGCGTGAACATCTATCCGCAGCAGATCGAGCGCGTCCTGATGGCGCAGTCGGGTGTGGGCAGAAATTATCAGATCGCACTGGAGGGTCTCGACGAGATGACGGTCAGGGTTGAACTGGCGGAAGCCGGTTTCGAGGGACAGGTGGAGCAGCTCATGAAATTGCAGAACCATCTGGCCGAGAAATTACGCACGGAAATCCTCGTCAAACCCCAGGTCCAACTCCTGCCACCCGGCTCGCTGCCCGTGAGTGAAGGCAAGGCCAAGCGGGTGATTGACAACCGCAAGCTGTGAAACAACGGAGAACCCCATGAAAAACGTCAAACTGGTGGCTGCTTTTGCCGAGAATAAACCGGGGCAGGTCGCCCGCTTCACCAAAATTCTCGCCAGCGCCAACATTAACATTCGTTGGCTCGTCGTGGCCAGCACCGGCCCGTTCGGCGTGATGAAGTTCCTCGTCAGCGATCCGAAGGTGGCCTGCCAGGCCCTCAAACACGAAGGCTTCGTCGTTAAATTGGTGGACGCGCTCGCCATTGAAGTCCCGGACAAGCCCGGCGGATTGCATGCCGTGGCCGATTGCCTGGCCAGCCACAACATCAACCTCGACAACGCCTCCGGTTTCATCGCCAACAACCGCGCCATCATGGTGATTGAAGTCTCCGACTATGGCCCGGCCCGGGATGTCCTGCAAAAGCAGGGCTTCCGCG
>CAWHAH010000033.1:0-175465 GCA_963827205.1 uncultured Verrucomicrobiae bacterium
CTGGACGTGTACGAGCCGTGAGGCTTTCAGCCGACCAGTACTAATCGGTCGTGCGGCTTGATCGCTTTTTTCTTTCCGGCGGACGCGAACCTCGGTTTGCGCCTGCCGACGAAGAACAGCGATTTGAACTCGCGAATTGGGTATGCCCAAAGGGCCCTGTGTGTAGTTTTCAGAGAATTCCGAATCCCGTTTCGGACATGTTCTTTTGACAATTTGGGTGGGTTTTGAGTAACGGCCATGACCATCAACTCTCAACCTTCAACCCTCAACTATTTGGTGGCCATAAAGCTGTGGTCCGACCCGATCCCATTCCGAACTCGGCCGTCAAACACAGTCTTGCCGATGGTAGTAGTCCTATAGGTTCTGCGAGAGTAGGTAGCCGCCAGTCTTTCAAAAAAGCCGGAGAAGGTTTTCTTCGGCTTTTTGTTTTCAGCTTTTGAAGTCAGCACAATCCGCATAACCCGCGGTTCATTTCAACGTCCACACACAACTATCGCTCAATTCCTTTCCGTAGCGTTCCGCACGGGTTGCGACACGGTTTTCGCCGGGCTGCAATGTTACATCCTTCCAAATGAACACGCAGTTTGTGCCGTCGCTGCGGGTGCCCAGTGATTTCCCATTGAGCAGCAATTCCACCTTGCTCGCATTGGAATAAACTTTCACGTCCGTGACAGCATTCGTGCGTTCGGTAAACCGGCGGCTGGTGATGTAAAGCACCGGCTCATCCGACCAGTTCACTTTATAAAAATAAAACGCGTCCTTTCTCGTCTGACGGTCGTAGGTCACCAATCCTTTGTCGTTGCGTCCGGCAATGCCGCCTTCATGGCGCGTGCTGACGGCGAAATCGAACATGTTCCAGACAAACGTGCCCCAAACGAATGGCCGCTGCTTCATTGCCGCCCATGCGGCTTCGTGAACTTCAGCCTGCCATTCCTCGGGATGCCACTGGCCGTCGGCCTTCGGTTGCTTTGGATCTTGCTCGTGTTGGGTGGTGTTCGCGCCCGCGCCGTATTCGCTTACACAAAAACCGCCCTGCCGGCTGGTGTCGCGCAACCGATCCAATTCAGGGCCAAAATCATTCTTCGTTCCGCGGTACCAGCCGGGGTAAATGTTCCAGCCGAGCCAGTCGGGGATTTTGTTCATTTGCGGCAATTTATCCGTGCAGGTGGCGGCGATGGTCGGGTGCGTCGGGTCTTCACCGTGCGCCACATTGTTCAAATCCTGCAACTCGCGTTGCGGATCGGGGGTCTCCCCGAGCGCGATTTCGTTGAACAGACTCCACGCGAAAATCGATGGATGATTGATGTTTTGCCGGATGAGATCGAGCAACTGGTTGCGCGAGGTTTCCTCAAATTGTTCCGACGGGTTGATTTCGTTCACCTGTGGAATTTCCGCCCAGACGAGAATGCCCGCCTTGTCACACAGGCTGTAAAAATAATCGCTGTGCTGATAATGCGCGCAGCGGACGACCGTCGCGCCCATTTCCTTGATGAGCGCCATATCCTCGTCCAAATCCGCCTCGGAAACCGCCCAGCCCTTGTTCCAACGGTCCTGATGCTTGTCCACGCCGTGCAGCGAATACGGCTTGCCGTTCAGGAAGAATCCCTTGTCCGGATCAACTGAATAAAACCGCAGACCCAGCGGCTGCACAACCGAATCCACCACGCTATCCCCGGAGCGCAACTCGATGACCGCCTTGTAAAGATAAGGGTCTAGGCGTCCGTTCCACAAATGCGGATGCGGGACTGTCAGGCGCAGCCAATATGGTGAAGTCGCATTGGGCGCCAGGGCGATTTGTTGCCTGCTGTCGGCGACCTGATTTCCCTCCGCATCAAGAACGCTTGCGACCAGTGTCAGTGGCCGCTTTTGCCTGGTGCCGTTGGAAATTTGCGCCGTCACGTCAATCATCGCCCTTTTCTTCGTAACGCTTGTTTGCAGCCAGGCGACGCCGGGCGAGCCGTGGTCGGTGAGCGTCAAATTTTCCGCCACCGTTTCAATCAAGTGCACCGGACGATAGAGTCCGCCATAGACAGAAAAGTCGCCGCTCAACGGCGCGATGTCCGGTTCCCACTTGTTGCTCACGCGCACCGCCAGCAGGTTCGTGCCAGTGGCGGCCAGGTTGGTGGTGATTTCAAAACAAAACGCGCCGAACCCGCCGCGATGTTCGCCAAGCCGTTTGCCATTCAAATAAACATCGGCCGCCAGGCTCGCGGCTTCGAACCGCAAAAAGTATCGTTTGCCGGTTTCCGGCGTGACGCTCAACTCGCGCCGATACCAGCCCGGTCCCCGGTAGAAATCCTTTCCCTGTTGCGCCTCTTCCCAGCCCCAGTTGTGCGGAATCGAAATCGTCTGCCAGTTGCCGTCGTTGAAGTCCGGTTGCTCCGCGTTGGAGACGTCGCCCAGTTGAAATTTCCAATCCGAATCCAGCAGCGTGCTTTTGCGGGCGAAAGAATTGAAGGCAAAAACGAACATGAAAATTAAAATGCAATATTTGCGCATGAATCACAACATGCCAAAAATCATCCCGGCGGCAAACGCAATATAGCTCTGCCGTCAATTCGAGGCTTCATCTGTTTCTGCCGGCGCAATTTCTGTTTCGCCCAGCATCGCCGCTGCTTCCTTTGCGGGTAAACCTTCCACGGTTCTTAATTTACGCTCGATTGTTCGTGTGCGGGTTGCGGCGGTATCAATCACGTTGCTGGCCTCTTGCAACTTTTTCTGAACCTTCTCGATAATGCCGCCGAATTTGCCAAACTCGGTTTTGATTGCGCCTAAAACCGCCCAGACTTCACTGGACCGTTTCTCAATCGCCAGGGTGCGAAAACCCATCTGCAGGCTGTTCAACAACGCACCCAGAACGGTGGGGCCGGTCACCGTGATGCGGAAATCGCGTTGGAGCGTATCCAGCAAACCGGGTCGGCGGAGGACCTCGGCATAGAGGCCTTCCGTTGGCAAAAAGAGAATTCCAAAATCCGTCGTGTTCGGCGGATCAAGATATTTATCCCGGATGTCGGCGGCTTCGGCCTTGATCCGGGCCTCAAGTTGTTTGGTGGCTTGCTCCACTGCCTCCGCGTCCGCGCGTTCGGAAGCTTCGACCAATCGTTCGTAGTCTTCTTTGGGGAATTTGGCATCAATCGGCAGCCAGACCGTCTTGCCATCCTGCGCGTCGCGGCCCGGCAGTTTAATGGCAAATTCAACCCGCTCCGCGCTGCCCTGCCTGGTGACGACATTTCGCTCGTATTGTTCCGGCGTGAGCATTTGTTCCAACAGATTTCCCAGTTGCATCTCGCCCCAGGTTCCACGCGTTTTCACGTTCGTCAGGACTTTTTTCAAGTCGCCAACTCCGGTCGCCAGATTTTGCATCTCGCCCAGCCCCTTGTGGACTTGCTCCAATCGTTCGCTGACCTGTTTGAATGATTCGCCCAGCCGTTTTTCCAACGTGCCTTGCAGCTTTTCATCCACCGTCTTGCGCATCTCTTCCAGTTTCGCGGCGTTGTCCGTTTGGATTTGCGCGAGCTTGGTTTCGACCGCCGTTCGCAATTCGCCCAGTTTTTTTTCGTTAGTTTCAACCAGTTTGGTCAACTGACTGGAAAAGGTTTCCAACTGCCCGCGTTGCGCGGTGCCAATTTCACCCAGGCTGTTGACCATTGAATCCCCCACGCTCTTGAGCGTCGCACTTAACTCTTCCCGCAATGCCCGCGCTTGAGTTGCGTTTTCTTCCCGTTGGCGCGCGATCTCCTCCTTTACGGCGCGCTCGGTTCGTTCATTGCCTTTTTCCAAATTCTCCAGCCGGCTCAACAACGGAGACAAATCCGCTTTCTGACCGCTGCGTGCGCGAGCAATCAGCCAGCCGATGAACAGGCCGACGCCCAGACCGATGAATAAATAGGCTCCGTTAGACATGGCTCATCGCAATTTGGTGAACAGCGTTTTCTCATGATCAGCCACGATCGTCCGCTTGCCCTTGGAAATCACTTTATGTCCTTCGGCGCGCAGCCGTTTGGCGATGCCTTCGACGCCACCGGGATATTTGGGATTCAGTTCTCCGCCGGTTTTGAGCACGCGCCAGTAAGGCGTGATGCGCTTGGCGCCAGCAGCTTCGGCTTCAGCGGCAGCGTGCGCGGCAATCCATGAGAAAATGCCGGTCGTGATGGGACAGGCAAAATTCGTCTTGTGCTTTTTGGCGAGCGCATGGCGGAGTTCGTTGATGGTGACGACGCGGCCCTTGGGCACCCGCTTCATCAGCGCATTCACCTCGCGGGGCGCGGGAATGACGAATGTGCCCGTGCCCCAACGTTTGCTCAGCTTACCGGTGACTTTGCAGACCTTCGGCAGGCCCTTGTCATCCGCCAGTTTTTCGCGCCACGTCTTTTTTACTTTCATAACGATCGCCCCTCACCCCGTCCCTCTCCCCATCTGATGGGGAGAGGGTGGCCAAAGGCCGGGTGAGGGGATTAATCAAAATGTGCTACGACCTCAATCTCCACATTTGCGCCTTTGGGCAGCGCGGCGACCTGAATCGTCGAACGCGCCGGGAAGTCGGTCGTGAAATGTTTCGCATAGACTTCGTTCATCGCGGCAAAATCAGCGAGGTTGGTCATAAACACCGTGCTCTTCACGACATTGGCGAACGTCAGTTTCTGGTCGTCCAGGATGGCTTTGACGTTTTGCAGCGTGCGCTCGGTTTGCGTTTTGATGTCGCCGGAAATCAGATTGCCCGTGGCGGGATCAATCGGGATCTGCCCGGCGCAGAACAGGAAGCCACCGACGCGCACGGCGTGATTGTAGGGTCCAACGGCGGCGGGTGATTTTGCGGGTTTGATGATGGTTTTCTTTGACATAAATTATGGCGCAAGGTCTATCGGCTTTGACGCGACAGGTCAAGGAAAGCTCTTACTTGAAAGACGAAAGCAAAACCGCAGGGTAAGTCAAAAAGCAGCGATGGAAAATTTGCAGCCTATCCTCATATTAGGCAGCGTGGCTTGCATACATGAAATTCATTTTTCTGCCAACAACTTTGAAACTTTTTCTTCAAAACTGGTTGTGTCACCTTTTGGGTGGACACCATCTCGCGCCCGCACATTGTCAAAACGCAAGAGGCCCTGCTTGTCCACCAGAAACATGTGCGGGATTCCATCGATTCCAAATTCCACAGTAAATTTGTTGTGAGCCTGCTGCTTACCATCAAAATACTGCGGCCAGGAAATATCGTGACGCTTAACATATTCTTCCAATTCCTTTTGGTCGGTGTCGCAACTGATGCCAATCACTTCAAAACCCTGCGCGTGATATTTATCGTAGGCCGCCTTGACCCGGGGCAATTCGGCCACGCAAGGCCCGCAATGAGTTCCCCAGAAATCCACCAGCACGACTTTGCCCCGCATTTGCGCCAAATCCACCTTACGCCCATCGACTGCCGTAAATAGTAGCGAAACGGGTTTGCCATGCGAATCGAGCCGGTTCAGAAAACCTTTTGTCCAACGTTTGTATTCTTCACGCGCAGAACTGGCTATCAATTCATCCGCTAACGCCCGCGCTTTGGCTGATTCTCCGCCATATTCGTAATTTTCAATCGTAGCCATAATGAGTTGATAGCCATTGGGACGGTCCGGGTAATCCTTGATGAGCGCCCGTGCGCCTGCAACCAATTGATCGGTTGCGTTGGACGCACCCGAATTCATTATTTTAAGCAATTGGTGAACTCGCCACATGTATTGCTTGAACTCTTCCGTGTTCAAGGGAGAGTTGGCTTTGATGGCGATATTGCCGATGATCACAGAATCGCCATTGGTTTTAAGAAAAGCCTTGTCCATTGCCGCAGCTGAATTTGTTGCCATTTGTGCGAACAAACTGTCCGCAACCAGCCATACCAATATTCCGGTGCAGACAAACCAACCCCTAAAAATGCGGTGAGATGTTTTCATGTGATGTGAATAGCTGCCGAACGCCAGAACTCAGCCACGCCGGGCCGACGACGTGACCCGCGAAAGCGGAACTGAGTGCGCCAACCGACGTTGGCTGCAGTGATCTGGTTGGCGGCATCATGGCTATTTTTTTGGCGCCCATTCTTTCAGGAAAACCATCACTTTAACAGGACTGTGATGATCGCCTTCCTCCAACTTGCCTGTGTCTTGTGTAATCAGTTGCTTGCCGTCGGCATCCAAAACCACAATGGCTGGCAAGCCAAAACGAGTGGGATGTCCATACTTTGTGTCAATATCATTGTTGTGCCCTTTGTTCACGTCAATCATCACAACCACATAATCACTCTTTAATTCCTCCGCGATGCTCTTGTCCGTCTCGAAAACGTGGTGCAACTTGTGACACCAACCACACCAATTCGCGCCGAATTGAAGAAGAATGCGCTTATGCTCTTTTGTGGCGTTGTCCAGCGCATCAGCAATTTGTTTTGAGCCATCGGCAGACTCGTCGTAAATGTTCGGTCGTGCTTGGAGGCTGGCTTTTGAGTTGGAATTTTCGTAAGGCGATTTTATGAAATTCTTCTGGTCCCAATCCCAAACCACCGCAGCCGACTTTTCTTCACTGTCAAGCTTGAACACGGAATCTGCTATCTGGTCAGGAATAAGTGCCGATATCACAGTCACCGTTCCGGTTGAAAGCAAGGTTGGTGGAGAAGTCGGCGGATATGAACTCATCGTCCATTCTATCCTGCTGGGAAACTGATATGCTCCTAGCTTGGTGTAATCTAGGAGCCTGTTAACAACCTCAAACCCGCTTCCAGGAGCAACATGTTTAATCGTTTTAGGGGTAAAAGAATCGCCAGCTTCGTCAATATCAATTTTCCATGTCGTCGGCTGCTTCCCAAGTGGGAGCCCTGGCATGGAGATTTCAAGCAAGCCATTTGACCTTTGTCCTGTTGGCAGAATCAATCCATTGGTCAATTCAAGGAAAACGATCTCTGTGGAGCGCAGCACGCACGTCATACAGTTATCAGAATTTCTTGTTAAGAACATGAACGGCGCGGTCAACGGGTTATTAGCACTCTCACTATTATCGCCCGGTGCATTCACACTGCTCTTTGTCATCTGTCGGGTGTCACCTGTATATGTGGCATAGGATTTGCCGTCAAATGCCGATTCACACAGCTCCGTTAAATTGGTGCTCGTCCCTGATATTAGTTTGCGCGTAGCACGATACTTCAGTCCCGAGGCCATAAAGGAATATTGAAAGGTGCGAGAAAACACATTTGCTTTCTGATACTTCAACGCCTCAGGATCTTTAAGGGAAAATGTGTCAAGCCAGTCAATTTCTACGTTAGAGATTGATTTCGCGTCTTTCAGCGACTTTTCAAACCGGGCCTGCAAGTCTTGATCTGCAATACTGGCGAGTGGCCAGCAGGCCAAAAACCCCAGGATTAACGAGACTAGTCGCATTTTCATAAAGTTTTAAGAATGCCGTCCACTAGAAATGAACACCGCATTGGACAGCCTATCCTTTTTCACAAAAAGACGGTAACCAGGACCGAAATCGTTGTCGACCATGAAATTGCGCTGTTTATGACCTGGCCATCAGCCTCGTTAGAGGCGGTATCTTTGTAGAAACACAAACCAGAAAATTTTTAAGCTCCGTCCCGCCTTCGTTCAACTTCGATGTGGCAAGCAAGAGCGGCATATTCCGTATGTCCATCAGATTATGTCGCTCCTGACGGAGCTTTTGGGTTTCGTGGAACGTAAAACTACAAATATGCCGCGCCTACGGCGCTGGTTTTCACAGATATTTCGCCAAAATCGGCCTCAATTCGTCCACGGTTTTCTTCGGCCAGAATTTTTTGTCGGTCAGGATGGCGCTCTTGAGCGCGGAATGGCAGGGCCAGGTCGGTTCGGCAGGAATTTGGCCAATGGCTGCGGCAATAATTTTTTTGGCCATGTCCGCGTTGCGGTTGAGATTGCCAATAACCATTTCCAGCGTGACGTGTTCGTCTTCCTTCCAGCAATCGTAGTCGGTGGACATGGCCAGCGTGGCGTAGGCAATTTCGGCTTCGCGCGCGCATTTGGCCTCGCCGAGGTTTGTCATGCCGATCACGTCGTAACCGGCGTGGTGGTTCGTGAGTGATTCGGCCCGGGTGCTGAACGCCGGGCCTTCCATGCAGACATACGTGCCGCCGTCGTGAATCGTCACATTCCGGAGGGACGAGCTATGCGAGTCCCCGTCTGATTTTGCCTTGGGAGTTTGGGACTCGTGTAACTCGCCCCTCCGACCTAATTCGTCACTCCCGGCTTTCAAAAGAATCTGCCGCAGTTCCTCGCAAATCGGATGTGCAAACGCAATGTGCGCCACAATGCCGCGGCCAAAAAAGGTGTAATTTACGGATTGTCTGGCGCGATCCACAAACTGGTCAACCAGCACGATGTCGCAAGGTTTGTATTTTTCCTGCAACGAGCCGACGGCGCTGACGCTAAGAATCCAGGCGACATCGAGTTTTTTCATCGCCCAGAGGTTGGCGCGGTGATTGAGTTCACTCGGTAGAATCCGGTGGCCCCGTCCGTGTCGCGGCAGAAAGACAACGTCACGCCCAGCCAATTTGCCGGTGAGCAAATCATCCGATGGCGGTCCGAAGGGCGTTTTGACCTTCACCCATTTTTGGCTCGTGAAACCTTCGATGCTGTAAAGGCCGGTGCCGCCGATGATGCCGATGCGATGTTCAGACATGCTGGAGGTTTAACCGCGAAACACCTAAAAACAAAGCTCCAAATTCCAACATCCAAGCACCAGAGAATTTACAAGCACCAAACCTCAAACCAAATCATATCAGATGCTTGGCTCCTGAAGATTGGGGCTTCTCTGGATGCTGGTGCTTGGTGTTTGGAGCTTTATTCCCGGCTGGCGTTCATGCGGAAATCAGGTAGGCTGTGCGCATGGAACTGTTCTATAAAATTCTCAAAACCGCCGTGGAGAGCGGCGCCTCGGATGTGCACCTGAAAATCGGCACGCCGGTCATCTACCGCATCAACCGCGAATTGATCGCGGTGGATTCTCCCTTCCCAACGGCGGAATGGATGAACAAAATCGTCCAAGCCATCACGCCGGTGCACCAGAAAAAACGCCTCGAGGAACAGCGCGAGATTGACTTTTCCTACTTTGTTCCGGAAGTGGGGAGATTCCGCACGAATTTATTTCAACAGCGTGGCGAATGGTGCCTGTCCATGCGGTTTGTCAAAACGCGCGTGCCCAGCTTCGAGGAATTGAACCTGTTGCCGCAAATCAAGCGGATTGCGGAATCACCACGCGGCATCGTGCTCCTGGCGGGTTCGACCGGCTGCGGCAAATCCACGACGCTCGCGGCCATGATTGAGCACATCAACTCTAACTTCAAAAAGCATATCATCACGCTCGAAGACCCGATTGAATACGTCTTCGAAGACAATCAGTCTGTCATCGAACAACGCGAAATCGGTTTGGATACGCTGTCCTTTCACCAGGCGCTGGTACACGTATTGCGCCAGGACCCGGACATCATCATGATCGGCGAAATGCGCGACAACGTCAGTTTCACCGCCGCCATGAGCGCGGCGGACACCGGGCATCTGGTGTTGTCCACCGTGCATACCACGAGCGCCTCGCAGTCCGTCCATCGGATTCTGGATTTCTTCAAGGCAGAAGAGCGCGAGCAGATTCGCCGGCAATTGACCGGCTCGTTGCGCGGAGTCATTTGCCAGCGCATGGCCAACACCGTGGACGGCAAGTTAATCCCGGCCTTTGAAATCATGCTCGACACGCCGGTGGTGAAAAAACTTATCGAGGAAAACCGGCTGGACAAACTGGCGGCCGCCATTGAGACCGGCGGCGACGACGGAATGATCAGCTTCAATCAGTCGCTCTTCAACTTGGTCAAAGCGGGCCGCGTGACGGAAAAAGAGGCGCTGTCGAAAGCCACCAATCCGCAGGCGCTGGAGATGAATTTCAAGGGCATCTTCCTCGACGAAGGCCGGCGAATCCTCACCTGAGGAATCTTGGGATTTCTATTTCGAGCGGTTTCGTCGGGCTTGACTTAATCCCGACTTACTTTATCGTCTTTCCTGATGCGAATATCGAAGAAAACTGATTATGCGTTACGCGCCCTTTTCACGTTGGTGGACCATTTCGGTGGCGCGCCGATTCCCATCCGCGAGCTCGCCCGGCGGAATGACGCGCCGAAACGATTTCTCGAGCAAATCATGCTGGCGTTGAAGGCCCAAGGCTGGGTGGACAGTGTGGCGGGAATCCGCGGTGGTTATGTGCTCGCAAAGAGTCCATCCAAGATCACCATGGGCGAGGTGGTGCGGCATTTTGACGGCATTATTGCGCCAATTGATTGCGTTTCTGTCATGGGTTACAAACGCTGTTCGCAGGAACCGGTTTGCCGGTTTCGGCGCGTGTTTCTGGACGCGCGCAATTACGCGGCAGGATTGATGGATCAGGCGACCCTGGCCGAGATTGCCAAGGGTTTGCCGGTGTCAAAACTGGAGATTTCATCCGGATTTATCGGCGGGGAAGGCATTTAAAAAAATTCAAAAAAGCTGTTGACAACGCAAACCATTTGCCGATAATAACGACATAATAAGTCGTTATTAGATAAATACGAGTTGGACCTGACATTTGTTGAGATGAACGAAAACCAAATAAATCCTGCTGCCAATGCGGGTGAGAGGCCGGACTGGCTGGAAATTGTCCGCCGGCAGGTCGGCTCGTTGCGGTACGGCGTGGTACAGGTCGTCGTGCATGATTCACAGGTCACGCAAATTGACAAGACCGAACGTGTGCGGCTGGAAAACTTTCGCACAGGAACCATTTAAGGCCGACCAGAATGCTGGAGGCGTGGAAATAAAATCGAACGAGCCGCTGACCGGGCAACCGGAAGTCTCATTAAAATGAAAACGACAAACATGAAACTCAAGCAGTTTGTAATCGTAGCGCTTGCCTGCCTGCAGGTGAGCATCCCCGCCCTCGCCGAGGACGGTACGGACACAAATGCCATCGGAGCCGCGCAAGTTACGCCCGGCAATTCCGCCGAAGCGGCGGAGATTGAAGCCCTTAAAAAGGAAGTTCAGGAGCTTGAACAAAAGGTCAGCACCCTCGAACATCAACGTGAACTGGAACGGCAGACGGTCGCCGCGGACACCAACCAGGAGCAAATCCAAGCGCTGGACCAGAAGGTGCGGATTCTCGAACGGCAACGCGAACGCGACAAGGATAATGCCGCCACGGTGGCGAAAACCCAGCCGCGCCTGAGTGTCGGGGCAAACGGGGTGACGTTCAACTCAGCCGATACAAATTTCGCCATTCAGCCTGCATGGTGTTTTACAGGCGGATAGCCGGACGTTTTTCAACGACAACGGCCTCAAGGGAAATGACGGTTTCATCCTGCGCCGGGCGCGGCCGATTCTGTCGGGCACGGTATTTCGTGACTTCGATTTCCTGTTCGTGCCGGACTTTGGCGGCAACACAGTGCAAATCTTCGATGCCCTCGTGAACTATCGCTACAACCCCGCACTGCAATTGCAGGCCGGCAAATTCAAGTCCCCGATTGGCCTGGAGGCGTTGGTGGTGGATCGGGACATTCTGTTCAACGAGCGCTCGCTGGCGACGGACCTGGTGCCGAACCGCGACCTGGGCGCAGAACTGCACGGCGATTTGTTCGGCGGCGTGGCCAGTTATGCCGCCGGCATTTTCAACGGCGCGCCGGATTACAACGGCACGACGACCAATGCGGACTACGACAACAACAAGGCCTTTGCCGGCCGTGTTTTCTTTCAGCCCTGGAAAACATCGGATGTGACGCCGCTGAAAGGCTTGGGCTTCGGTTTGGCCGGCAGTTACGAAGTGGACCGCTCAGCAACGAACACGGCGACCGGATTGACACCGGGTTACACCACCGACGGCCAGCAGAAATTTTTTTCCTACAGCTCCGGTGTATATGCCAATGGAACACACTGGCGCCTTTCACCGCAGGGATATTATTACTACGGCCCGCTTGGATTGCTGGGCGAATATGTCATTTCCGACCAGCAAGTCACCAAAGGCGCAAGTTCCGCCGATCTGCACAACACGGCTTGGGAAATTACCGGCAGTTGGCTGCTCACGGGCGAAGACGCCACCTACAACAGCGTGACGCCGAAGCATCCGTTTGACCCCCGAAACGGCCAATGGGGCGCGTGGCAGGTTGTCGCGCGCTATGCTAATCTGGACGTGGACAAAAACGCCTTCCCGACCTTTGCGAGTTACAGTAGTTCGGCATCGTCGGCGCACGCGTGGTCGGTGGGTCTGAACTGGTATCTGAACAATAACATTCGCGTGGACACGAGCTTCTCACGCACAATGTTCTCAGGCTATACTGGTGGCACCCCGGCGGTGCCGGCCCAGCCGGAAAACGTTCTGTTCACGCGTGTCCAACTGGCCTTTTAACCATTGGAAAAATAACAGCATGAAAACTTTCCTGAAAATTCTGCTGGTCCTGTCGCTCGCCGCCGTGGCGGACGCGAAAGAAATCAAACTGCTCAACGTTTCCTACGACCCGACGCGCGAGTTGTATCAGGAATACAACGCCGCTTTTGCTAAATACTGGAAGGCAAAAACCGGCGACGACGTGGTTGTCTCCCAATCGCACGGCGGCTCCGGCAAACAGGCGCTTTCCGTCATCAACGGCCTCGAAGCCGACGTGGTCACGCTCGCGCTGGCCTATGATATTGACGCGATTGCCCGAGCAGGATTCCTGCCGGCTGACTGGCAAAAACGTCTGCCGGACAACAGCACGCCCTATACTTCGACCATCGTGTTTCTGGTGCGCAAGGGAAATCCAAAGCATATCAAGGATTGGGACGACGTGGTGAAGCCGGGTGTTGTTGTCGTGACGCCGAATCCCAAAACTTCCGGCGGGGCGCGCTGGGCGTATCTCGCGGCTTATGCGTACGCGTTGGAAACTTACGGGCACGACGACGCGAAAGCGCGCGACTTTGTGAAACGGCTCTACAAAAACGTGCCCGTGCTCGATTCCGGCGCGCGTGGCGCGACGACAACCTTCGTGGAGCGCGGCATCGGCGATGTCCTGCTGGCCTGGGAAAACGAAGCGCATCTGGCCATCAAGGAATACGGCGCGGACAAATTTGAAATTGTCACACCGCCGTTGAGCATTCTGGCCGAGCCGCCCGTGGCCGTGGTGGACCAAGTGGCCCAAAAGCACGGCACGACCGAGGTGGCGAAAGCCTACCTTCAATACCTGTATTCCGAGGAAGGACAGGAAATCGCGGCGAGGAATTTTTATCGTCCGCGCAACGCAACCATTGCCGCCCAATACGCCGCCAATTTCAGCCAGTTGAAATTGGTTACGGTGGACCAGGAATTCGGCAATTGGACAAGAGCGCAGAAAACCCATTTTGCCGACGGCGGCGTGTTTGACCAGATTTATCAACCTGAATAGTTGAAATTAATTTCTTTCGCAGGATTTCGACAAACACTAAAAGGACAGCAGACATGGCGAGCAAAAATTTCCGCGTGTTGCCGGGCTTCCGTTTGACGCTCGGGTACACGCTGCTTTATCTCAGTCTGATTGTGCTGATCCCGCTCGCGGGTGTGTTCCTGAAGACGAGCACCCTCTCCTGGGAGCAGTTCTGGCACATCGTCACCGCCCCGCGCGCGCTGGCGTCGTATCGCCTGAGTTTCGGCGCGTCGTTTCTAGCCGCGCTCACCAACGTGTTTTTCGGCATCATGGTTGCGTGGGTGCTGGTGCGCTATGAATTCTTTGGGAAAAAAATCGTGGACGCCCTGGTGGACATGCCGTTTGCGCTGCCAACCGCCGTGGCGGGCATCACGCTGACGGCGTTGTATACGCCGAACGGCTGGATCGGCCAGTGGCTCGCGCCGCTCGGCGTCAAGGTCGCCTTCACGCAACTCGGTGTTTTCATCGCGCTCACGTTCATCGGGCTGCCGTTCATCGTGCGCACCGTGCAGCCGGTGCTGGAAGATTTCGATCCGGAAATCGAGGAAGCCGCCGCCAGTCTTGGCGCGAACCGCTGGCAGACGTTCCGGCGCGTCATCTTGCCGATGCTGTTTCCGGCGCTGCTGACGGGCTTTTCGCTGGCGTTCGCCCGGGCGCTGGGCGAATACGGCTCGGTAATTTTCATCGCCGGCAACATGCCGATGAAAACCGAAATCACGCCGCTGCTCATCGTCACCAAACTGGAGCAATTTGATTACGCCGCGGCTACCGCGCTGGCAGTGGTGATGCTTGTCGGTTCCTTTGCGATTCTGCTGGCGGTCAATTTGCTTCAATGGCGGAGCAGCCGTCACCTCGCGCGGATTTGATATGGGCGACACCACGACATTTTTCCGCGCCACCCGCCGCGAGCCGTATCGCCGGGCGACCGCCGAGTCGCCTTGGGTGCGCCGGCTGCTCATCGGTGGTGCGTTGCTATTTCTTGGAATTTTTCTAGTTGTGCCGCTGGTGTCGGTTTTTGCCGAAGGGTTGAACAAGGGCCTCGGTTATTATTTCCATACGTTCCGCGACCCATTCACGTTGAGCGCCATCAAGCTGACCTTTATCGTGGCCGGCATTTCCGTGCCGTTGAATTGCGTCTTCGGCGTGGCGGCGGCGTGGGCGATTGCAAAATTCGATTTCCGCGGGAAAAATATTCTGGTCACGCTCATTGACCTGCCGTTTTCCGTTTCGCCGGTGATTGCGGGATTGATTTACGTGCTGTTGTTTGGCGCGCCGGGGCCGTTTTGGACCTGGCTGTCCGAGCACAACGTCAAAATCATCTTTGCCGTGCCGGGCATCGTGCTGGCGACCACCTTCGTGACCTTTCCGTTCGTTGCGCGCGAGTTGATTCCGCTCATGCAGGCGCAGGGCCGGACGGAGGAGGAAGCGGCGCGCGTGCTGGGTGCCAGCGGCTGGCAGACATTCTGGCGCGTGACCCTGCCAAACATCAAATGGGGTCTGCTTTACGGCGTCATTTTGTGCAATGCCCGGGCGATGGGCGAGTTTGGCGCGGTGTCGGTCGTGAGCGGCCACATCCGTGGCGGAGCGGGTTCGCTCGGGACAAATACGATTCCGCTGCACATTGAAATTCTGTATAACGATTACAACACCACCGGCGCGTTTGCCTTGGCGACGTTGCTGGCGTTCCTCGGGCTGGTGACACTGGCACTCAGGACGTGGATTGAACGGAAGAAAATCGCCGCGTTGCACGCGACCGAAACCGGGGTGGCCCCATGAGCGTCGAGGTCCGTCATATCACAAAAAAATTCGGCCGGTATCCCGCGCTGCACGACGTGAGTTTGAAAGTTGATTCCGGCGAACTCGTCGCGCTGCTCGGGCCGTCCGGCTCCGGCAAGACGACGTTGCTGCGCATCATCGCCGGTCTGGAATTTCCCGACCCCGGCGCGGGACAGGTCTTGTTTTACGGCGAAGATGTCACGAACCTGCCCGCCAGCGAACGCAAGGCCGGCTTTGCCTTCCAGCACTATGCGCTGTTCCGGCACCTGGATGTCTTTGAGAACATCGCCTTCGGCCTGCGGGTGCTGCCGCGTTCGAGGCGGCCGAAGGAGCCTGAAATCCGCGCACGGGTCGAGAAATTGTTGAAGCTCATCCAGCTCGACGAGTACGGCAAACGTTTTCCATCGCAACTTTCCGGCGGCCAACGCCAGCGGGTTGCGCTCGCCCGCGCGCTGGCAGTGGAACCGAAGGTGTTGTTGCTCGACGAACCGTTCGGCGCGCTCGACGCCAAGGTGCGCAAAGAATTGCGCCGCTGGCTCCGGCAATTGCACGAGGAAATCCACGTCACCACGCTGTTTGTCACCCATGACCGGGAGGAGGCGCTGGAGGTGGCCGGGCGCGTGGCCGTTTTGCATGACGGACGCATTGAGCAAATCGGCACGCCGGAACAGATTTACGACCAGCCAGCTTCGGCGTTCGTTTATGATTTTCTCGGCAACGTAAATTTATTCCAGGGCCAGCCTAGCGGCGGTGCGGTGAAAATCGGCGACAAGGAATTCGCCGTGACCGAAAAGGGCGATTCGTCCGAAACGCCCGCCGTCGCGTTCGTGCGCCCGCACGACATCCGCATCAGCCGCGAACCGCGCGGGCACGCCACGCTGGCGGCGCGCGTCATTCGCTGCAACACGGCCGGTCCGTCCGCGCACCTTGAACTCCGGCGACTCGACAACGACGGCTGGTTCGAGGTGCAATTGAGTAAGGAGCAATTCCATCAGCTACAGTTGAAACCCGGCGACCAGGTGTATGTGGAATTGCAAAATGTCCGCGTCTTTCCCGAAGATTATTCCATTTGAATTATGCTGAAAACTTTGAGACGTTGGTCTTGTGAACCGTTTTTTGGGGAAATTATTGTTCCCGCGCTTGCCGTCTGATTTGCAAAGGCGCAAGATTAACACAATCCTGGCGGTTCTGGTGGTTGGCCTGCTCTTGGGGGGCCTCTGTGCGCTGGTGGCGGTTGTCAGCAACAAGGTGGGGACCCGTTAAGTTGTTGACTGTGACTTCGCCACAAATTATGCGTTGCGCGATGTGACCAACCCGGCCGGCGTCGCCGAAGGGCGGACCGGGTTTGTGGGTCCCCGCCAAAGCATCTGAAGGGCAGCCTGCCGACCATGGCGGAAATCGAAGCCGGGATCGGCAATACACGCACCAAATAACATGGCTTCCGAACCGTCAACAAGTTCGATTTTCCCTCGAACCGACTGGGCCGAATTGAGCAAGGCAGCGGACGCAGAACAGACGCCGCTTGACCGGCTCATACGCCTCTATTGGCAGCCCTTGAGAATTTTTCTGGTGGCAACATTTCCCGGTTTGAAGAATCAGGCCGACACGTTGCTCCAGGATTTTGCCGAGGACAAGTTGCTCAAAGAGGGATGGTTGCGAAGGGCAGATCAAAACCGGGGACGGTTTCGCGATTTTCTGAAGACGAGTTTGCGGAATTTTGTTCTGGACCATTTGAATCGGGCGGAGGTAAAAACCCCGCCGATTTCGCTGGAGGAACTGGAACAGGAACCATCTCAGCCAGACGTTGTCTCCGAAGAATTTGACCTGGCTTGGGCGCGCGCTGTGCTCGTGGAAACATTGCGGCGGATGGAGGCGGATTGCAAAAATCCCAGCGAAGACCAGCCGCGACGCAGTTACATCTGGGAACTGTTTCGTATGCGTTTGCTGGAGCCGATCTTTAATGACGCGGCGCCGCCGTCGTACGACCAGTTGATTGACCGATTCGGTCTGAAATCTCCAACAGACGCTTCCAATACGCTCTTGAGCGCCAAGCGCATCTTCAAGGCGCACTTGAGCAAGGTGATCAAAGAATATGCGGGACAAGATGCCGCCACCGCCACCGAGATTCAGGCACTGGAGGATTTCCTCGTGCGATTGGCGAAACGGGGATGAAAGAAGTATGCAAGATGCCAGGAAACCATCCGTAACTGGTGATAGAACGGTTATGTCCGACTTTGACTCTTCGGCGGCGGTGTTCAAAAGCCGTGCGAAAAAGCTGGCCACATTGATGGCCGCGGGTGAGGCACGCACCGAACTTTGGCGCCCAGACGAATTGGCGGCCATTTTCCGGCACCAGATGTCCGCCCCGATGCTGGTGGATTTGGGCGGCTTTGATCGGCGAACCGCGACGAGGCTGAGAACCCTGAGTGAAGCTCAAGGTTTGCTGTTGAAAAGTTTTGCGGACCTTTTCCACCATCAATCACCGCCGGTTGAACTTTTGGAGCTGGTCAAGGATTTTGCCAAGGCGAACCTGGATCATCCCGGGAGCGGGCTGCCGGGCGAAATCGCCGCTGCGCTTTACTACACCAGCATCGCCGCCGCGCTGGTCCGTCTTGACGCACGCATTTCACAATTGCCCGATGCCGATTTGCAGCGCGGCTTGCGCTGGGCAATGGAGCAAGGCTGGCTGGATGAAAGAACAAAGGAATTGCTTGCCGAGGCGTTGAAAAAGGTGTCAAACGGCAAGGAGGCGGCGAGCCATGAGTGAACAAGCACCCAAGGAAAACCAGCCGACCTTTGCGCCGCCCGTTTCAGCGTTCACGGGGCCGGTTGGCGAGTTGATTGCCCAGCGGATGCTCCTGCCGCCGCCGCGTCCGGGCCTGCTGGCCGCTTTGGGTCACTTTGAAATTCTGCGCGTGCTCGGCGGCGGGGGCATGGGCATCGTTCTGCTGGCGCGCGATTCGGAGACCGGGCGGGATGTGGCAATCAAACTTGTCAAATCCGATTTGGTGACCAATCAAAATGTCGTTCACCGTTTTCTCAAGGAGGCGGGGCATCTGAAACGGTTGCGGCACACCAACGTGGTTCCGGTGCAGGAAATTTCAGATCGGGCGGAAGGCCCCTACTTCGTCATGCCTTATTTTGAAAAAGGCAGCCTGGCCAATCGGATCAAACCCGGACAACCCCTGGATACCGAGTCCATATTGGACATTGCCGCGCAGGTTGCCGAAGGATTGAGCTTCGCGCATCGCAGCGGCATTATCCACCGGGACCTCAAACCGGCCAATATCCTTCTCAGCACAAATGGGCAGGCTTGCATTGCCGATTTCGGGCTGGCGCGAACCGTGTTCAACGACACGATTGTGGACGTGGAAAGTCGGCAAATGGAGGGAACCGCGCCTTACATGTCGCCGGCGGTTGCGGCGGGTGACGCCGAAGACACGCGCTGCGATATTTATTCCTTTGGGGCGTTGCTTTACGAAATGCTGACCGGACATCCGCCCTACAAAGGTCGGGGCACAAAGGAAATCCTGGATCAAATTATTGCGGGACCGCCCAGGCCAATCACCAGTTTGAACCCCGATGCCGATCGGGGTTTGGTTGCCGTGGCCGAAGGTTGTCTGGCGAGAGAACTCCGGGATCGTTATGCCGACATGCGGGATGTCCTGAAAGATTTACAGCGCATAAAGGAAGGCAAGTCGCCTATCGGACAACGCAAAACCGGCCAAGTTCCACGTGTTCCGAAAGTAATTTGGATTCCGGCCTGCATCGCAGGGATAGCTTTGGTGGGGTGGATATTTGGGAGGGAACACCCTCAATCTGTGGTTGTTCCGCCGCCCGTCACGCCTCATGTTTCCAAACCAATAATAACCACACTGGCTGGGCAGGTTGGAGTCGGTGGCTATGCTGATGGTGCCGGCAATCAGGCTCAATTTCGGCTGCCTAATAATCTTGCAGTGGACAGTGCCGGGAATGTTTATGTGGCCGACACTGCCAACAACGTGATTCGCAAAATCACGCCGGACGGGGTCGTAAGCACGTTAGCCGGGGCTGCGGGAAGTCACGGCAGTGCTGACGGCACTGGCAGCACGGCGCGGTTCTGGGCGCCTTTTGGCATCGCAGTGGACAGTTCTGGCAATGTTTATATGGCCGACACTGGCAACAATACAATACGAAAGGTTACTCCGGCTGGTGTCGTGAGCACTCTGGCCGGACTTGCAGGGCATCCCGGAAGCAAGGACGGTGTCGGCACCAACGCACGGTTTCGCAATCCTTGGAGCGTGGCGGTGGATGGCATGGGCAACGTCTTCGTGGCAGACATGAGTAACGACACCATTCGGAAGATTACACCCGCCGGGGTGGTGAGCACCTTGGCTGGACAAGCCGGCTTGAGCGGCAGTGCTGACGGCTTCGGCGGCGGCGCGCGGTTCAATAATCCCTTTGCCGTGGCAGCGGATAGCACGGGTGACGTTTATGTTTCAGATAGCGGTAACAATACAATTCGCAAAATTACATCTGCCGGCGTGGTGGTCACATTGGCCGGTTTGCCGGGATATGCCGGCAGTGCCGACGGCAATGGTAACGACGCGCGCTTTTGGAATCCCCAAGGCCTGGCGGTGGACGCCGCGGGAAACATTTATGTGGCGGACACAGGCAACAACACCGTCAGGAAAATCACGCCAATGGGCGTGGTGACAACATTGCTGGAATCGGTTGGAGCTAACGACACTACTGACAAGACAGGCGGGAGTCCCCGGTTTAACAGTCCAGGTGGAGTGGCCGTGGATGAAGCAGGGAACGTCTATGTAGCGGACAGCAATAACCATTGCATCCGCAAGATGGCCCTTTCCCAATCAGAGAATCCCTGAGGATATGAATCCTGTCAATGGCTGGACCGGATGTGCCAACACCCGCCGCACGCTGCAATAGACAACGCCGCCGGGCCGCCAAAAAACTTCCAATTCTGCTGCAAGATCTCGCGGCGCGAACAGTAAGGGAGAATGAGGCCATGCGAACAACACCGCAGCCTCTCTGGAAAACATTAAAAAATTGAAACTTATGAAAACCAAATTGCTGCTCACGGCCGCCCTGATCGGCGCGGCGACCTTGTCTGCCCATGCCGGAGTTCGCTTCGGCTTTTCGTTCGGTCTGCCGCTGCCAGTGCCCATCGTGGTGACGGCCCCCGTTGCGCCGGTTGTTGCGGCTGCGCCTGTTGTCACCGTGCCGTCAGTGGTGGTGACAACTCCGGCTTATCTGGCCCCGGGTTATGTCTGGGCGCCGAGTTATTGGTCGGTCTGCGGTTACGGTCGCGTGTGGGTTCCCGGCTGCTGGCACTACCGTCCCGTGCATATCATGTATGCCCATCCGTATGGCTGGCGCCGTTGATTGCGGAAGTCGTCGTTGCGGGTGCGGGAGGTCGTCATTGTGGTACCCGGTGTTTCGGTCTTGTGTTTGGATTCCAGGTGCCTGGTGTTGGGAGGAACGGTGGGTGCGGGAGGGCGGGCAATGGGCTCGCCCTCCCTGCCGGGATGCGGTATAAGTACCACATTGCCGTTCAACCTTATGACAGATCTGCCGCTTCAACAATTACGGACAACGAATTGAAAATCCTGACAACACATGTTTCCCGCAAGATTTCGCAGGTGGGAAAGTATAGGCCAATGAGGTCGCACGAATTGAAATTTGCCAACAAGAAGCAAAGACGCTAAAAGTTGGAGACCGTTATGAAAAATAGAAAACTGACCAATTGGAATTCGACCGTGAAAGCAGCTATAGCCTGTGCCATCATCGGTGGGATGTGCTGGAGTGCTGGTAATTTTTGCAGTGCTCAAACACCGCCGGCAAATCCGACCGGACTGTCACCGGATTTGCAGGAGGTGGTGACACTTTCACGCCAACACATGGGTGACGACGTCATCACAAATTACATCAAGAGTACCGGGAAATCCTACAAACTGAGCGCGGATGACGTCATTTATTTGAACAACCAGGGAGTATCCCAAGGCGTGATCAGCGCACTGCTCCAAACTGCGTCATCTGGCGGCAGCTCTGCCGATCAGAATCCGCCTTTGGCGAACGTTCCAGCACCCCCGCCTGCGCCAGTGCAGACTCCCTCTGCAATCGTCACCGCTGCCCCACCTCCACCGGCACCGACACCTTTACCAGTTCCCGCAGTTGCACCCGCGCCCACACCAGAGGCTGCACCTGCATCCGAGGTCAACTTTGCCTATTTTCAAGACCAATTGGCGCCTTATGGCACTTGGGTGCAAGTGGCCCCTTACGGTTGGTGCTGGCGTCCGGATGCCGCCTTAAAGGCGAATCCCGACTGGCGTCCGTATTATGACATGGGGCAGTGGGTTTACACTGAAAATGGTTGGTTCTGGCAGTCAGATTACACCTGGGGGGACATTCCCTTTCACTATGGCAACTGGATTATGGCCCCAGGTTACGGCTGGCTGTGGGTGCCGGGTTACATTTGGGGGCCGGCTTGGGTTTTTTGGCGTCAAGCGGAAGCGGACGGATGTATTGGTTGGGCGCCGTTGCCGCCTGGCGCGGTTTTCATTGACGGCGGATGGTTATTTCATGGAGTTCGCTATGGCGTTGATTTCGATTTTGGCCTCGGCGAGAACTTTTTCGTGTTTGTCGGTTATGACCACTTCCACGACAGTTTCTTGCGGATGCGGGGGCATGAGTATGCCTTCCATGTGCCTCGCGAACGGGTTCATCAATTCTATCGAAGGACTGTCCTTAGAAATGATTTTCGCAGGGATGAACATGGCCGGTTGATCAACGACGGGATCGGCCGCGACCGCATCGAAAGGCTGACCCATCAGCGAGTGGAAGCCGCACGCTTCGAGGAGAGAAATCCGGTCGGCGACCGCAACAAGCTTGACGAGCAACGGAAAACTGAAGCCCGCAGGCAGATCGGGCAAACGGGCAAGCCGGGCGAGCCGGGGCATGAACAACTGGGCAAACCCGGCGGGCGACCGGGCGCTCCCGCGCCCGTCAGCAAAGTCTTCAGACCTCCGACGCCGGAATCATCCAGGAAGGCAGAAAACCGTTGAATTGGGATTTAAACGAACGCGAACGACCAAAATACAAAAAGTGGGAAACCTATGAAAGCCATGCAGCGGACTATTGGTGTGACGGTCGTGTCCATAGGACTCGTGCTGACGACAGGATGTGTAGCGCCGAATGGCACACCCGACAATACGGGAACAGGTGCTTTGATAGGCGGAGCCATCGGCGCCCTTGCCGGTGCGGCGAGTGGCGGACGACACGCCGGTGAACACGCGCTGATTGGCGCCTTGGCCGGGGCAATTGCAGGCGGGTTGGTCGGGCATATGATTGATCAACAGCAGCAGCAACGACTACAGCAACAGTACCCCCAAACGTGGTACAAACTCCAGAATAACGACGCCGCCTATGCCAGCCAGCCGCCGCCGCCACCGCCGCCACCGCCGCCAACGGGACCGGCACCGACGCCGACAATACCTTCGACACCATCGGCGCCAACAGCGCCAGCACCGTCAACGCCGTCAACACCGACGGCGACCACGACGTCTCAAATGCAGCCGTTCACCGTGGACGACATCAAGGCTCTGACTGCTGCTGGCGTTAAACCGGACGCCATTAATAAGGAGATCGAAATATCGCAGTCCAAATTCAGCCCGCAGGACATCGCCGCAGCGCAGCAAGCCAATCCTCCCATTGATCCAGCCGTCATCGAATACATGAAGAGTCACCCTGCTTAAAAGGCTCTTTTCTGGCATGCCGCACAGTGCCACGGCACTCGATTCATGGCATCGCACCGCCCTTCATGGAGTCGTGCGTTAATCCATTGTCCTACTTCGATTGTGAATTTTCCGCGTTGCGTTGTTCCAGTTGCGCTTCGAGATATTGGTCCTCCGGCGCTTCGAGCCAGGCCGTGTACCAGACGTTGCCGAGCATCTGGCCGGCTTTCACGAGCTGGCCTTCCAGAAACGGCCGGCCTTCCAGCCCCCTGTCGCCTTCGCCGGTCAGCTTGCCTTCCTTCTCCAATTCATAAAGCGGTTCGACGAGCTTGTTTTGCTCGACCAGATAAGCCACCGTGGCGCGAAACATTCCGTCCGGCGTGTCCGCATTCGCGATGCGCTCGGCAGGATGAATTCTGTCCACCAGAGCCTCGACTTTTATTCCGCCGGTATTGCGAAAGTAGCCGCCGTCAATCCACGTGTGAAATCTCTGGTTGGTTGTGTAGCCGTGTGGATTATCGCCGACCCAGCCGTTGAAGTGCACCGTCGTGTGCACGGCTGCAAACCGTCGCCCACAAAATGCCCCATCACTCCCATGGCATACACGACGTTCGCTTCCGCGTTCGCAATTTCCTCCGGCGTGCCGCCGTATTTCTGGAAGGTCTTGAGATAACTGAAGCACGATTTCAATTTTGCGTAATTTTCCGTGATGGCCCACGGCAGAAACCCGTCCAGCTCGCGGGTATGGTCGGCATCCCTGGCCGGGTCAATGGGCGGAAATTTTTCCGGATGCGCCGCCCGCGCCCGCGCGATGTCGGCGGCGAAATCGTAACGCAGGAGCGGCAGCGTCTCCGGCGTCAGGCCGTAAAGTTTCAAATCCTCCAAATCAATGTAATGGTCCGGGCCGTTGACATTTTTCAGCGGCAAATGCGTCGCTATTGCCAAAGCAATCCGCGCTCTCATTTGTGAATTTTTGCCCAACGCAACAGCGGGACGTTCACGCCACCAAACCGAAATTCTTGTTCATTCACGCCCCTTCATGGTTAAATTCCTGCTCGTGAAAATCATTACTGATGAACACTGTGCCGGTTATTCGCGTCTGGGTCATCCCGAACGCCCCCTGCGCATCCTCGCCACGCTTGAGCGGCTGCGAAACCAGGCCGAACTTCCGGTGGATTGGGCCGCGCCGGGCCGGGTGAACGACGCCCAAATCCTCCGCGCCCATTCGACCGGACATCTGGCGCGCTTGAATGAGCCGGAGGATTTCGATGCCGACACGCCGTTCTACGAAAACATCGGCGATTATGCCCGCGCGTCCGTCGCCGCCGCGCTCGACGCGATGAAAGCGGCGCGCGCCGGTGAAAATGTTTTCAGCCTTATGCGCCCGCCCGGCCATCACGCCATGCGCAACCGGGCAATGGGTTTTTGTTACTTGAACAATATCGCCATCGCCGTGCTCGAAGCCGCGGCCACCGGCGCAAAGCGTGTCGCGGTTTATGATTTCGACGTGCATCACGGCAACGGCACGGAAGCCATTTTGCTCGACCGGCCCGGCGTTGCATTTTTTTCGATCCACCAGTATCCGTGTTATCCCGGCACAGGTGCCGCGAACGTCGGCAAAAACTGTTTCAATTATCCGGTTGCCCCGGACGCGCCGCGCGAGACCTACCGCGCCGCGCTTGCCCGCGCGCTCGACGATTTGAAAAAATTCGACCCCGACCTCGTCGCCGTGTCGGCCGGATTCGACGCTTACGTGCGCGACCCGTTGGTGCAGGGCGTGTTGGTGGTGGACGATTTTTACTGGTTGGGCCAATCGCTGCGCGCGCTCGGCCTGCCGCTGTTCAGCCTGCTCGAAGGCGGTTACAGCCGTGAGTTGCCTGAACTCATTTTTGCCTATCTCAAAGGCGTGGACGGGAAATAAAATGCATCTTGTCTGGCGCAAACTTGACGCGCGGCATTCAAAAATTTAACCTGATGGCTGGTTGGTGGTCGTAGCTCAGCCTGGTTAGAGCCCCAGATTGTGGATCTGGCTGTCGCGGGTTCAAATCCCGTCGGCCACCCCAGCCTCCATCAATGCCGCGCAGGAATCAGGGTTTGGCCATAATCTTGCCGCCTGTGGCCAGACCAACTTGCTTCGCGCCTTCGACTGTAATAGCATCCCCGAGTGTTTGTGCATTGGTTGGATTCAATCCCCATGAAGCGAACCATTTGCCGACAGGTTTACTCTTTGCTGCTGTCGGCGGGCTTTGCGCAAGGTTCAACCGCTTCATCGAGCTACCAATTTGATGTCTGGCAAACCGACCAGGGATTGCCGCAGAGCACGGTCACATCCATTGTTCAAACGCACGACGGTTATCTGTGGCTGGGGACACAAAATGGATTGGTACGGTTTGACGGTGTTAATTTCAAGGTGTTTAACGCGGACAATACCCCGGCAATCAAAAATAATAGATTTGTTCAACTGTTCGTGGATCACCAGGGAACGCTATGGGTTTCGGGTGAACAGGGGGAACTTTTGCGTCTGCGTAATGGCCAGTTTACTTCCTATGAAATGCCCGGCAAGGGGACGCCCTTCAATTATGCCAGGGAGATTTGCGATGATGCGGAAGGACATTTGTGGGTGGTGTCGTGCGAGTGGCAATTAATTCGTCTCGGAAAAGACGGATTTACTGTGCCATCTGCGAATTGGAGTCTTAAAGGTGTCCAGCCTGCCGCGGTGGCGAGCGATCAAACGGGGCAAGTCTGGGTGAATACGGAAAATGAACTGGCGGTATGTCAAAACGGAGCATTTCGAACCGTGTGGAACCAGACGAACGAGGGGAATTTCAACATTGATTTGGCAACCAGTCGTAGTGGAGGCGTTTGGGTGGCGGCGAACGGACGCTTACGGAAGTTTGAGTCCGGGCATTGGTTGGCTGATCTAGGAGCCTACACTCGGACCAACGCGCCGATTTACGATCTGTATGAAGACAGCCACAATCAGCTTTGGGTCGCCACGATGGGAAGGGGCTTGTTCCGCTACGGTCCTGACGGAACGGTGCTTCATTTGACGACCAAGGATGGATTGCCAACGGATTTTGTGCGTTGTGTGACCGAGGACCGCGAAGGGAATATGTGGATCGGAATGGAAAGCGGCGGTTTATGCCGGTTAAGACCGGTGACGTTTCAAAGTCTGGGCGTTCATCAGGGTTTGTCTTCCGACCAGGTCACGTCAGTGTGTGAATCCACCAATGGCAGCTTTTGGATTGCGATGGACGGAGAAGGCCTGGATCACTTGTTATGCGATGGAAAGGTGGAACATTACGGCTCCAGTCAAGGGTTGATGAATGGACATGTCTGGTCGGTGTTTCAGGATCGTCAAGGCGTGATTTGGGCTGGAACGTGGGATGGGTTGTACAGATGCGACGATAGCGGGTTTGCCGACCTTTCCGACGGGGTGAAAATCGGCCGGCAGATATTTGCGATCTACGAAGACCACCAAGGCGACTTATGGCTGGGCGAGCAGGGGCTTGGCGCGCTCACCCGGTTGCACGGAGACGAGCGGACGCTCATCAGGATTCCCGGAGCTTCTACTAGCCTGGATGTGCGAGTCATGGTTCAGGATTCTGCAGGCAGCCTTTGGGTTGGAACGGAGAACGACGGGTTGTATCGTTGGCAAACCGGTGAATGGACCCACTTCGGCAAAAAAGAGGGGCTCGTAAGTGAGATGGTCTGGTCCCTTTGTGCTGATGACAATGGCACCCTGTGGATCGGCACCTGCGGAGGCGGGTTGAGCCGGTGGCAAAACGGGAAAATCACAACCTGGACAACCAAGAACGGTTTGGTCAACGATGTGATCTGCCAAATTCTGGAGGATGACAAAGGCAACCTGTGGCTGGGGTCCAACCATGGTGTTTTCCGCGTTAGCAAGCAGCAATTGGCTCTCTGCACCGGCAGCAGCAACGTGATTCAATGTATCGGTTACGCCAAAACCGATGGCCTGCCGAGTATAGAATGCGTAGGCGGGTTTCAGCCATCAGGTTTGCGGTCGCGCGACGGGCGCCTGTGGTTTCCCACCGTCAGGGGTTTCGCCATTGTAAATCCGGATGAGATCCCGCACAACCTGCTGCCGCCGCCAGTGGTGATTGAGGGGGTGGTGGTTGACGGAGTCACCCTGCTGCCAAAGGGTAATACGGTCGGGGTTGAGACTTTGGGTGGTGATCTGAAAGTTTCGCCCGGCAAGCAACGTTTGGAATTTCAATACACGGCTTTAAGCCTGACCGATCCTGAAAAGGTGCGATTCAAATACAGATTGGAAGGCCTCGAAAACCAGTGGAACGAGGCAGAGACAAAGCGCATGGCTGACTATAGCTATATACCACCGGGACATTACCAGTTTCATGTCATTGCCTGTAACAATGATGGCGTCTGGAATAATGCGGGCGACACCTTGGCCATAACCTTATTGCCTTATTTCTGGCAGACGAAATGGTTTATGGCGTTGGTTGTGTTGACCACTCTCGGCAGTGTCGCTGGTTCGGTGCGCTACGTAGTGAAGCGGAAATTGCAAAGAAGGATTGAGGATATTGAGCGTGAACGGGCCATTGAAGTGGAACGGGGACGCATTGCCAGCGACATCCATGACGATCTGGGCGCTGGATTGACGGAGATCGTCATCCTCAGTGAACTGGCTCAAAACCCAGAGGGTTCCCGCGATACGGTCCAAGCAGATATCAGCAAGGTCACTGACAAAGCGCGGGCTTTGACGCACTCGCTGGATGAAATCGTTTGGGCCGTGAATCCAGAGAACGACACGCTGGACAACTTCGTGTCTTACGCCTGTAACTTTGCCCAAGACTATCTGCAATCGGCGAAGATTCGCTGTCGCCTCGCAGTGCCCGCCTATCTGCCTGATGTCCCGCTGACCACGCACATCCGCCACAATCTCCTCATGATCCTGAAAGAGGCGTTAAACAACATCGTCAAGCACGCCAACGCGTCTGAAGTCTCGATTCAAATCGCAGTCGAATCGGCAAAGTTCACCGTTACGGTTATGGACAATGGAAAAGGATTCCACCTCGAGCCGATGCCGGATGGAAGTGCCGGCCTGACTGCGGAAAACGCAAATCGCGGCTGGCGAAGAAACGGCTTGACCAACATGCGCAAACGAATGCAAAGTATCGGTGGTCAGGTCACGTTGCAAAGCCAACCCGGCAAGGGAACTCGGGTAGAGTTGACGGTTTACATCCACAACCGATGATGCCGTCCCTGACAGGCTGGCGGGATTCGGACGACTTGGGACTCCTGTTTCGCAGATTTGGGATCATCGTTGCTGCGAGAATCGAAGTGCATGGCCAAAGCAATCTCTGCAACGCCAGCCTGTGAACTTGGTGGCGTCGCGTCTCACTCGTTTTAATAATTGACAACCCAAAAAGTGTAGTTGTCTAATAAAGTGTCTGTGCGGCTGAGTATCGGTTCGACCGGGAATTTAAGAACATGCCTATCACTGTTTCCATTGTTGAAGATGATCCAAGTCTTTGTAAAGGGTTGGCTCGTCTTATCGGGCAGACACGGGACATCCGTTGCATGGGTTGCTATGCCAACGCTGAGGACGCATTACGGGAAATCGCCCAGACTCCCCCGGAGGTCGTTCTGATGGACATCAACCTGCCCGGCATGGACGGTATCGAGTGTGTTAGAAAATTGAAGGAGTTGAAGCCCTCACTCCGAATTGTGATGGTCACCGTTTACGAAAATCCGGAGCGAATCTTCAAGGCCTTGACTGCCGGCGCAATCGGTTATGTGCTTAAACACAGACCGTCGGCGGAATTGTTGAATGCGATCAGGGACGCGCACCACGGCGGCGCTCCTATGAGCAGTCAGATCGCGCGAAAAGTGGTTCAATTCTTTCACATTAGCACCCCCCCGGATGAGGCTGGAGAGCTTTCCACGCGTGAACGGGAGGTATTGGAATTCCTGGCCAAGGGCTATCTGATCAAGGAGATTGCTGACCAATTGGGGCTTGGCTTCGATACAGTGCGCACTTATATCCGACGAATCTATGAGAAGATGCACGTTCACTCGCGAGCCCAGGCGGTGGCCAAATATCTCCAGTCACCACCAATGTCCAAGTGAGTGGCGCCCAGTTGCGTGCAAAACGACTTCCTGAAGGAGGTTTAGTCGTTTGCGACATCTCAAGCTATACCGGGAAGACTGTCTCTCCGCCATCATTGCTGCTCGCAGCCACGGCAACCGCCTCACGGCAGTTTCCCCATCAGGCGATTGAAGCATGTTGTCCTGACAGCTTCTGACAAAATCGTCGCCAATTTTGCCAGTGTCGGCAGGTCACTGTGAACGGAAACGCTGGTTCGGCTTACGATTCTGACTTCATAGCGAACAATCATTGTAACCACATCATTTCTACGAGTGCATTTTTCCACCCGTTTGGCAGTCACCGATGTGACTTCAAACCCAATGAGTTACGTAAAAACAGAAATCTGTCGAGTGAAGCATTGTCACTCATTTAGCCGACAAGACAGAATTGGGCAAAAAATAGACAATATCGAAAAGCAAGACCACAATGGCATAACATGATCAAGAAACCCGTTGTCTATTGTCAAAAGCGCCCAGCGCCAGCATTTACTCTGATTGAATTGCTGGTTGTCATTGCGATTATTGCCGTACTGGCGGCACTGCTTTTACCAGCCCTTGCAGGAGCTAAACTCAGGGCTTGTAGTGCTCAGTGTCAGAGTAATTTGAGGCAATTGGGGATTGCGCACGCGGCGTACGTGAGTGATTTCGGCAATGAATTTATTAAATCAGACCCCTATAATCTCTGGATGTCCATGCTGATGGATTACCAGGGCAATGTGGCTCAAATCAGAAATTGTCCACTTGCAACCACTCCGTCAACGCGAACGTATATAAGCCCCCAATACGTTTTTGGAACCGGCGACCAAACGTGGATGTGGGGCCCATACAACACCAATTATTACGGAAGTTACAGCTATAATGGATGGTTATACTATGGTGATTATTCTGCGACTATCATTGTGCCACCTGCCGAGAAATACACAGCCGCAAGCGTCATGCAATCCACAACGACACCGCTGTTTTGTGACTCCGTATGGGTGGATGGATGGCCGAACGAATCGGAAGGTCCGGCGAAAGATTTATATTGGGGCAGTCAGAATACATATATAGGACGTGTCACCATCGCTCGGCATGGCGGAGCCGCGCCGGGAAGTGCTCCGAGAAACATAACCTCGAGTTCTGGTTTGCCGGGTGGAATTAATATCGCTTTTTATGATTGCCACGCAAGTTTTGAAAAATTGAATGACCTGTGGACATTTGATTGGCATAAAAATTGGATTGCTCCAGCCAGCATACCCAACCCCAAGTGAAACGCGTTTATCCATTTACTCATTTGAGGCTTGGTTGGCCTCAGTAAGGCGATTGTTATGAAGTTCGTAGCCTCTTTCATTCTTGCCGCAGTTTTCAGTTGTTGTGTGGCAGCGGCGCCTGTGACGACGAATTTCTATTCTCTCAGCTACACTCCGGCACCACCCAATAACCCGCTTAAGGGTTTTATGCCTTATACAGGCAGTTACACGACGTTTCCCTATAGTATGGAGTGGAGTTATCTCCCATTGCGCTCATTGATGACCGGGCCAACGAACTTCAACTGGTCGAGTCTCGATACATTACTCAGCAGCGACGTTGGACGCGGTCATCAAACAATATTTCGCGTTTATCTTGATTATCCGACGCTGCCGACCGGCATACCTCAGTATCTGCTCAACGCCGGTCTTATAACATACAGTTACACGGACTACGACAACGATATAAGTGTTTGCCCGGATTACGAAAACCCGTTGTTGGATCAGGCGCTAACGAATTTCATTGCCGCGCTCGGCGCGCGTTACGATGGCGACCTGCGCATCGGTTTTATCGAACTCGGGTTGCTCGGATATTGGGGCGAATGGCATACCTACCCGGAGACCGAGTGGTTTGCTTCGGTTGCTGTTCAGGACGAAGTGATTGCAGCCTACACAAATGCATTTCACAAAACCAAGCTGCTTGTCCGGTACCCAACCGTGGTCGGAAGTTTCGACCCAACCACGCTTCCGCTAGGGTATCACGACGATTCATTCGCGTATGACACCATCGCCCCTCCAAGCGACAACTTTCTTGGTTTGATGGCGACCGCGAATGAATTAAACAAGTGGCTCACGCAGCCCATCGGCGGGGAGGTGCGTCCCGAGGTCCAGCCTTGCATGTGGGACACCAGCCAGACAGATTGTGTTCCGGCGGGCCAGGCGTTCACCAATTGCGTCGCCCTTACCCACGCTTCGTGGATGCTGAACCAGGGCGTGTTCGATCCCGGCTTCAGCGGGGTGCAGAAAAACCTGGCGCTGGCTGGCGCGCAGCAATTGGGTTACGAGCTTTATGTCACCAACGCAATGTTGGTGGATGCGAATGCTTCCGGCCCGCTGAACATAAGCGTGGAAATCTTGAACACCGGCGTCGCGCCGTTCTACTACGATTGGCCGGTTCAACTTGGAGTCCTCAACAGCAACAATACACTCGTGCAGACCTGGACAACACCCTGGAGTCTCTCTTCACTTCTTCCCGGGACGAACACAGTTTGGACTTATACCCAAACCAATCCCGGCTTGCCCATCGGCCAATACAAACTTCTAATGGGTGTGCTGAATCCGCTGACGAACGGCGTGCCGCTCCGATTTGCTAACCAAACGCAAGATGCCGACCTCGCTGGCTGGCTTACACTGGGACAATTTTCTGTTTTGCCTGTACAACCGGCGTTGAGCGGCAGTTCATTTCCCGCCGGTTTTATTCTCCATGTCAGCAATGCGGCACCGGGAGTATGGATCATTCAGGATACATCCAATTTTCTCACGTGGACGCCTTTATTAACAACCAACACAAGCACGACTCAATGGGGTTTTACTGATGAGATCTTGTCACCAGTGCGGTTCTATCGCGTCGTAAGCCAGCCTTAAATACCGATGGGTTGCACAATCGCAATAATAATCACCGAAAACAACCTCAACCGAAAACAAACTCAAATCCCATGAAAACAAAAAACAGTGAACAAATACCAAAAATACAACGGCGCCTGCTTTCAGCCTTGGCTGGTCTCGCCCTGATATGCTCGGCCTTTGCGGCGCAAGCCCAAGACCTGATCGTTAACACCTTCGACAACGACGGGGGGGGGACCTTCGGCCTCGACTGGGCGAATTTCAGGAGCTATATCTATGGCTACAGCTATACGTTTGATGCGACGCAGGACGCCTCTAACAACCCAAGCAGCGGCTCGATGTATCTGACGGTGCAATGGCCACTCTACTCCGATCCCAATTGGAACGAGAGTTGGAACGATATTCAGCTTGCCTTTGGCACCCCAGATTTCAATCCCACCAGCTATATAAACTTTGATGTTGATATCAAGGTTGACGTCGCCAATTCTTCTCCCGCAATAGACGGGACTTCTTACGGCGCCGTGGAACTTATCATCAATAATCCTTGGACCACGGTGCTAGGTTGGTGGACCTTGGCTGTCACAAACGGGTGGCAGCATATCAGTGGTTCCTTCTCCGGACTTCCGGACGAGACCAACAGCGAGGCTGTTATCGGGTTCATCTCCAACGGCGGCGACAGCCTGACCAACACGGTCTCTTATTGGATTGACAACATCATATTTACTGCTCCGCCGACCGTTTTCACGAACCAGCCGACGTTAAGCCTGGCCCAAGCCCCGCCGCCGGGTCTCACCTGCATTTGCAGCCAGCCGACTGACATCTACCAGCGCCAGATGGTGTCAACGGTCAACAGCAACTATTCCTGGAACACGGCCTCGGCTGTCTCCGATACGACGACGTATTCCATGAACATTGCCGCCTGTCCGGGCCCGGATTACCCCGGATTTGAATCTCAAATGTTCCTGATTCCACAAGTGGGTATGGTAGCCGGTCCCAGCATCGATTGGTATTCAACGAATGTGGTTGACTTCTTTGTGGGTGTGAACCCGGATGGAACCGGGTCGGGCACTTTGCAATACAAGGTCAATGATCCGAGTGATTGGACTGCGGCTTTGGTCGTGAGTCAACCTTGCGCATCCGGCCCCCTGGGAAAGTGGAGCCTGACCTTTAATAACAACACCAACGTCACGATAACGGCCCCCGATAATTCCAGCACAAACTTCACCATCCCCGCCAGTGACGCGTCACTTTTCCAGGATCCACTGTTTGTCTATGTCGGTACTGAGGCGAATGGTGCTGCGAATCTCGGGCAGTCGTCCACTTTCAGCCAGGTTCAGGTTTCAGGTTCGGCGGGTTCGCTCAACGATACCTTCGCATCGCTTAATCCTGCCACTTGGGCATTGTATGCGGAGGATCCGCCAGGCATTTTCATTACCGCTTCGGATGCAAAGTATTGGGTCACCTGGCCCTTGCCGGACTATGGTTTTACCAACCTATCCGCTACTGACAATCTTGCGAACAACCCTGATATCTCACTGTGGTCGAGTCTTCCAACCGCTGCCACAGGTTGGATTAGTGTGGGAGGCGCCGAACGTTTAACCGTTATCAATCAATCAACGTTGAACGCGGCGTTCGGCTATGCCCCGACGAATTGTTTCTTTGGACTCTCCCATCCATAATTGAAAAGAACGGGGCGCCGGTTTTCCGGCGCCCCCATTTATTGCCTACAACCTTGCCAGATCTATATTCATTCAATTCTTACGCATGAGAGGCTGCTTGGGTATTGTTGTTGCGCTGACTGTGCTCCCATATTGCATGTTCAGTCAAACATCGCAAACTACGGATGCGAACACTATCGCGATTACAACGCCAACAAATGTCGCCTGGTGGGCGGGCATCATTGAAGACGGTTTCCGGATGCCACTGACCGGCAGTTATGCGGTTGACGTCCACGGAGATAATCACCAAAATCAGGTTCAGCCCTTGCTGTTGTCCAACCAGGGTGACGTAATCTGGTCAGAAGACCCGTTCAAGATTCAGTTTCAAGAGGGAGGAAGCCTGCTGGTGGATCCCCAAAGCAATCAGATAATTCGGAGCAACGCAGGAAACTCACTGCGCGACGCGTTTTTGTATGCCAGCAGGAAATATTTTCCCCCTTCGGGAAAAACCCCGGATGAACTGTTGTTTTCGAGTCCCCAGTACAATACCTGGATAGAGTTAATGTATGACCAGAATCAAGCGGGCATACTGAAATACGCCGAAGGTATTAAAGGTCATGGTTTTCCCGCCGGAGTGCTGATGGTTGATGACAATTGGCAGGAGGATTACGGGAAATGGGATTTTAATAAAGGAAGGTTTTCCAATCCCAAAGCCATGATTGCCACCTTGCACGCGGACGGGTTCAAGGTGATGCTCTGGGTGTGTCCGTTTATCAGCCCTGACTGCGATGTTTACCGTGATTTGGCGAAGCAAAACCTTCTGGTAAAGGATCATTCAGGCGAGCCGGCCATCGTCAGGTGGTGGAATGGAGCAAGTGCGCTCCTCGATTTTACCAACCCCAAAGCAGTGGAATGGTTTCGGTCCCGGCTGGATTACTTGCAATCAAGCTATCAAGTGGATGGATTCAAGCTTGATGGTGGTGATAGCTCCTTTTATTGCGGGCTTAAAACTTTGCAGCCGGCATCGCCCAATGCACAAACGGAGTTGTATGGGAAAATCGGGCTTCATTATCCATTGAACGAATATCGGGCCATGTGGAAGATGGGCGGCCAGCCCCTCGGCGAACGGTTGAGTGACAAGGCACACTCGTGGACGGATCTCAGGAAATTAATCCCCGACATGACCCTTGAAGGATTGATGGGCTATCCATTTTCATGTCCCGACATGATTGGGGGTGGTGAATTCACATCGTTTCTCCCGGGCACGACCATTGACCAGGAGTTGATTGTGCGTTCTGCGCAATGCCAGGCCTTGATGCCAATGATGCAGTTCTCCGTGGCCCCTTGGCGCGTGCTCGACCAAGCACATCTGAAGGCGGTTCTCAAAGCAGTCGAAGTGAGGGAGGAACACAAGGGTTACATTTTGAATCTGGTCAGGCAAGCGGCTTTAACGGGCGAACCGGTTGTCCGTTCCATGGAATATGTATTCCCCCACCAAGGGTATGAACGCGTGAATGATCAGTTCATGTTGGGCGATCAAATTCTGGTTGCGCCGGTATTAGAGAAGGGAGCGACCGAAAGGGAAGTGATTTTGCCAGGCGGTGCGTGGAAAGGATTTGATGGGAAGCTGTATCAAGGGCCAGCAACATCCTTGGTGACTGTTCCGTATGATGAATTGTGTTTTTTTGAAAGGGTGAAGTAATCGGCTACCGCGTTTTAATGCCGCTTGCAATGTGATATAGGATGAGTGGATGGAGCATTGCTTGCGGGTTGGCATGCACCTCGATAGGTCTATAAAAATGCAACCATTGATCAAACTGGTGAATTTTTCTTTATCAAACTTTACTGCTTCAGCCTGCGTTCCGACTACCCGAGGATGTTTTACGTGTTTGCCGGCTGTACGGTGGCTTGTTTCATCGCCGCCATGTTTTTCCTGTCGGAAACCAAAGGGAAAACACCGGAGGAAATCGAAGAACATTTTGAAGGACGGAGAAATAAAATCGTTCAAAGAACATTTTACCCACCGGAATCTATATGAAATCGATCATCATCGGCGTGTTACTATCATTGGCGATTTATGCTGGCTATGCCGGCGAAATCGGCGGAAAACTGGAAAACAGGACCATTGCTTGGTACTGGCATTTAGTGGACGGAAAATTGCAGCCCGTCCGAGTGGTTGACAAACTCAATGGGGCCACGCTCAATCTCGCCGGGGAATGTTTTCAGTTGGTGTTGGGGGACGGCACGGTCGTAAAAGCGTCCGACTTCAAACTGGATGGGCCACCGGAAGAAGTGGCGCTCAAGCCGGAACCCGACTCGCCAACGATGGCTCGTCACTTTCCTGGCCGGCAACTCGTGGTGAAACTCTCGCACGCGACTCGAAATCTCTCCGCCGAATGGCGGGTGATGCTACGCGACGGTTCAACTTACGTGCGGCAGGAAGTAACGCTGCGTCCTGCCGGCTGCGACCTGTTGGTCAAAGAAATTGTACTGTTTGATCAGTTGGTACCCGGCGCGCAAACCGACGGCACGGCGGATGGTTCGCCAGTGGTGGCAGGCAATTTCTTTTTCGGCTATGAACACCCCATGGCGCAAAACACCGTGGATTCCCATAACGTCGTGCAATGCCGATTTGTACGCGATGCCATATTGAAAGATGGCGAGACTCTGACGCAGAGTTGCGTGATGGGTGTCGCGCCGGCAGGGCAATTGCGGTGCGGTTTTCTTGCATACATCGAGCGCGAGCGCGCCCATCCGTACCGTCCGTTTCTGCATTATAATTCCTGGTATGACATCGCTTGGGCCGACCGGAAATACAACGAAAGTCAATGTCTTGATGCCATCAATCGGATCGGGCAGGAGTTGGTGAAGAAGCGCAATGTCGAAATGGATTCATTTCTGTTCGACGACGGATGGGACGACAACCGGACACTCTGGGGATTCAACCGCGGTTTTCCAAACGGCTTTACGCCCTTGAAAAAGGCCGCCGCGAAATACGACGCTGGCATCGGTGTGTGGGTGTCACCCTTTGGCGGTTACAATGGAGCAAAGGGGCAACGGCTTAATTATGGGCGTGAGCAGGGTTTCGAAACCAACGCCAGCGGTTTTTCACTGGCCGGACCGAAGTATTACCAGCGTTTCCACGATATTTGCCTGGAGATGATTCAAAAATACGGCGTCAACCAGTTCAAGTTTGACGGTTTGGCAGCGGGCGCCAAGGCAGGTGAAAGCGGGCTGACGCGGGATGGCGACGCGATGATGCGGCTGATCGCCGACCTGCGTGACTCCAGGCCCGACGTTTTCATCAACCAGACGACCGGCACCTGGCCTTCGCCATTCTGGCTGCTTTACGTAGATTCAACCTGGCGCGGGGGAGACGATCATAACTTTCAAGGCAAAGGCTCGTGGTGCCAGCAGTGGATGACCTATCGCGATGCGCAGACGTATCACAACGTCGTGCAACGCGCGCCGCTGTATCCTCTGAATTCGCTCATGTTGCACGGCATCATATACGCGACGAACGCCATTCATCTGAACCGCATGAGCGATGAAGACTTCGCCGGCCAGGTGCGCGAGTTTTTCGGAACCGGCACGCAATTGCAAGAGATGTATATCACGCCAGGGCTGCTGGATCAGCAAAACTGGGACGACTTGGCCGAGGCGGCGAATTGGGCGCGCGCGAACGCCGACGTGTTGGTGGACACTCACTGGATCGGCGGCGATCCGGCGAAAGGCGAAATTTACGGCTGGGCGTCGTGGTCACCGCGCAAGGCCATTTTGGTGTTGCGCAATCCGGACGGCAACCCCGCCACGTTCACTGCGAACGTGGAGGCATTGTTCCAACTGCCGCGGCACGCCAGGACAATCTATTTCATGCACAGCCCGTGGAAAGAGGACCGCCAGCAGCCGCCGGTGGAATTGCAAGCGGGCCGGCCGCACACGTTCACCTTGCAACCGTTTGAAGTGCGGGTGCTGGAAGAAATGAAAACCAAATAACCATGACGACTTCGGATCCTTGCAAAACTATTCCGGTCGCTGTGCCGGCCCGCGGGATGGGGAACCGCGTTGGTTCGATAGATGCCTTTCGTGGATTCGTTATGCTCCTGATGCTGAGTGAAGTTCTCGATATCAATGGCGTTGCAAAGGCCTTGCCGGGGAATGGGTTTTGGGCATTTTTAGCTTACCAACAATCGCATGTCGAGTGGGTTGGCTGCTCGCTGCACGACTTGATTCAGCCGGGCTTTTCGTTTCTTGTGGGGGTAGCGCTGCCATATTCACTGGCGCGGCGGATCACCATAGGACAACCGCAATGGCAATGCACTTTACATGCCTTCGGGCGTGCAATGGTGCTTATCTTTCTGGGCATTTTTCTCCGGTCAATTGACCATCCGCAAACCTATTGGACCTTTAAGGACACGCTCACGCAAATCGGCCTTGGCTACGGCTTTCTGTATTTGCTCGCGTTGCGGTCGGTGCGTGTTCAGTGGGGCGCACTGGCGGTCATCCTGGTTGCCTATTGGTTGGCGTTTGCGCTCTATCGGCTGCCGGGTCCAAATTTTGACTGGACTAACGCTGGCACAAGCCCGGGCCTACAGCTTCCCGGTTTTGCGGGGCATTGGAGTCTAAACACCAATTTGGCGTGGGCGTTCGACATCTGGTTTTTGAATCTTTTTCCGCAAGCGCATCCATTTGCCTATGCCGACGATGGCGGTTATTCCACGTTAAACTTTATTCCAACCTTGGGCACGATGATTCTCGGTTTGCTCGCCGGGGGCGTGCTGCGCAGCGAACGCCCGCCGCTCGACAAGGTGCGTTGGTTGGCCATTGCCGGTGTCGCCAGCCTTGCCATCGGCTGGCTGTTGGGGGCTTTGGGTATTTGCCCCGTAGTGAAACGCATCTGGACACCGAGTTGGGTGCTGTTCAGCGGCGGTTGTTGTTTGCTCATTCTGGCGGGATTTTACCTGATCATGGACGTATGGAATCGGCGAACCTGGGCCTTCCCGCTTAAAGTGGTGGGGATGAATTCCATCGCTGCTTACACGATGTCCTGGCTGTTTGTCGGCTTCATTACTGAAGCCCTGCTGCGACACGTTGGCCATCGTTTTTTTGAATTTTTCGGCAAGACTTATGAATCATTGCTGCTGGGCGCGGGTGTTATGCTGGTGGAGTGGCTGATTCTGTGGTGGTTGTATTGGCGCAAGATTTTTCTGCGTGTATAAATGAATAAAATACTCACCCTCGCAATTCCCGCGCCGCGCAGCGATCGGCACGTTCTTCGAGTCGCACGTCGCTGACAAGTCAAACCATTTTATTTTCGATGAAACCAACTTTACTCATTTTGGCGGCGGGCTTGGGCAATCGTTATGGCGGGCTGAAACAGATTGGCCCGGTCGGACCGTCCGGCGAAACGCTGATTGATTACGCGATCTTTGATGCGTTGCGGTCCGGGTTTGGCCGGCTTGTCTTTGTCATCCGTCGTGACATCGAAGTGCCGTTTCGAGAAACCATCGGCAAGCGATTCGAGAAACGGTTTCCGGTTGAATATGTTTTTCAAGAACTCGACCAGTTGCCGCGTGAATTTTCCGTGCCGCCAGACCGTCAAAGGCCGTGGGGTACCGGCCACGCGATCCTTGCGGCTGCTGATGCCATTCATGAACCCTTTGGTGTCATCAACGCGGATGATTTCTACGGCGCAAGTTCCTTCCGCGTGCTGGCGGAACATTTGCATTCCAGCAGCCGGGACTATGCGATGGTGGGGTTTATCCTGCGCAACACGCTATCCGAGTTTGGCAGTGTCGCGCGCGGCGCGTGCCGGGTCGCGGGCGACAGTTACCTGGAATCCGTAACTGAACTCGCCGGGATCGAAAAAAATGGTGCCGCGGCGAAATACACCGATGGTGCTGGAATCGTTCATCAACTCAGCGGCGACGAAACCGTTTCGATGAACATGTGGGGTTTCATACCAACACTCTTCGGGTACTTGCAAAAGATGTTCAGCGAATTTCTTGAAAAATGCGGACAGGACGAAAAGGCCGAGTTCTACCTTCCGGCGGCTGTAAACGCCTTGGTCCGCACTGGCCAGGAAAGATGCAAAGTGCTCCGCACGCCGGATTCGTGGTCTGGCGTCACCTATCGTGCCGACCGTCCACGCGTCGTTGAAAGCGTTCGTACTCTCGTCGCACACGGCGACTATCCTCGCAACCTCTGGATATGGCCCAACACCCCGACATTCGCGCGATAGCGCGGAGATTCCAAATTTGCGGCAAATTCGTTGCTGCCGAGCCTTACGGCAGCGGCCATATCAACGACACTTACTGCGCCAACTTTGACCAGGGCGGCACGCCGGTGCGTTACATTCTGCAACGCATCAACCACAACGTCTTCAAAAACCCTGTTCCATTGATGGAAAACATTCAACGGGTTACAGCGCATCTCGGCGGCAAGATCAGCGGCGAACGCGACTCCAGTCGCCGCACGCTGACGCTGATTCTCTCGCGGGATGGCAGGCCTTACCATTGCGACGAACACGGAAACTACTGGCGGGCTTACATTTTCATCGAAAAGGCGCACACCTATGACGCGGTTGAATCACCTCATCAGGCGTTCGAGGCGGCCAAGGCATTTGGGCATTTTCAAAACCTGCTGGCCGACCTGCCCGCACCCAGGCTTCACGACACGATTCCCGATTTTCACCACACGCCGAAACGTTTTACCGCCTTGGAAAAGGTGATTGACGCCGACACCGTGAACCGTGCGAAGCTCGCGAAACCGGAAATTAAATTCGCCTTGCGGCACAAGACCATGACGAGTGGGCTGATTGACGCGAGACTGCCGGAACGCGTAACGCACAATGACACCAAATTCAACAATGTCATGCTCGACGACGCGACCGGCGAGGGAATTTGCGTCATTGACCTCGACACAGTGATGCCGGGGCTGGCGTTGTATGATTTCGGCGACATCGTGCGCACGACCACCAGCCCGGCGAAAGAGGACGAACGCGACCTGTCCAAGGTCACGATGCAGTTTCGCATGTTCGAGGCGTTGGTGCGTGGCTATCTCGCTTCGGCCGCTGAATTTTTGACACCAGCGGAGAAACGATTGCTTGTGTTTTCCGGTAAACTGATCACCTTTGAAATCGGCCTGCGTTTTCTCACGGATTTTCTGGCGGGCGACATATATTTCAAGGTGCGACGCGAGAATCACAATCTTGACCGCTGCCGCACACAGTTCAAATTGGTAGAGTCCATCGAGCAGCAAGAAGATCAAATGAACAAGCTCGTCGAGGAAATCTGAGTGAAAGCTTTGGTTGCTGGCGGCACTTTTGGTCGGCAGCCACATCGCTGAGTATTTTCAGAGCAAGGCCGAAGTGCATGTGCTCGGCAATTTACGCTCCCGCTTCAGGCGCAACCTTGTGGATTTTGGGTCGCTAGATCCATAACGCACCGAAAACCGATTGTGCCGCAGCGGTCAAGCCCCGGCCACATCAGCAGGAATTTAGCAGCGAAATCCACAGGCCGCGGCCCGCCGTCGGCGTACCACCCCGAACCTCGCGCCTTGAAAAATGCCCCGCCGCGGATGATGCAAAAGCGCGTTTGGCCGTCGGTGCGCTCACTCTCAGTCCACTCCCAAACGTTGCCGCACATGTCATAGCAGCCAAAGCGGGACCGTCCTTGAGGAAAGGCTTTGACCGGGGTGGTTTCTCCAGTCTCACCGCCGTTGCAGCGCCCGGGTTCCATGAGGTTACCCCACGGATATTTCCTGCCATCAAGTCCTTGTGCTGCGTATTGCCACTCTTCCTCGGTAGGAAGTCTTTTGCCGGCCCAAGCGGCATAAGCGCGGGCGTCATCCAGATCAACATAAACAACAGGATGCTGTTCCTTGCCTGGCGGGGGGTGCCCGTTGGGCCAGTGTTTCAGGAAATTCTCCCGATGCTGAGGTTTGTAGCCGCTCAAACTCAGGAAGGAAGCGAAGTCCGAGTTGGATACCAGGCACTCGTCTATCGCGAACCGTTTGAAAATTGCCTGACGGCGGAAATGACGTACGCGGAAGGCATAGGAATCTCCCAGGTTGTCCTGAGGCGAAGGGGTGGATTCATAAAATCCGCACTCGCGCACGCGCATGTCAATCTTCAACTCGAGCGTGGCGGGAGGAACCTCCACCATTCCGGCCGGGACCTGCGGGCGCGGCGTTCGCGGGACCGAAAAACTCCGCATTTCAACCTGCGGAGAAAGCGTGTTGAAATCCTTTCGTGCGTCCAAGTGCGCCTGTTGGAGCAGGAACTGTTCAAAGTCCGATCCCAGACCGGCTTTGGTTCCTGAAACGAAACACGCGATGCCCCGTGGAAGAACGGAGCCGGACAGGAAAGTCGTTTGCCCATCGGACGTTGTCGGGATTTCGATACCGCGCACGAGATCGAAGTAGCGGTGGTTCGCGACCGAAGGGACGCTCAGTAATATTCCGTCCTTGGTGGTTTCCGCGCGATTTATGAGGGTCCACAGCCGCACGCCCTGGCCTTCCCACAATGAAGCGAAAACATCGGGTTGCTCCACTGGAACCAGTGGCGTCCAAAGGGCGTCGTTGAACAGGCGGGTGAAGCGCCGCTGGATCGGTGACATGGCCCGCAAAATGGAACGATCCCGCGAATTCCAAGGAACCCATGAGCCGAAGACATTCTCCCAAATCATCATCCCGCTTCCGTTTATCCAGGCGGAATGCAATTCGCCGGTATGGTCGTGGTCCCAGCGGCGGATCTGGTGTTGCATATGGTGCTGTTCGAGCCATTTGTGTTTGAGTACGCCGGGGACGTAGCTGTCCTCGAACCACTGCGCCCACGAAGCCAGGTGGTCATGGATGTTTTCGAGTGGTACGGCATCTTCACTTTCGAGGATCACTCCACGTCGTGCCTCATCCAGCCGGGAACGGAACTCTGCGCCGCCCTTGCTCAAGGTGTCGAGAAAAACCCCATCAGCCTCGATGGCGCGCACGATGGCAGCCAGGGTCTCCAGATCCGAATCCTTCTCCCGCCGTGTACCAGTATCCCAGGGATTGTAATCAATATAGACCCGGACATTGCGCTTGTGGAATCGGCGGACAGCGGTGCGAATGCCCTTGAGGCCACCGGGCATGTCACGGTAAAAACCGAATTGATTCCGTTGATCCACCCCGATGCGCGGATAGGCATGCCACAGTACGACGCTGTCGTAGCCGCCAAATTCGACTTCCCCGTGCCGAAGGAAAGCGTCCACCGCGTAGCGACTGGTGTGCCGGTCGTAGAACGTTTCATCGCACATCATGAGGAAACAGCAGGCGTAATTGGAACTGGACCAGGCGAACTCTGGACGATGGTAGAGGCTGTCATCGTATTGCAAGCGGGCTTGGGTTTCCCGGCGCCAATCTGCCAGCGCAGCTCGATATTCCGGCCAGTCAGCAGGGTCGGCGGGAGCAGGAATGATATTTCCGGAAACATCCAGTTTCCACGGCGCGTTCGGCTCCGCTGCCAAGATACGCCATTCCTTGATCCACGCCAGCAAGACCGCAGTCAATCCCAAGAATCGGCGCCGGTTTATTTCCATGGCGGAAAAATTCCACGTTTGGGACGCAATTCCGAAATCTTAGTGCTGGCGCCACACCGAAGGAACTGATTTTCTCCAGCCCTCGTGGCCATTGTGTCAGACGTTTTTCGCCTCATTAAACCAGTTCCACACTTCCGCAAAAGTGGGTTTCAATGCCGAGCGCGGCCAGCATGGAGGCTTTGATCCGGCAGGTCCGGTGCGCCTGTTGCTTGTTGGGGGCGTAAACCACTTGAATGTGATTTGCTTTGTGGCGCGCCATCATCTGGTCGCGGTTGATCCCTTCGAAGACAGCGTGCATGATGGGCCACTGCGGCGTGGTTTCGCGCCAGCGGCGCCGGGTTTCCCTATCCGGGAGTTTAACGACTTCCGCCACGCCGAGGTCGCAATGGAGTTTGCCGTCCATGATGAAGATGCGGCTCCACACAGTGTGGCCGGGTTTCGAAATGCCAGTAATGGTGCCGCCACCGAGGCGGAAGTACATGGGTGGCTGGCGTTCACTGATGGCGCCTTTGAATCCACCGATCAGGTGCGCGGGCGGAACCGCGCCCGAAATCAGCAGAACCCAGACATAAGCATCAACGCCATTGCCTTTGTAATGCCGGCCCCAACGCAGGTCGTGCAGCGTGTTTTCAGGTGCGAACCCGAGTTCGCGCCAGAGTTGATAGGTCACCAGGCCGTCAAGTCCGGCGCATTCGTCCACTTCGTTAAAGTGTGGCACCGCCTCGCCCGGGAACAAAACGCGACCGGACCTGGGACATTTCACCGGTGGACGATCCACGTTATTAAGCAATCCCTCGGCCAGATCGCTGGCTGGTGTGAGGTCTTTAAGCCCTTGTTGGTACTGGATGCCAATGGCGGCGCAGCCAAATTCCGCCGCGAGGCGGACGGCGGCGATGTACATTTTGCATTGCTGGAGGGATTGGGCCTGCGTCAGTTCCGTCTCCTCGCGTGTGCCCCATTGAAACTTCATGCCTCGCTTCAGCAACCAATCGAGAACCTCCAAAGCGTCTTCATCGCTCACTTGCTGCATGGCGGCATAGAGAGTGGATTGGCTAAGCCGCTCTTTGAACACCCCGGTGGAATGGAGCAAATCGTCAGGGATGATGGCGTTGAACATCCCCATGCAGCCCTCGTCGAAGGCCCCCAGGATCCATTTGTGCTGCTGGAATTGGCGGGCGACGCGTTTGCCGAGGCGGTCCTCCTCCGCCGGCAGTTTGAGCAGGCGCACATCGCGGACGTGGCTTTGGTCGTGCGTGACGATGCCTTCGGCGAGCCATTGCCGGAGGCCGTTTCGGAAGAACGCATCGGTGAAGTCCTCGCTCCAGAGGGTGCTGTAGCCGATGCCGGCCTTGGTGAGAGACCCGTTAAGGTTGAGCATGCCGACCAGGCCCGGCCAAGTGCCGCTCCAGTTGGCCACAGTCAGAACCGGGCCGCGGTGAGTCCAGAGGCCCGCCAGGACGTGGTGGCTGTATTGCCAGACCGATTCGGCCACAATCACAGGTGCGTTCGGATCCAGACGGCGGAAGACCTCAATCCCCATCTTCTGGCAATCAATAAACCCGTGGTGCTTCTCCTTGTCGTAGGGATGGGCCCGAACGACGGTCCAACCTTCAGCCTTCAATGCGCAGCAGAGCGCCGCTTCCATTTTCGCCTGTTCAGGCCAGCATTGCTGGTTGGCCGAGAGGCGCAAATCACCGCTGCATACGAGGTAAGTATGCCTGGGCTTCAGGGTTGATGGTGATTTCATATATGCCTTTGGTGCGGCATTTCAGCCTGATTCTTGCACAGCCTCAAACCGCAATGATTTATTCAAATAACCGGTTGTCAATTTTGATACCAATACGCCACCGACGCGATGTCAGGATCCAAACGCTCGTAACCCACCCCCGATTTCCAACCCAGCGCCTGAATCGTTACCTTGAGGTTTTTCTGAAAGCGGATCGGGTCAGGGATATGCCAGCGGTAAAGTCCGAAGCACTGGTCTGGCTGGTAGATTTCATCCGGCGGAATCACCTGGGCCAGGCCCGTGTAAGGCGTGGAAAAGGTTACATATTTGTGGGTCTCTTGATTCTCAAAATCGTAGGAACCGCAAAAATAATCTTCCGTGCCGGTGCCACAAATGGTTGGAAACTTCGTGTCGCCATCCAGGTAAAATTTAATCTCGCCTTCGCCCCACCAGCCGGAATTGTGCACCTTGACTGCCAGATAAGTGCCCACGTATTGTCCCTTACCCCGGACACCGTCGAGGATGGTATAAAGACCCTCGGTCTTGAGCGGAGTTTCCGAGCGAAACTGCGCGTGGAAATAACCGGCGTCTTTGGGCACTTTCGCCAGCGTGTAGTCTATCTGGTAATAAAGCACCATATCCTGGTCGCCGATGTTTTCCATCGTGATTCGCGCCTGCTTGCGAAACGGCATAGGCCAGTAACAGTTGAACGCGCTCCCGGGATTCACGCAGACCGCCAGCGAGCTGATTTGGCAATATTTCCCCCAACCGCACGCGAAGAAGTCGCCCACCGGCGACTCGACCGACGCGTTGGTTTCGCCGTCCCAGTAGAAGCGGAGGATGGAATGACGCCAGTTGCCTGTCGGCGTCATCCAAATGTGCGTGATGCAACCCGGCCCCCGGATGTCGCCCAGCGTGAAGGTCGTTCCGGCCTTGATTTTCACTGACGGCGAGACCTTCCAGCCCGGGCCCAGCTCTCTGGCCGCTTGTTGTCCGGTGCCTTGGGTGGCCATTCCGCCCTTGCCCTTTTCACCGGAAAAATTCTCGGGGCTGAGGGATCGCGACTGGGCTTCCGAAGTGCGATAGAGATTTCCCAGAATGCCGGCCGAAGGCTCCGTAAGCGGGTCTGCGGCGCGAAGCGCCGGTCCGGCTATGATCAGTGAGAAACTGGCCAACAACAGGTGCAGTGACAATTTCATGGATGCGGATTGTAACGGTATTTGACCTGCTTTCTGCCACAAAAGCAGGCGGCTGTCATTGAGGGATCACGCATTTATATTGAGGTTTTGCGACGACGCTTCAAGATCGGGCATATCCGTGATACGTCGGGTGAAGATCCTGCGCTACGATGACGGTGCCGGGGGGCGCTCCGTGCCGAGCTGGATCCGGATGTCGCCCGAATGCTTGTGCTGGATGCGAACCGCGAACCCGCCGCCGGGGATCGCCTCTACGGTGTATCCTTGGGTGCGTCTCGGGAGGCTGTTCACGCGGGGCAACAGCATCTTTCCGGCGTGGATCGTTAGCGGTGGGTCACGCAGCCTGAGCACTTCGCGAGACCTGTTATCGAACGTGAGGTAATTGATTTCGCTGTTCCCATATTCAATCGAGCGCACGACCGAGGTTGACCCCAGCAAATGCGACTCATTCGGTGGTGCCCATTCGGGCACGGAGGCCAAGCCCCGCTGAAAGTGGCGCAGGTAATCGCCATAGCCATCTGAAAACCAGCAACTGGTGGCTGGATCCGAACCACCCCCCATCACCAGCCCGTCTTCACGCGACGCGTAGGTCGCCCAATTAAAAGAACGAAACGCGCGTTCTTTTGAATCAAGGTCGCCGGTCACCTCATACCAAAGAGCGCGCACAGAAGCGTAGCGCGCCGTATGACTGGCCATTTTATCCATGTCGTTGACCTGTTCCGAAAGCACTTCTGCGCCCCATTGCAGCCCCTTTTCGTGATGTCCTGCCATGGTCATCGAGTCCCGGGCGAAAAAGCCGGTGACCCAATCAAGGATCCTCTTCGCGTGCACGACCGCCTGCGGATCCATCTCCGGGTGCTGGAGCAAGTAACGAGCGGTTTCCAACGCTGAATATTGATTCCGGTTGACGTGATAATTGGCGTAAATCTGCACGTCTTCGAAATACTGTGTCCATACCTGGTTTTGTACCGGATACTTCATCAGCCAGCTCCAAGCCATTTTTCTGGCCCGGGCATAGGCTTTATGATTGCCTTGCCGGAGCCGGAGAAGTTCGTCAAAAAGGCGAATGGGACCGATCGCGTTGGCGGTGTATTCCTCGCGAACGTGCGTGCCAGTCCGGGCATCCACGCGAAACGGCCAGGGCGAATGGGACTCGTCTCCCGGCCGGACATGCGCCGCCAAAGCGTCCGCACAGTGAATGGCTGCCTGAAGGTATTTCTTCTCCAAAGTGAACTCGTAAAACTGGAGGTAGGCATACCCCAGTTCGCCAACCTTGTCCGGTTCCAGATACCCCACGCCGTCGCCGCGCCCACATGGCTTGTGGTCGTTACAATAAATCGTGTCCGTGCCGCCGCGGTAAACGGGATTGCCGGCATCCGAACTCGAATACGGGACCAACGCCCATGAATCGGTAGCGTCGGTGGTCCCATACGCAAGCATATGGTCCAGCATTTCGCGGACGCGATCCATGACAACGCGGTCGCCGCTGTAGGCATGGTAAAGAATTGCCGAGTCGGTGAGCATGGCGAACAGTCCCGCGGGATTGTGCGCCCAGGGGCGACCCGTGAAGACAGGTTGCGCGGGATCATTCACGCCGTTGAATTCCGGATAGGTAAAATAGGTCCGATAACCATCGGACTGGACCGGGATGCTTTCGAACATCGCCCAGTTCGTCCGCAGGATTTGATCATAAGGCGCGCCGGAATCAACCCAACTCAGGAGTTTTCCCTGACCATCCAGTCGGACCTTGTGCCAGAAGAGCTGGTCCCCGGCCAGCGCGTTCGTGCTCAGGAGCCAGGCCAAGACTCCGTTCATGGCGTAGGTTTTGAGACAGCTATATCGCCGAGTTGCGCCTGGCACTCCGGGTGCCCGGATCGGAAATCCGGGATAGAACAGGTTGTGAACCAGTGCTGCAATGTTCATGGGTCATTTCTGCTTTTGCAATGTCCACAATCCGACGACAGCGAGTGGGGCGCCAGCCAACGTTTGCCGCGCGACCTGACACACATGGCCAATATCGCAATCACTCGAATTATCTGAAACCTATTTTAGGCGAAAGGTTTGGGGCGTGTCACTGAGGGTTCGCGTTTTTTTATTAAGGTTTTGCCGCATGCTCCCAAACCCCCATCCACCGGGCCAAAACACCCTCTCTTTCTGCGCTGAAATGCGATGTAATTATACTGCGTTTTCTCTGTCGAGTCTCGCAGTCAGGAAATTTTATTGAGATTTTTAACGCGGCAGATCATTCCTTCGCCGTCGGGGCTGGTTACCTGGTCTGCGGCGTCGGCGCGAAGGAGAGTTTGGCAAAACGCGGGAACTTAAGCTGTGACAACGCGACAAGGCTGTTCACGTCCCCGGAAAAAACAACGGCAAGGCAAAGACAGACAGCGTTCTTAATAAGAAATGGTGATCTGCAATTCTTCACGTTCCTTGACAACCAGCGATCCTTTAAAGCTAATTTCCACAATTCTGTCGTTTGCCTCGAAAGCAACCGATTTTTGTTCGCCGTTGGCAGACACGGCAACCTTTGTAGGCTGGGCGTCATTTACCATTGCGAGACGCAGAGTTTTCACGCGCACCTTTCCCCAATTCACGAGGATCCGAACCAGTTGTGCGTTGCCTTCCAACCTTTGCGCAAAGCTGCCCCAACCTTCTGCCGCGCAAAAGAAGGATTTGAAATCATTTGGGTTGTATCGTGGCGAAAAACATAACGCGCACGCCGGGCCGTCGTAATAATAACCCGAAAGGGCCAGGAGCAGCGACCAGGAAGACATGGCGCGCGCATAATGGCCGCCGCATTCGATTTCGCTCCAGGGATTGCGCTGGATGGGAGGCCGGGGCACGCCGTCATAACGGTCGCGCGCCCCCCTGGCAACGGACAGACCTTCTTCGAGTAGCCCTTCGTAAATCATGTGGGACGCCACTTGATATTCTATGCCGGTCCAAACCTCGTCTGCGTAAAGCATCACGTTTGCGGGGCGTCCGCCTTTGGGCCAGGTACAGACGATCAGTCCCTTGTCCTTTGCCCCGGCAAAAGCGCGCGGCATGTGTTTCCAGCCAGTGAGATCGGATTTGAAATTATACTTGAAAATCGAGCGCAAAGCAGAAACCACCATCTCGCGTGGCAAAAGGTATCCAAGCCCCAATTGGTGCGCCCACCATTGGCCGATCAGTTGATCTGACATGCAGCCGGGACCCACTTCGCCCTTGCGCCGTTCATAATCCGACAAATATTGTTGGAAGTACTCCCCATTCCAGCACAAAGCGATCAATTTACTTTGACCGCTCAGGAAAATTTCATGGAACCGTTGGGCGGTGGTTGCATCATTCATGCGTCGTGCCCAGGCTTCACCCGCTCTGAGCGCTGCCAGGTAATAACCGCTGATGAAAGTTGTGACGCCATGCAACGCTTCATCGTAAGTATTCCACTGGTCGTCCTGTAGAGTCCCGCTTGGCTGTCCGTTGGCAGCTCTGGCGTCGCGATGGATCAGATATTCGACCGCTCGCTTTACGTGGGGCCAATAGTCGTTGAAAAAGGATTCGTCGCTGGAATTTAACGCTTCGCGATAAGCTTTCAGAATGCAACTCGCGTGGCCGTCGGCAAACGGGCGTTCGCCGGTAGGATAGGGCGGAGAAGGAACAGCCGTACGATTGTGAATGCCGCCATCTGGCTCCTGCTGATGCTTGAAATCAATACGTCGCATTTCCCTTTCCAAGTCCGGAAACAAATGGGCCAACGCCTGCTCATAACCCCAGACATGGGTGCAAGTGGGCTGGCAGGAGCCATTCGAGCCTTCCCAACCATAGACATCGCCGTTGGCAATCCGAAACACCACGCCCACGTGCCGGGCGATGGCTGCGTTGGCGGTGAGGCAATCAAGCAACCAGCGAGGTAGTGTGCTGTCGTAAATTGTGTCATGGAACAATTTTGTTCCCTCGCGCAATGCTTCATACCGGGCCGCCGCGTGGTGAATCACGGTGACGGCATCCGGCCACCGGGTCGCATAATAACATCCCATCCACGCGCCAGAAGCGCTGTATTTGTTCGGGTAGCTCCACGAGAGCAGAAAAGGAATCTCGACCGTGCCGCCCGCCGGAACGGTTATGCCTGCAACCAACGCCGCATTCGTCGTTCTTCCGGGCGGAGTTGGAGCACTGGATTGGCGCGGTTCCAAAGGCGAAAACCGGCCTCGTTCCGCAAATTGTTTCCAGGCTTCTTCCCAATCGTTGAAACTCAGCAAGCCAGTCACATCCTCCGCCAAGGCCGCGAGCGCGAGAGAACCGAAGCCGGGCGCTTTGGCCGACTGACCCTGGGTCATCGTGTACGTGGCCCCCACCAGCGCGCAAAGCGTGGCGTAAGTATTCTGGCGCGCCCGGGTTGCATCGGAATGAGCACGGTCAAGAACTTCGCCGGCAAACAAAGCCACTTTGCCCATGCCGACAGGCCGCGTGAACCACTCCAATCCGGTTCCGTTGCTGGACACTTCAGAATCCGGGCGCAGTTTGCGATCACGAAATAGAACCCGTGCCGGCCGGTCCGGCGAAGCTGGCAGTTGTTGTACCGCGCTGAATTGAATCGGCAGCATCGCCTCCAACTCTTCCATCGTGGCGCGATCGCCAATCAGATCGCAGAACACAATGTCATCAACATTGATATGCCCCCATTCACCCCTTTCTTCGTCCACGATTTCAAGGTGGGCGGTCTGGCCGGCAAATTCTCTTACGTCCCAAACCGCAGCTTCCAACCGCTCGTTGTCGTTTCCAGAGGCAGCGCGCACGGTCTTGCCCCCCAGCACCAGGCGAAGCTGCGTGCCTGAGTAATGCCCGCCTCCGATCAGAAAACGAATGCATCGCCTCTGAATCGTGAAAGGTTGGCTGACCAGTTTGCCGACGGACTTGTCGCCGTTGACGTATGAATTCGCCAAACCTTTGCCTTGAAAACCAGTCACCGTTTGCTGGCCCGGCAGCGTGCCGTGTGCGGGTTCCTTTCCGAATGCCTCTCCGACCACAGTCCACTTGCTGTATCCGTGCTCAAAGTCCTCAAACAGAATATCCTCGCGGAGCGCAGACTCGGAAAGAGATTTACCGTCGGTCACCACCGCATATGCGTTGAGCAACGGCATTGATTTTCCGGAAAACACCAGCACCGCTCCGGCTTCCACTGCATCACGAAATGATCGCAGCAGAGGCGCCGGCAAATCCGCAGGAGCCTCTTCCAGCCATATTATGGTTTGCGCCGGATTTGCCAGGTTCCTGGCCGGGAAATCACTGCGGCCGACAACCTCGACTTTCAAGTTTTGAGGACGGTCCAGCGGGGGTATGGCTAAATCTCGCGGCGCTACGTACGCATAGTTCTTATTTCCAACGCCCGGGTCCGGTGGCTTTAGAAACCAATCGGTAAGCAGGTAAATGGATACGGAACGGTCCAATTTCGGTTCCTGGCCACGCTGTGCGCGCAACAGCAATCCAGTTGCGCGACCGTCCTTCAAGCCTTGGTTGACGTTCCAACCGAGGCTCGGATGGGCGGTGCCGCGGATTTGGCCAATTGCGGCGTAGCCCACCGGATTAGCAAGCATTGCCGCCAGTGAAACCGCCAGCGGCTGGCCAAATGGATTGTGCACACGAAAATTGAAGACGGCCAGGGGTATTGACGAATTGCCTGAGTCCAGCGGCGTGAACGGACTGAACGATTCGAGTTCGACTTTTACCGGCAGCGCCTCATCCACAAAGGCCAAAGTCGCCAGCGGATATTCACCGGTCATCTCGATTTGGCTGACTCGCGGCCAATCAGGGCCACCGGCGGTTTGCAGCAGTCTAACCGTCGTGCCGGCTTTGATGGCAAAGTAAAACGGCACATAGCCGTCCCGGAGCGTATTGAAGAGTTGCCAGTTCGTGAGTTGACCGTCGGCACCGATCTCAAAATTTCCAGTGCCAATGCCGCCCAGATGCATTCTCGCATCGGTATGGACATTCGACAAATAGCGTCGAGGTGAAGCAGACGCAAAAAGCGTTTGTTGCCACTGTTTCCAGTCGCTTTCAGGTAGTTCAAAGACGGCCCGTGCCGAACCCGGCACAAGCATCGCGGCCGTAGCCGCGCCGATCATGGCCAGAAACTCACGGCGGGTCGGGCCGTTGGTTTGAGGTCCACAATGGCCGGAGCATTTCATTTTCGCATACGTGGTTTTTGACAAACCTCGGCAGCCTGAGCTGACGACCATTGATTCACTTTCGGCCGCACCGGGTCATACGCCTTCACTCTCACTTCCTCACCCGGTTGCGGATATCGAGGAGTTGTTTCATCACCCCGTGCAGATTGCCGTTCCATTCTTTGGTCCCGAACGCATCGTGCAGCGTCTTGTACAATCCGTACAGCTCCCGATAAACCTCCTGCGCCTTCGGATTGGGCTTGTAAATTTTCGGCTGCAAACCCGTCATCGCCCTTTGCGCGTCGGCAAAACTTTTGTAAACCCCCGCCACCACCGCACCCGCTATCGCCGAACCCAGCGCGCACGTTTGCGCCGACCGTGACACTTTCATCGGACGCCCCGTCACATCCGCGTAGATCTGCATCGTCAGCGGGCTCTTTTCCGCAATCCCACCGCAGTTGATGACCTGCTCAACCTTTACACCGTATTCCTCAAACCGGTTGATGATCGTCAGGGCGCCGAACGCCGTCGCTTCGACCAGCGCGCGATAAATCTCCGCCGGCGTCGTGTAGAGCGTCTGGCCCACGAGCAATCCGGTCAGCCGTTGGTCAACCAGAATGGTCCGGTTGCCATTGTTCCAATCCAACGCGAGCAATCCGGATTCGCCCGGCTTCAATCGCGCCGCCGCCTTCCCCAATTCCGTGTGCAAGCCGGCTTTCTTTCCGCCCGGCTGAATGTAATTGACCCACCAGTTGAAAATGTCGCCCACCGCCGATTGCCCCGCTTCCAGGCCGAAACAGCCAGGCAATACGCTGCCATTGACAATGCCGCACAAGCCGGGAATGTCCGCCAATGCTTCCGTGTTCGGCCAGACGGCAATGTCGCAGGTGCTCGTCCCGATGATTTTCACCAGCGTGCCCCGTGCGATCCCACAGCCGACCGCGCCCAAGTGCGCGTCAAACGCGCCCACCGCCACGGGTATGCCCGCCGGCAACCCGGTCTTCTTCGACCAGCTTTCAGTCAAACCGCCGACCGCTTGGGCAACCGTGCGGACTCGGGGGCAAGCCGGTGGCGCAGTTCGCCCAGCTTCGGATCCAGTTGCGCGAGGAATTCCGCGTCGGGGTAACCGCCCCAAGCTGCATTGAACATCGCCTTGTGGCCGGCGGCGCAAATGCCCGCCGTCAATCGGTCCGGGGCTTCCGTGCCGGTCAGCGCGGCGGGAACATAATCGGCCAGTTCCACCCACGAGTGCGCGGCGGCGAACACGTCCGGCGCGGTGCGCAGGCAGTGCAAAATCTTGCTGAAGAACCACTCGCTCGAATACGTCCCGCCGCATTTGGCGAGATATTGCGGACGGATTTTTCTGGCGAGTACGGTGATTTCCGCCGCCTCGGTCACGCCGGTGTGGTCCTTCCACAGCCACGCCATCGCGGCGGGATTCTTGGCAAAGTGTTTGTCGAACGCGAGTGGCTGGCCGTGGGCATCCACCGGCAGCGGCGTGCTGCCGGTCGTGTCCACGCCCAGGCCGACGACCCGCTCCGGCTTGAATCGGCGCGCCTTTTTCTTTGCGTCGGCGAGTGCCTGTTTGATGGCGACTTCCGCGCCCTTGACGTAATCCGCGGGATGTTGCCGGGCAAGATTGGGATCGCGGCCCAGGAGGACACCTTGGGTTCCGTGTTCGTAATTCCAGACCGCCGTGCCAGCCTCGTGGCCATTGGCGGTGTCAACGACCAGCGCGCGGACGGAGTTGGTTCCGTAATCCAGACCGACGGTGTATTTGGCGCTCATGGGTAATGAGAAAAGTTGCAAACCAGGAAGCTTATTTCAACTCCTGTCCGCCTTGATCAACATTGCCTTTGTCGAAGAGGCGGGTACCCAGCACGATTTCTTTCGGCACCTTTTCGCCGTGGAGAATTTTCAACGCGGTGTCAATCGCCTCTGCGCCACCGGTGGGGTACTGGAATGTGGCATCAATAATGCCTTGCCGGACATAGCCAACTCCTTCCTGCGGCAGGGCATCAATGCCGACGAATTTCATGTCCTTCTCCCGACCGGCGGCCTTGGCCGCGAGATAAGCCCCGTGAGCCCCGGGATCATTGTGGGCATAAACCAGATCAATTTTGTCGAAGCGCGCAAGGGCCGATTCCATTTCCCGGCGGGCATTTGGCTCAAGCCATTCCATGTCTGCGCTAAAAATGATTTTGATGTCGGAACCGGCGATGCCTTCGAGAAAACCGCTGTGCCGGTCCTGTCCGGGCGTCGAAGTCTGCAGGCCCATCAGCTCAATGACGTTTCCCTTTCCACCGAGTGTCTTGACGATCCATTCACCGGCGGCTTTGCCAATTTTCTTGTTATCCGCGCCGATGAAGCAGGTGTATTTGTCACCCAGCAGACGGCGGTCCAGCACAATGACGGGAATGCCGGCGTCCATCGCCCGCGCCACCGGCTCGGTCAGCGGCTGCGCTTCCTTCGGGCTGATGATGATGAGGTCAACTTTAGCGCTGACAAATTCCTCAACCTGGGCGCGTTGTTGGAGCGTATCGTTCTGGGCGTCTTTGAAAATGACTTTGAGTTCGGGGCGCCTGGCGGCCGCGGCCGCGATGTCGGCGTCCATTTGCACGCGCCACGGCTCGCCGAGATTGCACTGGGACATGCCGATGACAAACTGGCGGCCGGCGGCGTTAGTGGAGGTGGTGGTTGAAGTTGCGGGACCGCCCGACTTGCCGCAACCCGCGAACAGGGTGGTTGCCAGGGCGAGGAGGGCCAGTGTTTTGATGACGGTGTGTTTATTGCGCATAATTCTTTGGATGTTCAGGTTCGTCTGCGACGCTGGGTTAATACTGCGACCACGATGATAATGCCGGTCAGCACCAAACGACCCGCTTCGGGAACCGCGTTGATGCTCAGAATCTTGTCCAGATAACCGATGGTCAAAACGCCCAGCAGCGTCAAACCGATCCCGCCGCGACCGCCCATCAGACTGGTTCCGCCAATGACCACCATCGCAATGGCCATCAATTCATAACCCATTCCGGCTTCCGGGTCCCCTTGTTGTTCCTGAGCAGCCTGACAGATGCCCGCCACGGCGGCGAACATTCCCGAAGCAACATAGGCCAGAGTTTTTGCCGCCACGACGGGAATGCCGGAGAGCCGCGAAGCTTCTTCGTTGCCGCCAATCGCATAAAGATAACGGCCCCAACGATGTTTTGCCATCAACACCCAGGCCACAGCAACGCAGGCCATAAAGATGAGCGTTACCACGGACAGATTTCCGCCCAGGATGCGATGGTCCACCAGCCGGAAGAAGCGCGGCACATCCACATAGCGGTAGGTTCCATCGGCATTCATGATCGCGGTGGAAACCTTCATTCCGCCGGAAGCGTATTTGGCCAGACCGCGCGCCAGCACCATCATGGACAGCGTGGCAATGAACGGTTGAACGCCCAGCCGGGCCGTGACGAAGCCGGAAACACCGCCGCAGCATCCGCCGATGATCAAGCAGGCGGGTGCCACCAACCAGCCGGACCAGTCCCAATGGATGGCCATTTGGGCGCAGCAAACCGCCACCAGCGCCAGCACGCTGCCCACCGAGAGATCAATGCCCCCGGAGATAATCACCAGCGTCATGCCACAAGCCAGAATCCCGTACACGGACGCCTGCCGCAGCGTGTCCCGGTGCGTGCCAATTTTGAAAAAGGCGCCGTCGGCGTTGAAAATGGCGCCAATGATCAGCACCAGCAGCAGGGCCAGAAACGCGCGCCCCGCCGGACTGGTCACAATCTTTTTCAGCAGATTATCCGCTCCCGTTTTGGGATTCACAGTCATCAATTTTGAAAACCCTCAAAAGACGTGGAGGAGTTTGATCCCATGGCGGCTGCCAGAACCGCTTCCGCCGTCGCCGTTTCGCGTGAAAATTCCGCGGCGAAATTGCCGCGATGCAACACCATAATCCGGTCGCTCAACTTCAATAGCTCGGGCATTTCGGAAGTAATCAGCAAGATGGCGATTCCCTGCGCCGTCCATTCCTCCATCAACTGGTAAATCTCGTGCTTGGCGCCAACGTCAATGCCGCGGGTCGGTTCATCCAGCAGGAGAAGCCTGGGGCGGATTTGCAGCCATTTCGCCAGGGCGACTTTCTGCTGGTTGCCGCCCGAAAGCGTGCCGGCCTCCACATCCAGCGACGCGGCACGCAACCGCAGAAGCGATGTGACTTTGGCCGCCGCTTCGCGTTCGCGCGCCGACCGGCGCCACCCGGCCGGAGACAATCCGGGCAATCCGGCCAGCGTCGCATTGGCAACGATGGAAAGCGATAAAACCAATCCGCTGGCTTTACGGTCATTGGTCAGCAAGGCAACGCCGGATTCAATGGCCTGCCGTGGTGCGGTAAAATGAATTTCTTTTCCGTCCAGGAACCCCGCGCCCTGTGTGGCCGGGCCATAGCTGCCGAACAAGCCGAAAAAAAGTTCACTGGCTCCCGAACCTTGCAACCCGCCGACACCGAGAATTTCGCCGGCGCGCACCGAGAGCGAGACGTTTTGAACGGCGGGCTTTTGGGAAAATCCATCCGGGAAGACGGTGAAGTTCTCCAGCCGCAACCGTTCTCCACCCAAATGCGGCGAGCGGCGGGAAAGCTGTTCATCCAGTTCACGCCCGACCATCCATTGAATCAACCTGGGCGCGGGCAAATCCTTGGCCACCGCCGTGCCAATCCATTGTCCGTCGCGCAGCACCGTGATGCGGTCGGCGATACGCTCAATCTCTTCCATTTTGTGCGAGATATACACGACGCCGCAGCCGCGCCGCTTGAGCCATTGAATGAGCTCAAAAAGCTTTTCAACCTCCGGTGCGTTCAGCGCGCTGGTGGGTTCGTCCATGACGATGACACGGGCATCCCGGCTCAAAGCCTTGGCGATTTCGATCAGTTGCTGGACGGCGATGGGAAATTGTTCCACTGGTTGGCGCACGTCAATGTCCAGTCCCAACTGCCGAATCCAATGAACGGCTTTCTCGCGCTGCTCGGCGTCCAGCACCAGACCGCAACGGGCCGGCATCCGGCCAAGAAAAACATTGTCGGCCACGCTCATCGAACCAATCAGCGACAATTCCTGATGAATGACCGCAATGCCCAGCGCATCGGCCTCCAGCGGCGTTTGGGGACAGACTTCGCGTCCACCGATTTCAATCCGGCCTTCAAATTCCGTGTAAACACCGGCGAGAATTTTGACGAGCGTGCTTTTGCCGGCCCCGTTTTCGCCGGCCAGGACATGAACTTCGCCGCTGCGTACTTCAAGGCGCGCGTCTTTCAAAACCGTTACGCTGCCAAAGCGCTTGGTGATGCCGCTCATGCGAACCAGGGCGGCCGCTCCGGTTTCAGCCTTGAATTGAGGGCCGTTCATGGAACTGGAGCACTGGTTCAGCCGGCCATAACAGGGCCGGCCGGCAAAACCGTGAGGCTTTTATAAAAAAACTTTGTTTCGGTCTGATCATCATCCTAAGCGGCCGCCAGCCGCAACGGGGGTTCATTTCCTTATTGCCGCAAACTGGAGTGATTGTCATTGAGAATTCGCGTTTTTTCCATTAAACTTTTGTGCAATGGAAGATTTGTTACAATTATGCACAAACTTGCAAATAATACAGGAAGAAAGGACTGCTGGCGTGTGATCATTTGTCGGCCTTTCCCGGAAATTATTAAGGTTTTTGGTTTTGTATCAATGCGTGAAATGACTCTTGTGCGGCGGCGCGCAGGGTTGGAAACGCATGTTTAATTAACCGGTTCGCTGCATGAAGCCTCTCCGGCATCGAATTATCCGAAAGCGCCGACGACGCGTGGCATTGCTGATCGAGTCATCGCGGGCTTACGGCCGGGGACTGTTTCTGGGCATTGCCAAGTTCGTGCGCGAGCACCACGAATGGTCCGTGCAAAGCGAGGAATGGAAGTGGACCGACGCTTTTCCAATCTGGCTCAGAAACTGGGGCGGAGACGGCATCATTGCCCGGGTGGAAACACCGGAAATGGCTGCGTTTATCAGACAACTCGGCGTGCCCGCGGTGGATTTACGCGGCTCGGTCAGCGGTTTTGGTTTGCCCTTGATTGATACCGATGACCGGAAGGTGGCGAACGTCTGGCAGCCGAACATCTCATGGATCGGGGTTTTCGACACTATGCGTTTTGTGGATTCGTCGGAGCCAATTATTCCGACAAGCGCTCCCGATGGTTCCAGGAGCGGCTGGCACTTTCAGGTTTTTCGTGCCATGATTTATCCTCCGCCGATGCAGAGTGACGGAAGGCGCAAACCATCGGATACGAAAGGCAAGGTTTGCTCTTTCAGGAAGACCTCGGACGCTGGCTGGTCTCGCTTCCCAAACCAACAGGAGTCATGGCGTGCAACGACATTCGCGGCCAGCAGGTCTTGAACCTCTGCCGCCAGTCTGGCCCTGGCCGTGCCCGAGGAAGTGGCGATCATCGGCGTGGACAATGATGAAATCCTCTGTGAGCTATCGGACCCGCCCCTTAGCAGCGTGGCGCCGGACACACTTCGCATCGGGTATGATGCGGCGGTTCTGCTTGATCGGATGATGGCAGGCGGCAAACATCCCGCCAGGCCGATCCTCATCCCTCCATGCGGGATTGTGACCCGGCGCTCCACGGAGGTGCTGGCCTTGGATGATCGCCAGTTGGCCGTCGGGTTGCGTTTCATCCGCGATCATGCATTTGATCCCATCACCATCAATGAGGTGGCGAAAGTGGCGAGCATGTGCCGGCGTGTCTTCGAACGACGTTTCGCGGCAAAGATGGGGCGCTCCCCAAAAGCCGAGGTGTTGCGGTTGCGCCTGGAAAAAGTGAAACAGTTACTGACAGATACCGACTGGAACCTGTCCCAGATTGCCGAAAAGACGGGTTTCAATTACGGCGAATACCTGCACACTGTGTTCACGCAGAAAATTGGGGTCACCCCGGGAGAATTTCGCCGGCACGCCAAACTGGCCTCAAGAGGCCGGTTCCACCTCGTGTAAACGATTCCACAATTCGTTGAGACTGCGGAAATTCATGCGTATCATTTCACGGCGGGCACGGCGGCTCCTTCAAATTCAACCGGAGGTACATATGATGCCACATCCTGAAGGAGAGGGTTCCAGATCATTTGTGCTTTTGTAACGTTCGCAAATCAACACTTGGAGGCCGGCTGTAAACTGGAACGCGCACCACCAGCGCATCGAAGCCCAGATAATACCCCGCTGATTTGGGCGACTTGCCGGCGCATTCAAATCGCAAGGTGTGGGTTCCTGCCGCCAGCTTTTGTGTTCCCAGTTTTTCTGCAGTAGGGACGATTTCCGGATCGTAAAGGTCAAGTTGTGCGATTTGCCTGCCGTCGAGCAACACGCGATAAATCCCGTAGTCGTAAGAATGCACCGTTTTGGGCGTTAGTTCGGCAGCCTGGTTGGTCTGGCTCTCGAAGGACACTTCCACCCATCCTTTGTCGTTGCGCGGGTGGAACCATAGTTGCTTGCCATCGGTGACTCCATCCAAAGACTGCACTTCAATTGGGTCGTCGGAATGCTTTGCCGTAGCCACAACTGTGTGGCCTTTAAGCATAATCCATTCATGGAACGGCAATCGCTCTGGCCCGGACGGCAACGCCGGATAGGGTTTGTGCGGCCCGATTTGATACCAGAATGCGACGCTGGACATCAGGTCGTCGCGCTCGATGAAGCCGGTGGATGTGCCGTCAGGAAATTCCTGCCCGCCTCGGTGTTGGATTTCCACGCGGAGCGATTTTTTGAACGTGACCGGGTCGGGGATATGCCAGCGATAGGCACTGCCGCGATCGCCGGTGTCATAGCCTTCCCAGAGTGGCGTGCCATAAAATGGACCGGACTGTTCGCGGAAACCCCAGCCATCGCAAAAATAATCTTCCGTTCCAGTTCCGCGCAAATTGGGTTCCTTTTCGCCATCAATGAAAAAGTAATCGTTTCCTTCGCCAAACCAACCCGGAGAAGCCAGATAAACACTTAACACTGTGCCCACGTATTGTCCGCGACCTTTAATATCTGCAATCAGATAATTCTGGCCCATCACGCACGGAAACTCCTGCCGATACATCGCGTGGAAACAGGCGCTGTCATCCGGCAACGACGGCAGTTTCTGCCAGTCTATGTAATAGTAGAAGGCATCGCACGGCCGTTTGCCATCATTGGTGACGACAATACGGGCCGATTTACGGAACGGCATCGGCCAATAGCAATTGCGACCGCGGCCATCGGAACTCACGCGAACGGGCAGCGAAGTGAACGGTTTGTCAACGCCCATGCCCATGCCAAAGAAATCGCCAATCGGACATTCAACACTGGCATTGGTCTCGCCGTCCCAATAAATGCGCAACGTGAGCAACCGGGAATAATTCGGCTCCTGGTCCGCAATCGTGCACCAGAAATGGACGATTTCGCCGGGGCCTTTGAGTTCCGCCAACGTCAAACTGCCGCCCGCTTTGATCCACCGACAATCTCCATTCCCATTGCGCCAGTTGGGATCGGTGGACGACGCGCGCATGGTTTTGAAATTTTTGAGCTTTTCGAGGCCTGACAAGGGATTGCCCGGGTCGAGTTGCGCAAAAACAGTGCTGCAAGACAGGGTCAGAATAAGAAGAGACGGATGAATTGGGTTCATGTGGTTGATGGTTGCTTGTTCAAAAAATAAATGTTCAGTGACCCCTCTGCAACGGGTCCCAACAGTTGGAATTTGCGAGCGCTTTGGCGGTTGCCCCAGCCGGGTCCACCGGTGGATTGATATTGGCGTCCTTGCGTGCTTCGGAATGCCCATCGGTGAACACAATTACTCCAAGGCCCGAGTGCCGAAACGTTTCAACTCCTTGAAGGCTCCCATGGGAGGAATAGGGCCACCAGCAATCTGAACTCCAGCAGGCGGTGGAAGTGATATCGCCGGATGCCGGCATACTATCGGCAATCATCAGGGTATCCGCCGGATGGCGGACAGAACTTCGTTTGAAATCGGGCGCCGTGTCAAAATGCACTCCGCCCACCAACAAAGTCGTGGCCAAAAATGGATGCAGTCCGAGAAAATAATTATTATAACCATACCCGACAAAATGAGGATCAAAATTCCAGGACCATGTCACTCCCGCGTCAGTCCGCGGTCCCTTGATAGCGGGACATTGAAAGAGATTGCTCTGCGATGGATTGTTTGCCATGGCCAACAGGGTCGTACCCCACCAGTTCGTCATGGACATATTCACATCGTTGCTGTCAACGTTTTGGTTTCGGTGCGCGGGAAAGATGTCGTTGTAGTCGTCAGTGTAAAGCTGCATGTACACTGCGATTTGTCTAAGGTTGTCGAGACAGGAAATCCGGTCGGCCTTGCTCTTGGCCTGCGAAAGAGCCGGCAACAGCAACGCCGCCAGGATGGCAATGATGGCAATGACCACCAGCAATTCGATCAGCGTGAAGGCCGATTTAGCCCGCGAAGGATGAATGCCTATCCTGGTTTTTGTATTCATTGATTTCCTGGTCAAGTCAACGCTCACCCTCACGGGGCTTCTCTGCGGGGATGACCTCCACCGCCTGAATCATTGCCTCGTGGCCTGGCATGGATTTGAACCGCAGTTCAATGATGCCGTTTTGGGGCTGGATGTTTTGAAATTCGCGGGTATAGGCATGGAATGTTCCCACTTCCTTTCGCACGTTCAGATTTTCAATCACGGTTTGGCCGTTGATGAGCACCGTGGTGGGACGGGAAACCGATTCCCATTTGTCTCCTTCACGCTCGATCCACGGCGTTTCGGGCGTGTCAGCCCAGTGCAACCGCACTTTGTAATTGCCGGGCGCCACGGTAAGGTTCACCCAAAACTCCGGCGCATGAACTCCGTATCGGTAAATCTCTTCATCGTCGGTTCCGCCAATATACATGCTCCGGCGACTATGCCACCAGCACCGCGCGACCGTATCCACGTCCGCTCCGACGCGGGCGACAAACTCGGTGCCCGGCCGCCAGGCGTTCCCCTTCGAGTCAATATAATCCTGCCGTCCGGTGAAACCAAAGATCAGCCGCTGCGGGCCTGCCGGGCCGCCGCCGGAGCCGAAACCCGCATCGCCGGTCGCGGCGGAAAATTGGGCGGACTCGATTCCGATTTGAGCGCCGCGCGCCAGCGGATTTTTCTCGCCGCGCACGACAATTTTCAATTCATGCGGGCCATTGGTCAGGCCACTTTTGAGAAAGATCGGCTGTTCATGCCGCGTCGTGGGATTCCAACACTCAATCAGCGTCTGTTGCTGCACACCGTCCATGAAGGCATCAGCCCAACCTCCATCCGGGCCGACAACGCCCAGCAGTCGCACTTGATTGCCGGAAAACTGGAAAGTCATCGTGGCGCCTGATTGATCCGCGGCTCGAAATGAACCCCGTGGCGCGGCGCTGTCTTTTACCACAGTCCACGCGCCGTCGAAGGCAAAGGCGCGGTCATCGGCGACTTGTTGCGGATCGTCTCCGACCACCTGAATGTTCCGGCAGCCATCGTGGCGCACCGTGACGATCCAATCGCCGTTTGACAACGAAGCGAGAGAATAGCCGTTGGCGTCCAGAGTGGACCGTTCCTTGAGCCGGCGGCCATCGGCCTGAATGGACGTGGGACGAAAGGCCAATCGCATGACTTCCTGCGCGCCCGGCGGCGCATCGAAGGTGGTGTAAGTGATTCTGCCCTTTTCATAGAGAATTTTCTGCACGACAGAAGAGGAACGGACGATGTGGTTTTCACGGTTTGGAGCAAATTTTTCAGGAAGCCACGCCATGGCTTCCAGAACCTGGCACAATGGCCACGGATGGGCCAAATTCGACCATTCGGCGGTGGCAACCTGGTCGCCAAACAAGCCATCCTTGACGACGCCGTTGGGAAGGCTGTCGTAAGTCGCCATGAGCATCATGCGCCGGCCAATTTCGGCAGCCCATTCGCTGTGGGCCAGCGCGCCGTAACGGATCAGGGTGGGGCCGGCAGTGTATTGGTTGTAAGAGAGGGAAGTGCCGCAGCAAACGGAGGATTCGGGAAACGCCCAGGCGCCACTATACACGTCACCATAGGAATCCGGGGCGGCGCAATTGCGATTCCAAACCAGTGAAAGCATGTTCCGCAAATCATTCTGCCAGTTGGGATAAGCCTTGGGATATTTCATGAAATGGTCGGCGCACATTGAAACCATGCCGCACATCATGGGATTGTCCCAATCCCAATACGTCCGCCCCCACGTGTCATCCACCCACCAGGCGGGCAGCATCCGCTCCTTGAGGAAACGCCTTCCGGCGTCCCTGGCCTTGAGAATTGCGTCGTCTTTTCCCGGATAGCCGATCTGAATCAGGTCGTCGAGAAAATCAACGATGATGGATGTGGTGCCGGTGAGCACGTCGGACCATCCGACGACGGATGGGTCAACGTAACGATTCCACGGGGAAATGTCTGGATGGGTGAACTGGCACTTGGCGGCGAACACGTCGCCCCAATGTTTCACCATTTCAAGATAGCGCGGATTGCCGGTGAGCTTGTAGGCGCGAAGCACCTCGATACCCTCAATGGCACAGAGGTCGAGTTGATTGCGGCCGGCCGGGTCGCATTTGCCATAGGCTTTTCCCCGTGTCGGCGTGCTGATGGGAAACAAGGGCCAGCCGGCCTTTTCATCGGTCAATCCATAATCCAAAATGTAGTCCACCGCCCGCGGGATATAGACGAACGCGATCGGATCGCCGCTGTATTGGTAGTAAGCCGTGAGTCCTTTTATGGTGCTCCAGGTGCGTTGCGCCAAATCTCCGCACATCCAATCGGTCGTCGGGGGAATCAGAATGGTGCCGTCGGGTTTGATGCTCCAGTGGGAATTGTAAATGAAGTCCGGCGCGGCCATGACCGCCTTCGGCTTGTCCACCCACGGATAGCGTTTGTAGACATTCACGGCGATGTTCAGGCGCTCATCCAACTGCCCGTTCAATCCATGATACCAGGGTGCGATCACGCCATCGGAATCCAATTCCGCCGGATGGGCGTAATAGGAAGGCAGATTGGTGGCAGCCGGGGTGTTGAAACAAACCGCGGCTGCCGCGAGCAACCACCAAACCGGCATCAAGAATGGGAATCGAGAATTTCCGGGCCAACACGGGCTGTCCATGCCTTCTCTCAAATCGACATGTTTTATCATACAATCAGTCCAACTCACTCTCGCCCGATTGGAACTCTCAAGGTCCAATCAATCGGAAGAACTGCGGTCCGGCGGCATCCGGCAAGGTCACCACCCGCATGCCGCCACTCGACACCGGCGAAGTGGCAACGTTGGCCCAGGATGCCGGAGCCAGTGTGGCCGAGGATTGAAGTTGGAACGTGGCCTGCGCCACCGGCCAACTGAGAACAATATTGCCCGGACTGCTGCTGACGGACAACTGAGGCTGCCGGAACGAACGCGCTAAAATCGCCGGCCATGACGGTTTGAATTTGAGCTTGCGACAGCGCCACATTGAAGACGGCCACGTCATCCAGGAGGCCATTCCAAGTTGCGATCGCCGGTTTGCGCCAAGTTCCGAGCCGATGAGGATTGCGCCCTGGTCAGGCGAGCCGTATTCGACATAGGAATTCACAGGCTCGGATGCGACGCCGCCATTGAGCGCCCTGGTTGCCGTCCCGGTAAAGGGTGATGGTTCCAACGCCATCATAAACCACCGCCCAATGCTCCCATTGATCCAGCAGCGGGGACACGGAATTGCCGGTGCCCCACCGAATTTCCCAATTCCCGGTGAGCCGGTCCCAAGTGTAGAACTCGCCGTCGCCGGACGCGCCAGACTCCAATTGCAGCGCCATGCCGTCGTCAATCACCATGATCCGGCCATAATTGGCGACAAAATCACCCGTGCCGTCGGAATTCTCGTAAGCCCAGGCGGTGATCGTCCAGGGATTGGATGCGGTCTGGCCGATTTCAAGCAGGCCATTTCCCGGAACGCTCACGTAGGAGTGGTTAACGCCATCGTTGTTGAATTGCAAGGCGCCGCCAAAGCCTGACTTCCCGGAGGCCCAGGCCGGAACATTGCCGTTCTCGCCCATCAATGTGCCGTTGTTCCCATTGCCGGATGAATCAAAGGCAGTCGTTCCACTCCCTTCGTTAAACCGCCACAGGGCGACAAGGCTTCCGACCGAGAGCACAGCAGGCTGGCTGGTGGCGTGGAACCCGTGGCATTGCTGACGACCACCGAATAAGTCCCCGCCTGGCCGGATTGAACGTTATTCAATGGCAAGCGTGGCATTGGTGCCGCTCTGCCCCCATGGCTTGTCCCATTGAAATACCACTGATAGGTAAACGGTGCGGCGCCGTCTGCGCCGACGCTGAATGTGGCGGTTGAACCCGGCGGCGACCATCAAGCTTTGCGGCTGGCTGACAATGCCCGGAGGCCCGCCGATAAATCCGGAGAAGTCGCCGGACATGACGGTCTGAATCTGCGCCTGGGTCAGCGCGCCGGCAAACATCGCCACGTCGTCCAACATGCCGTTCCAATTGGCTGAAGCCGGTTGATCGAGTCTCGGAACCAATCGGATTGCGCCTTGATAACCAACGAACCCCAGCGCGGCCGTGACCAGTTGTGAAGCGACACCGCCATTGGGGCTTGGTTGCCATTGAGGTAAACGGTAGAAATTGGTTCCGTCATAAACCACCGCCCAATGTTCCCATTGGTCCAGCAGCGGTGTCACCGGAGAGCCAATGCCCCAGCCAATATTCCACGCCGTGTTGTCGCCGTTTTCATTGAAAGTATAAAGTTCGCCGTCGCCCGAAGCTCCAGACTCCAATTGGAAAGCGTATCCGCCATCAATCACCATGATCCGCCCATAGTCGGCGACGAAATCGCCTGTGCCATCGGAACTCTCGTAAGCCCACGCTGTGATCGTCCACGGATTGGTAGCGGTCTGGCCAATTATGCAGCGAAGGGCTGGCAGGAATGGAGACATAAGTGTGGTTCACCCCGTCATTATTGAAGGCCAGGGCGCTGCCGAAGCCGGTTTGCCCGGCGGTCCACGTCGGAAGATTCCCATTATCGCCTTGCAACGTTCCGTTGTTCCCAAGGCCGGACGAATCGGAGACAGTTGTTCCGCTCCCTTCGTCAAACCGCCACAGACCCACCAAGCTCGGGTTTACCGAAAGAGTCGCCGGCTGGCTGGTGATGGAGGGGCCACGGAATTACTCGACCACCACCCAATAAGTTCCCGCCTGGCTCGAGCCCGACGTTATTCAGCGTCAGCGTGGGACCGGTGGCGCTTGATCCCAGACTTGTCCCATTGAAATACCACTGATAAGTAAACGGGGCGGCGCCGTACGCGCCGACACTAAATGTGGCCGTTGACCCCGGCGCGAGCACCAAACTTTGAGGCTGGCTGACAATGCCCGCAGGCCCCGCCAATAAATGACGAGAAATCGCCGGACATGACCGTCTGAATCTGCGCCTGCGTCAACGCCCCGGCAAACATCGCCACGTCGTCCAGCATCCCGTTCCAATTCCGATCAGCCGTTTGATCGAGTTCGGAACCGATCAGGACCGATCCCTGATACCCGATATACGACAAGGCCGCTGTGACAGCCTGTGAAGCCACACCGCCCCATTGGCTTCATTGCCATTCAGATAAAATGTCAGATTCGTTCCATCATAAACAACCGCCACATGCTCCCATTGGTCCAGCAGCGGCGATCACCGAGGAGTCCATGCCCCAGGCAATTTGCCATGCCCCGGTGGTCCGGGCCCAACTGTAGAATTCATCATCGCCCGACGCCCCGGACTCCAGTTGCTGGGCCGTGCCATCGTCAATCACCACGATCCGTCCATAGTTGGCGATAAAATCGCCCGTGCCGCCGGAACTCTCGTACGCCCAAGCCGTGATCGTCCACGCATTGGTGGGAGTCTGGCCAATCATCAGCGAAGGGCTGGCAGGAATGGCGACATAGGTGTGAGTTCATCCCGTCATTGGTGAAGAGCAAGGCGTTGCCGAAGCCTGGTTGGCCGTTGGTCCAAGTCGGAAGATTCCCATTATCGCCTTGCAGCGCTCCGTTGTTCCCAAGGCCGGACGAATCGGAGACGATTGGTTCCGCTGCCTTCGTCAAACCGCCATAACCCAACAACAGCAGGTGCCGCCGGAGCTGCTTGCTCATACAGGACTGTGGCGCAAGCCACCAGGATCGTCGTCAACAATAGGCTGAAGTTTGCCTTCATAGAATTAAGTGGTTTAGATGTTTTACTTGGTTTAAATATCACAATACCTTACCAACTCAAGATCACTCTGTCATTGAGAGTTCGCGTATTTCTTTTAAGTTTTTACGACTGTGTCGAAAAAGGTTTTCGACACTAAGAAAAAGCCCATATTCCTGCATAAATTGCCGGACAAAATCGTAAATGACCTGGTATAAATTTTGCGCTCAAAATTTATATTTTAAGGTTTTTGAATTCCGAAAAGGAAAATTATTTTCACGACCGATGGAGACCGGAATGCGGCGCTGGATTGAAATGCCTGACTTGGTCCACTTTTTTGTACTACTCCATGTGTTAGCCGGTCACGGCAGTTTGTGGTTCACTGTTGTCTCACCTCGTTCCGAAACCAAGACCCGGCGAATCGCCAATCTGCCGACCATTACCGCGAATCACCGGGAGATTTGGAAAGTACTTTTTGATCGCCCGGAATTGAATCGCGTTCTTGATGCTTCGGCGGATGTCATAAAGCAGCCAGTCGCGCGTGCGGAGGAACTTTTCGTCAACATGATCATTCCTGCGGCAGGCGGTGCTGCCCACAGCGGTGCGTCACTGGACGTTGACGACGTTGCGGGAGAAACTGATCAAGATCGGGGCGAAGGTCGTGCGCCATTCCTGGAAGATAGTCTTCCAGATGGCGGAGGTGGCGGTTCCGCGAGAGTTGTTCCGGGCCATTCTGGAAGGGATTGGGCGGCTGAGATTGGCAACCGCACCGTCAGGATGAAGAAAGAGACTCAACAATCGCAGGGGAATACTGGAAACCACGGAGGAGGTGTCTTCGCATCCGGGAGAAAATGGGCGTTGGGAGCCAAAAGTGGCATCGAAACGGCCCTGTGCCAGAGAATAACCGGAACGGACTGGAAAAAAGTTCTTGCAAACCGGTGGAACAGGAAGAGAATCACGAAAAAGGCCCACGCCGTCGTGGGCTGGAAACCATATGGGAAATCCCAGCCAATATGAATAAAGAACGCAACTCCAACGGAATGAGCCGCCGCCAATTCTTGCAGAACAGCGCGGAATTTGCCGCCTCTGCAATGTTCCTGAGCCTCGGCAGCGCGCCGTCATTTGCCGCGCCAAATACCAGCACCCAGGAAAATTTGATCCCGCTCGTGACACTCAATAACGGCCTGCATATGCCACGTCTGGGATTGGGCACAATGACACTCGGCGGCGACGTCGGAATCAGGTGCGTGGCCGATGCCATCGCTCTGGGCTATCGTCTGATTGATACTGCTATGATCTACGGCACTGAGGCGGCAGTAGGCGCCGGGATCAAACAGAGTGGAATCAAACGTGAAGAACTCTTTATCACCTCAAAACTGTGGAAGGCCGATATGGGGTACGAACAGGCAAAGAAAGGATTTCAAACTTCTATCAATAAGTTGGGTACGGATTATTTGGACCTCTACCTGATTCATAGGCCTTATGGCGATGTGAAAGGCTCCTGGAAGGCCATGGAGGAACTCTATCATCAGGGCAAAATCAAGGCCATAGGCGTGAGCAATTTCGAACCCGCGCAACTTGGGGACTTGATTGCGAGTAACGACGTGAAACCCGCAATAAATCAAATCGAAACACATGCGTTTTTCCAGGAAGGCAAGTCACTGGAATACTTAAAGCAACATGGCGTGCAAATGGAAGCCTGGGCACCTTTTGCGGAAGGCCGTCATGGGCTTTTCACCAATGCCACTCTTGCAACCATCGGAAAGAAGTACAATAAGACGATTGCGCAGGTGAGCCTGAGATGGCATTTCCAAAGAGGAATTATTGCCATCCCCAGATCCTCCCAGAAAGCGCATATCGCGGAAAACTTGAATATCTTTGATTTTAGCCTTGAAGATTCCGACATGGCCTCTATTTCCACGTTGGATTTAAATACCACTCAATTTCCTGAGTGGAGTTAAAAGCGGAGTCCCCGGAAAATGTCTCTGCCACCTAGGGCCTAGGTCCGATCATAGACCCGTTTACCAAGGATGAATGGATTTTGCCTGTCTACAGGAGGTGTTGGCAAAAAAGTCTGAAGCCTGCCCGCCGACGGGAGTTGGCCTGGTGGTTGGTGGCGATTTTTTGCAGCGGAATCGCTTAAAAACCTGCACTGTACACAACTGTCCGCTCATTCCAGCGCAGATTTTTTGATCTAAGCAACGCCCAAACGTCAAACGAGCGACGTGAAAGAGTCTAAAATGGACGCAGGTGAATAGGAATAACCAAGTTTGAATAAAACTGAATTTGTTAGCAGTAAACGTTAGCAGTGGAGCATTTTGAAGCCGTCAGAAACTCATAAACATATTGATTCTATTGGTTATGTATCTTTGCTGATAAGTTGTCTCGTTTCTTCATGTCCCATGTCCAAACCAGCAAACTGATTCCCCCTGTTTGCTGATGCTTCGGCTTTTGACCCGTTGCCGCTTTGCGGCATTCGTTTGTTTGAAAAGTTATGATCAATCCAACGGAAATGTGCGTGCTGAACGGTTTTCAGGCCGGCCAGCTTCAATGGATGGTGCTACGCAGGACTTCAAACATCTTTTCCCCGGCGTCCTCCACCGAGTCAGGCGACGGTTCCTTGAGAAATCGCGATGGGTGCCGCTGGGTATAAAATCCAGTTGACAAATGTAATCTCTGCGGTTACTGATTAAACAACGATTATGCGAACGAGTTGTCGCTTTGCCATGGCCGTGCACGTGCTGGCCGTCCTCGCTTACAAGGAGGGCGACCCGGTCACGTCGGCAATGCTGGCGGGCAGCGTCAACACCAACCCCGTCATCATCCGGCGGCTCCTGCTGTCGTTGCAGCGGGCCCGGCTGGTGGAGACCCGCAAGGGTGCCGGGGCCGGCTCCCGTTTAAGCCGTTCCCCCGGCCGTATCAATCTCGCTGAGGTCTATCGGGCCGTGGAAGCCGTTGAGCCTTTTGCCAGTCCCGCCCGAAAAGCCAACGCGGCCTGCCCGGTGGGCCATTGCATCCGGGAGACCTTAAACCGGGTCTTTGCGTCGGCGGAAAGCGCCTTGGAACGGGACCTGGAGAAAACCACCCTGGCCGGGGTGCTCGGCATGATCAAGGCCGCGTGTCCGGGCGCCGCAAAAAAAGTGGTTGACAGTCTCTTTTTTTGTGAGAATATGTAACTGTTGATATTACATATAATTGAAAGGAGAAAAAGATGAAACAGACAAGCACAAATGGAAATCGAGGAAACGGCGGTTCGTTCCGGAACACATGCCGGGCAACCTGTCGGAAGATCCGGGCGCAGATTGCCGGGGTCAAAGAGGCGATCTTTGCGGAATCGAGCCGCGCGCTTACGGCACCGGAGCGGCTCGTGCGGCTGGCCCTGAATGAAGCCGAGGCCGTGGCCTGGCAAACAAAGTATCCGCACCTGTTTTTCCCCGCCCTCGCGACGGAGAAGGTCGAGGCGGTAGCCGCCTGGAACGCCCGCCAGGAATCCGTGCGGCGGAGTAGCCCGGTTATCGTTTTGGCGGCTTAACCGATTGCCCACGCTTTGCAAACATCGAAGAACCATCAGCGAGGAGGAGACATGAAATCGATCATCGAATTAAACGGAACAAACTTTGAAGCCGAAGTCCTGAAATCCGCCCAGCCGGTGCTGGTGGACTTTTGGGCTGAGTGGTGCGGTCCCTGTAAAATGATCGCCCCGGTGCTGGAGGAGATTGCCACGGAGCAAGCTGGCCGCGTCAAAGTCGCCAAGGTCAACGTGGATGAAAATCCCGATCTGGTCGGGCATTATCAGATCCAGTCCATCCCGACGTTGCTTTATTTTTCCGATGGCGTGGCCCGCGATCGGATCGTCGGTGCCGCCGGCAAAAGGGCGATTGTGTCCCGGCTGGAAGGGCTCACGGTCAATGCCTGAGGCGGACGACCGGCAGACGAATTGAATGAAAGGTCCAATATGAGAACCTCATTGAAACCAGGTAGCGCGCCAGCGGAACCCATTTCATCGGAATCACTCCGTGGCGACACGTTGCAATTGTACCTGCGCGAAATCGGGCAGGTGAAACTGCTCACACCCACGGAGGAAATCGTCCTGGCCAAGCGGATCCGGAAAGGAGACAGACGCGCGCGGGAGCAGATGATTACCGCCAACCTGCGGTTGGTCGTGAAGATCGCCCGCGACTACGAAGGATCTGGGGCTTCCGCTGCTCGACCTGATCAATGAGGGCAACATCGGCCTGATGAAGGGCGTTGAGCGTTTCGATCCTCGAAAGGGCGCGAAGCTCACCGAGGTTTCTGGCATCGCAAGCCCTGACGATTCACCCAATGGCGAGATTGTTATTACCTCAGTCCCCGAACCCACGGCTTTGGTGTTGCTTGCCTTCGGGAGCGGTGCGATTGTCATGTATCGCCACGTTCGATCCACGGGAAAAGTTTCACCTAAATCTTCACCTAACGAGCACGGAAAGAGCAGTAAAATGGCGATGGTGGAGCAATGAGCGAGCAGTCGAAAAAGCAGCTTGAACCCCTGTAAAACAAGGTTATACTAGGCCTTGAAACAGAGTGTGTTAGGCTCGGAACGGTAAAGCTTCCCCGTTCGATTTCGACCCTCGCCTCCAGTTAAAACTCTTTATTTGTAGGGGGTTTATTGGAGTCTTGGGAATACCTTCAACGAAATCTTCAACGATTTTAGCTCTCGTTCACTAGGAGTGCAGTGAAAGTTAATCCCTTCCCGTTCAGAACTTGGTGAAGTGTCTGAAGCATGACCTCGGCGGTGTAGGGCTTCGGGATGAAATGGCGGACGCCAGCATCCCTTGCCTTGGCCATACCCCCGTCGGAGGCCATACCGCTTGAGCCGACGATTTTGATTTCCGGATTAACGGCCTTGAGAGCAGCGATGGTCGCAGGACCGTCCATGCCCGGCATGACCATGTCCGTGATGACCACGTCAATTTCATTTCGGCGAGGTGCGTAGAGGGAGAGGGCTTCGGCGCCATCGGCAGCGAGCAGGACGCGGTAGCCAAAACGCTCCAACGCTCTTTGCGCAAGGTTGCGGATTGGCTCCTCATCATCCACGACGAGCACCAGTTCGTTGTGGCCGCGCGGTAATTCGGATTGTCCCGCCACCATATTTTCCGTGCTGACCAGCGTGGTGTTGGCTGGCAGATAGACCTTGAATGTGCTGCCCTTGCCCGGCTCGCTGTAGCAATTGATGAAACCGCCGTGGCTCTTGACAATAGCCAGCGTGGTGGACAAGCCCAACCCGGTGCCTTTGCCGGGTTTTTTCGTGGTGAAGAAAGGCTCGAACATTCTGTCCTGAATTTCCTTCGGGATTCCCGTGCCAGTGTCGGTCACGCTGATGAGCACAAATGGGCCGGGCTTGGCTTCCAGATTCATATCGGCATAGACTTCGTCGAGCACAGCATTTTCCATATGGATGGAGAGTTTGCCGCCGGTGGGCATGGCATCGCGCGCATTGACACAGAGATTCAACAAGACTTGGTGAAGTTGAGTCGCGTCGCCAATCGTAGTCCAGAGGATGTCGGTGGATTGAAATTCAAACTCCACCGATTTGGGGAAAGTTTCGTGAACGATCTGCTCGATTTCGTGGGCGATGTGTTTGGGTTGGACCGTGACGCGTTCGCCGGTGACCCCGCGCCCGAAGGCCAGCACTTGTTTGACGAGACTTGCGCCGCGCTGGACGTTGGTTTCCAGGGCGTGCAGCAGTTTTTGCCCGTCGGCGTCGGTGATTTTTTCCTTTAACACCTGGACCGAGATGAGCAATGGCGCCAGCACGTTGTTGAGGTCGTGGGCGATGCCGCCTGCCAGGGTGCCGAGACTTTCCATGCGTTGCGAACGCAGCAACTGGGCTTCGAGTTTTTTCTTTTCGGTGATGTCGCTGAAAAGAAGAAGCAGGTGAGGTTCGTCGCCCCGGACAAAGGGACTGAAGTGACAGACCAGGCAGACTTCTTTGCCAAAGGTGCTGACGAAATGGGGTTCACACTGCTGCGGGCGTCCGGTGGCCAGGGTTTCTTCCGCCATCTTGACCATGCCCGAAGTGCGCCATGATTCGAGTTGCCGAAAATTCTGGTTCAAAAGTTGGGACACAGTGACGTTGAGCGTCCGGGCGGCGGCCTCGTTGGCCAACACGCATTGACCAGACGCTTTGATGACGACAATCCCCACTGAGGCGTCTGAGATGATTTTCTGGTTAAAATCGAGCATCTCAGCCAAGGAGTGCTCCATCCGCTTGCGCTCGGTGATGTCGCGGGATATGCCGAAAGTTCCGACGATTTGTCCTTCCTGGTTGCGGAGCGGCATCTTGGTGGTAGAAACCCATCCTACTCGTCCATCGAGCGACGTTTCCTTTTCCTCCTTTCCCACCAAAGGCTCTCCCGAGCGAATGATGGCTTGTTCATCCTCGTAGGCCTGCCGGGCGTGTTCTTTACTGGAAAAATCAAAGTCGGTTCTGCCAGTCGCTTCCGCCGGATCGCTCAAACTAAAATGACGGGCCAGAGCGGGGTTGATCTGGGTAAAGCGGCTCTCTCTATCCTTGAAGTAAATCCCATCCGGAATGTTGTCCATGAGCGCTCGAAGTAAATTGCGTTCTTTTGCCAGCGCCTCTTCCGTCCGCTTGCGCATAGTAATGTCCTGAAAGGTGGAACGCATGCCGGTAACGCGCCCGGCATGGTCCCGAAGCATCCGGTTCTCAATCAAGACTGGGAAAATGGTTCCATCCTTTCGTCGATAGTTTCGTTCCACCAACTCAGTCACGGGTGTTTTCCCCGACAGCCCAGCCATGACCGCTTCTCTGGCTTTCTCCGGTTCAGCAACAAGGTCCCACACGAAACGTCCTATCATTTCTTCGGCGGCATATCCCAGCATGACCAACTCAGTGCGATTAACCCTTGTGATGCGTCCCTCCTCATTCAACTCGTGATAACCGACAGGAGCGTCTTCAAACAGCGACTCAAATCGTATTTCAATCTCTTTGAGTTCAGCGCGGGCGCGTTCCTTGGCGCTGACCTGTTCCTGAAGTTCGCGCGTTCGCTCCTCGACGCGTAGTTCGAGTTTGTCATTGACTACTTGCAGTTCGGTTTGCGCCTGCCGGAGCAACTTGTTTTTGCGCGAAATCAAAACACTCCAGGTCAGCGCGGCCACAGATGTAACCAGCACGCCCAACAGCACCCACAAGAGGCGTGCGAACGTCCACCATGGCGGCTGGTGAAGAAGCTGAACATCGTTCGAAGAACGGAGGTGAAGCAGAAATGAACGCGGTTTCCCGTATTCATCGCTTTGCACCTCGTAAACTCCCGTCACGGCGAGACGGCTGCCAAGCTGCAGGGCCTGCAGTTTTTTTGCCTTGTCATCTGCGGTTGAATCCAAACCGGCTTCAAAGGTGGAATTTTTGCTCTGGATGAGCAGGTGTGTTTCGCCGTCTTTTTCCACCTTGTTTAGCAAGGTGCCCTCGGCTTTCACCAGAAGCCCTTCCAAATCCAAATTAACGGAATGCACTTCAGGCAATTGTATGGGATTGGGTTCCGTGCCCGTAGCGATGCGGCGATAGACAGCCTCGCGGAGGAGAAACTTTTTGCCCTCGTTGCCGGGAAATCCCACCACTTCAACGCGGTCGCCTGGCTTAAGTGCATCCTGTTGCTGGCTTAAGACAAATACGCTGTCCCCGCCGTCCTGTAAGTACAAATAACGGCCCGGCGCGTGCAGCACCACGGTGCCGGAGGTGCGGATTCGCCGATTGAGCGCGCTTTCCATGTAAAACTGCCTCAGGTTGCCAAGCGGTCGGAATGGCACGGCGAACACATCCTCCGGTGCAGGTTCCTCAACCTGGATGTATTTAGCTTCCGGCGTCAATATCTCAATCCCGGCCAATTGATGGCGCGAGTTGGAAACGGCAGAGCACACCCCCTGCACGCGAATGATTGATCCTTTGAGGTAATCATATGACTGCGAAGCTGGAATCCATGCCTGAAATTCTCCACTCGATGTGCTTAGATCGAAACGCACCAAATCGTTGACTTTGGTGACCTGGCGCACGAATCCCTTCATCTCGACCCAACTGCCATCCTCCTTGCCGGTCATCGCTTGTTCCAGCGTCACCAATCGCCCCTCGTCCAGATTCCACCCTCCTGATTGGCTGATAACGGCATTGGTAACGATCGGCACAAAATCCCCTTCGGCCACCTCGCCACGCAAGGTTACAATCGTTCCCGGTTTCGACGTGTCGGGCATGTCCCATTTCGGATTGGCCACACGGATACCGCCGCTGGCGTCTTGCACAAAAGTGAAGGGTGTTTCTGGATTCGACCATGTCACCACTGCGCGCAGGATAACGGGCGAATGACGGCGCGCTTCCTCGCGGTTCAGGTCCCTGATCCTTTCCACCAGACGAAAGGGGGGATTGTCGAATGAAACCAGTTCGTTGGTCGAGGCCATCAACCGACACAAACCGCCATGCAAGGTTTGTTGCACTCCCAGTACATAGGGGTAACCGATGGCTTCAACTCGATCGCCGGTGCGCAATGGTTGAGTTTGCCTGCTCTGTACCATGACCTGTCCCGTGCCATCCCAGAGGGTGACCCATTTACCTGGCTCATGGCTGTGCACAATGCCCGCAATGTGGATCATGTTGTTCGTGGGGCTGCTTTCCTGAATTTCATCGATCGGGGTGATCGGGGTAACGAAGCGCGGATCGTTGCGCACGGAACCAATAACCTCGATGTCCGTTGGACGGGCCACCCATAATGACAATGCGCTGAGATTTCCTTCCCGGTCGAAATGGGGCGAATAAACACATTTCATCCGGACGAAATCCCCTTCTTTGAAACCGGGGGCGGGGTCGTTTGTGCCCTTGAGCACATACGCGTTGGCGGTGGTATCTCCGTTCAAAAAAGTCAATTTGATGTGTGTGGGTTCATTTATTTGACGATCTATCAGACCTTCCACCGAAACCAAATGGTCTTTTAGCTCCGCGCAGTTGTCGCGCAGGTTGCCAACCGGCTCCGCCTTCGTGTTCACTCCTTCCTGAAGAATGCGAACCTGGGTTTTGTCCCAGACAAAGCGCTGTGACGACGGAACTATCCATCCATCAATGGCGATTCTTTGGCCGGCTTTGAAAGACACTGAGGAACCGAGAATCGGCAGCCAGATCGGTTTTCCCGCGCATTCCCCCCAAGCGTCGCTCCACTCCTTGTCATAGTAATAAATCACCGCTTCGACACGTATCCTATACTCTTCAGTATTATGCTCCCTTGGAATGCCCCAAATCTGGGAAATGTTTGTAAGAACCGGAGATGTGGCAGGAAATTGATCCGAAACCTGGCCCAACGCCGCCCGTGCCATTATCAAAAAAAACCACGCGGCGACGCCCAGCGGCGTGAACAAATCCAAAGTAACCCCAGCGGCGGCAAAAATAGGTATTGTCGCAAAAACAACCGTCTTCTGTTGTCTGGAGGTCATAACCGTACACAAGTGCCTCTGTATTAAATGTTAAAACAGAGCATTAAAAATGCCTGAACGATGAAATTCCTATCGCCTTAACTTGCTTCAATGCAGTCAATTACATCGGCCAGCAACATTTGCCAATATGCCCATTTCGTTGCACTGGCAGATTATTGTGAGTTGATTGTGACCGGACTCACTTTACTGTGCCAGTGATTGGGTTAGTCCGACCAATCCATTGTGAAGAGTGTTCTCCGAGAAATGTCGCGTCCGCTCGCTCGAACCAGCTCATACGAATTATGGTGGCCACGGACAGAACGCCAGCCACCGTGGCGCTCAGAAGTGGACAACGGGTAATTGGGGGCGCTGGCGACCTGTCATCCGGGCGTATCCGCTGCGCTGATTCGCAATGCCAGTGATGCAAAGTCGTGGAACAAATTTCGTTCCGAAACAACGACTGGTTTTCCCGTAACCCATTGGTTTATAGACTGCTTCACCCCCAGGGCTGTATTCAACTCTTTGTTGTCGTCTTCGCTGCTTCAAGAGGTGCAATGCGGGAGCCCCATCGAAAAGGAAGGGGAATCGCCGCGTTGCCTTAGTCGTCAAGACCTCACACACGCTCCAAAGACGCCTTCTAGTGAGAATTCACAATAGCTTCGGGAACCTGCGATTCGAATTTGTGGGAAGTCTGCACGTCGCGCTGTTCTGGCAGGCCGGCATTTTTACGTATCACCGCTTCGACGAACGCGGTGACTTTTGAAGTGTCAGTTTCGCCGGTGCGCTTGGCACAATTCTGCTGCATCGCCACGATTTCCTTGATGTTCTCGATGTTCTTTTTGATGAATTCCAGTTCGGTTGTAAGGGTGGTCTGTTCGTTAGTCAGATACTCGGCCAGTTGCGCGATGTACACCGGCAGCTTTTTGCCCCTTGGATCATGCGCCATGAAATCACCCAAGTCCCCCTCATGTTCTCGTATCAGCGTGCCAATACGGACGACATTGGCAATCTTGGATTGCTTCATCTGATCGGATACCAAGCTGGCGGAAACGTTGACGCTCTTGAGCATTTTGCCCACGTTGTGCAGCACGTAGTTAGCTATCTCCGCCATGCCTGCCTGACGGGAAGCGGCCAGGAGTTCTTTATGCGTCCTGGCGACTTCTGCCTCCATCCGTTCGCGTTCGACAATTTCCGATTTCAGCTCATCGATGGCCAGGGTCAGGTGCGCCGTCTTCTCTTTGACTTTTGATTCTAATTCGCCCCGTAAACGTTTTTCCTCCTGTTCCATCCGCAGGCGCTCCTTGAGCAAGGTTTCGATGTGGACCATGCCAGTCAACAGCAACAGTGAAATGAAAGAATAGATCACCTCGATTTCGACCCCCAACTGCGCACCGTTATTGAACGATATTACGGATTGAAACAGGTGAAGCAGAGCCAGCAGTGAGAAGGCCCAAAATAGAGACCAGCCTACGCGCGCTGTTCCGTAGATTCGGTTTAGACGCAAGGCGTAGCCGGCGACCGCGAATTGCAGCGCGCCAGTGACGAAGTCCATGACAACCGGGAAACTCATACAAACCCCCTGTGCATGAAGGGGGCAGTGCCGCCAACTAAAGCCTTACCTCGCCCAGAATTGAGGAAGGTTGTATCCCAATTTTGTGCGAATAGCCCTCTGTCACCTGTTTGCATAGCAAGCACACCAGGGATGTAGCATTTGTAACGCCAAGAGTCGTACCACGTTGCTCCCAAAAGCTTCAAAACCATCCCTTGAATCCAATTCCGAGTTTTCTTCAAATAGAATAGGGTTGTTTCGCTCGCACGTCACCCATTCCAGCGTCCTGCGCGCGGCCGGACAGCGGACTCAAAGCCGTTGATCGGGCTGTCCAGAAACGGAATTGAAGTTTGTGAAGTGGGCGGATGGGCGTTGCGCCGCCACGTTCAACACCTAGGTTGCCACCGTCGCCATCACTTTTATCAAGGAAAACGTATGAGTCCTGCGGCAATTCTAGTTGCGGTTATGGCTTATGACGATGAGCTTCGTTTGGGTCATCGCCTCTTGAGATCACATCCACCATGCTAAAAACTATCCCTTTGGCTAGCTAGGCACGATCAAGAATTCTCCGGCAGGATGGTTTCATACACACTGTGTTTCCCAAATCCCGTTAGAAAAAGCAATGGGGCATAAACCGTCACGACCCAAATTGCAGCGTGTTTCCCTCAAGGGCGCATTGTAATTGTCATACTCCACGTGCTATACTTGAAATCATTCCATGTGGCGCTTGCGTAACAATGTTTTGTGGATTTCCTGCCTGTGCGTGGCAACTACGGTGGCGATTTTGGGCGTCAAACCGGTCTTCGGAAATGTCGCCGAAACGCCTTTGGAATTCTCGCTTCAGATCACCAACGTCATGCAATTGCGCCAGCTGGCTGATTCGAATCAGCGGTTTGTTGCTGCGGTGCGCCTGGAGGGAGCGGTATGGTGGTCAAGCGATGCCGAAGGTAGGGTAATTTTGGAGGATGACACTGGTGTAGCACAATTGGAACTTGATCTTCCGTGCCGGTTGCCGCGCCAAGGTGAGCGGTTGAGTTTGCAGGGGGCTGGCACGGTGATCAAAACGACCGATGCAATCAAGTTGGCGAGCATCCCGGTTGTGGAAAACGATGGTATTCATGTGGCGACCGAGCAATCTGGACGTATTTTTCTTAAGGCTGGAATGCATCCGATCCGGGTTGATTGGTTCAACCGAACGGGCTTATATGAACTGGAGGCTTTTTATGAGGGGCCGGACCTACCACGGCAGAAGATTCCTGACTCGGCGCTCTTTCGGGCCTCGGTTCCCTCTGCAGACGGAGTCACCAATTTTGTTAATGGGCTGAACTACCGTTGTTGTGAAGGCATGTGGTGGGGCATGCTTCCCAACCTCAGCCACCTCCCCCCTGTCCGCTCCGGGGTGGTGAGCAATTTCAGCCTCGCCGTGGAAAGTCGAGAGGAGCAAGTGGGGCTGGAATTCAACGCCTTCATCCAAATAACCAATGACGGATTCTACACATTTTACACCCGGTCTGACGACGGCAGCCGTCTGTTCATCGGAGATTCCTCCCTCCGGGTAAACACCGTCGGCCGGGTTGCTTTGCCGGAAGCGCAACCGGTCGCGAGCGGTTCACTCCCGGTCGAAAACCAGGAGTACCAGTGGTCGGAAATCGAAGGGACCGTCTCTTCTGTGAACCGTCTGCAGAATGCCTTGGGGCTCGAACTAATCACCGGATCGGGGCGCGTGCGGGTCAAGGTGGCTGAGGATTCCGGTTACTCGTTTACGCTTGTGCCTCAAAACCGCATTCGAGCCGTAGGAGTCTGTCGCTATATTCGCAGCTTGGACGGCAGTACCGTGCCCGGCGAGTTTTTTGTGCAGAGCTGGAACGACATCAACCAAAGTTATGTTACGCCGGATTTATGGGCCATGTATCCGCTGGAGTCGATCAGCAATATTGTGACCATACTCCGACAGAGTGAATCCCAACCGGTCGTTCATGTCCGGGGGAAAGTACAGTCTGCGGGGCTGGGGCAGCCGGCATACTTGGACGATGGTTCGGGCCGCATTCTCTTGGAGACAGTCGAGCCGGATTATATCGGTGGACAGATTGCCGAAGTGCTGGGACGGTTTGCCGTGGAGGACACCCATCCGGTGTTACGCTTCGGTTTCTTCCGGCAAGTCGGACAGGGCACCAGTAAGGTCGGGGCGTTTCCAGTTCTCACGACGGCTGAACAGGTCAACCAGTTGAGTCGCGAAGAATTGAAACAAGGTTACCCGGTGAAGCTACGCGGTGTGGTCACGACTGTCTTGGAAGGCGATGCCCTTGTCCTTCAAGATGCGACGCGGGGACTCTACGCGGCCTTGGGGAGGCCTTTGCCGCTGCGAGTCGGAGATTATTGCGAGTTGGAGGGCGTCGCGGCTGCCGGCGAATTTTCGCCCTATATCCTTGCCTCCCGGGTTGAAAAATTGGGCTCCGGCACCCTGCCGAATCCGATCCGTCCAACTTGGGATCAACTCCTGAACGGGAGCATGCACTGCCAATATGTCGAGTTGGAAGGTGTGGTAACCATGATGGACGGCGACACGATCTCGTTGCTCACCCGTGACGGCCGTATCAAGGTGCAACTGGATTCCACGGCTCCACTGCTCCCCAAGACAGACGAGAACGCGCTGGTGCGATTGCGCGGCTGTCTGTTCGCCGACTGGGACAAGCAGGCCCAACGGGTGATGGTAGGCAATATCCGCATTAATCAGCAGTGGGTGGACGTGGTTCAGCCGGCACCGGTTGATCCGTTTGCCATTCCCGCCAAGCATATCGGAGAGTTGTTGCAATTTGATCCACAGGCGGGATCACTCCAGCGCGTGAAGATTTCCGGACAGATCGTTTACCTGGGTGATGCGGGATGTTTTCTTATGGATGGCAACAACGGTCTGCGCTTCATCCCCGCCGGAGCGATGAACGCCCACGTCTGTGATCTTGTGGACGTGGTAGGGTTCCCGGACTTGAGCGGCCCATCTCCCGTGTTGCGGGAAGCGGTGGTTCGTCGGCTGGCGGTGGCCGAGTTGCCCACGGCGCATAAGTTGGAAGCGGACAACTTGCTCCGCGATGACTATGACTCGACACTGGTAGAAGTGGATGGCGTGTTGTTGGGGGTCAATAGTAAACCAGAAGGGGAAGTACTCGAGATGCAGAGCGGCTTGCGCCGGTTTACGGTGACGGTGAAAGACAAGGCAGGTCTCAACGGACCCCTGACGCCCGGCAGCCGGCTTGAACTCACCGGGGTCTATGTGGGACTGGGTGGCAACTGGGTTTTGGGCCGGCCGATTGATTCCTTCCAACTCCTGCTCAACTCCGGCTTTGATATAAAGGTACTGTCCCGACCGCCTTGGTGGACATTGACACGCTTGCTGTCCGCGGTGGGGGTGCTGCTAGGAGTATTAATAGCCGCTCTGATTTGGATCAAACTCCTGCACCGGCAAGTGGCGGAACGCACGCTCCAGCTCGAAACGCAAATTCAGAAGCGCCAGCATGCGGAACACCAACAGGCGGTCGAGCAGGAACGCGCCCGCATCGCCCAGGACCTGCATGACGACTTGGGGGCGGGGTTGACCGAGGTCAACATGCTCACGTCGCTGGTCAAAAGTCCGGCCACCTCCGCGGAGGAAAAGGCGCGCTATGTGGATGAATTGAATGAAAAGGCGCTACGCATGGTGACTTCGCTTGATGAAATCGTCTGGGCGATGAATCCGCGCAACGACACCATCGCCTCGCTCGCCAGTTATTTTGGGGCGTACGCCCAGCAGTTGACGGAGCTGGCTTCGGTCGCGTGTGGGCTGGATGTGGCGGACGACCTGCCCGATTATCCGCTCGATCCCAAGTTTCGGCAGGAATTGTTTCTGGCCTTCAAGGAAGCTCTCACCAATGTTGTCCGCCACGCGCGTGCGAACAAGGTCTGGCTGCGAATGTCCGTCCAGGACCATGCGCTCATTGTCACCGTGGCCGACGACGGCTGCGGCATGAACCCCGGCAAACGGGATGCCGGGGCCGACGGGCTTGCGAACATGCAGAAACGACTGGGCGCGCTGGGCGGCCATTGTGATATTCAAAGCAAGCCGCAAATGGGAACCACCGTTCGTTTCCAGGTTCCGTTGCCCAAAAAATTGCTATGATTAAAGTTGGTATCGTGGAGGACAACAAAACGCTGCGGGAGGGGTTTGAAACGCTCATCAACCGAACGCCCGGGCTTCAGTGCGTCTGCACGTGCACCACGGTCGCCGAGGCGCTGCGGAAGATTCCGAAAGCTTACCCGGATGTCGTGCTGATGGACATTCAACTGCCAGACAAGTCAGGTGTGGAATGCACCGCGCAGGTCAAGGAGCTGCTACCGTCCGTTCATATTATTATCGTTACGGTCTATGAAGATTCCGACCGCATTTTTCAGGCACTGCGCGCCGGCGCATGTGGTTACCTGCTCAAACGAGCCAAGCCCGAACGCGTTATCGCCGCCATCCAGGAAGCGCAGGAAGGTGGCGTGCCCATGACACCGGAAATTGCGCGAAAAGTGATCGGCCATTTCCGGGAGCAGGCCGCCGCCGCGTCCGAGGCGGAGAGCCTCTCTCCGCGTGAGAAGGAAGTGCTGCAATTGGTAATGCATGGGTTGGCCAACAAGGAAATCGCAGAACGATTGGGCGTAACCCTTGCGGCAGTCAAGTGGCACCTCCAACACATCTACGAAAAACTGCACGTGCATTCCCGCACCGAAGCCGCCATGAAATTTAAAAGTCAACAAAAGCCGTAATGGGAAGGCTTGAGAATGCCGGCCAGAATTGACGCCGTGAAGGAGTTTTGGAGACAGTCCAAATTCCAAATGACATTGCGTCGCATGAAATCGCGTATGACCAGCGATGGCTTTGTGGTTGGTGGGGAAGGAATTGAAGGTTGGGAAAGCCGTCCAAAACGGTTGTTTTATGAATCTGCGCGGGGGATCAGGGGGGCCATAAAACTAGCCACTTGGCTAGCTAGGCAAAAAAGGGGGAGCCAGGGATAATGAGGAACATGATCACGCAATCACATTTTAACCAAACTTAAACCTGCAAACCACACCAAACCCTGCTTATGAAAAACATCATGTTAACAGCCGCCCTTTGCATTGTCGCAACGGCCATCTTTGCGACCCGTGCAGTTGCCAGCTCCGGCTCGGACATTTCCAGTAACTACGTTATTAACGGTCAGCCCGATTGGGCCAATGGGACAACCGGCGGAACCGGTTTTGGTCCGTGGACATTCTATGCTAACAGTCATGGCGGAGCCGACGCCTTCACAGGACTCGAGGTGGATAATAACGGCACAGGCGATGCAAACATCGTAGCAGCTGATGATTCGGTTTTCAAACTCTACGCCGTAGAGTTTGACAGTGGCTCAAACCCGTGGGAGGAAGCGATCGCCTATCGCACGTTCGACAGTTCATTGAGCGCAGCCGGCGACGGCTTCGGGATATCTCTTGAGACGGAAAATGGCGATAATGGAATTGGTACTCCTGGACAAGTGGGTTTCGCGCTCAGGAACGGCAATACCACCGGATCGGGAAATCAGGCTGCTGGTGCTCGGCTGCAGGTTTACCTGGCCGCCGTCACCAACTACGCGGCAGGTGGCTCCAACTACGTTGTGGTGGCAGATGCTTCAGGTCCACGGGCGACCACGGTGACGAATCTTGGGCCAGGCACTTGCCTCGATTTCGCGGTGACGCTGACCGGGCCAGACACCTATAGTCTTTCGATCACACAATACATCGGTTTGGGAATAACCGCGCCTCCCGTTACCGTGACGGGAACATTAGCCGGGAGCGGCACGATTGATTCCTTCTCAGTGTTCAGTTGGACCCAAGAAAGCGACCCTAGCGTAACTGGCGTAAATAGTGACACGTATTTTAACAGGTTATCTTACACCAATCAAGCTGCTTTCAGCTGTCCGACGATCGTATTAGGAAGTTTGGAGAGTCCATTGCAAGGGGCGGCCTATAGCCAAACCATCACAGCGAGTGGCGGTCTGGCGCCTTACTCCTTTGCGGTGGCTGGTGGTTCACTCCCGTCGGGCATGAGCTTGTCAGCCAGTGGTACCCTGTCCGGCACGCCCACCCAAACCGGTGTTTATACTTTTACGGTGGCCGCCATCGATTCCGACAGTTGCCCCGGGAGTAGAAGTTACACCCTCACGGTTTACGAAACTGGCGAGGACAACTCCGCAAACTACGACCTTAATTGGAACAGTGGATCGGGTGAAGGGGTCGGGTTCGGTCCTTGGAGCGTCTATTATAACTATCACGGTGAAGGCTTCAGCGGTTATGGAGCCGTGGACGCCGGTGTCAACATTTTAGCTTCAGACGGTTCCGTTTGGAAGCTCTATGCCATTGATTTCAATGGCAACCTGCAACAAGAGGAAGCGACCGCTTATCGCCGGCTTAGCAATCCGTTAAGCGTGGCCGGGGATGCATTCTCGATGTCCTTCGAGAACAGCGGTGGAATTGGTAATCCCGGCCAGGTTGGATTCTCGCTCAGAAATGGAAATATCAACGGATCAAATAGCTCCACACAAGACGGATCGAATAACCGGAATGCTCATGCTCGGTTAGAGGTTTACTCCGCCGGTGGCGCGGCCAACCTCACGGTGGTGGACGCCTCCGGCGCTAATCAGGTCCCGGGAGTCGGATTTACCACCGAAGGATATGATGCCAAGGTCACACTGACCGGTACAAATACCTACAGCTTATCGATCACTCGTTACAATGGCTTGGGAACCTTCGACGCACCGGCGGTTGTAACGGGAACGTTAGCCGGCAGCGGTCCAATTGACTCATTCGCGATGTATAGTTGGAAGAACTCTACCGATTCCGGCTTGAACGGGGACGCCTATTTCAATAATCTGGCCTATACGGCCACCACGCCCCCAATTACCAACAACGTCACGTTCCAAGTGGACATGACTGTGCAAATCTTGGTCGGCAATTTCCAACCCGGAACGGACACGGTTGAGGTCCAGGGCAGCTTCAACGACTGGGTTACCGGCGCATACGTGCTGACCAACAACCCCTCGCTCTCCGGGAGCGCGTCTAACATCTATAGCGGGGTGGTTCCCATCGTCGGCGCAGCACAAAGCGGAGAATCGTACAAATTTGTCTATAATACCGGCAGTGGTGCGGTTTACGAAAACAACGATCCGAAGTCGAGCACGCTGGATGACGGCCCCGATGCCTACAACCGGTTCTTGCAGTTGCCGAATGCGACCGCAACCGTGTTGCCCACCGTGCTGTTTAATGACTATGAGGCGGACGACTATTTGCCACAGCCAGTAGCCGTGACGTTCAAGGTGAATATGAATGGCGCCGTCGGGACCGAGGGGCATACTTACGGCGAGGGAGATACCGTCTGGATCAACGGGGATTTCGTCCCTTGGTATCCTTGGTATAATCCTGAAGAGCCGCTCGCTGGCCCAGCGCAATATCAAATGACCGAAACCGGGCCAGGAAGCGGAATATTTACTAACACGCTTGTTCTTCCCCGAAGCACTACGGTAGCGTTTGCGTACAAATATGGCATGGGCATCGCCACAAATGGAGACTTGGGACCCGAGGACGACGAGGCGCCTGATGGACAGAACCACTATCGCGTGGTGCGCTCCACGGCGACCGGCTCCTACACCATGCCGCAAGACACGTTCGGTTACCAGTATCAAGAACCGTTCTTCAGTTCGTCGGCCAGGAATGGCGCGCAGTTGGAGGTTGGTGTCCCGGCGGCGGGGACTGTTCCGGTGACATGGCTCGGTCGTCCTGGTGCGCATCTCCAGGCCGCCAACAACTTAATCGGGCCGTGGACAGACCACTTTGAAACTGACGGCACAAACTGGACGTCAGGTTACAGTTCGACGAACGGGCTGGTGAGTCAGACCAATTGGCCAACGGCGGGGAATACATTTTTCCGACTGGTAAAACCATGAGAATATTTGGTTGCCGAGATTTGTGACTTTACCGCTCAGCCGTGCATTGCATGGCTGAGCGGGAAAAGCTATAAAAGACATTTAATAGAATATCATGAAGAATAACCGAGCGGGATTTACACTTATCGAATTGCTTGTTGTTATTGCGATTATTGCCGTATTAGCGGCGATATTGTTGCCGGCCTTAAGTGCAGCAAAGACGAGGGCTGTTGCGGCTTCTTGTATGAGCAATAACAAACAGCTCGGTTTAGCCTGGATGGAATATGCCGGAGACTTCGGCGACCAGCTTGCCATCAACAGCGATCCGCACGTCAACGGCACGTCATTTTATGAAGGGCACCCGTCTTGGCTTACCGGCTCGTTGGATTGGACCACTGGAACATATAATACAAACACCGACTATCTTATTAACGACAGTTACTCCTTATTGGGGAACTATCTGGGAAGACGTTACGACGTTTTTGAGTGCCCGGCGGCATATTTTGCCAGTCCAGCCGAAGCCAAGCTGGGATGGGATCATCGTAGCCGAAGCGTCGCCATGAACGGCTGCATCGGCGATGGGCTTAAGTTTAACATTGGCTACAATAACTTTTATGTGCCAAAAAAGATGGCTGATTTTCATCAGCCAGGACCAAGCGATATTTGGGTCTTTACCGATGAGCACCCGGATAGTATTGATGATGGCCTTCTATACACGCCCAATTATGCCGTGACGACATTTACCGAATTGCCCGGCAGCCAGCATGCCGGCGCGTGCGGAATGGGTTTCGCCGACGGACACGCGGAGATTCACAAGTGGCGGGGGCCGGTGGTCAATCAACCGGTGACATATAAATCAAAGAATGGTGAGGCTTGCAGCATTAGTGATCCCGACATGATTTATCTCACGCAACACACCCCGATCAACTGATATACATCGCCTCTGAAATTTGTCATGTCTTGTTGGAAGCCGGCCGACTATGAGGACACAGCCCTTGATGTTTTTGGCGCTCATGCTCTTCCTGAGCGTTGTTGGCATGGAGATAAAAGCCGGTTCGCTCATTGGCGATGTAAATACCGACAAAGCAATGTATTATCCGGGCAATGGCGTAACGATATATGTGGATCTTACCAACAGTACAGCTTCCACATTTAATGGTTCCGTCAACGTGGTGATTTCGCATCTCGGTTACGTCAGCACAAATCTTCCGTCCCAATCGGTGTCGAATCTGGCTACGAATGCGACTGCCACCGCCGTGTTTTTCTGGATGCCGCCGGTCACCGACTATCAGGGCTATCTTGTTTCAGTGAGCGTAACTGACACAAATGGCAGCGTCGTGGACAGCGGTTCGTCAGCCATTGATGTGTCCAGCGACTGGGCGAAGTTTCCACGTTATGGGTATGTCGCCCACTATGACTCCACGCTGGATGCAACCCATACGATGTGGCTGTTGAAGAATTATCACATCAACGGCATAGAGTTCTACGACTGGCAGTGGAAACATCACATCCCTTACAACCCTGCCTCAACCTGGCCCGATGTCGCCAACCGGACGATTTACCGGAGTACGGTTACCAATCTGATCACCGCAGCACACTATTACAACATGATGGCGATGAATTACAATTCGTATGGCATGGCTTACTCCGATTACCAGACGGACGGCAGCGGAGTAACACTTTCAATGGGGATCTTCTCCAGCTCGCCAGCTTCCATCGGAAATCAATACGGTTATTCGCTGCCGAGTTCCTGGGCGACCACAAACCTTTACGAGATGAACAACCGCGATACCAATTGGCAGAACTACATTTATGGCCGGGAACAGGCCGTCTTCACCAACTTCGCCTTCGACGGTTGGCACATTGACACCGTGGGCCAGCACACAGCGTATGATTACAACGGCAATTTCTTCAGTCTTGATGATTACAATCCCGAGTTCATCAACAATGCCAAAGCAGCATTGGGCGTGCGAATGACCTTCAACACAGTGGACGCCGGCGGCGAGAATCAAGTAGCGCAAAGCGCCAACGTTGATTTTGTTTATTCGGAATTGTGGTCTGCCAATCCCAATTACAATTCGTTTAACCAGCGGGTGAACAATGTACGGAGCTATTGCAGCAAAGCCTTGGTGATGCCCGCTTACCTGGACACCGGGTTGAGTTCAGGATATTTCAATCAGCCGGGGGTGCTATTGGCGGATGCAGCGATGTTTGCCTGTGGTGGCGCGCATCTTGAATTGGGAGATGGCACCAATATGTTAAACAATGATTATTTCCCCAATGACAGCAGTGTGCTGATGACCAGTTCGTTGATGGCAGCCATGCACAGCTATTACGATTTCCTGGTTGGGTATGAGAACCTGCTGCGCGGTGATACCGTCAGTGCGAACAATGCTGCGAGCATCACGGGGGTGACGACCAGCACCAACGGCAGCGCGGGCACAGTATGGATCATTTCAAAGGAGACGCTGGGATATAACATCATTCACCTGGTCAACTTGCTTAGCAATGCCAGCACGGCTTGGAACGATTACAACGGAACTTGCCCGGCACCACCAACGCTCAGCAATCTGGCTGTGAAGATGTATTACACCGGCTCGATCGGTGGTGGAAACCTATGGTATGCCACGCCGGACACCAATTTCGGTGTGGCCACGCAACTCAGTTACACCACGGGCAGTGACGCTGGGGGAAGCTTCGTCAACTTTACCATCCCGCAGCTTCAGTATTGGGACATGGCCTGGCTGGAGATTAGTGGCACGTCCAGCGCCACAAACCAGATTCAGGCTGAAAACTATGATTCCATGTCCGGCATCGGAACGGAGACGACATCAGACACAGGCGGCGGACTCGATGTCTGCGATGTCAGCAATACAAATGGAGACAGTTATGTGGCCTTCAACAACATTGATTTTGGCACCGGACCAGCAAGTGTCTCGGTGCGTGTCGCCTCCGCTGTGGCCAGTGGCACGATCGAGTTTCATCTGGACGGTCCAACGGGAATCCTGATCGCAACGCTGCCGGTTGGCAACACGGGTGGCTGGCAGAGCTGGCTGACAATCTCCGCACCGGTTTCCGGCGCATCAGGAGTTCACAAACTTTTCGTCGTCTTCAAAAATGCACCCTCCAACCTCAATTGGTTTAACTTCAACTACAATGACCTTAATAATTCGCTGCCCAGCCCTTGGGTGACTGCGGACATAGGGTCTGTCGGTCTGGCCGGCAATGCCGGTTACAACAATGGCACGTTTACAGTGACCGGCTCCGGTGCGGACATCGAAAGTACAGCGGATGCATTCCGTTACGTATATCAAACGTCCGGCGGGAATTGCGAGATTCGGTCCCGGGTGATGAGCGTGCAGAACACCGACCCATGGGCCAAGGCGGGCGTGATGATCCGCCAGAGCCCGGCGGCCGGAGCCGCGAATGCGGCAGTGGTTGTTACTGCGGGCAACGGTGTGGAGTTCCAGCAACGGACAAGTTCAGGCGGCGGGACCACCAGTACGGTGATTTCAGGTGTGACGGCGCCACAGTGGGTAAGGTTGGTGCAAAGCGGCAACAATCTCAGCGCTTACTACGGTACCGACGGGATGAACTGGACGCAAATCGGCACGAACACCAGCGTCACGATAAACGCTGGCGCCGATGCCGGCTTGGCGGTGACCGCTCACAACAATACGACGAACTGTACCGCCAGTTTCGATAACGTGTCCTTCAATCAGGCGCCGGTGTTAGCCGCGATTTCCAACCAAACCATCCTGGCCGGGACAGCGCTGGTGATCACCAATACGGCCAGCGATGCCGACATTCCGCCACAGACCTTGACCTTCAGCTTGCTCGATGCTCCGACTAATGCCGCCATCAACGTGACTAACGGCGTATTTACCTGGCGACCGACCATTGCGCAATCACCATCTACGCAGAACGTGGGTATGGTCGTCACAGACAGCGGTGTGCCCCTGATGAGCGCCACCCAGGCCTTCACAGTAACAGTGATTCAGCCGGTCCAACCCACGCTGACGGGTCCATTGATTGCCATTGGCCAGTTTGGGTTTTGGATCACCGGCGACCCCGGGCCGGACTACACGATTCTGGGTTCCACAAACCTGAACTCATGGAATCTCCTATTCACGGCCAATTCACCTATTTTGCCTTTTTTTTGGGCTGACACGAATTCACTTGCGTTCTCACGTCGTTTTTACCGCGTTCTTTTGGGGCCGTGACCCACTCTATATGTCGCCCTGCGTTACAAATTATGAAATGTTCGAAAAAACTGGTTTGGATTGGCACGTGCATCGCGCTGCTTTACGTTTGCCCATTACACACGATGGCCAATGGCAGTGAATCCCTGTCGGACGGTTCGGTCCGGACGACGATGGCCATAAGCCACGATGGGGATTTGCGGAGTTATGTGCTTACCACCACAGCCGCTCTGCCCGACGACCCGCCGGACAAGCCAGTGCAGATTACGGAGGTTCCGGACCGGGCCAGGCTTCGGACGGGCAGCATACTCTTTGACGGCCTTTACGCATTGGCCGTCCAAGAGGCACTTCAAAACTCGGTCGCCGAAATCAAGGATGGCGCCTACAACCATGGCCAACCAATCAAACTGGAGGCGTTTCAGACCGGAGCGTTTTGGACGTACGTGTGGACGCGGGATTTGTCGTATTCCACATATTTGGCGTTGGCGCAATTTGACCCGCAGCGAGCTCTCAATTCACTCTTCTTCAAAACGTCAGCCATCAAATCGTCGGTGTCAGGCGGCTTTACCAACCAGATTATTCAGGACACAGGTTCGGGTGGAAGTTATCCAGTATCGAGCGATCGGATTGTCTGGGCCCTCGGTACAAGTCAGGCGCTGAAATATCTGTCCGCGGCGGAGCAACAGAAAGTTCTCAGCGAGGTATATCCGGTTCTTCACGACACGCTCGAACAGGACCGTCGGCTGATTTATGATCCGGAAGATGGGCTTTACCGTGGCGAGCAATCATTTCTCGATTGGCGCGAGCAGACTTATCCCGGTTGGACGAAGACCAATGTTCTCACCATTGCGATGTCCAAGGCGCTTTCGGTGAACGCTGCGGATTATTTTGCGCTGGTCACCGCTTCCGAATACGCCGGCAGGCTGGGCCTGCACGATGACCAGAGCCGCTACGCAAACTGGGCAAAGCAGCTCAAAAATGCCATTAACAATAGATTCTATGATGCCAAGGCAGGGCTTTACAGCACCTACCTGCTGACGGACGAAGCCTATGGCGTCCGCGTGCAGCGCTATGATCTGCTTGGGGAATCACTCGCGATTTTATCCGGCGTTGCCGACAGGTCGAAGGCGGAATCCATTCTGTGTCGCTATCCGGTCGGACCTTATGGGCCACCCGTCGTGTGGCCGGAGGAAAGGACGGTTCCGATTTACCATAATCAAGCGATTTGGCCTTTTGTCACCGCCTTCTGGATCGAGGCGGCACGAAGGGTCGGCAATGCTGCCGTTATTGACCAGGGTGTCCATTCGCTGATGCGCGGCACGGCGTTCAATCTGTCGAACATGGAGAACTACGATTTCGTGACTGGCAAAACCCAAGTGAAAGATGGCGTGCTCAGCGGTCCGGTCATTGATTCGCAACGCCAGATCTGGTCGGTCGCCGGCTATCTGGCGGTGGTTCAAGACGTGGTTTTCGGTATGGAAACATCATGGGATGGGATTCGTTTTCTGCCGTGCATCACCGGCAACCTCCGCGATGAAGCTTTTGCCTCGTCCGATCTCCTCGAGTTGACAAACCTTTCTTACCGCGGCAACACAATTTCCGTTCGCGTTCACCTGCCCCCGTCCGGGTTTCGCGGCAAAGGTGTATGCGCCATCCGCAAAATCGAGTTGAACGGAAGACCGATCGGGAAGGATTTTGTTGCTGCTACATCCCTGCAGAGCCAGAATCAATGGGACGTTTACCTTGAAAAACCTGCGGACAATGCCGAGAGCGAGCGCTATCAATTTGATTGCAAACGTTGCCGATAAAGGAACGATTTTTGCGCCAGTGCAACCGGAATGGGAAGACGTCGGCCACGACGGGATTACGGTTCAAGACGGAAGTTTAATGCTGCATTACCGTCAGGCCAACGCCGCCAATGTTGTGTTCAACATCTTCCGCGATGGCCGGCTCTACGCCGAACATCTCAAAGAAACTTCCTGGCTCGACCCGGATTCGTCCGACTATACGAACCGGATTCACTTCTACGCCGTTGAAGCACTGGACGCCAAAACGGGCAATGCTTCGCATTTGACTCAAAGCCGGTGTTATGTGGACACGAACAGCCAATGGGAAATCGCGGCCAAAGACATGAAAAATCGTGGTGGCAAATTGGCGCAAGGCAGTTGCTTCGAGGATTGGGGCCAACCGTGGGATGAACTCTCGGCGGACTTCACGGCTAGTCGGAGCGGGAATTATCAGCTGCGTGTAAAATTCTCCAACGGAGCCGGACCCGTGAACACTGGTATTACTTGTGCGATCAAAAGGATTGAGGTTCGCAATAGGGGTTCCGGAGAAATCGTAGGGGACGGTTATCTTGTCATGCCGCAGTCTGGTGATTGGCGGCGGTTTGATTTGTCGTCGGTGGTGCGCGCAACCTTGAAAGCTGGCGAAACATACGCGATTCGAATCTTCGAAGACCCCTGTTCGCGCAACATGAGCTATCTTCAGCGCAACCGGGACTATACTGCCAATCCTGGCGGAGGCGAAGCGGTTTACAACTTTGTAAATATCGCTGCGATACAACTGTTACGGGTCCGGGGGTAAGTATTTCAAATCTAATCGCAACATTTTCCAGTTCGGTTCCCACGCTGGCCTCACCGGTTGACTTGACGACTGGAGCCAGAGGCGAGCATGTCATGTGCTGGCCCCTTCTCAAGAACCAGCCAATCCGATTTTCCTCCAGCCCACGATGGCTCAGTTTTCCGACAGCACGTCACCTAGCAGATTGCGCTGCAAAATTTGGGCGTGCGTCGCGCAAGTGAAAGTCCACGCCGCACCCCCGATTTGGCTCTAAGAAGCGTATCACTGGAGCAACTATGACGTATAAGAAAAAACAATTCTCGCGCCGCTATAGGGTCGTGTGGTAATGGTGCATTAAGGGGTTGGCTGGATGCTTGTATAACCGCAGCCGCCGTCATTTGACATTGAGTTACAACAGGTTATATTTCGCATCTGGGCCATCGTCTATTTGAGACATTCTGCGAAATGGTTGACGACCTTCCGCCAAAAGCGGTGCTGAAAGCCGTTGCGATTGAGCGGTTCATGCTGGAGGAGGATTTGGCGCAAGGACGAACAGTGCCAAGCTACGAAGTCGCCTCGATTTTGGCCTTTTGCTGTCAGCGGTCACTTGAAACCGGCCAGCCAGGGTCGAAATGAACCGGCCAGTCAAATCGCGTAAGTCCGCATTTTCGTTCCCAAAATCTCCCTGTAACGCTCTGCTATGGAGCTTTTTGGAACGAAAATGCTTGTTTCGTCTATGAAAAGCCGGTGGCTGGTTCAATTCGACCTTTCGTGGCTGGTTTTGATTCGACCGGTGACACTTTTGCAGATTCCTCGGAGACGCGGCTCGTGGTTGGTTGACCATATCTCGTACCATACCGATGGGGCACTGGACGTTCTACAGAAAGACCGTGGAGCGACTTGTTGCAGCAGGCGAACTGCCGCGCGAGGTGAAGGCCGATTTTGAAGCCGCAAACAATGCGGCCTTTCCCCGCGTTATGGCTGGAAATTGTGGCGATGGATCAGAATTGTGCCAAGCTCACAGGCGTAACTGACACTTCAAACGTCACTGCCTCAGTCAAAGCCGCGATACGCAAAAATGCCAGCCTGCAAGAGCAACGCGGCGTGGAGATTTCCCACAAATTAACCGCATGTCTCCGAAGCCACTGTGAATTCTCGTTAGAAGTTGTCCCAGTAAGCTGTAACAGAAATCCTAGATCAAGTTGTCGAGTCGTTCACCGGCAAACGCGGCAAAGTCGAGCAAAACATTCTGGTTCTCGTAGATCGGGAACCGGCGGACCGACTGCGCAACACGTTTGATTACGTCATGAGCGAAGACGAAATCAAAAAGCACACTGGCAAATTGACCGGCAAAAAGTGCGAGCTGGCCGTCACCGACATTCAACCGGCCTTTGGGGGTCGGTTGCGAATGCGTGGCCAGATTTTGTCGGTGTCGTGATGTTGGGTTATGGAAATGCCCGAGCGCACTTGAAACTTTTGCCTGTGGGATCTCCGGCAACAACATTGTGGGGTATTACTATAACGGAAGCAGCGATCAGGGCTTTCTGTACAACGGCAGCAGCTACAGCACTTTTATGGTGCCGGGAGCGTTTGACACTCGTGCCATAGGCATCCGCGCCAGCACTTCTTTTCGCGTGATTTGACTCATTTTCGGGTGCATCGCTCGGTAACACCCTTTTTGAGTCAACGTATGGTTTCCCCAACCATTTTCACCCTCCTGGGGTAACTTTCTTTTTGAGTCAATTTGGCACCTCCGGTTTTCTTGAATTAAGTTTGAAACACATCCCAAAGCTGTTTATAATTAGCATCTCATATGCAGACTTTCAAAACCTCACTGCATTTCTCCGCGCACGTTCCAAGATGCGGTGGAGCTTCGCGAAAGGTCAGGCTACATCTAAATGCTTCTGTGGTGCTGGTCCTTATGTTGCTTCTCGCCGGTTTGCGGCCCGCTAGAGCCAGCCTGCCACCAGGTTGGAGCGACGCTGACATCGGGTCACCGGGGTTGGCTGGCTCGGCGACAGATGTCAATGGCAACTGGACGGTCACCGGCGGCGGATCGGATATTTGGAATGCGGCCGATCAATTTAATTTTGCCAGCACCAGTTTTGGCAGTGACGGGGCCATCATTGCCGAAGTCACAAGCCTGCAAAATAGTGATCCGGGATCGGGCTGGTCCAAGGCCGGCGTTATGTTTCGCAACGACAGCACCGCTGGCGCGATAAATGTCGCTATTGTGATTTCCGCAACGCAGGGTATCAACTTTCAGTGGCGCAGCAGCAGCGGGGCTCAATCTTCAAGCATTACCGTTGGCGGCATCGCGGCCCCGGTCTGGCTGCAGTTGGTTCGTTCGGGCGACAATTTTAGCGGGTATTACAGCTATGATGGGAGCAACTGGGTGCAGGTCGGCACGGAGCAAATCTCCATGAACGGCTCGGTGCTGGCGGGACTGGCGGTTACGGCCCACAACAACTCCGCACTCAACACGGCCACGTTTACCAATGTGAGTCTCTCCTCGCAGGCCTTCGGCGTTTATCGCCAGCTTTGGACGAATCTCAACTCAAATCTCGGCGCCACGCTGGCTGCGTTGACCAACACCGCCAACAATCCCAATTGGCCGAATAATCCGGCCGCGTCTTACACGCACGTCTTCACCAACTTCGAGACGGAACTCAATACCGGCATGGATTATTACGGCCAGCGATTGCGGACGTTCGTGGTTCCGCCAATGAACGGCTATTATACCTTTTGGATCGCCAGCGATGACAACTCCCTTTTGTTGCTGAGCAGCAATGAAAATCCGGCGAATGAAAAGCCGATCGCTTCGGTCACTTCGTGGACACCCTGGCGCGATTTCACCATGGAAACCAACCAGCAATCCGCGCCGATCTATTTGCAAGGCGGCCAACGTTATTATCTGGAAGCGCTCATGGATCAAGCCGCGGGCGGCGATAATTTGACGGTGCAATGGGCATTACCGAATGGAACCATAGAGTTGCCGCTGATGACATCCAGTGCGGCCGGCACGTTGTTGATTCCATTCACCGGTTTGACGAATGCGCCGGGAATTTATTTGCAACCGACCAATACAACTGGAATTGAAGATGACAACGTCACCTTTTCATTGCTGGTGACTAATCAATCGAATGTCAGCTACCAATGGCTTTTGAACACAACCAATTTGCCCGGAGCAATCACATCCATATTAGCTTTAACCAACTTGAGTTTGAGTTTGAATGGACAGACTTTCAGTTGTGTCGTTTCCAACGCGGCAGGTTCGGTGACGAGTGCGCCGGCGCTTTTGACGGTTGAGCGGGACACCAACCCGCCCACTGTGGTTCAGGTGGTCAACCTTGGCACGACGAACGTGCAAATCGTCTATTCCAAGATTGTAGCCGCTTCGAGCGCGACGAATATTGCCAATTACGTCTTCACGGACGGGCTGGCGGTGACAGGCGCCTCATTGAATCCGGACGGCGAAACGCTGATTTTGACGACCGATCCGTTGGTTTATGGCAGCAACTATACCATCATCATCAATGGCGTAACTGACCTGGCCAGCATTCCCAATACGATTGCCACCAACACGACGGTGACCTTCCAGGCGCTGCAATACGTATCGCAGGATATTGGAAATCCATCAGTGAATTCAACCGTCACGGCAGCAGGAAATGGTATCAACATTACTGCGGTTGGCAGCGACTTCGGCGGAAGTTTGGATCAGGGCAATTTTTCCTACCAGATTTATTCCGGCAATTTTGACGTGTGCGTCCGGGTGGCAGATTTAGGGTTGTCGGACATATTCGCCAAGGCGGGATTGATGGCGCGCGAGAATTTGACGATCAACGGCCGGTTTGCCGCGGCGATGGCAACGCCGACGATGAACGGCACGTTTTTCGAATGGCGCGACCCGGCGGGCAGCCCCGCCAATACGGCCGGCAGTTTTCCGGCGAATTATCCGAACACCTGGCTGCGACTTCAGCGCGTTGGCAACACCTTTACTGGATATGCGGGTTATGATGGGCAAACGTGGACGGAGCTGGGCAGCGACACTATTTCCATGTCGAATCAAGTCTATTTGGGATTTGCGGTCAGCAGCGACAACACCAACCAACTGACCACGGCACAATTCCGCGACATTGCCAATGTGACGAATGCCGTCATTGGCACGCAAATCAATCCACACGACGCCATCGGGCCAAGCAGCCGGAAGACGCCGATTGTGTTCTCGGAAATCATGTGGAAACCAGCGCCGCGCACAGATGGGAAGAATCTGGAGTTTCTCGAACTCTACAACTCCAACCCGTGGTTTCAGGACATCAGCGGTTATCAAATCACCTGCGCGGACATGAATTACACGTTCCCGGCGGGGACCTCGATTCCCGGCGGCGGTTATCTCGTCGTGGCCGCCGCCCCGGTGGACATCGAGAGTGTCTATGGCATCACCAATGTCATGGGGCCTTACACCGGCAGCCTGAAACATTCCGAAACGCTGGAACTGCTGGACGAGGAAACAAACGTTCTGTTAAGCGTGTCTTACGATGATGTTTATCCCTGGCCCGTCGCGGCGGACGGCACGGGACATTCCATTGTCCTGGCCAATCCAACCTACGGTGAAGGCGACCCGCGCGCGTGGGATATCGGCGACATCGTCGGCGGCTCACCCGGCCAAATGGAATCGTTCCGACCAAGTCCATTGCGCAACGTGGTCATCAACGAGATTCTGCCACATTCGGAAAACCCCGCCGTGCCGCAGTTCATCGAACTCTACAATCATAGCACCAACAGCGTGGATGTTTCGGGCTGCATTTTGACCGACGATCCCACCACAAACAAATTTGTCATTCCGGCAGGAACCGTCATTGGTCCGGCAGGCTTCGTGTCGTTCACGCAGTCGCAATTTGGCTTCACGCTCAACGGCGCGGGCGAGACACTTTATTTCATCAAGCCGGATGGCAGTCGGGTTCTCGACGCCGTTCAATTCGGGGCGCAGGCTGACGGCGTTTCTTATGGCCGCTGGCCGGATGGCGCAAATGACTTTTATGCTTTCACTACCAACACGCCGGGCACAAACAACAGCTCAATTTTGATCGGAGATATTGTGATTAATGAATTGATGTATGACCCGATCAGCGGCAATGACGACGACCAATATATCGAACTCTACAACAAGGGGACAAACACGGTGAACTTGTCCGGCTGGCAATTTGCGACCGGCGTCACTTTCACATTTCCCAATGTCTCAATCGCCCCCAATGGTTATCTGGTTGTCGCGCGGAACATGACCAATTTGTTCGCCAAATATCCAAATCTGAACACGGGCAATACCGTGGGCAATTACAGCGGCAAGCTGTCGCACAACGGCGAGTTGCTGGAATTGGCGCAACCGGAAACACTTTATGGTACAAACACGATTTACGTTGAGGAAGACGAAGTAACTTACGGCACGGGCGGACGCTGGGGCGAATGGTCCTCCGGCGGCGGCAGCAGCCTGGAACTGATTGATCCCCATTCCAATCACCGCTTGGCGGCCAACTGGGCGGACAGTGATGATACATCAAAGTCGGTCTGGACGAACATCACTTATACCGGAGTGCTCGACAACGGCTCAAATTATGACGCGACGATTGATTACGCCCAAATCGGTCTTTTAGACGTGGGCGAATGTCTGGTGGACAACGTCGAGGTGGAAGACGCCCACGGGGTCAATTACGTCACCAATTCCACGTTTGAAAGCAGCAATTTGAATGGTTGGAGTTTGCAGGGCGACCACGTCCGTTCGAGCCTGGAAAATTCCGGTTTCAACAGCAATTACTCGCTGCACCTGCGTTCCAGTGACAAGATCTGGACCGGAGATAATTCCTGCCAGGTGGCATTGGATCCCAACTCGCTGGCGGCGGGACAAACTGCAACCTTGAGTTTTGAAGCGCGCTGGTTGCATGGCTGGCCGGAAGCGCTGCTGCGTTTGAATGGCAACTGGCTGGAGGCCACCGGGCCAATGCCCGTGCCGAACAACCTTGGCACACCGGGAATGCCCAACAGCACCTACATCACCAATGCCGGTCCCGCGATTTACAATGTCACTCATTTTCCGACTGTCCCGGCGGCCAATCAGCCGGTGGTGGTGACGGCCAATGTGAGCGACCCGGACGGCGTGCAAAATCTCACGCTTTATTACCGGCTCGATCCGGCGACGAGTTACACCGCCGTGCCGATGAAGGACGACGGCACTGGCGGCGATGCGGTTCCCGGTGATGGTGTTTTCAGCGCGACCATTCCGGGACAGGCGGCGAATCAAATCGTGGCGTTTTACATTTCGGCCACGGACGGTCTGGGCGCAACCACACGTTTCCCGGCGTTGCGTCCGCAGGACAATGAACCGGTGCGCGAATGTGTGGTGATGTTTGGCGACGGCAATCCGGGTGGCAGCTTCGGCGTGTATCATTTGTGGATGACCCAGACGAACGCGACGCGCTGGGCCAACCTTGGCAATTTGAGCAACGAAGGGAATGACTGCACGTTCGTCAATGGCAATCGTGTGATTTACAATATGCAGGGGCACTTTGCGGGCAGTCCCTATCATCAGGATTTTGACACGCCTTACGGCGCGCTTTGTCATTACAAATTGATTTTCAACGACGACGACAAGTTTCTGGGCGCGACGTTATTCAACAAGATCCATCAGCCGGGGAATGGTCCGGGCGATGACGCAAGCCTGCAGCGCGAGCAACTGGCGAACACATTTCTTCGGGCGCTGGGCGTGCCGTGGCTCAACCGGCGCTATGTGGCCGTTTTTGTCAACGGCAACCGCCGCGGTTATGTGATGGAAGACGCGCAATGTCCCGACAGTGACATGGTGAAAGAATACTGGCCAAACGACGACGATGGCTTTCTCTACAAAATGCAGCCGTGGTTTGAATTTGCCCCGCAACTTTCCGGCGAGGACATGAATTATGACAACCAATCCTGGTGCACGCTTAATAATTACACCACAACTGGCGGCGTGAAAAAAACAGCACGGTACCGCTACAACTACGAAATCCGCCGGACGCCGGATTCAGACAATGATTATACCAATGTCTTCTCACTGATTGATGCGGCGAATTCTTATGGCACGCCAAATTATGTGGCCAATCTGGAGAACATCGCCAATATGGAAAACTGGATGCGGGTGTTCGCGGCCAACCACGCCGCCGGCAACTGGGATGCGTTCGGCTCGCCAAACGAGCAAAACCTTTACGGCTATATCGGCACATTGGGGACCAAGTATTCATTGTTGATGTGGGACTTTAACATCGTGTTTGGCAACAGCGATTCGTGGGGGCCGGGACAGGATCTGTTCGCCTTGGACGAGTCTGATCCTTACATGATTGATATTTATAACACGCCGACTTTTCTACGCATGTATTGGCGCGCGCTCCAGGAACTGGTCAACGGACCGCTCAACGTTGCCAATAGCGGGCCTTTGCTCGATGCCAAATACAACGTGTTCACCCAAAACGGATTCAGCGTTGAAAACCCTGACACGAACATCAAGCCGTGGCTTTCCCAGGCGCAAAGCAGCATCGCTGCGCAACTGGCCGCCGTGAATGCCACGTCGTTTACCGTCAACCCCACCGCGACCGTTAGCAATAACGTGGCGTATGTGACCGGCTTGGCCCCCGTAAATGTGGACGTGGTTTGGATCAACGGCGTGGCGTATCCACTGACCTGGACCACCTTGACCAATTGGATCGTCACCATGCCTTTGGTCAACGGAACAAATACCTTAAGCGTGGTTGGGGTGGACATCAACGGCCAGCCGATTACAGGTGACAACGGCAGTGTCAACGTCATCTATAACGGAACCAATGCCTCGCCGGTTGGCCAGGTGGTCATCAACGAAATCATGTATGCTCCGGCGGTCGCTAACGCGCAGTTTGTCGAACTGTACAACAATTCTACCAACACCACGTTTGACTTGTCCGGCTGGCAGTTGCAAGCATTGTCTTACACCTTCCCGAACGGTTCGATCCTCGCGCCGACCAATTACCTGATTTTGGCTGAGAATGGCGCGGCGTTTGCGGCGGCGTATGGAGCGACCAATCCAGTGTTTGACACGTTTAGCGACACACTGCCGGCGAGCGGAACCCTCGCGCTGAACACTTCCAGCAATGTGACGGTGGCCGAAGTGGCCTACGAAAACCAGTTGCCGTGGCCGACAAACGCCGACGGCACCGGCGCGTCCTTGCAACTCATTGACCCCCATCAGGACAACTGGCGCGTCGGCAATTGGGCGGCGGTGTCCACCAACGCGCACGTGACGCTGCAATGGACTTATGTCACTGCCACCGGCACGGCTTCGAGTTCGACGCTCTACATTTATTTGCAATCTGCGGGCGACGTTTATGTGGACGACATCAAACTGGTCGCGGGCAGCGTGCCGGAAGCGGGAACGAATGTTTTGTCCGATGGCGATTTTGAATCCGGATTCCCAGGACCATGGACGGTTTCTACCAATCTGGCGGGTTCCGTCCTGAGCACGACGATCAAGCATTCCGGCAACGCCAGTTTGCATGTGATCTCCACCAGTGCCGGCACCACTCAAAGCAGCGCCATCTGGCAGACGGTTTCACCCGCGTTGACATCAGGCGCAACCTACACGTTGAGCTTCTGGTATCTGCAAAGCACCAACGGTGGGCCGCTGACAATTCGTTTGTCCGGCTCCGGCATTGTCGCTACCGTCAATCCGGCGCCGTCAACTATAGCCGCCACGCCCAGCACGTTGAACAGCGTTGCTGCTTCATTGACGCCCTTCCCATCGCTGTGGATCAACGAATTACAGGCCGACAATCTGACCGGCATTACCAACAGTGCGGGTCAACACACCGGCTGGTTGGAACTCTACAACCCCAGCACCAATGTTGTTTCGCTGAACGGACTTTATCTGGCCAACAATTATACCAACCTTTTGCAGTGGGCGTTTCCCAGCAACGCGGTCATTAATCCCGGCCAGTTTGAGGTGATCTTTGCCGATGGCGAGACGAACCTGTCCACCACCAATGAATTACACACCAGCTTTGTTCTGCCCAGCGGCACGGGTTCCCTGGCGTTGACCCGGCTCGCCAACAACGGTCAACAACAGGTGCTCGACTATGTGGACTACCAGAACATCTTTCCCAACGATTCCTATGGGTCGTTCCCCGACGGACAAAGCTTCAACCGCCAGGAATTTTTCCAGGCGACGCCTGGCGCGCCCAACAACGGCATGGCAACGCCGCCGCCTTCGTTCGTTGATTACGCGGTGCCGGGTTCGGTTTACACCCAGAACTTTGATTCGCTGCCCGATCCGGGAGCGGCTTCTGTGAACACCGCCAATCCCGTGACCATCAACGGCGTCACGTATTCTTTGGCCAATCCCTATGATTTCGCCTACCCCGCCTTTGCCAGCGGCAGCAGCGGCGGGTTGGGCATCTCCGCCCTGGCCGGCTGGTATGGCACCAGCGTCCTGCTTTCCCGCTTTGGCGCGACCGACGGCGACCAGACCACGGGTGGTCAGATCAGTTTCGGTTTGCCCAGCAACTCCAACCGCGCGCTGGGCTTGCTCGCCACCAGCACGACGGGCGGAACCGCCTTTGGCGTCCGGTTCATCAACGGAACCACCCTGACTTTGAACCGGATGAATCTTCAATTTACCGGAGAAGTATGGCGTCAATCCAATGTGCCCAAGACCTTGCAATTTTATTATTTCATTGATCCAACCGGCACCGCTGCTTTCCCCGGCAGCGCGACGGCATTCTTGCCGGTCTTGAATGTGAGTTTCCCGACCGTAGCTGCCGATTCGGGTGGTGTTGCGGTGGACGGCACCTCGCCGCTCAATCAGACCAACCTGAGCGTGTTGGATCAGACCATCACCAACTGGCCGCCAGGCGCAGCCTTGTGGCTGGTATGGGAAATGACGGATTCAACCGGCAAAGCCCAGGGCTTGGGGATAGATAATTTGAGTTTCTCCGCCAGTATCCCGCTGCCCGTTCCGGTGAGCATCCAGATTTCCGGAACAAACATCTTCCTGAACTGGTCGGCCGTATCGGGGCAAACTTACCAGCTCGAATACAAAGACGACCTGACGGCGCCGACCTGGACGCCGATGGGGGACCCGGTGACAGGAACCGGCGGAACGCTGACGCTCACAAATGACTTTGGCGATTCGCCGCAACGCTTTTTCCACCTGCGGCTGGTGAATTAGGTATATTTCAAAAACCGGCAAGCGGCGTTGGAAATTTGGTTGAACGACATTCAAACGCCAGTGAACAAATTTCCAGCGAACGCGTTTCCGGCTTGACAGTCGGTCCCCAAATTGTTAGTATGTTTAATGCCAAATCCAATTGAAGATGAAGAGCGCGAATTCAATTCAGGAATGCCAGCTATTTGCATAATCCAACCGGCAATTGCGCCAGGCGCGCGCGCCCGAGTCGTCTTCCGCGAGATGAAGTCAAATTTTGAATCCCAAAGTGATTTCCCGAAATCCAGGGCTGAAATCGCAACCGACCAAACCGCAAAAAATTCCGACTAATTCAACACCAACACAGACCCATGAAAACAACCCATCCAATCGTCGCAATCACGGCATCGTTATTGTCATCTCTGGCCATCAGCCACGCTCAATCCTTTGATCCCGGCGATTTGGCCGTCCTGCAGGTTGGCAATGGCAGCGCGTCACTCACAAGTGCGGGCACTGCCATTTTCCTCGACGAATATACGACGGGCGGCAGTTTCGTGAATAGCCTGGCGATTCCCTCCACCGGTTCCGGTGCATTGGTCAACAGCGGCTCGGCTTCGTCTGAAGGACAGTTGACCCTTTCAGCCAACGGTCAATATCTGGTCTTTGCAGGTTACAATGTAGCCGCCGGCACCGCCGGGGTTGCGGGTGCCTCCTCCAGCAGCGTTCCCCGCGGCATTGCCACCGTGGACGCAAATGGAAATTATTCACTCATCGCCACGACGACCACCTATTACAACGGTAACAACATTCGCGGCGGCGCAAGCGACGGCAACGGCAACTATTGGGGTGCTGGCGCTGCGAACACCGGTGGCACGGTTTATTTAGGAACCGGAACACCCGCTCAAATTACGAGTTCCAACAGCCTGGTCATCCAGGACATCGGCGGCAATCTTTTTTACAGCACCGCCAAAGGCGCAACGGGTATTTATGAAATTGCCGGCACACCGACCAGCGGCACGGCCACACCAACCCTTGTTCTGGCCAATGCGGCCCCCTCCGACTTCGCGTTCAACACCAGCATGACCATCGCCTATGTTGCCAACACCAGTGGCGGCATCCAACGCTATGACTTTAGCGGGGGTAGCTGGACTTTAAGTTACACCCTCGACAGCGGCACTGGCATGAATGGGCTGGCTGTAAATTTCAACGGTACTGACCCTTCCATCTACGCCACAACCGAGGACGGGAAAAATCTCATTGAAATTACCGATGCGGGTCCGGATTCCACCGCCAACACACTCGCCACCGTTAACGGGTCAACGGAGGCTTTTCGCGGTTTGGACTTTACACCACAACCTGTGCCCGAACCTTCCGCCGGTGCGCTCATGGGTATGGGTCTGGCCGGCCTGTGGGGTCTCCAACGCCGTAACCGTAAATCCTGAATCCTCTTTTTCACCGCACGCGCGGCCGAACCCTGCGCGTGTTTTGTTTTGTCAGGCGGGCGATCCAGTGCGAGCGGCGCAGGCCATCATTGACGCCGCGTTGTCGAAAACGCCGCCGTTGCGCTTGCTTCTCGGCAAGGCCGCACTGAAATTCGCACGCAATGTCACCGGTCGAATCAAAACCAGCCACAAGGTCGAATTGAACCAGCCACCGGCTTTTCATAGACGAAACAAGCATTTTCGTTCCAAAAAGCTCCATAGCGAGCGTTACAGGGAGATTTTGGGAACAAAATGCGGACTTACGCGATTTGACTGGCCGGTTCATTTCGACCCGCTGGCCGATTTTCCAGATGATGGGAAATAACTGGCACCATGATCTGTGGCCGGCCGAAAGCGGCCGGTCGCCGGAGAGAGTTGCCAGGATCAGGGTCTGTGGGGCATAAAATTCCGACTATGAAAAACCACGACAAAGTTGCGATTGTCACCGGCGGCGGCCGCGGGTTGGGCCGCGCCATGGCGCTGGGCCTGGCCCGTGTCGGTTTCCGCGTGGCCATCAGTGCTGCACGGAGACGCGATGAGATTGAGGCAGCGGCCAGGGAGGCAACGGGGGGCCAAATCGAGCCGATTATGGCCGACGTTAGCAACGCAACCGACTGCGTCGCCCTCGTTCATGAAGTGGAAGCCCGGCTCGGTCCGGTTGACGTGCTCGTCAACAATGCCGGTCGTGGCATGCGGTTCATTTCCGAACGGTTTCTGAGCGAACCTGCCCGCTTCTGGCAAACAACCCCGGAGACTTGGCGGATGATTATCGACACCAATGTGAATGGTCCATTCTACATGGCTCGCGCCGTCGCTCCCGGCATGATCGCGCGGGGCTGGGGTCGAATCATCAACATCTCGATGAACCATGAAACCATGCGGCGGGTAGGCTTCTCGCCTTATGGGCCATCGAAGGCCGCGCTTGAATCCGAAACGATCATCTGGGCCCAGGACCTTGCCGGAACCGGCGTGACCGTAAATGCCTTGTTCCCCGGCGGGGCCAGTCTCACCGGCATGATTCCGGAGGAAGTCCCGTCAGAAATCAGGCAGAAATTGATCGCTCCGGAGAGCATGATTCCGCCGCTACACTGGCTGGTTTCGGATTCTGCTGACGCGGTAACCGGCAAACGCCTCAATGCTGCCCGTTGGGACACAAATCTGAATCCAAGCGAGGCCGCCGCCAAGGCATGCGAACCAGCAGGGTGGGTCGCACCGATTACATAGACCCTTATATCGTCCACAGCTTCAACTTCGTCATCCCCTTGGAGGAAATCACAACGCCACTATCGCGCAGGCTACGCTGAATTATCTATTGCGGAAGCCCGGCGTGTTCGGTGCTGATTGGGGCGACCAAACCTGAGCAGCCGGCCGACTACCTCAAAACCGTTGACTGGGAACTGACGGCGGAGGAACTGAAGACGCTGGAAGAGCTCAGCGCGCCGCCCCGGCCTTATCCCTGCTGGATCCACGACTTCACTCGGCGGGATCGTACCTCGCCCGAGGGCTTGTTGACATGAGGGCGGCCAAAGATATAGCGTTCTCGCGGTCGCCGAACGCCCTAAAACCGCATTCCAGAAATAAATTATGAATGCAGGATTTCTGCCAACGACAACTTTTTTTAAGAGTTGCAGTGGTTTTTTTATTTTGGCGGCACTTTTGTTTGCCAACGGCTGCCAAAAAAAATCCACGGCGCCACCGCCGCCGGAAGTTCGGGTCATCACGCTTGCACCGACGAACGTTCCCATTTTTGAGGAATGGATCGGCACGCTCGACGGATTTGTGAACGCGCAAATCCACGCTCAAGTAACCGGTTATTTACTCACGCAAAACTACGCCGAAGGCAGCGAGGTGAAAAAAGGCGATTTGCTGTTTCAAATTGATCCGCGCCCGTTTCAAGCCGCGCTGGATCAAGCTAATGCCAAACTTGCGCAAGACAAGGCTCAATCGGGCAAAACGGAATTGGACGTGAAGCGCTATACGCCGCTCGCGAAGGACCAAGCCATCAGCCAGGAGGAATTGGACGACGCAATTCAAGCGAACCTTGCCGCCGAGGCACAGCTCAAAGCGGACGAGGCCGCGGTTGAAAGCGCGCAGTTGAATCTCGGCTTCACCAAAATCACTTCGCCCATTGACGGCCTCGCGGGAATCGCGCTGGCGCAAATCGGCGATTTGGTCGGACAATCGGGCGGCGTGCTCACCACGGTTTCGACGCTCAACCCGATCAAGGTTTATTTTCAGATCAGCGAACAATCGTATCTTAATTTCTGGCGCCACCACGCGGCTGGCAGCGGCGCCGAAACCAATGTTGAATTGCAACTGATTTTTTCCGACGGTTCGGTTTACCCGCAAAAAGGAAGATTTTTCTTCGCCGACCGGCAGGTCAATCCGGACACCGGCACGCTGCAAATCGTCGGACTTTTTCCCAACGCGAATTTGATTTTGCGTCCCGGCCAATACGGTCGCGTGCGGGCGCAAACGCAAACCCTAACCAACGCACTGCTGGTACCGCAACGCGCGGTGACGGAGCTTCAGGGCACATATCAGGTTTTCGTCGTGGACAATCAAAACAAGGCGCACATCCGGTCTGTGAAAGTTGGCGAACAAATTGGCTCGGATTGGTTTATTGAAAACGGTCTCAAACCCGGGGACCGCGTCGTGGTCGAAGGCACACAAAAGGCAAAAGAAGGCGCAGTTGTAAATCCAGAACCGTTTGGGGTGGAAACGAATCCAACCAATCCAGCCGGAACGTAAACGAATGCCGGGGTGGCAAACCAACCGAAATGAGAATGAGTTTTCCGGCGCGATGGCAATTCAGCCATGTATAAATTTTTCATCAACCGCCCGATTGTCGCGATGGTGATTGCCATTTTGACGGTGATTATCGGCGCGGTTTCAATGGTGAGCCTGCCGGTCGCGCAATTTCCCAATATCGTTCCGCCGGAAATCCGCATTCAAACCACGTTCCTCGGCGGCGATGCGCAAACGCTGGCGCAATCCGTCGCGACGCCGATTGAGGAACAAATGAGCGGCGTGGACAACATGAATTACATGTACTCGGTCAGCGCCAATAATGGCGTGTTGCGGATGGGCGTGAACTTCGATGTGAAGACCGATCCGAACATTGATCAAATGCTCGCGCAACTCCGCGAAAACCAGGCCGCGTCGCAATTGCCGCAGTCCGTTCAACAATATGGCGTCACCCTGTTGAAATCACCATCGAGTCCGATGATGTTGATCGCCCTTTTATCGCCAAAGGGAACGCACGACGCGACGTTCCTCGCCAATTACGCCTACATCAATCTCGTGGATCAAATCACGCAGTTGAAGGGAATTTCCAACATCAATGTTTTCGGCGCGGGCCAATACGCGATGCGTTTTTGGGTCAGGCCCGATCAACTCGCGAAGCTCAATCTGACGGTTAATGACATTATCACCGCCATCAACGCGCAAAACAACGCCAATCCCGCCGGACAAGTCGGCGGCCCGCCGACGCCGCACGGACAGGAATTCACTTATGCCATCACCGCGCAAGGCCGGCTCGTTACGGAAAAGGAATTTGGCGAAATCATCATTCGCGAAAATCCGGACGGCTCGATCGTGCGCTTGAAAGACGTCGCGCGCGTCGAACTCGGCGCGCAAGTTTACAATATCGTCGGCAGACTAAACGGCGAACCATCCGCGATTCTTGCGATTTATCAATTGCCCGGCTCGAACGCGCTCGATGATGAAAAAGAAGTGCTCAAACTCATGGCGCAACTCAAACAGAGTTTTCCCGCCGACTTGGATTACGCCGTTTCGCTCGACACCACGCTCGCCGTTTCCGAGGGCATGCACGACATCATGCGCACGTTTGTCATCGCGCTGATTCTGGTCACCCTAGTCGTCTTTATTTTTCTGCAAGGCTGGCGCGCCTCGCTTATTCCCATGCTGGCCGTGCCGGTTTCCCTCATCGGCACGTTCGCGTTTTTTCCCATTTTCGGATTTTCGTTGAACACACTTTCGCTCTTCGGTTTGGTTTTGGCGATTGGTCTGGTGGTTGACAATGCCATCATCGTTGTTGAAGCGACTGAACGTCACATCGAGGAAGGCATGGCGCCAAAAGACGCCGCGCTCAAGTCCATGCAAGAAGTCGCCGGCCCGGTCGTTGCCCTCGCGCTCATTCTCGCGGCGGTTTTTATTCCGACAATTTTTATCGCGGGCATCACGGGCCGGCTTTACCAGCAGTTCGCGCTGACCATTGTTATTTCCGTCATGCTGTCCACGTTCAACGCGCTGTCGTTGAGTCCCGCCCTCGCGGCCATATTGCTGAAGCCAAAAGCAAAAAATGAATCGCGCGGGCCGCTTGGAAAGTTTTACGACTGGTTCAACCGCTGGTTCGACAAGGCGCGGAACGGCTACCTCAAAGTCGCCGGCACCCTTATTCGCAAAATCGTCTTCACCGTGATCATGCTCGTGACGATTCTGACCATTGCGATTTTGCTCGGCGCGCGGTTGCCGACCGCATTCGTGCCGGAAGAAGATCAAGGTTACGCCTACGTCGTCGCGCAATTGCCCTACGCCGCGTCGCTCGAACGCACCGATGCCGTCTGCAAAAAGATCGAGGACATTTTGAAAAACACGCCGGGCGTAAAATATTACACGACTGTCGAGGGCTTCAGTTTGTTGAGCCAGGTGCAGGCCACCTACAACGCGTTCTTTTTCGTGACACTCAAGCCGTGGAGCGAACGGACAAAATCCGACGAACAATTTCTGGCGATTCGAAAACACATCAACACCGAATTGGCCAAATTGCCCGAAGCGACGGCGTCCGCATTTCCGCCGCCGGCCATTCCCGGCGTCGGCACGTCTGGTGGTTTTACTTTCATTCTGGAAGACCGCTCTGGCAGTCAAGACTTTTCATTTCTCACGCAAAATCTGGACAAGTTCATGGACGCCGCGCGGAAACGTCCCGAACTGGCCGGCCTGCTCACGACGTATTTGCCGAGCGTGCCGCAAGTGTTCGCCAAAGTGGACCGTGAAAAAGTTTTGAAACTGGGCGTTCCGCTCAACGACGTTTATAACACGCTGCAAACGTTCATGGGCGGATATTTTGTGAATTATTTCAACCGCTTCGGGCGGCAATGGCAGGTCTATCTTGAAGCCGAGGATCAATATCGCACCCGCGCCGAAAATCTCTTGCAGTTTTATGTGCGCAACAATCAGGGACAACCCGTTCCGCTCTCGGCGTTCACGGAAATTCAACATCGCACCGGGCCGGAATTCGTCATGCACTATAACGAATATCCGTGCGCGCAAATCAACGGCTCGGCGGCACCTGGTTATAGCTCCGGCCAGGCGACCAAGGCGCTCGAGGAAGTTTTCGCGCAAACGATGCCATCGGGAATGGGCCATGATTATTTCGGCATGTCGTTTCAGGAACAACAGGCGGCGGCAGGCGTTTCGCCTGCGCTCATTTTTTCACTTTCAGTCCTGTGCGTTTTTCTGATTCTCGCCGCGCAGTTTGAAAGCTGGTCGTTACCCATAAGCGTGCTGCTCAGCACGCCCACGGCCATTTTAGGCGCGTTCCTCGCGTTGACCCTGCGCGGATTTCAAAACAATGTTTATGTGCAAATCGGTTTGATCATGCTGATCGGCCTCGCCGCGAAAAATGCCATCCTCATCGTTTCCTTCGCCAAAACGGAATACAAAAAAGGCAGGACGATTTCCGACGCCGCGCTGACGGGCGGGCGCATCCGGCTGCGCCCGATTTTGATGACTTCGTTTGCGTTTATTCTCGGCTGCGTTCCGCTCTGGCTCGCATCCGGTTCCGGCGGCGTTTCGCGCCAAACCCTCGGCACGGTTGTCATCGGCGGAATGTTGGGCGCGACGTTCGTGGACGCTTGTATTGTGCCGTTCAATTTTTCAGTCGTCGAAAAACTTGCCGCTCGTTTCAGCAAAAAGGTTCGTCAAGAAGATGCGCCGAAACCGCCGGAGCCGAACGGATGAAAACGCCTTCACCACAAACGCGCAAAGGCACAAGATTTTATTCTTACGAATTACTTTGGGTCTGCGTGTCCCTGGGGTTTGTTTTGTTTCTCGCTGGTTGCGCCGTTGGACCAAATTACAAACGCCCCAGGGTCAATGCGCCATCCACTTTTCGAGGTGAAACACAAATTACCACAAACTCATTTGCCAACCTTCCGTGGTGGCAGGTTTTTCACGACGACACGTTGCAAAATCTGATTCGCACTGCGCTCACAAACAATTACGACTTGCGAATCGCCGTCACGCGTGTCGAACAGGCGCGTGCCGTCGCCGCGCAAGCGCGCGCGGGATTTTTTCCGCAATTTGATTACGCCGTAAATGCCAGCCGCGCGAAAAATGTCGCCAACAACATGCCGTCGCCGACCGGCACGATCGGCAGTGCTTTTTCCGCGGACGCGAGCGCCTCGTGGGAAATTGATTTGTGGGGGCAAATCCGCCGGCTCAATGAATCTGCGCGCGCGCAATTTCTCGCGAGCCAGGAAGCGCGGCGCGACGTGATGATTTCGCTCATCGCGCAAGTGGCGCAGGATTATTTTCAATTGCTTGCGCTGGATCGCCAGCTTGAAATCGCGCGACAAAGCACCAATTCGTTCGGTCAAAGTTTGAAAATATTCAATGAACGATTGCAAGGCGGCGTCACGTCGGAATTGGAAACGTCGTCCGCCGAAGCGCTGATGGATTCCGCGGCTGCGACCCTTCCCGAGCTCGAACAGCAAATCGCGATGCAGGAAAATCAATTGAGCATTTTGCTTGGACAAAATCCCGGCGCAATTTTGCGCGGAAACTCCTCGCTCGAAGAGCAAATGTTGCCGGAGGTTCCCGCTGGTTTGCCGTCCGCGTTGCTGGAGCGGCGGCCGGACATTCGCGAAGCCGAGCAACAATTGCGTTCTGCCAACGCGCAAGTCGGCGTGGCGGTCGCAAACTTTTTTCCGCAACTCAATCTCACGGGATTGTTCGGCGAAGTCAGCCCGGAACTTTCCGCGTTCACTTCGGGCGGCGACGTTGCGTGGAGCACGGCTGCCGGCTTGACCGGGCCTCTCTTTCATGGCGGCCAGCTTCAGGCGCAATACGCGCAAGCCCACGCCGCGCGCGAACAATTTGCGTTGCAATACCAAGCCGCCGTGCTGAATGCGTTTCGGGAAATTTCCGATGCGTTGATTTCTCGTGAAAAACTAGCCGACGCGCGCACGCAACAAAGCCGTGCCGTGGATGCTTACAAGGAAGCCGTGAAAATTTCGATGGAACGCTATCGTCTGGGCCACGCGGATTACTATGAAGTTTTGCAAGAGCAGCAATTGCTTTTTCCGGCTGAAAATGCGCTCGTGCAAACGCAACTCAACCAACTTCTCGCGGTCGTGCAACTTTACCGCGCGCTTGGCGGCGGCTGGGAAGTGGAAGCAACCAGTCGTTAGATTGTTCAAATAAGCTTAACAACGCGCCGCCCCAAAAGCGCCCCGGGCCCAAACCCATCTACCCACCTGCTGTGCTGCCGCCGCTCAAGGCCCTCTGGCTCTGGAGCGATCAATTGTGCAGCAAGCTCCTCAAGGCCGCGTTGGCGCACTGGCTCGAATCAAGGACGCATGAGTCGTGAAACATTACGGCATCCCCCTGCTACCGGAACTCTACATGCACCTGAACCCAATGCCATACGCGGCGATGACACAGATGGAAATGTATTTGGCGGAAGAATTGCGCCGGGCCGGTTACACGGTCACGGACGGGCATTGAGTCGGGTTATCCACCGGGGAGCGGAGGGTTGCGGCGCACGGCCCCCCACGTCACCAGACCGGCCCCGGCACAAATCAAAGCCCCCACCGTAATTGTCCACGGCACGCCCACGGCGTGCGACAGGCAGCCTGATTCGATGCCGCCCACGGGCATCATGCCGCCGAACACCAGCGTCCAGATGCCCATCACCCGCCCGCGCATCGCGTGCGACACGTTGGTCTGGATGAGGGTGTTCGTCGTCGCGAAATAGAGCAGCATTCCCCAGCCGCCCGCCGCCAAGCACACCAGCACCAGCGGATACCAGCGCACGACGGCCAGCAGCACCAGCATGGCCGAGAACAACCATAGCCCGCCCAGAACCATCAGCCGTGGCCGCACGCGGCTGCCGTAGGTGGCCACTGTCAGCGCACCCAAAAGCGCACCAAAGCCATTGGCGCTGAGCAAACCGCCATAACGGCTCACGCCGACATGCAGAATGTCCGTCGCGTAGGCGGGCAGCAGCACTGAATACGACCAGCCAAAAACACCCACCACGCCAAAGAGCAGCAGCAAGTTGCGCACAAGGCGGTGGCCTGCCACATAGGCCAAGCCTTCAAGGACATGCCGTCCGGTTGAGTGCGGTTCCGCCGAGGGCACAAACTTGGGCAGGCGCATCATCAACAGTCCAGCGATGACCGCGATGAAACTGAGGCCGTTCAGGAGGAAGCACCAAGTCATGCCCACATGCGCTATGAGGAAACCCGCCACGGCCGGGCCGACCACCCGTGCGCCATTGACGATGGAACTATTAAGCGACACCGCATTCATCAGGTCTTCGCGGCTGGTCATCTCCACCATGAACGCCTGCCGCGAGGGCATGTCGAAGGCCATCGCCACGCCGCCCAGCCCCGCCAGCACGAGGATGTGCCAAGGCCGAATGTGCCCGCTCCCCACTAGCGCCGCATACCCGAACGCCAGCAGCATCATCCCGTTCTGCGTGAAGCAAACCACGGTGCGCTTGGGATGCCGATCGGCCACGGAGCCGCCCCAGACGGAGAGCAGCAGCAGGGGCAACGACCCGACGGCGGCCACGGTGCCCAACAGAACTTTGGAGCCAGTCAACTGATAGACCAGCCAGCCTTGGGCGGTGCTCTGCATCCATGTCCCGATGAGTGACACGAGTTGACCGACGAAGAACAAGCGATAATTGCGATGTTTCAGCGCGGCGAAGGTGTCGCGCCAGGTCACGCGGCCTACGACCACGCGACGAGGCTGCCCCGTGAGCTCTTGCGGAACACTGGCGACTTGTGCGTTTGGTTCAGTTTGTTCAGCCGGCATTGCCGTCGGTCGTGGAATCCTACGCGGTCGCAGTGCCCTAATCGAGTCTCAACCGGCGCTGGCTTCGACCGATCTGCTGGGCGTTTCGGTAATCAAATTGGAAACTGACGCACCAGGCTCAGTTCGACGCGGAGAGAACTGGTCAGGGAAAAGGACCTTGGACGCGAGGAGCCGCAACACAAGCTCCTATCTACCAGCAAGAATCAAAGGTACGGAGTTTTTGCCAACCACAAGGCCACGATTGAAGGTTCATGGTCGCGCCCTGCGTATGTCTTCCGACCGTGTGCCGGCAAAGGCAGCCCACATATTTCATCAGAGGTAACGCTTTGAGTTTGCCAACAGCGCGCCCCTCCAAGCCGGCTACTTTCACTGCGTCCTTGCACGCCAAATACATTGTTCCGCTAAGATAGCGCTCCCTGCTTGCGGGTTTTGAGCCAGTTCACGTACGCCGTGTAGAGCTCGGTTGATTCGGGAGACCCGCAAAAAGCTGCTGAACCGGGTTTGTTCATCATGCCCTGATACTGATAGACCAATATCTTGTCAACCCATGGCGAAACAGCCTCCAATTGCCGAAGGACACGTTGAAAGGGAGCAGGAAGCAACGCGCTCTTGTAAACGGCCCCCTCAAACTGGAAAATTTCAACATCTGCCCAGATCGCGGCCCGTTGAGCGCGGTCATGAGCCTTCCTCAACCTCTCGTAGAAGGCTGGTGTCTCTTCCACCGCCGATTTGCGGACGCCGACCTCGTCCTGATACGCGATGATGTCAACATCCAGTGACTCCAACTGCCGCACATATTTGTCGTCGGGGACGGCTACCCGCGTCCCGTACGGGGCGATCAAAATGCGCGCCTGGGGTGTCAACTGGCGGGCGAGTCGCGAGGAGGTATTGACATATCGAATGAACTCCTCGGAATAGTGCCGGTTGATGAATGCCTCATTTGGCCAGTACCAACCGCAAAAGCTGCGATGGTGGCTGTAGAGTTTTGTGATTTGCTCGATGGCCTGCAGGCGCTTCTTGGCGGCAATCGGATCAGAAATGATATTGGAACTTTGCCAATCACCGTAGAAGCCTCCGCCAATAAAGAATTTAACGCCGTAGTTGTCCGCCGCCGAGAGAACCGCTTCCATCGGATCAGGGCAAGCCAATTGCCATTCCGGAAAGATTTTCGTGGGCGAAAAGGACCGGTAATAGAGAGCGGTTGCCATGAGCACCAGATATTCCATCCCCACGTCCGCGATTTCTTTGATTTTGGCATCCCACTGCTGGCACGTGAAGCGGGCGCACATGGGATTCCAATCAACCCCTTCAACGGTAGCGTGGTGTTGAAATTCAAACCAGCTTCCCGAAATCGGTTTGATTACCGGGGAGGCAGGCCATAATTTCATCGTTTGCGGCAAGGCTCCTAGCATAGCTCCGCTCGCACCCAAGGCGTAAAGGAAATTCCGTCGGTTCATCTTCGTCTCCACTGAACGCCCGGCCTCATTCGATAAATGAAAATTCTGCATGATTTCAACCCAGTGTATCGGTCGTGTAGGTTAGTGACAATAATCGAGTTCCTTTCGCAGTTAGACTTCAAACCGGCCGGACTCCCTTCGGCCATGCGAGCGGCACGCCGTCGTGTCGCAGGAGCTTCTGAAAATCTTTCAGCAGACCGGCTTGATTCCGTACTTCGCGCGGCAACGCTTTTTGCGCGACGCAAAACGCCGTCAACGTGCCCGCCGCCATCTCCGCGTTCAATTGAATATTGACTTCCATGAATGTTGCTGTTTAACAATACTTGAAGCGGGGCGGAGCGGAATCCCCCATATTGGGGGTTTTCCAAAAATGGCCGCGGCGTGCAGAATCCGCAAATGCATGTCGCCAAATTCAGCAATGACGTAAATCCGTCATTGGTGGCGGCACCGGCAGCAAGCCCGAGCGAAGGTTATGAAAGTATTCCACCAATTGGATGCAATTGTGAAGAGATCAAAAAGGTTGTCTGATGTCGGAATCACACCGGGCTTTAATGCGGTTGGCTCATGCTATCGAGGTCCCGGCGCGCAGGGGGACAGTTATAAAGATCTGAATCACTTGGCAATTAACGAATGAGTTCCACCTACCCGGTGTTAGACACCTTTCCCATTTCCGAACACTTCAACAAGCTGCTCGCCACTTACCGCGACGGTCTGCTTAAGGACACGTTGCCTTTCTGGCTTCCTCGCGCCATTGATCGTGAATGGGGCGGCTACCTGACATGCTTCGACCAAGACGGGACGATCTTGCAGACGGACAAGCCGGTTTGGTTCCAGGGAAGGTTTGCATGGTTGCTGGCCACACTCTACAACACCGTCGAAAAACGCCTGGACTGGTTGGAGGCGGCCAAACATGGGATCGTTTTCCTTAATGATCATTGCTTCGACACGGATGGTCGCATGTTCTTTTGGGTCACCCGGGAGGGACGTCCGGTGCGGAAACGGCGCTATCTCTTTTCCGAAAGCTTTGCAGTGATCGCTTTGGCTGCGTACGGAGTAGCAACGGGTGAATTGCTTTACAAGCAACAGGCGCTCGACTTGTTTCGGTTGATGTTGAAATATCACACAACTCCCGGATTGCTACCCGCGAAGGTGAATTTCACGGTGCGCCCGTTGAAAGGCCTGGCCATGCCCATGATACTGACGAGCACAGCCCAGGAATTGCGTAAGGCGGTGGACGATCCGATCTGTGCCGAGGTCATTGACCGGAACATTGCCGAGGTCGAACGGGACTTTCTCAAGGACGAATTTGGTGCCCTTTTGGAATCTGTCGGGCCGAACGGCGAATTCTGCGACACGTTTGAGGGACGCCTTGTCTGCCCGGGCCACAGCCTCGAGATGGGGTGGTTCATCCTCGAGGAAGCGCGTCAGCGTCAGCGCGACCCGCAGTTGATCAAGCTGGGCTGCCGGATCATTGACTACTCCTATGTCTTGGGCTGGGATCACGAATATGGCGGCATTTTCTACTATCGGGACGTGCGCGGCCTGCCGGGTAACGAGTATTGGCACGACATGAAGTTTTGGTGGCCGCACAACGAAGCAATCATCGCCACCTTGCTGGCGTATCAATTAACGGGGGATGAGAAGTACGCACGCTGGCATAGACAGGTGCATGAGTGGGCGTACGCCCATTTCCCAGATCCGCTCTATGGCGAATGGTTCGGCTATTTGCATCGCGATGGCACCATCGCAACACGTCTGAAGGGAAACATGTGGAAGGGCCCTTTCCATCTGCCGCGCATGCAGTGGTATTGCTGGCAACGGCTGGCAGAAATGGAGACCCAGCGGGACCATGTTTCAATACCACAGTCCTCTTTATCCAACGCTCAAAGTCATGAACCACACCCCTGATTTTGCGACAATCAATCAGCCCACCGTGGATACCGTTCACGGGAAAGGCAGTGCCTGGTACCTGGCGTTGGTTTGCCTGGTTGCTTCCTTGGGAGGCTTGTTGTTCGGCTTTGACACCGCAGTTATCTCCGGCACGGTCGAGCGCGTGCGAGAGCAGTTCGCCCTTAGCGAACTGATGGTGGGCTGGTTTACCAGTTCCGCGCTCGTAGGGTGCGTTTTCGGCGCCGCAGTCGCGGGCATGTTGGGTGACCGCTTTGGAAGAAAGCCGGTCTTGATTAGCGCAGGAGCACTATTTCTTCTCTCGGCGCTTTACTCCACCATCCCACCGACTTTCAGCGTGCTGGTTCTTGCCCGTTTGATCTGCGGTGTTGGTATAGGCATGGCCTCGGTGATCGCGCCAATGTATATCTCCGAATTCGCCCCTCCGAAATGGCGCGGCCGGCTGGTCACTTTTTATCAATTGTCCATCGTGATTGGAATCCTGCTGGCCTACCTGTCAAACTGGCTCCTCCTGCGGTTTGCGCAAATCCATCCGCAAGCTTTCAGCAACTGGGCCACGTTCCATTGGATCATGGTGAGCGAGTACTGGCGTGGTATGTTTGGCGCCGAGATGCTGCCGGCGATTTTGTTTCTCCTGATGTTGTTCTGCGTTCCAGAGACTCCGCGTTGGCTGATTCAAGCGGGACAGGAGGCGCGCGGGGTGCAGGTGTTGACGCGTATCAGCGGTCCATTGACAGCAGAACGGCAACTCGCCGAAATCAAAGCAACCTTCGGCCTCGAACGAGGATCAATCCGTGAATTGTTTCGTCCCGGTTTGCGCACGGCCCTGCTGGTGGGTGTGATGCTGTCAGTCTTCGGACAACTTTCTGGCGTCAACATCGTGGTCTATTATGGTCCCAAGATCCTGATGGCGGCGGGATTCCAAGCCGCCGGGGCGCTGCTGGCGCAGGTTGGCTTTGGACTGATCAATCTGGTGTTTACGGTGCTCGCCCTGCTGGTCATTGACCGCTTGGGGCGCCGCCCGCTCTTGGTTGGCGGAATGGGCGCGGTGACGCTTACACTCGCTGCGATTGGGGGGGCGTTCTTATTTGGCGTCAGACATGCCTCCGTGGTCGCCGACGTTGGCAGCAGCGGCACAGTCTCAAAAGTGGTCGGCCTCTGGATTGTAGGCATGATCTGCGTTTATATGGCTTGCATTGCTTTGTCCATCTGTGCGGTGATCTGGGTATTGACGCCCGAGATATTCCCAAACCGTGTGCGTGGCCGCGCCGTGTCCCTGGCCACCTTTGCGAACTGGGCAACTAACGCGTTCAGTGCGTGGGTGTTCCCCTGGTACGCCGCAAAGTATGGCATGCCTGTGTTTTTTTTCACGACTGCGGGTATTTGCTTGGTCGCAACGTTATATTTTTGGAAGTCTGTGCCAGAGACCAAGGGTCGAAGCTTGGAAGAAATTGAGAAATTATGGCTCACACAAACGAGCAACCAGAGCCAAGAGGAAATTGGCGACTCAGCCGGGATTGGCGCAGGTCGGCGGCGGTAACGACCCAGATTGGATGATTAGCGCCGTGCAGGATCGCTCTTACTGCATTACGCCAAAACGGTGACCTTCGAGGGCGGAAGTGCTGCGGGATTTGCCCTGTACTATGTAAATACTCGGATGCCGTTGGAGTGTGCGGGTTTCGTCGTTTCCTATCCTCAACTGACCTTGCGTCAGCTAAACTTGACTGAATGAAATCCCGTGTTTACCGCACCGCCGCTCCACTCATCACCCAGATCCAGAAGCTTTTCAGCCACGATCTGGCCCAGGAGAATGATTTCCTCCGACAGGAAAATAAGATTCTGCAGAGCAAGTTGGGCAAACGAGTGCCGTTGACCGAAACGGACCGCCGCACCTTGGTCCGCTACGGCCTGCTCATCAAGGGTCGGTTGCGGGAAGTCATTTCCATCGTCTGCCCGGAAACACTACTGGCTTGGAACCGGCGGATGAAACGGCGGAAATGGACCTTTGACAACACGCCCAAGCGGCCAGGCTGACCGCCCAAAGCCAAGGCCACGGAAGCGTTGGCGCTGCGGATGGCCCGTGAGAATGCTTGGGGCTACGTCCGGATCGCCGGCGAGCTGAGGAGACTCGAACAGGAGCTCTCGCCGTCCTGCGTCCGTGACCTGATGAAGAAACATGGAATGCCACCGAGTCCATATCGGAAGGGACTGTCCTGGAAGCAATTTATTCAGGCGCATCTGGAGGTTACCTGGGCGGCTGATTTCTTCACCGAGGAAGTCTGGACCTGGTCGGGGTTGGTCACCTATTACACGCTGTTCTTCATCCATTTGGGCACGCGCCGTGTGCGGTTCGCCGCTTGTACTCCGCAGCCAGAAGCCCGCTGGATGCAACAGCAGGCTCGGAATTTCTCCCTGCGGATCGGCGAAAGCGATGGTCAACCGTCCTATCTGATTCATGATCGCGACGGTGCCTTTTTCCCGCTCGATGCCGTGCTGCGCCCGACGGGAATCAAGGTCATCCCGACGCCACCGCAATCACCGATGTGCAACGCTTAAGCGGAGCGGTTCGTGCGGGAGACCAGGGAAACGCTGGACCAGCTGATTCTCTTGGGTACAGGACATTTGTGACACGTGCTCAAGCAGATTGAACACCATCACAACCAGCAACGACCGCATCAGGGATTGAACAACATCGTCCCGTTGGGCTTTGAGTATCCTGCAATGGCTCGCTCATGCCAAGCCGCTGACCACCGATGCGGCCGTGGTGACCGCCCAGTCGCTGCTGGTCAAAAGTGTGGCCCGCGAATTGGCGGCGCTGCCCGCCATCTTGACGGCGTATGACCAGTAGATTGCCGCACTCTTTGCCGCGCATGCTGATTACGGAATCCGGGAGAGCTTTCCGGGTGCCGGGGCGGCCTTGGCCCCGCGGTTGGCGGCGGCGTAGGGCACGCAACGGGACCGGTTTGAAAGCAGCTATGAGATGGCTGCCTATAGTGGCATTGCCCCGGTCAAGCAAGCCAGTGGTCGGAGCGTCTGGATCCACATGCGCTGGGCTTGTCCCAAGTTCCTGCGCCAAACCTTCCACGAACTGGCGCGCACGTCGCTTTCCTTTTGTGTCTGGGCCCAGTGCTATTACCAAATGCAACTCCAGCGTGGCAAAGGCCGCCATGCCGCCTTCCGTGCCTTGGCCTTCAAATGGCAACGCATCCTGTGGCGCTGTTGGCAGGATCGCGTACCCACTGCTTGCCAACTCCCGCTCAAGTGACTCACCTCTCTCCTGCTCCTCGCCGTGTGATGGAGTTTTTACCAACGACAGGGATGGACAAAACCAGAACCACAAACTAACATAAACCCAGCCGCCGGACTGACTCATGAGTCGTACAGAAAAGTGGACCCAGTCAGCGGCGCCAAAACAATTCTGGGGCGGACTCCGCGCCGCTCCTTTCGCCGCGTGCGGCGGAGAACTGGACACCGAGCCGCGCGGCCTACCTAAAAAAATTGCGCGAACCAATGAATCAGAATCAAACCAGCGCCGCCGGGCGTGTCGCCGTTTGCAGTTGGTCGCTGCAGGCCGCGAACCCGCGCGAGCTGGTTGAAAAATTGTCGGCCACCGGCGTCCGGCGCGTTCAACTGGCGCTCGACCCGTTGCGCGAGTCGCCGGCAACCTGGGGCGAAACCGAAACGCTGTTGCAGCAGCATAAAATTGAGATTGTTTCCGGAATGTTCGGCTGCCTCGGCGAAAATTATTCCACGCTGGAAACCATCCGCGCGACCGGCGGCGTCGCGCCGGATGCGACTTGGGGGAAAAATCTGGAATCCATCCGGGCGATCGCGAAAATTTCCGCGAAGCTGGGCCTGCAGCTCGTGACGTTCCATGCCGGTTTTCTGCCGCACGAAAAAACCGATCCGGCGTTCGCCAAAATGGTGGAACGGCTGCGCACCGTGGCGGATATTTTTGCGGCGAAAAAAATCACGCTCGGTTTGGAAACCGGCCAGGAAACGGCCCCCGCGCTCGCGGCATTTTTGAAGGAGTTGAACCGCCCGAACGTTGGTGTGAATTTTGACCCGGCGAACATGATTCTTTACGACAAGGGTAATCCGGTCGAGGCGCTGCGCGTGCTGTCGCCGTGGCTGCGGCAGGTTCACGTCAAGGACGCGCGGCGCACGAAAATTCCCGGCACCTGGGGCACGGAAGTCGCGGCCGGCTCCGGCGAGGTGGACTGGCCGGCTTTTTTTGCGGCGTTGCGCGAATTGCATTTCACCGGCAACCTCGTCATCGAGCGCGAGGCCGGCGACCAGCGCGTGGCGGACATTGTCTCGGCGCGCGAGCTGGTTTTGCGGCAATTGCAAAATTAAATTGACCATGCCATCAAAAAATTCCCGGCGCGTGAACGTGGGCGTCGCCGGCCTCGGGTTCATGGGCGTCACGCACCTGCGCGCTTACTTGAACCATCCCAAGGCGCGCGTCGTCGCGGTGTGCGATGCCGTGCGCCTGCCGGAAAACGGCGTGCTGCGCGGCGTCGCCGGCAACATCAAAAAGTCCGGCGACATCCGGCTTGGGACGCGGGTAAAGGTTTATCGCGAGTTCGATGAACTGCTGGCCGATCGCGACTTGGAACTCGTGGACATCTGCACGCCTACCACCCTGCACCCGGCGCAGGCCATCGCGTCGCTCAGGGCGGGCAAAAATGTGCTTTGCGAAAAACCGCTGGCGCAAAATTCCCCCGACGCGCGGAAGGTTTTGAGAGTGGCTGCCGCGGCAAAGACATTTCTGATGCCGGCGATGTGCATGCGGTTCTGGCCGGGCTGGGGGTGGCTGAAAAAAGTCGTTGCCGAAAAAACTTACGGCGCGGTGCTGGCGGCGAATTTCCGGCGGCTTTCCGAAATGCCCGCGTGGAGCGCGGCGGGAACGCACACGGGCGGCGCGCTGTTTGATTTGCACATCCACGACACGGACTTCGTGAATTTTCTTTTTGGCCGGCCGCGCAGTGTTTTTTCCACCGGCGTGGCCGGCGCGGACGGCCCGATCAATCACGTCGTCACGCAATATCATTTTCCCCGCGGCCCGGCGGTGAGCGCCGAGGGGAGCTGGCTGCTGGCGTCCGGCTTCAACATGGGCTTTACGATGCTGTGCGAGCGCGCGACGCTGGATTTCGACCTGGCGCGCGGCGGCGGCGCGTTGCGTGTGGACGAGGCCGGGAAAAAATCGCAGATAATCAAACTTGAAAGCGGCGACGGTTACGACGCGGAGATTCGCTACTTCGTTGATTGCGTGGCGCGCAGACGACGACCGGAAATCGTGACGGCGCACGACGCAGTGACGGCGCTGGAAATTTGTGAGGCCGAGGAAAAATCCGTTCGCACCGGCCGGGCGGTCAAAATCTGAAACCTGAAAACCCAAACGAACATGAATACTCGCTTCAAACTTTTCGTGATGATGGTGCTGGAATTTTTTATCTGGGGCGCGTGGCTGCCGCTGATTTTCAGCTATCTGCCCGGCCTCGGATTTTCGCCGGCGGAGCAGTCGTGGATTCTCAACGCGTTTCCCATCGCGGCCATCGTGGGCATGTTTTTCAGCAACCAGTTTTGCGACCGCAATTTCGCGGCGGAAAAATTTCTCGCGTTCAGCCACTGTGTCGGCGGGCTGGCAATGCTCGGCCTGGCGTTCACGAAAACCTTCTGGCCGTTTTTCGGGCTGATGCTCGTGCATTGTCTGCTGTATGTGCCGACCCTTTCCATCGTCAACTCCATCGCGTTCGCGAACATGAAAGATTCGCAGAAGGAGTTCGGCCGGGTACGCATGGGCGGGACGATCGGTTGGGTTCTCGCCGCGTGGCCGTTCACGTTCATTCTGGTGGACTGGGACAAGGTTCACGCGGCGAACGCGCACGGGCTGGTGGACTGGCTGGGCGCGGTGCTCGGCTCCGGTCTGACCGGCGACAAATTGAAGGCGGCGACGGCGTGGACTTATGCGGTGGCCGGAATCGCGTCGCTCGCGCTGGCGGCATTCAGTTTTGTGCTGCCGCACACGCCGCCAAAGAAATCCGGCAACGGCGCGGAGAAACTCGCGTGGCTGGAGGCGTTGAAATTGTTGAAGCATCCATTCGTGCTGGTGTTATGGCTGGTGACGCTGGTGGATTCGTTCGTCCACAATTGTTATTTCAACTGGACGGGAAGTTTTCTCGGCGCGGACCAGGCGGCGGGCGGCGTGGGCATTCCCGGCAACTGGATCATGCCGGTGATGAGCATCGGGCAAATCGCAGAAATTTCGACGATGTTCATTCTCGGCGCGACGCTCAAGCGGCTCGGCTGGCGCGCGACGCTGATCGTCGGCATCCTCGGCCACGCGGCGCGATTCGCGGTGTACGCCTTTTTCCCGCAGCTCCCGTGGCTCATCATCGCCGTGCAAATCCTCCACGGCATCTGCTACGCGTTTTTCTTTGCGACGGTCTATATTTTTGTGGACGCCTATTTTCCCAGGGACGCGCGGGCCAGCGCGCAGGGTTTGTTCAACGTGATGATTCTCGGCCTCGGCGCGCTGCTGGCCAATTCGCTTTGCCCGTATCTCGGCCAGAAAGTTTTCGCGCAGGCCGGCGTGACGAATTTCCACGGCCTGTTTCTCGTGCCGATGATTTGCGGCCTGGTGGCGGCGACGGCGCTGGCCTTGTTTTTCCATCCGCCGAAGACCGCAGCGCCGGCGGATGCCGGACGTTGAATTTACTTTGCTGAATCGCGCCAGCGCGGAATGATTTCTTTGATCGGCGGCCAGTCTGGCGACCCGCTGATGCTCGTCTCATTCCAGGTTGTCGCGAGATAGCCGATGACCCGGTCGCTCTTCAAACTCCGGGCGTAATCGCTGAAGGCGCGCGTCGCCGCCAGCGGTTCAAAGCCGGACGGCCACACGCGAAAACCTTTGCTGATGAGATACGGCACCGAGGGGTAACTTTTCTTCCACTCGTAATGCCAGTCGCACATCACGATGTCCTTGGGAATCAAATCAATCGCCGCACTCAAGTTATTGCTCGCATTGTCGAATCGCGAGTAACCTTGATATTTCGGCCCGATGACGCGGTCGGCCCACATGAGCATCCGCATTTTTTTCTCGCCGACGATGTGCCGGTGCAGCGCGTTGACCTGCGCCGCGTAAAGTTCGGCGGGATTTTTTCCGCGGCAGAGCGGACATTCGCCGGAGCCGAGGAGATAAACTTCATCCATGCCGACGTGAAAGGCGTCCGCTTCGAAGGCCTCGGCCATGTCGTCAATCAACGAAAAAACAATTTCATTCAGGCCCGGCGCCTGCGGGCACCATTCGAGGCAATAGATATTTGTATTTGCCAGCGTGAGCGAAGGAGCTTCGTTGAATTCCGGGTGAAGCCGCAGCAGCGGCCCGATTCTGCCGCCGAACGACTGGTGGCCGAGGCAGTTGAATTCAGGAATGAGCCGGATGCCGCACCGTCGCGCGGCGGCGGCCAGTTCGTGCGCCGTGGCGCGGGTGATGAAATGGCGGTTCCGCAGTTCCGGGTGCGACTGAAATTCAAAGCTGTAATTCACCTCGACGACGACCACGTTGACACCGTCGGCGGCGAGCCGGGGCAACGTGTTGATCAACTCCCGCGCGGCGGATTCGCGGTCGAGCCAGAAATGGACGCCGCGCCAGGTGCGATGCTGGCTTTCCCAATTCTGCCGCGACCACGAGCGGGCGTCGGATGATCCCCGCTCGCCCGCACAGCCACAAAGTGAAATCAAACCCGCGAGCAGACCGGCGCAGAGCGGCACGGCAATTGGCAGTCTGGAGAAATATTTTTTATGCGTTTTCATTTTTGTCTAAAAGCTGAGTTCGGGGACAGGCTTTTGCGGATTCTGCACGCCGCAGCCATTTTGGGAAACCCCCGATACGGGGGATTCCGCTCCGCCGCGCTTCAAGTATTGTTAACCAGCAAGTTTCATGGAAGCCATAATTCAATCCCTTAAGCGGTTAACGCGGGACAAACAATCAGCTTCACCGCCAGCGCCACCGATACGAATGGCAACAATCCTCTCACCTTTAATAATCCCCTTGCACCTGCCGGCGCCAGCATCGGGGCAAGCAGCGGAATTTTCAATTGGCGCGCGCCGGTAGCCAGCGCCGGCACGACGCAGAATGTCCAGGTGCGTGTCTCTGACAGCGGTTCGCCGCCACTCAGTGATACGCAGGCTTTCGCAATTGTCGTAACCCCACTCGGAGCCATTGCGGTTAATGCCTTCTCCATGAGCAACGCCTGATTCCAATTGCAGGTGTCCGGGCCGGCTGGACCGGATTACATTCTTCAGGGAAACACCAACCTCAGCCAATCCCGCTGGCTGGATAAACTTGCTGACGAACGCGCCTGTGGCTTTGCCCTGCAATTTGACTGATACAAACGCAGCGACTTTCCCAAGCCGTTACTACCGTGTTTTGTTGTTGCCCTGAATCTGTTGATGTTTACAGGGAGATGAACAAAGGCCTTCATCGGGTTCGCCAAGTCAATTTTGCCCCCCAAATTGGCTATTGCCAACCTTGAATCCAACGGTTAGTATTTCACTAACCTTTGTACTGGTGGGCATAAACCAAACCCAAACAAAGTTGGCCAACCGATGAACGTCAAAAGCAATCGCGGCCCCGTGTTCAAACCAGGCGGGTTCACGTTGATTGAGCTATTGGTGGTCATCGCCATCATCGCCATTCTGGCGGCGATCCTGCTGCCCGCGCTGGCCGCAGCCCAAAAAAAAGCGCAGACCGCTCAATGCATCAATAACACCAAACAATTGGTCCTCGCTTGGACTATTTATGCCAACGACTCCAATGATGAGTTGGCCAACAACCACAGCAATGGGAACCCTACTTGTGGGTTGAAAGCCTGGGTCACCGCCGGCAGCAAACTGGGCGTGGGCACATGGAATGGCAGTGCTCGCGTGGAAAGCACTTCCTATGCTATGGCCAATGCCTTGGCAATAATAAACGGCCCGCTCTTCGCGTATAACAACAATGCTGCCATCTACCATTGTCCAACGGATACTGCCCTGGCCAACAACCCACCCGTTCTGCGCGACCGGAGTTACTCCATTAGTTGTGGCATGAACTGGGTAAACGACAATGCAGACACCGTTCCCTCGAATGGCAGCTTTTATAAATTAAGTGCCATTCTAAGCCCGGGACCCTCGCAGGCGTCGGTCTTTATTGATGTTTCAGCCAACAGCATTGATAACAACGAATTCCCATGCTACACAAACGGTTACACTTACTACAAACTTCCCACGAATCGCCACAACACGGGTGGCGGAGTGCTCAGTTTTGCCGACGGACACGCTGAGTTTTGGAAATGGCTGTCACCCTTCATCGCCCAAGGAAACGCGATAGCGGATCCCATGCCAATAACCAGCTCTCCCGGTCCCGGATGGAATGCGGAAGTCAGCAACGCGACGGATCAGGACTTGCCGCGATTGCGGGCGACCTTTCCCATCATCCAATATTAAACCATTGCATCAAATATGCACCAACCAGCATCCAACAAACTTCCTATCACCGATGATTTCAATTTCACCATTAGACAACAACCAACCCAAAATTCAAAAACCCAGTAAGCCTATGAAATACCAAAAAACAGCAAATCCATCCCGATGGTTCAGTTGCTTGACCTGTCGGGCAACCCTGATCCTGCTTGCCACTTGTGCGTTTTTCGGCCTGACGGATCTGGCCAGCGCGCAAAATTACCTCATGACCAACTTGTGGTATGCGGGCATAGGAACCGCCAATCTGGTCAATGACAACAACAATCGCGGTCTTGCTTACGACGCGGTTTCCAATCTGGTCTATATCGCCGGCAGGACCACCTCGACGCTGGCGATCTCAGTGTTGGATGCCACCTCTGGAACCGTCATTGCCAACAATTTTCCCAACATAAGCATCACGCCCTACAATGTCGGCGTTGCTGACGACGGGGTCATCTACGGTGTTCCTCTTGCCAACGGCGTGAGCTCAGCCAATCTTAATATTTATTCATGGACGAACTGGCAATCTCTCCAGCGTCAGTGCTACGTCCAGAGCGGCAGTGATGCCACAAGTCTCGCGGCGGTGCAAGGCCAGCGCGTGGGTGACAGTTTCGCCATATACGGTGGAGGAATCAATACGTTGATTGTGTTGCCGATTAACACTGGCACCAGCACGCATTCAACCAATAACATGCTTTTGTTCAGCACGACCGATGGACAAACCTTCACTCCCACCCTGATCTCTATTTCCGGTCTTCCTACCCCGTCCGTGGATAACGGCCCCCAGCATGGCGTGGCGTTCATTGACAGCACCCACATTCTTTTCAGACCGGGTGTTGGCACTTCGACTTACCTGATTCAGTTCCCGGCCAATTTTGCCAGCTTGAGCAGCCCGGTGGCGGCATCGGTCATAGCGACCAACACTACCCTGCCCAACGGCGCTGGCAGCGATGTTTATCTGTTTTCATACAGCCCGGCCGGCAAGCTTTTGGCCGATTACGGACAGATTTTGAGTTCTGCAGGGTCAACGACGCTCGGTCTTTACGATATTTCCAGTTTCCCGACTGCCAACAGCGTAGGAACGACGACTACCACGCATACCAATGCCAATGGCAATTTTACCGGGGGAGTGGCGCTCGGCGGACCAGGCAAAACCAACGCGATCTATGTGTTGGACTCGAACAACGGTGTCTGGGGCTTTTCGCTTACCTTTGTTCCAGCCGCTCAAGCTCCGGTCATTAGCGCCCAGCCGGTTGGCGGCAGCGTTTATACCAATCTCGGCTCGTTCACCTTCAGCATTACCGCCGCCGGCACGGCGCCTTTGATCTATTACTGGCAGTATAACACCGTTAGCAATCCGGCGACGGCCACCACTGTTTTTGTGGCGACAAACATCAATACTTATACCATCAGCCCCCTGACCACGACAGCTTCCGGCTGGTATGACTGCATTGTGAGCAACACGGCGGGCACCACCAATTCAGCCGTGGTGCAATTGACGGTGAGCGTGCCGCTAGGGAGCAGTGCTTATGTCACCAATCTCTGGAGTCTCGCAGCGGATAATTCCGAACCTTATCTGGATACCAGCTATAACACGCGCGGACTGGCCTTTGATCCGAAGACCATGAGCGTGCTGCTGGCCGAACATTCCGCAGCCCAGATTTACGCGCTTAACGCCACCAACGGCCAATTTAAATTTATGATCACCACTCCTGAGACCGGTCTGCCGGAGGGCAGTATCTTCCCATTGGGCCAGGTGGTTGTAGCCGATGATGGCGTGGTCTATTGCTGCAATGTTTCATCCTATAATCCCAGCAGTGACACGGCTATCCCGGGCGAAACTGATTTTTCCATCACCCGTTTTGATGGGGTCGTCAGTGCGACAAACGCGGATGGCAGCCTCAATCCCACCAACACCTTTGAAGCCGCGTTCACCGGCGATCCGGGCAATTATTTAGTTCCTGGATCCGGCACCTACTCCGGAGGCGATCGCTGGGGTGACAGCATGGCGGTGCGCGGTGCGGGCCCGAACACCCAAATTCTGCTCGGCACCTATGAAAGCTTCTACGATTCCGGCGGGAACCTAGAATACGGCACCGGTCCCGGAACCAACGTGGCGATTCTCACCACGACCGACGGCATTAACTTTACTCCCACCACCATTGTGGTGAGCAATGTTCCGGATGGTTTCTCTTATCTGGGTGTCGCTTGGGGACAGGGCAACACCTTCTGGACTAAAAGTCCCGGCTACGACCTTCGTCAGATTCAATATGACCTGACCACCGGAACCGGAATCGTCATTCAGGATTACTCCACCACGGCAAGCGCGGGATCACTAGATCTACTATGCGGCATAGGTCTGGATGTTTCCAATAACATTCTGGCTGGCGTGAATGTAGGTGACACTCCCAACGATCTGGAGTTGTTCCAAATTCCGACTCTGGGATTCCCGCCCGAATCTTATTATCAGGCGTTCTTCCCAACTAATAACCCCAATATCAATGGGAATGCCGCCACCACCGTCAAATTCCCATACATCTTTTCGCTCGATGCCAACAACGGAATCATCGCTTTGCAATACAGCCTCCCGCTCCTGCCGTTCGGCATCGTATCCACCTACACAAACAACCAGCAGATTTTTACCTGGCAGACCATCATCGGACATACCTATCAGGTCCAAACCGCTGATTCATTGGCCGGGGCCTGGTCCAATGTTGGGCCGTCAATTCCGGTTTCGTCATCGGGCACGTTGTCTTACACGAACAGTTCGTTGAGTGGCTCCGCGAAGTTTTACCGCATTGTCGCCCAATAAATCCGGATTGTGCTTTGCTGGTTTGTTTAGCAAGCTGCCGCCAGCTAAAACTGGCGGCAGCATTTTTGAGAAATGCAAAATCTAACACGCAGGCATTTCATTGGAAAAAGCGCCCTCGCGACCCTGGCGGTGGGTGCTTTGGGTTCGCCCTTCATTCGCAGCGCCCGTGCGGATGAACCGGGCGCGAACGGCAAAATCCGCCTCGGCCTCATCGGCTGCGGCGGCCAGGGGCAGGTAGATCTGAAATGTTTCTTCCTGAACCCGGAAATTGACTGCGCGGTCATCTGCGACGTGGATGACGCACAACTCGCCAAGGGGGTTCAAATCTGCCAGGACACGCGGGACAAAAAGCCGGACACGGTCAAAGATTTCCGCCGCGTCCTCGACCGCAAGGACGTGGACATTGTTGTGATCGCCACGCCGGATCATTGGCACGCACTGCCGATGGTCATGGCCGCGCAGGCGGGCAAGGATATTTACACCGAGAAGCCGCTGGCCAAGACGATTGCCGAGGGCCGCGTCATGGTGGACGCCGCCCAGCGTTACAACCGCGTGGTGCAGATGGGTTCGCAATGGCGCAGTTCGGCGCATATCATCGAGGCCACGGACCTCATCCGCTCCGGCAAACTCGGCAAGGTCCATCTGGCGCGGGCGTGGGCGTTTCTCGACTGGTTGCCGAGCATCGGCCATGTGCCCGACAGCCCGGTGCCGCCGGGTGTGGATTATGATTTCTGGCTCGGCCCGGCACCCTTCCACGAGTTCAACAAGAACCGTTTTCATTTCAACTTCCGCTGGTTCTGGGATTACGCCGGCGGCCTGATGACCGATTGGGGCGTGCATTTGATTAACATGGCCGAGATGGGATTGCCGGCCGAGAATCCAAAATCAGTCAGCGCCATCGGTGGAAAATTTATGTTCGACGACGATTCCGAAACGCCCGATTCGCTCGTCGCCCTGTATGAATTTCCCAGTTATCAATTCATCTGGGAACATCGCGCCGGATTGAACAACGGCTTGAACGGCCGCTCGTGGGGCATCGAATGGCACGGCACCGAGGGCAACATCATCCTCAACGACACCGGCTGGGAGCTGGTCACCGAGCCGAAGCGGGCCAACATCCCGTCGCAGCGCCATCATTCGACCGGCGAAGACCCGCGCAAGCCGCATGTGCGGAATTTTCTGGATTGCTGCAAGTCGCGCCAGCAGCCGGTGCTGAACCCCGAAATCAGCCAGCGGGTCTCCACGCTCGCGCATCTCGGCAACATCGCCTTTCGCACCGACCACAGGATTGTCTGGGACAACGCCGCGGAAAAAGTCGTGGACGACCCCCAGGCCAATCGTCTCGTCACCGTGAAATATCGCAAGCCGTGGCATCTGCCCGGTCTGCGGACTGCCTGAAAAAATCAACCATGAAAAATCAAAAACCACTTCGCCGCCGCGAATTCCTTCAACTCTCCGCGCTGGGACTGGCTGGCGCGTCGCTCGGCCTGGCCGGTTGCGCGACGAACAAAAGTTGCCGCTCCGCGAAAAAGAAGATTCCCGTCGGCGTCCAGCTTTATTCCGTGCGCGAGAACTGCAAAACCGATTTTCCCGGCACGATTGCCGGGATTGCGCAAATGGGTTATGCGGCCGTCGAGTTCGCCGGCTACTGGGGGCGTTCCGCCAAGGAAATCCGCCAGATGCTTGACAACGACGGCATCGTGGCCTGCGGCTCGCACACGCCGCACGAGATGGTGCAGCCGGACAAACTCCAGGAGACGATCGAATTCAACCAGATCATCGGCAACCATTTCATCATCGTGCCGGACATGAGCGGCAAGACGCGGCAGGCCTGGCTGGACCGGGCGAAGGAATTCAACGACCTCGCCGACCAGCTCCAGCCGCTCGGACTTTCCATCGGTTACCATTCGCACTGGCACGATTTTCACCCCGTCGAGGGCGAAATGCCGTGGGAAATTTTCGGTGAAAACACCAAATCGGCAGTCATCCTCCAACTCGACACCAGCAACTGTTACGACGGCGGCGGCGACCCGCTCACGGAATTGAAAAAATTTCCCGGTCGCACGCGCACCATTCATCTCAAGCCCAACGGCGCCGGGCCGGAAGCCGTCGTCGGGGAGGACAAAACCAATTGGACCGGCATATTTGAATGGTGCGAAAGTCGCGGCGGCACGCAATGGTATGTCATGGAGCACGAATCGAGCAAAGACCCGATGGGCACGATGCGCCGGTCCTTCGCCGCGATGAGGAAATTCGGCAAAGTCTGAACACCTACCACCGCTGGCTTTGGAACCTTCCATGACCAACAGTTCCAGCGTCATTTCCGCCAACCGCGCCCTTGCGCTCGATGCGCTGCGCGGACTCGCCATCTTGGCCATGCTCTTGTCTGGCCAACTGCCGTTCAACGAGCATGCGCTGCCGAGCTGGATGTATCACGCGCAGGAACCGCCACCCCATTTCGAGTGGATTGGCACCTTGCCCGGCATTTCGTGGGTGGACCTGGTTTTCCCCTTTTTCCTGTTTGCCATGGGCGCGGCGTTTCCGCTCGCGCTGTCCCGGCGGATGGAAAACAAAGCTTCGCCGTGGCAACTGCTGGCGTTTATTTTAGAACGCGGATTTCTGCTTGGCTTCTTCGCGCTGTTCGTCCAGGCCATCCGGCCTTACACCATGAACAATCATCCCACGACCGCGACGTGGCTGCTGGCACTGCTGGGATTTTTCATTTTTTTCCCGATCCTGACGCGACTGCCCGGGGCGTGGCCGCGCATCGTGAAGATCCCCATTCGCGCGCTGGGCTGGTTGGCAGCGATTTTATTTTGCGTCTTCGTGACCTATCCCGACGGCAGCGGCTTCAAGCTCACGCGCAGCGACATCATCATCGTGGTGCTCACCAACATGGCCGTGTTCGGCTCGCTGGTCTGGATGCTCACGCGGGATCAGTGGCTGCCCCGGCTCGGGGTCATCGGCATCATGTTCGCGATCCGGCTTTCGAACATGCCGCATCCGACCGACGGCTGGGTGCATGACCTCTGGCAATTTTCGCCGCTCCCATGGATTTACCAGCTCTACTACCTGCAATACCTGTGCATCGTCATTCCCGGCACCATCGCCGGTGATTTGATTTTGCAATGGATGCGCCGCCCCACGCCGCCGGATAAAATATCCGCGCCACACGGCTGGCCGTTGGCGCAATACATTTTCATTTTGCTCACGATGGCCGCGCTGCTGCTCGTTGTGCTCATCGGCCTGAAAGCGCGCTGGCTGCTGGACACGACTTTGCTCGCGATTGCCTTGTGTCTGGTTGGCTGGCTGCTGCTGCAAAGGCCGTTGAACGACACCGAACGACTTTACCAAAAACTTTTTCACTGGGCGATTTACTGGCTCGTGCTCGGGCTGATTTTTGAACCCTACGAGGGTGGCATCAAAAAAGATCATCCGACCTTGAGCTATTATTTTGTCACGTCCGGCCTGGCGATTTGCACGCTCATCGGCTTCTCGATCTTGATTGACGTGTTCCAGCAAAAACGTTGGCTGCGGCTGCTGATTGACAACGGCCAGAACCCGATGATCGCCTACGCTGGCATCAACAATTTCATCACGCCCGTCCTCGCGCTGGCCGGCGCGGACCGGCTGCTCTCCGCGTGGGCGACGACACCGTGGCGGGGATTTGGGAAAGGTGTTATTATAACATTGCTCATGGCGGCCACCGTCAGTTTTCTGACGCGGCGAAAAATATTCTGGCGAACTTAAATGAGTGAAACCTTGCGCATGAAAAATTCTGAAAACCAGCTGGACCGCCGTGATTTTCTGAAAAGCGTCGGTTTGGCCGCGCCCTTGATTCTGGCCGGTGTTCCCGCCGCGGCTGCCGCCGCCGAAACGAATGCCGCGCCGGCAAAATCGTTATCGCCGCGCGCGAAGGAACTTGCCGCCGACCTTGTCATTATCGGCGGCGGGCTGGGCGGCTGCGCGGCGGCGCTCGCAGCGGCGCGCAACGGTTTGAACGTCATCATGACCGAGGAGACCGATTGGATTGGTGGGCAGCTCACGCAACAGGCCGTGCCGCCGGACGAAAACAAGTGGATCGAGACTTTTGGCGGCACCCGCAGTTACCAAAAACTTCGCACCGGCATTCGCGACTATTACCGGCGTAATTATCCGCTGACCGACCAGGCGCGCGCCGACGAGTTTTTGAACCCGGGCAGGAGTTGGGTCACCCGCATCGGCGGCGAGCCGCGCGTTGGACTGGCCGTCTTATACGAAATGCTGGCGCCTTATCTCGGCAACGGACAGGTGCGGATTTTGCTCAATCACAAAGCCGTCGGCGCCGCGACCGAGGGCGACCGCGTGGAAGGGGTGCGGGTCCTGGACCTGGACTCGGGCCACGACATCATTTTGCGCGCGCCCTATTTCGCCGACGCGACGGAACTGGGCGATTTGCTGCCGCTGACCCGGACGGAATACGCCATTGGAGCGGAATCGCGCGAGGAGACGACCGAGCCTGACGCGAAGGACACTCCGCAGCCAGATAATCTGCAAGGCTTCACGTTTTGTTTCGCGATGGACTATCTGTCGGGCGAGGACCACACCATTGACCGGCCGCGCGATTATTCTTACTGGCGCGATTTCACGATGAGCACCTCGTCACAGAAGGATTACCGTTTTTTGAGTTTCGACGAGGCGGATTCGCGTAAAATCGGGTTCGACCCCGAAGCGCGCAAGGGTTTCTGGACTTATCGGCGCATCGCCGACCGCGATTTGTTCAAGCCGGGATTTTATCGTGGTGATTTGACCATCGTGAACTGGCCGCAAAACGATTATTCCTTCGGATTGATCTGCAATGTCAGTGAAGCCGAGGCAAAAAAACAGCTCAACCGCGCGAAGCAGTTGAGCCTGTCACTGGTTTACTGGCTCCAAACCGAAGCGCCGCGGCCCGACGGCGGCACGGGCTGGCGCGGTTTGCGGCTGCGCCCGGACATCGTCGGCACCGAGGACGGGCTGGCGAAGTATCCCTACATCCGCGAAGGCCGGCGCATCAAAGCCGAGTTCACCGTGCTGGAGCAGCATGTCAGCACGGCGCTGCGGATGGAGGAAACGGGCTTGAAAGAGGATGAAGTGCGGGCGGCGCCATTCGCTGATTCCGTGGGCATCGGCAGCTACCGGATGGATTTGCACATCACCACGACCGGCGACCATTCGCACTTCGGCAGCACGCTGCCGTTTCAGATTCCCCTGGGCGCGCTGATCCCGCGCCGCGTGGAAAATCTTCTGCCCGCGTGCAAAAATCTCGGCGTGACGCATCTCACGAACGGCTGTTTCCGGCTGCACCCGATCGAGTGGAACATCGGCGAGGCGGTCGGCGCGCTGACCGCGTTTTGCCTGGCGCAGAAAAAATCGCCGCGCGAGGTGCGGAACCCAAAAGCGCTGCTGGCGGATTTTCAAAAACTGTTGCGCGACGACGGCGTGCGGCTCGACTGGCCGCTGGAAGCCGGCCCGGTTTGATAAGGTGCAAATTGGCGCTTCATTCGGAAAAATGGTTCTGGCTGCCCTTGGGCTGCTGGTTTCAGCAAATTGTCTTTTGTCTTCACCGGCGGTGATCACTTCCGACATTTGCGTTTATGGCGGCACTTCGGGCGGCGCGATTGCCGCCGTGGCAGCCGCGCGGCTGGGGAAAAATGTTGCGCTGGTCTGCGTGAACAACCACGTCGGTGGGATGACTTCAAGCGGGTTGGGCGTGACGGATGTGGGCAACTTTCCTTCTTCCATCGGCGGTTTTGCCGCTGAATTTTATTCGCGCGTCGGCCAGGCTTACGGCTCGACCAATCCGGTTTATTGGTTTGAACCGCACGTCGCGGAACAGACTTTTTTGCAGATGCTCAACGGCGCCGGCGTGGCGATTTACACGAACCAGCAACTGGCCTCGGTGACGATGTCCAATCTGACCATCACCCAAATCACGATGACTGACGGGACGGTTTATTACGCCAAAGAATTCATCGACACGACTTACGAGGGCGATTTGATGGCGATGGCGGGCGTGAGTTACACTTGGGGGCGCGAAGGCACAAATGTTTATGGCGAGTCGCTCGCCGGCGTGTTCGTGAACTCGGTGGATTACCCTTGCGATCCGTATGTCACTCCGGGCAATCTCGCTAGCGGATTGCTGCCATTGATCCAAGCCGGCAGTCCGGCGGCCCCCGGGTCGGGTGATTACAAGATGCAGACTTACAATTTCCGGCTGTGTCTGACGCAAGTTGTCACCAATCAAATTCCCATCGTCGCGCCGACGAATTATTCCGAGGCGACCTATGAATTGTTGCATCGCTACATCAACGCCTACGTCGCCACCAACGGCTCGGTGCCGCTGAACCGGTTGATTGACGTGCAGACCGAGATACCCAACGGCAAGACCGATATCAACGCTTACGCGGATGTTTCCACGGATTACATCGGCTATAATTACACTTATCCAACCAACACCTACGCCGGGCGCCAGGTCATCTGGCAGCAGCACAAGGATTACATCTCCGGTCTGCTTTATTATCTCGCGACCAGCACCAACGTGCCGGTAAATGTGCGGACGAACATGCAATCGTTCGGCTATGCAAAGGACGAATTTCAGGACAACGGCGGCTGGCCGTATTTGATGTATGTCCGCGAGGCGCGACGCATGATCAGCGATTACGTCATGCTGCAACAGGACTCGCAAGGCCTCCGCGCGGCGACGGACTCCATTTCGCTCGCGAATTATACGCTGGACTGCCATCCCGCCGCGCGTCTGGCGGTCAACGGCGTTTCGGTGTGGGAAGGCAGCATCGGCACTTCCGTGCCGTTTCCGTATCCGGTGAGCTACCGCTCGATTGTTCCCAGTGTGGGCCAATGCCAGAATCTGTTTTGCACCTTCGCGCTGTCGGCGAGCCACGTTGGCTTTGCCTCCGTTCGCATGGAGCCGGTTTTCATGATGACGAGCCAGAGCGCGGGGACGGCGGCGGCGTTTGCGATTGACGACAACGTGCCCGTGCAGCAGGTGAATTATCAAAAGCTCGCCGCGGAATTGCTCGCGGACGGACAAATTCTTTCGTGGACGAACGGCCAGATCACCGCGACCAACGGAATCATTTTGACCGTGACCAACACCGCGGGCGTAACCGCGAGCACCGGTTGGACGCCAGGTGCGAATCCCGGCGGTTGGCCGTTACCGAGCGGCATTTACTGGACAGACGGCAATTCCGGCAAAGGCACCAAGTGGGTGACCTACACCCCTACGTTGCCGGCCAGCGGCACTTATCAAGTCTATGCTTGGTGGGTCGCGTCCACGCCCACGTATCGCGACACACACGTGCCGATTGACATCGTTTATCCCGGTGGCACGAACCGGGTTTATGTCAACCAGCAGGCCAACGGCTCAGTGTGGAATCTGCTGCTGACGACGAATTTCAATGCCGGCACCAGCGGCAGCGTAACCATCCGCAATAACGGCACCACCAACTACGTCGTCGCCAATGCCGTGCAATTCCTGCCCGTCGTCAACGGAGCTTCGTCCGCGCCGCCGGTGGAAATCGTCGCCAGCGACGCGGTGGCCGGGGAATTTGGCACGAACACGGCGCGGTTCACCGTCGTCTGCCCCAACGGCACAAATAGCGCGCCGCTCACGGTGAATTATTCCGTCGGCGGCACGGCGACGCCCGGCGTGGATTATGCCGCGTTGCCGGGCAGTGTCACGATTCCGGCGGGTGTTCTGGCGACGAACTTTTTGATTTCGCCGCTGGGCGACAATCTGACGACCAATCAGGTCACCGTGACCATCAATCTGGTACCGTCTGCAAATTATGTTTTAACCAATCTGGCCAGCGCGACGGCGGTGATTTTGGACCGGCCCATCAACGACTGGCTGCGCGCCAATTTTACCACGGCGCAACTGGCCGATCCAACCATCAGCGGCGACTCCGCCGACCCCGCCAACGACGGCCTGCCCAACTTGATGAAATATGCCCTCGGCCTTAACCCGAACATGGCCGAAGCCAATCCTTTCATACCAGTGGTCACGAATGGCATTTTCACGGTGAGTTATCCGCTTTCAATAGCGGCGGTGGATGTCGCGCTGACGCCGGAATGGTCCACCAATCTGGTGACGTGGCTGCCGGGAACAAATTATTATCAAGTCGTGAATGTGACCAGCTCGCTCACCAATCAAATCATCACCATTCAGCCTACGGCACCGGCGGCTTCCGGCTTTTTCCGCTTCGCCGTTCAGCGACGTTAACCGGAACTGACGGGTTTTGATAACCATGCTTCGTGATCAAAAAAAGACGCTTGCCTGCCTGCGGAATTTTTTTTGGCTTCGTTTTTAGTGATCGGCATTTCGGGGCTGGGGCTTCCAGGTTGGGCCGCTCCGCCGCCAGAGATGGGCCTCGAATTTCCTGTATCATCTCGCTGATTACTTGCATTTGTGTCGGTTTTACGACTTGATTGGACTTCGAATTGGTGTCAACGCTTCGGTGGTTGCCGCGTCAGATTGCCGCGCGTTGAGGCAAACGCCTCGCACCTCGACGCCTGTCCATTTGCTATGAGAACGAGGATTTCTTCATGATAACGCGAAGACGTTTTTTGCAGACGACGTCGCTGGCGGCAGCCAGTGTGATGTTCCCTTTGCTTGGCAGGGCAGCGGATGCCAATTTCCCTGTGGTGCGGATTCCTGAAGCCAAACGGAAATTCAAAAGCGCGGCAGTGGAGCGCACGATTGAACGCATCAAGTCCTCCATTGGCAACCGGGAGCTTGCCTGGATGTTCGAGAATTGTTTTCCGAACACGCTGGATACGACCGTGGATTTTGAGGTCGTTGACGGCCGGCCGGACACTTATGTGATCACCGGCGACATCGACGCGATGTGGTTGCGCGACAGCTCGGCACAAGTATGGCCTTACCTGCCGCTCATGCGGGAAGACCCGCAGCTTCAGCAGTTGATTGCCGGGGTCATCAATCGTCAGACGCGCTGCATTCTCAAAGACCCCTACGCGAATGCTTTTTACAAGGACGAAAACAAAATCAGCCCGTGGAAAAGTGATTTGACCGAGATGAAGCCCGGCGTTCACGAGCGCAAATGGGAAGTTGATTCGCTCTGCTACCCGATCCGGCTGGCGCATCAGTATTGGAAACTCACGGGTGACCTTGCGCCTTTCGATGCTGACTGGCGAAATGCCTTCTGGCTCGTATTGAAAACCTTTCGCGAACAGCAGCGTAAAACCGGCCAGGGACCGTATCGTTTTCAGCGGCGCACCGAATCTGCAACCAGCACTTTGATGGGGAATGGATATGGTCTGCCGGCGAAACCCGTCGGGCTGATCTTTTCCATGTTCCGCCCCAGCGACGACGCGACAGTTTTTCCATTTTTGATTCCTTCAAACTTTTTCGCCGTCGTCAGTTTGCGGCAGGCGGCGGAGATGCTGGAACACATTCCTCACGACCAGGAATCCGCCGGCCAATGCCGGGCCGTCGCGGATGAAGTCGAGCGCGCGTTGCGCGAATACGCGATTGTGAATCATAACAATTGCGGCAGGATATTCGCCTACGAAGTTGATGCGCTCGGGGATTTTTATTGCATTGATGACGGCAACATTCCCAGCCTGCTTTCATTGCCTTACCTCGGAGCGATGCAAAATGACGGCAAAAACTATCGGAACACGCGGCGGTTTGTGCTGTCGGAAAGCAATCCGTATTTTTGCAAAGGCAAGGCAGCCGAAGGATTGGGGGGGTCGCATGGAGGACCGGATAAGATCTGGCCGCTCGGAATCATCACCCAGGCGTTGACGAGCGCGGATGACGTTGAAATTCGTCGTTGCCTGAACATGTTGCGGAGAACTCATGCCGGCACCGGTTTCATGCACGAGGCGTTTAACAAGGACGATCCAAAAAAATTCACACGCCCGTGGTTCGCCTGGGCCAACACGATCTTTGGCGAATTGATCCTGACCACTTACCAAAAGCAGCCGCACCTGCTGGACTGACGCCACATCAACGGTTGAACCGTCATTGCGACAAAATATCCATTTCAATTTTTTTAATCATTGGAAACCCGCCGTTTACCCGCTTCGCGCAGCATGCATTTCCTCACGCCGGCGGCGGCAATGGGCGGTTGCCGTAATGATGACAGGTTCCATGTTCCTCTAAAAGAACCAGCCAGTGCTGGTTTGGGGCCAGAAGGCTGCTGATTTCCGCTTCGTTCAAAACCATGCACGCCGTCGAAAGGGCGTCGGATTCGGCCGCGGTTTCAGCCAAAGCCCACGTGCGATTTTTACGCTGCGCTGGTTTGCCGCTGCGCGGGTCGAGGATATGCGCGCCTTTCACCGCGAGACCGGAGCCGCTCAAGGAGCAATTTGTCAACCCATAGCTCGGCGATGCGTTGTGGTCGCCCAAACCGCACGCCCAGCCTGTATTTCCCCGCGGAGGTTCACCGGCGAGAATGCTGCTGCCGCCGGCCACGAGCAGAAAAGATTTGCATTCCCACTCGCGCAACACTTCCGCCATGCGGTCGAGCGCAAAACCTTTGCCAATGGCGCCGAGGTCAAATTCCAATTTCCCGGCGTCGCAACGGATGGAAAATTGTTCCTTCACCAAAGTCCACTGTGGCTGTGTTGGCTGTGATTTCCGCGCAGCGGCGGTCACGGAAAAAGCGCCGAGCGTGGCCAGTTCCATCTTGCTTGCGATTTCAAGGCAGGCAAAGACCGGCTCGCTCAAACGGAGTTTTTCACCAGGTGCAAGTTGCGCGATTTGGGAAACCTCACTGTTCGCGCGGAAGCGGCTCAACTGCGATTCCAGTTCGTCCGCCAACGCAAACGCCGCCTGGGCGGTTTGCGCGGCGTAAGGTTTCTCCTCGTCCGCGATGCGGATTTGAAATTGTGTCGCCATCGCATGCTGATTAAAAATGTGAATTGCACTCATGGCGGTCGCGGTGGCGGCGGCGCCCCCGTCGCCGCATTGGCTTTCTCGGGCGTCCAGAGAATCAGCAGCACATTCGGGCGCACACCAAAATATTCGGGCCGATAATCTTTCAACTGTTCCACCAGTTTGTCGGGCACGTCCGTTGTGGTGATAAAAAAATCCGCCGCGCCGGCCTCCGACCCCGGCTGCCAGTAACCGACTCGGGGAAATTTCCGCAGATACCACGGCAGCGGCCACGGATCGGCGGCGACCACGGCGATGCGCGGGTTCAGGATTTTATTTTGCCGCGCCAGCTCCGCCAGCCGCTCCGGCAGTCCCGGCAAATCTTCCGTCGTGTGCGCGTAGGCGTAGGGATTTGTTTCGTCCGCCGGATGCAAGAAAACCCGTTGCCGCGTGTCGTGCGTGACTAAAAATCCCAGCGCGGCCAGGCCGGTCAAAGTTGTCACGCGAACTGAAATTTTCGTCGTGGTGAACCAAATCCATTCGATGGTGAAGCCGGCGAGAATCGCCAGCGGCAGCCAGAAATTCAAGGCGAGCCAGGGGGTTTTGTAGGGGATCGCGCTGTAAATAGCCCCGATGAGCAGCGCATAAATAGCCAGAAAAATGCGGTGAGTTGAACCGCGCGCGTGAAAAAATCCCAAGGTCGCCAGCGCGAGAATTGGCGCGCCCGACCAGCCGCCACCGAGCAGAACCAGGTAATACCAAAACGGTTTTTCGTGACCTTCGCCGCCAGCACGGGCGGCGAGGTGCGGAACCGCCCACAGTAAATCCGGCAACGCCTGCCAGTTCCGGCCAAACCAGGTGAACAACAAAATTGCAACGAAAATCAAAACAGCGGTCGCGGTTAAAATTGTTTTCAAGAATGGAACGCCGGGCACCATCCCGGCGTGTTTCCAGATTCCACCCGCTCGGGCCCGGGCAGCGCCCGGCGTTCCGAAATGGGGCAAGGCCACAAACCGGCAAACAATCAACGCCACAGCGAGTGCGAAGAAGTGGATGACCGCTGTTTCCTTACACGCGAGCATCAGCGCGGCACAGCCGCCGGCGAGCGCGGCCGCCGGCAGAGATTTGTTTTGCAATATTTGCCAGCCGGATAAAATCAGGCCCAGTGTGGCGGCGACGAACAAGGTTTCATGAATGAAATAGCGGCTGTAATAAACCGGCAGCGGCGCAAAGGCGAACAACAACGCGGCGACCAGACAGGTAATGAAGCCGAACATTTCCACGCCCGCGCCCAACAACAAAACGGTGACCGTTCCGGTGAGAACCGTGGAAAGCCGCAGTTGCATTTCCGTCAGATCGGAAAGGTTCTTTGCGCCGAGCAGGCGCACGAGCGGTTCGGCTACAGCGAAGAGGGCGGGGCCGTGGCGGTCTTGCGGGTCGTAGTGAAAACTTTCCCCGGCGAGCAGTTCGCCGGTGAGGTAGGCATTGACAGATTCATCCGTGTGCATTGGCCGTTCGCCGAGTTGCGGCAGGCGGACGGCGAGCGCGAACAGGGCGACCGTCACAAAGAGCGCCCATCGAATTTTGGGTGATAGCGTCGTAATCTTAATCCTGTTTCTTAATCTTAATCGTCAAGCGGAATGGATTAAAATTAAGATGACGATTAAAATCAGGGCAAACTTTTAGGCGACGGGTTTGCCAAACACTTCGACCTCGATGTAGTGGTTCAGTTTGTTGGCTGTGTTGCCATTGCTGTAGAGGCGAACGTAACGTCCTTTGATCCCCTTGGCATCAATCAGTTTGCCTTCGTAGGTTTCGATGTAGGCACGGTCCCTGCCCGTGTCGGGCGTATCGTCGAAGACGGTTGTGACGTCCTTGCTGAAAGTCGGGTCGTCGGAAACCTGCACCACCACGTCGCGATACACCCGGGCCTGGGAATGATAATGCCAGACGAGGATGGCGTAGATGTTGGCTTCCTTCTCCAAGTCAATCTGCACCCACTGTCTGCCCGGCCCGAGTTCGACCCAGGAACCTTCGTCGCCTTCCTTGTCGCCGTCGGTGATCAGGTCGAGCGTGCCGACGACCGGTTCGCTGTCGCTGGATGTGACTTTTTTGCCCAAGGCGAGGTTGGTTGTGCCGGCGGGCACCAGGAAATCCGGTCGTTTGCCGGTACGGGGAGGTTCAAGATTCGGCACCTTGATCGGCACCGGCGTGCCGACGAAGAGCGGCTTGGGCAAATCAGTTTTCAACGGCACCATGTCGTCGGCGAACATGGTGGCGACCGTCATCCATACGGCGATGAGTAGAATGATTTGTTTCATCATCGTTTCAAGCTTCGGTTTCTTCGAAGGTGATGGCAATTCTTTTTTCCGCAGAGACGGCATCGTTGGCCTTGTGAATGCAGTATTCGCTGCGGAAAGCCTCGTCGCCGGGGCAGTCCAACCTGGTGGTGCCCCGGATGGCGTTGAAGAAATTCTCCAGGTGCGGCTGATGGATTTTTTTGTTGAACGAAACCGGAATTTCGTACTCGGCGAGCTGGGCGGTTTCGCGCACGTCCACCTTGTCGGCGTCGGCCTCGGGGGCGCTGACCGTCTTGGCGCGGAGATAGTTTTTGGCCACCAGAGCATCCCACGAGGGCGCGCGGGCTTCGCGGTAGATGGCCGTGATGCCGGGATCCTCGGACATTTTAATGGTGCCTTCGTCGCCCATGAACATCTCGAAGTAGCCGCCACCGGCGCTCGTCGTGGTTTGCACCTGGTAGAACGCGCGAACCACGCCGGCGGGGATTTGAAATTCGTAAATCACCATGGCATTATCATACCATTCGTGGGTGGTGTAATAATCCACGCCGCCACCGGCCATGACCGAACGGGGCGGTGTGCCGAACCACCAGTTGAAAATGTCAATCTGGTGGGCGCCCAGATCCGAAAGCGGCCCGCCGCCCAGCCCCTTGAACCAGCGCCAGTTCCGGAACTGGTGCATGTCTTTGTAGCCATATTGAGCCAGTTGTTCGGGCTTCATGTCTGAATGCTTCGGCCAGCCAAAATCCTCCGCCACCGCGCGATTCCACTGCGCCTGCGCGGCCGTGAGGCGGCCGCAAATCTTCGCGTCGCGGATGAGGCGGTTTAGCGTGAAAACGTAGCGCGGGTTGCTGCGGCGTTGATGGCCGATCTGCAACAGCTTTCCGGTCTCACGCGTCGTCTGCACCATCGAACGCGCGCCCTCGATCGTATTGCTCATCATCTTTTCGCAATAAACGTGCAAGCCAGCCTTGAGACAGGTGTTGGTGATGGGCGCGTGCCAGAAATCCGGCGTGGCGACCACGACCGCCTGCAAATCCTTCTCCTTTGCGAGCAAATCCTCAAAGTTTTCGTAGGCGCGGACTTCGTTGCCCATTTTCTTGAGGTAACGCTCGCCATAGGTCCGGGCATAGGCCCAGATGTCGCAGATCGCGACAAGCCGGACGCTGTCAATCCTGAGCAGCGATTCCAGCAGCACGCGGCCCTGGGCGCCGAAGCCGACGAGCGCGATGTTGATTTTGCCGTTGGCAGACCTGGTCTGTCCGAAAACCTTCGCGCCGGAAGCCAGCATCAGCCCGGCACCCGCGGCAGCCGTGGCACCGATGAATTCGCGGCGGCTGATGGATTGCCTTACCATTTTTTGAGAAGCGCAAACCGGTTGTGTTTGGCGAGCATCAGGGCGAATGAGACCAGCGCGATGTGGATGCCGAGCCAGGCAATGCCGTCGTCCTGCCGGATCAATATCAGCCCGACCGTCAGGGCGATGTAAATCAATCCCTGCACCAGCAAAGACACGCGCGTGCCCAGTCCCAGCAATAACATCACGCCAGTCGCGATGAGCGCCGGGCCGAGCAGATGATCGAACGTCGTCAGCGCAAACTTGGGGAGCAATAGCTCGTTGGCAAGCTTGTCCCGGAGCGGCGCGGGAATGCCGGAGCAGTTCGTGAGCGAATAAAATTTTATCTTCACATCCACCATCGCCCCGCTGGGGTCTTCCATGCCCGTCGTCGGATCAATCAGCGGCTTCTGGATGGTTTGGTAGGCACCAAATTTTTCGATGCCGGTGACCAAGGCGCGCACCGCCAGCCAGCCGCGCAGCACCAGAAAGGCGAGGGAGTAGTCGAAATTGCTGCAGCACTGGTTCTGGCTGGATTCGTTTTGGTTTTTTTTAGTCGAGTCGCAGTCGTTCATGTGTAATAAATCTTTCCTGCCCGAAAATCGGGCCGGATGCCGGGGCGAACGCCACACGTTTGGTCCAATTGTTCAAAAAAGATACTCGCGTCGGTCGAGACTGTCGAGATTTGGTTCGGTTATCCGTGGCAAGGCTGAGTTGAACCTGTATTATGTAAATACGCGGATGGCGATAGGGTATTCGGATTTCGCCGTTTCGCATCCTCAACCGACCTTGCGTCAGCTAAACTTGACTGAACGAAATCCCGTATTGACCCTGACCCGGTTGTCATTTCCACACCTGTCGGGTAAGTAAACAACTGCTATAACGACCTCATGTCGCATCCAGTAAAAGCCCCAGTAAAGTCCTAATGAAGTCCTAATGGATGCCTAGTGGAATCCGAGTGAGAGCCTTTTAGTGAAATAGCGACGCATTCCAGCCGCCGCCCAGGGCCTCGATGAGTTGCACGGCGGCGGTCATCTGTTGCGTGCGCAGGTTCACCAAAGTCTGGCGATTGGCCAATAGAGTGGTTTGCGCCGTGATAACGTTCAGGTAACTGTCAATTCCAAGTTTGTAACGGTGGAGGGCGAGGGTGAGATAACGCGCGGACGATTTCACGGCAACGTCCTGTTGCTGAATTTCCTGATCGAGAATGCGCAGCGTGGCGAGATTGTCTTCGACCTGCTGAAAGGCGGTCAAAACCGTTTGGCGGTATTGCGCAACGGCGCTGTCACGGGCGGCGCGATACTGGGCGACGGTGGCCGCGCGCTGGCCAAAATCAAAAATTGTCTCGCTTGCGCCGGCGCCGATGGACCAGACGCGGCTCGGCCAATCCAACAAATTTTCCGTGGCGACGCTTTCAAATCCGCCGGACGCGCTCAAGGTGATGGTCGGGAAATACGCCGCTTTGGCCACGCCGATCTGCGCGTTGGCAGCGGCGACGAGGCGTTCAGCGGCGGCGATGTCCGGCCGCCGTTCGAGCAGTTGCGACGGAACGCCGAAGGGGATGGCTGGTGGATTTGCGTTCAACGGCTCCCGCGGAATTGAAACGGCCGACGCTGGTTTGCCGATGAGCATGGCGACGGCGTGTTCGAGCTGCGCGCGCAAAATGCCGAGATTCGTGTCCTGCGCTTCCGTGGTTTCCAGTTGTGTCTCGGCTTGGGCAACGTCCTGGTCGGAATCAATTCCGGTTTTGAAAAGGACTTTGGTCAACTCAAAAGATTGGCGATAAGCAGTCACCGTATCGTCATACAATTGTTCCAGCGCGTCCTGGCCGCGCAGTTGAAAATAGTCCGACGCCAGTTCCGCCTGTGCCGTGAGCCGGGTGTTTTCCAAGTCGGCGGCGCTGGCCTGCGCCTGGGCGGCGCTGGCTTTAACCGTGTTGCGAATGCGTCCCCACAAATCCAGCTCCCACGACGCATCGAGCGGCAATGAATAGTCGGTAATGTTTGGATTTGCCGAAAAAGAACCGGTTTGGTTGCCCGAAGACGTCCGCGAGCGCGTGACCGATGGATTGGCCACCAGCGTCGGGAAATACTGCGCCTCCGCTTCCTTGACCATCGCGTGGGCGGAGAGGAAATTGGCGAACGCGGCGGCAATGTTCTGGTTGGAAACGGCCACTTGATTTTCGAGTGAATTCAATTCCGCGTCGTTGAACATCGCCCACCAATTGCTGCGAACGACGGCATCGTTCGGCTGCGCGATTTTCCAGATGTTCGTGCCGGAATTTTCCTTGAATAGAGCGGGCGTTTCGACGGCCGGTCGCGCGTATCGGGGCGCGAAGCTGCAACCGGCGAAAAGCGCCACGAGGGCGGCGAGAAGAAAAGCGGTTTTCAAATGTGCGCGCAAAAATTTCATTTTGTTTTTCACTGAGCGCCTCTTTCGGATAATCCAAACGCGGCCGGTGGAACGACCGCGGTTTTGCGCCGCCGCGCTTCCCACCAGAGGCGGAGGCGGTCGAAATAGAGATAAACCACGGGTGTGGTATAGAGCGTGAGCATCTGGCTGACGAGCAGTCCGCCAACGATGGCGATGCCCAGAGGCCGGCGCAATTCGGAGCCGATGCCGTTGCTCAGGACCAGCGGCAGCGCACCGAACATCGCCGACATGGTCGTCATCATGATCGGCCGGAAGCGCAGCAAGCAGGCTTGGAAGATTGCGTCGTGCGGGCTCTTGCCCTGTTCGCGTTCGGCGACCAGCGCAAAGTCAATCATCAGGATGGCGTTCTTTTTGACGATGCCAATGAGGAGGAAGACTCCGATGAGGGCGATGATGCTCAAATCCGTGTTGAAGAGCATCAATGCCAGCACCGCGCCCACGCCGGCGGACGGCAGCGTGGAAAGGATGGTGATGGGATGGATATAGTTTTCATAAAGGATGCCCAGCACGATGTAAACGGCCAGCAGCGCCGCCAACACCAGAAACGGTTCAGCGGCGAGCGATGTCCGGTATGCCTGGAGTGTTCCCGAATAACTTCCATGGATTGTTCCAGGCATTCCGATGCTTTGTTCCATCTGGTTGATTTCCCTCACGGCGTCGCTCAACGCAACGCCGGGCCTGAGATTGAAGGAAACAGTAACAGAGGGGAACTGGCCGGTATGATTCACGGCAATGGGCGCGGTCGTGGGCTGGTAGTGGGCAATAGCACTCAAGGGCACGACGGATGAACTGTTCGTCGGGCGCAAATAAATTTCATCGAGGCCCTCGGGGTTCTGCCAGAACTGCGACTCCACTTCCATGACGACATAATATTGGTTGAGGGACGTATACATCGTCGAAACGTCTTCCTGCCCGAAGGCGTCGTAAATGGTGTTGTCAATGAGTTGGGCCGGAATGCCCAAACGGGCGGCGGTGTTCCGGTCATAAACCAGCGAAGCCTGGAGGCCGTTGTTTTGCTGGTCGCTGTTGACATCGGTAAAACCGCGCAATTTCCGCATTTGCTGGAGGAGAATCGGTCCCCATTTGACGAGGTCGTTCAAATTGTCGCTTTGGATGGTGTATTGGTATTGTGAGCTGCTTGAGCGCCCACCGATGCGCAGGTCTTGTCCGGCCTGGACAAAAACCGTCGCGCCCGGAACCACGGCGAACTTCGGGCGCAGGCGATTGATGAGCTGGCTGGAGCTGATTTTCCGCTCGGAGAGCGGTTTGAGGGCCATGTAAATGAACCCGCCGTTGGCCGGACCGTTGCCGCCGGTAAATGCGGTGACGGTTGCGACCGCCGGGTCGTTTGTGGCGATATGAACAAAACGCGCCGTGGCCGCGTGCATTGCCTGGTAGGACGCGTCCTGTGAACCTTGTATGCCGCCGAAAACCGTGCCGTTGTCCTGCTGCGGGAAAAATCCCTTCGGGATGATATAGAAAAGGAAAATGTTGGCCGCAATCGTTATGAGCAGCACACCGAGCGTGATGGCCGGATGCCGCAAAACGACCTGCAAGCTGCGCCGGTAATGGTCAAGCACCCACGCAAAAATTTTTTCGCTGAGAACATAAATTCCCCCATGCTGCTCCTGTTTTCGATGACTGAACAGGCGCGAGCACATCATTGGCGTGGTCGTCAGCGAAATGACGAGCGAAACCAGGATCGCCGTCGAAAGTGTCACCGCAAATTCCCGGAAGAGGCGTCCCACGATGCCCCCCATCAACAATATCGGAGTGAACACCGCCACCAGCGACAGGCTGATGGAGAGCACGGTGAAGCCGACCTCACGCGCGCCTTTCAAAGCGGCGTCCATGGGGCGCATTCCCTGCTCGATATAGCGCGAGATGTTTTCGATGACGACAATGGCGTCGTCCACCACAAAGCCGGTGGAAATTGTCAGCGCCATCAAGGACAGGTTGTCGAGGCTGTAGCCGAACATATACATCACGCCGAAGGTGCCGATGAGGGAGGTGGGAACAACGACGGCTGGAATCAGGATGGTGCGCGGATTGCGCAGAAAGATGAAAACGACGAGGATGACCAGCATGACGGCAATCAGGAGGGTCCGTTCCACTTCAAACACCGACTGGCGGATGGTGGTGGTCCGGTCGAGCACGACCGTGAGGTTGATTCCCGCGGGTATTGAAGCCTTCAGCGAAGGCAACGCTTCCTTGATGTGGTCAACGGTTTGAATAATGTTCGCACCCGGCGCCGGAAGAATAATGATGGGGACGCTCGGCTTTCCGTTGACATAGCCTGCGGTGCGGATGTTTGCGACCGAATCCTGCACGATGGCAACATCCGACAATCGGACCGGCGCGCCGTTGCGATAGGCCACGATGAGCGGCCGGTAATCGGCGGCTTTGAACAACTGGTCATTGGCCAGGATGTCGGCGGTGGTGTTGTTCCCTGAAAGCTGGCCCTTGGGCAGGTTGGCGTTTTGCTGGCTGAGGGCGGTGCGGACATTTTCAAGGCTCAACCCGAAACTGTTCAACAAGGTCGGATTCACGTCCACGCGGACAGCCGGGAGGGCGCCGCCGCCGATGTTGACCTGGCCGACGCCTTGAATCTGGAGGAGCCGTTGCTCGATGATGGAATCCGCCGCGTCGTAAAGCTGGCCGCGGCCATAGATATCCGACGTTAGCGCGAGGATCATGATGGGGGCGTTCGCGGGATTAGCTTTGCGGTAACTTGGGTTGCTGGGCAGGTTGGATGGCAGGTAGGCGCGCGCGGCATTGATGGCGGCCTGGACGTCGCGCGCCGCCCCATTGATGTCCCGGCTCAAATCGAATTGCAGGGTGACGCTGGTCGAGCCGAGATAGCTGGCGGAAGTCATTTCGTTGAGGCCGGCGATATGGCCGAACTGGCGTTCCAGTGGCGCGGCGACGGAGGAAGCCATGATTTCGGGGCTGGCGCCGGGCAGGGAGGCTGAGACGCTGATGGTCGGAAAGTCCACCTGCGGCAGCGGGGCCACCGGCAATTGCAAATACGCAACGATTCCCGCCATGATGATGGCCGCCGTCAGCAACGACGTGCCGATGGGGCGCCGGATGAATGGAGCGCAAATATTCATCGGGAAAATTGGGGCACATCGAACATTGAACATCCAATGACTGCCCCTTCGCGCATCTGTGGGATGCTGGAGGCCTTCATTAACACCGGGCTTCAGCCCGGTGTGGCCGACTAAATGAGACAAAACCGTTTCAACGGTTTTCCGCGCACCGGCAAGCCGTTGAAACGGCTCGTTCGTTCCGGCGCGCTCCCCACCCGGCTGAAGCCGGGTGTTAATGAGAATTGTTTGGCGGCGCATTCTTCGGTCCTCCTAAATTTCGCTTCCTGAAATTTCCACGTTCGCCGGCAGACCTGCCGCCGCCCGCCCACGCGAAAATTTCGCCGCGAGACGTTCGAAGTAAAGATAAATGACGGGCGTGGTGTAAAGCGTGAGCACTTGGCTGACAATCAGTCCGCCCACAATCACAATGCCCAGCGGCTTGCGCAATTCGGAGCCGACGCCGTTGCCCAGGGCCAGCGGCAATCCGCCGAACAGCGCGGCGAACGTCGTCATCATGATCGGTCGGAACCGCAGCAGGCACGCCTGGAAAATCGCGTCATCGGGGCGCTTGCCTTCGTTGCGCTGCGCGTCCAGCGCGAAGTCAATCATCATGATGGCGTTCTTGGCGACAATACCGATGAGTAGAATCATCCCAATCAAGGCCACCACGTCGAGTTCGGTCCGGCATATAATGAGCGCGAGAATCGCCCCGACACCCGCCGAGGGCAGGGTGGATAGAATGGTAATCGGATGTATGTAACTTTCGTAAAGAACGCCGAGAATGATATACACGCAGATGATCGCCGCGAGAATGAGCCAAGGCTGGTTGGAGAGCGATGTAAGGAACGCCTGCGCCGTTCCCTGAAACCCGGGAATCACGCTCAACGGCATGTTCAGGGTGCGTTGCGTGTTTTCAATTGCCGTGGTCGCAGCGCCCAGGGCCGCGTGCGGCGCCAGATTAAACGAAATTGTGACGGCGGGGAATTGTCCCTGATGGTTAATCGCCAGGGGAGCGTTTCCCGATTCGAAATGCGCGAAAGCGCTTAATGGAACTGCCTTGCCGCCGGATGAAGTGAGGTAAATGTCGTTGAGTTTGGCCGGATCTTTCTGAAACCCCGGCAGCGTTTCCAATATGACGTGATACTGGTTCAACTGCGTGAAGGTGGTCAGAATCTGCCGCTGGCCGAAGGCGTCATAGAGCGTCCCATCAATTTGTGCCGCCGTGATGCCCAGGCGCGAGGCGGTGACGCGGTCAATGACCAGTGTCACCTGCGAGCCGTTGTTTTGCTGGTCGGTGGCCACATCGCGCAATTGGGGCAGCGCCTGCAATTTATCCACCAAGGCTGCGGTCTCGGTTTTCAACTCCGCCGAACTGGCGTCCTCGAGCGTATATTGATATTGGGTGGCGCTGACGCGGTCCTCGACGGTCAAATCCTGGACGGGCTGCATGAATAGTTTGATGCCGGGAATTTTCGCAAGCTCTGGTTGCAAACGTTGCATGACCTCGGTCGCGCTGGTTTTCCGTTCCGCCAGCGGCTTGAGATTAATGAGAATGCGGCCACAGTTGAGGGTGGTGTTGATGCCATCCGCCCCGATGAACGACGACAAACTTTCCACCGCCGGGTCTTTGAGGATGACCTCCGCGAGTTCCTGCTGCTTTTGGGCCATGGCCGCAAAGGATACGTTTTGTTGCGCCTGTGATATTCCTTGAATGACGCCGGTGTCCTGCACGGGAATAAATCCTTTGGGCGCGACGATATAGAGCAGGATGGTCAATCCCAGCGTGGCCAGCGCCACGACCAAGGTGAGCGGTTGATGCTGGAGAACCGTTTTAAGCGTGCGGCTGTAAAAATCAACGACCCGCTGGTAAACGCGCTCTGATGCGTCGTAAAAGCGCCCCGGCTTTTGGTCGGCTCTTGCCTTGAGGATGCGCGAGCACAGCATCGGCGTGAGCGTCAGTGAAACGGCGGCGGATATGAGAATGGTAATGCTCAAGGTGATGGCAAACTCGCGGAACAACCGCCCCACGACGCCGCCCATGAACAACAGCGGAATGAGCACGGCAATCAGCGAAACGGTGAGCGACAAAATGGTGAAGCCGATTTGGCCCGCGCCTTTCAACGCCGCATCCAGCGGTTTTTCACCCTGTTCGATGTAACGGAAGATGTTTTCGATCATCACAATGGCATCGTCCACCAGGAAGCCCGTTGAAATTGTGAGGGCCATCAACGTCAAATTGTTGAGGCTGAAACCGAGCAGGTAAATCAGGCCGAAAGTGCCAACCAGCGAAACCGGCAAGGCAAAGCTTGGAATCGTCGTGGCGGGCCAGTTCCGCAAAAACAGGAAAATGGCCATCACCACCAACGCGACTGTCAACGCGAGCGAAAACTCAACGTCGCGAACCGAGGCGCGGATGGTCGTGGTGCGGTCGGTCAAAATATGAACGTCAATCGCCGCCGGCAGGTTGGCCGTGAGTTGCGGGAGGAGCTGTTTGATGCGGTCCACGACCTGGATGATGTTCGCGCCGGGCTGGCGCTGGATGTTGAGGATGACCGCGGGCGTTTTGTTCATCCATGCCGCAAGCGTGGTGTTTTCGACTGCGTTGGTCACGTTGGCCACGTCGGAAAGAACCACCGGCGCGCCGTTGGTGGTGTAGGCGACGACCAGGGAGGCGTAATCCTTGCTGGTGAGCAACTGGTCGTTGGCATTGATTTCGTAGGCCTGTTTGGGGCCGTCGAAGTTGCCCAAGGCCTGGTTGATGCTGGATTGCTGGAGCGTCGCGCGCAGTGATTCGAGGCTGATGCCGTACGATGAAAGTGCCGTTGGATTTGCCTGGATGCGCACGGCCGGTTTTTCTCCGCCGCTGATAGTGACGAGACCCACACCCAAGACCTGGGCGATTTGTTGGGCCAGCCGTGTATCTGCGTAATCCTCGACTTGAGAGAGGGGCAGGCTTTTTGATGTGAGGGCAAGGGTAAGGATGGGAGCGTCGGCGGGGTTGGACTTGCTGTAAATGGGTGGGGAGGGCAGGCCGGTGGGCAGGTAGGATTGCGCGGCGTTGATGGCCGCCTGGACTTCCTGCTCAGCCACATCAATGTTCAGGGACAATTCGAATTGCAAGGTGATGATGGAACTGCCGTCCGAACTGATGGAGGTCATCTGGTTGAGACCGGGCATTTCGCCGAACTGCCGCTCCAGCGGGGCGGTGATGGCCGAGGCGGTGACATCGGGGCTGGCGCCCGGATAAAACGTGACGACTTGAATGGTGGGATAATCCACTTCCGGCAGGGCGGAAACCGGAAGCTGCAGATAGGCGACCAAGCCCGCCAATACAACGGCGACCATCAACAGCGAAGTCGCCACGGGCCGCAAGATGAATTGTCGCGACAGATTCACTGCGAATTGTTTCGGTTGCCTCTTCCTCGCCCGCCCGTTGCCGAACGAATCGTGACTTTCGCGCCGTCAACCAGGCGGTTGAAATTGTCCGCCGCGACCACGTCGCCCTCGTCCAAGCCGTCAACTTCCGACACGTTGCCATCAGTGACGCCGACGGTGATGGGATGCATCGCGACGGTCCGGTTGGTCTGCAACAAATAGACAAACGCGCCCTCGTCGTTGCGCTGAATAACCGTGTTCGGAACTAGCGTGACGTCTTTGTGCGTGTCCACCAGCAGCCGGACGTTGACGAACTGGTTCGGGAAGAGCGATTCGTCGTCATTCGGCAAAATGGCGCGAAACCTGAGCGTGCCTGTCGTCGGGTCAATTTGACTGTCGAGCGATGCGAGGGTTCCGCTCGCGATTTGTTTTTGATCCGCGCGCTCAAAAATGTCTGCCACCATTTTTTTTCCCTCATGCAACGACGCCAAGATTTGCGGCAGAAAATCTTCGGCGACAGTGAAAATGACGCTAATTGGACGAAACTGCGTGATGACCACCAGCGGCGTGGTGCCGTTGGCTTGGACGATGTTGCCCGGGTCCACGAGCCGCAACCCAACGCGCCCGTTGATCGGCGAGGTGATGTGGCAATACGCGAGATTCACCTTCGCGCTGTCCAGATTGCCTTGATCCAACTGCACCGTTCCTTCATCTTGATGAACAAGGGCGACCTGGGTGTCGTATTGCTGCTTGGGGATCGCGTTACTTTCGTAGGCTTCCTGGTAGCGTTCGAGGTCGAGCTTGGCGTCGGCGAGCAACGCCGTGTCGCGCGCCAGTTGCCCCTCGGCTTGCGTCACCGCCGCCTGGTAAGGGGCGGGATCAATCTCCACCAGAGGATCGCCAATCTTGACGTCCTGTCCTTCCTGGTATTCAACCTTCATAATCTGCCCCGCGACGCGTGCAGCCACCGAAACGGTGTTCAGCGACGTGACAACACCGAGCGCGTTGATGTAAACGCCGATGTCTCCGGTCTGCGCCGTGGCGGTGCTGATCATCAAAGCGTTTGTGCCGCCTCCGCCGTATCGGCCGCCGCCGGTTCTCCCCTGCGGCTGGCGATGGGTGTAAAAGGCAATTATACCGAGAAGGAGAATGACTCCGCCCAGAATCCACGGCCAGCGGCGCGGGTGTTTTGCGGGTTCGGCAGTCTGCGGCTTATCGGCTGAGGTCATGGTTGGTGGGGTGTGTTGTTCGTCCATAAACCGTCAGGTGACTTTCAGGCAACCGAACGTTGGACTATTTCACAGGCTGCGTCAACGGGGTTGCGGTTCACGCGGATTGAGGCGATGGGCCGGCGAAACGATTTCACCGTGCCAGTTTTGGCCTTCGTCACTTGAAAATTGTTTACCTGTACTGGGAAAATGGCCGTGTGGAATTCGCTCACCTGAATGAATAGGCGGCGTTGGCGACCGAACCGGCGATAATTAATTTTCATGAAATCTTCTTTTGCGTTATTGGCACGGAAACACAGCGCAATCCGCCTCCAACCGGGCTTCGAGCTATTCCGAGAGCAGACGCGGCGGACATCTGCTCGCACGAAACGGTGGTTTCACCGCCAATGTCCCGGCACTCGATGCCAGCCATACGGCCCGCGTTCCCAGCGGGGGCCGACCCAAATCGCATGAGGATAGGGCGGCAGGATCCAACGCCCGCCAATCCAGACCCACGCGCCGCCGTTCCACGTCCAGTCGCCGTCCACCCACACGTAATTTGGCCCCGGCGACGCGGCCACCACTTGGGTTGGCGGCGGTGGCGGGGCTTGGGAGGCCACCACGTTGGCGCCGGTGTTCATCATGTAAGTAATCACCTTGTCGCTGACGCCGCCGTTTTTCAGATCAATGATGTCGTTGGCGTCCAGATTATAGACCGAGTGAGTGTTGATGATTTGGTTGATGATGATGTCGTCGCCCACACCGGCCTTGGCCATGGCCTTGATGTCGGCGATGCTCAATGGCTGGCCTTGCGGCGCGGCAACTACGACCGGGGGCGGTTGCGCCGCGCGTTGCGCCTCGGCCTGTTGATCCATGCCGTGCCCGATGAGACCGCCGGTAATGAGACCGGCCGCGCCACCGATCAAGGCGCCAGCGCCGGGATTTCCCCGATCCGCCGCGGCGCCGATGGCCGCGCCGGAAGCGCCGCCAATCAGAGCGCCGCTGCCAGTGTAATCCGGATTACCATTGGGTGAAACGCAGCCGGCCAGCAAACTGGCCAAGGCGGCAACTGCGAGAGGTTTAATCATTTTGTATGTATTCATAAATTTGTTTGAACCGTTGTTTTGTGATTTGACAGAAATTCGTGATAAAGTCCTTTCATCTGCGGCTTCATAGGCGCGCGTTTTGGCGAACCTTCCTAGCGCGGTTATCCAGAAAGGCAGTTTTGAAATCCGGCCGGGTCAGCCGTCGAACACGCTCCGCCTCGGGTTCGGCAAGATAGTTCCGAATGGTTTCCAGCAGGAGCGGAATATCCAGCGGCTTTTCCATCAGTGCATCAATGCCCAATTCCGCAGCGCGCTCATATTGCCGTGAAATCGCGGTGATGACGACGACAGGCACCAGAGGGTGCGTGCAGTTCATCAAGTTGAAGACGTCCGAGCCATCCCGATCCGGCAGGTTCAGATCGAGCAAAACCAAGTCTGGCAAGTCGTTCATGAAGTTCGCGGCGGCTGCGCGGCCCGTGGCGGCGAAAACCACTTCGTATTGCTCCAAGGTCAGAACCTGTCCGAGCGTCTGCCGGATGGCAGCGTCATCATCAGCCAGTAAAATTTTCTTCATAGAAAGTCGCTCCTTGCCTTTAGCCCGAACCATGCCAATGCCGGAAAAGCCGGGGCATCCTTCAAAACACGGGGAATTTGCGAGACGGGGAAAACGGGGAACGGAAATCTGCTGCTTACCAGTTATGCCAACCTGCTCAATTCCTTGGCGAAGGCCAGTCAGGCAGACAGGTTGGAAGGTCATGGGCATCGTCTCTCCACTGGCTGCTTCCGGGCAAGCCACACATGCCACGGAAGTTGGACCATGGCATCACGCCACCTCCATGCATTCGTGCGTTAATCCAGTTCAGGTTTCGATGGAATTGATACGGAGCTGAACTTCTTGAAATTCTGTATTGGTTTATCCTTTCGCACTCCGGCCCGCATTGGTTTTTTTGCCAGCCTCCGGTTTTGGTCGGGCTGTGATTTGCGAGTGCGGCGATGCCGGTGGAGACCGGATTGCAGAAGCTGGAACTGGGGAACGGTTTTTATTTACGGACACCAGGAGGAAAGCCAGCGCCAGCAATCCCGAGGCCATTGCTGTCAGGCTGACGTAGAGCAGCCCGACTGGCGGCTGGAACTTGAATTCAATCTGGTGTGTTCCCGGCATGAGGTGAACCCCGCGCATCAGAAAATTGCAACGCAGCAGTTGCTCTGGTCTGCCATCCACCAGAACTTTCCAGTTCGGATCGAAATGATCGTTAAGCAACAGTACGGAAGGTGCGGACACTTCTGCTTTGAGCACGAGGTCTTTGGGGGCATAACGGACAAATTCCACCGCACCGGCGGGCGGGTTGGTGGTTTCAGTCGCCGAATCGGACGGCAGGCCACCGTCCACCAGCACACTGGATTCCGGGTCGAAAGCCGGGCTGAACAATTGTTCCAACACGGCAGGGTCGTTGGTATTAACCTGCCAGTGTTGGTAGAGCTTTGCGCGCGGCAAGGCATCGGAGAATTCGAAGAGAGCAAAGTTTCCGTTGGCCGCAGGGACGGCAGTTAATTGTTCCTCTTTGGTGACTGTCGTAATTCCCGGCTTGGGCACAATTCCGAAACGCGTGACAATCCGGAGCGGAGTCCGTGCTAGATCATCCTGCTCGTTCCAGAAAACGCCGAAATCCGCCGGGGCCAGAATGTAACGGGTGTTGGTGAGTTGCCAGGCGCACCGCAGGGGACTCAAAGATTTTTTCATATCAGCTTGGTTCAACATCTTCGCGAAGGCCGAAAAATCCACAGGCACTCGCGGCATTTCCACCACATCGAACGACTGGATGTTGTAGAAGGGTAATTGCTGTTGCAACCATTCGACCCGATAAAGCTGCCGCAGTATTGCTTTCCGTGGTGGCAGGGCGAAGGGTACGAGCGCCACGCGGTGCTCGTAGGGTTTATCCCGCAAGAGATCAATAATTGGATTGCTCGCGTACTTGTCCTTGTAATCCCAATAAACAGTCCAAGGCTGGTTGGCCAGCCCGAGATCCGCCACCAACAGTAATCCGAGTAAAATACCACCTCGGCGGGCCCGTTTACCCACAAAGGCGCCACTGAAGATCAAGACCATGAGTCCGGTCGCCAGAAAGAAAAACAGGATAAACCACCCGACTTGGTGAATACTAAAACTGGCAACAGAGTCCAAATCACCATTCACCCGGGCGTACTGCAAGTATTGCTCCAGTTTGTCGTGTTGGCGGGCATAAACCAGCCAAGCCGCCAGACTCGCAACCCAGACCAGCCCGCATCCGTAAACCCAGTATTTTTCAAACTTGGCGGCCTTTTGCCACCAACTTTGCAGTCCAGCCCAACGGGAGACGAGGTTCGCTCCGGTTGCTCGCATGTATTTGCGCCACAAACCATCAACGCCAAAGGCGAAGAGCACCACCAAGGCAAAACTGAGCGGGTAGAGGAATTTGACGGGGTTGCGAATCGTGGAGAAGTAAGGCAGCGCATAAACCAATTGGTAAAAGGGCGCAAAACGGCCAAGAGCCAGCAACAACGACAGAATGGTAACGCCCAGCCAAAACCAAAGCCACTTCCGTTGTTCAAGATTGAAAACGAAATTCCCGCGTCGCAGGGATTGCATTGCTGCCCAAAGTGCCACTAACATGACCAGCACGCCGGCATAACTGCCACCTCCGCTATAGCGTAAAAATCCGGTCGGTGGCGGACCTTGACTGCCATTTTCAAAATATTTGTCCCAGGCAGGATCACGTCCCATCATGCCCCAATAATTGCCGCCATGGGGTGTATCCATGCGGTAACCGTAAAGGCCGGGCACGACCAAGCTCAACATCTCGCGTTTGGGCAAACTCCATTGCGTGGCCCAGTTCCAACGTTGCGTTCTAGCTTGAGCATCCAGTTGTGTTCGCGTCACACCTTTGATCGTCACGCCTTTGATGGCGGTGGTTACGAGCCCCCAAATGGGCTGCGCTGCCAGAAAAGCCGCACAAGCTGTGACCAGAACCAACCGTCCCAGGCCAACCGCCAGGTTCCTTACCCGCGAACCTTCCGTGGTCCAAGCCTGATAAACGATGAATGCCGCGACATACAGGCTGAAAATGGCCCCGACATCGGCGCCCTCGGCCACACCCATGCCCACCGCAAATCCGGCCAAAATCAGACGCAGCCAACGCCGGCACGGGGACGTGTCCGCCAGCGCCGCGAGCGCCAGAAAACTCATGCCGGCGGTAAGTACATGCGGCGACATTCCCCAGCAGGCAAGGGAGAAAAAGGTGGAATTCAACATTGCCGCCAGCCCGCCCAAAACGCACGCCAGCGGCGTCAATCGCGACTGACGAAAAAAACACCATGCGCCAAAACCCAGGAGCAACAGCGACAGAATCGCATAAAACTTGGAAAACCAAACCGGGCCCAACAACCACTCCAGACCGGAACTGATGTCCGGAGAAGCCGCGCCGCCATTGAAACCCACACTGTTCAAATCGGCCCAGCAGCCGGTAAACCGGTCCGGCAAGCGGTGGCATTGCGCCATCAACTCGCCCAATGGACCATCATTTGCAAACAGAGTGTGTCCCGGCAGAAAGACGCCGTGCAACAAAATCGAGAGCACCACCAGGAACAGCAAAGAGGTCGTGCCCCAGCCTCCTGTCAACATTCGGGCGATGGCGGATGACCATTTCATTTTAATTTTAATTGGGAGCCGCCTTCGGAACACCGAAACGCAGGAAGCGATGGAATTCCCACCGGCGGTTCAATCGCTGGCGCAGAAAATGGAGTAAACTGGCTGGCCAGCGTCCGGCTGCGAAGCGAAACCAAACAGCCTTCAAACCAACGCGCACCATTACAAATTCTGGCTGCGACGGTGATCACCGGCCCGGGGACAGATGAAGGACTGGTCGCCGGAGAGGTTTCGTCCATGGTTGCGGGCACGTGGTCAGCCAGGGTTACAGCCCCTTCAATCAAAGGGTCCTCCACTTTGATGAAGTATCTTGGAAGAGGGCAGATAAACCTGTTCGTCAGGAAGGAAAACAGGACGGGAAAGGTCTCCGGCAACCGGCGGCTGCGGGTTGCTCCAATGAGTGAGGTCGCGTCCCAGCAATGCGCTTAGGCGTTCCACCTCGGGCGCGAACTCACGTTGGAGCGACAGTCGCAAGTCCTGCGCAAGCGGCGGACGCTTTTCAGGTCGCGTGTTAAAATCGCCGAGTCGGTCCCCGATCTTCTGGAGCATGGTAAAGGCCGAGTGCGGTAGCCAGGAATGCAGGGCAATTGCTGTTCCACGCACCAGTGGATCGTTCAAAATGGCGCGCAAGGCCGGACTCCTTACGGAATGGTTTCCATTAATCACCCCGAAGTTGATGTCAATGTGGCTGGAATCGAGGCCCAAAAACGTGAGTGTGTCGCAGTAGGTACCGGCAGGGTCAGCAACAAAGTCTTCATAAAGGATCACATGCACCCGTTCGCGCCCAAAAGCCTCAAAATAGCGCTGGACCTGTTCGGCGTAACGCGCGGTTGCCCGGTAAACCAATCCTTGCGGGAAATAAGTCTGCCGGGTAATGCGGCGTCCCGCCCGCCGGTCATCCTCTGCTGCCAAGGCTTCCTTGAAGGTGGGCAGATGTTCATTGCCGTCAGCGCGGAACTGATGGTACAACGAATACAACATGTCCACCGGCTCCCGCAGCAGGATGATGATGCGAGCCTCCGGATTGAAGGTTTTGATCTCGACCGCGGCTTGCTGAGAGAAAAGGTACCAAACTGAGGCTTCGCCCACACACGCCTGACCGTTGCAAGCATCGAACTCTGCCAGGTAGGCACTCTGGTCGCGGCGGTAAAACTGGGGGCCAAAACGCAAATCCGAACCGAAGAAATGCATTTCTTTCTTTGCGAAGAAAACGTCCGGATGCGCCGCCAGGTAATGGGCAAAGGCCGACGTGCCACACTTGGGCGATCCGACGATAAAAACATTTGGCTGTTTATGGCAGGTCATCGTTTAAATTGAAAAGTCGCTCAAAGACGCCTCCACCAGTTCGAGAATCACCTGGGAACAGTCCTCCACGTCTTGAGCGACCGTATCAATGAAGTTTTCCCGCTCCCCCGGTCGCGGCACCTCAAACGGGAAATCCAAGAGCCGGTCCAGATTGCCGGTTTCGGCGCGGTGGTAAAGTCCCTTGGGATCGCGCCGGATGCACACGTCCAACGGCGCATGAATGTAAATCCAGACCAACCGGCCGTTGAGCATCTGCGCCACGATGTCCCGCTGGCAGTGTTGCGGGGCCATGGTGGCGGCGACCACGTTCAGCCCCTGTTCGGCGGCCACCCGGGCCGCGGCTGCAATCCGGCGATGATTTTCCAGGCGCGCTTCCGGAGTGAACCCCAAATCCGGACAGAGAATGGGGCGCACCTCGTCGGCATCGAGGAAAAACACGGGGATATTCCGGTCCTGCAAGGCGCGGTGCAGACGTCTGGCCAGAGTGGTTTTGCCCGCGCCGCAACGCCCGAAGAGCCAGAATACTTTTGTCATTCTTGCAGATTTTATTTAAGCCGGTACTGTGCCATCGTTTGCCCTCAAACTATTACTGCCAAAAACGCCGAGAATTGGAGAAACGCTGAAGTGCAAAACGAAAGCACCTGCATATCGAATATGCTAACGTGCTAAATCGCTTGGCAGTGACAGGTTCAAGCCAACGGGAAACGCAGCTCGCCATTAGACCGAAAATACCTGACTACAACCGATCGGTGCGGAATGACCAGGAAACCCGACCGGTGGATGCCCCTATTCATTTTCTCTGCATAGACGCGCAGAGAGGAGAAATGCGGCTGTGCGATCCTTGTCTCACAACCGGAGAAAAACGGCACGGGCTTGGGACTCCCTATCGCGGCGCGGTCGCGCAGAAACACAGAGGCGAATTGCACTATTTAACGCAAGCGAATCGCGGCACGCCATTTGGCGTCATCATGCCGCGGGCAAAAGAATGAGCGCCCCCCAAAGTCCCGCGCTGTGCACCACACCCAGGATGTACAACGAAGCTTAAGACGCATGGTCCTGGTCCTGACTCGGATGCAAACCGAACTGAACCAGCTTGGCTTTCATGGTGACGCGTGTGATGCCGAGCCAACGGGCGGCCTTGGCCTGATTGCCTTGGGCCTGCTGGATGGCGCGGGTAAAAAGCTCGCGTTCGGCGGACTCGATCACGCGGGCGTGGGCGTCGGCGATTTCTTCGCGGCGCGCGGCGGCGAGCACTTCGTCAATGTAGTCGCCAAAGGCGCGGGCAGGAGAGGCAATCGTGTCGGAACTTTTGTTCCACGCGGCGCGGACGTGGTCAAGATTGATGGTGTAACCCTGGGCAGCGAGAACGGCTTTGCGGATCACGTTTTCCAGTTCGCGCACGTTGCCGGGCCAGGATTGCGCCTGAAGAAACTCGATAGCTTCGGGATGGATGGACGGACTGGCGTTGCCGAGGTCCGGGCCGTGTTTGCCGAGAAAGTAACGGACGAGATCGGGAATATCCTCGCGGCGGTTGCGCAACGGCGGCAGCGTAAGCACCACGACGTTGAGCCGGTAGTAAAGGTCTTCGCGAAATTGCTTTTCGCTGATGGCCGCTTCGAGGTCGCGATGCGTCGCGGCGATGACGCGGACGTCAACCAGAATCGTTTCCTTGCCGCCGAGACGCTGGATGGTTTTATTCTGCAAAACGCGCAAGAGTTTGACCTGCGTCCCGAGCGTCATGTCGCCGATTTCGTCGAGAAAGATCGTGCCGTGATCGGCTTGCTCGAAACGGCCGATGCGCCGTGCGTCTGCGCCGGTGAAGGCTCCTCTTTCATGGCCGAACAATTCGCTTTCGAGCAGGGTTTCGGGAATCGCGGCGCAGTTGATGGCGATGAAGGGGGCGCTGGCCCGTTCGCTGTGCTGATAGATGGCGCGGGCAATGAGTTCCTTGCCCGTGCCGGTTTCACCGCGAATCAACACGTTCACGGGCTTCGAGGCGACCCGGCCGATTTCCTTGTAGATCTCCTGCATGGCCTGGCCCTGACCGATGAGCGCATCGCGGCTCGCGCTGGGTTCTCCCAGCGCAACCGGCTCCGACATGCGACGGCTGCTGTCGGCGGCTTTTCCGACAAGGTCAATCAATTGCGGGATATTGAAAGGTTTGAGCAAGTAATCGAACGCGCCGTGTTTCATCGCCTCGATGGTCGTGTCGGTCGTGCCGAACGCGGTGACGAGAATAATGGGCAGGCGGGGTTGTGCGGCGTGCAACTGGCGGACGATTTCCAAGCCGCTGACGCCCGGCAGCTTGAGGTCGGTGATGACAACATGAAAAGTACCGGTCGTCGCGCGGGCCAAGCCCGTGTCGCCGCGTTTCTCGACGACGACGGAATAGCCTTCCTCGGCCAGCACGCGCTGCAACGTATCGGTGATCCCCACGTCGTCTTCGATCAGCAGAATTCTGGCTGGTTCTGTCGGCACCGAACCAGTCTAGCGGGCCGGCGTCGGCAAAACAACGCCGAAGGTCGTGCCGAGGCCGGGCGTGGTCTGGTACTCCAAGGCGCCACCATGACTTTGCACCAGGCTCGCCGCGATGGACAAGCCAAGGCCCGTGCCGGAATCTTTCGTGGTGAAAAACGGATCGAAGAGCCGCTTCTGGACTTCCGCCGGAATGCCTTTGCCCTTGTCCTCCACTTCCAAAATGACGACATCAATTTCTTTGCCGGCCAGCCGTCTGCGGTCGGCGCGCGCGCGCAATTTGACCACGCCGCCTTGAGCGCTGGCCTCGGCGGCGTTGTGAACGAGGTTGATTAACACCTGCTTGATTTGATCGTCATCGGCGTTGATCGGGAGCGGCGGTGTTTCGTCGAGGACGAGTCGGATGCTGTTCACGGCCAGTTGCGGGCCAAGGAGGGCCTGCACTTCGCGCAGCGGCACGTTGGCAGTCATGGGAACGAGCTTGGAATCGCCGGGCCGCGCGAACAGCAGGAAATCGTTCACGATGCGTTCGAGCCGGAGAATTTCGCGGTCAATGACTTTGGCGTCGGCAGCTTCCTGCGTGCCGGGTTGGAATCTCTTTTGCTGGACGAATAAAGCGGCTTTGATGGCCGTAAGCGGATTGCGAATTTCATGCGCGATGCCGGCGGCCAGCACGCCGAGCGAGGCGAGCTTCTCCTGCCGTTCGCGCAGTCCCTCGCTTTCCACCAGCTTGACCTGCAGCGGCAAGATCATGTCGCGATAAACGACATAGGCCAAGGCCAGCGCAAACCCAAAGAGCAGCCCGAGCGAAATCAGCATGAGGACGCGCAACTCCGTGGTTGCAGCGCCCACCCGAGCCATCACCTGGTCCCGGGACGCGAGGTGCGCCCGGCTCAATTCCTGGCCGAGTTTGAACAAATGTTGTGATTTTTTCCGCAAATCGGTGTAATCGTCCATCGTGGCGCTGGCCTCACCGATGGCTTCCAGCCGGACCAGCAACTTTTTGGCTTCCCGGAGATAGTCGTCATAGGCCGCGTCAATCTGCTCCATGTTCGTTTTTTCCTGCGCGGAGGTCAGCTTGGGTTTCTGCGCATTAATCCAAAGAGTCAATTCATGGCTGGCCTTGTTGAACGCCGGGACATCCGGCGGCACATGTGAATGGCCAAAATAATAAAGCGTCTCATTCAATTGGCGCAGTGAATCCCGGAACTGGTCGGCGATCCGGAAGCTTTCCGAATCTACTTGCTTCAATTGCGTGCGCAGCTCTTCCCACTGCCGCTGTGATCTCACCGTGAGAAGGCCGATGCCCAGCCACGCCACCATGATGGCGGCGACGAGAGCAATTAATTTTCCTTGGACGCGATTTTTCATAGTCAAGTGGTCATCTATTATTCCGCCGAGCATAATGGTTAGCCACAACAACGGCTGCTCCGCCTCATTTAACCAGCAAACTTATCGGAAACAAGCATACGCAGGAACCATGCTAGGCTTGGCACGTCTCACGCTAACGGCTGATCATGTGCGGGAAGATGAACTGGATTGGAAGCAACGCTGCGATGCGTCCGGTTCGACGCGCACGAGTCAACCAAACGAAAAATTATGCATGCAAACCTGAATCAATCATCGGCGAGCCTCATGCATGGCCTTCTCGAGGGCAGACCGCATCCGGAGATCAAGGAAGTTCCTGCGAGTTCATTTTCAGACGAACCTCCGCCAACAGGTCGGGCGGTAAAAAGGATCCTGTTGGTGGATGACGATCCCGGCGTGCGCGAAATGCTGGGGCGGGTTTTGGAAGCCGAGTACTACGAAGTGATTCGCGCAGAAAACGGAAACGAAGCCGGCGCGAAATTTGTGAACCGGGAGCCGGACATTGTTTTGCTGGACCTGAACATGCCGGAACGGGATGGCTGGTCGGCGTTTCGTTTCATGGAGGTCATCCGCCCGCTGCTGCCGGTTATCATCATTACGGCCCGTTCAAATCAATACGCGCAAGCGGAAGCATTGGGGGTTGATGCGCTCATGGAGAAGCCGCTGAATCTGCCAGTATTGCTGGAGGCTGTCAAAAAGCTATTGGCGGAAACGGAAGCGGAACGGACGCGGCGCCTGACAAACTCACAATTCAAGACAGTTTTCCTGAACCATCGCAACCCATTGCCGGCCAACGGGAACGGCCAATGAACTCCAAAACCAGGAAAACATCTGTTCGTGCGAGCCAGGAAACCATCCTGCTCGTGGACGACGACCCGTCGTTGCGCGAGATGGTGGGTCGGGTGCTGGCCGAGGAAGGATATCTCGTCCTGTGCGCAGCGAATGGCGCAGAAGCGTTGGACATCGCGACCGGGAATCGGATTGACCTGGTGCTGCTCGACCTGAGCATGCCGGGGAAGGGCGGCTGGGACACGTTTGCAGAACTCACCTCGAGAAATCCGTTCGTCGCGGTGATCATCATCACAGCCAGGCCCAACCAATTTTTCACTTCGCTGGCCGCCGGGGTAGGCGCGTTGCTGGAAAAGCCGTTGGACTTTCCGACCCTGCTAAGGACGGTGAGGGCTTTGCTGACGGAATCCGCCGAAGCACGATTGGCCCGCTTGGTGGGACACGATTCGGCTTTCCACTACCAACCATCGACCGGAAAGGAACGTCGAGGATGAAGCAGAGGCATCTGAAGTAATTAAATTCCCCACCTTGAATGCGCCAGCGGTCCAAGCTGGGGCAACGATACACAATGCATCCGTGCCACAACAATCTCCGATACAAAATAATTTTAGCGAGCCTCGCCAGCCTGTCGGTGGTGTGTTATTTCGACTACATCACCGGCTATGATTTGCACTTCTTTGTTTTTTACTTCCTGCCAGTTTCACTGTGCGCCTGGTATCTGGGCCGGCCTACCGTTGTGATGATGGCCGTTCTGAGCGGGGTCGCTTGGGGCCTGGCGGACAAGTTGTCTGGTCATCCCTATGCCAGCAACCTGACCTGGTATTGGAATACTTCGGTCTGCTTCTCTTCGGTTCTGATTCAAGGGCTGGTCACACAACGGTTGAGATTCAGTTTGAACGGGCAAAAAAAGGCGCGGGAGGATTTGGCCAGGGCGCTGGAGCAACAGAAGCAGTTTGCGGCGGAGATCCAAAGACTGCAGAGCCAGTTGCAAGTTGTATGCGCCGTGGACACACCGGATCAAGGCCGGAGGCAAATGGGCGACGATGGAGGAGTTTCTGAAAAACCAGCTTCCCCCCAGACTAACAGACAGGATTTGTCCGGGTGCCATCTAGGTCTTCAGATCAGGGAAATTGCCGTCTTCTGAACAAAAGCGGTTTCGTTAGCGTGGGAATCCACCTTAAGACAGACCATTTTGGGGCGAAAGGTGACATGACGCCCCCCACGCAGGTCAAGTTGCTCCGCGTGCTTCAGGAAAAATGCCTGCGACAATTCGGCGGCAAGGAAACCATTCCCGTGGACGTGCGCGTGCTCGCGGCCACGCATCACGATTTGGAGACGGCCATCAACCGGAAATTGTTCCGCGAAGATTTGTATTATCGGCTCAACGTGGTAGTCATCACCCTGCCGCCGCTCCGCCAGCGCAAAGAGGATATCCCCGAACTCGTCCGTTATTTCCTGGGCAAATACGGACCGGAACTCGGTAGTCCGCACGCCTCCATCCGCCTCGAAGCAATGGAATTCCTCCAGTCACATTCCTGGCCCGGCAATATGCGCGAACTGGAAAACGTTATCCGCAAGGCGCTGCTCCTGCCTCAGGACTACGCCATCAATGCCGACCATGTGCGCGCAGCCTTGAGCAAGGATGCCGGCTTGACCGATTCGGCGAATCGGCCTTTGGGGGAATACATTGACGATCTGCTCGCGGCGGCCCAGTGCGGCGAATTGACGGATATCCATGCGCGGGTTCTGGAATCTGCGGAACGGGAATTGTTCCGTCGTGCCATCGAATTGGCGCATGGCAATCAAGCCAAAGCCGCACGCTGGCTTGGCATTTCCCGAATCACCATGAAGGCCAAACTCGTTCAATTCGGTCTTCACCCCTCCTAACCGTCAGGGAATCGGCTGCCACCGCGTTGCCTGCGGAAGAACAGCATAACATCGGCAGAAGCGCCAGAGCCCGTAGATTGATAGTATCCACAGAAATTCAGTTATTATAGTAAAAGGCATCCAAGACCGGCAGAGCATGACCGGTAAAGTCAAAGAGGGTTGTGTTGTCCACCACGTTCGGCTGTCCAAGCTCCCACCCCTCGCCCGGCACGCAGATGAAAATCGGGTCCCAATACAAATCCCCGATGCAACAGCCCTGGTTGACCAGTTTGATGGCGTTGAGACAATTCAGCATAAACTCCTTTTGTCCCAAAGGCGTGCTGGGAAACGGTTCCGGACCATTGTTGGCCAATTGGCCGGTATATCCGTCGCATCGGTTTGATGCCCAATTATACCCGGTCTCCATAATCAGCACCGGTTTGTTAAAATTTGTATACCAGGAATTGATCATGTCCCGGGCCTGTTCGGCGGTTTTTTGGGTCCAAAAGGGATAATACGAACACCCGATGATGTCCCAATTGACGCCATTTGCGACAGCATTATTGAAGAACCCGGTAACGGTATTCGAGCTGATGTCGGAATTCAGGTGAAGGATGACCCGTGTGGAGGGGGAAACCGTTTTTACGCCCGCGTAGCCCATCTTGAGTAATTGAGCAAATTGAGGCCAGTTTGCCGTGCTTCCCGCGGGAAGCAAAAACCCTCCGTTGATCTCATTGCCCAGCGAAACATATTCGGGTGTCGTGCCCTGATTCTGCATGGCCATCATGAAGTTCGTTGTGAAGCTGTACACCGCGTTGGTAAGCTGGGCGAAGGTATAATTTGTCCAGGCTTGCGGTAGGTTATTGGCCCAGCCGTCACTGTAATAAAAGGTCAGTTCGATTTGGAGTCCGAGCGCTTTAGCCCGGGCCGCCAAGGCGAGAATGTTCGTTGGGCTTTGGATCCCGACCGGGAGATCGCTATTCGATGGACTCGGGTCGTTATACAAGCGCAGTCGAACGATGTTAAAGCCATGATTCTTTAAAATCTGCAAACAATCCATTGGCACGCCGTTGGTTTCATAAAACACGCCGCCGCCCTGCTCCACATAGGTCAGCTCGGAAATGTCACCGCCCCTCAAAAAGGCGTAAGGAATGTCATCTTTGATCAATTGAATCAAATCCACCTTGCACCAGTTGCCGCCGGTGCCGTCCTGGGAATAAACGCCGACCAGGCATTGTCCATTGGTGACATTAATTCCCCGCACAACGGTGTTGGTCCATTGCTGGGAAATCGGCAGGCTGGTCATCCTGCCGTTGCCACTGATGTAACAAGCATTTTGGCCGCCACTGTTCTGGACCATCGCGGTCAGTTTGTAGTAGCCGTTGGGCAGATTGGTGACCGGTTGAAAAGTTTGCACCTGGTAGGGAATGGAATTGCTCTGTTGGAGGTAATAAGAACCCGTATAAGCACCGCCGGACTGCAAGGAATCCGCCCTGATATCCCCCGCGGTCTGCCAGTTGGCGGCGAGATTTCCCGATTCAAAATCGCCGTCCTGCAATCCGCCGACGGGAAAAGCCGACAGCCGGAAGAACGTTGGAGCGGTGTTCATCGGCATCATCGCTGAACCTTGCCCTGCGGTTTTTGGAAAATTGTTCCAGGCAAATCCGTTTAGATTCGTCGTGCTCTGAAGGTAAACGCTCAACGCGGCAGGCCAGGAAAGCGAAACCACCCCGTTCGAGATGGAGCCAACCGCCAAATTACCGGTGTTGGTAGTGGTGATGAGAAAATTGTCGAAATTAACCGTTCCGCCGGCTGCCGTATGGGTGAAGACCAACCCGGCACCCGTAATATTGCCGGTCAAATTGGTCGAGATCGCCGAACCGATGGTGGCGCCAGTGCCGGTTCCATTGCCGCTGATGGACAATGAATCCCATTGTGAAGCGGCGGGATTGTATACGTTTGAACAGGTGGCGAAGGAACCGACGGTTGCGGGCACCGGCAAGGTATTCGCGGAAACAAACCAACTGCCACCGTTCATTTGCACGGCAAACCTCGCGGTCACGTTGGCGGGCGTCAGATAGGGTTGAATATCGGCGGAGAATGTGATTCCTGAATAAAGTGCCGGATTGATGCTCGGGAAAGTCGCTCCCGTTGCCGCTGAGAGAACCGTGGAGGTATAAAATGCCGTCGTTGCGGCGGCATTCTGATAGGCATACACAGCGCCATCGCTTCCGAAACTTTGATAAAGACGAGTCGGCTGATTCGGGATATCGTTGGCCCAGCCCACTGTGCTGACGGGGAAATTGCCCGAAAGTCCCGGATACGGAAACGTCTCCTGGTAAAGCAACACCTGGCCGTGCGTTTGTCCGACCAAGGACAATACGACAGCCAGCCTGATTAGCATCGGTCGCATTCTCATCCCCTGAATCAGCAATTTGCGCATTGTTTGATTGAGGTCACCGCCCTTCGAGTTGAATCTGGTAACGTGGCATAATCTCTACGCTATTGAGCGAAACGACGCTCTGCTGCTGGCCAAAATTAAGCTGTGCCTCTTTGGCCAAGTAAATCGGGGCATCTTTGCGCAGTGGAAGAATGGCGATCCGGAGATCGCCGTTGAGAATGTCAGGAGCATGGCGACGCAGACCGACGTCGAATACGTTACCGTTGTAAAAGTCGTCGGTAATCAACTTGCCATCCAACGTTACGCGGGCGACATCGCCGACGTAATGAAAACGAAGAATGGGATCGGTGCCAAGGTCAATGCCTTCCGGGAATCGAACGCGCCAAACCGCCGCCTTTTCAAAGTCCGAATCAAGCGGAGCGGTCGCAACGGGCTGTTCGATTTTGCCGATGGGAATTTCCCGCGGCGGCCCGGCAGCCTGCAAGCTTTTGAAGGTGGCTTTGTATTTGACTACTCGCGGGGCAGGAGGAGTAAAGCGCTGGAAAACGCCGTCGGTTTTGCCGGGGAGATCGCTGCCCTTGAACGAGAGCGAAGCAGGAGCCGGATAAATGGACACATTGAGGTCAGTACGATCGTTGGAGGTCAGGCGCAAATTGTCTCCATCAAGAACGAGGCTGGCCTTGGCAAGAAACACCCGGTCGCGACCCAGCAAGTTTCCTTTCCATAAAGCAAGAGAGCTTTTTTGATCAAGAACAACAATTTGGACGAAACTGCCGTCAGCCAACCGCATTTTTGCGGCGACTGTCGCGGCGGGTTTAATGTCGCGGAGAAGGTTGACGTTTTCGCCGTGCGTGAGGTGTCCGGCAAGAACTTCGACGGTTGGACCGTTTGTTTCAAAGGCAAATTGCGCGGGAACGCCTTCAGTTTCGGAGAAAAAGACGGTGCGCACGTTACCGTCGTCAATGGCGGTCAGCGGCTGCGCGGTGGCCCAGACCAGCCGAACGCCCTGGCCAAGATCGAGATTGAACGGCCAGATAAGGCAGGCGCCAGATGGAATGGTGACAGGATTCTGTGGAAAGGTGAGGGGACCGGAAGGCAGATTGAGCACGAACTGCACGTCCTTTTTCGGAGGCATTTCCTGCAGACGCTGGTAATTATTCACGAAAACGAATCCGCTTTGCCCATCGGAACGAACACACCAGCGCAAGGTGTCAAAGTCATTTTTCCCATGTGGACGCTGATCCGGCATGGTCGCTGGCATATCGGCCAAAGCCGGACCCCATTCATGCAGGAAAAGATGAAGGCGTCGCAAGTGGTGATATTGCTGGCGGATTTGACCGTATTGGCCCAGCGGTGCTTGAAAATCGTAGTTTTTAACGGGCATGTCATTCCAATACCCCGTGGCTTGCGATTCCATCAAGGTGGTCAGTTTACCCTCGGGATTCACGCCGCCGTGATACATGTAATAGCCAAGCAAAGTGCTGCCCGAACCCAGCTTGATGAGCGTGGTGGGTTCAGCGTCTTTGGGATTGACGAGGATGCGCCGGTGGTAGCTGTTCATCATGCCGCCGCCAATTTCGCAGGTAAGGTAGGGGTATTGTTCGGCGTCCGGCGGGTCCAGGGTACCTCCTTCGCCAGGGATCTCACTGTAGGTGGCATCATCCATGCGAAAATTGGAAAACTGAAACCCTTTCCAGTAACCAGCCGGCATGGGCGTGAGTACCCGATCCCAAAAACCTTCGGCATAGACGCCATAGAGCGGAACCAATTCGCCGAAGGGCATCCGCCCCGAAGGTTGATTCCAGCCGGTTCGGGTGTAGATTGGCGCGTCGAGTCCAACTTCCCGGCCTATGCGTTTGAGTGTCAACAAATGTTCGGCGGGGCCGTTGTATTCGTTTTCAAACTGGATGCCTATGACCGGTCCGCCATCTTTCCAGAACAACCCGTCAAGCTGTTTGGCAATTTCACCATAAAACAATTTGACCGCCGCCAGATAGTTGGTGTCATTGGAACGCAAGTGCCACCCTTTTTGCACCAGCCAATCCGGAAAACCGCCATTCCGCACTTCGCCATGGTCCCATGGACCACAGCGCACAACTGCTTTTAAGCCGACTTCCTGGCAGGTTTGAATGAAGCGGCGCAGGTTTCGTGATCCTGACCAGTCAAATTGTCCTTCAATTTCCTCGTGATGAATCCAGAAAACGTAGGTGGACACGATGTCAACGCCGCCAGCCTTCATTTTGAGCAATTCTTCGCGCCACTCATTCTCCGGATAGCGTGTGAAATGGAATTCGCCCATGACGGGTGTCCAGGGTTTTCCATCGAGCAACAGGCTGCTGCTATCCAACGTGAGCGTGGTGCCGTCGGGACCGCGCGCCTCGCCCATTTTGAATCCCTCAGTTACCGGAGGCTTTGGGCTGGCAATCGTGATAGTGTGGCTGTCCGCGGCGGCAATCGTTGAAGCAAGAACCGCAAGACACGCTGTCAACCCAAGTTTCCGCAGGTCAAATCCGGTCATAATAAAAAATCTGCTCCAAAATCACGCAGGACTCCACAAATCAAAAAAGACTGCAAGCGGCCTTAACCGCTTGCAGCTTGTTTGAATTCAGAGAGTCTGAATATTGAATATTTTAGTGCTCAACAAGCCGGAAGAACTTCTGCGATCCGGTGACCGGCACTGGCAGCGAATAAAGCCCCAGCGTATTGGGCACATCCTGCCAATTCGCAGGACTCAAGATCGTTGTGCTTTGCAGGTTCACCGCCGGGTTTCCGACCCACGACAGATTGACGTTGCCGCCCGTCAGCGGGCCAACGTTGATGCCGCCAACTCCGGTTCCCGTAATTTGGAAATTATCGAAGTTGAAGTCTCCTCCGCTCCCCACGGTGACGAACACCAAACCGGCTCCCGTCATCACACCGCCCAAGTTGCTGGCCGCCGTTGACCCGACAATCCCACCCGAGGTGGACACGGTCAAATTGTTCCAATTCGCGGCGGCGGGATTAAAGGCCATTGTGTAAGTCGTGTAACTCGAGGTAGTAAGGTTCACTGCCAGAGGACTTGCGGCGACGTACCAATTAGCGCCATTGAGCTGAACCGCTATATACGCAGTGACATTGTTGGAGTCAGCACCTGGCTGAATATCCACTGAGAAGTTCAGGCTTGGATAAGACGCCAGATTGATGTTCGGGAATGGCAGTCCAGACTGGTTGGTGTCGGTGGCCGTGGTTGTGTAATACACAGTCGTGCCCGGGGTTCCAAGATATGCAAAAACCGCCCCGTCGCTGGTCAACGCCGTCTTCTGGAAAAGCGCGTTGGGAACGTTGAGAACCGCCTCAACCCAGCCAACACTGCTGATGGGATAGTTGGCGGCCACCGGGCCTACGAAAGGAAACGCCTCCGAATAAAGCAGGCCAACCGGGGGGTTGGTTACTGTCAGTGTGGCCGGGTTAAAAAGGTTGTCGCTTTCATCACCACCGGCAGAGTTGGTCACAAAGGCGACAATCTGCATGCCATTGTCGGCACTGCTCAGATCCGCGATGGTCAATGTCGCGGTGGTTGCGCCGGAAACCCTGCCTCCATTCTGAACGGGGACGCCGTTGGTCGTCCAACTATAAGTGAAGGGCGGTGTCCCAGCCGTGGTAGAAACGCCAAAGCTCGCGCCACCGCCTGAAGCGACACCTACATTGAGGGGGATAACAGCATCGGAGCCAATTGACGGTGGTATCACCACGGCCTGGTTGGTAATTATTTCAAAATTCTGGAAATTCATGTCTGAACCGCTTGCATCGTTGTGGGCAACGACCAGGCCTGCGCCGGTGATATTGCCGGTCAAAAGGCTTGAAGCTTGACTGCCGATGATTGCGTTAGTGCCGGTGATGGTCAGGTCGTTCCAATTCGTGGTCGCCGGATTAAATCCATATTGATAGATCAGGTAAGGGCTGTCGAACGTTGCCAAACTTATCGGTATGCTTTGCGCGGAGGCATACCACGTTCCATTCATCGCCACCGCCCAATAAACAGAAACAGCCCCGTTGGTCGTGCCCGCTGAATTGCCCGGGACGAAACCGGCTTGGAAGGTTATCGCAGGGTAACTGGCAGGGTTTATAGCCACAAAGGGTAGCCCTGAGGTGCCGATGTCATTGGTTGTCGTCGTGTAGTAAGCGTTGGTGGTGGCGACCGGTGAATAAGAATAGGCATTACCGAGCCCGTCACTGCCAACCTGATAAATGCCGATGGACGTAGTGGCCGGCGCTGAGACTACCCACCCCACACCGGGCAGGTTGCCGTTAGGCCCCACATAAGGGAAATTTTCCGCATACAAAAGACCCGGAGGCACGTTGCTGACGATTAACGTCAGGCCGCCATTTGTGGCGCGGCCAAAAAAGTTGGTCACGACCACCGAGTAGGTAACCAGCGCATCGTTGGTGTTGCAATTGGTGATGGTGAGCATGGTGGTTTGTGCGCCAAAGACCCTGCTCCCGTTGTTTAGAATATTGGTGTTGCCACTCGCTCCGTTTGTCAGCCAACGGTAAATCAAATTCGGCGCGCCTGCAAATGACGATAAAAATGACGCGCCGCCACCAGCAAACACGTATTGCGGCGTAACCGCCGTGGCCGTATTGGTCGGCGGGTTCGACGGAAAGTCACCCAGACCTTGATTAATGACGAGTTTGTTATAATTGAGTCCGGTATTGCCATAGGCGAAATTGGTATTATTCAGTTCAACGATGCCAATGCCGGTGATTGGACCGGACAGATTGGCCCCCGCCTGCGCGCCGATGGTTACATAGGAGGAATTTATGGTCAGATTATTCCAAACGGATGCCGAGTTGGTATAAACCATGGTCCAATTGGTAAAGGTGGGGTAACTGCCTTCGTAGTCTGGCGCCTGGTTGTTGATTGCCACATACCATGACCCTCCCACCTGGACTGCAAAATAGTTGGTTAAATAGCCATTAACCGGGCCGGTGCGGACTTCCAGGTTAATAGTCAGGTTGGTGTATGCCGTTGGATCAATATCGGCAAAGGCGGAATCTCCGGCGCTCCCGGTACCACTTGTGTCCGTCGTGTAAAACATCCCAGCGCCATTAGTCTGTCCAAGATAGTTAGCGCCGGCAGATGCCGTCAAACCGGTGAAAAAAAGCGTGTTAACGGGCAATCCTAAACCGAGGGCGGGGTCATTCGCACCCGTTGCCTGGTACATGCCAAGGTAGGGCTGGGCAGTTTGTGAATCAGCCACGCCCGTCCAGCCCACCAGAGCAATAGTGCCGTTCCCTATGACCGAGGTGTTGGCGTTGCCCCAATCTTCGGTGTAAATCGTCGCCGCATTGGCAAGCGGGAGCGCGCCCCAAAGGACGCTGCCGAGGACGGCTATTAATAATATGTTTTTCATGGCTTTATGGGTTTGTAGGTTGTTCGGATTATTTTTACCAAAGGAATGTTACAGGCATTGGAAATTCAGATGGATGTTTTTAATTATTGGTAACCGTTCAGCCATTTTGGCCAGGGAAAGGTCTCGGTAGTAGGGTCGAAAGTCTGGCTCCAAGGCAACTGCCAAAGCTGTTTCAACCCCACGTCATTGACCGATCCGTCAATGAATGCCATGTTGAGAGGGCTTTTACCAGTATGTCTGGGAATGCAAAAAGACGGCATGGCGGCGTCCACAGCACAATCCCCTGAGTGAAGCGGCGGCGTATCGGTTGGCGCCGGGTTAGATCCCTGCCACACGCAATCAGCGAACAATGGCGCATTCGCGAATCTGCCAGCCGCTGTCAATTTCCGCCAATATCCCGGCGCGGCAGGATCACCAGCATCGGCCGCATCCGGAGGATTGGCCATCCAGCCGTTAAATCCATAACTGCCAGCCATTCCGGGTCGGCCCCAAACCAACGTCCCGCCAGCCGGCGTTGTACTCGACCCGATAGGATAACCATTTGTGCCCATTATTCCCCATGCCAAAAGAGTGCACCCTGATGTTACCCAAAAGTTTGGAAGTGTGTCTCGCGTGGTATCATTTGCCACAGGGCAGAAGCATATGTCCCCTCCGTAGCTGGCCCCGGAGATTTCTGGCACCAACGCCGTCATCCACATCCCGTTGGGATCATACCAGCCCATCGGCATGCTATCGTCGTTTTCATTGGCGTAGAGTTGAAAACCCATGCCCCACTGCCTGAGGTTGGATACGCACTGAATCCGCTTCGCCCTGAGTTTCGCACGGGCAAGGGCCGGAAGTAAAATGGCCGCCAAAATGGCAATAATGGCAATAACCACCAGCAATTCAATCAGGGTGAAACCCGACCGGAATCGAGACTTATTTTTTGTTTTTGATAATTTG
>CAWHAH010000034.1:0-7716 GCA_963827205.1 uncultured Verrucomicrobiae bacterium
GGTTAAACGGCTTGCCCAAAAACGGAACCAGCGCGGCCAGCACAACCAGCGTGAGCGTCCAATACGGATGAAGCGCGGACCATTGCCGGATTTCAGTCAACAGCTTTCTGCCGGAACGCCATGTCGGAGCGGCCATGTCAACCCGTTCTAACGGAATCCACGCCGGCTGAAAATATTTTTCGCTCGCCAAAACCATCTGGCGCAGGCAAAGAGTGCGTTTCGGTTTTTGATTTCATGAACGAACAGATTGTCATCCTTGACTTTGGCTCGCAATACACGCAGGTCATTGCGCGCCGCATCCGCGAGTGCAACGTGTATTCGCAAATCCTGCGCTTCGACACCCCGGCGAAGGAAATCGCCGCGCTGAACCCCAAAGGCATCATCCTGTCCGGCGGTCCGTCCAGCGTGTATGCCAGAAATGCACCCTTGCCGGACAAAAAAATCTTTGCCCTCGGCCTGCCCGTGCTCGGCATCTGCTACGGCGTGCAACTGCTGGCCCAGTTTCTGGGCGGCAAGGTCGAGAAAGGCCTCAAACGCGAATACGGCAAAGGGACGTTGCGGGTGACCGGCGGTCGTTGCCCGCTGTTCGCAAATCTCCCGAAAACGCTGCAAGTCTGGAATTCGCACGGCGACAAACTTACCCGGCTGCCGCGCGGTTTCACCTCCGCCGCCGTCACGGATAATTCCGAATACGCCGCCATCGAAAACCGCGCGCGGAAATTTTTCGGCCTGCAATTTCATCCCGAAGTGGTCCACACACCGCGGGGCCGGGAAATCCTCTCCAATTTTGTCCATGGCATTTGCGGTTGCGGCAGAAACTGGACCATGCGCAACTACATCGAGCCGGCGGTCCGCGAAATCCGCGCGCAGGTCGGGAGCGGGCGCGTGATCCTGGGCCTGAGCGGCGGCGTGGACTCGAGCGTGGCGGCGGCTTTGATTCACAAGGCCGTCGGCGACCAGTTGATCTGCATTTTCGTCAACAACGGCCTGTTGCGCGGACGCGAAGCGAGGATGGTACGGGAGGTTTTTGGCCGGCATTTTCGCATCCGATTGCAATACGAGGACGCTTCAAAACGGTTCCTGAAACGGCTCAAAGGCGTGACGGACCCGGAACGCAAACGCAAGGTCATCGGCCGGACGTTCATCGAGGTATTTGATTCAGCGACGAAACGCGCCGGCCAGGCGAAATTTCTCGCGCAAGGGACGTTGTATCCGGATGTGATTGAATCCGTGCCGATCGCCGGCAATCCCGCCGCGCTCATCAAAAGCCATCACAACGTCGGCGGTCTGCCTAAAAAAATGAAGCTTCGGCTCGTCGAACCACTCAAGCGTTTGTTCAAGGATGAAGTGCGCCAGCTGGGACTCGAACTCGGTCTGCCGAAGGAAATTGTCTTCCGCCAGCCGTTTCCCGGCCCCGGTCTCGCCGTGCGGATTCTGGGCGAAGTCACCCGGGAACGTCTGGAAATTCTGCGCAACGCGGATTCCATCGTTCTTCAGGAAATGAAGAACAGCGGCTGGTATTATAAAATCTGGCAGAGCTTTGCCGTGTTGCTGCCCGTGCGCAGCGTGGGCGTGATGGGCGACGAGCGGACTTACGACTACACCATTGCCATCCGCGCGGTCGAATCGCAGGATGGCATGACGGCGGACTGGGTAAGGTTGCCGTACGAATTGATGGAGAAACTTGCCGGTCGCATCATTAATGAAGTCAAGGGCGTGAATCGCTGCGTCTTCGACATCACCAGCAAGCCGCCAGGAACGATTGAATGGGAGTAAGTTCGCGTGATTTTTTGCTGGTTTTGGTTGCGATGCGCCACTAACCTGATCGCATTACCAAACCGTTGCGGCTTATGGAAATCATCTTCAACTGCCCGAATTGCGATCAGGAACTGTCGGTGGACGGCGAGGGTGCCGGCTCGGAAATCAAATGCCCGACCTGCGGCGCGAAAATCACGATCCCGGACAAACCACCTGAAGCGGCGTCGGTACCTGCACCGGCTGGCGGGGTGCATCCCATCAATCCCATCGCCTCGTCCGCCGCGGCCAAAATCGAGATGCATCTCAAGGTGCCCGTGCGCGACAAGCCCGGCGAATCCCTGGTGAAAAAGGCGGTGCCCCTGGTGGTGGCCACCAGGGCCGCGGACAAAAGAATGCGCATTCGCACGATTCGCCATGCAGCGTGCATCGAAGCCGGCCACGATAAATTTGACGAACGGATCACAGAATTTTTGAACGAGGTCGGCGAGGCCAACATCATCAGCACACACGTCGTCAATTATGAACACTTTGACGTAGCCTTGCAAAAGATCATGACGGATTACGGTTTGATTGTGGTGTATCGGGGATAACTCCACCCGCGCGCCTTGACTTGCTGATTTGGGGTCGTTACTGTCGCCGCATGAATCGCCGTGTTGTTTTCTGGATTGTGTTCCTCGCGGGCGTGGCGTTGCTGCCGTTCCGTTCGCCCGCGCCGCTGATTTATGTGCCGGGCGAGGGCTGGTATTACGAATCTTACGGTGCACAGGCGAAGTGGCAGCGCAGCCGCGCCAAGGATCAGTTGGACGTGGCGGAGAAGGCTTTCAAAGCCGCCGATTACAGCATCGCGTTGCGGGCGGCGCATCGTGTCCTGCGCGTGTGGCCGCTGTCTGATTACGCGCCGCACGCCGAATATCTCATCGGGCGCAGCCTCGAAGCCACTGGCAAGGACGAGGCGGCCTTCAACGCCTACCAGAACATCATTCAAAAGTATCCCAAGAGCGCGGAATACGAAGAGGTTCTGTGGCGGCAATACGAAATTGCCAACCGTTTTCTCCACGGCCAATGGTTCAGGTTGTGGGGCTATATCCCGCTTTATCCTTCGATGGATCAAACGGCAAAGATGTTTGGCAAGATCGTGGACAACGGCCCTTACAGCGATGTGGCCCCGCACGCGCAATTGCGCATCGGCGCCGCGCGGGAAAACGGGAAAGATTACGCCGAAGCGGTGAAGGCTTACGAAACGGCCGCTGACCGTTACCACGACCAACCGGTGATCGCCGCCGATGCGCTCTATCGCGAAGGCATCAGCTATTATAAACAGGCTGCCACCGCTGAATACGACCAAAGCACCGCCGGCCAGGCCATTGCGGCGTTCACGGATTTCATCACGCTTTTCCCCGACGACAAGCGCGTGCCGCGGGCGCAGTGGGCCATCACCAAGCTCAAGGCCGAGCAGGTGCGCGGCAATTTTGAAATCGCGCAATTTTACGAGAAGAGCCGGAAGTGGGCGGGCGCGGTCGTTTATTACAACGAAGTGTTGCAGCTCGACCCGAATTCACGCTACGCCGCCCAAGCGCGCCAGCGAATCGAGTCGCTCAAGCCGCGCCTCCAGGCTCCGACAGGTTGAAATGCGCGCGCCCGCATTTTTTTTGATCTGCGCGACGGCGCTGTTGCTGGCGGGTTGCGCCGGATATCACCTCGGCCCGGTCAACCCCGACGCTCGCGCTGGAGGCGGGAGATCAGTTGAAGTCCTTCCCTTTAACAACCAGACACTGCAGCCGCGGCTCGGTGACGCCGTGACGCAGGCGCTGCGCGAACGGCTCCAGACCGACGGCACTTATCAACTTGCCACGCATGGCGGAGCTGACATTGTCGTCACCGGCGTTATCACGCATTACAATCGCGAAGGGTTGAGTTATTTGAACACTGACATTGCAACTGTGGAAAATTATCGCGTCGGCGTCATCGCCCATGTCACCGCACGCGAACGCAGCACCGGCAAACTCCTGCTCGACAAGGACGTGAATGGCTACACGCTCGTCCATGTCGGCACGGATTTGGCCAGCGCCGAACGCCAGTCACTGCCGTTGCTCGCGGAGGATCTGGCGCGCAATACCGTCGAACTGCTGACCGAGGGCGCGTGGTGAATTGTCTTGCTTTCACCGTGGCGTTTGCTCATTTTGTACGCCTTATTCGTACAAACAACTAATCATCAACCTTATGAAAAAACAAATTGTCAAACTGACCCTGAGTCTTTTCGCAACCGCCATCATCGCTGCGCCCATGCTTTCCCGCGCACAAGACACCGGCACCAACCCGCCGGCAGCGCCCGGTCAAACCGAGCCTGCCAAACCCAAGAAACATGAAGGCAATGTCTTTCACGGCACGGTCAGCGCCGTGGACGCCAAGGCCATGACGTTGACGGTCGGCAAGCGCACTTTCGAGGTCACGTCGGAAACCAAAATCACCAAGGACGGCAAGCCGGCGATTCTGAGCGACATCGCCGTGGGGGACAAGGTCGGCGGCGCCTACAAGAAGACCGACGACGGCAAGCTCGCCGCCACGACGATTAATGACGGCAAGAAGCCAAGTGAAGAAGCGAAGCCGTAACCTGAAATCCCGGACAATTTTCACGGCGGGCGGCAACGCCCGCCTTCTTTTTTATCCCCGCTTCCACCAACTGGTCAGGCTCTTGGGTTTGGCCTGCGGCGCCTGGGATTGTTGCACCAGCAACTCACTGCGCGACGCCGTCAGGCTCATGATGAATTCATCGTAGCTGAGAAAGCGGTCCGCCGGGTTTTTTGCCAGCGCGCGCACCAGCGCGTCGCTCGTGGTCTGCGTGATTTCCGGCACAACGAGGTTCGGCGGCGTGAGCGGCGTCTGCACCTGGGCCACGACCACCTCCTCAATCGTCGGCGCGTCGAACGGCACATGGCCGGTCATGGCATGATACAGCGTCGCCCCGAGGCTGTACATGTCGGACAAAAAAGTTTCCGGCTCGCGCTTGATTTTTTCCGGCGCGACGTAATACGGCGTGCCCCAGGTCATGTCATCACTCTCCTGTTCCGCGTCGGTTTTGCGCGCGAGGCCGAAGTCAATGAGCTTCGGCTCATGGTCCGCGTTGAACAATATGTTGCCGGGCTTGATGTCGCGATGAAGCAAGTCGTACTTGAGCGCCATGTCGAGCGCGGAGGCGATTTTGATGCCGATGTCGAGCACGTCCAGCTCCGGCAACGCGTGCAACTTTTCGATGCGCGCGTCCAGGCTGCCGCGGTCGGCGAGTTCCATGACGAGGTAACGCTGGTCCTCCGCCTCGTCAAACGTGTAAATGTGGACGATGTTCGTGTGATTGAGCCGGGCGCACGCACGGGCTTCGCGGTAAAAACTTTCCAGCGCCTTTGGATCTTGCACCAGGTCCTTCCTCATCAATTTCACCGCCACCAGCCGTTCCAACGTCGTGTCCCAGGCGCGATACACCGTGCCCATGCCGCCCGACCCGATTTTGCTGCGCAGTTCGAATTGCCGCAGTTGCATCGGCATCATGATGGCGTGCCCGCACTTCTTGCACGGTTCGGTGGCCAGCGGCGGAAGGTCGCCCGGAATGAACACCTTCGCGTCGCATCCCGGACACGTGACCATGCGTAGTGGTGTGTCGCTCATGCTTGACTCAATCTACCACCACCAGCCCGGCGGACAAGTCTTGAGAAGGGCTGTTTTTTTGACGCAAAAACCTTTGACAAACGCGGGAAAATGGTGTTTCTTTTCGCCGGTAGAACATGAAAACCACGTTTGCGAAAACACTGAAGCACGCGCCAGTCGCCGGCTGCATGGCCATCTGGCAGCGCGACTCCCGTCTTTTCGGCATCGTGGGAACGAAATTGTAACACCAACCGACAGATTTCAGAAACCCGCGATTGCCCGTCAATCGCGGGTTTTCTGTTTGTTAAACCGAAACCAAAAAACGAAAGGCATAAACATGAACAAAAACCAAAAACAGGCCTTCGCCGCGCCGGAGTGGCTTCGGCCACGCAGGCGGGTGCCGACCAGGTTCGACCCCGAAACGCGCTTCGAGCTGCGGCCCGTGCCGCCGGCTCCTTTCCGTGCGCTTCAGGAAACCGAACTGGAACGGCTCAAAAACCGGCTGCTGGCGGCGCAACTGGCGCGCGCCACCGAACCGGAGTTGAACACTCCGTTGCGGCACGCGGCCAACGAGGCGGCGGCACTGGCTTGGGTGACATTTTGTCCCCTGCTGGTGTTTCCGGTGTTGTTTGAAGAAAAAACCCGGGCTGCCGTCCGCCAGGCCGAACGCCAGGCGCGCATCTTCGCCGACAGCCGCGAATTGATCGCCGTATGAATTCCTCGCGTCAGGACGAAACGTTGATGGAACTGCATCAACTTGAAGTGGGGACAATGCGTGCGCGGGGAGCCGTTTGCACGGGCGAAAGAATTCTGACGCCCTCGCCAACGGCTTCTCGCCGCGCCCTTTTGCTTTGTGGGGAAAACATTGGAGCGCGGACTGCTTGTCGTGTCGGATTCTTTTGTTTGACCGATGCGAAAACGTCCGCGCTCCTGCACTTCGGGAACGGGAGCGCAGATGGATTTTTGCGCCGGAGTTTGGAATTTTGCTCAAACAAAAGACTGATTCCTGCGCATTCAAGAATGTTTCAGAAATTGACTCCCATCAAGACCCACAATCTTTAAGCCCTCTTTAATTTTGTCAGCGAGCATGAATTTGAGCTTGCCGCCTTTGTCGAGCGCTTCGGCGTTTGGGATTGGAAAATGAAGCCGGAATCCTGGGCAAATGTTTAGGCTCGGCATCTTTGTGTCGTAAAACTTTTCCTTCAGTTTTTCCTTCGCATCTCTGGTCATGGACAAAACATTTTGATCCGCAAGCCACTTAAAAAATTTCGGGACATCAGCCCGTTTTTGCTGGCGGATTTTGTCAACGTTGTCCTTCCAAAATTGCAAATAATGCTCGCTGTTTTCTGATTCAAACCACATCAGCCCGGACGATCTATACGCAACGTGGAAATTGGGGGCGACATCCCATTTGGTGTTGTTCAGGTGGCTGATGTTTGGGTTGGATTTGTAAAAAGCAATAGCCTGTCGTTGCGTGTCCCCAAACATCAGGCCCAACGTCAGCACCAGATCGTTCTCTTGCTCATCGTGAAACAAGCAAATCCTTTCAATTTGAGCATACGGCGTTTGGATGTATTGACCTCCTGTTCTGTGGTTCAAACCTATTTTGCTTTCTTCCTGCAAAAGCGACTTCAGCAAATTGCCAATCCTCCGCTCTATCAATTCCGGATTTCTTTTGCACTGGTGTAAGCCGTCAAACGGATTAAGAAATGGGAAACTGTCGTCCACAAATGAGAGAAAATCCTCAATCATTATTTTCTCGTTGCCGGAAATGGTCGGAAGATGCAACAAGTGATTCAGTTGCGTGATGATTTCTTTCCACTCTAAAACTATCGGATGGCGACAAACAACCGTGTCATCAGCCAGATTTTGCCGTGAGGGATTCAACTGGCCAAACCAGACATTGCTTGAACGGGGTTTGTTTTCAATGATTATCGTCAGACTCGTGCCGAAGGTAATCACGCCGTCATATCTTGCGTTTCGTTCGCTTGATTTTACATTTGAGTCGGTTGTTTCTATCTGTGAGTCTGTTATCAGAACGGAAAGCAAAAAGTTTGTGTCAATGACAGGATTTCCCTTTTGTGTTTCAAAATCCCAGTCTTGATCCAAGAGGTCAATTATTGAAATTGGCTTTTCATCACCGGATGTTTTTTGGTTGCACCGGGCATAATCGATGAAAGTAAAGAGCGCGTGACTGGAATGTTTTAATAAAACGAGATACGCCCTGGTCAGCTGATCTTCGTGAGAGCTGGCCTTTGAATCGTAAGGGTTGAAATAGTTAAGTCGGTCCATATTTGTTGGCCCGCACGTTCAATTTAC
>CAWHAH010000035.1:0-119097 GCA_963827205.1 uncultured Verrucomicrobiae bacterium
CCTGCAAAGCCTGCGCCTCGGTGAAACGCAAATGGACGTTCAGGCGGGCACGTTGCGTTACCAAAGCACTGAAGTATCCGACGCCTCCGACTTCCTGTTGCCGGTGATCACCATCCACAGCGCGGGCTATAATGCCCACCTGCCGCAACTCGAAACCGATCTCCAGCTACTCCTGCGCGATGACCGCGGTCACAACCAGGAGCTGGCATCGCTGCCGGTCACCTTGGGCCCGGGGCCATTGGTCCTCCGCAATCTGGCCATCAAGGTCCGCGGCGGGAGGTTGGCGGGTGCACCCGGTTGGTATTGCCTGCTGGCGCGCATTGCGGATCGGGAACTGACGTGCGGGTCGTTCCGGCTGGTCGCACCAGCCGATGTCATACAAGCGATCCGGGTTTCTTCAGTGACGATTCACGTGTTTACCCCCTCGGCTCGGTCCGTGGAGAATCCGCCGGAATTGAATCTGGACCGGCACTCCGCCATTCGCGTCACGACTGGACTTGAGGCCGGCATTCTCGCTCCCAACCTGGATGTGGAAGGTGCGCTGGTCTTGGAGTTAAACGGCAACCGGGTGGGTCATGTTGAATTCACGCTGCGGCTGGATCAAGCCAGACAGGAAATTTCGACCAGGCGCTTGAATCTGGCGGCGTTCGGATTGGGGGCGTGCCCACGCCCGCGGACATTGACAGTCATGGTCCTCGTCGCGGGCCGGGAACAGGGCCAGCGATCCGTGACCATCCGCAGTGCCGCGCGGCTCACCAATTTCGAAGGCCAGTTGAACGCGGATCCGCGCCAACTCGAAGTCGACGACGCCGAATACGAACGGATATTAAGTCGGCTTTGACGGATTGACCGAGCTCTTGCTCCGGCCATTTGCCGTGTCAAGCCACGCCAGCCAGCTGCCTGCCATTCGTTTCCGACAGGGGAATTTCCATTACGCCACGGTTTCGCCTTTCATAATCTTCCAGACTGGGCACGACCACTCGGGCGTCCCGCGCATAAGCGCGATGGACCGCGCTACTGTTGTGGCCCAAGGCTTCTTGGGCGAATCGTTCAGGGTAGCCCGCGGTGCGTGCGCGCTGCGCCCAAGCGTAACGATAGGAGTGCAGGGAAACGCCTTGGATGTGCAGCAACCGGCAGCGGCGGCAAAATTCAGATGAACGGGCCGAGTTGTTGCTGTGGGCCACCGCCGGAAAGAGCAATCCTTCCGACGGCAACAGTCGGAGCAGTTCTTCAAGCCGCCTGCCGATCTGTAGGTGCGCCCATTCACCGGTTTTCTGGCGCTGGTAGGAAAGGGTGCGCCGCTGCCAGTCAACACATTCAGCGCGCAACAGCGCGGCGTCGGTCTGCGCCGCGCCTGTCTCCCAAAGCATTTCGTAATACCGACGACGCTCGGCGTTATTCTCGGCATTGACGATGCGCTCGTGTTCATCGCGGGTGATGGCGCGCTTCTTTTTGAATTCTACTTTCGGCCACAACCTTGGCGGTAGGATTGGCCACGGCAACCAACCCAGACCAACGGCGAGATTCTGCAAACAGCGCACAAAGGCATTGGTCATCACGCCTCCCGCCTTGAGGATTTTGACAAGGTCGTCCGCGGTAGTTTCGATGAGCTTCATGTTCTTCAACCAGTGCTGCGGTTTGCGGCTGGCGACGCGGCGGCGATGCGCTTGGGTCTGCGGTTTGCCGCGACTGCAAAACTCGTTTATCACGTCCTGCCAGGTGCGTGACAGCAATTTCGGGTCCTGGGAGGTGAGGCAGGCTTTGGCCAGGGAGATGCCGATAACGGGGTGTTCGGCCGTCATGTTGCGCATCGTGCGGATTTGTTCGGCCTCCGTGTTGCGACGAGTTTTCAAACTCTCGCGCACGCCTGTTTCCGAATCGTGCAGGTAATAGATGCCCGCTCGACGGTAGAGCCAGTATCGCTGCTTTTTCATATTTGCCTTTCGTTTTTTTGTAACGTAGGCGATGCGAGCCGGGTCCCGTTAGCGAGTAGTGGGAGAGTAACAGGCGATTAACCGCCGGATAGTGGCGGAGTCGCCATTTCTCACACAGTTTCTCACACACTTTGGGGTTTTTGGCCTCTTTTGAAGATGCAACCTATTGATTTTCAACAGGCCGATAAGTTGGCTCCAGAGGCAGGGCTCGAACCTGCAACCCGCCGGTTAACAGCCGGCTGCTCTACCATTGAGCTACTCTGGAATCCACAGGAAAACCAAATTTACAAACCCGTGAACGGCGCGTCAAATGGATTTCATGGAGCTGGATTTCATTGAGCCCACAAAAAGCGCTTGCCACATCTCCCCAAGAACAAGCCCTGGATCGTGCCGATGATAAAATTCCATCCGAGTGTGACGTTCTGTCGCGCGGGCGGTTTCTGTTAAGCTCCGCGCGATGCGACATTTTGTTTTTTATCTCTGGCTGGGCCTGATTGCTCCAGTTTTTGGCGCCGAAATCAAAATTGATTTCAGTGATTTCGCGATCGGGCAAACGCCGACCGGCTTTCACAGCGTGTTGGCGGGCGGTGGACAACCGGGCGAATGGAAAGTCATCGAGGAGGAAGTGCCGTCGCTGTTCACGCCGCTCACCGACAAGGCGCCCGTCACCACGCGCCGCTCCGTGCTCGCGCAACTGAGCCAGGACCCCACCGACAACCGGTTCCCCCTGCTCATTTACGACGGCGAAACTTTCCGGGATTTCAAGCTCACGACCCGATTCAAAATCGTCAGCGGTGTCGCGGAACAGATGGCGGGCATCGTGTTCCGTTTTCAAAACGCGTCAAACTTTTACGTCGTCCGCGCCAGCGCGCTGGGGCACAACCTGCGCTTTTACAAAATGGTCAACGGCCAGTTTGTGGACCCCTTCACCCTGGGCACGAACATCGCCGTCGGCGTCTGGCACACGCTGACGGTCCAGTGTGAAGGCGTTCAAATCAATTGCCGGCTGGACGATGCGCTGGCGATGCCGTTGCAGGTCCCCACCACGTTTGCCACCGGCAAAATCGGTTTCTGGACCATGTCGGACGCCGTGAGTTATTTCAGCGACACGACGATTGATTACAAACCGCGCGTGCCGGCGGCGCAGGCGCTGGTGAACAGCATCATGAAAGAACAACCGCGCATCCTGACGCTGCGCATTTACGCGCTCGACGCTCAAGGCCAGCCGCACATCATCGCCAGCAACAATGAAAAGGAAATCGGCCAGCCCGGGACCGACGCCGAAAAAATTGCCATCAAGGACGGCACGGTTTCCTTCGGCAAAAGTCCCGGCGTGGTGGCGGTTACCCTGGCATTGCACGATCGTAATGGCGACCCAATGGCGGCGGTGCGAGTGCGGCTGAAATCGTTTCTGGGCGAAACGCAGGACACCGCGGTTTCCCGCGCCACACTGCTGGTCCATCAAATGCAGGCGCAAGTCACCACCTCCCAGGATTTGATGCAGTAACGCGCTGACGCTGTCTGACAGGTTCGTTCGGGCGAACACGACAAACTATTTGCTCACGGTTTGGCGGGCATTGGCACCGCGTTCGGCGGTACCACCTGCGGCAGTTCCGCCGGTTTGACCCGGCGCACGCCACCCACCACCACGACATCGCCATTGTCATTCACACTGAGGCGCGGGCGCGAGTTGAAGTAATCGAAAACTTCCTGCTTCGTGATGTCGCCGTTGGGATTGACCACCGTATAGGTGAACGTTTGCGCGCCGCTTTGGTAGAGCAGGTGCAAATTGCTGAAACGGTCCAGTTTCGTCTCCGGCTGGCTGAACGAAACCAGCGGACCCACCGCCGAAACCTTGAACACACGCGCTTCCGTTTCGTCGCTCACCTGCACATAGAGCCGCAGTTGCGACCGCAGGTAATTCGCTTCGATCAAACTGTAGCGGCGGACTTCCGGCGCGCGATTCGTCACGCCGGCGGGCGCCGGCAGGCCAAAATCCTGGGACCATAATTTGGCGCCGTTGATGACGTCGAACCCTTTTGCGGGACTGGTGACCTCGGCGTTCCATTCCTTGATGCGCACCGTTGCGATGATGCGATAATGGCCCACCTGTGACAGGACAAAATACGGCGCCAGGTCCACACGCTTGATCGCCATTTGCGACGATTCCAGATCGAATTCGCCGGTCACCGGCACGTCTGAATTTTTGATGACGACCAAACCATCAGCCGATTCCACGCTGAACGTGAGCCACTTCGGGTCCGCGCCGAAGTGCAGGGTCTGGCCGGAACGATTTGTGATGCGCACGGCCACCGGCACGGATTCGCTCGGCAGGAATTGTTCCTGATCCAGCGCGACTTCCACGCTGACCTGCGCCGGTGCGTTGACCAGCATCAGCAGCGTCAAACCGAGAATGAAGGGCAGAAATTTCATTTGAACATGCACACTCTAAACCGTCGCCCGCGCGTGGCAACGCAAATCCGCGGCAGGAACCGAAAGCACAATCAATCGTCAACAATCTGAAACCTCTGAAAAACTCTTTTTTATCGTAGCGGCGGTCGGCAGACCGCCGCATTTCTCCAGCAAATTGAAGAGTGCGGCTCTCTGCCGAGAAGCCGCTACGCCGGTTTGGCAGAGGTCTCATTCAATAAGAGCGTCACCATGCCAAAGCCGGGCCGGCCTTCAAACCAGTTATTCCGCCTCGATTTCAAAGGGGATGGCGGGCAGCGTGCCGACGGGGCCGCGACGTTGGTTTCCCGGCTTTTGCGCGGCTTGTGCTGACGGCGGGATTTTGGGCAGGACATTGACAATCAAATTTCCCTTGAGGCCAGGCCTGGCTTTTGCGGTGTCGCAGTGCAACGCGATTTCCACGCCCCCGGAAACCGGCGAGACGCTTTGAATGGCGATGCCGTCCGGCGCCCCGTTTAATTTGAAATCGAAACGATTTGCAAACGCGCCGGAAGGGGTGGCAACCCGGACGTTGACCGTTCCGCCGATGGGAATTTTAACCGGAGTCGCGCTGAGAATCTTGATCGCGTCCCTGGCGAACGGGCGCGGATTTCCCGCCACGGCGACCTTGAGTTCTCGCGCGGGAACCAGATGCCAATAGGCGAAGGCCTGCATCATGTCTTCCGCCGGCACGGCGAGGTGGACGATTTCCTGTCCGGCGATGAGGGCACTGCCTTTCAAGGTGAGATTAAGCGGTCCCGTTTCGGCCGGCGGCGGCGCTTTCAAGGTGAACTGCGCCTTGTCCTGGTTCTCCGGCACACGGGCGCCGCTCAACGAAAAGCCCGGGGGCGCGTCTTTCAAAGCCAAATCAATCGCGTTGGTGAAGCCGTCCTTGCGCAAAGCGTACACCGTCACCGGCACGCTCATGCCGGCGCGGACGTTGAGGCTTGACGGCGCCACGCGCAACGCAAAGTCCGGCCTCGGTTCGCTGATGCGCAGGCGGTAGGCATAGTTCGAACCACCCTGTTGTTGCGTATCGCCGATGTGGACAAAGTAAACCCCATCCTCCGGCAATTTCGCGGTGAGATAGGAATCCGCATGATGCGTTTCAAGACCCGAACCTTTGTCATCGAAATCATCATTGAACGCGAGCTGTTTGCCGGTGGCATCGGTCAATTTGAGCACGGAATCCAGCGGCGAATCCAGCCGGCGAGCGCAGACTTCCGCGACGACTTGCTCTCCGGCACGGCCTTCAAAACGGAACACGTCCCAATCGCCGGGTTGATCAATCCGCCCGTTGATGATGACAGGTAAAGTGACGGGTTGGGCGGTGTCAGGCGTGTCGTTCGGTTCCCGCTCGAAGCATTCCGGCAACGGATCCACGGCGAACGGCACGAAATTGGAAATTTTTCCATCTCTGCTTACAGAAATGAAATAGACGCCAGGTTCTTTGCCGGTATTGTCGAGCGTCAATTCGTTCGTCGGGAGATTCCAGCCTTTCAAGGCGACGGCGGTTTTCGCGCCGACCGGCCCGCCGAGCGGGAAAATGTCCGTCACGAATGGCAATTCGCCGATAGTCATGCGATAAACAAAATCCTCCCGTCCACGATAAATCGAGTCGTGAATTTCGACGCAGTAGTCGCCGGTTTTTGGAACTTTAAAGGGAATGACCGGGTCGGGCCGGAAACGGAAGCGGTCGTCGTAGGCCAGTTCATGGCCGCTCGCGTCATAAACGGTCGCGGTCGCCTCGAACCAGCCGGGCACAGCGTCGGCAAGATAAGGAATCAGCGCCCGTGCGCCGACGCTGATGACGACTTGCTGATCCTTGCGGGCGGAGAACCAACAACGATCCACGCCGCCCGGCATGATCTGGCCATTGACGGTGGCTGGCAGGGTAATGCGCAGGTCGCTGTGCGGCGTGTTGGTGGCCGGCGTTCCGCCAAGCCGTTCCAGAAGACGAGCCGCGTCCAGATCCGTTGCCTTGGCCGGTGGTTTGGAAAATTCGCGCAACTGGCCGACAAAAAAGTTGAGCGGATTGGACAAGGCATTGGGCGTTCGCAACCGGATCTCGTGTTCGCCCGGCGCGGCATTGGTGGCGATGGTGATTTTAACGAGAACGGTTTCGGCCAGCGCCGGATTGGCCTGGCGATTTGGCGGGTTCTTGAGTATCTTGTTCCGGATTTCGGTAAACCGCATCTGGTCAGCGGCGGTCCAGACATTCGTGCCGGAGGAAAATCTGCGGGTGGCCCGCCACTTGTCCTGCAATTTTTTCAATTCGTCGCGCAACTCATTGAATTCCTTCCCGTTCATCGGCCGGTCGTATTCCACCACCGCGGCTTGAATGCTCGCGCCGCTGACATACGCGTTGGAAACGGCGCCAAGAAACTGCCCCCCCACCGTGACTTGAAATGTCGTGCCTTGTTGCCCGCCGGCGGGATAAACATAAGCGAGGTGCGGCGTTTGCTGCGCGCGGACAACTGGCGCCAGCAACAAGGCAAAAATGAAAATTGCCGCGCGTGTGGCCGCCAGGTTTTGGAGTGCGCCAGTCCTCTGGCGCTTTGGAAACGGGGGCCAGACAATCGAAAGCGGCAGAGGGCTACCGCAGTCCAAGACGCTATCACGCTTGACGCAAATTGCGTTCGGTTTTTGAACGGCATTCATGACGGCATGATTTCCTTGAGCAGGCCGGCGGACTTTACGCCTTCGTCGGGCGTCGGCATCACGCGCGTGTCCAAGCCATAGGGATTCGGCAGCTTCGCGTTGCCGTCAATCCCGAGCAGTTCATACATGCTGCCGATGAGGTCCACGGGATACACGGGCCGTTCCTTGACGTTCTCCCCTGTGGCGTCCGACGCGCCGACGACATGGCCGCCCTTGAATCCGCCGCCGGCGACGACGTGGGAAAAACACTGGCCCCAATGGCCGCGTCCGCCGTTCCACGGTTCCTCCCACTGGATTTTCGGCGTCCGGCCAAATTCGCCGCCCCACCAGACGATGGTGCTATCGAGCAGGCCGCGGTCCGACAAATCCTGGAGCAGCGCCGACATGCCTTTGTCCAAATCCGGCAGGAGGCGGCGCATGGCCTGAAAATTTTCCTTGTGCGTGTCCCAGCCGGGAGAATTGATGGTGACGAACGGAACGCCGTGTTCGACCAGGCGCCGCGCGGCGAGGCAGGACTGGCCGAACTTCGTGCGGCCATACCGGTCGCGCAGTTCGATTTTTTCCTGCGACAAATCAAACACCTTCGCGCCGTCGCCCAGAATCATGTCGTAAGCCTGTTGTTCTGCCTGGTTCGACGCCGCCAATTCCGCATTATTTGGCATCGCGTGGTCCAGCGTGTTCAATTGGTGCAGCAATTCACGCCGGTTGCGCTGGCGTTCGTCAGTGATGCCCGGCGCGACGACGCCTTCCACGGCGAACGGCGTTTGCGCCGGATTGCCGCCGGTGACAAACGGCTGATAACGTTCGCTCAAAAATCCGTTCGGCGAAAATCGTCCCAGCGGCTCGGTCATGACAATGTAGGGCGGAATCAGCCCTTTGTATCCGGCATCGTAACCTTTGAACAGCGACACCACCGCGCCGATGCATGGATAAACTAGCTGCCCGCCGGGCATCCGACCGGTCTGGACGATGTAGGCCGCGGTTTCGTGGCCGTTGTTGCCGTGGGTCAGGCTGCGGATGATGGAATACTTGTCCGCCTGTTTCGCGAGCAGCGGGAGCAGTTCGCAAATTTTGATTCCAGGCACGTTGGTTTCGATGGGATTTTTGAACGGCCCGCAATAATCATAACCCGCTTCCGGTTTGGGATCGAACGTGTCCAGGTGCGCCGGACCGCCCCACATCCAAAGTTGAATGACGGCTTTGGCCTTGGCCGGTGGCGCGGCGGCGAAGACGTGGAACGGCAAATTGTCCGCCAACATCAAGCCGCCGGCGGCGACGAGTCCGCGCCGGATGGCTTCGCGCCGGCTGATGCCGGGAAACGGATTGGAATTTTTGTTTTGCTTCACAACGTCGTTCTAATTCAATGCCGGTAAAGAAATTCGTCGCTGTTCATCAGCGCCCATGCCACGTCCACCGTGGCTTCGCGTCGGCCCAGTTTGCCGGATTGGAAATACTTCTCCACCGCTTGCGACTCCGCCTCGGTCGGAAAGCGGGAAAGGATTCCCAGATACATCCCGACGGCGATTTCGCGCGGCGTCTTGCCGGACGTGGTCTGGTATTGAATCATCCGGCTCTGCTCGATCTTTTGTCGCATCACGCTGGAATTGAGCAGCCACAATTTTTGGGCGGCGGTGACGTGGTTGTTGCGTTCCGATTCCAGGCCGGTATCGCGCGGCGGCCGGCCAAACATTTCAAGGAACGAACTGGTGATGCTGCCGTCCGGCAACGCAATCGAGCGCATGTCGGGCGGAATGTAGGTCCACGGCTCCGGGATTGCGCTGGAGTAACGTTCTGTCGAACCGGTGATTTGATCAATGGCGTCAATCAGCACTTCCGCGTCCAGCCGGCGCAACGGGTAAAAGGCGAAATTGGCGGCAGCTTGCGGACGGTCAGTGATTGGAAGGGAGGAAAGTTGATACGTCTTCGAGTTCAGAATCAACCGGTAGATGTGTTTGAGGTCGTAGCCCGACGAAACCAGTTCATTTTCCAGATAAGCGAGCAATTCGGGATTGCCCGGCGGATTGTCGGGACGGATGTCGTCAGGCTCCTGAATGATGCCGCGGCCCAACAACCACGACCAGACACGGTTCACGATGTTCCGCGCGAACCACGGATTTTTCGGAGATTCCAACCAGTCGGTGAAGACCACGCGCGGGTCTTTGTCCGGCGACAACACGACTGACGTGCCGTCGGGAAATGTCGCTGTGCGCGGTTGATCGGTGACGGCTTCGGCATTGGTCGGGTCGGGATCGTAGAAAACAATTTCTTCCTTCCACTCGCGCGTGGATTTGTAACCGATGTTCGAGAAAAACGACGCCAGGTTGGACCGTTGTTCCGCCGGCCACTTTTCAATCCGCGTGCCCATGAACGTCAGCGCCACGGCCTGCGCGATGGTTTGCGGGTCCTTGCTTTGCAGGGCGCGATAAAAATTAACCGGCGGCACGTCGAAGTCGCTGCCATTGGCCGTGAGCATCGCGCGGGCGAATTGGTTGTATGGCAGGTTCTGCCGGATGCATTCCCGGAGCCAATGGTGATACCCCTGCGCCGCGTTCGGCCAGAGGTTGATGGGAAATTCCGCCTTGACGCGCAACAAATCGCTCCACTTCATCGCCCAGTAATCCGCAAACTCGTCGCGCTCCAGCAGCCGGTCAATCAGCACGCGGCGCTTGTCCGGGTTCCGGTCCAGAATGAAATTCTCCGCCTCCACCGCCGTGGGCAGCGTGCCGATGGTGTCCAAATAAACCCGCCGGACAAACACCGGGTCGGAGCAAATGTTCGCCGGCTGGAAGTTCAGCTCCCGCAATTTTGCGAAAACCAGTTCATCAATTTTATTTTCGGACGTGAAAGCGGCGCCGGTTTCATAAGGATTGGATGCCGCGCCGCCGATGGCAGCCATCGAAAAGAGAATCGCGAGGAGTAAAAACGTCTTCGCAACTTTTTGGTCGGCGTGCTTTGGTCGCATTCATGAGGATAGACGCCGCCGGAGCCTGCAAAGATTCAGAAAAACAAACCCGGATTTTGCCATTCGTTTCGCAAATAATGTTGGCAGGTGAAGCCACGGCCGCTGTAACCGCCTTCGCAACCTCGCCGTCTGGTTTATAAGATGTTACCTGCTGTTCAGTCCGCGAAGTCCCGCGTGAATGCCGATTCACCCAGTGAGGCGCCGCCGCGTTCCTCCGGCGTTGATGGCGTCGCGACCAGGATGGCGCGTGGTGCGGAAATTTTTCTCACGGTGAAGCCGCTGCCGGGCGAGCGAATCATTGAAACATTTGGCCGGCTCGCGGTCGCGCTGAAAGAGCTGGACGCAACAATTGTTCATTTGATGATCTTCGGGTCCGTCAATGCCGGCGCGGCGGGGACCGAAGCGATGCGGCGGATATTCGGCGGCATTGACTGGCCGATAACCTGGGTCGAAGGTGCGGCGTGTGACGACCGCCCCATTGCCGGAATGCAGGTGTTTGCCTTGGCCGGCGGCGAGGTGCAGCGCCTTCACGCTGGCGAGAGCGTCATCGGCTCCGTGTTTGAAGACGGGGCGTTCCGGCATTGCCTGCTGGGCGGGTTGGGGCCGGATCAAATTTCCTCGCCACGCGCCGACCAGACCAGACAGACGCTGGACCATTTGGCCGAAGCGCTCGCGCAAGGCGGCTTCACGTTCGCCGAGGTGATAAGGACGTGGTTTTTTCTTGATCAGATGCTTGATTGGTATGACGAATTCAACCAGGCGCGGACGCGGGTTTATTCCGGCATACAATTCCGAACCGGCTCGCTCCCGGCCAGCACTGGGATTGGCGGGCGGAATCCCGCTGCGGCGGCGCTGGTTGCCGGCGCCTGGGCGGTGCGGCCATTGAATGGTGCCGCTCGCGCCGAAGAAATTGCCTCGCCGTTGCAATGTCCCGCGCCTGCCTACGGCAGTTCTTTCAGCCGCGCGATGGAAATGTCGTCGCCGGTCGGACGACGCCTGTTCATTTCCGGCACGGCGAGCATCGCGCGGGACGGCCGGACGTTATGGCGGGAAGACGCGCGCAAACAAGTGGCGCAGACGATGCAAGTGGTGGAAGCGATTTTACAGTCACGCGGCTTTTCGTTGCCGGACCTCACCCGGGCCACGGCTTATTTCAAACACCGCGCCGATGTCCGCGCGTTCACGGACTGGTGCGCCGCAGACGGCCGGTTCTGCCTGCCGGTTGTTTTCGCCAACTGCGACGTTTGCCGCGATGAGCTGTTGTTTGAACTTGAGGCGGACGCGTGGCAGCCGAATCACTTGGGCTGAAGAACTCCGACCGGGAATTTCTGCGATCCAGTTTCAGACTTTATCAGGCACAAAAGATTTTCAGTTCACTTCCCTCAAGCGCGCAAAATCTGCGCGGCACCCCGGGAGTTGAGCAGCAATTGCGCAGCCGGTTCTGTCGTTTCATTGGGAAACAGCCGATTTTTCGCGCTGGCATGTTCTTTGCAAGTGTATGAACAGCCATTGACGGGCGGCAGGATGTCGCGCCCGCCAATGAAACAAAAAAAACAAAACACAAACCACCCACGAGAGGAGAACGTTCGATGAAATTAAATCAACTGTTAACAATCTGCGGAGTCGCCGCCGCTCTGATGTTGAGCGCCGGCACGGTCTCCGCGCAAAATGACAACGGCGGAAATGGAGGCGGCGGCGGCGGCGGCGGCGGCTTCCGCAACCGCGGGAATTTTGACCCGGCCCAGTTCCAGCAACGCATGATGGACAATATCCGGGAACAACTCGGCTTTACCAACGACACCGACTGGAACGCCGTCCAGCCGCTGGTCCAAAAAGTGACGGACGCGCAGCGCGAAGCCATGAGCGGCCGCTTTGGCGGCATGGGCCGCATGTTCGGCCGCAACCGCGGCGGCGGTGGCAATGGCGGGCCCGGTGGTGGACGCGGCGGATTTGGCCCGCCCCCCAGCCCTGAAGCCGAAGCCCTGCAAAATGCGATTGATGCCAACGCACCGGCCGCGCAGATCAAGGACGCACTGGCGAAATATGAGTCCTCGCAGAAGGCCAAACAGGCCAAGCTGGTCCAGGCACAGGAAGACCTCCGCAAGGTGCTGACCGTGAAACAGGAGGCCCAAGCCACTTTGCTGGGATTGCTCCAGTAACGAATCCAAACATGCCAGGGAGAAGCTGACCTTTGAACATGAACGAAACCATCCTCCACGATACACCGTTGAAGCAGTTGCTTGAGCGCATGGTCGCCACCAAGCAATTGTCCGCGACTGACGCCGCGGTTTTGGCCGGTGCCAAGCCTCCCGTGCAAAATGAGGAGGACGTTCTCCGCTGGCTGGCGAAGGAATATGGCCTCGCTTACACGACGCTGGACGACGTGGAACCGGACCGTCAGCTTCTCTCTCTTTTTCCCGCACGCATTTTGCTGAAGGAGGAATTGCTTCCGCTCAAACGTCTCAACGGCACGGTCGAAGTCGCCACCAGCCGGCTCTTCGCCACCCAGGGACTCGACGCGCTCAAGACGATGACCGGCTTGAACCTCAAGCCCGTCCTCGCTTCCAGTGAAGCGCTCCAGCGCGAAATCAAAAAGCGCCTCGGCGTCGGCGCGGACACCATTGGCACGCTCGACGAGGAAAAGGGATTTGAGGTCGTTGATGAAAACGCCGAGGACACCAATCTGGATGAGGCTGCCGAGGACGAGGCGTCCATCATCCGCTTTGTCAACCAGGTTTTGAAGGACGCCATCGAATTGCGCGCGTCGGACATTCATCTCGAACCGTTCGAGGACGAATTCCGCATTCGCTACCGCATTGACGGCGAGTTGCAGGAGATTTCCGTCCCCGCGCAATTGAAACGTTTTCAGCCGGCCATCGTTTCGCGCGTCAAGATTTTGAGCCATCTCAACATCGCCGAAAAACGCCTGCCGCAGGACGGCCGCATCAAGATCCGTCTCGATGACGCCGAGGTGGACATCCGTGTTTCGGTGATTCCGATGCTGCACGGCGAGGCGGTCGTGATGCGTTTGCTCCGCCAGAACGCCACGTTGCGCGGCATGGCCGAACTCGATATGGACCGGCGCGAACTGGACTGTTTCCGCCGCGTTCTGCAACTGCCGCACGGAATCATTCTGGTCACCGGCCCGACCGGCAGCGGCAAAACCTCCACGCTTTACACCGCGCTCAACGAAATCAACGACGCCGTCCGCAAAATCATCACGATTGAAGATCCGGTGGAATACCAGCTCAAGGGCGTGAACCAGATCCAGGTCAACGAAAAGTCCGGCCTCACCTTCGCGCGCGGGCTGCGCTCGATTTTGCGCCACGACCCGGATGTGGTGCTGATTGGCGAAATTCGCGACCAGGAAACGGCGCAAATCGCCGTGCAAGCCTCGCTCACCGGTCATCTGGTTTTTTCGACGCTGCACACGAACGACGCGCCCGGCGCGGTGACGCGCCTTGTGGACATGGGCGTTGAGCCGTATCTCGTCGCGTCGTCGCTCGAAGCGGTGCTTGCGCAGCGGCTCGTCCGCGTGCTTTGCAAACACTGCAAGCAGCCGGACAATTCGCCGACCGCGCTGGCGCTCAAGGAAAAACTCGGCATCCCCGCAAAAACGACGATTTACAAGTCGGTCGGCTGCCGTGAGTGCCGCAACACCGGGTTTTTCGGACGGCACGCGATTTTCGAGTGGATGGACACCGACCAGGAAATCCGCCAGCTCATTTTGAAAAACGCCTCGACTGACCAGATTCGCGACGCCGCACGCAAACAGGGCATGAAAATGCTCGCCGAGGACGGCTGGCGGCTCGTGCGGCAGGGCGTCACGACCGTCGAGGAAGTTTTGAGCGTAACCACCGCCAAGGAGGTGGCGAACACTGCCAGGAACGCAGCGCCGGACAACCCGACCACGGCGAGCATCGCCGTGGCGAGATAGCCATGAACCAGAAACATCGAACATCGAACATCCAACATCGAACCCCGAACATTGCGATCGGCCGTCTGTTTTTCATTCGATGTTCAGTGTTCGACGTTCAGTGTTCGATGTTTCCCTAAAAATCAAATGCCCACGTTTCAATACAAAGGTTTGCAGGCCGACGGCCGGGTTGCCGAGGGGCAGCTTGACGCTCCCGGCCGGCCTGACGCGCTGCGGCAGATGGAAGCGCTCGGCCTGCGCCCGGTGAACCTCGCGGAAAAAGCCGCGGCAAAAAACGGTTCGATTTCGAAAAATGGCGCAGGTCTGCCCTCCGGGCTGGAAGGGCTGGGAAAAATTTCCTTCAAATTCGAGTCCCACAAGGTTTCGGCGAAGGAACTGGAAAATTTCACGCGGCTCCTTTCGAGCCTCCTCGCGGCGGGCGTGCCGTTGAGCCGCGCGCTGGTGATTCTCCACAAGGAAGCCTCGTCGCCGGCGGCCCAGGCCAAGTGGAAGGAAGTTCATGACCTGGTCGTGGACGGCATGTCGCTGGCCGATGCGATGGCAAAATCGCCGGAAACATTCCCACGGGTTTATGTGGCGATGGTTGAGGCGGGCGAAGCCGGCGGGTTTCTCGACGTGGTGCTGGCGCAAATCGCGGAATTTCAAGCGCGGGAGAAAGATCTGAAATCGAAGGTCGTCACGGCGATGATTTATCCGTGCATTCTCCTCTGTCTCGCGTTGGTCGTGCTGACCGTGCTGCTGATTTTCTTCATTCCGAAGTTTCAACGGGTTTTCGTGAGCCTCCACGGGTCGCTGCCGATGATTACGCAACTCATCATCGGTGCCAGCCATCTGGTGCGTTCCTATGGATTGTTCGTCGTGGCCGGCCTGGTGGCGGTTGGCTTTCTGGTGCGCGCCTGGGTGGCTTCTGAGAAAGGCAAACGCATCTGGGAGGGCCTCATTTTGAAATCCCCGCTGGTCGGCCCGCTCATCGCGCAATTTGCCATGGCCCGTTTCTGCCGGATGCTGGGCACCTTGATTGGCGCGGGCGTGCCGCTCGTGCATGGCCTGAATGTTTCGCGCCGCTCCATCGGCAACCAGATTCTCGTGGATGCCGTCGGCCAGTCCATCGAGCGCGTGCAGCAGGGGGGGCGGCTCGGCCAGAGTCTCGCGGATTGCAATGCGCTCTTTTCCGGCTCGACGCTGGAAATGATTTCCGTGGCGGAAGAAAGCGGCAAGCTCGACAGCGAACTGGTGCGCATCGCGGTCGTCACCGAGGCGGACCTGGACCGGAACCTGAAGACCGCGGTGGCGTTTGCCGAGCCGGTGATGCTGTTCTTGATCGCCGCGTTCATCGGCACCATTTTCATCGGCATGTTGCTGCCGGTGCTCTCCATGAGCGACTACATCAAATAAAATCAACCCCCTGACAAATCATGAAAATTCAAAATGCCTTCAAAAACGAATTGCCGATTGCCGATTGCCGGTTGCCGATTGAGTTCCGAGACAACGCCACGCGCCGGAAGGCTTCAATCGAAAATCGTAAATCGAAAATCAAAAATGGATTCACGCTCGTCGAACTGATGCTGGTTGTCACCATCATCGGCATCCTCGCCGCGCTGGTGATCCCCAGAATTGCCGGGAAAAGCGAACAGGCGCGCGAGACGGCGGCGCGTGCCGATATTTTCGGAGGCATCAAAACCGCGCTCGACTCTTATGAGGTGGACAACGGATTTTATCCCAAGAGCCTGCAGGATTTGATTCAACAGCCCAGCAACGCCCGGAACTGGCATGGACCATATCTTGATCCGGCCACGCTTCCGATTGATCCCTGGGGCAATCCTTACGTTTACTATTATCCCGGCAAACACAACCCGACCGGCTACGATTTGCTGTCGGTCGGCCCTGACGGCAAGGAAGGAACCGACGATGACATTGGCAACTGGACAAAATGAAATTGCGAATGACAAGTGACAAGTGGCAAGTGGCAAGTGACAAGAGAAGCGGTTCGATGCGCGAGCTGCAATCGTGTCACGCGTCACGTGTCATGCGTGCCGCGCCGGAGCGGAGCGAAGGAGGGTGTCACCCGGCGTTCACGCTCATCGAATTGACCCTCGTTCTGGCGTTGCTGGTCGTCATCACCTCGCTCGCCGCGCCGGCGATGTCGAATTTCATCCGCGGCCGCGCGTTGGATTCCGAGGCACGGCGGTTGATGGCATTGATGCACGCCGGCCAGAGCCGTGCGGTTTCCGAAGGCCTGCCGATGGTGCTGTGGGTGGACGAAAAACAAGGCGCCTACGGACTTCAGGCGGAGACGACCGGACAGAACGGCGATCCGAAGGCGGAAAATTTATCGGTGGATTCGACGCTGCAAATCGCCGTGCTGAATACTGGATTGGGCACGCCGACGACGTTCAACAATTTGCCGGCCATCCGGTTTTTGGCGGACGGCACGGTGGACGAAAACAGTCCGCAGACATTGCAATTGACGGATGCCGCCGGCGTTTCGCGCTGGCTGGTCGAAACACGCAGCCACATGGGTTATGAAATTCGCGATACGAAACCGTGACCAGTGGCGAGTGACAAGTGACATGAAAATGCTCGCTGTGCAACGGGCCATCTTGTGTCACCTGTCACGTGTCACGTGTCACGCTTCCGCCTTCACGCTGGCCGAGGTGCTGGCGGCGATGCTGTTCCTCGCCATTGTCATCCCGACGGCGGTGGAGGCATTGCATGTCTCCAGCCTCGCGGGCGAGGTCGCCGCGCGCAAGGGCGCGGCGGCGCGCATCGCTGACCGGGTTCTGAACGAAAGCCTCGTCATGACCAACTGGAACAACGGCGTGCAAAACGGCACGGTGTCGGAAGGCGCGCTGGATTTCCGCTGGACGTTGTCCAGCCAGCCCTGGCCGCAGGATACGATGCAACTGTTGACGGCGCAGGTGACGTTTCAGGCGCAGGGCAAGGATTACTCGGTGAAGTTGAGCACACTGGCGAATTTGCAGAACCAGCCGGCGACGACAACAGTGAGTTTGCGACAGTGAAAATTAAAATGAACAACCTGCATGCGTTCACGCTGATTGAGATGGTTCTCGCCATCGGCGTCGCAGCCATCGTGTTGGTGGCCATCAACACGGTGTTGTTTGCCGCGCTGCGCCTGCGCGACGCGACGAGCGACGTTGTGGACGCGGCCGCGCCGGTGGACCAGACGGTGACGTTTTTGCGCCGCGACCTGGAATGCGTTATGACGCCGACCAACGGGACGAGCAAGATTCTCTCCGGCGATTTCAGGGTAGGGACGGTGAACAGTCCCGGGGTGCCCGAACCGGTGGCGATTGAGATGTTCACCGCGACCGGCGCCCTGAGTGTCAACGCGCCGTGGGCCGACATTCAACGCGTCACCTACGAGTTGAAACAGCCGACCGACCACTCCGCCCCCGGCCAGGATCTGGTCCGCAGCGTTGTGCGAAACCTGCTGTCCGTGACGACGCCGGAAGTGGAAGACCAGCTTATGATGAGCGGCGTGGCGAGCATCAAATTTTCCTGCTTCGACGGTTCGCAGTGGCAGGATACCTGGGACACCACCAGCCTGACTTCGGTGAACACGAACCTGCCGGTCGCCGTCCGCGTGGACATTCAAATGGCGGGCAATGGCAGCGCGACCGCGCAGCCGATTGAAATAGTCGTGCCGATTGATTCGCAGTCGCGCACCAACGTGGTCTTAACCGCGACGAGTGGAAGCTGAAATGAAATTGCGCAATCCCAATCTGCCGCCTGATGAACGGCGCGAACTTCCGCCGGTGACGCCAACGAACCGCGAACGCGCGTCCGTCCTCATCATCGTGCTTTGGATCGCCATTGGCCTGGTGAGCATCGCGCTGTATTTTGCCAACTCGATGACGTATGAGTTGCGCGCGTCGGACAACCGCGTCAACGGCCTTGCGTCGGACCAGGCCATCGAAGGCGCGGCGCGTTACATCGGTTACGTGCTCCAGAATTACGCGACCAATGGCGCGGTGCCGGCCACCAACCAGTTTGCCTGCGCCGCCGTGCCGGTGGGCGACGCGCATTTCTGGCTCATCGGCCGGGATCCGTCCGGCACACCTTCATCCGAACCGTATTTCGGCCTGATTGACGAAGGCTCGAAGCTGAATTTGAACACCGTCAACACCAACGTGCTTTCCTACCTGCCAAACATGACGATGGATTTTGCCAACGCCATCATGGATTGGCGCGGCACCAACGGCATTGTCTCGCTGGATTACGCGACGCTCGGCTATCTGCCGAAAAATGCGCCGTTCGAGACGGTGGACGAACTGCGGCTGGTTTACGGCGCGACGGTGGATCTGCTGGCCGGCGATGACCTCAATCGCAACGGCGTGCTCGACGCGAACGAAAAGAGTTCGAGCGGCACCGGGGAAATGAATTACGGCCTGTTCGAATACACGACGGTCTATACCCGCGAACCGAATTTCCACTCCGACGGCTCGTCACTGACGAATGTGAACACGGCGACGCAAGCCCGATTGCAGACGTTTTTTCAGAATGAAGGCGTCAGCAGCGCCAACACGATTGCCACGTCGGTTTATCGCAGCATCCATCCCGCCGCCGGCGGTGTGAACACCTGCAACGGCATTTTGGATCTGGCCGTCCGCTGCCGCAACCTGGGCATGAGCGAGGCAGACTTCGGGAAGATTTACAACGACGCGACCACCAGCACCAACACGTACATTCGCGGCCGCGTCAACGTCAACACCGCCGACGCCGATGTGCTGACGGCGCTGTTCATGGGCTTGAACGTGGACGAACAGACGGCGTTGGGCGCGGCGCAAACGCTCGTCACCTACCGCCAGCAAAATCCGAATAATCTCGCGACCATCTGGTGGCTCATGGACGCGCTCGGCAACAACAGCTCCGTGATCACCGCGTTGGTGCGCGGCGATTACGTCACCACTAAAAGTTTCCAGTTCACCGCCGACATCGCGGCGGTCGGGCCGTTCGGGCGCGGCTATCGGCGCGTGAAATTCATTTTCGACATCAGTAACGGCTCGCCGATCATTCTTTACCGCCAGGACCTCAGCCGGCTCGGCTGGGCGCTCGGCGAAACCGCCCGTGAAACCTCGGTCGCGAACGCAACGCAATGAACAACGTGTTGAAAATAAATTTTGGAAAGCGCAAACGGCGGACGGGCGTGCTGGGACTGGCGTTGGACGGCAGCCGGCTGGAAGGCGTGGCGCTCCGCCGCATCAACGGCGCGCTGCAACTCCACCAGACCTTTTCGGTGACACTCTCGCTCGACCCGCTGACGGCGGCGCCGGAACTCGTCGGGCGCGAGATTCGCAATCACCTCGACGCCGCCGGCGTGCGCGAGCGCCACTGTGTCCTCGGCGTGCCGCTCAAGTGGGTGCTCACGGCGCACACGGAACTGCCGCCGCTGCCGGCGGCGGACGCTGCGAGCCTGCTGCAAATGGAAGCGGAGCGCGGTTTTCCGTGCGACGTGGCAACCCTGTTGCTGGCGAATTCGCGCTGTCCGCTGTCCGCCGGCAAACAGCATGTGACGCTGGCGGGAATTCCCAACGCCCACCTCGCGGCGCTGGAGCAGGTTTTGGTGGCGGCCAAATTGAAGCCGGCCAGCTTCGCCCTCGGACTGGCCGCCTTGCAGCCGCCGGCGGCGGAAAATTCCAACGGCGTGCTCGCGCTGGCCATTGGCGAAAGCCAAGTGTCCTTGCAAATCACCTGCGGCGGCGGCGTGGCCGCCTTGCGCGGGCTGGAAGGCGCCATCGAAGATGAGGCCGGGCGGCGCAAGCTCGATGCCGACCTCGTGGCGCGCGAGGCGCGCATCACGCTCGGCCAGTTGCCCGTCGAGTTGCGCGACGCCGTCAAGCGCATCCGCATCTTCGGTCCGCGTGAGCTCGCGCAGCAGCTTGCGGACGAAATGGAATTGCGGTTCGAGCCGATGGGATTGAACATCGAAATCGCCGCGGCTTATTCGCCGGATGAATTTGGCGTCCAGCTTCCGCCGGAAGCCTCCCTCTCACCGGCATTCAGCCTGGCGGCGCGTTGGCTGACGGGACAAACGCCGGTGTTCGAATTTTTGCCGCCGAAGCCGACGCTGATCGAACAATTCGCGGCAAAATACTCGTCGGGCCGCCTGCGGACGATTGGCGCGATTGCCGCCGGAATCGTGGCGATGGTCGGCGGACTGTTTCTGTTCCAGGAATTTGAACTTATCCTGCTGCGCTCGCGGTGGTCGGCCATGTCGGCAAAAGTCGGAGAGCTTCAGACGGTGCAGAGTCAAATCCAGCGGTACCAGCCGTGGTATGACGACACGTTCCGCGACCTGGCGATTTTGCGGCAGTTGACGCTGGCATTTCCCGAAGATGGCGCCGTGACGGCCAAGACCATCGAGATTCAGAACGACAACACGGTGAGCTGCTCCGGCAACGCAAACGGCAGCGCGGCGCTGCTGGCGACGCTCGCGAAACTGCGCGCGGCGGACGGCGTGAGCAATTTGAAGGTGGACATGATCCACGGCAAATCGCCGATGCAATTTACGTTTGATTTCCAATACGGAAACGGAGGCGCCAATGAAAATTGAAAATCGCCAGCAGTTTTTGGTGGCGCTGACCATCGGGGCGGTCGCGCTGTACATCGGCATCAATTTCATCTTTGCGCCGCTGTCAAATTTATGGTCGGCGCGCTCGGCGCAGATCAAGCAATTGCGGGCGAAGGTCAGCGAAGGAAAACTTTTGATCCAGCGCGAGGCGGGCATCCGCAGCCGCTGGAGCGGGATGAGCGCGAACGCGCTGCCGAACAATCCGTCGCTGGCGGAGCAGCAGGTGCTCAAGGCGTTCGACAACTGGTCGCGCGACACCGGCGCCGAAATCAGCAGCATCATGCCGCAGTGGAAAAATGATTCGACCAATTACATGACCCTCAATTGCCGCGTCGAAGCGTCCGGCAACCTGGGCACGTTGAGCCAGTTCCTTTACGACATCGAAAAAGGTCCGGCGGCGCTGAAGCTCGACTCGGTCGAGTTGAGCGCGCATGACAACACCGGCCAGCAACTCACGCTCGGCCTGCAAATCAGCGGGCTGGCGCTCGTCCGGCAAACGAAATAATGAAACCGACGCAATATAAAAAATGGCTGGTGCTGGCCTTCGCGCTGGTGAACGGCCTCTTCGCCGCCGCGCAATCGAACGGCGTGCCCGGCCCGACGGCGTATTCGGCCTTCAGCCGGTTCATCACCGAGCGCAACATATTTGATCCGAACCGCTATGCGCACAGTTCTACGCGACCCTATCGGGCGACGCGATCAGCACCCTCAACGCCGACGTTCACACTGGTCGGCACGATGAGTTACGAAAAGGGGATGTTCGCGTTTTTTGATGGGAACAATTCCGATCTGCGGAAAGTGCTTTATCAATCGGACACGAACGGCATCGCCGGCTACACCGTGGCCGAAGTCACGCTCACCGGGGTCAAACTGCAAACCGCCGACAAAAAGCAAACGGTGGAGATGAAGATCGGCGAGATGATGCGTCAGGAGGGAAACGAATGGCAACCAGCCGGGCGGGGTGAGTTGGCCGCGAGCACGGTGGAAAGCGCCGCCCCGGCAGATGAAGGTTCCAGCTCCGACGCCGGCACCGCGCCAGCCTCCGCCAGTGAACCGAACGATATTTTGAAAAAACTCATGCAACAAAGAGAACAGGAATTAAAATGAAAACCTCAATCCCAATCATCCTCGCGACGGTTTGCGTTTCGGGACTGCTGCTCTCGGCTGGCGCGCAACCGGCGACCGGTGGAGCGGCGGGCCAGAGCGGCGCCGCCAACCCTGGCCAGCCCGTGTCGCCGACCGGCGAAGCGGACGTGAACAACACCAATGCGCCGGAGGCAGGCATGCCGCCACCAAACGCGACGCCGGCACAGGACCAGACCGCGCCGGAGCCGGGCGGCATGAACGGGCAGGAAGCCGCGCCGGCGGGGAACCAGCCCATCGAGTCAACGGTCATTTTGCCGAAGGGAAATGCGCCGGAAGCCGTGCCGTCGGCCTTCGTGCCGCCCGCGCAGGCCGTCGGCACAAATAATTCAAACGAACTGCGTTTGAATTTCCACAACGCGCCGCTGGACATGGTGCTGAATTATTTGAGCGACGCGGCGGGTTTCATCATCGTGCTGGACACCCACGTCAACGGCAATGTGACCATCGTCAGCACGCATCCCGTGAGCCAAGATGAGGCGGTGAACCTGCTCAACACGGAATTGAATCGGAACAATTACGCCGCCATCCGCAGCGGCCGGACGCTGACGATTGTGGACAAAAGCGATGCGAAGACGCGCAACATCCCGGTCAAGACCGGCAACAATCCCGACGCCATTCCCGACAACGACGAGATTGCGACGTGGATTATCCCCATCCGGTTTGTGGAGGCGAAGCAACTGGTCTCGGATTTGTCGCCGTTCGTTTCGTCGCAGGCGACGATTGTCGCCAACGAGGCCGGCAACTCGATTGTCGTCACCGATACGCAGTCCAACATCCGGCATCTGGCCGAAATCATCCAGTCGGTGGACAACAGCGCCGAGGCGGAGACGGAAATCCGAGTGTTCCGTTTGAAATACGCCAACCCGAACGACGTGGCGACCGAGTTGACCAGCGTCTTCCCGAGCAGCACTTCGGGCAACAACACGCAATCGCCCATCCAGTTTCGCGGCGGTGGCGGCGGTCCCGGCGCATTTTTTGCGCGCATGGCGGCGGCGAACGCCGGCAACAACAGCAGCCAACAACGCATCCAAAAAGCGACACAAGTTACGGCCGTGGCCGACTCGCGCATTCAGGCGGTCATCGTGACCGCGCCCAAGGATTTAATGAACCAGATCGCGAGCATGATGACGGATTTGGACGTGGCTTCGGACCGCGACCAGGATGTTTCCGTTGTTTCGCTGAACAACGCCGATCCGTATCAGGTGGCGCAGGTGCTGCAAAATATGTTCGGGAGCACCACCACGTCACGCGGCGGAGCCAGTTCGACGACAACCAGCCCGCTCACCCAACGCGCGCAGACCACTTCGACCACGATGGGTTCGACTACCACCACCACCAGCACGGGAGTCGGTGGCACCGGAATCGGCGGCGGTGGCGGCGGTGGCGGGCGGACGGGATTCTAAAACATGAAAACTTTTTCGATGAAAAGGCAAACTATGAAAACAAATTGTTTCCAAAAACATCTCGGCGGCGTTCTGATTCTTCTGTTGTGCGCCGCATTTCAACTTCATGCCCAGCCGCGCCCCGGCGGGTTCGGCGGCTTTGGTGGATTCAATGCTTTCAACCGCAACAACGCCAGCAGCACCACCAGCGGCCAATACAACAACAATGGCACGGTGGGCACCGCGAACATTCAGTATGACCCCGTGACACATAACATCATCATCGCCGCCGACGCGGAGACCACCGAGCAAATCCGCCGGGTCATCGCCAGCCTCGACGCGCCCGAACCGCAGGTGCTTATCAAGGCGGTCTTTCTCGAAGTGCAGGACAACAAGGCCCTCGACCTCGGCGTTCAAGGCAATTACACCGGCGCCAATGGCACCTTTTCGCAAGTCACCGGCTTTCTCACCAATTCTTACAGCTATCAAAACGTAGAAAGTACCGCACCAAATGGTACACCCATTTATACTCCAACCCTGCTGCCCAACGTTACCCCCGTCCAACAGTCTTTTAACATGGGCCAAGGCTTCGGTCTTCCACAATCTCTGGCGGGAGCAGCGGGGAATGGCGGGGTGTATCAATTGCTGGGCAGCGATTTCACGGCGACGCTCCAAGCCATCGCCCAGACCGGCAAGGCGCAGTTGCTGTCGCGCCCGTCCATTCTGGCGCGCGACGGCCAGATGGCGGAGATTGTCATCGGCCAAAGCATCTATTTGCCCAGCAGTGTCAGCTTGACCACTGTCGGCGGCACCAGCACCACCGTTCCGGAAATCAACGGAACCTATCAGAACGTCGGCATCCAACTGGACGTCACGCCGTTCATCGGGGCGAACAATCTGGTTCAAATGATTCTCGAGCCGCAAATCACGTCCATTGACACCTCAACGCCCGGCCAGGTGATTCAAGGCGCCAGCCTGTTTACCTCCGCCGTGTATGCGCCCAACCTCAACAAACGCTCCGCCAACACCGTGGTCGTGACGCCCGACGGCCAGACCGTCGTCATCGGCGGCCTCATTTCCAACGATAAGGCCTCCAGCGAGAGCAAGGTGCCGCTCCTCGGCGACATTCCGCTCCTCGGCCAGTTTTTCAAGTTCAGCCGCAAAAGCGATACGCGGGACGAGTTGTTGATTTTTCTGACGCCGCACGTCATCCAGATGCCGTCGCAGCTCGCCAAGTTGTCCGCGAGTGAAATGGGACAGTCAAATCTCATCACCAACTCGATTTCGGAGCAGGAACTGGATCGTTTCCTGGAACGCGTGCCGGTGAAGAAAAAATAGCGGGATGAGGTTGAATTTTCCGCCAATCGGCGCATAACTGAACACGCAGATGCAACCCGGACGAAACAGCACCTTGATTTACGGCCTGCTGCTCGGGGTCTGGGTGCTCGTCGTCGCGTGGCAGGTTGAAGAGCACGTACGCGTCCGCGAGGCTGCCAAGAACGATTTGCGGAAGCGTTCCGAAGCCATTGCCAACACGCTTGGCGCCGTTGTGCGCGGGCTGCAATTCCATGGCGCAGTTTTCCGCGACCGCTTGGAGCCCGTCCTGGGCGAGCTCACGAACGGCCCGGCCTCGGGCGAGGTGGTTTCCATCGAGATGCTGAATGCGACGAACGGCGTCATGGCTTCCGCTGGCCGGTCAATAGATTATCTGCAACAGCCGGACATTCTTCAGGCCGGCGAACATTGGGGCTTGCGAACCATGACCCGGGTTTATCCGGTTGAGGGAGCGTTTTTGACCAACATGCTGATTGTGGAAGTGCCCACCAACTTTATGCGCGGCGGCCCCCGCGGGTTTCCGCGACGCGAACCTCGTCCGGGTGAAATGGGAACGTCGAACACCAACGGTTCGGACACCAACGCCGTGGCCGCCGGCCATTTTGAGCCGCCGCCACCGCCGGATGACCGGTCCGGTCCGCCGCGCGAGGGCGAACCACGTCCGCCGCGCCTGCCGTTCTGGGCGCGCGGCCTCGACGAAAAACAGTATGAGGACATGAAGGCCACCCATGAATTGCACGGTTTACTGCTCACGCTTTCCACGCAATCGTTGCAGGCGGTCGTCAACGACGACCTTTGGCTGCGCTGCATCATCGTCTTTTTCGCCGGCATCTCCGCCCTCGGCGCCGGCCTTGCCCGGCGCAACACCGGCCGCACCGCCGATTTGCAGATCCGCCTTGTGCGCGCCAGCGAATTGAATTCGCACCTCCGGGAAATGAACCTCGCCGCCGCCGGGCTCGCGCACGAGACCCGCAATCCGCTCAACATCATCCGCGGCATGGCCCAGATGATTTCCAAACAAACCGGCACACCGCCGGAAATCCGCGAAAAATCGCGCGCCATCGTGGACGAAACCGACAAGGTCACCGCGCAGTTGAACGAATTCATCAATTACTCGCGCCCCCGCGAGGTCCGCCGCTCGAAAATCGCGCTCAACTCCGCCGTGAACGAAGTCGTGCGCACGCTGACCCACGACATCGAGGAAAAGAAGCTGCACGTGGCGACCGGCGGCGAGCCGATTGCCATTGAGGCCGACGATCAACTGTTGCGCCAGGTGTTATTCAACCTGCTGCTCAACGCCATTCAGGCGGTGGACACAGGCGGACAGATTCAGATTCAGGCCCGGCACGTCAGCGCCGCCGAGGCGTCACTCGAAATCCGCGACAGCGGTCCCGGCGTGCCGCCCGAGCGCCGCCAGGAAATTTTCAAGCCGTATTTCACCACCAATGAAAAAGGCACCGGCCTGGGTCTGGCCGTCGTCCAACAAATCGTTCTCGCGCACGGTTGGGAAATCGAATGCCTCGCCAACGAACCCAGGGGCGCTGTTTTTCGCATCACTCACTTGAAGCTTGCCGGCTAGCTTGAAGCTTTGCCTTGGGTATGCCAGTGAAGAAGCAGTGCCGTCGTCTTTTCTTGCAGAGATTGAGTGCCTGTTCGAGACGCTGCTAATCTTCCGAACAACTCACTTGCCTGCGACATGCGGTTTTGAAGCAGGGCGATACATCTGCGGCAATCATCCGCGCTTTCTGGCACGCGGATTTCACCATAGATTCCGAGTCGGGCGATTTCAGCGACCAAGGCAGCTTGTTCAGGGCTGGCGTATTCGACCTGCCTCGTTTCTTTCCCCGATTTGAAGATCACCGCATCAGGGTGGAACATATCGCTCGCGCCTAGCGCGTGCGGCGTGCCGTCCGGAATTTCGACGGGCCTGACTTGCTTGAACACAGATGCTATCCATTCCGGGATATTCACGCCTCTCTCAGCGTCGGAAAGCGAGTGCCAGATACTTTCCGCCAAATCGTGTGCTCCCAAACGGCGACCGTTGTTACCGGCGCGATCCGCCATCGCCTGAATGTCCTGCGTGCGCTGGTAACGGTAATACTTCGTCGTCTCCAAGTAGAGTTCATCCAAAAGCTTTCCCCGTTCTTTAGCGTTGGCAACGCCGATGAGTTCGAGCACACAATTGTCCAGTTCCCGCCGGTCGGGCTGTTGAAGCTCTCGTGGAAGCTCTGGCGGCTCGCGCAGAAGCTCGCGCATCAGTTCTTCCGAGTGGCAGTCGAGCATTGCCTGATCTACGAGATGCGTGACCTCGCGCTGGGTCATCCTCTCCAAAGCTCTCACCATTCGCTCGGCGAGCGCCGGCGAAATACCGCGTGTATCAGGAATCTCCAATAGAACGGTGTCAACGACTTCCGTTTTCAGCGTTCCTTCCGAGCCGGCATACCGGCCATAGAAATGTTTGAACAACCCGACAAGTGTGCAGTTCAAAACTGCTGCCAGTGCGTTTGCCTCATGTTCCTCCAATTTAGGCGTCTTGAGATAAAAAAGATTGTGATTACATACAAGACCTTCCGGATTGGCGGGAGCAATGTGCCGATACTTCTGAGCCATCGGCCAAAATACAGTTCCAGTGGTCGTATTCGTTAGGTCGTACCATACCGGCCTCGAAGCGCAGGTTGAGCGTTCTGGCACAGTCACGGCTTTTGATTTTTTCGATTCGAAGGTTTGCCTTAATCCCCAGCGGATATACTTGGCGGCACAGGTGTGCGCCAGTTTGGCGAGAGGTTGATCCACCCACAGCACCACGCGGTCAAGCTCGTTGGCGCGAATGACTGGACGAACCACTTCCATCAGGCTGTGGACTTCGGGCCGCAGATACTCCTTTTCGACGGGATGCAGCGTGTTGTCGCCAGCCCGCACGATACGCACTTTGCCGCTTTCCACTTCGCCTCGTTTACAGGGCGTCATCAGTCCGATGTCATTCCATGGCGAACCTTCATTCGCCTGCTTCAAGACTTCATCCGTCACGTCGCGCGGCATAAAAAACGCATCGCAGCCACTCGTTATACCGCGCCGCACTTCCGCAATCTCTCCGAGCCTGACGAAGCGGTTGCCGTAATCGCGGATCAACCGAAAATAGAGGTCGGGCGCGCGAAGGAAACGCCCCCACTTGCCAGCAGCGTAGCTCTGACTGATCCGATACATGGCCGCGGCTTCCTTGAGTTCATCAGCGTCGCCTTCGCCGTTTTCTTCCTCCGGTTCTTCCACCGGTGCATCCCGGAGCAACTGGCTGGCGCGGAGGCCTTCTTCCCACAATTGGGCCTGTGGAACGGGAATGATGCGGAGCTTGTCATTCGCAAAGGGCTTGGCGGTTTGGAGAATCAAACGCCGGAGCGTGTCCACCGCGTTTTCACGGGCGGCCTCATCGCCGTGTGGGCGCGCACCGAGAATTTCCGCCACCGGCTTCAGAAAACGCACGAACTTCACAACGTTGGACATCCGCTCCTTCTCGCCATCGCATCGCTGCAAAATCGTGATGGCCGTCTTGATGCGCGCGTCCTGAAACCACGGCTCATCCAGGCTTTCAATCACCACCAGCAGCTTGAAATTCTGTAGAATCCAGCCTTGCAGGGCGAAACCATACTCAACGTCGAGCCAGCTTGAAGAAGTGAGGAATCCAAAATGGCCGTCTTCCTTCAACAAACTTGCAGCCACCGGCCAGAAGTAACAGTGCAGGTCGCTTCGCCCGGAAAGCTTCAGCCCCGGCCAAAGGTCTTTGCACAGTTCATGCAAAAACTCCTTCGTGGTCTTAACGCGCGCGTCATAAGCGTCCTTCGTCTCGCCATGGAGACGTTTGAGTTCCTTGCGCCTGGGAATGTGTTCCTGCCGGACATAGGGCGGATTGCCGATGACAGCGTCAATGCTGGGCAACGGCACGGGAATTTTATCCCTCTCGCCACCGCGCGTGCGCAGACCGGGGACGCTACAGAATTCATCGCGCTGCTCGGGGATCGCAAAAAAATTGTTGCGGGCGATGTAAGGGTAATTTTCCTCATCTTCGATGTGTCTGGCGGCGAGGTTGAGCGTTGCCAGATGTGCGGCGAACACCGCGATGTCGCAGCCGAAAATCTCCCGGAGCAGCTCCTGGTGTGGCTTGTGGGCATCCTGGGTTCTTCTGCCGCCGCGTTGTCCGGAAAGCCATGCTTTGCGGTGGTAGGCCCGAACCAGAAAGCTGCCCGACCCGCAAGCTGGATCGAGGACATAGTCTCCCGCACGCCGGATGCAGAATGAATTGATGATGTCCACAATGTCTTCCTTGGTGAAAAACTGGCCAAATTTCTGGCGTTCCTCGGGTGAAATCAGGCGTTGAAAGATGTGGCCGATGATGTCGTAGGGAATCTTGCGAAAGTCGTACTCGGCGAGATGCGCCAGCACGCCTTTCCAACCTTGGCAGGCAATGTCCGAGGCGAAAACCAGTGCGCCCGCCCAATCACCGACTTGTGGATAAAATATTGGTTCGTAGTCGCCCGTTTCGAGCACGGCCTGCTGAAAGCGGGCGCGAAAGTAATCGTAAATACCTCGTTGGCCTTTTGGCCCACGCCGGGGCATCCTCAATTCTGGCAAGTGTTTCGGATACCGGGCGCGGATGGCCTCATAGAAGATGGCGCGGTTGGAGAAGACGTAGCAGAGAGTCCGCGCAGCGTTATCCAAGGCTTTGCGCCAGTTGTCGGCGTTTCCGGGGTCGAACGTCCAGTTCATTTCCTCTGACATCCACAACTGCAGCTTCTGCCCGAATTCAGAATCCCTCTGGCAGGCCGTCGCAAGATAATCGCGCGTGCCAATAACCGGCCAATCCAAGTTGCTTTCCAACGAATGGATGAAAATTTCGTCAGGCGGCTTGCCCCATTCACCTGCTTTCCCAAGCACGATCTCAGCAAGCTGCGAGAAGAAGTCCGGCAGGAATTTGTCCCGGATGTATGCCTGCACATCGGCGCGCTTGCAGTCTTCAGGCGAAGTAAGGCCCAAATCAAGATGCCAGTCGTGAATTCACCGCTCGATCATCGGCAGGTTGTACCTGCTGCGGTCGAAGAGCACGAAAGTATTAACATTCCAAGTGAAGAAATACGGCGCCTGTACGTTGTCGGCCTTGTTGAAGGCATCCTGCATTAAAGCACTATCGTAAGGACTGCGCCCCTCCGGCGTACCCGGCATTTTCACTTCCCCAGTCAGCACCGGCGTGTTGCTCCCCTCGCGATAAATCCGGATGTCTTGACGCTTGTAGTTTCCCGTACCTTATTCCTCGATAGCCGCTCTGGTGAATGGCCATTCAGAGTGTTGCCCAAAAAGTGCATCTGCCCACGACTTTACCTCTGCGCAAAATGCAACCTCGTGCAGGCGGATGTTGGATGATTTAACCATCGAAATTGAGTTGGATTTATAAAACAGCCGAGTGCGAAATTGATTTTGTTAAGTTAGGTTTTGTCATCGTCTGTTGAGTTTTCCGAACGCGGCAAGGTTAAGCCTGCGGCACCATGCGGGCAAATGGTTTCGCTACTGTGAATCGCTTTGAAAATCTCTTTTGGCGACGGGCGCGTTCCGCTAGATTGGCAGCGTGGCAACCGAATTCCGCAAAAAACCCGCGGAAACGCCCGTCCTCCGTAGTAATACTGCGGAGGGTGGACCGCGCATCCTGATTGTGGACGACGACCCCGGCCAGCGCAGCCTGTTGAATTCGTTTCTCCGCAGCCAGGGTTTTGAAACGTCACTGGCGGATTCCGGCGAACGCGCGCTGGAAATGCTCCGGGCCGGCAAGTTCGCCATGATGATTTCCGATGTGCGAATGCCCGGATTGTCCGGGCTGGAAACACTGCGGCGCGCGCGTCAGGAACATGTCACGCTTCCGGTTTTGCTCGTCACGGCCTTCACGGACGTCCGCGATGCCGTCGCCGCGATGCGCGACGGCGCGGTCAATTATCTGGCCAAGCCGATTGACCTCGATGAACTGCTCAATTCCGTGCGGCAAGCGGTCGGCATCTCCAAGTCCGTTCCACTGCGCTACAACGAAGAAAAGCCGTTGCCGGATTATGTCATCGCGCGCAGCCCGCTCATGCAGGCCGTGTTCCGCGATGCCTCGTTGATTGCGCCGTCCGAAACCCGCGTGCTCATCACCGGCGAAAGCGGGGTTGGCAAAGAAGTGGTGGCAGACGTGATTCATGCCTGGAGTTCGCGCGCGGCGGGGCCGTTGGTCAAGGTCAACTGCGCCGCCATTCCCGAAACGCTGCTCGAAGCCGAATTGTTCGGTCACGAGAAAGGCGCGTTCACCGGCGCGCACGCCCAGCGCATCGGCCGGTTTGAGCAGGCGAACGACGGCACGATTTTTCTGGACGAGGTGGCCGAGATGTCGCCGGCGCTTCAGGCCAAGCTGTTGCGCGTCACGCAAGACGGGCGATTTCAGCGCGTCGGCGCGAACCGTGAAATCCACACCAACACGCGCATCCTTGCCGCGAGCAACCGCAATCTGGACGACGAAGTCAAGAACGGCCGCTTTCGCGAGGATTTGTTTTACCGGTTGAACGTGGTGGAATTGAACATCCCGCCTTTGCGCGAACGGCGCGAAGACATTTTGCCGCTGGCGAGCCGGTTCATCGAGGAATTGACCAAGGGCCGCGCGCGATTTTCCGAAACGGTTTCCACCTGCCTGGAGCGTTACCCGTGGCCCGGCAACGTGCGCGAGTTGCGCAACGCGATGGAGCGGGCGGTGCTGCTTTCCCGGAGTGAGTTGATTCTGCCGGAATATCTGCCCACCCGCGTCCGCGCCGCCGCGGAGAACCCTCCGCCGCCTGAAATTGCCGACGTGGAACGGCTGGCGGAAATCGAACGTCAGGCCATCATGCAGGCGCTGCGCCAGCACGATTTCAACCGCACCGAAACGGCCCGGGCGCTGGGCATCAGCCGCCGCGCGCTGCTCTACAAACTGCAGCGATTTCGCGAATTGGGATACAAGGTGGAATGAAAAGCATCAGCGTTGCGCCTCGAGGATTCGGGCATCGGCGCGAAGATCGAGTTCAGCAGGGTCAACTCCGTTGAGCTTAAGGCTTGTATGCTCAGGCAAGGCGACGTGACGCCAACGTCAGTGATCGCCAGGAATTCCTGGAAGAATCTCATCAACGAATCCATTTGAGCCGCCGGTGCGGTTTGCGCTCGAATGAGCCACGAATCGCCGGAAACGGCACGTGTTCCGTGGCGCGTGCCTTAAAATTTGGCGTCGCATTGCAACGGCAGGCCTCGTTCCGGTTCTCGCAAAGATAGCCCGGTCGGAAAACATTGCAGCCTCCGGCTTCGCAAAAACGAAGGCCGCTGTGCAGTAAATTTTTGCCTGGCAACCGCATCCGCTCTTGAATGGCGGCGCCAATGCCAGACTTGGACAAACACGAGGTGGGAATTCCGGTCACCCAGGCTTCGGCAACAAAAAGCCCGAGGCGCTTGCCTCGGGCTACTGTGCTAAGCAACAAACCAAACATGAATTACGGAAGCTGGTGCGCCGGATTAACCGTGTTACTGAGGTTGCAAGTGACTTGCGGTGTGGCTCCCACCGTGCCCACGGTGTAAGAACCGCCAGCCGGGCATTCGGGAACTGACCCATTCGCATTCAGCTTGATGTAGGGGGTTAAATCCGAGGTCAGGCTGGCAGGGCCGGCCCCGGTCACTTTCCCTTGTTCCAGCGCCCATTCATTGACGGCGGCGTCAATCTGGCGCATGTTGTTGATGCAAGCATTGGCTTGCGAGGTGGCGCGGGCCCGAACGAAGTTGGGAATGGCGATCGCCGCCAGGAGGCCGATGATGGCCACGACGATCATGATTTCCACCAGCGTGAAGCCCGCCTTGCGGACGGTTTTGGTCGTTTTCATGTATTTCTTAACTGCGGCGTGAACAACGCGACAGGCGGGTTACTACGATTTCAATTTTGTTCACTTGATTGCCTGTCGCAACCGCTACTGGCCTGAAAAAGCAGTTCAATTGCCATACCGGTCAGTTGGCGAGGGAAAGTCTGTAGAGCGTGGTCTATTCTTTTTGTAGGGTACAATCCTACACGCGGACGAATTATTTTGCCTGTTGACTTTCGTACCAGCGGATGGCTTCGCGTAAAAGTTCGGTGGCGTTGGCAAGCTTGAGTTTTTCCTTGATGCGGGCGCAGTAGGCCTGGACGGTTTTGAAACCAACGTGCAAATGGTCGGCGATCTGCCGCGTGCTATGGCCGAGGCCAAGCAATTGAAAGACTTCCAGTTCGCGATTGCTTAGTTGTTCGATGGGCGAAGCGGTCGTGGCCGGCCGGCCTTCGACGAATTTTTCGGCCATCAGGGCGGCAATTTTGTCGCTGACGTAAAGTTGTCCGGCCAACACGCAGCGGATGGCCTGAATGACTTTTTTGGCCGCTTCGCGCTTCATGACATAACCGCGGGCGCCGGCCCGCAGGGCGCGTTCGGCATAAAGCGATTCGTCATGCATGGAAAGCACCAGCACCGTCACGGCCGGGAACATGACCTTGATGCTTTTGATCAATTCGATGCCTGATCCACTTTCGAGCGATATGTCCACAATGGCGATATGAGGTTGGACCGTCCGGATGATTTCCAGTGCTTGCGGCTCGTTGTCAGCTTCGCCGCAGATTTGGAGATCGGCTTGCTGACTGATCAAATTCGCCAGTCCCTCGCGCACCAGCGGGTGATCATCAACGAGCAGTATTTTAATTTTTTGTGTCATGTTTTTTTTCTTCCGGCCCGCCGGTGGACACAAGAGTGCACGTGACACGAGTGCCCCCCAGGGCAGACGCGCGTTCGATGTTAAAGGTTGCACCAATCATGCTGGCGCGATAGGCCATGATGCGTAATCCCAACCCATCGCCATTTCGGGCGTTTTCAGGCAGTCCAATACCGTCGTCCATAACGGTCAAAACAAATTCATGATCCGTGGCATCCAGGCGGAGATTGATGTGTCTGGCTTTGCCGTGCCGGACCGCGTTGGTGATTGCCTCCTGCGCGATCCGATACAAATGCGTGGCTACATTTACGTCATTCACGGCTGGCAAAAGCACGGCCTGGGGGCATTCAAACCGGCAAGACACCTTGAATCGGTCGCTGGTGCTGGCCGCGAGTTCTTGAAAATTATCCGCCAGCCGGCCGGGCTGTATTTCGATGGGATGAAGGCTTCGCGCCAATTTGCGGGTGAGCTCAATGGCCTCTTCGACCAGTTTCACCACACGATCAGCCTCCGCCGCCTCGGGCAGCGACTGGTCCGCCAATTTTTGGCCAAGGACCTGGCCGACCATTGCCGTGCCGGTCAGATGCTGGCATAAACCGTCGTGCAAATCGTAGCCAATCCGGCGCTGCACCCGCTCGCTGGTTTCCAGAAGTTCTTTCTGCAATCGCGTCCGCTCCTGGATTTCTTTTGTCAACGTGGCAGTCCGCTGACGCACCCGCTCTTCCAATTCCTTGTGCATGGTTCGGAGCTTGGCCAGAAGCGCGACCACGACGAGGTAGAACACGAACATGATCGTCGCGTTCCAAACCGGAACAAAGCAACTGGAGTAGCGTTCTCCGGCGGCGACGTTGGTGGAAATCCAAGAGATCACGCTCAACGCCGAGATTACCCCGCCAAAGAAATCGCCGACAAACCACACGGCCAGAAACACCGCGAACAGGTAAAAAATGAAAAAGAACGTTTCGTAACCGGTCAGATAATCCACGCATCCAACCGCCGCCACAATTCCAAGGCATAACGCCACCAAAGACGGCTTCGACCAATCCTCAAATCGTTTTAACCACGCAGTCATGCACCTGAACTATCGTTCGACAATAATCTGTGGGATACCTCATTTTAATCAAACTTCAAATCTGTTTTTGAGCCGAACACCACAACGGAGTGTGCCGCCAGAGTTGTCAAGCCTTCCAGTGAGCAGTCAGCAGGCGTGGTTTTTCCCCCGCCCCGCCACCCCACCATAACAGTCGGCCCCCAATCAGAGTGTCCTCATTTGCCGACAGGCCTCACAATGCCCCGGCTGATTCACATGACTGCGTAATACCCATTCCCCGGAGATTTTCAGGATGCCCGCTGTGAATATCTTTTAATATCTTTTTCTTGGCCGGTCGGCACCGCTCATCCCATCGTCGAGAGCCATGAAGTCCAGCACCTTCAAACCGCCTCAAGACGAGAAACTCGCCTTGCCCGCCTTGCACCCAACCAAAGCGCCAGCCAAACGCTCTTACGGCCTGATAGTCCATCCGATGCTTGATGCTTGGGTCGCCCGTCCTCCATGCCAGCCCGAAAACTTGTTGCACATCCTCCGCAACCGAAGCAACTAGGCCAAAAGGGAACTCAGATATGAACCAGGATACCCGCCTGGCGTCGCGTGGTTTCACAGGACACGCTTTGATTGGCCGGCGATGCGGTCTGTTTTTGAACCTTTTGCAGCACTTTCGATTTGCTCGCCATTTTGAAATCCCGTCAATCCACCGGTTTGGTATTTGGGTTGGCTGATTAAAGTGATTTGTTTGCTGCGGCATGTGAATATCTTTTGCTTGCCCGCCTGATTCAATCGCGTGATGTTTCTGCCGACGGAGCCGTCGTATGATCGGTTCCGAGTAGTATTGGCCGCGCCAAGCCTGGGCTGGCACGGCCACTTTTTTCAGGACGCCCGCCGATGTTGTTGCCAGTTTTGCCGACCTTGGCCAGGCTGCTCGTCTGGACTGTCCGTTATGAGGTCCAGCTACGCCAGCAGGAAACAGCGGCACGGCAAAGACCCCTGTGCGGCTGGTTGGTCAAGAACCTCTGTGAATAAGTTTTGCTTGTCGCCCTGTCCAATCCTGCTATGCTCCGCACTGGAGCCACCAATCACATGGCTTCATTTCGTAAAACAGCCGCATCGGTGCCTTTCCCTTCCGGTGCGGCTGCTTCGTTGAGACGCCCGGTGAATAACTTATGTCTCGCAGTCAAGTTCCTTATGTAATAGTGTAACCGGGGCCGTTGACTTGCTGCCCTGTCGTAGCCGCACGCCGGTTCGTTAGTTTTCCATTCACACCTACCGCCACGATGCCCGCTTTGCATTGTTTTGGATCAAAACCAGCGTCTTACAGGAGTTGCTTAACCGAGCACGGTAAAGCTCGCCAGCTTGATCAGGATGCCCACTTTGTTTCGCTGGCTTACGCAGGACGTGTTTTGATTGACTGGCTGTGGCGTCACGGCATCCCGAAGTGGTTTTGGAAGAAGCAATGGCGTGAAAACGAAACTCACGCAACGGCGGATCAAGGCGCGCAAATCATCCGCGTGCGGCCTGTGCAAGCCGTGGAAACAGGGCTGGGCGGACAAGAAAACTGCCCGCGACATCAGGCACGCGCAACGCGCCCAGGCGCAACTTTCGGAAATCGGCGTTTGACGGCACGAGTCGTGCCGTTTCCACAAAATCGGGCCGGGGTGAAATCGTTTCTGCTTTCCGTTTGCCGGCAAAATTTGTAGATGTCAGTCATGCCGCTTTCGTGGGATGCAACCAGCCGCCGCCTGATCGAATGACTTTTGCTGAGTTCAAAAAGAAATGGTCGCGCGCTCAGGGCAAGGAAATGCCCGCCTTGCGTCACTGGCTTACGCAGGCCGGGCGTTTGACTGGCCGGGCGGTGACACTGATACAGGCCGTCCGCCCACTGACATTGTGACAACTTCCGTGACAACTTTTACACTCGGCGACATGGCCGATTTTGGGCGATTTGTTATGACTTTCTGTTATGACTCGGTAGTTTTGGAAGTCAAAAAGTCAATAAATCACCTTATTTACAAGGGTGGAGCGGGTGAAGGGAATCGAACCCTCATCTCGTTTCCGCAAGGCTAACAGTAGCAAAATAACGCAATAATGACAGGGTGAAATGCTCTTGACATAGGTGGACGTTAGCAGTAAACTTAGCAGCACTATGGCAAGCATACATCGTCGCCCTGATTCTCAATACTGGCACGCGGCTTATTTGGGGCCGGATGGCCGCCGGATTCTCCGCAGCACCAAACAGCAAGACCGCCAATCCGCCTTGGCCGTGGCGATGGAATACGAGCGAGCATCTAAACTCGCCCGGCGCGGGGAATTGGTGGAAGCCCAGGCCCGCGAAGTCCTGAAGGACATAATGAAGCGGGCGGACATGGGTGAAACCTTGCAAACCGTGTCCATCAAATCGCATTTCGACACTTGGCTTGCCAGCAAGCGAAACCGGAAGTCTAAAGGAACCGGGGAACGCTACGGCGTGGCTGTGGAAGAATTTTTAAAGACGCTGGGCAAGCGTGCCAACAAAAACCTTACAAGCCTCACAGCAGCGGACGTACAACACTTTTTAGACCATCGCACGGCCAAAGGGCTTGCACCTAAGACCGTCAACGTGGATGTGAAGATTATTCGCGGGGCATTGAACGCGGCCCGGCGGCAAGGTTTGATTGCGACCAATCCCGCCGAAGCCGTGGAATTGCCCGAAGCCATCGGCATGGAACGCGGGACATTCACCCCGGCGGAAGTGAAGATGCTCGTGGACACGGCGGACGGCGAATGGAAGCTGTTAATCATGCTCGCTTACTTCACCGGGGCGCGGCTTTCCGATTGCTGCCGGATGCAATGGGAAGGCGTGGACCTGACCGAAGAAACCCTGACTTACACGCAAGCCAAGACCGGCGCGAAAGTGACCGCCCCGCTTCATCCTGACTTGCTGGCGCGATTGAACAAGCTGGCGGGGACAGACAAGCCGGAAATCTTCATCCTGCCGCGCATGGCGAATTTGCGGCCAGGTGGACGGCACGGGCTTTCCGAAACCTTCAAAAAAATCATGCGGAAGGCGGGCGTGGATTCGCAGACGGTGAAGGGCGCGGGCAATCAGATGTTTTCCCGCCGCTCATTCCACGCCTTGCGCCACAGCTTCACTTCCGCGCTCGCCAATCAAAACGTGTCCGCTGAATTGCGGATGAAACTCACCGGCCACAAGACCGCCGGCGAACATCAAAAATACACGCATCATGAAATGGAAAATCTCCGCGCCGCCGTCAAAAAAATTCCGTCACTCCACTGAATTTTCTTTACGGTTGCCGTCCCGGCCTCATAAAACTTCCGCGACCGTCGAACGTGGGGCACAGCGAAAAGAGGTTGGCGTGCTTGCGGCATCCCGACCGAAACCCTGTGCAAGGCTGCGAAGAAACTGCCGGGCATTTTTATTAAATGAAGATAAGACGACTATTCGGCTTCTAGCGCTGATTAAGCCCGGTGACAAAAGTAAGAACCGTGTAGCGCGCGCAAATACTGCAATACCATTCATTCTATTTGCGACAAGTGGGGTGGAGGCGACGGTCGGAATCGCACAGCGATCACCGACTCTGTCTCCGATGCCAAGTGCCTAACCACCACTTAGTTCCTCAACAAAACCATGTCTATCAAACGATTTTGAACTTTTCAAGCTAATTCACCAAAAGGCCGTCACCAGGATTCCACTAGGCATCTACTAGGACTTCATTAGGACTTTACTGGAGCTTTTACTGGGTGCGACATGAGGTCGCTCGAACAGTTGTTTGTTATGGATACATCGTAAAACGAATCTGCGGTTCCGTCCGCTGTGGCGACCGGCACCGGCGTGACTGGCAACGGTCGGGTCGGAAGCTGCCGAGACAATGAACCTCCACCTTTACGGTGCGAGAGCGACCGTGAGGTTGTTTCCGTGACTGCCAGCGTCAAGGCGGTCGGAGGGCTAGACGGGATGACACGCCCAACATACGTGAACTGCCGCAAGCATCGTCAAGCGTCAACGAGCCAAAGGCGCTGTCAGGATCCGACCAAAATGGTGTGCAGTCAGGTTGCCGGTCTTCAGTATGCCGGCACACGGACCTCATGACTGCCGGTGTAGTAGGCAGGGGCTAAATCATCCATCGCTGTTTGAGCGAAACATGGTAAACCCGACATCCCGCCTCGATGAGGCAGACGATTCCGCAAGGAGCGTCGTGGGGATGGCGGGCAGAGAAACGCTGGAGAAAGCCAAAGCCATCCCGTAATCGGATGGATAGGGGTTGCGGTACACTCGTAGCATAGTCCCCAAACGGCAATGTGTACCGTCAAGATTTCGCCAACGGGTAAATGGGGTTTGTCCAGTGACGGTAATCACCCCGCTGATTGGAAAAAGACCGGCCGTCGGATGATCGTGATCATGATCTTCAATCGTGCCCCGAGTTGCGAGCAGATATATCATCGCCCTTGCGAATTGCTATTGCACCGGCCTGATTGAGAACAGGCTTTCCATTCATCCCGAACCCACGCCCGGACAAATTGCGTATCAACTGCACTTCGGCGGCGGAGAACGGGGTTCCATCGGCGCGGAAGATGTCATGAAACCAGACCGTTGGTTCATTTGTGTAGCTCTTCACCCACGAATCCCAAGGATAGATGGTTTGCGTCTTGCCACTCACGAGCCCCCAATTGTAGGCTGCCACGTCATATTTCTTAAGTATCGGTAGAATGCCTTGAAAAGTGGAATTATTGCCGCGCGCCATATATTCAGTGCACAGCACGGGCCGCCTCAATTTTTTCAGGCCTTCGATGCGCTTCTGCATTTCAAGCGGACCGTCGTAACAGTGGAATGAAATAACATCCGACTGCTCCAGGCACAGCTTTTGAATCTCCGTGGGATGGTCTAAATAATCACCGAGCCAGACACCAACTGTCAGCGGTTGCGAAGGAGCGACTTCGCGTGCCCAGAGAAATGTCTTGCGAAGCAGTTGCGTGGCGAACTTTACCTTGTCAGGTTCCGGCAGTTCAGTCTTGTTGCCGTCCCGCCCGTAGGCTGCGCGATTTGGATTGTCCGGCTCATTAAACAAGTCCCAGGCAAGCACCCGCGGATCGTTTTTGTAGCGAGTCAACAGCCCAACAACATACGGCTTCAATTCATCCTGTTTCGCTGGGCCTTCGAGAGACTCGCGGCCGGGGCATTGCACCCAGCCTGAGTTGTGCAGGCCAGGCACCGGGCCGGGTTGTTTGCCTGGTTTTGGATATGGATTCCACACGCCATCGAAAATAACGAACAACGTTTTGATGCCGTGCCGATCGGCAATCTCCAAATACTTGTCTATTCTGGTATAGAAGCCCTCCGGATCCTCCCGCCACGCGATATCATGCAGGAAGGCGCGCATAGTGTTCATGCCGATGCTCTGCGCGTAGCCCAATTCGCGGTCTATTGTTGCCGGATCAAACGTTCCCGCCTGCCACATTTCAAGCTGGTTGATTGCCGTGCTGGGAACAAAGTTTGCGCCCACAAGCCACGGATGCGAGTCATACCAAGCTTGCGTTTGTTCTGGCGTCCAACGGTCTGACGCAAGGGGTTTGGGGGATTCTGTCGCAAAAGAATATCCACAAAGGAGGAGAGTTGCCGTAAGTATTGAAACGTAGCATTTCATAAAATCTGTTTTGACACCGTTGCATCCCCCAAAATCAGGGAAACGTGACTTCATAATCCTATTTTTCCGGCATGTCGTCATGGGACATGAAATGGCCTGACCATACGTTCAAAATCCAATATTTTCATCTTGTTCACTTGTCGGATCCTTTGCCGAATGCGGCGACCAGAGCGTCATACTGTTTGCGCGTGATTGGAAGCATCGAGCCGTGACGGACCTTGGGTGGGACATGGAATTTGTCCCAGTCCGGGCGTTGATTTCCGGCCACCTGAAACCAAGGACCATCGAGGCTGGCAGCTACGGAAAGGCCATAGGCAACCCCCGGATATTGTTCATAATAGAGATACCAAGCCTGACCATCAGGCGAAGGAATGAGTGTGGGCGCTTCGCGGAAATCCGGGCTCACGGGCGGCCCTGGTTCGGAATCGGGTCCTTCAACGTTCTTCGCCCGGCAAATCCGGATTGTCTTGCCGGTGGTCCAATCCAACGTCGGATAGCGTTCATCTTTAATGATGGCGTAATATGTGCCGCCCGCCTGTGCAAGGATTACATCTATGGTGGCCATATCCCAGGAGAACAATTTGTGAGGTGGTTGAGAGAAGGTCACCAGATCCTTCGACGCGACGAATAAGGTGCGCTGGCTGGCCCAGTAAGGTTCGGGCAAATCCGTCTTGCCGAGGTCATGCGGCGTGTGCCAGGTGAGGAGGAATTGGGAGGTTGCTCGGTTGAAAAACAGTTTAGGCGCGCCAATTCGTGCCTGAGCCTTCGGGTAATCCGGCACCTGCGTCAAATCCGGGACATAGTCACTGTATTTCTTCCAAGTAATCAGGTCTTCCGACACCCAGAAGTTTATATCGGGCTGGTCATCACCGCGATTGCCAACAAGATAATAACGACCATCGGGCCCCTTGCAAATGCTGGCATGGCCGTGGTATTCCTCGAAGACGCGTTTGCCGCCGTTGAGTATTTCCCAGTGCAGCCCGTCCAGACTGACACTGTAATAAAGTCGGCCGTAGTCACCATTTATCATGTGGGCAAATAGGTAAGCTTCGTATTTCGGCTTCTCGCCAGGCCCAACCTGTCCCGGAGGTTCAGGCATTTGTGCTCGAGCAAAAGCCGTCAAGAGCAGGCCGGCTATCAACCACCAGGAGGCTTTCAAAGGAGTTCTCATTTGATGACGGGAACCGAATCTGTTTGTTGCTATTTCCAACATTTCAAGGTCCCAATTGCACCTGATAAAAGCGCTGTTGAAAGTTGGCCGAAGCCGGATCAGTAAACAGAAACGGCAGCGCAACCGGATTGGTCACCAGCAGCAACTGCCAGCCGCTCGAAAGATTGGTGGTGGCGTAAATAGAGTAGTCCGGTCCGGCGCTGCCGCTGATCATGGATTGGAACCCTCCGGTTCCCATCGTTATTGATGAAAAAACAGGGGCCACGGGGCTCAGGACGACCACCGAGAAATTCTGTGTCGCGCTCCTCGGCGGCCAGGCGCTGTCGGTGACAACCACCGTGAATAGATTTGTCGAAGGCGATTGCGAAATCGTCGGACGCCACGTGATCAGGCCGTTGGTTGGATTAATCGTCGCGCCCGCCGGTGACGTGAAGAGGCTCCAAGTCATAGTTTGTGCGGGAACAGCGGTGGCGTTTACGATATTGGTTACCACCAACGTTTGCCCAGCGGTGATTGTAACATTGGAAATAGCCGCCAGAATTGGCGTCGGCAGTATGTTGGTTGGAAGGGGAGCACCCGTCAACGAAGTAATCGTTGTCTGCATCGCTCCCAAAGCGGGTTTGAGGACTTTGCGGTCATATGTCTCCAACCCTGCCAGTTCTTGTTCAGTATCATTAAGTTCGGTATAGGCTGCGGCGCTCATTCCATTGGTTTGAATCAAGCCCGGCACTCCGCCGGCCATCGATTCAAACTGGGGAGTAACAAAGTTGGCGGCTTGGGAGGGGGGAATGTCATAAGGGGGAACGTCACTGGGCGACCAAGTATGATTCGTAATGCCCAGCCAGATCCCGCCGAACTCTCCGCATACCACCGCTTGCGTCGCACTTGTAGAGCATTCCGGATCAGGATAACTGTGAGTGTCCTCAACATCGCCTGCGCCAACCCAAGTCCATCCGCTGGCTTGGTTGACCAGGCGCGAAGAGTCAAGGGTTTTTACCAATGAAACCAGATAGGCGGTGCTGGTCTGGCCCACTCCGGTGTCGTTGCCAGCCTCGCCCTGACCTTCGTTAAAAATATCCCACATGATGATTGCAGGACTGTTCCAGTGATTGGTCACCATGGCAGACAGTTCTGCAATGAAGTCCGACGGATCCACCGGCGGCGGGGACGAATTGGTGGTGTATGTATTGCAACTGGGCATTTCCTGCCAGACAAGTATGCCCAGTTGATCCGCCCAATAATACCAACGTTGCGGCTCGACCTTGAGATGTTTACGAACCATGTTAAAGCCCAGCGTCTTTGTCAACAACAAGTCGTACTGGAGTGCCTGGTCCGTTGGGGCAGTGTAAACGCCTTCTGGCCAGAAACCCTGTTCCAGCGGGCCAAACTCGAACATGAAGTGGTTGTTGAGAAATATTTTTACGAACCCGTCATTGGTGCCCAGACTGATCTTTCTCATACCGAAGTAACTGGCGATGGAATCCACCGGCACCGAGTTGCTCGTCAGTGTCACCTGCAAATTGTAAAGGTAGGGATTGGTGGGTGACCAAAGTATTGGCGAGGGGATATTGAGAGTTAACTTATTGCCCGGCAGCACCGTGGTTGAGGCAACCAGATTAGCTCCCGCAAAAGCGTAGCCGTTTACCCTTAACCCGTTCGTCGCACCGGCAATGGCGACGTTCACAAGCAGCCGATTGTTGTCAATGTCCGGCGTCAGATGGATGCTACTGATGCTCGTCGTCGGCACCGGTTCCAGCCACACCGTCTGCCAAATTCCGGAAGACGAGGTGAACATGACTCCACCCGGATAGAGCGTCTGTTTGCCGCGCGGCTCACCGCCGCTGTCTTCGGGGCTGTAAACTCGCACGATCAATTCGTTCGTGCCGCCGTTCAGATACGGTGTGATGTCGTAACTGAACGGATCGTAACCGCCAGTGTGAATTCCCACGCTCTGACCGTTGACATAAATCTGCGACCGCCAGTTGACGGCGTCAAAGTGCAGAATAATCCGTTGGCCCGACCATGCCTCCGGCACGGTGAACGTCCGCCGATACCAGGAGAACATGGAATACTGCATGACCCCCGATAGAGCTGATTCCATTGGAAATGGAACGAGAATGACATTGGTAAGATTCAGGCCAATCGGCACGGGATCATTAGTGGCGCCGGGTTGGAACTGCCAAACGCCGTTCAAATTCATCCAGTTGGACCGCACCATTTGCGGTCGCGGATATTCGGGCAAGACGTTCGTTGGATTCACCTGTTGTGCCCAGTCGGTCATCAACGGCACCTGCTTGGGCTGCCACGGCATCACGGTCACGGTCACCGTCAACGCCGCCGCCAGGGATTGGTACGAAGCCCGAATGGTCGTGGTGCCAACGTCCACCGCGTGAAAATAGCCGTCCGTCTCATAGGCGAGCACATTCGTATTGTCCGAAGAATAGGTAATGCCCGACACCGTGCTGATGTTCACGTTGGTCAGCAATGAATAGTTTGCCAGGACGTTGGGCGCGAACTCTCCATTCACAAGCACGTTCGTGGAATTGTTGAACTGAAGCGAGATAAGCGTGCCCGGATTGGTCACGATGTTGTTCGGACCCGCGGCGGCATCAATCGCAATCTGCAGGTCCGACTCAGTGCCGGAATAGATGCGGAATTCATCCAGCACGCCCTCGAAGTAAGGATCGCCACTGCCATACCATTGTGATTGACCCAGGTAATTGTCCGGGTCGGGAATGGTATAAAGCGGCAAGGTCTCCGTCCCGCTCGTCACTTTCTGGCCGTTTAGATAGATTGAGGCCGTTTGCGCGGTCAGGTTATAGCTGACCGTTAAGCAGACCTCATTGCTGATTGTCAACGGCATGGGGGCAAGCACTAGTGTTCCACTGCAGTCCAGGCGAATTGTGTCGGTCACTGGGTTATTGGGAACCAAGGAAAAGTAGGAGATGCCTTGGATTCCATTGTTAGTACCAAAGGTCCACAATTCCGCCCAGTCGGAGTTGGGATCATTGTCTTGTACCCAAGTCTCGAAGATGGCATTCGTCAGTTGCGGCATAATGCCGGATGGAAGATGTACCCAAGCCTTACTGACGTTGCCATCCAAGGTCAACTGCCCGCTGCCCGTCAGCGTGGCCGTGGCGCTGCCATTGATCAATGTCCCGTTGGCATTGCCCACGGAATCGGTGATGGTGGTCGAGCCGGCCGGCCCGTCGAAGCTGTAGCGATGCAGCAGCACCGCGGACACGGGAACGGGGAGTTGGGAGGCGGTCGCGGGAACGACAATAGCGATTTCCGCAGCCATCAGGATGAGAATGATTTTGTGTTTCATGACTAATGGCGATTTCACTTTCATGGGTTTAGTTTGAGATCGTTGGGACGGCCTTCGCTCGATCTTGCGGGCTGAAACAGGGTAACACAGTGGCACCCCTAATGGCAGCGAATCCTTTCTGAAGCTGCTCGACTGTTTGCATTCCCGATTCTTGCCATTTTCATGGCAATCCCGCTACCTCTCCGTTGTCAAAATGTATTACTTCATTGAATGAGAATCTGGAGTGAAATGACGGGAATTTTTACCCGGGCCGTAGAATGAATACTTGGCTAGAACTTCTTGAATTTTTCCCGAGATGGCTCTGGCATTCTCATTAACCGAATATTTCATAGTGGGATTTGATTTTTGGAAAAAGTGACGCAGTGGGCGGAAAAATGAATGCGGAAGACCTCGTTTTGTCGCCGCGCAGCGCGTTTGGCTTTGCGGCATCAAAGAATTCGTTTGCGACGCCGTTTTTGCCGACACCACTGGTCCGAAGCGGTGCCTTCAGGAACTGAACGGGCGTCAACCGCTGGCCGAACCCAGCGCCCTCAAATGCTGATGGCACAACCGGAACAGCGCTCGCAGCGGATAGGCGCTGCTCAATTGCACATAGACCCGCCGCACGCTCACACGGACTTGAGCCGCCACTTTCAACAGCTTGAGCCGCACACTGCCGACGGTGGCCTGGGCCAGTTCAGTGCCGACCAGCCCCCAGCTCCGCAATCGCTCCATCAACAGACACACAGAGGCCGCCAGCCACAGGCGCAATTGGTTGCTGGCCAGGAAATGCGTGCTCATCCGGTCGGCCCGCAAATCCAGCACTTGTTGTTTCAACACGTTTTACATCTCCCCGTGCGCGCAGTAGAGTTCTTCGTAGAGCCGGGCCGGCGTTTTTTTCTTCGTCATCCTTAAACCCGTTGGCCGGCAGGTTGGGCACCACAAAGCGCGGGTTGGGACCTTGCGCGGTCAACTCGGCTTTGCCGATCACCCGGCGCGACCGACTCCAACTCTTGACGGTCGGATACGCGAACTCCGCAAACTCCCGCACCGCCGTTCCGCCGCATAGGTCCCAGCGCATTTGCGGCGCCGCCATCGCCGGGCCCAAGCGTTCTTCCAACACGCTGTTCTTGGCCAAACCCAGACAATAATAAACGTCCGTTTGTCGCTCGCACCAGGCCATGATTTCTTCCCGGCAAAAACCTCTGTCGCCGCGCACCAGGATCCGCGCTCCAGGACACCGTTTCCGAATCGCCGGCACGATCTGCTCCAAGGCCGCCACCACCCCGGCGGCCCCGTCCTGGTCGCGAGTCCGCAGTTGCGCCCACAACGGAGAGTCGCCGACGAACACATAGAGCGGCAGGTAACAATACTCGTCGTAGTCGGCGCGGTAATGCCGCCCTTCCTGCTGCCCGCACAACCGGTGTCCCATCGCATCCAAATCCACCACGATCTCCGTCGCGTGCTTGGGCAGGCAGCGCGCTCCCATCTGCAGCAGACAGGCTTGGATTCGGCCCGGATCATGCGCCAGCTTGTGGGCGCGCGTGTGCTGGTTGTTCGAGAGTCCCAGGCGGTTGAACGTGCTGCTGCCGGCCAGCGCCACACCGCGATGCGCCGGGTTGAACCGATCCTGTCCGGTCGGGTCGCGCTTGTCGCAGGCCGTGGCCAGCAGCGGATCCAACCGCAGCCACTCATGGTCGTTGAGGTCTTCGTAACCCAGCGCCAGCCCATAAATCCGTTGCGCCAACGGTTGCGGCACGGTGTGATCCACATACACCCGCTGGCGTCCATCCGCGAAGCATTGGGCCAGACTGGCGGTCAGGCCCAGGCTGGCATCCACTTGTCGCAGCAGCAACACGCCGCCATCACTGGAGAGCGTGCCCCCGGAAAAATCAGCCACGACTTTTCGCTAACCGAGGCCTTGAAAAAAGCAGGGGCTGTTCCTTACAGTCTGTCGGAGAAGAAGCGGTGCGCGGCGTTTTCATTTGGCTCAGTAATTTCAAGCCTTTTGACGCTGCCGCCGCTTCTTTGGTTAACTCAACTGTGAAATATCCGGGTTGTACGGTCTTGGGCAAGCTGCTGCCGATATTCTTTCGGAGTCATCTTGGTAAGTTCATGAAAGTGGCGGTTGAAATTCGACAGATTTTCGTACCCGCTGGCATAGGCGATTTCCGCGATGCTTCGGTCGGAATCGATCAGCAGCTTCCGCGCGTGGCCAATCCGAACTTCATTGATGAAACTGGAAAGTGTTCGCCCCGTCACGCGCTTGAAGTAGTGGCAAAAGGCCGACTGGCTCATTCCGACGGTCCTGGCGATGGTTTTGTGATCCAGCGCTGCAGTAAAGTTTCCGAAGACAAACTGGTATGCCCGATTGATGCGTTCCCCCGCAAGCTGATCCAACAGGGGAACAAAGCCCGGACTTGAAAGCACCCGGCAGTCCGCTGATCTGAGCAGCAGCTTGAAGATCGTCAGCAGGCCGATTACTCGTTCAAGCCCGCTCGATTTGATGATTTTGCCCATGATTTCCCGAACGGGTTCACGAACCTTCCCGCGGAATTCCAAGCCCCGGCGGGCCCGAATCAGAAGTTTGCAAACTTTGTCCATCTCTGGCCGCGAAAGAAAGTCTGTGCCGAGACATTCCTCCCGGAACTGAATCATAAGCGAATGGGCGTAGTTTTTAGGATCCGTTGCGGGCCTGTCGTTCCAAAAACAATGCGGCAAATCGGAACCAAATAAAGTCAGGTCGCCCGGTCCGAATGGCGAGATGTTGTCTCCAACAAATCGCCTGCCACTGCTGCGAACGATATACGTCAGCTCACATTCCGGATGAAAATGCCAAGGACATTCAAAAGCGGGGAGTTTGAATTCTTTCGTGACAAAGGAATACAGTTCGCTCGTGGGAACGATTTCAAACTCCGCTTTGGAGGAAAGTTGCATGTGTCAACAATAGATAACTCATTTCCACCGATGCCGCGAGCCGTTTCTCGAGAGAACATTGCGGCCCCGGCTTGAGCGAAAAACGGTCAAAGCGGAAGACGTGCTCGCGAGCATCAACCAGCGGCTGTTAATTGTAACGTCCTCGGTAGCAACGACAAATGTGTAAATATATTTTGCACGCCGGGCGACGGGTATAGGGAGTTTCCACGATTTGAAAATGGCACCTTGGGGCGATGAACGCGGCGATGGGAGCGCCGGCTCGATCCCGTTATTGGCATCCAACGCGCCGAACCGGAGACCGGCGCTTCGGTTCACCGGCTCGCCGTCAATCGTCGCTAAATACAACGTCATAAATAATTGCATATAATATCGGGTGGGTGTATGGACTGTTTGATGAAACCACTCACTGTCTCCGACAAAGAAAACATGATCCTGGCGATTCGAGACGAGATTCGACGCAACGACGCCTCGCGCTATGATCACCGACTCCACGGCGTCTTGCTCGTGGCCCAAGGCCTGACCTGTCCCAGCGTCGCACAACTGCTGGGCGATTCTCATCACACCGTGGTAAATTGGGTGCAGCGGTTTGAACGCCACGGACTGGCCGGGCTGGCCGAAGGTCAACGGTCGGGTCGCCCCAACCACCTGAATGACCGGCAATTGACCAAAGTCCAGACAGCGTTACGCGGCAGTCCGGGGAAATTTGGACTGACCACCCAACTGTGGGACGGACCCACGCTGTCGGCGTTTCTGGACCAGGAACTGGGCGTAAAAATAAAGGTGCGCCAATGCCAGCGACTCTTCCGCCAACTGGGGTTTCGCTTGCGCAAGCCGCGCCCACCGGTGGCGCAAGCCGATCCGCTCTTGCACGCCGCACACAAAAAAATTCCGCGCATTGGCGCGCAGAAACGACATTGACCTGTGGGCCATGGATGTAGTTCCCTTTCAACAACACGGCTCGCGTTACCGGATGTGGGTCCGGCCGGAAGTGGCCGACCCGGTTTGTTGGCACGCTCCGACACGCCAGAGCATCAGTTATTTCGGGGCCGTGCGCCTGACCGACGGCAAGCTGGTGATGTCCCGGCCTGATGGGATGTTTGACGCTGGCACCTGCTGGGATTTTTATCGGAAACTGGAGCGGCAGCAGCGTGCCGGGCGGAAAATGGTCGTGATCATTGACAACGCCCGTTACCACCATGCCAACCTCCATGAGGCCTGGCGAGAGGCGGTGGCCGATCACTTTTGTTTGCATTTTTTCCCGCCCTACAGCCCGGAATTGAATCCGATTGAACGGGTGTGGAAACTCGTTCGACGCCGCTGTCTGCACAACCGCTATTTTGCCACCTTGGAGAATGTGATGGTGGCGGTAGCGCCCCGATTCCGAATTTGGTCCCGGCCGGACGCAACGCTTCAACGTCTCTGTGGAATTCTCTAACATATGAAATTATTTATGACGCTGTGTTTAAAACATGATATTCTATTGAATAGAGATTCAGATTTCGGAGATCTTCACGTGACCTCACAATAACCTTACGGAAAGATAAAGGCCTGTTTTGCAGGAGCATTTTACGTTAAAAGCAATTCGAGCGCCTTAACCAAAATCCGCAGTCCTCAAGGACCAACCGACCTGGCACAACTCGGCTCCAAAAGTAGAATGGTCCGTGAACCATCAAACCGCAGCCAACTCCCGGCTCAAATCACGGCGCGAGGTGTTCCGGACTCGGTCGTCTCTGCCGACAATACAATTGATAGAGCGACTCACGCGCTCTTCAATAACCGACATGGCCAGCTATAATCACATCTCCATCCTTAACCGAACCCTTATAAAGCAGCCGTGCAGGCGTTTACGAAACCCGACTTCCTATTCAATAGAATATCATGTTCTAGTAATGGAAAGGTAGAAAGTTTCCTCAAAAAGAGCGAGTAATAACACGTGCAAAACGTAATTTGGTAACTGTCCATTCATTTGCGTCATCATTATGCTTTCAAACTGCCAAAATCGGAAATGCTCAAACATACGCGTTTTGCTATTCGCAACAGGCAAACAAGCGCGCTGCCACCATTCAATGAAAGTCGTAATTGGCGCAGATCACGCTGGATTTGAACTAAAGCAATGTATCAAGGCGCTTCTGCTGACGTCGAAACATCAGGTGCTTGACCTCGGTACGCATACGACACAACCGGTGGACTACTCTGACCATGCCGAAGCTGTGGGTTTGGCCGTGCGTAGCGGCCAAGCCGAGCGTGGTATCGTCTTATGCGGCAGCGGCATTGGGGCGTCCGTGGCTGCCAACAAGATTCCAGGCATCCGTGCCGGCCTTTGTCATGACCACTACTCCGCGCACCAGGGCGTCGAACACGATGACATAACATCTTGGTTCGCGGCAGCCGCGTCGTCGGCACAGCGGTCGCACTTGAAAACTAGTCAGCGTGTTTCTAAACGCCAAATACACTCGTGAAGAGCGCCATCAGCGGCGGGTTCGGAAAATTGCGGCAATTGAGGAGCGCTATCGCGGACAGAGGGCCGCCACGTGCGCAGCCAAACCAGACCCTGAACGTCCCAAGCCGGTGGCGCCGAATTCCCCTCCCCGGCGGTTCCGGCGACGAATTGCATGGGTTTGTCCACGCTGGCGAGTGGAGTTGAACAGCTTGAGGTTTGAATGAATCTACTAGGTGTTGATATTGGTGGGACCAAGACATCGATATCTGTCGGGACTGATGAAGGTCAAATTCTGGCTGCAGAACGGATGCCGTCGGAGGCGTATGACACTATTGACGAATACGCGAATGACTTGGCCAAACTTTGCGCTTTGGTTACAAAACGGTCCGGCCAACCCAAATCGTCGCTCGTGGCAACTGGCATCTCAGCCCCGGGGCCACTCGATACGAAACGGGGGGTGTTACTTGCGCCGCCGAACAACCCTTGTCTTCACAATATACCGGTGGTGGATATTGTTCGCCGGATTGTCAGTCTGCCGACTTACTTGAACAACGATGCCAATGCGGCCGCATTGGCCGAATTTGAATTTGGCACCTATCGAGGCACACAGGATTTAGTGTACCTGACATTTAGCACCGGCATGGGCGGCGGAATCATTTCGGGTGGGCGGCTTCTGCAAGGAGTCACCGACACCGGCGGTGAGGTCGGCCATCAAGTGCTCGACATGAACGGTCCCCTCTGCAACTGCGGCCAGCGCGGTTGTTGGGAGACCTTCGTTGGTGGACGTCAAGTAGCTATGCGTGTTCGCGACAGGATTCGCCAAGGCCATTTGAGCAGTTCGCTCATCGCAAGGGCCGGCGGCGTCGACAAGATCACCATGGAACACATCATGGCGGCGGCTATTGAGGGCGATCCGGTTGCCGCCACGGAATGGAATGATCTCCTGGAACGCCTGGCACAAGGCACCGGCAGCCTGATAATGGTATTGAATCCAAAGGTCGTATTGTTGGGAACAATTGCCATTCATGCCGGCGATTTTGTGTTGAAGCCGCTCTGCGATAAACTGCCGAAGTATTGTTGGTCGTGGCCACGCAAGGAATGTGTCGTTGCCGCCAGCACGCTCGGCGAAAAGATTTGTGATTATGCGGCCCAGGCAGTGGCTTTGTACGGATTAAAAACCAATAATGAAAGAAAGATATAATTATGAAAAAAGTGATGATAGGCATGGCGGGAATTTCGTTCAGCAAATCGTTTTGGGGATTTGTTCCTGAGGAATACAGAAAACGCGCAACGCAGTTAAAAGAGCTGGCCAGCAAGCTTGACGCGGATTTCATGGCCATGGAAGACACCTTTCAGGATGCCGAGGGAGCGGCAAAAGCCGCAGTCACGATGAATCGGGCCGATATCGCCGTGCTTGATGTCGCCACCTACCCCGAAGGCAAAGCAGCCATGACATTCTTCGACGCGTTGAATGTTCCGCTGGTTTTGTGGTCCCGTGACGAATCGGTACACGGTACCCACATCGGGCACAACAGTTTTTGCGGCGCGAACTTTTTGTCTGGTAACCTCGGCCTGCGAGGCACGCGATTTCGGGTGTTGCATGGCGAACTCAACGATCCACAGATCATTGCCCGGTTGCGAACTGCCGTGCGATTGATTCGCGCGGCAAAAGCGGCGGCTGGCACAAAGATCGGGCTTTTTGGCGATGGGATTGTACCGAAGTTTTACGACATCGACATCAATGAGAAGGATCGCGCCACGCTCGCAGCGCGCTACGGCATCCAATTCGTTGGGGTGCCGATCAAGGACTTGGTGGACCGAGCAAAGAGTTATGACGACGCGACTGCGGCGAATGACGCCAAGGCGTTCGCGAAACGGTTCACGCTGGTGGCCGTGGGCAATGAAGGTTTAGAGAAGCAGGCCCGAATTCTCGCCGCTATTCGCGACCTGTGTGCCGAAGTCAAATTCACGTCCGTGGCGATTCGTTGCTGGCCCGAGTTGCAAAGCATGTACGGTACGTGGCCGTGTCCGTCGTTGAGCGCACTGAACGACATTGGCATTCCGGCGGCGTGCGAGGGCGACCCCGGCGGCGCGTTGGACATGCTACTGGCGTCGAAATTGACCAAGCTACCCTCGACGTTGATGGACATGGTGGATTGGGATGACAAGTCTGGCACGTTTGCCATCTGGCATTGCGGACCGACAGCGTGTTCGTGGGCCGACAATGGTTCGGCGAAGCTGCTTCCGCACGACGTGGATGGTCGCACGCCAGACGGCAAGCCTGCGCTTGGGTTACCTTCTATAGTGGATATGGATTTCGCACCCGGCAAGGTCACGGTTTACCGAACACTGGGCGCGCTCGATGATGAATTTGTCATTCAAGGCGAGATCATTCGTACGCCAGAGCGACACATCTGCGGAAGCTTCGGCACGGTGGCCAATAGCACGATTTACGGTCGGCCGGTCAACGCAGTGACGATCCGCGAGACGATTCTAACCCGGTCATTGCCGCATCATTACACGGCGGCGCGTGGACATTTGTTTGCGTAGAGGGTTTTATGAAACAACATATTCCGCTTCGCGACTTGGTTACTAAACTCAAGAAGGCCGGTCGCCCTTGCACGTTGCTGGGCGTGGGGCCGGTCTCTCAGAGCGTCGTCCGCGCCACGTTTTCGGCGTGTGTCAAACACAAATGCCCACCGGTATTTATCGCGTCTCGGAATCAGGTGGACATGAAGGAACTCGGCCACGGTTATCTGATGGGTGGAATGGATCAAGCGGCGTTTGTAGGATTGCTCGAGGAGGTCGGCAAACAGTCCGGCTACCAGGGTGATGTGTACATCTGCCGCGACCACGGTGGACCGTGGCAGCGCAATGCTGAACTCGACAACAAATACCCGGCCGGGCACGCGATGGAAATCGCCCGGCAATCGTTCCGGGCCGACATCGCCGCTGGCTTCAACTATCTGCACATCGACCCGACGAAGTGTCCACATTCGTTCACGCAAGACGAACTCGTTCAGTGGACGCTCGACTTGATGCAGTACTGCGAATCGGTCCGCAGGGAACTAAACAAGCCGGCGATTGATTACGAAGTCGGCACGGAGGACATTCAAGGCGGATTGACGACCACAGCAACGTATGAAGCATTCCTGAAAAAACTCACCGAACGCACCAGGGAGGTCGGGCTGCCGTTGCCAACCTGCGTCGTGGGCCAGACCGGCACGCTGTGTAAACTGGACCATAACGTAGGTCACTTTAACGCCACTGGCACCGCCGAGTTGGTGAAGATCGCTGCGAAATACGGAGTCGGTTTCAAAGAGCACAACGGCGATTATCTCTCCGCCGCCACCTGCCGGATACATCCCGAACTCGGCGTAACCGGCATGAATGTCGCGCCGGAGTTTGGCCTTGTGGAAACCGACGCTTTGCTAACGCTTGCGGATTTGGAGCAGAAACTCGTCGGCGAAGGCTGGTTGAAAGAAACTGAGTCGTCACGGCTCCGATCGCTCATATTGGAAAAGAGTTTTGCCGACACGCCGTGGAAGAAATGGATGACCGACGAAATCAAGAAATTGCCTACGGAAAAGATTCAAATGGACGCGGCATTGCGGCTGTTGATCGCCCGGGTTTGTGGGCATTATACTTATGACGAGCCGGCCGTTAAAGCTGCCCGTCTGCGCCTCTACGCCAACATTGATCGACACCGGCTGATTGAACCACCGGACAATTGCGCCGAGGTGTTTGTCGTTCACCGGGTGCAGGGTGCCGTCGAGTTCTACATTCGAAACTTCGCCATGAAAGGGATTAACGAAATTGGACAAAATTAGAACGGTTTAGCCCAAAAACAACGCTGGGATTTGTTAGACAATGCCGCTGATTCGAAACGATCCATTTACAACGCGCGGCTGCAGTGTGCGTACATACGCCGCCCTGTTGCGGTCACTTTCTCTAGCCACCATACTGATGTTGGTTGCCAATTGTGCTATAGCCGATTCCTACTGGCAGGGCGGCACCAGCGATTTTAATGTCGCCGGCTCATGGAATCCTTCCGGCGTGCCGACCTATGTCAACGCCATCAACGACAGCGGCTCAAACAACATCATCCTCATCCAGCCAGGCGACCCGGTCTGGAGCCCTTGGGACATCCGTGCAGGTGACGGTGCCAATGCCTCCGGTTCCTATTTGCAGACAGGTTCAACCAATATCATTAACGGTTGGTTCCGGCTGGGCGACAGCGCCGATTCGGCCGGCTATTACACGTTGAGCAACGGCGTGGTCAATGCGTTGTTACAGGCGCATGTCGGCGAGATTGGAAGTGGCGTTCTGACAATCAACGGTGGAACCTTCAACGTCGGGCAAACTCCATTTTGCGTTGGTGACGGGGATTTTGGTGCCGGTGGCACGGGCACTTTGAATATGGAGGGTGGTGCGATCAACACCCCTCCCGGAGTTGATTTGTGGCTCGGCGAAGGTTACAACGGCGGTGCCGGTGGCACGGGCAAAATGATCATGACCGGCGGCGCTGTGAACATTGGCGGCTGGTTAGCCATTGGACGGTTTGGCGGCATCGGCGACTTGGAGCTTTCCGGTGGGAGCATCACGCTGATACCCGGGGACCCGGGGAACATCACGCTGGCCACCACGCCTAGCACGGGCGTGGTCAACCAGAGCGGTGGCGCGCTGACCAACACCGTATCCCAAACTTGGATAGCAGAAAGTGCCAACGGGACCTGGAATTTGAACGGCGGCACCGATGTTCTCGGCCTTGTTCTGTTGACTCGAGATTCGGGTGCCAACGGCACGTTCAATCTGAATGGCGGCGATTTGTTTGCCACGCAGCTCATCGACAACGGCGGCGGCGGGACGTTTAATTTTAATGGGGGCACCCTGCACGCGCTGACCAATTCGGCGAATTTTCTGCAAGCCAGCCAAGGCGCCACCGTAGAAGCTGGCGGTGCGGTCATCAACACCGAAGGTCATGACGTTACGATCAGCCAGGCGCTCGCAGACGGCGGGGGCGGCTTGACCAAATTGGGCGCCGGCTCGCTGACACTTTCCGGCAATCTGTCTTATTCCGGTCCCACTGTCGTGAGCAACGGAACTCTCACGGTTTCTACACCCAACACGTTCTCTTCTTCCGAGTGCACCATTTCCGGCGGAGCGACGTTCGGCGTGGTTTTGACCGAGGCCAAGGCGCAACTTTCTGTCCCGGAGCTGACCATAGGGGCGAGAGGCGGCGGGCTGACTTTGAACTTTGCCAGCACGGGCGGCCAGTCGTCTGCCCCGCTTCATGTCACTTCTCTGACAGTCAATGGTCCCGTTACCGTCAATATCGCCGGTTATAATTTCTCGACCGGCCAAATTCCGCTTGCGCAATATGGTTCACTCACAGGCAGCGGAAGTTTCGCGCTCGGTTCCTTGCCGACAGGAATGACCGCGCAAGTCGTGACGAACACTCTGAACCAATCCATTGATCTCGTCATCACCGCCGCGCCGGCCGGCGGGATGCCGTGGCAACCCAAGCAGGCGCCGTTGATGACCGACTGGGCTGAGCAGTTGAACCCAACCAACGTCTTGCCCGAATATCCGCGGCCGCAATTGGTGCGATCCAACTGGATGAATTTGAACGGCGTTTGGCAGTTCCAACCTGGCGCAACGAATGATCCCGTGCCGGCGGGCCAGAATCTGGCTGGTGTCATTCTCGTGCCGTTTCCTATGGAGTCGGCTTTATCGGGAGTCATGCAGTATTCCATGTTCTCCTGGTATAGGCAGACATTCACCGTGCCGTCGAGTTGGTCAGGCCAGCGGATTATTCTGCACTTCGACGCGGTCAACTGGCGGTCGCAAATTTATGTGAACGGTCAGAGCGTGGGAATTCACACCGGCGGTTACGATCCGTTCAGTTACGACATCACGCCGTATCTCAACGGCGGGACGAACGAGTTGATCGTGCGAGTTTACAGCCCCGAAGACAGCGGCGGTGAGCCGCGCGGCAAACAGACGCTCTATCCGGCGGGAATCATGTTTACCTCGTCCTCAGGCATCTGGCAGTCAGTGTGGCTGGAACCGGTGCCGACGACGAGTGTCAGTAGCATCCATCTGACGCCGGACATTGACAACAATCGGCTGCTTGTGAACGTCGCCATTGCCGGTGCGACGAACGGGTTAAGGATAAACGGCTACGCTTTTGCGGGAGCCAATCTGGTTGCCTCAACCACGGTGCTGCCGGGCAATAAGTTAACTCTCAATATCCCCTCGCCAATACTTTGGTCACCCACCAATCCCTACCTTTACAATTTGCAGGTGACACTGACCAGCAACTCGGTGCCAGTGGATTCCATCACCAGTTATTGCGGCATGAGGAAGATCAGCATCGGTATGAACAATGGCTTCGTACAAATACTTCTCAATAACCAATTCACGTTCGAGTTTGGTCCGCTCGACCAGGGCTACTGGCCGGATGGTATTTACACCGCTCCCACGGATTTAGCGCTGCAGTATGACTTGAGAATGGAAAAAACGCTGGGCTTTAACATGGTTCGCAAACATCTCAAAGTCGAGCGGCAACGTTGGTATTACTGGGCCGACCAACTGGGAATTCTGGTCTGGCAGGACATGCCCAGTTGCAACTCCTACACCAGCAATCCGTCCCCGCCGCCGGTGGATCCATTGGACTTTATTGCCGAACTGACGGCAATGGTGACCAATCACTGGAACAGCCCGGCAATCATCATGTGGGATGTTTTTAACGAAGGCCAGGGCGAGGCTGGCAGCGCAAATGGCGTGGGTCAGACCAACACCTCCTATCTGGTTTCATTGGTAAACACCCTTGACCCTTCGCGCTTGGTCAACCAAGCCAGCGGCTGGAATTGGGTTGGCGCGGGCGATGTTGAGGACACTCATAATTATCCTGATCCGGAATGTTCTGTAAGTGCGAGTCAGGCGGTGGTCTGCGGAGAGTTTGGGGGGGTGTGGCTCGGTGTTGAAGGTTATACCTGGTCGCCCAGTTCCAGTGACGTTCCCCCCTCCCAGGCTGCCGCGACTGTTACTCCACAGATTGAATCACTGGCCGACGAACTGCCGGACTTGATTGAAACCAATGGAATGAGCGCCGCAGTCTATACCGAAATTAGCGATGTTGAAATTGAACTCGCGGGGTTGCAGACATTTGACCGCAAAATTCTCAAGCCCGATTTGCAACAGATGCAGACAACGATCACCTCGTTGACCGGTGCACCACTTCCGGCCAACGTCCTGCCGGCGCCGATTCCGGCGGCGGTTTCCAATGTCACGATCACTGCAGGGCAAACATTGCTCGTGACCAATACGGCAAACGACACCGCTGTCCCGGCGCAAACTTTGGCTTGGAGCCTTGCGGCGCAACCAACGGGCGCAAATATCAATATAACGAATGGTTTGCTTATGTGGCGTCCGACGATTTCACAATCTCCTTCAACAAATCTGTTCAGTGTGGTTGTCACTGACAGTGGTGTGCCGCCGATGAGCGCGACGCAAAGTTTCTCCGTGGTCGTTCTTCAACCGTCCACTCCAACCTTTTTGTCCCCTACAATTACTGGTGGAATGTTCCAATCTGCGATCAGCGGCAGCTTAGGGCCGGACTATTCCGTTTACACCACTACCAATCTTTCAAGCAGTTGGCAGTTGTTGCTGGTGACCAATCCGGTTGCGCTGCCGTTTCTGTTTACTGATCCGGCTTCGACCAACTTCCAACAGCGCTTTTATCGGGTGCAATTGGGCCCTTGAAATGGTGGAAATAGCAACAAATAAATTACGTTCCAGTTGTCGAATGAGAACTCCTTTGAAAGCCTGGTAATGGTACATTAAAGGTTTGATGAAACCATTTTCCAACTAAAAGCGCAGACATTTGACATTGAATTATAAAGGTTTATGGTTCGCATTATGGGCCATCGTCTCTTTGAGACGTTTTGCGAAATGGTTGACAGGCTTCCCCCCAAGGCCGTGCTGAAAGCTGCCGCGAGGGAGCGGCTCATGCTGGACGAAGACTTGGCCTTTGGACGAATAGTGTCAAGCGAGGATACCGCCTTGATTCTGAATTTTTGCAGATTTCTTGAAGGTGTGGCTCTTCATGGGTTGGTCTTACCCCGCACCATGCCAATGGAGCATTGGACGTTCTACAGAAGAACCGTGGAGCGGCTTGTGGCGGCGGGGGAGCTGCCGCATCAGGTGCAAGAAGAATTTGAAGCGGTAAACCACGATGTCTTTTTCCGAATTATGGCTGATCCCCCAGCTTCTTGATGCAATGCAGTATTAACCCTGTACTATGTAAATACTCGGATAGGGTTGGAGTGTTCGGGTTTCGTCGTTTCCCGTCCTCAACTGACCTTGCGTCAGCTAAACTTGACTGAATGAAATCCCGTATTTACCGCAGCGCCGCTCCGCTCATCACCCGGATCCAAAAGCTCTTCAGCGAAAATTTGGCCAAGGAGGGTGATTTTCTCCTTCTGGAAAATAAGATTCTGCGGAGCAAGTTAGGCAAACGAGTGCCGTTGACTGAGACGGATCGCCGCACTTTGGTTCGCTACGGCTTGCCCCTCAAAGATCGGTTGCGGGCAGTCATTTCGATCGTCTGCCCGGAAACCCTGCTGGGTGAAGGACATTTGCGACACGTGGTCAAGCAGATTGAGCACCATCATAACCAGCAACGACCGCATCAGGGATTGAGCAACGTCGTCCCGTTGGACTTTGAGTATCCTGACCGGCCAGTACCTGCAGGAAGGGTGTGCTCTGATACGGCCCTGGGCGGACGGCTGAATCATTACTACGCGGAAAGCGTCGCCGCTTGATGCGGACTAATTGTTACATATTACACGCCCCATTGATACCCCGAATGGTCCATCATTACAGTTGACCCACCTGAGCAGAGATGGAGAGGAAGGCTATCCCGGAAATCTCCTGGTGACCGCCGTTTATACCGTCACGGGAGACAATGCCTTGAACCTGGATTTTGTGGCCACCACGGACCGGAAGACGGTCTGCAACCTCGAAGCAGGTGGCTTCCCCCATTCCTAGGGTTTTATTCAATGGAGTATCATATATTTACAATGAGGAGGTAGATAGATTATCAAGAAAAAAGTAGAAAAGAACAGCTGGGACACTCGAGCCAACGTGGAAGAGAGATGCACCTATTTAGGTCGAGACCAATTTAGGTGCCATGACGGCTGGTCAGTAAACTGTAATCATTATGGATATGCCTCCCTGATCTTCGTGAGCGGGACCGGAACGGTTTAACCCAAAAACAACGCTGGGATTTGTTAGACAATGCCGCTGTTTCGAAAAGATCCATTTACAACGCGCGGCTGCAGTGTGCGTACATACGCCGCCCTGTTGCGGTCACTTTCTCTAGCCACCATACTGATGTTGGTTGCCAATTGTGCTATAGCCGATTCCTACTGGCAGGGCGGCACCAGCGATTTTAATGTCGCCGGCTCATGGAATCCTTCCGGCGTGCTGACCGGCGTCAATGCCATCAACGACAGCGGCTCAAACAACGTCGTCCTCATTCAGCCGGGTGACCCGGTCTTCTGTTCAACGCTCAAGTTGCGCCGCAAACAAACAAAGCCATGAAATTTTGAACGCATAAACGAAATCACCAATAACCATGAAACACAAAATCATTCTTATCCTGATGGCTGCGGAAATCGCTATTGTCGTTCCCGTGTCCGCGGTGCTGCTGCATCGCTACAGCTTCGACGGGCCGGCCGGCTCGACCACCATCACCGATTCCGTGGGCAATGCCAACGGGACATTGATCAATGGCAGCGCCACGGCCACGCTGACGGGCAGCGGGCAGTTGACCTTGGATGGCAACGTCAGTAAGGCTTGGGTACATCTTCCATCCGGCATTATGCCGCAACTGACGAATGCCATCTTCGAGACTTGGGTACAAGACAATGATCCCAACTCCGACTGGGCGGAATTGTGGACCTTTGGTACTAATAATGGAACCGTAGGCATCCAGTTCTTGACCTTGGTTCCCAATAGCGCTGCGGACGGCGTAATTCGCCTGGACGACAGTCAAGGACTACTGCTTGCCCCCGAGCCGTTGCCCTATACCAATATGGTCTGCTTAACGGTCAGCTATAACCTTAACGCGCAAAGGGCCTCAGTCTATCTAAACGGCCAGAAAGTGGCGAGCGGGACGGTGAGCTTGCCGCTTTATACCATACCTGACCCGGACAATTACCTGGGCCAATCCCAATGGTATGGCAGCGGTGATCCTTACTTCAACGGCGTGCTGGATGAGTTTCGCATCTATTCCGGCACTGAGTCGGACCTGCAGATTGCGATTGATGCCGCTGCGGGTCCGAACAACATCGTGACCAATGCGGGCGCGTTTATCTCGATTCAATTCAATAATTCCACGAACGTACTCGTGAACGGAGAGTTCTTGCCCGGTGTCCTGGCAAACTATTCATTGCTGACCAATATGGTGAACATCGGCACGGTGTCGGGCATTACCTATTCTTCGGACAACACGAATGTGCTCGCCTATGAGACGGACGGCTATTTTCACGCGGTAGGCGTCGGCACCACGACCATTCGGGCTTCGTACCAATCACTGGCGGAGGCGTTGACGGTGACCGTGATGCCGCAGACAGTCATCCAGGCCAAACCCCTGAATGTCGGAAGAATTGACCCGAAGTTATTCGGCAACTTCATCGAACTGCTTGAGGATCTAGTGCCTGGGATGCGGGCGGAAATGCTCAACGACCGCTCATTTGAAGGGGTCACACGGGCAGCTAACTGGTCCTATTACGACGGGTCGCTGGACATCTGCGATCGAAAGTGGGATCCTAACCCGACTTGGACTTACGATGTACAAAATCCTTTCAATGGCGCGCGCAGTGTCAAAGTGACGGCGACGCCCACGCGTGCAGGTACGCTGACACAATCGGGTTTGGCGGTGAAAAGGGGAATCGATTATATCTTCACGGGCTATTTCCGCACCGACCATCCGAACTTGAAAGCCACCGTGTTGCTGAAGGTGCGCCTGCCGAGCGGCGAATGGCTGACACTTTGCTCGGCGCCCCTTTCAGCTTTGTCGGGACAGTGGCAGAAGCGATCGGTGCGGATGACTTCGGCGGGAGCGACGGATGGGGTGGTGTTCGAGTCACGGGTTGAAGGGGAGGGCCATCTGTGGGCAGATCAGCTGTCGTTAATGCCAGCCGATAACGTGCTTGGCTGGCGTCGGGATGTGGTCGCAGCAATCAAAGAAGTGCATCCGTCTATCGTGCGCTGGGGCGGGTCCGCGGTTGACCCCGGGGAATATCGTTGGAAGGACGGCATCGGCGATCAAGACCGGCGAGTCCCGTTCCCAAACAAGAACTGGGGCCGCATTGACTCCAACGATGTGGGTATGGATGAGTTTTGCCAGTTCTGCGAGCTGGTGGGAGCCGAACCGTTGATTTGCGTCAGCTTTTCGGATGGCCCGCAAAGCGCGGCAGACTTGGTCGAGTATTGCAATGATAGCGCGCAAACCGTTTGGGGGGCGAGGCGCGTGGCCAACGGCCATGCCGCTCCTTATCGGGTGAAGTATTGGCAGATCGGCAACGAGATCAGCGGCGATGACACAAATTACCTGAATGAGATCGGCCAGTTCGCCCAGTTGATGAAGGCGGCCGATTCCGGGATTGGTATTCTCTCGTCGTTTCCGACACAGAAACTGCTCGACAAGGCAGGCAAGGAACTGGATTACATCGCGCCCCATCATTACACCCCAGACCTCGAGAAGTGTGACCAGGACTTCAAGAACCTGGGTCGAATGATAGACCAGACCCCTGGCTGTCACCACCTCAAGATCGCGGTAACCGAATGGAATATTGACGGTGGAGCATGGGGCCTGGGGCGAGCCAAGCAAAAGACGCTTATGGGCGCCTTGATGAATGCCGGCTACCTAAACTTGCTGATGCGCCATTGTGACAAAGTTGAGATCGCGTGCCGCTCGGACATGGCCAACGCATATTGCTGCGGCACTATCGAAACCTCACCCAATGGGTTCGGGGTGCTTAAGCGGCCAAGCTATTACGTAATGCAGCTCTACGCGCGCCATGCCAAGCCGATTCCTTTAACTCTGAACCAACCCAAAGAGGGTCCGGATCTGTTCGCCTGTGAGTCCTCAGACAAGACCTCGCTCGTGATTTTTGCGGTCAATGTCAAGCAGGAGCCGATAAAATGGTCATTTGGGTTCGAGGGCTTTAGCGGAGCCGTGCGCATGGTAAGCGCAGAGTCAGTGTGCGATGTACTCAACGAGGGGCAGCCAGACATCATGAATCACTGGAATGCCCCTGAGCGTGTCAAGATCGTGGAACTCTCACCGGAGGGGAATGGCATCACTCTGCCGCCTTTGTCAGCAACGGCCTTGGAATGCAAAGTCAAATAGTTCGGAACCGAGTGCTTGAGTTTTCCGACGGGGACAAGAAAAGGCTGCCCTGCTGTTGGGGGTGAGCCTGGCGGCGTGAATCGCAAGCTGGCCGACGATGAGCCGGAAGGCTGAGTGCGGGCGCTGGGAAATGGGCCAGGATTTTTATTATCCTTTAATAGCGGGAAACCTATGATGAACTAAACTGACTGCCCACATTGCAGTCCACTGAATACGAAAGCGAGACATTTATGCCAATGACACATACACGAGAGCTCTTCGCCAAAGCCTTGAAGGGCAAATACGCATTGGGAGCGTTTAACGTCAACAACATGGAATTGCTCCAGGCCATTGTCGAGGCCTGTGAAGAGGAAAAAGCGCCAGTCATGCTCCAGATTTCCAAAGGCGCCCGTCAGCATGCCAATCCAGTCTATCTGAAAAAGCTTATCGAGGCGGCCGTCAGCGTGTCCAGCATTCCTATCGCCGTTCATTTGGATCACGGCGCCACTTTTGAACTCTGCAAAGACTGCATTGACGAGGGTTTCACCAGCGTCATGATTGATGCAAGCCACGAACCCTTCGGCAAGAACGTCGAGATTTGCCGCAAGGTCGTTGAGTATGCACACAAGCACAATTGCGTCGTCGAAGGTGAACTCGGCCATCTTGTGGGCGCGCAGTTTGACGAGGGTGAAGGGGGCGGCAATTACTCCAAAACCGGCCATTACACCCATCCCGAGGAAGCCGTGAAGTTTGTCAGGGAATCCAGTGTGGATTCACTGGCGGTGGCGATTGGAAACTCACATGGTGCCTACAAGTTCAAAGGCGAACAGCACCTTGACCTCGATCGGCTTAAGAAAATCAAGAAAGCGCTGATGGATGCCGGGCTTGGGGATTATCCCCTGGTGCTGCATGGCGCCTCAAGCGTGCCGAAAGATCTCGTCGAAGAAATCAACAAGCACGGGGGCGAATTGGGCACGGACACGGCCGGCGTGCCCGAGGCGGATATTGAAGTCGCCCGCCGCACGGGCTGCACGAAAGTGAACATTGACACCGACCTTCGCCTCGCGATGACCGCCGCCATTCGCAAAGTGCTCTCGGAAAGTCCAAAGGAATTCGACCCCCGTAAGTACCTCGCACCGGCCCGCACCAAGGTTAAGGAACTCGTCCGGCACAAGATCAAGAATGTCCTGTGCTGCGCTGGACACGCCTTCGACTGAAGCCGAACGGCTTAACTAATTAAATTAAAATGCATTTAATATGAATTTGGGAAAACTAATTGGCATATTTCTGTCGTGTGGCGTGGGATGGGCTGGAATCGGATATGGTAGTTCTTCACCAGCCGTTCCCGGGATAATTTCGTTTAATCATATTCAGGTCCAAGGCGAACTCGGCACGCGTATGGCCCGTAACTTTGACCGTTTAGCGGAATCATATTATCAGCCGGATCAGGATTTTCCAAGCATGAAGGAAAGTGGTGATTGGCCAGGTGATAAGGAAGGACGGATTCTATTGGGGTTGACAATCGAGGCGCAGGCCACGCATGTGATGCCGAGGTATCTCACCGAGATCCTACGTCTTTACCCTGAAAAATTCAATTCGCGGGGTTATTTTGGCAATATATGTCCAACTGGAATGGCAGGTTAGCAACAACTGGCCGGCCACGGCTGGGTGTTGCGCGGCTTATGCGAATACTATCTTTGGCAACATGACTCTCAATGTTTGAAGTGGATCAACCGGATTTTGGATAATCTCGTTCTACCGGCGGGCAATCTTCAGGCTCAATATCCTGTTGATCCGGCCAAGTGTGTGGCTGGCGGCGGAGTTAACGGAACTATTTCACAGCGTCTTGGCTCTTGGATGGTGTCAAGCGATGTCGGTTGTGACTTTATTTTTCTGGATGGGTTGGTTCAAGCATATCAAATCACTGGACGAAATGAACTGAAACCCATCATGGATACAATGATTCAACGCTATCGTCAAATGAATCTACGGACAATCCACGCGCAAACCCACGCTTCGCTGACCGGCATGCGAGCCATATTGCGTTACTATTCCCTGACTCGCGATCCTGCATTGTTATCGCTGGTGCGTGAACGTTTTGATCTCTATCGCCACTGTGCGATGACAGAAAATTACGAGAACTATAATTGGTTTGGCCGTCCTTCTTGCACCGAGCCATGTGCGGTAATTGATTCCTATATGGTCGCTATGGACCTTTGGCGCTGGACAGGCGACTATGGTTATGCACAGCTAGCGGAACGGATTTACTACAATGGCCTCTGCTTCGAGCAACGATCCAATGGAGGATTTGGTACGCAACATTGTGTCGGCGCGGGCACGCCGTTTCTTACAGTTGACTGCCAAGAGGCATCATGGTGCTGCACTATGCGGGCGGTGAGGGGCTTCCACGTGTTGCCCAGACGATATGTTTTCAAACTTCGAGCGGATTGGATTTTGTTCACTTCAATGATGCCGTCTTAGAGACGGACTTTAACTCGCACGGCACCCTTCGTTTGAAAGAACGGACTGCCTATCCGTTCGGTGATTCTGTCCGGCTGACAGTACTCACTAATGCGCTGGATTTTTCGCCTAGACTTTGCTTTTTTGCCCCGACTTGGACATCGCGACCGCAAGTCCTGATAAACGGTCACGTAGCCGATACCACCACGGAAAATGGATTCGTCACGCTCCAAACTGTGTTGCGTACCGGAGATGTAATTGAATACAAGTTCACTTTGCGCTCAGGTGAGATGCCAGTTCAAGGATCCTTATCTGACCCAGGTTTCAGTACACTATATTACGGGCCGCTGTTGTTGGCATGTTCGCAGGCGGATGATCCAGTGCTTCCGAACCAACCCAACATCCCTCGCGTGTCGGATTGTCAGTTCCGTGTGGCCGGCTTGCCGGAGGATTTCAGTACTGTTTATCACTTGCTTAACCCGCGGGTGAATGCCGTCTCCCATTACGGTGTGCGAATGTTGTTCCGATCCAGTAACACAATAACAGCAGCTTGTCAGCCTAATTGGCAGAGCATCACAATAAAATTGAATTAAATAACCATCATGAGTTGCCAAAATCTTAGGGCGTGTTTTCAAAATCGATTTTTGAGCCAATCCAAGATGGCTGCCAAATGGACGAGGCCAAGAAAGTATAAATCGTTTTTTTCGTAACGCGTCCCCATTCGCCAATGACGTTTCAAACGTTGGAATAAGTTCTCCACCTCGCGCCGTTTGCGGTAATAACCACGATGCCAGGCTACAGGCTTGAGCCAGTTGCTGCGTGGTGGTATGCAGACACCGCTTCCCCAGCTACCGAATCAGAAGGCGCCTGAATGACAAAGTGGCAAATCGAGTGGGGAATCAGCGACACAGACGCTTCGACCCGAAGAGCGGAGTTGAGGCGCGACACGTTCTGCAACCTCGGGGCAGGTGGCTTCCTTCATCCCCCGGTTTTTACTCAATCGAGTAACATATTTTGACAATCGAGAGGTAGACAGCTTGGCACGAAAGAGGCAGAAAACGGACGCTTGAGCCGCATTGGAAGGAAGTTAATGAGTAATAGAATTTTTTCGGTAAGTCTTGTCCTTTTTTTCTGGTGTCGCTGGCGGACGCCGCTGACACTTTCGACAATCCGGTTTCCCTGTTGCGAGCGCCCTTCACAGGAGAAAGTTCAAAACAGAACATTGTTAATTTGGTTTTGTCCTGGTGTGCGTCCGCACACATCGTGGCGTGCCAACCGGAAACATGAATCAAAGACAAAAATGAAATCGAAATTAATGACCGGACGAGTTGTGGAGCATGGCATTGTCCTGCTGAGTTTTACCGCCATGATGGCGGGTGCCGTCGTTTTTCCGAGGCAATTCGCGCATCCGGACCGGATTCATTACGACAACCAATGCCTGACGATTGATGGCAAAGACATGTTCATTTACAGCGGTTCATTCCATTATTTCCGCTGCCCCAGGGAACTCTGGCCCGACCGGTTCCAGAAGATCAAGGATGCCGGATTCAACACTGTCGAGACGTATGTGGCTTGGAACTGGAGCGAGCCGCAGATGCCCGCCGATACGAATGATTTCTCCAAGGTGAACCTCGCCGATTTGGACGCATGGCTGACAATGGCCGAGTCCTATGGCTTTTATATCATCGTGCGGCCCGGCCCTTTTATTTGCGCGGAATGGGCGACCGGTGGCTTCCCGGAGTGGTTGTTGACGAAGAAACCCGAACATCCCCTGCGCAGCGAAATCTGGCTGCGCAGCGACGACCCGGTTTTCATCGCTTGGAGCAAACATTGGTACAATGCCGTATGTCCTGTGATTGCGAAGCATCAAATCACGCGCAAGGCGCCGGGACAGCCGGGTGTCATTCTCATGCAAGTGGAAAATGAATATGATTGGGTCTCGAAACTTTCCGACGAGGCGAAGATAAAACACGTCAAGGCACTGGCGGAATTTGCACGCGCCGACGGCATGGATGTGCCGCTGATCACCTGCTGGACGCGCCAGGTGCGCGGCTCGAACGATCCGGTGCTGCGGCAGATTTTTGATTGCTGCAATTTTTACCCGGTTTGGGAAGTGGACAGCATACTTGAGAACATTGAAAAATTGCGCCAGGAGCAGCCCGACGCGCCTCTGGGAACCACGGAATTGCAGGGCGGACAATTCGCGAAGATCGGTGGCAAACTGAGCGAGGACCAGGACGGCCTGACGGCGTCGCAAATCAACAACCTGACGCTGTTTTGCATCCAGAACGGCGAGACGTTCCTGAATTATTACATGCTCTTTGGCGGCTCGAATTTTGGCGACTGGGCGGGGCGCGACATCACCACGACCTACGATTACAACGCGCCAATCCGCGAATGGGGCGGCCTCGGCGACCGCTATGAACGCACCTGGGCCATCGGCCACATGCTCCAGGAGCACGGCGCGAAGCTGGCGCGGTCCGTTGCCGTGGACTGTAACATGACCACATCTCAAAACGACGTAACAGTGGTCATGCGCCGCGCGACCGACGGGAGCCGATACCTGTTCGTCCGCACGTCGCAACACACCGAACCGCGCGAGGGCACCGCGACTGTGGCGGAAAAGACCGGCGATACGAATGTCATCTCCTTCAATTACAACCTGGAGCCGTTTGGCTCGATGATTCTGTATCTGCCGCCGGGCGCAACTAATGCCGGCCAAGGCGAATGGCTGCCTAAAGCCACGCCGTCAATCGAGCATTCTGCGGATTTGCCGCCAGCCGTGAGGATTGCTTCCGCCAAGTTCAGGGTTGATCCCGGTCCGTCGCATTGGAGGAAATCGCAACCGGGCGAGGGCCTTGCGGAGGCGGGTATTTACGACAGCCGCTTCATTTTCTACCGGATTTTAAATCCCGGCGGCGTGGCGACGAACGTGGTAATCGAGTATCCCAAAGGCGACGCCGTTCTGGCGGCAATCAACGGAAAACCAACGACGAACACCGTCAGCGAAGCATCGCGGTCGGTGTTTGCGCTCCCGACGGGGACGAAAGAAATCGAGATGCTTTACGAAAATCGCGGTTTTGCCAACGACAGCAGTAACAATAACACGGAGCGACAGGGCGGTATCAAAGCGTCGGTACGGTCTCAATTTTTTGGCAATCCGGCGGGCATTGAAGAGAAATGGTGGCGGCCTGATTTGAATGACAGCCACTGGAAGGCCGTGACATTTGAAGGCAATCGGGACACCCCGCAGCCCGATGTCCTCCTGACATGGTACCGGATGGAATTCACGCTGCCGCCGACTAACCTCTCGGTACGGGGCCTATGGCGGTTGCATCTGGAGGCGACCGGCAATGGTTTTCTCTATCTCAACGGCCATGCACTAGGACGTTACTGGCAAGCCGGGCCGCAGCACGATTTCTTCCTGCCGGAATGCTGGCTCAACTTCGGCGAGGGCAAGGCGAACAATCTCACGCTGAATTTGCGCCCGGTTGAGCGCGGTGGAGTGATTAAAGTTGCGTCTCTTGAACCGTACGCGGGCAGCACAATGACGCGGTGAAGCAGCGAGTTTCAATAGGATGGAATATGTTTTGGGAAATGCGAGGATTCTGGTCAATATATCTATTTCTTATTTCCAAACCTAAATGCTCTTATTTGGGATTCTGCATATTGGGAACTTTTGCGGCGTTGTGTTTTTTGCCTTCCACAAAAGCGGCGGTGACCCTAAATGTGAAATACCGGACCGATGTAGCTTATGCCCATGAAACCTGGTGGGGTGGCGGAGTTGCATATCCGCGCGTGATTGCCCTTGAGCATTCGGCAATCGGCCAAAACAACGTTTTGCTTGCAACATTTGAAGAAGCTACTGCTAACCTCACAAATTTTCGTCCGGGCTATCCGATTTACCGTAGCTTGGACCAGGGAAAAACATGGCGACGGCTCACTGTTGTGCGGGATTCTGCTGCGGGCATGAATTCTGAATGGCAACCATTTTTGTTTGAATTGCCCTGGGATTTTGGACACTGGAAGGCCGGCACAATTTTGCTGGCAGCGTGCTCCATCGATCCCGGCCACACGAACCACTCGGCGATACGCATATACGCCAGCAAAGACGGCGGCGAAACATGGCCGGATGAGCCGATCACGGTTGCCACAGGCGGCGGCCTCGCCACAGGGGTGTGGGAGCCCTTTCTCGTTTTGCTAGATAGCGGAACGCTTGTATGCTATTACTCGGACTCGACAGAGGAGCCAACTCATAGCCAAAAGATAGTATACAAAACTTCAACTGATGGCAAAACATGGAGTGAATCTGTTGATGTATGCGCTTCGCCAATTCAAACGGACCGCCCGGGGATGCCTGTTGTAACCCGGCTCGGAGACGGCAGTTACTTTATGACCTTTGAAGTGTGTGGGCGTGACGGCAACCCCGTATGCTATAAAACATCTCCTGACGGTTTAAACTGGGGCGACGTTGGTTCAATGGGCACTCCCATTGTAAGCACTGACAATAAAGCGCTCGGTTCGGCTCCATACTGCAATTGGACTCCGATCGGTTCTGATAAGGGCACTTTGATTGTTAATGGCACATTTATGAGAATGGGCCGCAGCAAAACGGGGACAGATTACTTCATTAGCCATGATTACGGACGGACGTGGATGACCGTTCCACATGTCATCCCGTATCGAAGCGATGTTTCCGGTTCCGGATACAGCAACAGCACCTTTTTCTCAAAGGATGGGACAATAATGTATGCGGTAAATAATCCTCCTGATCTGAACGTTCCCCAAAAAGCAAAGATTGTATTTGCCCTTGTTGAACTGGCGCCCGCAGCGCCAGTACATCCTTTTCGTTGCCCCCGCGCGACGCAGCAAAAGTGATGGTCGAACAGATAATGACTTTTGAGTTGGAGAAAACCTAACGCCAAGCGCCGATGCTTACGCCATATCCAAGCTTTCGTTTGTTCCATCGCTCATGTTCGCTTTTTAGGTCGTGGACCTTACCTTTCTTTTCATTAGGTTCATCTAGTCTCCCCAGTGGCGGCTACCATGACCCCATTCCTTTTTGCGAAACTTTCAGTATGTTATCCGGAGCTCCCCAGTGAGACGCGACACGTTCTGCAACCTCGGAGCAGGTGGCTTCCCCCATCCCCAGGGTTTTATTCAATGGAGTATCATATATTTACAATGAGGAGGTAGATAGATTATCAAGAAAAAAGTAGAAAACAGAAGCTGGGACACTCGAGCCAAAATGGAAGAGAGATGCACCTATTTAGGTCGAGACCAATTTAGGCGCCATGATGGCCGGTCCGTGAACTGAGACCATGAGGAGCATACTCTCCTGATCCTTAGGCGACCGGACCCGAAAGATTTAGCCCGAGATAACGCTAATGGATTTTGATGGTAACTATGCCGCTGATTCGGAATGGTGTAGTCGAAAGGTGCAGTTGCGGTATGCGTAGAGGTGCCGCCCGACTACGGCTACCCTCCTTGGCCGCCATGCTGCTGCTGGTTGTCAGTTGTGTCTTCGCCGGCTCCTACTGGCAAGACTCCTACTGGCAAGGAGGCACCGGTGATTTCAATATAGCCAGTTCGTGGAATCCTTCCGGTGTGCCGACAGGGGTCAATGCAATCAACGACAGCGGCTCAAACAACCTCGTCCTTATCCAGCCGGGCGACGCAGTCTGGAGTCCTTGGGACATCCGCGCGGGTGACGGTGCCAATGCCTCTGGTTCCTATTTGCAAACCGGCTCAACCAATATTGTCAACGGCTGTTTCCGCTTAGGCGACAGCACCAATTCGGCTGGCGATTACACGTTGAGCAACGGAGTCGTAAATGTGTTATTGCAGTCGTATGTCGGCGAGGCCGGCGTAGGCGTTCTGACGATCAGCGGAGGCACCTTCAGCGTTGGGCAAAATCCCTTTTGTCTCGGCGACGGGGACTTTGGCCCCGGCGGTGTCGGCACGCTGGTTATGAAAGGTGGCAAGCTCAACCTCCCTCTAGGAGTGGAGTTGTGGCTCGGGGAAGGCTACAACGGCGGTCTCGGCGGCACCGGCAAAATGATCATGACCGGCGGTACTGTGGACATCGGCAATTGGTTCGCAATCGGCCGATTTGGCGGAATCGGTGACTTGGAGCTTTCCGGCGGCAGCATTACTATGTCACCCGGCAACACCGGTAATATCACATTGGCCACCGGGCCCAGCACGGCTGTGGTCAATCAGAGCGGCGGAGCGCTGACCAACACTGTATCCCAAACATGGATTGCGGAAGAAAGCAAAGGAACGTGGAATTTGAATGGCGGCACTGATGTCCTTGGCTTTGTACTGTTAACTCGCCGTGCAAGCGCCACGGGTGTGTTGAATCTGAATGGCGGCGATCTGTACGCCACGCAGATCATGGATAATGGCGACAACGGCGCGTTTAATTTTAATGGCGGCACCCTGCATGCGCTCACCAATTCGGCGAATTTTCTGCAAGCCGGCCGGGCGCCAACGTGCAATCCGGCGGCGCAGTCATCAATACCGAAGGCCATGACATCACCATCATCCAGCCGTTGGCCAACGGCGGAGGTGGTTTGACCAAATTGGGCGCAGGTACGCTGACGTTTTCCGGCAATCTATCTTATTCCGGAGCTACCATCGTGAGCAACGGAACTCTGATGGTCTCGGCGCCCAACACGTTCGCCTCGTCCAGTTGTACTGTTTCTGGCGGAGCGGTATTCGGCGTGGTTTTGGCTAAGGCCAATGTGCAACTTTCTTTCCCGGCGTTGACCATAGGCGCAACAGGCGGCGGACTAAATTTCAACTTCGCTGGCACGGGTGGCCAACCTGCTGCTCCACTTCATGTCGCTTCTTTGACGGTCAATGGTCCCGCCACCATCAATATTGCCGGCTATGGTTTTTCGCCCGGCCAGATTCCACTTGTGCAATACGGTTCGCGCACCGGCAACGGAAGTGTCACGCTCGGTTCGCTACCGTCGGGAATGGTCGCGCAACTCGTGACGAGTACCTTGAACCAATCCATTGACCTCGCCATCACCACCGCGCCGACTGGCGGGATGCCGTGGCAGCCCAAGCAGGCGCCGATGATGACCGACTGGGCACAACAGGTGAATCCAACGAACGTCTTGCCCGAATATCCGCGTCCACAATTGGTGCGGTCCAACTGGATGAACTTGAATGGCGTCTGGCAGTTCCAAGTCGGTGCGACAAATGATCCCGTGCCAGCGGGCCAAAATCTCGCCGGTGTCATTCTCGTGCCGTTCCCGATGGAGTCGGCTCTCTCGGGGGTCATGCAGTATTCCGCGTTCTCCTGGTATCGGCGGACATTCAGCATACCGGAGGAATGGTTGGGCCAGCGGATCATTTTGCATTTCGGAGCGGTCAACTGGCGGTCGCAGATTTATGTCAATGGTCAGAGTGTGGGAACCCATACCGGCGGTTACGATCCGTTCAGCTACGACATCACACCGTATCTGAACGGCGGCACGAACGAATTGATCGTACAGGTTTACAGCCCCGAAGATTACGGTGGCGAGCCGCGCGGCAAACAGACGCTCTATCCGGGTGGAATCATGTTCACGTCGTCTTCCGGAATTTGGCAGACGGTGTGGCTGGAACCGGTGCCGACGACGAGCATCAGCAGCATCCATCTGCTGCCGGACATTGATAACAATCGCGTACTCGTGGACGTCAGCATTAACGGCGCGACCAATGGATTTAGCGTGAACGGAGTTGCGTTCGCCGGCGCTAACCAGGTTGCCTCGACCACGGTGTTGCCCGGCAATAAATTATATCTCAATATCCCGTCACCGATACTTTGGTCTCCGAACAATCCCTATCTTTACAACCTGCAAATCACGCTAACGAGCAACTCGATGTCGGTGGATTCCATCGCCAGTTACTTCGGTATGAGAAAGATCAGTCTGGGCTCCAATGACGGCTTCGTAAAAATATTTCTCAACAACCAGTTCATGTTCGAGTTTGGCCCTCTGGATCAGGGTTTCTGGCCAGACGGCCTTTACACTGCCCCAACGGACCAGGCACTCCAGAACGACTTGAGAATGGTAAAGGCGCTGGGCTTTAACATGGTCCGCAAGCATCTAAAGGTGGAGCCGCTGCGTTGGTATTATTGGGCGGACAAATTGGGTATCCTAGTCTGGCAGGACATGCCTAGTTGCAATTCCTATTTGGCGGACAAAAAGGGTATCCGAGTCTGGCAGGACATGCCCAGTTACAATTCCTATTTAACCAACAATCCTTCTCCGCCGGCGGTGGATTCGTTGGACTTTATCGCGGAACTAACGGCCATGGTAACGAATCATTGGAACAGTCCGGCGATTATCATGTGGGATATTTTTAACGAAGGCCAGGGCGAGGCTGGGAGCGGCAATGGCGTGGGCCAGACCAACACCACCTATCTGTTTTCACTGGTCAAAACCCTCGATCCTTCGCGGCTGGTCAACCAGGCCAGCGGCTGGGCCTACGTCGGCATGAGCAACGTCCTTGACAGACACCAATACCCGCATGCGTCGTGTCCCGCGGCGAGCACGAGTCAGGCTGTGGTGTGTGGCGAGTTCGGCGGGATCTGGTTGGGCGTGGCGGGTCACACCTGGTCGCCCAGTGCGAGCGACGTTGACCCCACCCAGGCCGCTGCGTCCGTTACTTCCCAGTTTGAAGCACTCGCCGGCGAACTGCCGAATTTGATTCAAAACCATGGAATGAGCGCCGCAGCTTATACGGAAATCAGCGACGTTGAAAACGAACTCGCGGGGTTGCGCACGTACGACCGCAAAACTCTCAAACCCGATTTGCGACAAATGCAGAAAGCCATCATTTCGTCGACTGGCGTTCCGTAGCAGACGAACACGCAAGCCATTCTGAGCGCCAGTTGTCAACGCCGCGACCTGCGCCGGGGCAAAGGCTTCTCGTAGCAAACGCGATCGCAACCAGAGTTGATCGCAGCCTAAGAATCCTTATCTCGGCATTTGAACCGCTCGATAAGGTAACCCTGTTGTCAAGAGCCAGTTTGCCCTGAATAGTGTGAGCGTCATGTTGTCGACGGATTGCGGGCTGGATTGCCTGTACGGACAAACGCTAAACGCCTATGCCGAACGGTTTGTACGGACGATCCGGCAGGAATGCTTGGACCGGATGATCTTCTTTGGGGAAGCGTCCTTGGGTCGGCTGATCAAGGAATTCGTCATCCACTACAACCAGGAACGCAATCACAAATCGCTGGGCAACAAGATCATCAGACCGGCGGTTACGGAGTTCTCTGCCGTGGGAACGGTCCGGCGACGAAAGCGGCTCGGTGGATTGCTCAATTATTATTATCGTGGAGCAACTGTGTAACGAAATTTGAATTTTGGAGAGTAGCCGCTGGGATTACCCCAGCGGCCCTCGCAGAACCGGACTTGGGCCGTTAACCCATCCGGCTCCCAGTTCAACTCGAACACATGAATTTAGGATATTCGCCAGCACCGGCGAAACCAGTCCGCCTTGCGGCGTCCCTTCTTCCGTAGCACTGAAGACGCCGTCGTCCATCACCCCCGCTTTGAGGAATCGCCGGAGGATGCGAATCATCCGTTCATCCCCAATGCGATGCCGCAGGAAACGCAGCAAGTGTTCGTGGCTAACCTGGTTGAAGAACCCTTTGATGTCTGCCTCGACCACCCACTGCGTCCGCTCCTGGGTGATAATTTCTCCCAACCGTTGCAAGGCATCGTGCGCGCTACGCCCCGGTCGAAAACCATACGAGCAACTCCGAAATTCCGGCTCCCAGATCGCTTGCAGAATCCGGCTGAGCCGATCCTGAACGATCCGGTCCTCGAAACTTGGAATGCCCAATGGCCTCCGCCCGCCGTTGGCCTTCGGAATATACACCCGCCGGCAGGGCTTGGGCCGGTAGCCCAGCCTGCGCAACCGCGCAGTCAGATCGTTTATCCTCGGACTCGCTTCTTTGACGTAGTCCGCTTTCCTTATTCCATCAACGCCGGGCGCCTTGTTGGCCGCCAAGCGTTCCAGGCTTTCGTGCAACCCGGCCGGACGGAACAGCATTCCCATCAGGGAAGTAAACCGTTCTTTCAGGTTGCTCTTGGCCTTCTGTGTCAGACGTTGCAAGTCGGTGTTCAGGTCGTTTCCCGGCTCTGCGTCCGGGACCTGTCGCCTCGCCGCGTCTGGTTTGAACCGGTGTCCCTTCGCTTCATCCGCATTACCAGACTTCCTCGCTACTATGGACACCTCCGACCCCCACAAATCGATCTCCTCTACCTTGCGTTTTAGTATCTCTCTTCCAAACAACGAACATGTTTTCGACGATAAATCATGCGGCGAAGGCTGGCAAAATGACACGCTCGGTAATTTGTAACCCCGCGATGATGAGACTCTCGCCTCGCGCGGTCGGGTAGTATTTGCGGGTGCCCGCGACGGGTTTGATGAGCTTGAGCACGCGGAAGCGTCGCAGCGTGCGACCGATCCGAGCGGGTTTCCAGCCGGGCAGATGCGCCTGGAGCGTGCGGTTGCGCATGCCTTGGATCTGGTGCTCGCCGCGTTGCAGCGCCCACAGGAACTGGAGGTCGTCGGCGCGAAAGAAGTTCACGCCCCGCACGGAGCGGTCTTTTTCGTCCCGGCGGGAGGCGGTGATCTCCCCTAGCGCGTGCCGCTCCCGCATCCGGTCTGGCCACTGGCTGATATAGGCCACGTAGCGCCGGTTGCACGCGCTCATCGCCGCGGCTACCGCGCCGAGGCTGTAGAAGGTCTTGCGCATCGGTGCCCACTTGATTGCTCCGCTGCTTCCCGCGCCGGCCCGTTTGCCCGGTCCCGCGCTTCGGCGCGGCTCCACCTTGCGGCGGTGTTTGAACGTAGTCACGTCACTGGTGGTGCATTCAATGCGCAAGACGCATCCTGCTTTATCATACATTTTCAGGGAAGTCGCCCCCAGAGTGTGTTTGAGGCGCGTCCCTTGGACGAGGGTTTGCAGCCGGCTGCTCGGCTCGGCCTTGCTGTTGGCGCGCGGCTTCCTGCCCATGAAGCGGTAAATGTCCGCGCAGCCCACTTCGACCGCCGCCGTGCGCACGATCTCGCGGTAAAGCGCGGGCAGCACGCGGTCGCTCTGGAATACAATGTCCGTGCTCCACTCGGCTTGATACACGCTCCAGTGCAGGCTGTACCCAAAGCGCCCATGCACCGCCACCCAGCGCGCTGCCATCTGATCAAGCATCCGATGCAGCCGCTGCGGCCCGAAGTTTTTGAGGAGCGCCTGCGCCGCTGCAAAATCGCTGAGGTGGGTGAAGCAGTTGTCGGCCTTCTTGAAGCGCAGGCCCGCCTGCCGCATCTGCCGCTCCAGCCAGTCGTGGCCATTGCAACAAAACTGGAGCCGAAACGGTGCCCACGTCGGCATACGTAGGTGGCAGAGGCCAAACTCCGCATCAATGAAGTAAATGTAGAAGTGCTGGCATTTGCCCGGGCTCCACTGGAGTTGGAGGAAGCCGGTGTTTTGATTCTTCCCCACCTTGAAGCACCAACATCGCTCGATGGCCCCGAGGATGCAGACCACGCCCTCGCCCCGTCCGCGCGCGGCGAGTATCTGCTCGACGATGGCCTCCTTGCGCTCCCCGGCATTGACCTGCCGGATTTCGATGCCCTCGGCCCGGGCCAGCGTGCGGACATGGTCGGCCACCTCCAGTCGGAGTTCGTTGGCGTAAACCTTGTTGAACTCCATGAGGGTCGTGCCGCGCCCCCGCAAAGGCTGCTCCATCGCCCCCGTCCAGCCGATGGCCTTGTAAGTTCCAAAGAGCACCACCCGGTCAAAGCACTCGATCACGCCTTTGATCTCCTGCGCACATCGGTCCACCAGCGTTTGGGTTTTCATCCCGTCTCTCTACCCCAATCGCGGTCACAGTTCATCTACCTTTTGGTTCCGGCTACGCCGGGTTAGGCTTGCTGGCGGGTGCGTCGTCGCCGACGCCGTTTTGTGGGTCTCCCTGGTGGCTGTGACTTCATTATGTCCGGCTCGAACTTGGCTCAAAACCCCGAGCGGTCCCCCTGCCCTCACCACTGGCGGACAGGAAGCTGTGGCCTGCGGGTTGTCCAAAACCCTCGGCCCTCTCCCATTTCCGTATTTCGGGGCTGTTTCCATTTAAGGTCAGTTTCACCTGTTGCCTTTAGTCCTCGCCGTCTTTCGTGGCTACGCATCAATCGGCCTGTTGCCAGACCAACTGCAAGCCTCGATACCGAGCGCGTGGCTAACGCTTACTCAGGGGGATTTCCACCCCTTGAACTCACACCTTTCCAGGCCGCAACTGAACAGTACGGCTTCCCGCGAGCGGAAGACCGGGAGCTGTTGAGTTTGTATGTGCCCACGGTGGTGATGCCCAAGCGCGGCAAGAAGAACGCGGCAGAAAGGGAACGCGAGAGTCAGAAGAAGTTTGTGGCGTTGCGCCAGCAACACAGCGCAGTGGAAAGCGAGATCAACAGCCTGGAACATCACGGGTTGAACCGGTGCTTGGACGTTGGGCCTGACGGCTACTTGCGCTATGTGGGCTGCGGCGTGATGAGCTACAACCTGTACGTAATTGGGCAGGCATTGCTGGCACGGGAACGGGCGCGGGCCGACACGGTGTGCTTGGCGGCCTGAAGCCGCCCACCGCCAAACCCCACGCCAAGTCCGACAGAGGCGGTGTCGCTGGAGTTGGAGAATTTTAGCGGTTTGAGCCGGACGGAACGAAAAATTAGCCGTTCATTGTCGTCCGGACCCGCAGTGTCGCGCGCCGTTTCCCAAAACGCGCGTTTCCGGCCACACACTATTCTATAAATCTATGGGACAGCACCCGCATCAAGCCAAACACCCATGAGCGGCGAAAACCCAACTCGCAAAAATCAAAATCTCATTTTGCGCCCAAGGCCGTCAACACCTTGAAAACCAATATGCCAACCCAGTGTTTTTCCCGTTATGGGATGGTTCTGGGAAGTTTTCAATTGAGTACCACAATCAGACAATTGCCGGCTAGACAGGCCAAAAGCAAAAAAGTATAAAAAAGCAAACAATACGCATGAACTAAGAACAACCGTTTGTGTCAGGTAACTCTTTACCAAGCAGTGCCTTTGAACTCGGCCCGCGGCCAACAGTGGTTCGGTGCACTAACTGGGTGTTGCAAGTGCAGACCAACTCACTTGCAAAAGGGCCCGATATCAACTGGGTGGAGGTTCCTGCCTCGGCCTCTGTGTGCGCAAATCACATCCCGATCAAAACCGTGAATGCCTCCTTACTTCATCGCTTTGTTTACAAGCCGTGATTCTAGAAACCATGAAATCACCAAGTCGCCGTAAAGGTTTTACTCTGATTGAACTGCTGGTGGTCATCGCCATCATCGCGGTGCTGGCAGCCATGCTATTGCCAGCCTTGAACAGAGCCAAATTAAAGGCGCTCCAGTCTTCCTGTATGGATAACGAGAGACAGATCGGCATCGCCCTCGAAGTATATGTCGGCGACTACAAATATTACTGTGGCGACCTTTCTACGCCCGGTGGGGGCTCGGCCAACTATTATTATGTCTGGCCGCCGCGGTTGTTCAGCTTCATGGAAAACCGCAACGCCTTCTCCTGTCCGGCCGCCCAGCCGTGGACCGCTTGGGACACCAATGCGAATCCTTCGCTCGGCGGGACGGGACCGGGAGGAGTCTATGATCCCTACGCAGTTACCAGAACTTCCTACTTCTCGCTGGGTTACAATGACTGGGGCATTCATTTTCAAAATGGCATCGAAGCTGTAACCTTTCCGCAACTAGGGTTGTGCGGAGACATTGACGGAAGTCTGTATCAGGGGGAGGTCAGCGATTCGCAGGTGAAAAGACCGACTGAGATGATTTGTATCTGCGATGTTCCTTCCGTACCGAAAACCGAAACACCTAATTTCAGCGCTCACGGCGACCCAGCAGATTGTGACATCACAGCCGGTCATTCCGCCTGTCCGGCCAACCGCCACAACTATCGTACCGACATCCTGTTCTGCGATGGGCATGTGGAAAGTCCGTTGCGTAACGATGTGCGTGACCCCAAAAACGCCTATTGGCGCGCACGCTGGAATAACGACTACGATCCGCACCTTTCTTATGGTTACTGGACGTTGCCTCCATGGATCGGCACGTTGGACCAGTGAAATGTGATGCCGTGATGCCGTTCAATTGAGCCAATTGGTTCAGACCGGTTACGAGCGTGACGATTTCCGGCAGTGTCACCAAAATTGGCGCTTGGACATTCGCTTCTCGCATTGAGTTGGGTGCAGCTTACTTTCAAGGCAATGCCCTTACCGGGCTCAACTTTCTGGTCCACGTGGAGTGTTAGCCTCGGGACTGTTTGAGTTTATGTTTTCGTTGGTTCTTTGTCCATCCCCAGCGTAGGGAGGGCGTAGCCCGACTAGAGCTGGGGATGGACAGCTCCGCGCCGCAAATACTGCCGGGCTCTCGTAGCCCAGCCGGCTGTGCGGTCTTACTTGGTTGTATTGCTGACGGTAGTCGCCCACCACTACCCGTGCTTCCGTCAATGTCCACAGTTGTTCCCGGTTCAAATACGCGTCCCGGAAACAACCATGAAAGCTTTCCACAAACCCGTTCTGCCACGGGCTGCCCGGTTCAATGTAAATCGTCTTGATGCGCTTCGCCTTCAGCCACCGCTGCACGATCTGGGCGATGAACTCCGGTCCATTGTCGCTCCGTAGAAACTCCGGGGCGCCGTGTTGTTGGATGGCCTTCTGCAACCAACTCAGCACATCCGCCGCCTTCAAAGCCCGCTCCGCCCACAGCACATGGCATTCACGCGTGTGTTCGTCCAGGATCGTCAGCAGCTTCAAGGCGCCGCCGCGCACGGTGGCATCCGCGATGAAGTCCCACGTCCACACATGATTCCGATGCGTCGCCGTCGTCGGCAACCCAGTGGAATCGCCACGCCGAACAATTTTTCGCTTGGTCGTCGGCACGCGCAACCCTTCCTCACGCCGCAGGCCTCCAAAAAAAGTCTGCTTCCTCCCTGTACTGACGAACTGCGGTTAGCCCGGCTGGAGCAGATGGACTGAAAGCATTTGATGACGGTGACGGCGTATCAGATGCGACTGATTCTGCAAGACCTGTATGAATTGCGGGACGTGAAGCAAGCCCGGAAAGATTTTATGAAGTGGTGCGACTGGTCAAAAGCACGGCCGCCAAAGCCAGCCACGAATTATTGCAACCGATGGTGAAGGTGGCAGAGATGGTGGAACGGCATTTGGACGGTATCCTTGGGCATTGGCAGGAGGGATTGACCACGGCATTGCTAGCCCGTCTTCCGCAGTTTGGAGTCAGAAAGAAGAATTTTTCCGGAGGGGGCGGGCATAAGTGTGAGCAAATCGAATGGTGCGAGAATGATCTGATGCGAAAAGGGACTTGTAGTGCCGAACAGGCCGTTGCGGGCTTGGGTTCGGGGAGTGCAGAATGGGGGCATGTATTTGCGACGGCAGCGTCGGACGATCAGAGGCGCGACGTATGAGTATTGGGCGCTGGTGGAATCGCGCCGAACGGCCAGTGGTCCCCGTCAGCACATTGTGGCTACCTTGGGCAAACTTCCGGGGCTGGATGAGCGAGTTCGTGTCGGATGGGAAACGGTCGATGAGTTGCTGGCGGGCCGGACCCCGGCCCGGCAGCTTGAATTGGGCGGTGCGGCTCAGTCCGAGAGGCCGCTGTGGCGCGAGGTGGAGGTGCGCGGGGTTCGAGTCGAGCGGGTGCGTGAATTTGGCGAAGTTTACCTGGCGCTCTCGCTCTGGCGCCGCCTGGGTCTGCATGAACTGTTGAACGAACTGATCCCTTCCGGTCGTGAGGAAGTTCCCTGGGAACGGATCGCCTGTCTGTTGACGGTCGCCCGGTTTTGTGCCCAACCGAGTGAGCTGGGCTTGGCCGAACGCTGGTATCAGCGCACGGCCTTGGAGGATTTGCTGGGAGTGGCGTGGGAGAAGATCAATGAGGATCGTCTGTATCGCGGCTTGGACGAGTTGCACGAGCGCAAGGAGCAACTGACGGCTCATTTGCTCAAACGTTACGAGAGCTGGTTTGGCGTGGGCTTTGAGTTTTTGCTTTACGACGTCACCAGCACGTTTTTCGAAGGCCAGGCGCTGGGCAACGCCAAGGCGGCCCGGGGTTACAGCCGGGACAACCGGCCGGACTGCAAACAAGTCTGCATCGGCCTGGTAGTCAGCCTGGAAGGGTTGCCGCTGGCCCATGAGGTCTTCGCGGGCAACCGCGCCGACGTGACGACGGTCGAGGAGATCATCACCGTGATGGAGGGAAAATACGGGCAAGCCAAACGGATCTGGGTCATGGACCGCGGCATGACCAGCGAGGAGAACATCGAGTTTTTGCGCGAACGCAAAGCCCAATACATCGTCGGCACGCCCAAAAGTCAGTTGCGCCGGTTCGAAGCCGCCCTCCTCGAAGACAAAGACTGGAAGCGGGTGCGCCCGGACGTCGAAGTCAAACTGCTGGCGCATCCGGATGGACAAGGCCAAGAACAGTTCGTGCTCTGCCGCAGTGAGGCTCGGCGGGAGAAGGAAAAGGCGATGCTGGCCCGTCAGGAACAGCGGTTGTGGCAAAAGCTTCTGGAAATCGACCAACGGCTTGAGAAACGACCGGCCCCTGCCGACCAGACCGAACGACGCGTCGGCCGGTGGCTGGGACGCTATCCGGCGGCCGACAAACTCTTCGAAGTGGAAGTCCGCTTAAACGAACAGCGGCAAGCCTGCGGATTAAGCGTGGCCTGTCTGGTGGATCGCAGTCAGTGGGCTCGCCAGGCGCACGGAGCCTATTTGCTGCGCACCAACTGCACCGAAGCGGACCCGGCCAAAGTATGGGAGTGGTATTTGCAGTTACAACAGGCGGAAGCGGCGTTCCGCTGCGCCAAGAGTGACCTGAGCTTGCGGCCGATCTTCCATCACAAGACCGAGCGGGTGGAGGCGCACCTCTTGGTCTGTTTTCTTTCACTGGCTCTGTGGCGGACGCTGGAGATGTGGATGCGGGGCAAGGGACTGGGCAACTGCGCCCGGCAGTTGGCCGGCGAGATCGCCACCGTCAAGTCGCTCGACGTTGTCTTGCCCGTCAAGACACCAGAAGGCATGAGCGAACTGCGTTTACGCACCGTAGCGCGACCGGAGCGAATGGTAGCTGAACTTTTGCAGCGATTGGATCTCCATCTACCCGAGCAAAGCCGGATCGTTCAAAAAGTCGTTGAAAATGTAGTGGCGAAAACGGGGGTTTAAAATGCCTAAACCCTTGCAAATCAGAGTCGCGTCTTTCCCAACTGCGGAAGATGGGCTAGAGGGATCAAACAGTCTGTTCTCGGCTACGAAGCGAAAAGCTCGTGGCTATCGGACCACGAAGAACCTGCTCACCATGCTTTACTTCGTGGCTGGCAAACTCAAGGTTCCCTGTTACTAATCCACTGAAAATGTCGAGGAAGCAGTTAACAGGTTATATTCAGTTAAGAGGACTGTGTCGCCCTGCCGGCGGATAGAATTTGTCCCGTGACGCGCGTGGATATTGACTTTCTGCAAACGTATGATTTTTCATCTTTGACACAATTTATTTTTTTGGCGGTGGCTGAATAATTTTGTAGCTGAACACCGCTGCTCCGCGAGATCCAAGTGTGACTGAGAGGCCGCTTTGCATCAGGTCTTTTCCTGAAAAAGACAATGTTTCATCCCTATCAAAATCACGGACTTCGTAGGTCTGGGAAGCATCCAACCCCTCCAGCTTGAGCTTCATAGCCGGCACTTGGCTCTTGGCGCGTCGGAATGCTTGGACGCAGCCTTCGCCGGTTTCCGGCCGGTCAAATTGCCAGGCGATCCAGGCGTCCTCACTCAGGCTGTAAGGTGTCAGCGGGTAATAATCCCCAAATAACATGTCGGGCGCTATTTTGGCGCATTCGGCGTAGCCCTGTTGCACCGCTGTTTTGTTTGCTGACGTAAGCGTTCCCATGGCGAACGAGGCCAGGTAAAAGCTGCGGAAGGAATAGGGATCGTAGTAGCCGCCTACGCCCGATCCTTGGAAGGGAAGCCAGAAGGAAAGTCCGTAAGTATGCCCCTGATTCCCCTCAAAGACACCTTGCTGCGAATCGGGGAATTGGAAATCACTGCGCAGCAGCGGCACCGCCCGGCGCATGGTTTCGAGATCATTGCGCCGGCCTCCCGAGGCGCAGGAATCTATGCACAAGCCGGGATTGCGGCGTTTTAATTCGTCCCAATACTTCAAATGTCCCTGCACATACATGTTTTCCGTGATGCCCTGGCGATCGGGCGTGTCATGATTCCGCCAGGCCGGAAGCGGGCCGCCGCCGTTCATGTCCTCGCGATACCAGTCTATGCCCTGCGATTTAATCATTCCATCCACATGGTTGATGAGCCAGTTCAGCGCATCGGGATTGCCAAGATCAAGAATGTCACCCGTTGTTCCGTTGGTTCCCGGCAGCAGCCATTCCGGATGATTTTTGCCCAGCCATGAAGTGGGCGAGCCGACTCTTTCCGGCTCAAACCAAAGCACAAATTTCATCTTGCGCTCATGGATCCAGTCGCTGAAGGGTCTGAATCCATTCGGAAATTTTCTGGCATCCACTTCCCAGGTTCCGGTATTCAGCCACGCCACTCCCAGGGCATAGGGGCCGTCATCGCTTGGATACCACGTCGTTCCGCCCGCGCCGGCATCGCGCCAACAGATGTCCGGGTTGATGCCGGCGTCCAGAAACATTTGGACGTAGTTAGTGTCATCCCCGTTGACCCCAATCGCCTTTAGCGGTCCCTGCGGTTGGCCGCCGACCTTCGGGAGGGTGTGGGCAATATACCAACGCCGCCAGAGGTTCTGCGCCCGGACAATGTCGCTGCCCCGCCAAAACAGCATGGCGATTAGCGGCGTGCGGATCTCTTCACCGGGCCTCAACCGCAGATGGGTCAGCTCCTGGCCGGCTTTGATTTGCAAACCCCGCGCGTTGTCACGGGCGAGCGAGCTGGCCCATTGGCCCGGCCAGCCAATCGCGAAAATAATTCCCCCGCCCGACATCTGCAGGTTGTAATAGGGCCAGCCATCGGGGCCATCCGAAGACTTTCCCGAAATCGCCGGCGGTGCCAGTTTTTTCACCGCATTTGTCGTGAGCGTTAAGCTAAATGGCTGGTAGCTGTCGGCCGCGCAGAAATCGCCCTTGATGCCGTTGAGAACGAATTCTTCATTATCTTTTCGCTGGAAGAAAGCATCAAGCCCCTGAATGTTTCCTAAAATGGGCGAGTCTTTGGTGCCGGGGTTCCTAAAATAAACCGTCCATTCCACAACGGGATAGTCATGGTATTCCACGGCCACGCATTTCACGACGAGAGTATTGTTGGGATCCTTCCAGTTGATGACATGTTCGGTGCGGTTCCCGTCAATAGCCCATTGGGTCACTGACCGCGACCATGAAGGCATTATGTCAGTGGACCTGATTCCGCCGTAGGTAAAAGAGAACGCCGGGGTTTTTAGTGGAGGGAAAAGATTTTCCTGCGCCCAAGTGTCTTTCCACACCATTTCCGCCGGATCAACCGTGACCGCCGCTTGTATCGGAAAAGCAGCCAAGGCGGCCAGAAAAACAAAAGTTACCCTGATCAAGGCAAACCATTTTCTCTTGCGGACGCTATTCATTGATTCATTTTAACTGGGATTTCCCATTTGGTTTCTTGCCCACGACCATATCCATAATGATTACAGTTTACTGACCAGCCGTCATGGCACCTAAATTGGTCTCGACCTAAATAGGTGCATGTCTCTTCCATTTTGGCTCGAGTGTCCCAGCTCCCGTTTTCTACTTTTTTCTTGATAATCTATCTACCTCCTCATTGTAAATATATGATACTCCATTGAATAAAACCCTAACGGTGCTCTGTTAGCGCCGGCAGCGTAACGGGCGTTGGTCAAGGCGGCGGCGTGGCGCAACCGGGTAAACGTGGGGCGAAGCTAAAGCCAGCGTTCCCTGCGGCTGTGGCCGCCGCCACCCATTGGGTGTGCCGTTCAAGCAAGTCGGTTAGGATTGCGGAGTCCCATAGACCCTCTTGCAAAAATTGTAATCGGCCCCCAATTTGTAAAGCGTCAGACGATGTTCACCGCACTCAATCCGGTCCAGGGTTGTGTGGGAGATGCCGACCTATTTACCAAATTGAGCGTCGAAAGATTTCCCATCGCTTTTCGCAGGAATTTCGCAAGTTGAATACCCCGAATGAACCATCGCACCGTTCTGCCGTTTCTGCCGTTTATCTTCACCCATTGCGTTTGCATAATTTCAACCAGCATGCTATAGTTTGAATTTGTTACGGTTGAAGCCTTGGGCAGGTAGGCTGTGTATAATTCATATTCTCCAGTTCGTTTCTCGTTGTTCCGAGGAGGGCATGGTTGTCTCTTGCTTCTGGGCATCCTTTTTATCGGAGAAATCAATGCCGGCATCGGCGTGGCCCGCGCGGATACCATCACCGACGTGACGAATATTCAAGCCGGTGCCTATGGAGGATTATACATTGGCAATCGCGCGCCGTTGCAACCCAGTCCGCTTCTGCGCCTGCCACCTGGCAGCATTCAGCCGCAGGGTTGGTTGCTCACGATGCTGCAAAACCAGCGCAACGGCTTGAACGGTCTGCAGGAACAGATTTCGCCCTTTCTAATATTCGCCACCAGTGATTGGACCACGACCAACGGTTCGGGCACAACCTATGGCGGGCAATACGTGCCTTACTGGCTGCGCGGCTACATTGACATGGGTTATTGCCTTCAGGACGCCACGGTCATCAGCAACGCCACCCACTGGATTCAGGGGGCCATGGTTTCACAACGAACGAATGGATATTTCGGCCCGGCCACCGATTATTCGGACGGAACGACCAATGTTGAATCGGACTTGGGGACCGTGCCGGATTTGTGGCCAAACATGCCGATGCTCGACGCGCTGCGGTCATATTACGAGTATACCGGCGATACGAATGCTCTGAATCTGATGCGGAATTATTGTCTTTGGGAGTCAACCTTGCCGCCGACTGATTTCGGCGCCGGTTACTGGCCAATGATGCGCATGGGCGATAACATTGAATCCATTTATTGGCTCTACAACCGGCTGGGCGATTCCTGGCTGCTGAATCTTGCCAGCAACATGTATGCGAACATGGCACGGTGGGATACGGCCAATACCCTGCCGAACTGGCATAACGTGAATATCGCCGAAGGCTTCCGCGCCCCTACCGTTTACTGGCAGCAATCCAGCAACTCGACTCAACTGCAATTCGCCGAGGCCAATTATCAGGTTGTCATGAGTCAATATGGCCAGGTGCCGGGCGGGGGATTTGGCGGGGATGAAATTTGCCGCTCCGGTTATTATGGTCCGCAACAGGGTTTTGAAACGTGCGGCATGGTCGAGTTCCTGCGCAGTTTTGAAATTCTCACCCGCATCACCGGCAATCCGGTGTGGGCTGAGCGGTGTGAGAACCTTGCCGCCAACTCCTTCCCGGCGGCGTTGCGGACCAACATGCTGGCACTGCACTACCTGACCGCGCCCAACCAGCCCCAACTGGACGACGAAGCCAAATTCCCGGACATTAATAACGGAGGCAACCCTTGGTTTTCCTCAAGCCCCTCCGAGCCAAATTACTATTGTTGCGAACATAATCACGGCATGGGCTGGCCGTATTTCTGCGAGGAAACGTGGCAGGCCACCTGGGACAATGGCCTGTGCGCCTCGCTGTATGCGCCGACCACGGTCGGGGCGCGCGTAGGCAACGGCAGCACCGTGAGCGTGAACGAAACCACCGGCTACCCGTTCAGCGACACGATCCAGTTGAGTATCACGGCCACAAACAGCGTGAATTTTCCACTCTATTTGCGCGTGCCGCAGTGGTGTTCAAACAGTTGGATTCAAATCAATGGCCAGACTGTGGCGTCCAACAACCTGTCACATTCTTATGTATGCATCCAGCGCTCATGGGCCAACGGTGATCAGGTTGTGCTGCATTTCCCGCGACAAATTACCTTGCAAACTTGGACGAACAACAACAATTGTGTTTCTGTCAACTACGGCCCGCTCACATTTTCCCTGCAAATCCAGGAAAACTGGCAACCTTACGGCAACAACGCCGCGCCTTGGACAGAATTCGAAGCTTATCCAGCGACTCCTTGGAACTACGGCCTCGTGTTGAACAGCACCAATCCGGCGACCTCGTTCATCGTGGTGACCAATTCCAGCGGCGTGGTGACGAATCCTTTTTCCCTGAATACCGTGCCGCTGAGTTTGCAGGTTCAGGCACGGCAGATTCCAGCCTGGACGCTCGACGGTCTCTACGATGTCGGCCCCGTTCAACCGAGTCCGGCTTACAGCACGCAGGCGGTGGAGACGGTCACGCTGGTGCCGATGGGCGCAGCCCGGCTGCGCATTTCGGCGTTCCCGACCGTCAGCACGAATCAGACCGCCACGCAGTGGAGCGCGCCCTATTCGCCGAGTGCTTCTTATACGAATTCCACCGACACCGTCTTTGCCATGAACGACGCCTTGGAGCCCGCCAGTTCCAGCGACACCAGCATTCCACGCATGACCTGGTGGAATCATGAGGGCACGACCGAGTGGGTGCAGGCGACTTTCAACGGCTTGTGCCAGGTGGGTCAGGTTTCGGTTTATTGGTATGACGACCTACCTACTGGTGGTTATTGCCGCATGCCGCAATCGTGGCAGGTGGAATATCTGGCAGGCACAAACTGGGTTCCGGTGTCCGGCGCCAGTGGCTACGGTGTGGCCCTCAATCAATTCAACACGGTGCAATTTACCCCGGTGCAAACGACCGCCGTGCGCCTGTGTGTCCAGCTCCAGAGCGGATTCTCGGGTGGCATTTTGGAATGGCAGGTCCCCGCGCAGCCCGTGACGTTGCTCGCCCTGCACTATCCGCTGCACGGCAGCCTGGCCGACACGGCATCCGGTCAAACCGGCGTCCTCGTCGGCGGCACTTATGTGGCCGACCGGTTTGGCGGGGCAGGCAATGCGCTTCAATTCAACGGCACGAGCACCAACTATGCGATCATTCCGCGTCCGAACTGGATGGATTGGACCATTGCTTTCTGGGTTGAAACCACGGCGACCGGCGGCAATTTCGAGTCGGCGGAATACAGTAGTGCTGGCAAGTTTGGCGGGGCGTTGTATCTGGATGGCAACAGCACGCTGACGACACTTTCGGGAGCCTTTCCCAGCGGCGTGCCAACCGGTGGCAGCGCATACACCATCGCGGTATGGGAGAAGGCGGACACGGGCTGTCCGAACAACGGCGGCTTCGTCGGCTGGGGTAACAATAGCAGTGGAAACTGCAATAATCTGCGTTTGGGCGATTTGGATGGCAATGCGGACAGCATAGACAATTACTGGTGGGGAAATGACTTCTACATAGACAACCTGGCTGTCAATCCGGCAGATGGCAACTGGCATGCGATTGTGGTGACTTTTGATGGCACCACGCGAACCATTTACGAGGACGGGGTGAATGTTGGCAGCAAAGCTTCTGGTGTCCCGAATGTCAGTGGCGACAATTTCGTCGTGGGCAAGACGACGAGGGATGTTAACTTCAAAGGCTGGCTGGAGAACTTGCTGATCGCAAACCGTGCACTGACCCCAGCAGAAATTGCGGGCTATCAAGTCGGATTTAGTAACTCGAATGCAGTAGCGATCCCCAGCGGGACGGTGGGTTACTGGGAGTTTAACAACGCGACAAATCTTGGGGCCGACAGCAGTGGCCAAGGTAACACGCTACTAGCGGTCAGCAGTAGTAGTCAATGGTGGAACGGCGAAGGCTTGGTGGACGGCGAAGTGGCTGGTGTGGTGGATGATTTTGGCATTTCGCTGGCCGGCAACACTGCTGCTTTCGGTGTCGGTAATCCTGACACCACGATTACCGCCACAACTGCGATCAACGACGGCCAATGGCATCATGTGGCAGCCACGCGGAGCGCGTTCACAGGATTGATGCAACTCTATGTGGACGGCGTCTTGCAGGCGAGCGCTACCGGACCGTTTGGCCCCAAAACCTCGCCACCTAACTTGCGCATTGGCAGTATCCAAACAGGGGTCTCCGGCGGTTTCTTGGCTGGAACAATTGACGATGTGCAAATCTTTGGCCGCGTCCTGAGCGCACCGGAAATCGCCGTCGTGATGAACCAATCCCTGACGATAAGTCCAATTGCCAACATTAATTTAATTGCCGGACAGACGTTGACCGTCAGCAATTCCGCGGTTGATCCTTATGTACCGCCTCTGACGCTCGCTTGGAGTCTCCTCAGTGCTCCCGCCGGTGCCGCCATCAATCCCACCAGCGGAATGTTGACCTGGCGTCCGACAATTGCCCAGTCACCCTCGACCAATACCTTTTCCATTGCTGTTAGCGACAACGGTTCTCCGAGCCTGAGCGCCGCGCAAAGCTTTTGGGTCAATGTCAGCCAGCCGATAAATCCCCAAATCAGCTCGCCGTCCGTGAACAGCGGTTGGTTGCAATTCAGCATCAGCGGCAACTCGGGGCCGGATTATGTCATTGAGACTTCGACCAACTTGAGCCTACCAAACGCCTGGCAGCCCGTATTTTCAAACGCCTCGCCCACCTTGCCCTTTATCTTCACCAATCCGGTTCCATCAAATTTGAACCAGCAGTTTTATCGCATTCAACTGGGGCCATGATGAGCTTGGCGGGCCAATGCATTGGATTTTCTGCCCTCCCAGAAGGGCGTACACATTGAACGAACGGGATGGTTTTCCGAGGGAATCGGGGTTGCGGCGGCAAAACGAGGTTAAGGCTGTTCCAAACACGTTTGTCTTTCACTGAAGGATTTGGCTAAGGATGGGGGGAAGCCACCTGCTCCGAGGTTGCAGACCGTCTTCCGGTCCGTGGTGGCCACAAAATCCAGGTTCAAGGCATTGTCTCCCGTGACGGTATAAACGGCGGTCACCAGGAGATTTCCGGGATAGCCTTCCTCTCCATCTCTGCTCAGGTGGGTCAACTGTAATGATGGACCATTTGGGGTATCAATGGGGCGGGCTAAACGCCTATGCCGAACGGTTTGTACGGACGATCCGACAGGAATGCTTGGACCGGATGATCTTCTTTGGGGAAGCGTCCTTGGGTCGGCTGATCGAGGAATTCGTCATCCACTACAACCAGGAACGCAATCACAAATCGCTGGGCAACAAGATCATCAGACCGGCGGTTACGGAGTTCTCTGCCGTGGGAGCGGTCCGGCGACGAAAGCGGCTCGGTGGATTGCTCAATTATTATTATCGTGGAGCAACTGTGTAACGAAATTTGAATTTTGGAGAGTAGCCGCTGGGATTACCCCAGCGGCCCTCGCAGAACCGGACTTGGGCCGTTAACCCATCCGGCTCCCAGTTCAACTCGAACACATGAATTTAGGATAGAGGTTGCGCACAATACACGGCTTGGGCAGGAGTCCCTCTTTGAGCAGGATGCGGTATCGCTCCCACGTCAGAGATCTTTTCTGGCTGCGACGATTCAGCCATTTGAAAAGGATCTTCATGGCGCAGTAGCTGTATTCCCCGATGCTTCGGCTGTTGCCGCTAACTCCATAGTAGTCGAAGTGCCCAAGCAGGTGTTGATGCACGTATTGCACCATCTGGGCTCCTCCGCTGACCCGCAGTTCTTTGACCCGTGGATTGAGTTCTGTGAGCTTCTTGCGCATTCGACTCCCTTCAGTCTTCCGCCCCACCAGGAACTTTCCGGCGCGGCTGGTCGTCACGTAGTGAGTGAAGCCAAGCAGACTGAACGTCTGGGGTCGCGGCCCTGCAGCGCGGCGACTTTGTATCCAACTGGCCATTCCAAATTTCAGAATGGCCGTTTTCGTCGGTTCGGTTTCCAACCCAAAGGTCGCCAGTCGCTCCGTCAGTTCGGTCCTGAACCGGCGCGCGTCGGCTTCTTCTTGGAAACACGCTACAAAATCATCCGCATAGCGGATGAGGCAAGCCTTCCCGCGACAGGCTTTGGCCAAGCGTCCCTCGAACCACCAGTCCAACACGTAGTGCAGGTAGATATTCGCCAGCACCGGCGAAACCAGTCCGCCTTGCGGCGTCCCTTCTTCCGTAGCACTGAAGACGCCGTCGTCCATCACCCCCGCTTTGAGGAATCGCCGGAGGATGCGAATCATCCGTTCATCCCCAATGCGATGCCGCAGGAAACGCAGCAAGTGTTCGTGGCTAACCTGGTTGAAGAACCCTTTGATGTCTGCCTCGACCACCCACTGCGTCCGCTCCTGGGTGATAATTTCTCCCAACCGTTGCAAGGCATCGTGCGCGCTACGCCCCGGTCGAAAACCATACGAGCAACTCCGAAATTCCGGCTCCCAGATCGCTTGCAGAATCCGGCTGAGCCGATCCTGAACGATCCGGTCCTCGAAACTTGGAATGCCCAATGGCCTCCGCCCGCCGTTGGCCTTCGGAATATACACCCGCCGGCAGGGCTTGGGCCGGTAGCCCAGCCTGCGCAACCGCGCAGTCAGATCGTTTATCCTCGGACTCGCTTCTTTGACGTAGTCCGCTTTCCTTATTCCATCAACGCCGGGCGCCTTGTTGGCCGCCAAGCGTTCCAGGCTTTCGTGCAACCCGGCCGGACGGAACAGCATTCCCATCAGGGAAGTAAACCGTTCTTTCAGGTTGCTCTTGGCCTTCTGTGTCAGACGTTGCAAGTCGGTGTTCAGGTCGTTTCCCGGCTCTGCGTCCGGGACCTGTCGCCTCGCCGCGTCTGGTTTGAACCGGTGTCCCTTCGCTTCATCCGCATTACCAGACTTCCTCGCTACTATGGACACCTCCGACCCCCACAAATCGATCTCCTCTACCTTGCGTTTTAGGCTTGCTGGCGGGTGCGTCGTCGCCGACGCCGTTTTGTGGGTCTCCCTGGTGGCTGTGACTTCATTATGTCCGGCTCGAACTTGGCTCAAAACCCCGAGCGGTCCCCCTGCCCTCACCACTGGCGGACAGGAAGCTGTGGCCTGCGGGTTGTCCAAAACCCTCGGCCCTCTCCCATTTCCGTATTTCGGGGCTGTTTCCATTTAAGGTCAGTTTCACCTGTTGCCTTTAGTCCTCGCCGTCTTTCGTGGCTACGCATCAATCGGCCTGTTGCCAGACCAACTGCAAGCCTCGATACCGAGCGCGTGGCTAACACTTACTCAGGGGGATTTCCACACCTTGAACTCACACCTTTCCAGGCCGCAACTGGACAGTACGGGTTTGCGGGCATTGCTAACAAAGGCCATGGCCTCTGGGTGATGGAGCGAGATTCTGCAGGAGGCCACAGGTTCCCCAGGTCTATTTTGCCGGACGATGACGCTGACCACCGATACAACTAGCGCTAATGGAGTCATTAGCAAGACGTATCTTAGGAAGTTTTCAATTGAGTACCACAATCAGACAATTGCCGGCTAGACAGGCCAAAAGCAAAAAAGTATAAAAAAGCAAACAATACGCATGAACTAAGAACAACCGTTTGTGTCAGGTAACTCTTTACCAAGCAATGCCTTTGAACTCGGCCCGCGGCCAACAGTGGTTCGGTGCACTAACTGGGTGTTGCAAGTGCAGACCAACTCACTTGCAAAAGGGCCCGATATCAACTGGGTGGAGGTTCCTGCCTCGGCCTCTGTGTGCGCAAATCACACCCCGATCAAAACCGTGAATGCCTCCTTACTTCATCGCTTTGTTTACAAGCCGTGATTCTAGAAACCATGAAATCACCAAGTCGCCGTAAAGGTTTTACTCTGATTGAACTGCTGGTGGTCATCGCCATCATCGCGGTGCTGGCAGCCATGCTATTGCCAGCCTTGAACAGAGCCAAATTAAAGGCGCTCCAGTCTTCCTGTATGGATAACGAGAGACAAATCGGCGTCGCTGGCGTCGTGTATATCGACGACTACCAACAATACTGTGGCGACCTTTCTACGCCCTCTGGGGGCTCGGCCAACTATTATTATGTCTGGCCGCCGCGGTTGGCGAGCATGATGGGCGAACAGCGCAACGCCTTCTTCTGTCCAGCCGCCGGGCTGTGGTGCGCTTGGGACACCAATGCGAATCCTTCGCTCGGCGGGACGGGACCGGGAGGAGTCTATGATCCCTATGCAATCACCATAAGTAGCTACTTCTCGCTGGGTTACAACGACTGGGGCATTCATTTTCAAAATGGCGGCGACGAGGTAACCAATCCGCAACTGGGTTTGGGCGGAGATATCGACGGAGGGTTTTATCAGGGGCCGATCAAGGATACGCAGGTGAAAAGACCGGTTCAAATGATCTGGATCTGCGATGTTCCTGCCGTACCGAAAACCGAAAAACCTACTTTCAGCGCTCACACCGAACCGGCAGATTGTACCGCCGTTCATAGCCCTGTCCCGTCCAACCGCCACAACTATCGTACCAACGTCCTATTCTGCGATGGGCATGTGGAAAGTCCGTTGCGGAACGATGTGCGTGACCCCAGAAACGTCTTTTGGCGCGCGGCCTGGAACAACGACAACGATCCGCACCTTTCTTATGGTTACTGGGTGTCTGCGCCTCCATGGATCGGCACGTTGGACCAGTGAAATGTGATGCCGTGATGCCGTTCAATTGAGCCAATTGGTTCAGACCCGGATTTCCCAGATTAACTTTACAAGCTGATGTTATGGACTTTACAATAAATCCGAATAAACAAACGCTTTCATCTATGTTGAAGCAACGAAAAACGTAAAATCCAATGGGTGCGGGCAAAAGACAGGCTTTGCGGGTGACTTTTGATCGACGGGTGAAGCTGGAGTTTCATGGTTCCCAACTCACCTCCGATGCCGGGTTGTTGGCCTGTCCGGAACTGGATGAGGCCTTGGGTCTGACCGCCCCGGCAGAACATCTGTTGCATGATTGGCGCCCGGGCAACAATACACAACATTCGATGGTCGCACTTCCGCGGAAGTCCCTCTTCAGCCGGTTGGCAGGATATGAGGACACCAATGACGCCGAACGGCTCGCGGTTGATCCCGCTATGCGTCAGGTGGTGGGCGGACGGGCTACGGAACAACGGGCGGCTTCCACCAGTCAAATGGGACAGTTCGAGACGGAGGTGTTGACCCAACCGGACCACCTGAAAGCGTTGACGAAGCTGTCCGGGAAGTGGATTGACCGGCTGCGGGGACGCCAGCCGATGCGGGAACTGATCCTGGACATGGACAGCTCGGTGAGCGAGACCTATGGGGAACAGGAAGGCTTCGCCTACAACGGAGATTTTGGCTGCACCTGCTACCACCTGCTGTTTTGCTTCAACCAGTTTGGCGACGTGGAAGGAACCCTGTTGCGCGAGGGCAACGTGCATAGCGCCAAGGATTGGTGGGCGGTGCTGTTACCGGTAGTGGCACGCTATCAAAGCAAGAACCTGCGGCGATATTTTCAGGCGGACGCGGCCTTTGCCCAGCCGGAACTGTATGAGTATTTGGAAGCCGAAGGTTTCGAGTATGCCATCGGTCTGCCCGCCAATGATGCGTTGTTGCGGGACATCAAGCCGTTGCTGACCCGGCCGGTGGGGCGTCCGTCCCATACACCGGTGGTTTGGTATGCCGGCTTTTTGTATCAGGCGCAGAGTTGGCATCAGGCCCGTCGGGTGGTGGCCAAGGTGGAGTGGCACAGCCGGGAACTGTTTCCCCGCATCGGCTTCATCGTGACCAATCTGAGCAGACCGGCCAAAGCGGTGGCGCGGTTCTACAATCAGCAGGGGGACGGCGGAACAGTGGATCAAGGAAGGGAAGAACGCGGTCAAATGGACCCGGCTTTCCGGTCACGACTTTGTGGACAAACAGGTGCGGCTGCAACTGTTCGTGCTGGCCTACAACCTGGGCAACTATCTGCGGCAAGCGGTGCTGCCCCGAGCGGTGCGGCACTGGACGTTAACGACGCTGCGGGAGAAGCTGATCAAGATCGGGGCGAAGGTCGTGCGCCACTCACGGCAGGTGGTTTTTCCGATGGCAGAGGTGGCGGTGCCGCGAGAGTTGGTCCGGTCCATTTTACAGGCGATTGAGCGCCTGAGACTGTCGGCTGGGGCAGGCGGCTGAATGAAAAGTGACCAGCCACGCGTGCAAACCCCGGTCACGCAGCGTGAAGTGTTGTTTCCTGCCGAGGGAAACCGGGTTGGAAACACAAAAAGGTCTCAACGCAGCCATTTTTACAAGAGAAACATAGCGCGGAAACGAACAAACCATGAAAAACGAACTTGAAATCATGCACAGTTGGCGCTTTCAAACAAGAGGCAAATCTATGACGACGTTATCCATATCCCGATCCTCATGTTTCAGAATGAGTCATGCAATCCTTATCGTCCTGGCGCTTTTCGTTTCGGCTTCAGGGGCCTGCGCTGAGACCGGAAGTGCGTTAGGGGACAAAACCAAAGTGTCGCCGATTGTAGCTCTCCAAGCCGAACCGTTTCCTTTGCAAAACGTGCGCCTGCTGGATGGCCCGTTCCGTCACGCAATGGAGTTGGATCGCAACTATCTTTTGTCGCTTGAGCCGGATCGGTTGCTCCACAGCTTCCGACTCAACGCCGGTCTGCGTTCCGTGGCCAGACCCTACGGCGGCTGGATGACGCCGGGCTGCCCCAGTTGCGGCGAATTTGTGGGACTTTATCTCTCCGCCTGCTCGCGGATGTATGCCAGCACCGGCGATCCGCAGCTCAAGTCCCGGATTGATTATCTGGTGGCCGAACTGGCCAAATGCCAGGCGGCGTCGCCCACGAATGGCTTCAATCCCGGCTACCTTTCCGCATTTCCGGAATCGTTTATTGACCGGGTGATCGCCCGAACAACCGGTTGGGCGCCTTGGTACGGCATCCACAAGATCATGGCCGGCCTGCTGGATGCTTATCAAATCGCTGGCAACGCCCAGGCGCTGATGGTATTGACCAATGAAGCGAACTGGGTGCAGTTCCGCATGGACCAGCTCACCACGAATCAGATTCAGGCCATGCTCAACACCGAGTTCGGCGGCATGAACGAAGTGCTCGCAAACCTTTACGCCGTCACGGGCAACACAAATTACCTGCGCATCGCCGAGGACTTCGACCATGAAGCGGTATTCGATCCACTGGCCGCGCGGGTGGATGCGCTCGACCCGCTGCACGTCAACACGCAAATCCCCAAAATCATCGGTGCCGCCCGCGAGTACGAAATGACCGGCATCCCCCGCTGCCAGACGATCGCCTCCTTTTTCTGGCAACGAGTGGCGCTCCATCGCTCCTTCGTGCTCGGTTTGCCCGGTGACAACGAGTTCTTCTTTCCCATTGCGGATTTTGCCCAGCACCTCAGTGCGGCGACGTGCGAGACGTGCAACGGTTATAATCTGCTCAAGCTCACCCGGCATTTGTTCTCGTGGGCTCCGAGCGCCATCTACATGGATTACTATGAGCGCGTCCTGTATAACGACATCCTGGCCTCGCAGGAGCCCACTGAAGGGATGATGACCTATTTCATGTCACTGAAACCGGGTCACTTCAAAACCTACTCCACGCCGGAAAATTCGTTCTGGTGCTGCGTGGGCACGGGCGTGGAAAATCACTCCAAATATGGCGACACGATTTATTTTCATGGGACCAATTCGCTTTATGTGAACCTGTTCATCGCTTCACAGTTGAACTGGCCGGAAAAGGCCCTGACCGTGCGACAGGACACCACCTTCCCACAAAGCGACACCACGACGCTGACGTTTCAATGCACGAACGCGGTGCCGTTGACACTGGACATCCGTTACCCGTCCTGGGCACGAAGCGGCATGTTGCTGTCCATCAACGGCGCGCTTCAAACCGTGACCAACGCGCCGGGCAGTTACGTGAGCGTGACACGCTCCTGGCAAAACAACGACCAGGTGCAAATTCAGTTTCCGATGACGCTGCGGACGGAAGCGCTGCCCGGCAACCCGCAAACGGTCGCTCTCCTCTACGGTCCGATTCTGCTGGCAGGTGAATTGGGGACGAACCGTATGCCGGCGAGCGACTTTGCTGCTGGGCAAGGAGACCTGCTGAATATTGCCGATCTGCTGGTCCCGGTGTTTGTAGGAGACACGAACAGTCTGATTGCCGACACGATGCCCGTATCCGGCCAGCCACTGACGTTCCAGACCCAGGGCATCGGCCAGCCACGGGATGTGACGTTGATTCCGTTTTACGAATTACAACACCAGCGGTACTCAGTCTATTGGAATGTTTTGTCGCCGACCGACTTGCAACAGTTCGCGGCCTCCAACGCCGTGGCTGAAGCTCGGGTTGTGGATCAGATCACCATCGGCGACAGCACTTCGGAATCAGCTCACAGCCCCCAGCAGTCCAACAGCACGACCGGCACGTTCAGCCGCGCCTGGCGCGACGCCAACGAAAATCGCTCGTCCACCGGCTGGTTCAGTTATGCGCTGGGCGTGCAATCAAACGCGGCCATGAGTGTGGCCTGCACTTACTGGGGCAGCGATTCGGGGGGGCGGATCTTCGACATCCTTGTGGATGGGACTGTAATCGCCACGCAGACGCTGACCAACAACGACCCCGGTCAATTCTTCACGGTGGATTATACCGTTCCTGTCAACCTGACGACCGGAAAAACCAACGTCACCGTTCGATTCGAAGCTCACCCCGGGCAAATGGCCGGCGGCGTGTTCGGACTGCAAACGATAACAACCTTGGATCCTGGAGGCGCTCGAGGAAATTGCGATCAACTTGCACTCGACCCAGCCGATGGGAATCGGTCGTCAACCGGCGAACGTGGTGGCCAACTTTCAAAATCTGACCAACCACTCGATTTCGAGTAGCCCGTGGCTGGTGTTGACCTCAAGCGATACGAATGTGATTACCATTGGGCCTAACAACGAAATCCTGGCTGTCGGTCCCGGCATCGCCACCGTCACCGCCAGTTATTTGGGCTACACGAATTCGCAGACCATCACCGTCGTCCGGCCGCAGGCGACATTGCGACACCGCTACTCGTTTACTTTCTCCAACCTCGTTAATGGCACCAACGTCATTGATTCCTTGAATCCGACCAGCTAGGCCTGGCGCGTTGTTTTGCACGGAAACGCCATTGTAAGTGGCGGCCAATTGATCCTGGACCGAACGACAGGCTCTTACGTCGCCTTGGTGCCGCGGATTGTCTCCAACTACAACGCATTGACGATCGAAACCTGGGCCTCGTTCGGCTCCCAACCCGACTGGACGTATCTTTTTGGATTTGGCGACACGATGCTGGCGGCGCCGGCGCGCGGGGTTTCAGTTTCACACCGCATTCCAGTGATGGGGTCTGTCGGCTGTGGGTCACTGACACCGCTCCCGGCAGCGATGACGAGTTCCGGATTGATGGAAGTGGCATGCTCGACAACACAGGAATGAGGCAAATTGCTGTCGTGTTGGATTTGGACTTTGGTTACGAAGCGCTCTATCTCGATGGCCAGCTTGTCGGCGAGCGGAGCGATGTGCCGTTCACCTCCACTTAGTTAGCGGACACCTGCAGTTACCTGGGCCGATCGCTTTACACCTGGTATCCTTATCTCGTCGGCAGCGTGAGCGAATTCCGCATTTACGAAGGAGCCATGAGCCCGGCGGACGTGGCTGCTTCCTACGCCCTGGGACCAAGCACTTTGCTTTCAGAACGTCAATTTGCAGATACGATCAGCCGACACCAACGTTATAATTTCTTGGCCTACGAATCTGAAAGAATTTACATTACAATCGGCGGTTGAGTTGAGACAGACAACTTCATGGAGCGATGTAAAAGCGACCCCTTTGTCCACAAATGGTTTCTGGCAAGTTGTCCTTCCCGGGGCGAATACCAACGGTTTTTTCCGGTTGATACAATAAATTTATGAAAAATCGCAATTCATTTCTTCTCAATTTGCTGTCTCTCGCGACTTGTCTCGGCCTGCTTCCAATGGCGTCCTTTGCTGGTGATTCGGGCAACAACATGCTCGCCGGCCGAACGCGTGCGGGTGTGTCCCAGCCCCCTCCCTCAAAGCCTCACAGTTCGAGCCTGGTGACGTGAAGCTACTCGACGAACCTTTCCACCACGCGATGGGGATGGACGCAACATATCTGCTGCGTCTGGAACCAGATCGCTTGTTGAGGGGGTTCCGCAGCGAAGCCGGTTTGAAACCCAAGGCGGAGAAATACGGCGGCTGGGAATCCACGGGCCTGGCCGGCCACACCTTGGGGCATTACTTGTCGGCCTGCTCCCGCATGTATCAGGATACGGGCAACCCGCAGTTTCTTGAGCGGGTGCAGTACATCGTGGCCCAACTTGCAGAATGTCAAAAGGCCAACGGCAATGGCTATGTCGCTGCCATTCCGAACGGCAAAACGCTTTTCGGCGACGTGGCCAAAGGCGACATCAAAGTCGAGGCGTTCAGCCTCAATGGGGGCTGGTCGCCCTGGTACACCATCCACAAGGAACTCGCCGGTCTGATTGACTCCTACCGTTTCTGTCACGACCCCCAGGCACTGGACGTGGCCACGAACCTGGCCAACTGGGTCGAGGCCACCACGAAGAACCTCTCCGAGGCGCAATGGCAGAAGATGTTGGTATGCGAATACGGCGGCATGAACGAGGCGCTCGCCAATTTGTATGGTCTGGCGGGCAATCGTGCTTATCTCGACCTGGCGGAGAAGTTTTACGACAACGCAGTGTTGGCGCCGCTGACAGCCGGCCGCGACGATTTGAGTTACAAACACGATAATACGCAGGTCCCCAAAATCGTCGGTGCCCCCGGCTGTACGAATTGACCGACCAGTCGCACTACGCGGATCTGGCCCGATTCTTCTGGCAGCAGGTCGCGTTGCACCGTTCCTATGTCATCGGCGGCAGCGGCGACAACAAAGGATTCTTCCCCACTAACCAGTGGGCCAGTCACCTCAACGCCGCCGCCTGCGAAACCAGCAACACCTACAACATGCTCAAACTGACGCGGCATCTTTTCACCTGGGAACCGCGGGCGGAATACGCCGATCACTACGGGCGCGCGCTCTACAACCACATCCTCGCCTCGCAAAATCCAGTGAATGGAATGATGTGCTATTTCCTCCCGTTGGCCGACGGCCCGAAGGAATACTGCACCCGGGAGGACAGTTTTTGGTGTTGCACCGGCACCGGAGTCGAGAACCACGCGAAATACGGCGACAGCATCTATTTTCATCGCGGCCAAAGGGAATTGTTCGCGAATCTGTTCATCGCCTCCGAGTTGCGCTGGCCCGCCGTCGGCGTCGTCCTCCACCAGGAAACAAAATACCCGGAGGAAGGCCGCTCCCGCTTTGTATTTACGTGCGAAAAGCCCGTCGAACTGCGCTTTCACATCCGGCATCCGTATTGGGCGACGTCGGGTTTTGAGATCAAAGTCAATGGCGTGAGGCCGGCGGATGAAAGCCAACCCGGCAGTTACGCGACGTTGGATCGCACTTGGAAAAGCGGCGACATAGTGGAAGTGACGATGCCTTTCAGCCTTCGGACGGAAGGCTTTCGCGACAATCCGCGCCGGGTTGCAGTAATGTATGGCCCTTTGGTGCTCTGCGCGGAGACGGAACGCGGCCAGCGCAATGAGGCTCCTTACCCGGCCATTATCGGCAAGGAAGGCACCCTGACATCCGCTTTCGATCCAGTGCTTGACAAGCCTTGCACGTTCCATGGCTCATCGCGCGTTTTGCGATTGACTGATGGGGACGAAAGTGGCGCGACGTTAGAGCCGATCTACACCATGCACGGGAACCGTACGTACGTCGTGTATTGGAATGCGTTTACGCCAGAAGAATGGCAGACTATCGAAGCCCGGAATAAGGCACTCAAAACTCGTACCGTCGATCGTGTATTTCCTGGAGACGAGCAAAATGAGCGCGACCACCACCTGGCATGGTGGTAACGGGCGTTGTCAATGATCACGACCATTTTCCGCCCGGCACGCTGATGCCGCTCCAGTTTCCGATAAAAATCCCAGCAGGTGCCAGCGTCAAACATCCCATCAGGCCGGGACATCACCAGCTTGCCGTCGGTCAGGCGCACGACCCCGAAATAACTGATGCTCTGGCGTGTCGGAGCGTGCCAACAAACCGGGTCGGCCACTTCCGGCCGGACCCACATCCGGCAACGCGAGCCGTGTTGTTGAAAGGGAACTTCATCCATGGCGTCTTGCTTAACTTGTTTTGCCATCAGTTTCACAATTATTGTTCAGATAATGTGTAAGCACTTTCAATGGCATACCATTGTTTAACAACGGGGAGGTGGACAGTTTCCTTAAACAAACGATAAGGTTTAGAACGAAGCATATGCACACACTCAAATTGTACTAGTAGTAATAATCCGTTACTGAAACAATTATGAAAACGACCTCAATATCAACAATTATGAAAAGAACCTCAATATCAATAAGAATCCGAGCATTCCTATGTATGAGCGTGGTGGCGGCGATGCCGGTGACCGTGAAGCCGCAGTCCGCGGTGCTGCTGCATCGCTACAGCTTCGACGGGCCGGCCGGCTCGACCACCATCACCGATTCCGTGGACAATGCCAACGGGACATTGATCAATGGCAGCGCCACGGCCACGCTGACGGGCAGCGGGCAGTTGACCTTGGATGGCAACGTCAGTAAGGCTTGGGTATCTCTTCCATCCGGCATTCTGCCGCAACTGACGAATGCCACCTTCGAGACTTGGGCACAAAACAATGATGCCTACTGCGACTGGCAGGAATTATGGACCTTTGGTACCAACAATAATGGCCTTGGCATCTCCTTTTTCAGCTTTGTTCCCAATAGCACAAGTAACCGGAGAATGCGCTTGGACAACAGTCAAGTATTATTAATGGCCCCCATGCAGATGCCTTATACGAATATGGTCTGCGTAACGGTCACCTATAACCTGACCGCGACAAACGAGTCAATCTATCTAGACGGCCAAAAAGTGGCGAGCGGGTGGGTGAGCTTGCCGCTTTATACCATTCCCGACGGGGACAATTACGTGGGCCAATCCCAATGGTATGGCGGGGGCGATCCGTACTACCAGGGCGTGTATGATGAGCTCCGCATCTATTCCGGCGTTGAATCGGATTTGCAAATCGCCATTGATGCCGCCGCGGGTCCGAACAACATCGTGACCAATCCGGGCACGCTTATCTCGTTTCAGTTCAATAATTCCACGAACGCGATCGTGGGCGGAGAGTTCTTGCCCAGCGTCCTGGCAAACTATTCATTGCTGACCAACGTGGACATCGGCACGGTGCCGGGCATGCTTGCTTATTCTTCGGACAACACGAATGTGCTCGCCTATGAGACGGACGGCTATTTTCACGCGGTGGGCCTCGGCACCACGACCATTCGGGCTTCGTACCAATCCCTGGCGGCGGCGTTGACGGTGACCGTGGGGGAGCAGCCCGCGGTGCTGCTGCATCGCTACAGCTTCGACGGGCCGGCCGACTCGACCACCATCACCGATTCCGTGGGCAATGCCAACGGGACATTGATCAATGGTAGTGCAACCGCCGGATTGAACGGCAATGGGCAGCTCGTTTTGGATGGTAATCAAAGTGCCGCTTGGGTACACCTTCCATCCGGCATTGCGCGGGAGCTGACGAATGCGATCTTCGAGACTTGGGCACAAAACAATGATCCCTACTTCGACTGGCAGGAAATGTGGACCTTTGGTACCAACATTAATGGGAGCGGCTGGTCCTTTCTCAGCTTGGTTCCCAATAACCCAGTGAGCGACAGTATTCGCTTGGACAACACTGAAGAATTATTAGTTGCCCCCATGCGGATGCCTTATACGAATATGGTCTGCTTAACGGTCAGCTATAACATGACCGCGCAAACGGCCTCAATCTATCTAGGCGGCAAAAAAGTGGCGAGCGAGACGATGAGCGCGCCGATTTATTCCCTTGCCGACGGGGACAATTACGTGGGCCAATCCCAATTTTATGGCAATGGCGATCCGTACTTCACGGGCGTGTATGATGAGCTCCGCATCTATTCCGGCATTAAGTCGGACCTGCAGGTTGCGATTGATGCTGCCGCGGGTCCGAACAACATCGTGACCAATCCGGGCACGCTTAACTCGCTTAGCATCAGCGTTCCCACCACCAACGTGGATGTTCACGGCGCACCTATGCCGGCTTCGGTGCTGGCCAATTTCGCTAATGTGACCGGTGTGGACGTGAGCACCATGCCGTCAACCACGCTGGCTTGCAGCGATCCCTCAGTGGGCACATTCCTCAATGGCAGCTTTGTCCCGAAGAATGCGGGCGTTACGACCGTGACGGCGACTTACGGCGGTTTGTCTGCCAATTTGGCCTTGACCGTGGTGGATACGGAAGCCTGGCCGTCTTTGTTGCACCGGTGGAGCTTCAACGAGGCTCCCGGCAGCACGACTTTCACCGACTCGGTTGGCAGCATCAATGGCACCCTCCAGGGGGTGGCGGTGCTGACCAATGGCATGCTGGTCACGCCTTTTCCCGATCCGGCGCCGCTCCCGACCGGGTTGCCCGGGGCCAGCAGCGGTTGGGCCTCCTTTCCAGCCGGCGAGGGGTTGGTGAACGGACTGCCTAATGAAGCCAGCATTGATATCTGGGTGATTTGGAACGGCGGCCCCATTTGGGAGGAAATGTTCGACTTCGGCCAGGCGGGCACACCCGGACTGTCGCTCGGGGGCGGGGAGTATATCGCGATGATGCCCTACGACGGCAACGGTGACTTGCGCTTCGAATGGTTCCAGCCTCCCCTTGGCTTCGACGAGGTCATGACGGCGGCGCCGCTCCAGCCGGGAATAACGAACCATCTGGTGTATACGCATGACCAGGACCGGCAACTGGATAAATTCTATCTGAACGGTCAGTTGTTGACCACCGCCAGCAACCCGCAGTTATGGTCCTCTCTGGCGGACACTGACAATTGGCTGGCCCGCGATGAATGGCAGGACCCGATGTTTAGCGGCGACTACCTGGACTTCCGCATTTGGGACGGTGCGCTCACGGCCGGTCAGGTGGCTAATCTCTATTCTGCCGGACCAAAGGTGGTCGGAGGCCCGACGCTGCAAATATCGGCGGCCGGCCCGCAAACCACCCTCAAGTGGCCCGCCAATGCCATGGCATTTAGTTTGCAGTCCACGACAAACCTGGTTGGCGGAACTTGGACGGCCGTTCCGGGAACGCCGGCAGTGATCAATGGGTTGAATAACCTGACTCTGACGACAACCAATTCCCCGACCTATTACCGGCTTACACAATAGCCGAGTTGGCGGCAATGCAAGGCACAAGGCTGGGCGCGGCAGCGCACCCAGCCTTGCTCGTCGTGAGGCGGGCTCGATTCCACTCGCGACCCCCGTCGTATTGCGCTTACAATTGTGGCGCATGAAATCCGGTGCGCGTTCTTCCGCCCGCTTCGATTTTGGCGGCTCGCGGGATTTTTGTTGGCGGCGGTGTGGCCGGCCGCGGCGCAGACCATTCCGGTGGCATCGGCGGATTATCTCATTCACGTCTGGAACTCGGGCGACGGCCTGCCGCAAATCTCCGTCAACTGCCTGGCGCAAACCCCCGAGCGCTATCTCTGGATTGGCACGCGCAGCGGTGAGCTGGTGCGCTTCGACGGGGCGCGTTTCGTGACGTATAATCCGCAGACGACGCCGGAGTTGAAGGACGTGGAGTTCGAGACGTTGAGCGTGGATTCGCGGGGCACGCTATGGATCACCGCCGGAATGAGTCCGCGGCTTCACTCAGGGACCGCAAATTTCATCTGGTGCGGGAGTGTACGACCGTGTCGCGGTGGCATCCGCTGCACCTCTTGGCGGAGGATCCCAACAGCGTCTATCGGGCATCGTTTCATCCGGCGATTCTTCGCGTGCCGCGGAACTGCGCGGTGAGTGAGGCGGAGATGGCCGAACTTGAGCCGGCGGCGCCGGCGGCTTTCACACAGGCTGGCGATGGGGCGCTGTAGTATGCGACAGACGACCATTAACTGGCCCGGCTGGGCCTGTCTTCGCCCCGAGCCAGGCGCTCCACGACCTTCGCACTTCGTTCGCCTGCGCGCGTCTTGGTCAAGGATTCCGTCGGCGGACTGTGGCTGGCGACCGGCCAGCACTTCGGCGTGATGACCAGGGGCGGGTTTGCCGACCGCAGCCCGACGAACGGCCCGCCGCCCCGCCGCGTCTGGCAGATGATCGCGGCGTAAGACGGGGGGCTGTGGATTTTCGACAGCCACCGCTTGTGTAAGATGTCCGGCGGGTGCTGGACCGTGTCAGCGGAGCAGTTTCGGCCCAACCCTAACAGCCAGTCGCTGCGATTTTTTGCGGATTCGCAGGGCGGTCTGTGGGCCATTGAATACGGCATCGGCCTTTCGTATTTGCGTTCGGACGGCACGGCGGTGATGCTCACGGTAGAAAGCGGGCTGCCGAGCCGGTTCATCACCTGCTGACTGGAGGACAACAAGGGCGATATTTGGGTCGGGACCAAGGAAGCGAGGCTGGCCCGCATTCGCTGCCGGCAGTTCAAGGATTTCACGGCGGCCGACGGCATCCCCGGCGGCGTTGCCCAATCGGTTTGCGAGCACGTGCAGGGCACGATCCGTGTGGGCAATCAAGATACACCAGGAATGCCTCTCATCAAGCACCGCTTGTCGCTGCGCTTGCTGGTGTGCCGGCCGGTCGGATCGTGGACAGATTCGGTGCACAACGCATGACAATTATTGGGCTGATCGGAATGCCAGTCGGTACTTTTTCACGGCCCGCGTCATGCCACGACTTGCCCGCGTTGTTCATCGTGTCCAGCACCTCCGGCCCGTCGTTGTAGAATGCTTGGGCATTGCCGGTCTGGATGATGGCGGCGGCGTGGCTCACGTTGGCCGCGTTCGACAACGATTGCATTCGGGTTCGTGTTGTAAAAGTTAGACGCGGCTATAAAGTTCATACTTAATCTGCGTTATTGGTGCCGGGGTCCGCGCTAGCCTGTCGCAAATTTTGGAGATTTTGGGTGTGAACGCTTGTGAGCAAGAGCCTCTGGCGGAACTCGTTGCAAAAACCGCATGGCAAAGCGAAGCGCCCGGCTTACGCACCAATTGGTTTTCAACATATTTCAACGGGACGGCGGTGTTTGCCCTGAGACACTGTGGCAACGTGTAGTCAACCGCAAAGAGCGGAGAATCGTGAATTGCATTATGGAAGGCACATTTCCCAGCCAAACGCGCGACTGCAAAGGGCAGCCGCTCCGACGATCGATAGAAGGCTATCCGCGGCCGTTACCCAAGCCATTAAGCGGCCGAATGATACAAGGTTCAATGGAGTACTACATTTTAACAATCGGCAGGTGGACAGCTTTAATGAAAAGAGAAAAAAAGGTAAGAAACCAAACACCTAAAGAGCGGTGACTATTTAGACAAACGAACCGCCTAAGAGCATGTTTGAAAAATTATGAATGCCCAGGTTTCAAGCCAGGCGACGGAGTCGAATTCGCATCATCGCGATAAAGCTTCAAGCTTCCACGCTGGAATCAGAAGTTTAGCAGTCGTGCAGCAGTCGCCGGTGGTGCATCAACCCAGCAAAGGTCTGTCCCACCACCTAGCGATATTGCAGGACGCTGAAACCGATTGGCCGCTGGTATGCGACCGTGCAGTATGAAAAGCGCTGGCGCAGCAAAGAAAAGATTCATCGAGTCCCATTAATATGATATCCGATACTATGCATTTGGCCTTTATTGACCGGCTGATCATCGGGTGTTACTTTGGAGTAGTCATCCTTGTTGGCTTTCATGTGCGCCGTCGTGTGCATGGCAGTGAGGACTTCCTGCTTTCCGGCCGGTCGCTGCCCCTCTGGATCACCGGCATCGCCTTCATGGCGGCCAACCTGGTCTCCTCGAAATAATGGGCATGGTGGCCAATGGCGCGAAATACGGTATGCTGACAAACCATTTTTATTGGGTGGGCGCAATTCCACCGATGGTCTTTTTGGGGGTGTTCATGATGCCGTTTTACTACCAGAACAAGGTTCGCAGCGTGCCTGAATACCTGAAATTCCGATTCGACAATCGCACCCATGTGCTCAACGCCCTCACGTTCGCGGTGATGACCGTCCTTATGTCTGGAATCAACATGTTCGCGCTGGCGGTGGTGTTCAAGGCGGCCTTGGGCTGGACCTTCAATTTCAGCGTGCTGGTCTCAGCCGGGCTGGTGGTTGTTTATACCTTCCTGGGCGGACTCACCTCGTCCATCTATAACGAAGTTCTCCAGTTTTGCCTGATTGTGGTTGGCTTTCTGCCGCTCTCGATCAAGAGCCTGAGCGCAGTCGGCGGCTGGGAAGGCTTGCGCCAGCGTTTGCCGGACACGGTGATGCACACCTGGCGCTACATGGGAAGCGGCTCGGAGAACCCTTTCGGCGCGAACTGGTTCGCGGTGACGTTTGGCCTCGGGTTCGTGATGAGCTTTGCTTACTGGTGCACCGACTTCCTGCTGGTGCAACGGGCCATGGCGGCGCGCAACCTGGATGCGGCCCGGCGCACGCCGCTGGTGGCGGCGGTCCCCAAAATGCTGTTCCCGCTGCTGGTGACGCTTCCGGGGCTTTGCGCGTTAGCTTTGTTCGACAAATCACTCAGCAACAATTACAACGCCGCACTGCCACTCTTGATGGGGCGTTTCTATGGCCCCGGCCTCTTGGGCCTGGGGCTCACGGCGCTGCTCGCCAGTTTCATGTCGGGGATGGCAGGCAACGTGACCGCGTTCAACACGGTGTGGACCTATGATCTCTACCAAAACTACCTCGCACCGGGCCGACCAGACGCGCATTACTTGAAGGTGGCCCGCGGGGCAACGGTGGCGGGCACGGTGCTGAGTGTGGCTACGGCGTACATCGTGTTGCAATTCGACAACCTGATGGACTACATGCAATTAGTCTGCTCCTTCTTCATCTCGCCCCTCTTCGCGACGTTTCTGCTGGGCATGTTTTGGAAGCGGGCCAATGCTACCGGGGCCTTTTACGGGATGATTGCCGGCATCGCGGGGTCTATGGGCCACTACTTGGCTTATCGCGTGGGCTGGCTGCACTACAATGCGCCCATGGCCGCGGACTTTTATGGGGCAATCTGCGGCTGGACCGCTTCCATGGTAGTGACCATTTCGTTGAGCCTACTGACTGCACCGCCTGATACGACGCGGGTGGCGAGCCTGGTGTACGGCGGCCTGCGCGCCGTCTCCCCACGACTTCCTTGGTACAAGTCAGTGGAATTTCAAGGAGCGTGCGTGCTAGCGGTCGCCTTGGCGCTCAACGTTATCTTTTGGTAACAACCGCCTGAACTCCTTTTGAAAGGCTGCTCTGTGTGGCTAGGCAATTAACATGCCATCGTATGATTGCCTGGTAATGGTGCATCTCAGGGTTGATGAGACGATTTTCCAACCGAAGGAGCAGGCGCTTGACATTGAATTACAAAGGGTTACGGTTCGAGTTATGGGCCATCGTCTCTTTGAGACGTTCTACGAAATGGTTGACAGCCTTCCGCCAAAGGCAGTGATGAAGGCGGTTGCGATTGAGCGGTTCATGTTGGAGGAGGACTTGGCTCAAGGACGAATAGTGCCAAGCGATGAAACTACCTCGATTCTGACGTTTTGCAGATTCCTCGGAGAATCGTCTCATGGTTGGTTGGCCTTATCGCGCAACATACGAACGGGACATTGGACGTTCTACCGTAGAACCGTGGAACGGCTAATCGCGGCAGGGGAACTGCCGCATGAGGTGAGGGACGATTTTGAAGCCGCAAATCGCGGCGCCATTTCCCGTATCGTCCCTGACCGCAAATCATCCTTTGATTTTTGAATAGTCCGTGAAGGCCGTGCGCTTCGGGGTTGATATTGCCGGGCAGACGATGGAAATGACTTCCCGCAACCGATCCTTGATGGGCATGCCGTAGCGGACCAAGACGCGGAGATCCGTCTCGGTCAACGGCATTCGTTTGCCCAACTTGCTCCGCAGAATCTTATTTTCCTGTCGGAGGAAATCATTCTTCTGGGCCAGATCGTGGCTGAAAAGCTTCTGGATCTGGGTGACGAGTGGAGCGGCGGTGCGGTCAACGGGATTTCATTCAGTCAAGTTTAGCTGACGCAAGGTCAGTTGAGGTTGGGAAACGACGAAACCCGAACACTCCAACGTCATCCGAGTATTTACATAGTACAGGTGCGGCAAAGGGACGCAGATTCTGTTTGAGATAAACCCACAAACAATAGCCCAGAAAGGCGATCAGAATGTGGGCCTCCTCGCGGCGGTCCACACGATGCCAGATGGGCCGAATGGCCAACTCGCTCTTGAGCACCCGGAAAGACGAAGAATTGACATGATTATTCTGTGGAAAATTTGTAAATAATTGTGTTCTTGTATATCTCGCCCGGCTTCAATTCGGTTGAGGGGAAGTCGAGGTGGTTGGGTGAATCCGGATAGTGTTGTGGTTCCATCACGATGGCGTTGCGATATTGATACACCTGGCCGCCTTTACCGGTGATCGTGCCGTTTAGGAAGTTGCCGCTGTAAAATTGTAACCCCGGTTCCGTGGACCAGACTTCCAGCACGCGACCCGTGGTCGGTTCGGTCACCCTCGCGTCCAGACCCAGTTCACCCATCGGGTGGTTGATGACCCAGTTGTGATCAATCCCGCCGCCGAACTTGATCTGTTCATCATCGGCATTTACGCGCGAGCCGATTGTCGCCGGCGTGCGGAAATCAAACGGCGTGCCGGCCACCGGGCGCAGTTCGCCCGTTGTGATCAGGGTGCTGTCCACCGGCGTGAATTTGTCGGCATTGATGTAAACTTCATGACCGAGAATGTCGCCGTGTCCGGCCAGGTTGAAGTAGGAATGTTGCGTCAGGTTCACTATCGTGTCCTTGTCGGTGGTCGCAGTGTAATCCAAGCGCAGGCTGTTGTCGGATGTCACCGTATAAAGCGCGGTGACGGTGAGCGTGCCAGGGTAACCTTCCTCGCCGTCAGGGCTGATGTAAGTCAGCTCAAGCTGCGGCCCTTTCGGCGTGTTTTCCGCGCGCACCACCTTCCAGACCACCTTGTCGAAACCTTTGATGCCGCCGTGCAACGAGTTCGGTCCGTTGTTGGTTGCCAAGGTGTAGGTTTGTCCGTCCAAGGTGAAATGGCCTTTGGCGATGCGATTGCCGTAACGGCCGATTAACGCGCCAAAATAGGGGCTGTTGGTTAGATAACCGTCCAGCGTGTCATAGCCGAGCACCACATCCCCGAAGTTGCCGTTTTTATCCGGCACTGTCAGCGATTGCACAATGCCGCCATAAGTCATGATGTGCGCCGTCATGCCGTTGGCATTGCGTAGCGTATAAATCCCCACCGGCGTCCCATCCAGTGTCTTGCCAAACGGCTCACCGGTCAGTTGCTGGTTCGTGGCGCCGCAGGTTTTCTTGGTGGCGCAGCCAGTCAGAAGCCCGGCGCTCACGCCGATGGTAATGCATATTATTCCACTAATGGAGATTATTTTATTCATAGTTGATGTTGGTTATTTTATGAACTTACAATCACTTTGTCTATTTGAAAATGAGAGCAATCTATTCGTGTGGAATATCAGCACGATAACAGTAAGTGCTGTCGGCAGCCTTGAAATGAAACACGGGCAGGCCATTTACGCCCGAAAAATCAGGCGACACACCAAACCGATGGGGAGATTCTCCAGTTAAATTGGTGCGATCAGCGGCGCGGGGCAATGCGCACTTGCACGATACTGAAAGGTTGAAGGTCAAGTTCAAATTTCCCTTCAGTGCCGACCAATAGCGACAGACGCCGCGATTTTTTGGAGCGGATTTGCCTGAAACGCGAATGGGAGAATGAAAAATCGGTTTAAGAATTTGAGCGGTCGTAGTCGGTTTGAATGGTGTGGCTGTCCCACAGCGTCAGGCGAAGCCGGGCAAATAGGCTTGTTCGGGCTGGCCGAGGAAGCGACCGCCGCCTTTGGCTGTCCCACAGCTTTCCAAGAGGCTGCGCAAATCCAGTTTTTGCCAGAGGGCCGAGCGGATCAGGGCGAAGAGGCGGGTGAAACTGTGGCCCCACCGCCCCAGCCAAGCGCAGAAGCGCAACAACACGTAGGCCAGCAAGGCTGTCCAGACCTGCCAGCGCACGGCGTTGGCGTTGTGACCCAAGAAATCGGCCAGTTGCAAGGTCTGTTTGAGTTCCTTGAAGAAGGTTTCGATGCGCCAACGGCAGCGATAGAGATCGGCGATGGTCTGGGCGCTCCAAGTGAAGTTATTGGTCAGGAAAATCATTTCCCGTATTTCCCCGTCCACCTCAACCAGTGCCACGACGCGGCGCAGGCCGACCGGATAATCTTTGGCCGCCGGGCCGGTCAGTTCAATGAGATCGTCGCGCAGAATGTTACCGAACCTTCCGTCCTGAAATTTGCGGACGACGCGAAATTGCAGGTTGTCTTTAGCGCGGGTGACCCAAAAGACTTCACGTTGGGACAAGTCAGCCAAGTGCGCGAAGTCCACGTAAGCTTTGTCGAAGATGACGATTTCACCGGCATGGATATTGGCGCAAAGCTCGCGGGAGCGGATACTGTCATGCTCGGCGGCCGAGCCGACGATGGCGCAAGCGGGCAGGAAACTTTGGAGATTAAGCCGGACATGACACTTGGCGGCGGCTTTGCGCCGCCGATGTTTGGCCCAATCCAGCGAACGGGCCATGAGCGCAATGGTGGTGGTGTCCACGACATGAATGAGGCGCCGGGTGAAACGAAAAGCGAAGCGGGGCGTGTGGTGGCCGGCGAAGGCAGGCTGGAGCGTTTGCAAATGATCCAGCACGGCCCAGAAGAGTTGCTCGGCCATTTTCGGATCGCGGGTGCGATTGGCGTAAGAGAACGTGTTTTTGCAGGGCGGCGTGGCCGCGCGCAAAGCCGAGAGCGGGCCGGAGTGCAGACGCAAGGCGTCACACACATCATTGAGGCCCAGGGCATGGGTCAGTTGGGCGTAGAGCAGGCTGACGACCTGACTCCAAGGACTAAACGTGCGGGCGTGGTCTTCGACGCCGGTGTCGCGCGCCAGTTTGGGAACCAAGTGAGTGGGAATGAGATTGCAAAGCTGGCGGAGAATGGAGAACTTGCTGGCGGTTGGCTTATAGCTGGTTTTCTTTTTCATGCCTTACCTTGTGGCAAGGCCCAAACCCGCAAGCCAACCTTTTTTTATCCCTCAACCCTCAATCAGATTGGACAGCAATGATTTCCCTTCATGAACCTCGACAGTAGAGGTCTGAGGCCTGATGGCGTCCGGCTTACCCACGGTGTTTGTCCCCCCAGGGAACTGTCCCCCGTAACGTCCGCACGCTGGCATTTCCGGCACCATCGAAACCGTTCAACTCAGTTGTCAAGTGGATCACCTTCACGTCACAATTCACGATGGAAACAAGCAGGTCGCCGTTGGTGGCAATGGCGGCCAGCGCGTCAACGGCACTGTAGGAAGCGTGCGAAGTGAATGTCTTTAGATCGCCGAGGACGCGGGGCGCGGCTAGGGTTGAACTCACGATGTCCACAGCAATCGGCGCGGCATTGGCAAACGCGGAAAAGTCAGCTTGGGCATAGTAGCATGGATTGGCGAACACGCGTTCCTGTTCCTTGCGTAATCCCCCGCCATGGTTGACGATTGCGGAGTGAGTGATCAACTCCACAAATGGGCTGAGCCGGATGGCTGCGTGATAAATGAGAATGTCATAAATCGCCTCGGTGATGCTCGCCTGGCTGGGCAGATTTTCCTGGGTAAGGCGGGCGGGCTCATCCAGATTTGTGTTCGATCCAATGTGGGCAAACAATTGCAATTCCGTGATCGCCAGATGCGGCTCCTTGATGCCTGCTGCCAGCATGTCGTTACGCAACGCCGACCACTTTCGCTCCAAAACTTCTGGCACGGCCATAAAATCGCGATAGACATCCAGCGGGTCGGTCGCCGGCGAAACCGTTCCCCCAATGAGCGGATGATCGGTAATGCTGCGCAGCTCTGAGGCCGCGCCAGCAAGGAGGGTGTCATTCCATGATTTGCCCCAGAGAACCGGCGCTCCGCAGGCGAGCAGCTTGATGCTGGGATCTGCTTTCAACATAGCCGAAACAAATTGTTCGTAACGGTCAACGTAACCAGTAGCGGTCGTCCAATTGAATTGCCAGTGTCCCCATAGTTCGTTACCGACTTCCCAGTATTTCACGTTGTACGGACCCGGATGGCCGTTGGCCGCGCGCCATTTGCCCATCCGCGAAGTGGCTGGACCGTTGCAATACTCGATCCACTGCGCCGCTTCTTCCCGGGTGCCGCTGCCGGCGTTGATGCAAATCATCGGCTCGCAGCCGACCGCCCGGCAGAATTCAATGAACTCATCCGTGCCAAACAGATTTGGCTCAATCCCGCCCCAGGCATAATTTGGCCTGGTTGGTCGCTTTTCGATGGGACCGACACCATCTCGCCAGTGGTAGGTGCTTGCGAAATTGCCACCGGGCCAGCGCAACAACGGCAGGTGGGATTCGCGCACCAATCGGATGATGTCGGGATCCGCACCATTGAGATTGTCGGCGGGCTGCAAAAAAATTTGTTGGATTACGAATTGCCCCGGCACGTCGGCGGTCACGGCGATTTTGTAAACGGTATCCGACGGCAAAGCCGGATCCAGTTCAAGTGCGCCGGTGAACTTTTGCCACTGCTGGGACAGACCCTGAATCGAAGCCGAGGCGCTGGGCTTGTCGGCTCCTAACGGGGTCAGTGAAATTGAAAGACTCTTTACATCTGGCGAGCGGGCGAATATTTCAAATTTAAATTTTCGAATCCGTTGTAACGGGAGATAAGACCATTGGGCGATTCCATGTCCGGGCGCATTCACCTGTACCCGTTGGGCGCGACCGCCATAAAGTCCGGTGTCGGGGCTCGGCTGCACCTCTTCGCGTGTGCCTTCACGCATCCAAAAGGCAGCCAAGCCGTCTTCGTACGAGGTCACGAGATCGTCCAAAGCCGATTCCGGCCAGCCCCAGCGGGTTGCGAACTGACGGAGAGCGTGAACAATCTTTTCCCGGTTCGATTCGAATTTCAACACGCCATCGGGATTCATTTCGCCAGAGTTGAATGGGTAATCCGCCAAGGTCGGGTTTCTGAGGATTTCGGCATACGTGCCATTGTAAATATTCTCACCAAGGTGCTCGGCAAATTTGCCCGTAATAAACGCCGGGATTCGATACGGGGATTGCTTGTCCGCCAGCACGCGCAACGTCGCTGTGGATTCATTCGTGCCACTTTCCAGATAGCGTATCGTTAGATTCGCCGCCTCTATGTGGGCGGCGAAAATCAGCAGGAAGCAACCGGCTGTCAGGGCGGCAAGTGGACATTTCGTCACGGAACAATTTTAAAATGATCCGTCTTCCAAAACAAGAAGGATATGGCTGTAATCAAGTAAGGCCCCAGTCGTTACGATGTGATTGTTGTTGACTGATGAGGGGTGTGCGTCATGGCCAAGGACAGCGGCGCAGGTATGATTTGGAGGGAATGGCTTGGCTCGATGGGTGGGGCGAGTAATTTGGAGTCATTTTTCAACCGCCAGCGGCAGCGGCAGACCGCGCGCGGCCCTGCCGAGGACGACCAGCGCTGATAGCGACCGTGGATTTTCACCAGATATTCGCGTTTGGCGGACAAACTCATATTCGTTGCTTCGGTAAAAATGAACTGGAGCGCGTCGAAGCAACAAAAAACAAAGCCAACTGATTTGATATTACTCGCACGAATGCCGCTGGCATGAACAGCGCTTGAATTGTGAAAAGTGAAGGAAACGCAAAAAAGAAATATTTTCGCCAGGCTAACCAGTCTGGAAAAAAGGAGAGCCCGCTGCTAAGGCAGACTCTCCACTCTTTTCAGGCTGCGATTTTCCGCCCTTCTCGTCCCGTTTCCAGCGCCGTCGCCCGCCGGGCGCGCCCCTTTGCCCACTTGCGCAGGCCGTCGACCTGTTCGCTCATCAACTTGCTCAACGGCATGAAATCGTTCAGCAACAGCGCCACCGACAGGTCGGTCGGCTCCTTGCGCTGGTTGAACGCCTCATGCAGCGCATCAATGAACAACTGCTCGATTTCCGAGCCTGTCAGTCCTTCGGTTGCCTTGGCCAGTTGAACGACATCGAACGCTGTGGATTTACGGCCAAACTTGGCGATCTGGATTTTCCAAATCGCCTCGCGTTCCCCTTGATTGGGCAGATCGACGAAGAACAGCTCGTCAAACCGTCCCTTGCGCAGCAGTTCCGGCGGCAACTGGGTCACATCATTCGCCGTGGCCACGACAAACACCGGCGACTGCCGGTCCTGCAACCACGAGAGGAACGAGCCAAATACCCGGGCTGAAGTGCCGCCATCGGTCGAAGCCGAACTGCGGCTGCCACTGAATCCCTTTTCCAGTTCATCAATCCACAGCACGCAGGGCGCGATGGCCTCAACCGTGGCAATCACCGAGCGGAGATTGGATTCCGACTGGCCGACCAGGCCGGCAAACAACCGTCCCGCATCCAGTTTCAACAACGGCCGCTGAAACACACTGGCCGTCGCTTTCGCCGTCAGGGATTTGCCCGTGCCCGGAATGCCGATAATGATCAGACCTTTCGGCGACGGCAACCCATACTTCTTGGCTTCCTGGCCAAAAGCATCCCGGCGTTTCAACAGCCATTCCTTCAATACGTCCAGTCCGCCAATGTCCGCCAGTGATCCCGGCCGGGGATAGACTTCCAGCAGACCGTTCTTTTTGACCTCACCGGCCTTTTCACGGGCGATGATTTGCGGACACAGCCTGCCATCCTCCACCACCGACAACGCGAACGCATTTTCGGCTTCGATGGAGGTCAGCCCGCTGGCGGCGTCCAATAACAACTCCCGTTCGTTGGCTGCCGGCGGCGCGAGCTTGGCGGATTTGGCGATGTTATCCAGCACCACCCCCAAATCCTCCTTGCCCGGCAGGGCGAACTCCACCACGGCGAACTCCCGTGCCAGTTCCGGCGGCAGCGTGAACCGGCAGCCCAGAATCACCAGCACTTTGCCTTTGGTTTTGCCAACCCGCAGCGTTTCCTTGAGTTGCCGGATGAGCACCGGATTGCCGTCCTCCACGAACTGATGGAAGTCTTTCAGCAGAACCACCGAGTTCTCCGGCAGTTCGCCGATGGCTTCCACCGCTTGCAACGGATCGTTCGCCGGTTTCACATGACCGTCCTTGGTGTTGACTAGCCCTTCCGTCACCGACCAGGCGAACAACTGATAGTTCACCGAAGCAGCCAGGGTTTTCATCTCCGCCTCGACCCGTGCTTCTTCGCACGAGACGAGGTAGATGCCGGGATAGCCCGCCCGGATGTAATTTGTGATTTGTGATTTCATAATGTTCCTTTCAGGTTAATGGTTTGCGCCTTGGCCAGGGCCGCCTCGCAGAAGTGAAACTGGCCGCGTGACAGCTCGGACCTGGCGCGTCGTTGGTCTGCCAACAGAAGGTTGAGCGCCCTGACCAGGTCCGGCAGCGCATTCGCAGCGTGGCAGCCATAACGGGCATCGCGGGCAGAATCCAGACGGCCCAAGCAGACGGTCTTGGCTGGGTTGTGCTGGCGCCGGCCAAACAGCCGGATGGTGGGAATGAGCTTGTCATTGTCCATCGCGGCAGGATGCCAGGGCAGTGGCGTGATTTGTTCCAACAGTTCATTCAATTCCATTTGGTTCCTTTCGGGTTTCGGGTTACCGAAACAAAAGCCCGCCCTGAACCGTCAGAGCGGGCGGGTTAAGGGTCGGGTCCGGCTCAGGAGTTTTCCAACACCTGATTCAGGTGTTCCTGCTCCCAGGCCAGACAGCCCTCCCGTGAGGGAGAGTCGTAAATGCTGCGGCCATACGGATCGAACACGCGCCAGACCTGGGCTGGATTATCGAACTCAATGGCCAGGGCGCGTTTCACTTCCAATAAACCGAGCGTGTTCAGATCAAGCGCCTCGGTATAGAGACCCTTGAGGGTGCCATCCGGCAGAACGTGCAACGTGGTCATACGCCGGCCAGTTGTTGCCGTCGCACCCGACGGTGATACTCCGGTTTGCGCTGGCGCTGCTCCAGTTCCCCCAGCGCCTGTTCGAGAAAGGCCGTCGCCTTTTCGCAATCCACCCCCTCGAACCCGTTCGCGGCGATGGTGAGCTGGCCAGCCGGGTTGATGAGGATGTCGATGGTTTTCATAACCCTCCTATCGTCAGTTTGATCGAGCCGTCGCTGCGCTGGATGCGCTGCACCGTCAGTCCCTTGCGCCGCGCTTCTCGGGTGGTTTTGTGGGCGGCATAGAGTTGCAACAGGCGGCCGTACTGGCTGCCCACCTCCTGCTCCACATGCCCGTCCCACCAGTCGCAACTCAGATGGAAAAGGCCATCCGGTTGCCGGTTCACCGCGATGTCAAACGGCCCTTTGAGGCGGATGACATGATCGCCTTGGTGCGTCGCGCCGCCATAACCGCGGGCTTGGGCGTGATCCAACACCGACAGCCCGAGTTCCGTGCACGCGTCCCGCAAAGCGGCGATGTCCTTGATTTGTGTTTTGATCGTTACGAAGTGACTCATGTTTTTTTGATGGTTGATGGTTGATGAAAAGCGGCTGACCCGGCTTGGTGAGGCCAGGCCAGCCGTGGATTACCGGATCGTTTTGCCCACGGAAGGCAAACGATGGATGTAGCTGGCGATGAACTCGCGCAAGTTGGCTTCGCACTTCACATAGAAGTCGCCGCCCACCCGCGTGAACTTGTGCGCGCGCTGTTGCGCCTGCATCAGCGCGAACGCTTTTACCTTCCGCCGGTTCAGGAGACTTGCCATAACGCTCCTTTCACGCGGCCAGATACAACCGGCGCTGGCCCAGGTTGCCGAACCGCTCGACAATCTCGCGGTTGTCCTGCTCGGCCAGTTGCCGGGCTCTGTCCGCCAGGTTTTGCAGCCCTTGTTTGAGTTGTGTCTGCGCGAACCCGCTGTCGCGGTATTCCTCCGCCGTGCGATTCAGGAACGCCTGCCGCACCCGCTCCAGTTCGGCCTCCATGACCTGGTCACCGGCGAAGTTCAATTGCTTGAACTCGTCAATGAACTTGACCAGCCGGTTGAGCGTCTTCTGATGCACCCCGCTTTTCCCGGTCTGCATGCTCTCCAGCATCTCGCCGCACAGTTGCGCGGTCTGCTGCCGGAGCGACGCCACACAGTCCGACACGAACGCTTCCACCTCGTGATGAATGCGCGCCCCCGCTTCCTGCGCCATCCGCTCGCGCACCCGGATGATCTCCTGTTGCTGGCCGGCCTCGGCCAGTTCCAGGTCCAGCTTTTCGGGCAGCCGGATCTGGAACAGTTGCGTCGAGAACTCGAAGAACCGTTCCATCCGCTCCGGCGGCGGAAACGAAGCCTCGACGGCCGCCACCAATCGTTCCGGGTCAGTCACCAGTTTCCGGGCGGCCTCCAGCCATTCCGCTGATGCCTTCTCTCGCATCTGGGCATACCGGGACAGGAAGTCGGTCTTCGCCAGCGCGAAATCCCGCGCCAGCCCATTGATCTTGTCCAGCACCTCCTGCAACTTGGCGTTGGGCAGGAAACGGCTCAGTCCGTTCAAGAACGGAAACGTGCTGGCTTCGACCAGCGCGTGGGCCCGGCTTTCCACCAGCGCGAAGGCTTCCAGCGCCTCCTTGGGCAGCAGGTTTTTGTGGCCCAGACTGATCAGCCGTTCGGTCACGCGTTCCGGATCCAGGCCCAGGTCTTCAGCGTTGAGTTTCTTGGTCGCGCGCCAGTAGCGCACCGACACGTTGATGAGCACGCCCTCGCGGGTGAGCACCTCCAATAATTGATTTTCTTGCATGTGTTTTTTCTTTCTTGGAAATGGAAAAGCCGAAGGCCCAATGCCTCCGGCTCCTCCGGGTTGTTTGGTGATGAGGTCGGCTGGCTTAATTGCGGGAGTGCGCCGATGGATTCGCCGCGCCGGCGCCGACAATGACCAGGTCCGGACAGAGTTTGGGCGACGCCGGCTTTTTGTCTTCCTCCACAATGTTGAGCCAGCCCTCGCCCTCGTAACGGATGTGAAACTCCGCCGTCATCATCTCCCGCACCTGCGGCGAGATGTTCGTCCAGTCCTGCCAGCCATTCGGACGGTCGGTTTTTTCATCGGGACAACACGCCGCGTTGCACTGTTTGTAGAGGACGGACGCGTCACAGCCCGGAATGTCTCCGGCTTCGGCGTAATCCCCTACGAACGCGATGCGGTCGCCCGCCCAGGAACCCACCAGCGGATGTTGGGCCCGGAAATCCCCGCCGCCGCGTCCGCCGTCCCGGCTGCTGGATGCCAGCAACATGACCAGGGCCGTGGCCGTCGAGTAGGTCCAGCCGATTTGTTCCCTTAATTTCAGGCCGTTCCCGATTTGATGCGGATGAATGACTTGTTTTTTGTCGAGGTTGATGAGGTAATGATACTGTCCCATAACTTTGTTTTCCTTTCTTGGTTGAGGATTGAA
>CAWHAH010000036.1:0-77270 GCA_963827205.1 uncultured Verrucomicrobiae bacterium
CGACGACCAAACTGTGTGTTGCCCAGTCTCTTGGGGCGTGAAGAAACCGCAGAGGAGCGAAACCTTCGCGCTTAAATGCGCGGGCAAGCCTCTCACCCGCTAAGATGATTATGGTGGCTACGGACAAACGCAGGCCACCTCTGCGCTCAAGGGGACAACGGGCAATTAGGGGGTCGCTGGCGACCCGTCATCCGGGCGTATCCGCTGCGCTGATTCGCAATGCCAGCGACGGAGATCGTGTAGCAAATTTGGTTCTGAAACAACGACTCGTGATAATGGTGTATCAGATTGCACTGCAAGTTGGGGGGGTGCGTCGCGCAAGTGAAAGTCCACGCCGCACCCCCATTTAGCTCCAGGAAGCGTATCACTGGAGTAACTATGACGCATAAGAAAAAGCAATTCTCGCGCCACTGTAATCTCCTGTTAAATTGCGCTTTCCAGCATTTCTTCGATGGTCCGCGCATGGTCACATACAACGGGATTTTGAGGTCAGAGATTCCTTGCTTTCTGCCGCTGGCGATGTTACAGGTTAATCAGCAATAGCGGCGGGTGTCCGATTCATAACTCGTTCTGGCGACCTGCAGATGTTTGCCCTTGGCGGACGTGGCGCGTTGGCAACAGTGGCACCTCGTCCGCCGTTTTCTTTTCATCAACCCCGCTTCGCAAGCTAACCCGGCATCACCGTTTTTTTCAATTGAACACACGGGCGGTTTGTTCTAAAAGCCCCCGTGGACAAATCAAAAGACATGCGCGCGTCCGCACATAGTGGCGGGCCGCCATCCGGGGCAACTCCACCTTTTGCAGCGACTTGCCGGGCGCGAGCCGTATCCGGCACGACTCTCTATTCCGAATGCCTTGGAGACCTGAACACCGTTTGCTGGTATCGAATCAGTTTCTTTGACCTTAAGAATGTTTGCGTGCATCCGCACCACTTGGAAATTGTTGCGCGAACGCGCCGTAAATAAGGGCTTCAGGACCGAATACTGCCAATAATCGGCGTACGAATTGCTTTATTTTATACCTTGTGCTTGCTCCAGAAATTCACCTGCTGGAGCACACGCGGGGGCGTGTCGCTCCAGACCGGTGATGCGGCACGCTCCTAAATTCTTGGTCAAGACCTCACACACACTCCCAAGACGCCTTCTGGTGAGAATTCACAATAGCTTCGGGGAACTACAGGTCCAAGTGTTGTAATCTTGGTGTGAGGCCAAGTGGCCAGTGATGAAAAATTCCAAAGGATTCGTTGCAGCTGCGCTTATGGTTTTAAGGCAGGAATCTACCGCCTGACTTTGGGCTGGAGCGGTTGCATGAATTGTAATGCAACCACCACTACCTTTCACGCCGCAATTTAGTTAATGCCCAATTCCAAGACAGTGAAGGCCGCTAGAAAACTTCCAAGGAGCATTTAATGTCGGTTCAAGTCGGAAAACTCTGCAAACGACTTGTTTGACATCGCCCCGCCCTGTCCGGAGACACGCATGGTCTGATATATGCTATTCTAACGCATTAAATTATATGGAGTAATCTACTTGGACAAGATGGGGGGGTGATTGATGGAAAGTGCGGGCGACCAGTTGTGCCGCATCAGGGCGCGAAAGGTCACAACAGGAAATGGTCTCAATCGCAAATAACGTTCGATTAACCTATCGGTTGAAAAGTTTTTCACGATGGGATGGCTGGGTAGTCGCCTTTGGAGGCGGGATTGTGCTGCTGGGCTGGTCGCTGGGGAATGAAGTGCTCAAGCGCATTCTTCCGGGGTTGGTCGCCATGAACCCGGTCACCGCCTTGGGTTTCATCCTGGCCGGGGCTTCGCTCCTGTGTTACTGGCTGGCCGAAACCAAACCCGCGCATAAATGGGAAAGCGGTCGCGCGATGGGCGGCGTTCTGGTGGTCGTTGGAACGCTCAAACTCAGTGAATATATTTTGGGCTGGCATCTCGCTTTCGACCAAACGCTGTTTCAAACTCAACTGCAACGCGACGGGACCGGTTTTCCAAACCAGATTGCCCCAAACACCGCGTTCAATTTTATCCTCAGCGGCCTTGCCCTGTGGTTCCTCAATCCCCGGTCCGCCGTTTCTCGCGCTGGGGCCAGAACCTGAGCCTGACGCTGGCTTTTGTTTCACTCGTCCCCCTGGTCGGCTACATTTACCAGGCCAGTTATCTTTACAGCATCGGTTCTTACATCCCCATGGCCTTGCACACGGCGGCGCTGTTCTTTTTGCTCGCGCTCGGAATGCTGCTGGCGCAAACCGATTACGGCGTGGTGGCGCTGTTCACCAGCCAAACCCCCGGCGGCGCCATTGCGCGGCGACTGCTGCCGTTTGCCTTCGCCGTACCCATCGCCCTCGGCGCGCTGACCATTTGGACGACGAAGCAAAAGATATATCCCGTGGAATTTGGCATCACCGTTGTCGTGGTCGGTTGCATCGCCATTTTCACGGGTTTGATCTGGTGGAACGCCATTCTGTTGAACCGTGCGGACGACCAGCGGCGGCAGGCGGAAGAAGCACTGCAAAAAGCGCATGACAAACTTGAGGTGCGGGTGCTGGAACGCACCGCCACGATCAATAATGTCAACGCCGCGCTGCGGACGCAGATCCGCGAGCTGCAACGGGCCGAGGAAAAAATCCGCGAACAGGTTGAACTGCTGGACAAGGCGCAGGACGCCATCATCGTTTTGGATTTGGAGGATCGTGTCGTTTATTGGAACAAGAGCGCCGAACGGATTTACGGCTGGACTGCGAACGAAGTGATCGGGCAAAGCCTCAAGCAACTGCTTTTCCGGGGCGAATCACCGCCCGAACTTCAGGAAACCATCAAACGCGTGAACGAACGCGGCGACTGGGTCGGCGAACTCAAGGAATTCACCAAAGACGGAAGGCAGATCATCGTTCAAGCCCGCCCCACCCTCATTCGCGACGGGGAAGGCCGGCCAAAAGGTGTACTCATCATCAACACCGACATCACCGAACGCAAGCTGTTGGAAGAACAATTCCTGCGTGCCCAGCGCCTCGAAAGCCTCGGCGTGCTGGTCAGCGGCATCGCGCATGATTTGAACAATACCCTGTCGCCCATCCTCATGGGTACCAACATCCTGTTCACCAAATCTCCGCCGCCGGAAACCGAAAGCATCCTGAATATCATGGAGGCCAGCGCGCGACGCAGCAAGGACATGGTCAAACAAATGCTGGCCTTTGCCCGGGGCGGTGAATTGAGCAAAATGCCCGTCAATTCCGGCCAGTTGGTGAAGGAAATGGGCCGGATCATCGCCGACACTTTTCCCAAATCCATTCGGTGCCGCGTACAGGTGGACACATTGTCCTGGCCGGTTTCCGGTTTGCCCACGCAGTTGCATCAGGTGTTGCTCAACCTCTGTGTCAATGCCCGCGACGCCATGCCCGACGGCGGCACACTCACCCTGTCCACAAAAAACGTGCCAATCAAATCCAAGGACGTAGCGTTGCATCCCGACGCCAGACCGGGAAATTATCTTTGTGTCAGTGTGTCCGACACCGGCACGGGAATTCCCGCCGGACAACTGGAAAAAATCTTCGAGCCGTTCTTCACGACCAAGGCGCCCGGCAAAGGCACAGGCTTGGGGCTGTCCACGTCGCTCGGCATTGTCAGGAACCACGACGGTTTCATGACCGTTCACAGTGAAGTCGGGCGCGGGACCGAATTCAAAATCTACCTGCCTGCCGCCACTGAAACGCCGGGGCAAACCCCGCACAAAAAGGCGTTGTTGCCGCCCGGCAACGGTGAGCGCATTCTCATCTTGGACGACGAGGAGGCGTTCCTGGCCATCATGCGTTCGGCGCTGGAAAATTACAGTTACAAGGTCTTGACCGCCAGCAGTGGCGTGGAAGCCCTCGCGCATTTTAGCCGGAACCCCAAGGCCGTGAACCTGATCATCACCGACCTCGACATGCCGTTCATGGATGGCCAGGCGGTGATTGCGGCCCTGCGCAAAATCCGGCGCGACGTAAAAGTCATCGCGGCCAGCGGCACGGAAAAGGACGCGGAGAATTTCCTGAAAGACGTCAAACCCGACGCCTTCATCTCGAAACCATTTACCAGCGAAAGCCTGCTCGAAACCGTTTACCAGGTGCTCACGGCCAAGGAATAGTCCGCGCGGAAGTTTACAATTTCACCCATGAATCGAGATTTGTTTCCAAGCGAACAGCAGCTTTGCGCGGCAAAAATTCTGATCATTGACGATGAGGAGGCGGATATTCGCGTGCTCGAATGGGCGTTACAAGCGGCGAAATTTCCGAACATCCGAAGTCTGACCGGGTCGAACAAGGCACTGGAAGTCTTCAACCAGTTTCAACCGGACATCGTCCTGCTGGATTTAAACATGCCTCAACCGGATGGGTTCACCGTTTTGAAATTACTTCGGGAGACAGCGTCGGCCGTGGATTTCCTGCCGGTGCTGGTGCTCACAGGACAAAATACGGCCGAGACACGAAGTCAGGCAATGGCGGCCGGCGCGAACGATTTCCTTGGCAAGCCGGTTGATTATACGGAAGTCACCCTGCGGATCAGAAACCTGCTGCAAACCCGGTTCCTCCACCAGCGGGCGCGGGAAATGCAGAAACAATTGGAGGCCTGCCCGCCTGCCAGGGAAACCAACCCTCAAACCCAACCGGGTCGGAAATGTTAGGTGGATGACTGTGCCCCAGTCTGAACGATGGAAACGATCCCGACAGAAGAACTTGACCGGTTGCTGGCGGCCATGATCCAAAGCGCGGAGGGCATTTCGGATTGCCTGTTCGTGACCGGCAAGCCGCCGCAGGTGGAAGTCCACGGCAGACTTAAACCGTTTGGACTCAAGCCACCGGAATCCGTGCTCACCAGCAAGCGCATCGAGGGTCTGGCGGGGGCCATCATCAATAACAATCCCCGGCTGATCCAGGACCTGGCGGACCATGGTTCATGCGATTGCAGTTATCCCCTGCAGAACTTTTGCCGTTTCCGCGTCAACATCTACCGCCAGAACGGGAGTTATGCGATGGTGCTCCGCCGGCTCCAGTCACAAATTCCCTCCCTGGAGACGCTCCATCTGCCGCCGGTGTTCCGGGAGGTCATCAAGGAAAAGAACGGTCTGATTTTCGTGACCGGCGCCACCGGCAGCGGCAAGACCACCACGCTGGCAGCTATGCTCAACGAAATCAACCAGACCAACGAGGCCCATATCGTCACGCTGGAAGACCCGATTGAATTTCTGCATCCGCATCTCAAGGCCACGTTCAGCCAGCGCGAATTGGGGCGCGACTTCTACACCTTTCCCGACGGCATGCGCGCGGCCCTGCGACAGGCTCCCAAGGTGATCCTGGTCGGCGAAATCCGCGACCGCGAAACCATGGAGATTGCGCTCACGGCCGGGGAAACCGGCCACGCGGTTTACAGCACCCTGCACACCATCAGCGCCGGGCAGACAATCCACCGTATCCTGGGCATGTTCCGCAAGGACGAGGAACAACAGGTGCGCGAGCGCCTGGCCGGAACCTTGCGTTACGTCATCAGCCAGCGCCTGGTGCCCAAAAAGGACGGCGGGCGGCTGTTGGTCACCGAATTGATGGGCAGCAGCCTGCGCACCCGCGAAGCCATCGTACTGGGCGAGAATGAAAACCGCCGGCTTTCGGACATCATTGAAGGCGGAAGCACCTACGGCTGGCACAGCTTTGAACAATCGTTGACCAAGGCTTACGAGGACGATTTAATCACCGATGAAACTGCGCTGCTGTACTGCGTCAACAAACCCCAAATGCATCAGCGCGTTGATGCCATCAACAACCGCCGGGCGACCGCGCCTCTGTCCCACACCCTGAAAATGAAAGTTGAGGAACCGCCGCCCAGGCCCACTCCGCGACCGAAACCACCGGCATTACCGGATGCTGTGAAAAAATGGAGTGACCGCGCTGACGTAAGGGGGGGCCGCCATCTACCCGACCCGACCTCTCCGCTACTCTCCGAGAAATGTCGCGTCCCCTCGCTGCGAACCCGCTCGTACGAAGTTATGGTGGCCACGGACAGAACGCCAGGCCACTGTTGCGCTCGAAGAGGACAACGGGCAATTAGCGGGATCGCCAGCAACCCATCATCCAAGCGTGTCCGCTGCGCCAACTTTGACTGCCAGCGATGAAAAGATCGCAGCAAATATCATTCCGAAACAGGGTCCAGCTCTGCCGCAACCCATTGTGTTACAGGCTGTTTAATACCACCTTGTGCTTTATTCGACCTTTTGTTATTGGCGTTGTAGATTCGGGAAGAATTAGGCGACTGACTCGCCGCAAAGGGAAGGGAATCGCCGCGTCGCCTTAGTCGTCGGGGCCGCACATGTGTTCCTGAGACGACTTCTAATGAGAATTCAAAATAGTTTCTGGGATCTGCGATTCGAATTTGTTTGGAGTCTGCACGTCGCGTTGCTCTTGCAGGCTGACATTTTTGCGTATCGCGGCTTTGACCGAAGCGGTGACTTTTGAAGTGTCGGTTTCGCCCGTGCACTTGGCATAATTCTGCTGCATCGCCACGATTTCTTTGAGGTGCTCAATGTTAGTTCTGATGAACTCAAGCTCAGTTGAAAGCGAGGTTTTCTCGTTGGTCAGATACTCAGCCAGTTGCGCGATGTACACCGGCAGCTTTTTGCCCCTTGGATCATGCGCCATGAAATCACCCAAGTCCTCCTCATGTTCGCGTATCAGAGTACCGATACGGACGACATTGTTGATCTTGGATTGCTTCATCTGGTCGGATACCAGACTGGCGGAAACATTGATGCTCTTGAGCATTTTGCCCACGTTGTGCAGCACGCAGTTGGCTATCTCCGCCATGCCCGCCTGGCGGGAAGCGACGAGGAGTTCTTTATTCGTCCTCGCGACTTCTGCCTCCATCCGTTCGCGTTCGACAATTTCTGATTTCAGCTCATCGATGGCCAGCGTCAGGTGCGCCGTCTTCTCTTTGACCTTTGATTCCAATTCGCCCCGTAATCGCTTTTCCTCCTGTTCCATCCGCCGGCGCTCCTTGAGCAAGGTTTCGATGTGGACCATGCCAGTCAACAGCAACAGTGAAATGAAAGAATAGATCACCTCGATTTCGACCCCCAATTGCGCACCGTTATTGAACGATATTACGGATTGAAACAGGTGAAGCAGTGCCAGCAGTGAAAAGGCCCAAAATAGAGACCAGCCTACGCGCGCTGTTCCGTAGATTCGGTTTAGACGCAAGGCGTAGCCGGCGACTGCGAATTGCAGCGCGCCAGTGACGAAGTCCATGACAACCGGGAAACTCATACAAACCCCCTGTGCATGAAGGGGGCAGTGCCGCCAACTAAAGCCTTACCTCGCCCAGAATTGAGGAAGGTTGTATCCCAATTATGTGCGAATAGCCCTCTGTCACCTGTTTGCATAGCAAGCACACCAGGGATGTAGCATTTGTAACGCCAAGAGTCGTACCATGTTGCTCCCAAAAGCTTCAAAACCATCCCTTGAATCCAATTCCGAGTTTTCTTCAAATAAAACAAGAAGCCAACAAATGCCGGCGCGATTGCCTGCCAGACCCGCCCGATCCATAAACGTCAAGATTTGCTCTTGGGGCTTCCGCCGGGAGACCTCGGCTACGGCCGGCGTTGCCGGGAAATTTGAACAGGACAAAACGAGAGAAGGAGTAGGATGTTTTTAAAGTGGAGTGGCTGCATAAATTATCATGTTACGAGACACGCAACCCGATGACCTACAGGTGGTTAAAATTTCTTGCCGTAAGGTGTGATTTTTTTGTCCTTCCAGCGAATCATAGGGAAATGACACAATCGCAGACAATCGAAGTTGATTGGGAACCGATGACCTCACCTAATGCCATGCCCGGGACCGACGACGACGATGAATTCTCCGCCCGGCTCAATGAGCATAAGGGCATCGTCTGCAAGATCGCTCATGCCTACGCGCGCAATCCGGAGGATTGGAAGGACCTCTGCCAGGAAATCATCCTGCAGTTGTGGAAATCATACCCCCGCTTCGACCCGCGCTTCAAATTCTCGACTTGGATGTACCGCGTGGCGCTCAACGTCGCCATCTCCACCTACCGGCGCGAAAGGCGCCGGCCCAACACCGTTGTATCGCTGGAGGAACTCGTCGTCGAGCCGGCCGCCCAACCAGAGCAAACCGAGCTCGACCAGCACGTCGCGGAACTCTATCGCATTATTGGACAACTCGATGAGTTGAATCGCGCACTGATGCTGCTCTACCTCGACGACACCAGCTACCGCGACATTGCAAGCATCCTGGGAATCTCGGAAACCAACGTGGCGACCAAAATCAACCGGCTAAAACTGAAGATAAAAGAACAATTCAAAGAAAACGAATAGGAGCAACAACATGAACCTCGACGAAATGAAACAGACCTGGACGGAGCATACCGTAAAACTGGACCGCTTGCTGAAACTTAACTTGCAGGCCCTTCAAACCGCGCAAATGGATAAGAGCCAATCCGCGCTCAACCGCTACAAGATGCACCGGGTCGTCGAATTGATCCCCGGTGTGGTTTTCGCCGGCTTCCTGGGCGCCTATGTGGTCCATCGGTGGGCGGTTCCCACCCTGGCAATCCCCGCTCTGATCCTGGACGCTTTTATCATCGCTGCGATTGCGGGCTGTGTCCGACATTTGATCCTGCTCCGCCAGATTAACTTCGCGGAGCCGGTCACTGTCATTCAGGCAAAACTGGAGGCGGTGAAGCTGCACATGCTTGATACCAGCCGGCTGATGATTCTCTCGCTCCCATTCTATTTTGCCTACATCGTGCTCGGGTTTGATCTTCTGTTCGGGGTGAACATTCTGGCCCAGGGTGATCGGGCCTTTATCTATGCCAATGCCGCGCTGAGCGTGGCGTTGTTCCTGCCGGCCATCTGGGTTTTTCGCAACCTGAACTTCCGCAACGCGAGCCATCCGGTGATCCGTATCTTCATCAACGGCGCCGGTGGAAAGCCATTGCTTGCCGCAGCGGACTTTCTTAACCGGATTGACCAGTTTAAGGCTGAAGAACAAAACTAGAAACGAGCCTTCCGACGGTTGTTGCATGTACATAGGGTCCGCAATGGCGCGGAGGAGCAGACCAAAGAAAGGCAACGAATAGGGTTCGTTGCCTTTGGCTGTTTAAGCCGTTATTTTGCCAGCATTTTGAACGGGTAGCCCATATACACGATAATTCGAGCGTGATACGCAACGGTTGGAAGCAGCCTGTCGCATTCCAAAAGATTCAAGGTCCTGCCGCTAACACCCAGTATTCGAGCCGCTTCCGATTGGCGGATTCCTGCTCCAAACCGTTTCTTCTTGAGATGCTCGCCGAGGGTCGTAGGCTCCTTTATGATTTGTGGTGAATTTATTCCTGTGCCACTTGCTCGTTGCCTCAAGATGTCTTGTGAACACCCAAACTGCTATGAATTTCGAGTCCTGGCGTCATCGCCAGTTTGACGACGAGATCGGCCACGCTCTTGCGAGAAACCATCTCGGAGAAGTTTTTGAAAGGCTCGCCTTTTCGCGTCGTCCCGTAGTCGATTTCGTCTAGGTCGTTCAGCCAGGCTGGCCGCAGGATGGTATAGTCGAGCCCGGATGCCTCGATGACGCGCGCAGCCTTGCAGTAGGGTTCAAGAATGCTGCCATGACGTTCACCCGGAATCTCGTCATAGATTCCCATCGAGCTGATGAAGATCAGGCGCTTGAGGCCGGCCTTCTCCATGACCTTCACGATACACCGGGCCTGTTGCTCCAACCGGCCGGCAAGGTTGGCATAGACGACATCCTGGCCAGTTATAGCCGCCTCAAGCGTTTTCATGTCCAGAACATCCCCTTCCACCACGCGCACGCGGTCGGCGTGGCCCGATAACTTGAGCCGCCAGGCATTGCGCAGGTAAAGCGTCAGCCGCGCGTCGGTGTGCTTCAAGAACAGGTCGGTGGCCACACGGGCAATCTGGCCGTGGGCGCCGAGAATCAAGATGTTGGTCATGGCAGCAAAGCTGGTTCGGTCTCACCGTCCGACCAGTTTCTGTAGATTTTCCGGGTAGCGCGCCCCTTGAACTGTGATCTTGGAGGCCACGCTTTCAAGTTCACGCAGGTCGTCCGGTGAAAGTCGAACCGAGGCCGCCCCGACATTTTCGCGCAAGCGATGCAGCTTCGTGGTGCCGGGAATCGGAACAATCCACGGTTTTTGGGCCAGCAGCCAAGCCAGCGCGACCTGGGCGGGGGTCACCTTCTTTTGTGCGGCGAACTTTCCAATCACATCCACCAACGCCTGATTTGCTTTTCGGTTTTCCTCACTGAAGCGCGGAACTTTGTTGCGGAAATCGTCGCTGCTGAACTTGGTATTCTCGTTGATTGCTCCCGTGAGGAAGCCCTTGCCCAAGGGACTGAACGGAACGAATCCGATTCCGAGTTCTTCCAAGGTCGGCAACACTTCCGCTTCCGGCTCTCGCCACCATAGCGAGTATTCGCTCTGGAGCGCGGTCACTGGCAGGACGGCATTCGCGCGGCGGATGGTCTGCACCCCGGCTTCAGACAGGCCGAAGTGCTTAACCTTGCCTTGTTGAATCAATTCTTTTACCGTCCCGGCCACGTCTTCGATGGGCACGTTCGGGTCAACGCGATGCTGGTAGAGCAAGTCAATCGTTTGGACCTTGAGCCGCTTCAGCGAGGCTTCGACGACCTGTTTGATGTGCTCGGGCTGGCTGTTCAAGCCGCCCTGCTTACCGCCGTCGCAATCGAATCCGAACTTGGTGGCGATGACCACCTTTGCACGGAACGGCGCGAGGGCTTCGCCGACGAGTTCCTCGTTGGTGAAGGGGCCATAAACTTCAGCGGTATCGAAGAACGTGACGCCTTGTTCGACAGCCGACTGAATCAAGGAAATCATCTCCTGCTTGTCGGCAGCCGGACCGTAGCCAAAGCTCATGCTCATGCAACCGAGCCCGAGAGCCGAGACTTCCAGATTGCTTTTTCCTAGTTTGCGCTTTTGCATAATTGAATTCCTTTGCTTTGTTTTCTTCTCGTTAATTGTCACGCCGGGTACTCATGGTTTGAGCGAAGCCATATCAATGCAGAAGCGATACTTCACATCGGATTTGACCAGTCGCTCGTAAGCTTCGTTGACTTTCTGGATGGGGATGATTTCGACATCGGCGGTGATGTTATGTTGGCCGCAAAAGTCGAGCATCTCCTGGGTCTCGGCGATGCCACCGATGATGGAGCCGGCAAGATTGCGGCGGCCCATCAACAGGCTGAAGGCAGAGACGGACATCGGCTTCTCCGGCGCGCCGACAATGGTGAGCGTGCTGTCGTGGGCGAGCAGGTTAAGGTAGGCATTGACGTCGTGATCCGCGGCGATGGTATCAAGGATGAAGTCGAAGCTGCCCGCGTGCTTCTTCATCTCATCGGCGTTGCGGGAGATGACGACCTCGTCGGCACCGAGGCGAAGCGCGTCCCCCTTCTTCTTCAACGAAGTCGTGAAGACGACGGTGTGCGCCCCCAACGCGTGCGAAATTTTCACGCCCATGTGGCCCAAGCCGCCAAGGCCGGCGATACCAACCTTCTTGCCCTTGGTGACGCCCCAACGGTGCAGGGGCGAATAGGTCGTGATGCCCGCGCACAAGAGCGGTGCGACGCCGGCAAGATTAAGGTTGGTCGGGACACGCAGGACGAAGTGTTCGTCCACAACGATGCTATTGGAGTAGCCGCCGTAGGTGACCGGGGCCGTCTTGTGCTTGTCCGGCGAATTGAAGGTGAGCGTCTGGTTCGGGCACAAGTTTTCGCGGTTGGCCTGGCAGTGCGGGCAGGTGTGGTCGGAATCAACTAGACAACCCACCCCGACAAGGTCGCCGGGCTTATATTTTGTGACGGCAGAGCCGACTTTGGTGACGCGCCCGACAATCTCGTGGCCCGGCACGATCGGGTAAACTGTGGGCATGATAGTGCTCCACTCATTGCGCACCTGGTGCAGGTCAGAGTGGCAGATGCCGCAGAACAGGATTTCAATCTGCACGTCGCGTTCGGTCGGATCGCGGCGCGGGATGGTGGTGGAAGCCAGCAGCGAGGCCGCACTGGCAGCGGAGTAGGCTTTTGTGTGATTCATAAATGATGTTTTTTTATTTCAAAGTCTGAAAGGACTTTACTTCACATGGGCGCGGCTGTCGCACACGGGGTTGCTCCACCTGTTCTGATATTGCTCAAAACCGCAGGTCAGGGAACAGGCCGAAAACGCATCGAGAAGCCGTGCCGCAAGCAGGAAATCAACGCTGCTGCCGATAATCGCTAGGAGAAAGGCCGGTTTCCCGGCGGAAAAATCGGGCGAAATGGCTGGGGTTGGCATAGCCGACATCAAGGGCAACGTCCACCACGCTCCTTTTCGTTTCGCGGAGCAGTCGTCTGGCTTCGTCCATCCGCAATGTCAGCAGGTAGCGTGACGGCGACACTCCCATGGCATTCTTAAACAGGCGAATGAAGTAAAACTTGCTCAAGCCGGCTTGGGCTGCCAGCCGATCAAGGTTGAACTCTTCGGCCATGTGTTCCGCCATCCAGTTGGATATTTGCTGCAGCTTGAAACCCGGCAGGGACGGGCTACCGCTATGCGACTCCTTGACCGTTTCGGCATAGTTGCGAGCCAGATGGATGGCGATGGCCTGCGCGATGCCTTCCAGGAAAAGCGGACTGGCGTGTCGGCGCATCAACTCCTCGCGCAGACGCTCCATCCAGGAATTCAACGCAACGTCAGTGAACGCGGAAATATTCCGCAACCGGGCGTGCGCCGCATCTTCCCCGAAAACTTCTGCCAAGGCGCGCTGAAGCAGCGGCAGCGCGATGAATACCGCCATGGATTCAAATGGCTCGGCGGTCACCGCTTTCCAGCGGCAATCATAGGGAGCGCCTCCCGACGTGAGAAAGAAAGAACCCTTCGTAAGCCGCTGCGTGATCCACGGCCCCTTGTCTTCCCGCTCCTGAAACTCAACGTCACCCGAAATGGTCCAAGCGAGGAACGGTTCGCTGACGGAGGGAAGATGCAAGACATCGACGATGCGCGGCAGGGCGACGGTCCACACCTTGATGTCCCGCTAGGCTTCGCCGCGACCAACCCGCAAACATTTCCCGCCAACATAACGCTCGAAGGCTTCGGCTGACGTTGTCTCAGGAACCGACATGCGGAGAGAATTAACGATGCTCCGCAAAAAGACGAGGTTGTTTACGATCTTACTCGCGCGCCTCGCTCGCGTGGGACAACATTCAAGCACGGCTACTTCATTAGGCAGACATCGATCCGCTTTTTGAGCAGGGGACTCGGCTCCCGTTGGCCGGTTTCCCAGCCCCAAAGGGTCTTGGGACTGATGCCCCATTCCTTCGCCAATTGGAGGCGCGTTTTCCGGGATTTGAGCCGGAAATGGCGAATCTTCTGCCCAATGGATACCGGGGCATCAGGTGAAAAATAGGCAACGCCCGACGTTTCGTTGCCTTTTGGGTTTTTAAGACCGGGTTCGGTGAACGGGTCGTAGCCCAGAAAGATGATCAATCGGGGCTGGAAAACCCAGGCCGGATACACTCGGTCTGTTTCCCAAAGGCTAAGGGTTCGTTTGCTAACCCCTAGTTTTAGAGCAGCTTCCGATTGCCGGATTCCCGCCAAAAAACGTTTCTTTTTGAGGTGTTCGCCAAGGGTTGTAGGCACCTTTGCGATTGGAAAACTGCGAGTCCAAACAGGCGCAACGTCTTTACGGGGCACGCTCACAAGCCTGTCGCAAAAAGGCAACATCGCGCACTCCGGATGGCAAAATGCCGCACGAATCCAGAAGTTCGCCGCGAGAAATCCAGAATTATCTGGGCCGGATTTCCGGGCCGCTGCTCGACCGGATTGATTTGCACGTGGAAGTGCCGCCGGTGAAGTTTCGCGAGATTGCCGGTGACCGCACCGGCGAGACCTCGGCGCAAATCCGCGAACGGGTCGTGGCCGCGCGCCGGCGCCAGCATGAACGGTTCAAGCACAAACCAAAAATCACCTGCAACGCGCGGATGGGCACGCGCGAATTGAAACAGTTCTGCGAGCTGGACGAGCCGACGAAGGAATTGCTCAAGAACGCGATGGCGGATTTGAATTTGAGCGCCCGGGCCTACGACCGGATTTTGAAAGTGGCGCGGACGATTGCCGACCTGGCCGATTCGGAGAACATCCTCAGCGACCACATCTCCGAGGCGATTCAATACCGCTCGCTCGACCGTCAGATTTGGAGTTGAGCCACACCCGGCAAGGCGGCGGGTTCCGGCAGGCTGGGTGGCTGTTTGCCTTCGGCGCGGTCGAGACAGATTTGCAGTTGCCGCGCCAGCTCATCCACGACCGGCCGGGCAAAAAGTCCGGTGCGGTTGCCGGGGAGCGGAATGATTTGAGTTTCTTTCGCGTACTGGCGCATCACGAGGCGAAGGTCCACTCGTGGGTATTTTGATTGGTCGGCGGTTTTGAACAACGTGAGGGTGCCGGGGTAAAATTCCGGGCGGTAACGGCGATTGGCCCGGCTGTTCATGTTGGCCACGAACCGGCGGTAGGCGCTCACCCCGCGCGGGGTGTGCCCTAAACCGGCGGCGCGGATGATGGCCCAACGCAGAATCCGGAACGCGTCACGCACCGGATCGCGAAACGGGCCATACGAGCGCTCAACCCAATCGTGATGTTGCCATTTAGGCAATGGACCGGGGACATCGAACAGGGCCAGCAAGCCCACCGGTCGGCCACGGCGAACCAGCATTTGCGCCAATTCAAAAGCGACCATTCCGCCCATGCACGTGGCACCCAGGAGGTAAGGACCGGTCGGATCCTTGGCGACGATTTCCTGCAAATAACGCCGCGCCATCGCGCGGATGCTCATCAATGGCCAGCTTTCACCTTGCAGACCGACGGACTGGAGACCGTAAATCGGGCGTCCAAGCAGCCGCCGCACCAACAGGCCGTATGAAGTCACCTCGCCCTGCCCGCTGTGAATGAGGAACAGTGGCCGTCCGGTGTCGGCCACGCGCAAGGTGACCAGCGGACCGGGCGAGGGAATCACCACATACCCGGCGACCACGCCGGCCAATCGTTCGATGGTGCTGTATTCGACCAGGGTTGAAGGTGACAAGGACGCGCCGAACTGTTCCTCAATACGCGCCAGCACTTCAGCGGATTGAATTGAAGTCCCCCCCAAATCAAAAAAATCGTCCTGTCGGCTGATGCCTGAAACCCCCAGGACTGACTGCCAGATGCGCGCGACCTGTGTTTCAACGATGTCGCGCGGCCTCGACCCGCGGCTCGGGGGCAATTTGTTTTCAGTTGGCGCCGGCAGCGCCTGCCGGTCAATTTTGCCGTGGGGTGTGAGCGGAAATTTTTCAAGAAAGACGAAGCTCGCGGGCATCATGTAGCCGGGGAGGGTCGAGCGCAAAACGCGGCGCAATGTTTCCGCGGTGCAATTTCTTCCTGCGTGTAATACCACGTACGCGACAAGCTGGGTGTCATGGTTCGGCGCCTCGCGTGGGCAGACAACAGCCCCCTCCACTTCGGGCTGCTGGACCAGTGCGTCTTCAATTTCGGACACTTCGATGCGATACCCGTGAATCTTGACCCGCGTGTCCTTGCGTCCCATGAACAGGAGCGAGCCGTCCGCTGTGCGGCGGCCCAGGTCGCCGCTGCGAAATGTGCGAGGGCCATCACCGGTTTGAGAAAACCGTTCGGTGGTCAACAGTTCGTTGCGCCAATAACCCGGCGAAAGATAGCGGCTCTGGATGATAATTTCTCCGATTTCGCCATCGCGGGCTTCCTGGCCATTTTCATCCAAAAGCAAAAGGTTCATTCCGGTCGCCGGCCAACCCACCGGCAGGCGGCTTTCGGCGCAGCTGTCATTTCCCGTGAAACGATGCTGGGTGATGTTGCCGGTTTCGGACGAAGAAAGTGAGTTCAGCAAAGCGCACCCGAACGAAAAATATTTTCGGACGGCGGCGAAATCATTTGCCGTCGCCGTTTCAGAGCCGAGGCGAACGAGCCGCGTGTCGGGGAAAAAATCGGCGTCGCCAAGGGTTTTCACGAAACTGCGGAACACAGATGTTGATGCCACAAAAACGGTAATTTTATTTTCCAGCATCCATTTTTTGAGTCCGGTCGCGCCGGTTTCCGCGATGGGAAACGGTAAAAGCGTCGCGCCGTTCAGCAAGGCGCACCACGTTGTCGCCACGCCCTGCCCGCCACTCGGCGAGCCGAGCAAAATGAGCCGGTCTTCCGCCACCAAATCCATTCCGCGCGACAGACGCAGGACGTTGTGCGCGATGTTACGGTGGGTCTGCATGACGCCTTTGGGCCTTCCGGTCGAACCGGAAGTGTAAATCAGCCACGCGATGTCAGTCGGCGCGGTTCTGATTTCAGGATCATGCGTCGGCCCGGAGTTTTGTTTGTCGAAACAAAGAACCGGTTGGTTTTTCTGCGCGATTTGCCCGGCGAGATTTTCGTTCGGACAATCAGCGACAATCAGACCCGGCTCCGCGTCGTCCAGAATTTGTTTGAGACGCGCCGGCGGCTCGGTCGGGTTCAGCACAACGACAATTCTTCCGGCTTTGAGAGCGGACAGCGCCGCGGCGATGAGCGGCGCATCGTGCCGCATCAACAAGGCCACGCGGTCGCCGGTTCTTCCGCCGCGCGAAATCAAAACGTTCGCGAACCGCGTGGTCGCGGCGTCCAACTCGGCATAAGTCGGCTGCCACGCGCTTCCGCCCAACGCCGTTCGCAACGGATACCATCCGGCCATTTGTCGAAAACGCACGGGAATGGCAGTTTCTGCCTCGTCCGAAATTCCAGCTTTTGCGGCCGGGCCCAAATCCGTCCCGCCATGGAAAACTGTTTTCGGCTGGAGCGATTCTTCAGCGGACAAAAGGTTGTCGAGTCCGACGAATTCAAACAACACGCGCGACGCATCCAAGAGCGCGGGCTGGCCGGCAAACCACGCGCGTCCGACGGCGTATCCATTGGCATCCGTCTTTTCAAATTGGACCTCTTCAAAATTGGTTTCTCGAAAAAGATCACGAATTAAAGAAACCTGTTGGCGTCCGTCGTGCAAAATCAAATGCCGGTTCCAGATCACTTGCCCGCCGGTTTTGCAGAACATTGGCAAACTATTAATCAGCGCGGGAACATCTCTGTGGGGCAAATGGCCAAGAAAACCGGAAAGCAGGACCAAATCGGCAGGGACGGCACCAAGATAATTTTTGACCTGCGCTGCGTCGGCGCCGAGAAACCGCAGTTGACGCCGCAAACCGGTTTCTTTCGCGGCCGCTTCACCGCGCGCAATGGATTCCGCGTGGTTGTCGAGGAGCAAAGCGGAGACGTCGTCGCGTCGCGGATGGTTTTGCAGCGCGCCGATCAAATCGCGTCCGTCGCCGGCGCAGATGCTGACAATTTGAATCCGGCCCGTCGGGCATTCATTGAGAGCCGCGACGATTTGCTCGCGGACAATCCGCAACCGTTCCTGGAGGCCGGGCAGACTGTCATAGTGTTTATACCACTCGTCCCAATTCATAAAATTATTTCGCGCAAAAGTTCCAGCTCATGGCAGCATGCTTTTGTTCAGAACCATTTTTCGCAGACGCGAGTCGGTTTCGCGGACGGGATACACCTTCCAGGGCATGATGGCCTCGCTGAAATCCGTCCGACACGCGCCCAGATAGCCGAGCATGAGTTGAAAGCGCGGCTTGACAGAATTTCGGCTGCCATAATGAAAACAGCCGGAGGATTCGATGAACAGGACCGTGCCGCGCTTGCCGCAAAATTCGATGACTTCCTTGCGGTCCACCTCGGAATAAATTTGTTCATCGCTCAAACGGTAGCCGTGTTGCTTTGTCCAGTAGTTTAACCTTCTCGCCGCCTTTTCGGAAATGGAACGCGGCAAAAACGTCCACGGGCCGTGTTCGGGTGTCGTGTCGCGCAGCAACACGAGAACATAAACGTTGGGCAGCGAATAATAATCAATATGGTAAAGCTGGCTGTCATGCGGCCTGTCGGGTTGATCGTCAAAGGCGGCGTTCGATTCCACAAAACGGATGCCCGACGGCAGCGTGGTGGAAAGCGTCGGAATACTTCGCAAATAGTGGCTCACCGTGGAAAGCACATCGCTGGAAGTGGTGAAATCAAGGAACGATGGATATTTTTCCAGATCAGCGGGGGTCCATACGTCCTGAAAATAACTTCGGTATTTGCCTGGTTCCGAGCGCCGCACGCCCGCCCGTTCGGCGATGATTTTTTCCGAATCCTCCAGCACGCGATCGAGATACGGCAACGACAGGGAGGCGTCAATCGCCCAGCCGTCCTGCATTTCGATTCGCGGACGCGTAGGCGGGCCATTTTCGGCAAGCAGCGCATCAAGTTGCGTTTCATACAATCTGCGCCGCCAATTGTCCTGACGGCGGAATTTGATTCGATTGTAAAAATGCGCCAGACGCATCGTGTTTCTGATGCCAAGAAACGCCATGTGATTTGCGTGCAATCGCTTTGCGACCGGACGAAACAACGCATCGAGTTTGGAATCATTCATAGACCGTTTGGGTTCGCGTGTAAAACAGCCGGTCGCCCTCGCCGTGCTCTGGCGGGCCAAGTCCCGACGCTTTCCAGCCGCCGAATGGCAGCGACGCATCCACGCCCGCGGTCGCGGAGTTGAGTTTAAGAATGCCAGCCCGGGCTTCGGCCAGGAATTTTTGCTGAAGTTCAGGAGAGTTGCTGAAAAGCGCGGCCGCCAGCCCGTAGCGCACACCGTTGCATAATTCCAGGGCGTGTTTGAAATCGCCAGCCCGTTGCACCACGAGCAGCGGACTCATGGTTTCTTCCTGGACCAGCAAATGTTCCGGCTGGTCGCAGCAGACAATCGCAGGCTGCGCGTAAGCGCCGGATTTCACCCACGGTTCCCGGGCGCGACTCTCAAAGAGCCATTCAACCCGGTGCGCAGCGCCGGAATGTACCGAGGCGTGAATCAACGCGGCGTGTTCGTCGCGTTTGCCCGCGTGAATCACCGGACCGATGTCCGTGGATTTTTTCAACGGGTCGCCCCAAACCAGTTTTTCGGCGGCGATTTTCAGCTTGCGCAGAAAGGTTTCAAACTGCGCGTTACTCACAATCACGCGGCGATTGGCCGTGCAGCGCTGTCCGGCGAAGCCAAAAGCGCCCCAGGCCACCTGGGCCGCGGCGTGCGGCAGTTCGGCGTCGTCCCAGACAATCGCCGCATTGTTGCCGCTCAGTTCGGCCTGCAATGGGACGAAGCGACGCGCACAGATTTCCTGGATCGCGTATCCCGCTGACAGCGAACCGGTGAGTGTCACAGCGCTGATGTTTTTATTCGCGGCGAGTTGTTGCGCCGTGGTGTGGTCGCCGGTCAACAGGCGCACCGCATCGGCCGGCACTCCGGCCTCGTGCAACAGCTTCAGGATGGTTTGGGAGATTTTTGTGGCCGCGGGGGCGGGCTTCCAGACAACCGTGTTGCCGTAAACCAGAGCGGGGGCGATTTTGCCGGCGGGAATGGCCACCGGATTGTTCCAGGGCGAAATGATGGCGACCACTCCGACCGGTTGATGGCGCACCAGACCGGCGGCCTCGTGTGTCACTGGCTCGACGGTTGCAGCCCGGCGAATCACGTCCCGGATGTTTCCCGCCGCGCGCCGGACTTCTTCCAGTCCGTGTGCGAGCGGTTTGCCGATTTCGAGGGCCATTTGCCGCGCCAAATCCGGCGCTGCGGCTTCCAATTGTTCCGCAACTTTTTCGAGCAAGGACAGGCAAGACGACAGAGGGCGGCGCCGCCAGTTTGTCCACGCGGTTCTTGCCGCGGCAGTGGCTGCCGCAATTTCATCCGCACTGGCGATGGGGACATCAAATAATGCCTTTTTCGTTTCGCGCGGCGAGCGGTGAACCAATTTGGGCGGCTCGTTTTTGCCCAAGCGCGACAGTATCACGCTCACAGGTTCAAATTGAACGCAGCGTTCCGCCAGCCAGCGGCGGACGGCGGCCGCGTGAACCGGGTCGTTGCTGCCAACGGCGTCTTCAGCAATGAAAACCTGCAGGCCGCGTTCAAGACTTTCAGCGGCGGCGGTGCGGACGCAGGTGTGAAGATGAACGCCCGCGAGAATGACCGTGTCGCAATTCATCCGCCGGAGGGCGGCATCGAGCGTTACGCCGGCAAACGCGTTGAAGCCGGTTTTGTGGATAATGGTTTCGCCCTCTCGCGGCAATAGCCGGGCGGGAGGTTGGTGTCCATCGGTGCCGGCGACGCACATCCAGCGGTTCGTCCGCTCCCAATGTGGCAACCGCCGGTCTTTATTGCGGCGAAGGGTGGTCCAGACATGCACAACCGGGATGCAGAGGCGCCGGCAATGATCCAGCAATTCTGCCGCGCGGGTGACTACGGCATCGGCGGGCGGATGGAGTTCGGGTGCCGCCAAGTAGTCGTTTTGCAGATCAACGAGCAGCAGCACGGGCTTCATGCAAGCTGCGGAATTTCCGCCGAACGCAGAACCTGTTCGGCAACTTTCTTAGCCATGGCTTTCGTGCCCAAAATCTGGCAGCCCGGCTCGGCGAGGTCGGCAGTGCGCCAACCCGCGCGCCAGACTTCAGCGAGCGACTTTTCAATCAGCGCAGCGGCTTCGTCCAAGCCGAAACTTTCGCGCAACAGCATAGCCAGCGAAAGGATTTGCCCGGCGGGATTAGCGGTGTCTGTATGGGCCAGATCGTGGGCGCAACCGTGATTGGTTTGAAAGACGCCGTGGCCGTGGGCATCGAAGTTGCCGGAGAAAGTCACACCGCGCGATGAAACCAGAACGCCAGCAACGTCGGCCAGGATATCGCCAAAAAGATTGGGAGTGGCAATCACGTCGAACTGCGCCGGGTTTTGGATCAACTCATAAGCAGCGAGGTCAACGTTCATAAATGTTGACTCGACCCCGTGCCGACGAGCCACCGCGCCGCCGACATCGCGCCAAAGCGCAGTGACGGTGGGCACACCGCCTTCCTTGACGATGATATGCAATTTGCCCTGGCGGTCGGCCGCGGCGCGCGCCGCGACTTCGACGAGCCGATGAACTTCCGCCTCACTGTAACTGAAAGAATGTTCGGCAAACCGGCCTTGGTTGGTTGCGCGGTCACCCCACTGGCCCTGATAAACGCCGCTGGTGTTGTCGCGCACGATGAGCAGGTCCACCTTTTTCAGGAATTGCGGAGCGATTCTGCCGGCGCGCGCCAGCTCCGGCGCCGGCCGCACGGGGACAAATTTGCAGAACAAATCAAAACGCCGCCGCAAATCGTAAACATAACGGCCGCCCCCGGGACCGTTGAGAATGGCGCCGCCCACCTGGAAAATATCAGCGCAAAATTCCATGGTGTCCTCGGGCAGCCATTTGCCGCAGGATGCCACGGCTTCCTCCCCAATCAACCCGCCGTGCCGCACGTCAATCTTGAGATTCGCCACCTGCTCGACCGATTTCAAAACCTGCCAGGTGGCGCTGATAATCTGCGGCCCGATACCGGTTCCTTCCAGGATGCCGATCAGCCGTCTCGCGGGGAGAGGGAGGGAGGGCAACCCCAGGTTGTTTCCCGGCAAATAGCTTGCCAGCCGGACCGGTCTGACTGATTCAGGCTGCGAACCGTTTGTTTGCGTCATCATGGTTGGTTCTTGATTTTTACTGTTCTCCGAGCAGGGCGGCAGAAATTCCAAACCGATTCCTCTCTTCTGACCCAGTTCGGTCACGCCAATCCTTGGATGATTTTACTTTATTACGATTGTGTGACAATCCAAAAGAAACCGGACCACCTTCGCGACACGTCCGCATTCTGCTCGACCAAGCCGCGCCGCGCCGCTATTTTACCAGCCATCTCACCTCGAGGTGAATTATGGATGAATTGTTGAAAGTGTTGCAGGCCAACGCGACCGAATCGCGCGAAAACATTGCCAAAATGCTGAACCTCCCCGTCGCGGAGGTAAACAAGCGCATTGCCAAATACGAAAAGAGCGGGGTCATCCGCGGCTACCAGGCCATCTTGAATGAGGACAAGCTCGACCTCGATACCGTCACCGCCGTCATCGAGGTCAAGGTGTCGCCCCAGCGCGAAGGCGGGTTCAACACCATTGCCGGACGCATCAGCCGCTTTCCTGAAGTGCGTTCGGCGTATCTCATGAGCGGCGCCTATGACTTGCTGCTGTTCATCGAGGGACGCAACCTCCGCGAAGTGGCCGCGTTCGTCAGCGAACGGCTTTCGCCGCTCGAGGGCGTGCTCTCCACGTCCACCCATTTCATGCTCAAAACCTACAAACGCCTCGGGATATTGATGGAATCCGGCCATGCAGAAGAAAGACTCAGTGTCGCTCCGTAACCGCGTTAACGCGACGGTGCGCGACATCCCGCGCTCGGGCATCCGCGACTTCTTCGACATCGTCAGCACGATGAAGGATGTGATCAGTCTGGGCATCGGCGAGCCGGACTTTGACACGCCGTGGCACGTTCGCGAGTCCACCGTGTTCGCGCTCGAACGCGGCGTGACGCACTACACCAGCAACTATGGCTATCTCGAACTCCGCAAAGCACTGGCCCAATACGTCGGCAAAACATTCGGCGCGGAATACAATCCCGAGAATGAAATCGTCATCACCGTCGGGGTCAGCGAGGCGCTGGACCTCGCCTTGCGCGCGCTGGTCAGCCCCGGCGACGAAGTGCTCTATCACGAGCCGTGCTACGTGTCGTATCGGGCTACCATTCTGTTCGCGTACGGCGCGCCGGTGGCGGTTGAGACGAAACCGAAGAACGGGTTTCGCCTCACGCGTGCGATGCTGGAGGCCAAGGCCACGCCGAAGACGAAGGTCCTGATGCTGAATTTCCCGAACAATCCGACCGGCGCCATCATGGCCCGGCAGGATTTGGAGGACATCGCCGCGTTCGCCCGTGAGCGGGACCTCATCGTCGTCACGGACGAAATCTACGGCGAACTGACCTACGACGCGCCGCACACGAGCATCGTCAGCCTGCCGGGGATGCGCGACCGTACGATTTTCCTGCACGGCTTTTCGAAGGCGTGGGCGATGACCGGTTATCGCCTCGGCTACGCCTGCGGCCCGGCGGAACTCATCGAAGCCATGATGAAAATCCACCAATACACGATGCTTTGTGCCTCTTCCATGGGACAGAAGGCCGCGCTTGAAGCGCTGGCCCGCCCGGAGTCGGACATCGGCGAGATGGTGGATGAATACCGCCGTCGCCGGAACTTCATCGCCGCGGCCTTTGCGGACATGGGCATCGAATGTCATCGTCCGCTGGGGGCGTTTTACGCGTTCCCGAGCGTGGCGAGATTCGGCCTGAAATCAAAGGAGTTCTCCTTGAAGCTGTTGCATGAGGAAAAAGTGGCGGCGGTGCCGGGCACGGCCTTTGGCGAATGTGGCGAAGGCTTCATCCGTTGCGCCTACGCGACCCGCATGGATGATCTAAAAGAGGCGATGAATCGCCTCAAAAGGTTCATTGCGAAGCTTTGAGGTTCACCCGTCAACGACCGGGCCGCGCGGCTGGTCGGTCTTCGGTCCCGGTGGCGCGGTAATTTCCCGCCGGGCTTGGGCGCGATTGACCAGCGCCAGCAACGTCACGGACGACGCGGCCAGGCGTTCGGCTTCCTCGATGCGGGCGAACTCGCCATAGACTTCCGCGCGCGCCGGTTCGTCGCGCATCGGCAATTCCTGTCCGGCGCCCGTGCGCAGGGCGTGGAGAATCTGGTGGGCGTTGATGGATTCAAGCGGTCGCGCGGGCGCGTAAGCGGCCTCGGGGCCGCCCACTTCGGTGACAAGCCGCGCGGCCAGCAACGTCCGTAAAATCTGTTGCGCCAGCCGGCTGGGTATGCCCAGTTCGGTGGAGATTTCCTGGAGGGTGACCGGCGGCAGGCCGCGCTGGAACCGTTGCCCGATGCCCGTCATCAGCCGCAACGCGACGAATTCGCGTCCGCGCTGGTTTACATTTTCCGCGAGCTTATCCTGCAAATAGACGGACCGGTTCTGAAAGGCATAGGCGACTTGCGCGCCGAACAGCAAAATCAGCCACGAAAAATAAAGCCCAATCATAAACACCGGAACCAGGCCCAGGCTGCCGTAAATTTTGCTGTTGGAAACGACGCGGGAAACGTAGAGAAAGCCGAAAACATTGTTCAAGTACCAGAACGAACCGCCGACGATGCCGCCGACCAGCGCCGCGTTGAAGCAGACCCGGGTGTTCGGCATGATTTTATAGAACGATGCGAACGCCAGCCACAGCAGAACCAGCGGGAGGAAGTTAAAAACCACCCCGCTCACCAGCGGCATGGATTCGACGAAATGCCGCACGCCGGCGAACCGTGGGCCGGAGGCGAGAATCAGGCCGGCAACCAGCAACGTTGGCACCAACCCGACGGCAAACCAGTAATGCTCGATCCGGGTCAGCCAGTTCCGGCTGCGGGTGACGCCCCAGACATCGTTCATGGTTTCCTCAATCCGGCCGAGCAGGGCGAAAACCACGAAGATCAGCAGGACCGTCCCGGCCACGCCGAGCGTGCCACTGCGGGTTTTCTGGATGAACTCGCGAATGCTTCGGGCCGCCTCCTTTTGTGCGTTGACCACGCGATCCCCGGGGCCGGTGGCGGCCAACACCAGGTTGGTTTCCGCAACGGAGCTGGTTGGGGTTCCCACCGTTTCGGAATTCGTCGGGGCCAGCACCACCGCCATGCCAGGGCTGAGGCTCAACGAAACGGAGGCGGCATTCGTATTCGACCCGGCGGGCGGCATGACGTCGGAGACGAGTTTATCAATCGCTTCGTAGATTTTTTCCTCGCCTTCGCTTTTGAGCAGGCTGCTGGTGATGCTGATGGCCACTGCCAGCAGCGGGATAAGTGCCAGCAGCGAGGTGTAGGACAACGCCGCCGCGCGGACGGGACACCGGTTGCGTACAAAACTTCTGACCGCCAGCGCCCAAAAGTGGGCGAAACGTTCGAGCCGGCTGAATTCGCCTTCCGCACCGGTGTGAATGCCGGTCAAAATTTTAATGAGACGTTCAAACGGCTTTTTTGCCATGATGTTGCGCCACGCTAACAAACCCGTTCGCCAAGTCAACCGGTGCGCACAATCCGCTTTTACTGCCGGAGGAAAACCGGCAGATTGGGGAGGGGCGTCCGTAGCTCAATTGGATAGAGCTTCTGACTTCGGATCAGAAGGTTGCAGGTTCAAGTCCTGCCGGACGCGCCATTAAAACAAGGGATTCTCACGTTCTGCCCGCTGCCAATACCGCCGAGTAGTATCAAAAGTAGTAACAGGGGCGTTTTGAATCGCTCCGCTTCGGCGCGGCTGCAAATGTTGTCCACGCCATGCGCCGAGACGCCGTTTTCACTGGACACCCGGCCAGTCAAAGCGCGTCCTGCGTAAGCCAGCAAAGCTAGGCGGGCATCGTGGCGAGTGGATGGCAAATGAGGACTCTCTTTGGCGTGGCTAACCGGTGTCCACGGTGTGCCGGGACGGGGGGCCAAATCACGTCCGCTGTCCGCGTGTGGGTGTGCCGCTTTTAGAGAAGGTCGTTTCGACAAAGTAGGGTGTGCAGACGGAAGCCGGCGACAAAAAAAGAGATTCCTTTGGCCGGGCCAACAGCGTGAAGGCCGGGGGACAGCCCCTTTGAGCCGCCGGGCTTCGTTCCTCTGTTGGCCATGAAAGTTTTGGAAACACCTGCCCCCTTTGTATGGTTCGCGAATCATTCGGTTTGAACTGCCGCTAACCGGTAAAGCCTGAAAGCTCGCACATTTTTCGAGTTTCAAAATTCGTCGGTCATTTCCCAAGAGGGACTACTAGAAGCTGAGGATAGTCGTTCCATCGAGAATTTGCACGCGGTAATAGCAAGGGCCGGGCAAGACAGGCGAGGGGTCCGTCAACGGCGGCCCAACTGAATTGGTGGAAAGCGAAGTCCAATTCACGAAATCCGTCGAGCATTGCAGCACGTAATTCACATTGGTAAGACCGGTCAACTGTATATTAAACGAACCGTTGGTGGCAAAACCGATGGGCTGGAGCGTTGGCGTGGAGCTTGCCGGAACGGTGAAGGTATTGGTCGCGACTGGAACGCCCCAAGACGTTGTGGTCAAGGTGTAGGTCGCATGGGGCTAACGTGCCTAAAGCGGCGGTGGTGACCATAAGGGCGATAAATTGGGGGCAAATCACTGGTCCAGTTTCCTCTGCGAGATCGAAATTATACCAAAAGTTGCTGCCGTTACGGGTTACGGGCCCCGTGCTAACTAAGTACTCGCAGTCGCAGCCAAACAGCACCCACGAGTATTCGGCATAGGTAACATTGCCGGTCGTGACCAAGCTAACCGTCCCCGTCCAAGTTACCGTGTTCGATACCACGCCTTGAGCGTGAACCAAGCCCGCGCACCCAATGCTTGCGCACAGGCCAAGAAACATGGAACCAAAAAGCTTGGAACCAGCGTTCATGTATTCAGTATGAGGGATTGGAGAGCGAGAATCAAGTCAAATAAGTTTCGTTGGTGAAGCTCGGTTGCCCTTTTTCTACGGAAGTATTCGTTCAAGACTTACTGCCTTTGACGCAGCCTGGCAACCACGCCTCACTATCAGACGCAGGAACAACTCACTAGAACTCCGCCGCTTGGCTGATTCGATTTCCAGCCTGGCCGCAACCATCACAGAAATCATTAACGCCAAAATCCAGACGGCTACGCATGACGGTGTGCAGACTCAGGTGGGTGCCGTGCAGCCACAACCGTCCGCAACGTTTCAAGTGGCGATGTATGACCCGGTCCTGACGAAGCGCCAACTAGCAACACATTTCCAAGTCTCGCTTCGGACAATTGACAACTGGTGTCAGAAAGGGCATTTGCCTCACTACAAGATTGGCCGAAGGGTTCGTTTCAGGTTGAGCGACATCCAAACCGAATGGAATGCGAAGCTGAAACGGCTTTCCTGCCGGTCGCGCGGGTGACTTCGGATGCAACGCGCGAGCGGGAACGGGGGCGGGGGGGTGTCGCGCTCGCGCTGCTGCGAAAAGATTCAATGGATCGGCTCGCTCGCGGAATTTTTGCAAAAGGAGTTTCGGATTGACGACATTCGCGGTCACGAGCAGCGTTGGCTGCGCCATGACCTTAAATGGCGTATTTGACACCGGTAACATTTATGCTACCCTACGAACGGCTCTTTTGAGATTCGGGAATTCGTTGAAAACGGACGCTCGCCCTACGCCGAGTGGCACGACGCTTTGGACAGCGTGACAGCAGAGCGGGTTGATAGATATATGCTGCGGCTGGAACAAGGCAATTTCGGCGCGGTCAAAACATTGCCAGCGGGTGTCTTTGAAATGCGAATGGATTTTGGGCCGGGCTATCGCGTCTATTTTGGACGCGAAGGCCGCGCCATCATCATTCTGCTTGGCGGCGGCAGCAAACGGCGGCAGGAAGCCGACATTGCCGCCGCCGTGGAACGATGGAAACGATACAAACAAACGAAACGATAAAATGATTACAACACGGTCTTACCACGAAACGATTGTGGCGCGGATAAAACGCGACCGCGAGTTTGCGCGGCTATTTTACGCCGGCGCGGTGGAAATGATTTTAGAAGGCGAAACCGCCGGGGCGCTTTCCAGACTGCGCGACTTGGTGAACGCCCAAATCAGCTTCAAAGAACTGGCGCGGCAAACCGGCCTGGGGGAAAAATCCCTTCACCGGATGCTCGGTCGCAACGGCAACCCCACCGCCCACAATCTCGCCGCCATTCTGCGGAGCATCGCCGACGATTTGCGCGTCAAGCCGCGCGTGGAAGTGGCGGCAGCCTGACGCATGGCGCACAAACGCAAAGACACGCTCGTTGCCGCGCCAGAATGGTGGCGACACTTGCGGCCATACGGGAAACGGCGCGTCGCCAAGAAAGAGCGCCGCGCCGCCAGTCGCATCATTCGGGAAACGCCTTGAAAACGAAGCTCACGCAACGGCGGATCAAGGCGCGCAAAGCGTCCACGTGCGGCCTGTGCAAGCCGTGGAAACAGGGCTGGGCGGACAAAAAGACTGCGCGCGACATCCGGCACGCGCAACGCGCCCAGCAGCAATTTTCCGAAATTGGCCGCTGACAGCGCAAACCGCGCCGGGGTGGAAAGAATCCCATCGCTCCGCTGAACCGGATTTGCGGCACGCCGGAGAAAATTCAGCCCGCGCTCCGCTTCGACGCCGTTGCGTTACAAGATGACTGCCGCACAATCCGCCAAATCAGCTCGGCGAGACGGCAACCGGCGAACAATTTACTGACGACGGGGCCAAAATGCGGTACGCTCATGCCGTTCCTGGAAAACCATTCGGGCTTGCGTTTCAAAATGAACGGCAACCAACTCGCCAACATTGAACATCTCGAAGCCGACCTGTGGGATGCGGCGGACATCCAAACCGAATGGAATGCGAAGCTGAAACGGCTTTCCTGCCGGTCGCGCGGGTGACTTCGGATGCAACGCGCAAGCCGGAACGCGGTTGGGTGGGGCAGCTCGCGGCGGGCAAGTCAAACGTGCGCGATGAGTTCATCCCAATGTGGATTTTGCCGATTCAGGGCGGATACAGCGATAAAGAAGCAAGGCGGGTTTTTGCCCGCCCGGCTTTGTGATTCAAATGTCTAACCTAAACCGGTTACGGTTGGCGCAGGATATAGAAGCGCGTTGAGTTGGTCGCCGGATTCAGATCGGTGAATTGGTAATTGCCGGAGCCCGCAGGATTTTCGACCGCTGTCCCGATGACGGGCCAGTTGGCTGTCGGCGCGGCGATATTGTTCGTTGCCAGAATCGAGAAACTCAAGCCGGTCGCGTTGGTGAAGCTGAATCGCGCGGTGGCGGATGCCCCTGAACCGGTGATTTGCATCGAGCCGGCGGTGATGTTGAGCGGCAAAATCGGCCCCGTTGAAACCGTCTGGTTTGTGGCGCTAAAGCTGAAGTTGTCAATCGCCATTCCCTGTGCGCTGCCCGCGCTGTTGGTCTGCTGCCATACAAGCCAAAGCGCTGCGTTCGCCGGCCATGAACCGATGTTCAAGTTGGTGACGGCAAGGTTGATTTGATTCGCGGGTTGTGAGCCATCCTGCGTGGTCAGCGACGAGGTGGGCGGGAAACTAACGAACAAACCTGGCACCAGATTCGCCAGCGCATTCGTCGGAACGAAAGTGTCGTTGGTATTGGTATCAATGTAATAGCCGAATTCGATGGTGTTGACGTTCGGCTGGTTGCGCCAAATCTCACCGAGATAACTCACCGAGATATTGGTGAGGCTGGTTGCGGTTTGGTTGATCAGTTTCAGACCAAAGGAGGAGTTGCCGGTGGTGCTGGTGGACAAGATGCCGAGGGCGCGGTCGGTTTCGGCCACGCCGTTCGTTGAAAGTGTGCCAAAGCTAATAATGCCGCCGGTGCTTTGATCGCCTTGTGAGGCGCCCAATTTTGACTGCACGGAACCGGCACCATACCAGCCGTTCATTGTGTTGGTAAGCCCCAAACCGCCCACACTGCCGCTGGCGAGAACGGGATAAGTAAAGTCAAATGGATCAGCCAGAGAGTAAGTAAGTGTGACGCCCTTGGCGGAGCCGTTCCACTCGGTTATGGTCACCGGGTTGCCGGTATTGTACGTGGTATTTGTAGCCACGGGCAGCGAGTCGAAATTCTGCAGGTAATTCTGCCCGGGTGTTGTATAACCGACATACGAACTCGGCGGAGGCGCGATGACTGTCAATGTTACCACCGAACTGGTGATGGCGCCGCCTTGATTGGTAACCACCACGAAATAATTAGTGCCAGTGACTGCCGGACTGACATTAAACGTGCTGCCGTTTGCGCCAGATACAGGGGTAAAAGTGGCAATGTTATTGGAACTGGAATTGTAATACCATTGATAGCTCAATGAAGAACCGTAGGCCACGACGCTAAAGCTGGCATAAGAGTTCGACAACGCCATGGTCGGACCGGGTTGAACTGCAAAAACGGGTGGCAAATACACCAGAGTCAGTGCAGCTACTAGATTGGACACACTTCCGCCAATGTTCGTGACCACGCAATAATAATCACCATCATCCACTCCCAATTGAGCGTCGCTGATCTGCAACGTCGCGTTGGTTGTGCCGCTGTATTCCCCATTCGCACCGCCGTTCTCCGCCAGCGCCGTGCCGTTGAAATACCACTGATAACTCAACGGGGTGGTCGCATCGTTGGTGACCGTGGCAGAAATCGCCACATTATCGCCAATGGCATTGGTCAGATACTGCGCAGTTGCCAATTGTGGAGCCACTGGCTCCGCTGTGACCACCAACAACGCTGGTGGCGCGCTGGTAACGAAACCATAGTGGTTGGTAACAACACATTGGAAGGTTGAACCGCTGTCGGCAAGCTGGGGTGAGTTAAGAGTCAAAGTTGCGCTCGTCTGACCAGTCAAGTTGGTGCCATTCTCCAACCATTGGTAACCAATTGGGCCAGCCTGGCTGGCGGCGCCGCTCTCCGAGGCGGAGACAGTGAAGCTGGCGAGCGTGCCGACAACTGCAGATTGACTGGAAGGATTACCCGTGATGATTGGCCGCAAATCCGGCACGAAACAAATGGAATGAAAACCGACATTGGTGTTCCAAGCCTGCGCGAGCGTCGTCACGTTGGTAAACGTCAGTCCGGTGAGGCCGTTATTGGTGTCAACAATTTTGACGATGCGGTTGAAATTGAAGTTGCCCAATTTGTAACCAACGGATTCTGCGGTCGTGGCATAAATCACCGGATTAGTGCCGCTGTAATCCACCGTCATATCAAGAACCCCGCCCAGTCCATCTTTTGTGTCATTGCCGTTCGTAGAAGCGATAGAGTAGTTACAGGCAAAGCGCCAGGCGCCGCCAGACTTGACATATTTCTGAATGCCCCAAACGTTGTCGGCAACGTATGCAACATTGCCTTGCGGGTTGATGTCAAACCCTTCGGTGTTGGTATAAATTCCAAAAGTGGGAACAACCAGATTTGCAAAGACCGTTTCCCCCGGCGGCGGTAATGGAACAGGATTATTGTAGTCGTCCACGAAATTATAGATGCCCGCCGGATAACCCTGTATGCCCGCGCCATCTGATCCATTGATGGTGGTATAAAGCGTATTATTGATAATCTTTACGGCGCGTGTGCTGCTGACGGCGGATTCAAACTGATAGATGCTTCCAGAAGGAAGGTCAAATTGCAGGGTGCCATAAGTGCTGCCGCAACCATAGAACTCATTGGTGCCGTCAGAAACCACTCCGCGCGGATTGGTCTTTCCCGCCACACTGCCATACCAGCCTTGACCTGAATAAACGAGCGAATTGGTGAAAGCAGTGACCACGCAGATGCCACGCGGATAACTTAAACTGGAAGGCGCCGTGCCAGGACTCAGGGAGCAGATAGTACCGCTGTAGCCAGCCCAGGTAAGAACACTGCGGTCGGCGGAACGCGACATGCCGCCTTCGGTTCCGGCATTGCCGTTGAACCACAAAGCATTATTGCCATTGGTCGGAATCGGCATGGTATATACCGGCGCACTGTTGGTTCCGGTCACATTATACTCGTCAATAAAGGCCGCGTTTTGCTTGGAAGCAAAATCGAACGGGCTGGTGGAGCCTTGCGGCCCGCTGCCCGTGCCAACCCGCAAAACGGCAATGCTGCCGGGAATAAAGACTGCATTTGTGCTTTGCGCCTGCACCCCCGCGGTGAGCAGTAAAACCAGACCTGACGTGACCGTTAACCTTTTCATTTTATTTTTTAATTGAATTTACAAGTTTACCTAAATGTCAGAGCCAGTTAATAAAAGTCGTGTCACGAGAAAATGGCTTTCCTGTGACGATTTTGTGACTTTGGTACCCCCCTTCTGCACCAGACTTTCTTGTAACGTAATTGTAACTTTGCGCGCACATTTCTGTAACACGGCTTTTTCATAATTCGCGTGAATGTTTTGGATTCAAATTGCAAATGGAAAACCAAGCGAGATGAAACACCAAACACCAAAACCATGAACTCAAAAAATCAACGGAGACAGAAAGGGGGCGGATTCACGCTGATTGAACTGCTGGTGGTCATTGGGATCATTGCCGTCCTGGCGGCGATGCTTCTGCCGGCCTTGGCCAAGGCAAAGGAGAAGGCCGACCGCATCAGCTGCTTTGACAACCTCAAACAATGGGGGCTTGCGCTTACCATGTACGTCAACGACAACAATGACTTCTATCCTTTTCCGCGGTACCAAGACACCTACGCCTCCCAGCAGGAGCAGGACGCGCCAACGTGGACCCAAATTAACACCTTCCATTTCGTCGGCACCGGCACATCCATGAATCGTAATCCCGTTGGTGATGATGTCTGGTTCAATGCCCTGCCCTCTTACATCTCTGGCCTGCCGCTCTGGCAATACACCACCGGCAGTTCTGCGAAGAACAACATCGATGCCTACAACACCGGCCCGAATATCTACCATTGCCGCACCGCTGATGAGATTGGGCTAAACCCAAACCAGATCAACGACACCGTACAGCCTGTTTTTTATATGGGAATGAATTCAAAGGCGACCGATGGATTGCCTGACGGCACCATTCTGAAAGCCTCAATGATCCGTCATCCCTCCGCGATGGTCATGTTCTCCGACGAACGCGTGCGTGAGGACGAAACGCCTTACGCCGCGCCGCTCTCCTCCAGCTATGCCCAAGTCATTGCCGCGCCACACAGCTACACCACGCGCTTCTCCTCGCGGCACAGCAACGGCGGCAATATCACTTTTTCCGATGGCCACGCGTCGTGGTATAAATACGCTGACGTCGTCGTTCCCATGAATGGCACCACGATAACCACCTCAACCGATCCCGGGGCCAAACCTGCCGACCCCGGCAATGCGGATATCAACTGGGCCTACGATGGTCATCAGGTTCCATGAAATTCAGTCGCAGCGGTTCTTTCATCCCACGCCAATGAAAGTTTTAACCGGGTTGGTTTTTTCTTTTCGTTCTGCAAGCCTGGCTGGATTGTTGTTGTTTGCCACCGGTACCCCGCCCCTGCGCGCCGCCGACCAGATGGCGCAACCAGGCAGGCCGGTTCAACTCAACCACCTTCACTTTCTCGCCGACGGCAAACCCAACGTCATTACCCTGCTGGCACCGCCGCCCCCGCCCGATTCGCCGGAACAAGCCGCCGATCTGGCGGAAGTCCGCGCCATCTGCCGCGCCGCGCCGGGCAAGGATGTCGCCATCGCTTTTACGGAAAAGAAATTCGACATTTTCAATTTCACCCCGGCCATTGGCCCGTTTTTCTTGCCCGGTAAATTCCCGAAGACCGAAGCATTCTTTCACCGCGTGCAAAAGGACGCCGAGGCCGTGACCGACAATGCCAAGGATTACTACAAACGCCCGCGCCCGTATGTCCTCGACCCCAGTCTCGCCTCCGGCAAATTGGAAAAAAGCTTCAGCTATCCCAGCGGACATTCCACCGAATCCATGGTTTTGGCCCTGGTCCTTGCCGATCTTTTTCCCGACAAGCACGACGCCATCATTGCTGAAGCCCGCACCATCGGCTGGCACCGTGTTGAAATTGCGCGGCATTACCCGACGGATATCTACGCCGGACGTGTCCTGGCCCAAGCCATTGTGCGACAGATGAAGAAGAGCAATACGTTTCAGAAAAACTTTGCCGAAGCCAAGGCCGAACTGGACGCCGCCCAAGCCGCGGCTAAAAATTAGCCTGAAACCACCGGAAATATATTGCCGGATGCCGGAGCTGATTTGCCTGACGAATGCCTCCACTCGACAAACAGGCAGCCAGGGCAAATCCGGTTGTTGGTTGGGGCAACTCTGGTAAGCGCGTTTGGCGGCCAACATTCCATGGGCAGCGGGATAGCTTTCTTTGATTGCATCGGATTTTTTTCAACGCTTGAAATTTCCAACAAAGCCAATTTCGGGAATTTTCGGGATAATCTTTGCTGTTGCTTTTATTCACACCTCAGCGATGGCGGATAATCAGGCGGCCCCGGCAGGCACAAATTCAATGGTTGCGCCCGACCCGCACTTCGGACTTTTTAACTGGCTTGACCACCGCAGCGCCTACTATCAGGACTTTTTCCCCCAACCGCTTCTGGTGGAGGACACCGGTTTGGAGGAGAGCGAGGTCGAATTTGGCTCTTTGCACACGGAAGCAAACAATCAGCGAAGCGATGTCGTCGCGGCAGGAATCCAAAAAAGTTTCGGCCTGCTGACTTTGGAATTGGAGGTTCCTTATGAGCGCGATTCCGATGCGGACGGCATTTCCGAGGGCATCGGTAACGTTGATTTGAGTGCGCGTTATCCGTTTTGTCAATTTGTCCCGGCCAACGGATTTTTCGACACTACTTTGGGTGCAGCAATGGAAATCGGCATTCCTGTCAACTCGGCGGTGAGCAAAAATACGGAATTTGCCCCCGCTATTTTCAATGACCTGCGGCTGGGCGAACATTTCACACTTCAATCTGTTTTCAGCTACTCCACACTTTTGGGCGGTGGCGACAACGGCGGTTTGCAAACATTTGAATACGGTTTTGATTTCGGCTACGCGATTCCGCATAGCGAATTGCCCTTGACCGGCGTTCAACAATTCATTCCCATGTTTGAACTGGCCGGGGAAACGGAATTAAATAAAGATGAGTCCGGTCAAAACAGCCTGCTTGGAAGCACCGGATTTCGCCTTAACCTCAAACCCATCGGAGCGGTGCAATCCAGTCTTGGCTTGGCCTTTGTCTTTCCAATTGATAACGCGGCACACACGGAAGTCCATTGGGGTATTGCCACGAGCCTGACATTGGAATTTTGAAACGGTGCCGCGATAGGGTTGTCAACCGCCGATCAAATAGAAACCCAAGACGATAAGACCACTTCCAACTCCCATCATGAGCGCGCTGACCAACTGGTTGAGGACGGCTTGATCCCTTGACGTGCAGGTTGGTGGTGGGGCAACGAACGCATCACGAAATCCCGCCGGTTGCAAAGCCGGTCGGGTGGTAACAAACGCAGTCGCCGGGACGTTTTAAATCACTTCGAACCGCCACCGCTGCGGACGTTGTCCCCGCCACCTGCGGGGACGCCGGAAACCGCCAGCCGGAAGCCCGCCGGTCAGACACGCCCCCAGCGCTGAGGGTGGCGCAGGAATCGGCATCGTGGCGGGTATGCGGCCAAGGAGTACCCGCTTGGTTTTTGGCCAACCGTGGCGTGGACGCCCCACCCGGCAGGGGCTTTCATGCTCGTACTTCGGATTGTGGGCGTCGCTTTTGGGGAGGCTCCTGGTTTTGAGGGTTTCGCCGGTTTGTGCTTTCCGTTTCCCCCCCAAAAGGGTAATAGCGTTGGTCTAGAATGAGCACGCAAGAAACCAATGTGCTTACGAGCCTTGAATCGTTGCTATTGTCAGGGGTGCTCCAATCTGTTCCTGCTGTGCGGAGGCGGGACAGGTAATTGGGATGTGCCTCCCTGAAATCAGTTATGAGTATGTCCTGTGCCATCGGGATAAAACGACCACATCTGTTGGTTGAATTGTTCGTGGTGCTTTCACTGTGCGTGGCGTATTTCTTTCTGGTCAGAAACTATTATACCGGCGGCGATCCGATGAACAACTATGTTTTCGTGGCAGGTTCAGAAAAGTGTTACGAGCTGGACCAACCCATAATGGGTGCGCACTGGAATAGCCGCCTGGCTGGCTTATTATTGTCCGGCGCGCTGATCGACTTTTCACTAACGGAACACAACGTTACGACCAAAGAAATCGAGCGTCTCAAAAATGTTTTCGGACTGTACCATACTTTCTGGCTGTTGCTGTTGTTCGTCGCCATCATTTTCGCCCTGCGCCATTCGTTGTTCATCAATCTGGGCATATTCGCGGGATTGATATATAACTTTTCGCCCATCTCCGGGCCATATTTTTATCCATGGGACATGCCCGCCATGTTGTTTTTTACTCTGGCCGTCCTGCTTTTTGAGCGCCGCCAAATGTTCCTGATGGCGGCCGCGACTTGTGCCGGGTGTTTTTTCAAGGAAACCGTCCTGGTGTGCGCTCTGTTGGTCTTGTTTGCTGATCATTGGAAGTGGGGGAAGCGGATCCTGACCTTTGCAGGCATCGTCGCCGTGTATGTGCTGGGAAAGAAATTTCTACTGAGCCAGTTGCACCTCAACGTGGCTGCCTTTTCCATGGGAGATGCGGCGAACTTGCGCGGATGGCTCGGCCCCAAGGTCCTCGTGGAAAACCTCATCGCAAACCTCAAGGTGCTTTTTGCGCCAACGCTCAACAGTGTCATTTTCGCCAATGCGGGAACGTTGGCAGCGGTGCTGGTGCTGGGCTGGCGCAGACGTTTCCTGCCTTACATGACACTCATCCTGGCGTTCCTTGCGGGCTTGATTCTGCTTCCGCTGAAGCCTCCCGGCATCAGTGAGGTTCGCGTTTTCATGCAAATTCTGCCCCTGAGTCTCATCCTGTTGAGCGAGTGGTGGATGGAATATAGCGGGTCAGCTCCGGCCGGCGACCTGTCTGCCGGATTTACCCCGGCCTGGGCGGTGCGCAGCACCTTTCCGGTTCTGATTCCGATGACCATCGCGCTGATTGGGCTATGCACCGGCGTCGTCGCTTGGCGGTATTATATTATCTTTGAAGACCTCCAACCCGGCCGCCAGGCGCAATCCGGGCTTGGCAAATACGTCCTTAGACCCGCGGGTGATGTCGGCGATCCGGCGGTCGAGAATCAATTGTTACGCGGCGAGTATGTCGAGGACGAAATGGAACTGGCCAGGATCTCTATTGCCAACCAAAACCATTCAGAAGCAATGAATCACTACCGCCGGGTGCTTGAATTGGACACAAATTCGGTCGCTGCCCTGAATGATCTTGCGTTGTTACGCGCCACGGCGTCCGACCCTCAGTTGCGCAATGGCAAAGAGGCGGTGTTTCTGGCCGAACGGGCCTGTCAATTAACCCAATATAAAGTGCCTTTTCTGGTCGGGACGCTGGCCGCCGCTTACGCCGAAGCCGGACGATTTGACGAGGCCGTCGCCAGCGCCGAGAAAGCCCGCACGTTGGCGCTGGCGCAAGGACAGGAGGAAATTGCAGCGAAAAACGAACAGTTGCTGGAACTGTATAAATCCGGTCGGGCCTACCATCAAGACGCTGGGCCAGGCCCGTGAAAATCAGCTTTGGATCTTCAGGGCGCATACCGCAACAGAAGCGGTGTTGCGGCTCGGAAACGTGTCCGCGCAGGCCTGAACCACACGCTCAAAATTCCGCCCTTCCGCGGGAAATGACAGCTACTTCTTCCGGTAATCACCGCGGCTGAAATACTTTTCCAGCCAAACGTAGCAGCAGATGAAGAAATAACGGCTGCCCATCTCCTTGATCTTCAATTTCGCCATGCCTGTGTGGCGATTTCTCCAAGTGACGGGCATCGTCGTCCAGGTAAAACCGCGCACGATGGCCTTGAGCGGCAGTTCGACGGTGAGGTTGAAGTGCGGCGCGATCAGCGGACGGCAACCCTCAATCACCTCGCGCCGGTAGGCTTTGAACGCGTTGGTGGTGTCATTGAACGGGATGTGGAACAGCACCTTGATAAAATAATTTGCCAGACGGTTCACGACGTGTTTCACCGGCGGATAATCAATCGTTCCGCCGCCCTTGACAAACCGGCTGCCGAATACGCAATCCCAACCTTCGTTCAGCAATTTCCAATAGCGCACCACATCGCGGCAATCGTCCGATTCATCGGCCATCATGATGACGACGGCGTCGCCTTTCATCTGGTTCAAGCCGCAGATGACGGCACGCCCAAAACCGTGCAAGCCGGTGTTTTGCATGGGCGCGAGCGCGGGAATTTTCCCCGCCAAATTGCGCAGAATCTTCCAGGTCGAATCCGTGCTGCCATCGTCCACGACCACGATTTCATGCGGTACCTTTTGCAGATTTAACTCCAGGTGCAGATGCTCAACCGTTGAGGCAATGCAGCCTTCCTCGTCCCGTGCTGGCATGACGATGGATAAAAGCTTCAAGTCATTTTTGCGCGCGGGTTCATTCATACGAGTTCTCGGTTGCTTGGCTTGTGTTTCATGGGGCCGGCCTGGCTGCCTGGTGGTAAGGCTGCCCGGATTTATACAATTTCAGCAATTGTTCGGTTCTCGTGGCAACATCTTTTTGACCCTGCGCCAGGGCCAGCGCATGGGCTTTTTCGGCGGTGACAGTGGCCTCGCTGAAGCGTCCGGCTTCAGCGTAGGCGGCGGCCAGAATTCCGACCTGTGAGGCCTCCTTGTTTTGGGTCAATTGACAGGCCCGTTCAGCCAGCCGCACTGCCTCGTTGCCGTTGCGCAGGCGCGGGTCGGCAGCGGTGGCCCGCAACCAGGCGAGGCTGCTCATTGCCGCCACTGAATTTGTATCCGCCGCGAGAATCCATTGGTAGTGATTGATTGCCTCTCCAGGCTGCTGGTTGTCAATGGAGGCCTTGGCCAGTTCCAATTCGGCCTCGACATACACATCTTTTTTCCCCTGCGCCAGGGCCAGCGCATGGGCCTTTTGGGCGGTGACAACGGCATGGCTGAGAACGTCCGGCTTCAGCGCAGGCGACCGCCAGGATTCCGACCAGTGAGGCGTCCTGGTTTTGAGTCAGTTGACAAGCCCGTTCGGCCAGCCGCACTGCCTCGTCGCCGTTGCGCAGGCGCGGGTCGGAAGCGGTGGCGCGCAACCAGGAGAGACCACTCATTGCGGGCACTGAATTTGTATCCACCGCTAGAACCCGCCGGTAGTGATTTATTGCCTCTGAAAGGCGATGGTTATCAGCAGAGATCCTGGCCAGTTCTAATTCGGCCTCGATATAGTCCCTGCGTAATAATTGATACTCGACATTGAGATCACGGACTTGTCCTTCGGGTTCAAGATTGCGCCTGCCCAGTTCAGACACCGCCCGGCCGTCGAGCCGGAGGTTTTCACAGAGCTCATAATAGCGCCAGGCGGCGATACCAGTGGACAGGACGATCAACACAATCGTCAGTGGCATCAGAACCGGGAACGTTTCGCGCACCGCCCAAGCCGGGGCTGAAACCGGAGGCAATTGGGTGTCTGCGCCCGACCCCGCATATTCCTGCCACCGCTCACTCAACAAAATCAGGCTCAAGGGCAGGATCTGCATGAAGATTCTGAATTCATTAAGCCCCCCATACATAAATTGTCCTCCCAGATATACGACAATCACCGCCATGTACGGCAGAAACCGTCTGCGCCAGCCCAGCGCCAGGACTGCCACCAGGGTCCCCGCGTTGACAAAAATGGCATGGTTGAGAGTCGGCGACAAGAGGGCTTTGAAATTTTCGATCAGCAGCGCAGGCCGGAACAACCCGGTTAATTGCGTAGCGCTATTCACGGAAAAGGCGGCCACTTGGAAGTGCAACTGGCTCAATAGAAAAATTTTCCCCAGCACATACGCCGCGACGATGCCGGCAAAGGCCAGCACCCGCTTCCCCCATTTCCAGGGACTGGCAAACAGCACCAACAAGGCGCAGACCAGGACCGTTTCCTTGAAGAAACACCCGGCGCAAATCGCTACGGTCATCAGGAACATTTGCCGGCGCTCGAAAAACAGGACGGCCAGTGTAAAAAACAACGTGGCGGGCAGGTCCCACGGATAAAAATACAGGCCGGAGGCGGGCGTAAAACCATACGTCAACCCCGCGAAGATGCCGAGGTTGATGAACAGCGAATGGCGCAAGGCAAAAATGACGGCCAGGAACAATAGAAACAGCCACAAACTCTGATATAACCCCAAAAGGCTTTCGCACTGTTCAACGCCGAACTTGTTGTCCTTGACCAAAGAATCAAACAGCCAGCCAGACAACAACAACCCCGACAACCGCCCTTTCCAGATATCGCCGAGTTTGTCCAGATGAAAACCCGAAAACGAGCACGACGTGAATACCCAGCCGTTGGTATGGTTGTTCGGGCTGCCAACGGCAAAATTTTCAACGAGCAAGTAGTAGGTCGCGCCCAATGAAAGCGCCACGAACAGCTCAAAAAACAAAAGCCGCCGTTTTGTCCCAGCCACCAGAGCGCCAAAGGCATCGGCCATCGCACAACGGCAATTCAGAAGCCTGGTCCGGAGGGAAGCGAATTTAAAGTGCGCCATCCAGTCTTTGCTGTTGCGCAAGTTCATGGTCGTCGGGGACGAACATTAACACAGCACACCAGGACGACAAGAAACAAGCCGCCGTTGGCCCCCAATCATCAGGAGCCGGCCAAGAGTCTGCCGGGGCACGCCGAACATTTCCGCGCAGCCACCGCAGCCGTTGTGAACAAGTAATTTTTGTGCGCCGCATTGCCTTTGGCTACGATGACCCTAATGGCAGGCGCTTACGAACAACTGCTCGACGCGACGATTCAACATCTGGAAGATCTGAAATCGCGCGGCGTGCGCCACCTCGCCGTCTCACCGGAAACGCTCCGCGCTTTGTCACGACCGCAACCGGGAATCGCACCAACCACGACCCCGGCGCCAACCGCAAAGTCACCGATTCAATCCTCAATCCTCAATCCTCAATCGTCAATTTCTGCACCGGTCACCGAGCAGGAAACCTTGCTGGCTTTGCCGGGTGAAACGATACCTAGCCAAAGCCCGCCGCTGGATCCGCAGGCGAAAGCCGCCGCGTTCGCCGCCTTGCGCGAACGGGCGCTGGCCTGCGTCAAATGCGCGCACCTCGCGTCGTCGCGCAAAAACGTCGCGTTCGGCGTCGGCAGCATTGACGCACAACTCATGTTCATCGGCGAGGCGCCGGGCGCGGACGAAGACGAGCAGGGCGAACCGTTCGTCGGCAAGGCAGGTCAGTTGTTGACGAAAATCATCCAGGCGATGGGACTGCAACGCGCGGACGTTTACATTGGCAACATTTTGAAGTGCCGGCCCGACACGCCCGGCCAGAGCGCCGGCAACCGCAAGCCGACCGCGGACGAAATGGCCACATGCATTCCGTATCTGCACGAGCAGATTGATTTGATCCGGCCCAAGGTCATTGTCGCCCTCGGCGCGACGGCGGTGGAAGGGTTGCTGGGCAAGACCCTCGGCATCACCAAACTGCGCGGATCCTGGAAGACTTACCGCGGCACGCCGCTCATGCCGACATATCATCCGGCGTATCTGCTGCGCAACCAGGCCATGAGCGAGAAACGCAAAGTCTGGGAAGACATGCTGGCCGTGATGGAGAAACTCGGCATGCCCATCAGCGAAAAGCAGCGGCGCTTTTTCCTGAGGGCGTGACCGACTCGTTTGCCGTAGGAGACGAGGTAACGAGTCTCAAATTTCTCCACAAAGCGCCGATTGACGACGGACAGTGAGCCTCCTTACGTCGGCTCCTGCAGACTTGGCTCGCTTATAAACGCTGGATGGCTTTGTAGTTTCACCGGAGCGGCGCAATATGTAGATTTGAGCCAGAATTCACATGAACCGTCGCCGAAAAATGTTGGTCGTTGTCAGTGCCGTCTTGGCTGTAGCGGTTCTCATTCCGGTAATTCACCATTACCAACTGCGCGCTGCAACAGAAGCTTACATTGCCGAATTGAAAGCCAAAGGCGAGCCGATGGATCTGGCCCAGATAATTCCACCGCCGGTGCCCGCAGAGCAAAATAGTGCGGAAACTTTTCGCAAGGCGGCGGCGCTCATTGATGCGGACGACAGCTTGAGCTACTCAAATTATGTTTACGGCATGGAGATGGTCGCACCTGGCAAGGCAATGGTTCGCTGGCGACAACCAGACGTTCGGGACAGTGAGGGTACAAATTCTTGGGAAAGCGTAGAGGAGGCTGTCAGCCAAAACGCTCAATCTTTTGCTTTGCTTCAACAAATCATTGCCAAACCGGAGTTCGATTTTCAGATCAATTATAATCAAGGCGTTGCCGATTTGAATTTTACGAATTTCTATTTAGCTGAATCAAAACGAGCCGCGCAGCGATTGGGAACTGCCGCGCTTTGCGATTTGCATCAAGGTAACACTGCTTCAACGGTAACAAATTTGCAAACGATGCTTGCCATCGTAAAAGCAATGCGAAACAAACGGCTCGTTATATCAGAACTTGTTCGCATTGCAATTGCCAACATCGCCCTGACCGTCAATTGGGAAGCGTTGCAGTCAACAAACATGACTGACGAGCAACTGACGGAATTGCAGCAAGATTGGGCGAGTTTGGATTTTATTCTGAATGGAGAAAATACGCTGGCCATGGAACGGGTAATCGGAGAAATCACTCTTGCGAAATGGCGAAGTTCCAGCCTTGAATTACAGCACTACTATTTTGATCTTGGCAAAAGGGCACGAGAGGCAATGGGGCTTCCAGATGAGAATGGAACTTTTTGGGACCAGACAAGGATGACTACCAAGACTTTCATGTGGCACTATTGGTGGTCTTATCCCGATGAGTTACGCGCGTTAAGGGGCTATGAAGTATTGCTGGGCACCGTGCGATTTGCTGAAACCAATCATTCGTTTCAAACTGCGCTTAATGATCAAGAATCCCAATTAGCGGCACTTGGAATAGACAAACTGGACGATGAATTCTCAACCTCCTTTGATCCGGAAAAGATAGATATGCACTCGACGCTTTCCCAATCAATCGTGGCATTGAGCGGAACCGTGAGGCGGGTAATGACCGCTGAAACTGCGAAAGAGGTAGTGATTACAGCCATTGCTTTGAAACGCTGCCAACTCAAACACGAAAATTATCCATTGGATTTGAATTCACTGGTGCCGGAATTTCTGCGGACAATTCCACTCGATCCGGTGGACGGCCAGCCGTTGCGTTACCGGCGGAACGCCGATGGCACCTTTCTGCTTTATTCCGTCGGCGAAAACGGCAAGGACGACGGCGGCGATCCTTCGCTGGAGGAAGGCGTCCAGTCTTCGAGTTTTTATTGGCAAAATCCGCATGCGCTGGACTGGGTCTGGCCGCAACCGGCGACACCTGAAGAAATCCAGAACTTTTACGCGCATCCGCCAAAGTAATTTTGCGCCTTTCCAATTCGCGCCAATTCGCGTAATTAGCGGACTCATTTTTAACGTCCGATGCTCAAAACCATTTTCCAGCCGCTCATTCATTGGTATCTCGGCGCGCTCAAAACCGGCGGCTATCCGCTCGTCGTGCTGCTGATGACCATGGAAAGCTCCTTCCTGCCGCTGCCCAGCGAGGTCATCATCCCGCCCGCGGCGCATCTGGCGTGGGCGGGCGGCGGCTTGAATCTTTTCCAGTTCCATTTGTCCGGCTGGCCGGCGCAAATCGGCATCGTCGTCACCGGCGCGTTCGGTTCGTGGCTGGGCGCGACGATCATGTATTGGCTGGCGCGCGTCGCCGGTCGGCCCCTCGTTTTGCGCTATGGCCGGCTCGTTTTGTTTCCGCCGGAAAAGCTGGAAAAAGCCGAGCGCTGGATGGCGCACTACGGTGCGATGGGTGTGTTCGTCGCACGGTTGCTGCCGGGCGCGCGGCAGCTCGTCGGCATCCCCACCGGCATCGCGCGGATGGATTACCGGTTGTTTACCCTCTTCACGCTGCTTGGCGCAACGATCTGGTGTTCGGTGTTGTGCTGGCTCGGCATCAACATCGGCGCCGACATCACCAAAGGGGAAATGCACCGCGTGATATTTTGGGTGGGCGGCACCGCGCTCGTGCTCGGTGGACTCTATTATTTCTTCGTCCACCGGCACATGGCGGGAAAGGCAGAAGGCAGAAGGCAGAAGGCAGAATAAAGTTGGCGCACGATGTTTCGCGTTTCAAAAAATCCGTAAGACAACAACAAAATTCCGCTCCTTTTCGACAAAGATTTGGAGTGCGGTGGCAGAGCGTAGCGGCGACACCGCTTTTCACACGTCCGCCAGCCTCCGAAAGCGGCGTGGCGCTGCGCTTCCCACCGCAGTTCAAAAATTGCCTCCGTGGTTAAAAAACCTTTGCGTCTCCGCGCCTTTGCGTTGAAATTCCATTGTGCCTGCGACCGAAGCCATCCGCAAAAAAGTCAGCACGCTGCCGCATAAGCCGGGCATTTACCTGATGAAGGACCGGTTCGGCACGGTCATTTATGTTGGCAAGGCGCGCGACCTGCGCAAGCGCGTGAGCCAGTATTTCCATCCCTCGCGCCGCATGGGCTGGGACCTGAAATTCAACGCGCTCGTCGAGGCGATTTGTGATTTCGATTTCCATGTCGTTCGGAGCGAACCCGAGGCCTTCCTGCTCGAAGGCAAGCTCATCAAGGAATTCCATCCGCGTTACAATGTCAGTTTCCGCGACGACAAACGGTTCCTGATGCTCAAAGTGAATTTGAATGATCCAATTCCGAACTTCAGTTTCGCCCGGTTCAAAAAGGACGACGGCGCGCGTTACTTCGGGCCGTTCTCAAATTCGGGTGCGTTGCGCAACACGCTGGCGCTGGTGCGGCGGCAATTCAATCTGCGCGGCTGCCGCGCGTTCACGCCCGGCGCGGCCGATTACAAGCATTGCCTCTACGCGCATTTGAAATACTGCACCGCGCCGTGCATCGGCAACGTGACGCGCGAACAGTATCTGGATCAGGTGCTGGCCGCGTGCGATTTCCTTCAAGGCCAATGTGCGGAAATGAAGGAACAGCTTGAAGCCGAAATGAAAAAGGCCGCAGTAACTCAGGATTTTGAAAAGGCCGCGGGCTTGCGCGACCTCATTCGGGACTTGAACGAAACGACGAAGAAAGAGCGGAGATTCGAACGCGTGCCCTACACGTTGCCGTTTTCTCTCGACCCGGAAAACGATTTGGCCGAACTGGCGAAAGTGCTCGGCCTGCGCGAACTGCCCCGTCGCATCGAAGGCTTCGATATTTCCAACATCAGCGGCACGTTCGCCGTGGCGTCGCTGGTGAGTTTTAAAAATGGCCGGCCTGACCGCGCGAATTACCGCCGGTTCAAAATCAAAACCGTGGAAGGCCAAGACGACTTTGCCAGCATGGCGGAAGTGGTTTTCCGCCGCTATTCGCGGCTGTTGCGCGAATCCAGCGTAGGACGGGCTTCCAGCCTGTCTCAAACTTCCATTCTAAAAGATGGAGACAGGCGCGACGCCTGTCCTACGCTGCCTGATCTGATCCTGATAGATGGCGGCAAAGGCCAGCTCAACGCCGCATGTGAAGAGTTGGAAAAACTTGGCCTCGAGAAAATTCCGGTCATCGGACTGGCAAAGGAGTTTGAGGAAATTTACCAGCCGGGCGAAAGCAAACCGCTGCGGCCCGGCCTGAATCATCCAGCGGTGAAATTGCTCCAGCGGATTCGCGACGAATGCCATCGCGTGGCGAACAGCTACAACGCCCAGCTTCGCATCAAGCGGATTTCGGAGAGCGTGCTGGATGAATTTCCCGGCATCGGTGACCGGCGCAAACAGGCGTTGCTGAAAAAATTCGGCTCGGTGCAGCGGTTGCGAACAGCGACACTGGAACAAATCGCCGCCGTACCCGGCTTCGGGGGCAAGGCCGCATTGGAATTGAAAAAATTTCTCGAAGCGCGCGCGGAGGTGCATTAAAGCTGCGTGTCCGCCTGGCTCCAATGTTGCCGATTGCAACTTGGCAAGCGCGACCGACCCCCTCTCCCCGCCCGAGCGGGGAGAGGGCTGGGGCGAGGGGATTTGAGCTTGAAAATAAAAGGCCTCCTCACCCCGCCCCTCTCCTCCGCCAAGGAAGAGAGGGAGAAAAATAGCGGGGTATCCGGTTGCGTCCAAAGTTGCCTTCGCAAAGCAAAAAGTGTTTTCCCCGGCAACGCCTTCTGCTACAAGCGAGAAGCAACCCATGGACTTTTTTGACCAGGAAGCCCACGCCAGAAGGCGAACGCGCCTGCTCCTGTACCTGTTCGGACTGGCGGTATTCGCGTTTGTCGTCCTGACGTATTTGATTCTGGCCGTGCCCATCCGCTTTTTTTCGTCGGCGCTGGCAACCAGCACAACCTTTTTTCAATTCATCTGGGATCCGCGCCTGGCCTTCTGGGTGACGGTCGGCACCTTGCTTTCCACCGCGCTGGGCTGCCTCTATAAAATGCGCCTGCTCTCCGGGGGCGGATCGGCGGTGGCGGAACTGCTCGGGGGCCGAAAATTGGAAGGAAAACCCGCCAACCCGGACGAGAAGCGACTGCGTGATGTCATCGAGGAAATGGCCGTCGCCGCCGGCGTGCCGGTGCCGGAAATTTATGTGCTCGACTGCGAACGTGGTATCAACGCCTTTGCCGCGGGCAATGCGCGCGACGACGTGGCCATCGGCGTCACTTTCGGCGCGTTGAAATTGCTGAACCGCGACGAATTGCAGGGAATCATCGCGCACGAATTCAGCCACGTGGTGAACGGCGACACGCGGCTGAACATGAAGTTGATGGCGCTGGCGCACGGCCTTTTCTGGCCGACGATTGTCGGCCGCATCCTGGTGCGCGGCTCGACGCGCGCGCCGGAAATCGGCGAATCCATTTTTGACGAGGGGACCAGTCCGGTTTTTCTACCGACCGCGCCGATTGGCCTTTTATTTTTGATTATTGGGGGCATCAGCGCGCCCTCCGTACGATTGATCAAAAGCCTGATTTGCCGCGAGCGCGAATGGCTGGCGGACGCCACCGCCGTTCAATTCACGCGCAATCCGGCGGGCATCACCGGCGCCTTCAAGAAAATCGGCGGACTTTACAAAGCCGGCCGGCTCGACACGCCCTTTGCCGAAACCGCCAGCCATTTGTATTTCGCCAATTCCGCTTACGACCCGTGGTTTGATTTTCTGTCCACGCATCCGCCGCTGGCGAAACGGATTCTGGCGATTGACCCGGCTTTCGACGGCCAGTTCCCACATATCAATTCCCTGCCCCGCCAAACGGACGAAACTTCGCAGGAGAAACAGCAAGACCGCCTTTACGAAGAAAGCGTCCGCCGCGCGCGGGCGGAAGCCAAAGCCCGCGGAGAACTGCAATAAAATCACTTCGCTGTCACGACGACGTAATTCTTTTTGCCTTTGCGCAGCAGGAGGTGTTTGCCGAAGAATAAAAAATCTCCAGCCATTACAGCATGATTAAAGTTTGTCATCCGCATATTGTTAAGATTTATTCCTCCGCCCTGAATGTCCTTCCGGGCTTGTCCCTTTGATGTGCTCAAGCCCGCAAGAACCAAAAGTTCGACAAGCGGAATTCCCGCACCTTCCAATTTCGTTTTATCTATTTCCTTCGTTGGAAGTTCGCCGATGGCTTCGTTAAATGTGGCTTCGGAGACCCCGTAAATTTCGCCTTCACTTCGGAAAAAAATTTCACTCGCACGAATTACTTCCGATGTCGCAATTTCGCCGTGAATCAAGTCGGTTACCGCTTTGGCTAAAGCCTTATGTGCGTTGCGTGCCCCTGGATCTTGCGAATGCTGTTTTTCAAGCCATTCGATTTCTTCACGTTTCAAAAACGTGAAATATTTCAGGTACCGGATGACGTCGCGGTCGTCGGTGTTTATCCAGAATTGATAAAAGCGATAGACGCTCGTGCGTTTGGGGTCGAGCCAGATGGCGCCAGCTTCGGTCTTGCCGAATTTTGTGCCGTCGGCATTAGTGATGAGCGGGAGCGTCAGGCCATAAACCGTCTTGCCCAGTTTCTTCCGGCAAAGGTCAATGCCGGCGGTGATGTTACCCCACTGATCGCTGCCGCCGATTTGCAATTCGCAGTTGTGATCGCGGCAGAGCACGAAAAAATCGAACGCTTGGAGCAGCATGTAGCTGAATTCCGTATAGCTGATGCCTGCTTCTCGGTCTTCCATCCGCGCGCGGACGCTTTCCTTGGCGACCATCTGGTTTACGGAAAAATGTTTCCCGATGTCCCGCAGGAAATCGAGGAACGAAACGTTGGCTGTCCACGAGGCGTTGTCCACCACCCGCGCCGGGTTTTGCTTCGTCTCAAAATCCAAAAGTTTTGCCAGTTGGACTTTCACGCTGGCGATGTTGCGTTCCAGAATTTCCTTGGTCAGCAACTGGCGCTCCTGGGTCTTGCCGCTGGGATCGCCCACCATGCCAGTCGCCCCGCCGGCAACGGCAATCGGATGATGGCCGAGCAACTGAAACCGTCGCAGCGCCAGCAACGGCACGAGATTGCCAACGTGCAGGCTGTCGGCGGTCGGGTCGAACCCGCAGTAAAGCGTGATGGGTTGTGGAACAGGCATCTTGCCGGTCTCGTTTGACAGGCTGGAAGCCTGTCCCACTTTCTTTTCCAATTCCGCCGCGTCGGTGCAATCGGCGACCAGCCCGCGCCATTTCAGTTCTTCCAGAATGCTCACGCGGGCAGATTAAATTGCAGATGGCCAGTTGCCAATGGCCAATTGAGCCGGCGGAGCGCGGATTGTCCTCAATCCGCTGCGGTTGGAAAAGCCGGACGTGCTGCGAGTTGGGACAACTCGCGCTCCGGCAGGAAACTTTGAACTTTGAACTTTGAACTTTGAACCTAAGCTTGGCGCGTGTCCAAAATGTTGAAATCGTCCGGCGCGATGGCCGCCGCCACGCTCATCAGCCGCCTGTTCGGCATGGTGCGCGAGATGGTCTATGCGAATTTCATGGGTGACACCCGGGTGGCGGGCGCGTTCAAACTCGCGTTTCTCATTCCGAATTTGTTCCGCCGGCTGCTGGGCGAAGGCGCATTGACTGCGGCGTTCGTCCCAATATTCAAGGCCAAGGAGAAGACGCATGGCGAAATCGAAATGTGGCGTGCGGCCAACGCCGTCATTTCCGGCCTCGTTATCGCGGCGGCCGTGATCATCGGCGTGGTCATGCTCGGCCTCTCGATTGCGCTGGCCGTTCATCAATTCAACGAGAGCACCGAACTCATGCTGCGGCTCTTGCGCGTGATGTTTCCCTACATGCTGCTCGTCTGTCTGGCGGCGGCGATGATGGGCATGCTCAACGCGCGCGGCCATTTTTTCATTCCGGCCATGGGCGCGACGATGCTCAATGTCGTGATGATCGCGTCCGTCCTCTGGCTTGCGCCCAGGATGGGACACGAGTTGCATGAGCAGATTTTTGCGCTGGCCATCGGCGTGCTGGCGGCGGGCGTGGCGCAGGCGGCCTTTCAACTGCCGACGCTCTGGCGTGACGGCTTCCGTTACCAATGGGTTTCGCCGTGGCAAAATGAAACCGTGCGGCTGGTCGTGACCCGCATGATTCCGGGGACCATCGGCGTCGCCGCGTTTCAAATCAACGTGCTGCTGACACAGACCATCGCTTTTTACGTCAACCCGCAGATCAACGCCTCGTTCGATTACGCCGTGCGCCTGATGGAACTGCCGCAGGGCATGTTCGGCATTTCGCTGGCGACGTATCTGCTGACAACGCTTTCGGGGCTGGCGGCGGAAAAAAATTATTCCGAGTTCCGCGGCACGCTGCGGCAGGGAATCGGCACATTGCTGTTCGCGAATCTGATTGCGGCCATCCTGCTGGTCGTGCTGGCCGAACCAATCATTCGGCTGCTGTTTGAACACGGCAGATTCACCGCCGCTTCGACCGACCGTGCGACGCTAGCGCTGCAGTGCCTGGCGCCGGGGTTGGTGGCATTTTCGACGGTCAACATTCTGGCGCGGGCCTTTTTCGCGCTGGGCGACACCAAAACGCCGATGAAAATCAGCCTCGCGTGCCTTACGGTCAATCTGGTTTTGTCGGCGCTGCTGGTCGTGCCATTGCGGCAGGGCGGGCTCGGCATCGCCAACACCATCACCTCCATTTGCAACGCCAGCCTGCTGCTTTTCGCCTTGCGGAAAAAGCTGGGCAAACTCGAAATGGATTCGTTACGCGCCACATTTCCACCGCTGGCCTTCGCCGGCATCCTGGCTGGGCTGATGGCGTGGCTGGGCTGGTGGTCGTGGGAAAACTTTCTTGGTCACAAAACCGTCGTGTTAAAAATCGGCGCGGTGTTTGTACCGGCAACGGCGGCGGGATTGATTTATGGCGTCGTCGCGCTCGCGTTCAAAGTTCCGGCGGCGAAGGAAATGCTGGAATTTGCGCTGGCGAAGGTCAAACGGCCACATTGAAGCTCCCAATTCCAAGCGCCAACATCCAGAGAAACTTCAATCGCCAAATTTCAAAGCAGCGGTCGGAAGCCGGTTTTGGAATTTGAGATCGGGTGCTTCCTTGGAGTTTGGTTGTTGGTGCTTGGAGCTTTTCAGGCCGGCACCACTGCCGTCCAGCAGTTTTGCCCGAACTTCGCCTTGAATTTTCCCGCCAATGATTCGGCGGCGGCGACATTTTCGGCGATGGCGAACGTTGTCGAACCGCTGCCGGACAGGAGCGCGGCGAGTGCACCGTTTGCGCGCAGAAATTCCTGGAACAACGCGAGCACGGGATATTTTTCCAACACGGGCGCCTCCAGCGCATTGAAAAATTCGCCGCTGGCGGCGCGCAAATCCCCTGCCTGAAGCAAGGCAACCAACTTTTCCGCGCGGCCCCGCCGGCCGTTCAATGCCGCCGGAAACCGCGCGAGGCTTTGATATGCCCAAACGGTCGAGATGCCGAACCCGGGATGAATCAGCAGGAACGCCTTGCCGCGCAGCGCTGGGAAAAAATCCAGCGGCTGGATTTGCTCGCCGCGCCCGGTGGCGAGCGCCGGCCGGGGTTGCAGAAAGAACGGCACGTCCGACCCAAGCGACGCGGCGAGTTCATTCAGTTTTGCGGTTAAAAGCGGCTGGTCAAACAGTTCGTTCAGCGCGAGCAATGTCGTTGCGGCGTTGCCGCTGCCGCCGCCGAGTCCCGCCGCCAGGGGGATCCGCTTTTGGAGGTGAATGCGGACCCCGTCGCGCAGGTGGTGAAGTTTCAAAAACGCATCCGCCGCCTGGTAAACGAGATTTTTTGAGTCCACCGGCAGGGCCGGTTCATTGCAGGTGAGTTGAATTCCGTCTCCGCCGCGCGCGAAGCGGATTTCGTCAAAAAGATTGACCGGATGCATGACGGTCTCGAGTTCGTGATAACCGTCGGGCCGTTGGCCCAGGATGTTCAACAGCAAATTAACCTTGCAGGGGGATTTCCGTTCGAGCGCCATGGTCTCACAAAAGAAAAACGCGCCGACGCAGGAGGGTTGGCGCGTTGATGAAAACGGATCCGGACACGGTCAATTGTCGAAGACTTTGAACCGGCTGCCGGGAATAAATGGCGCGACATCGCCCCCTGTGAAACCGGTATAGGTGTCCGTGTCAAACGTCGAGTCCGAAATCAGGCCCGGTTTGTAGCTTTCGGGGTAAACGGGGTCGGGATTGAGGTAACTGGTGAACATCGGTCCGTAAGGCGGCAGCGGGAAGGTGACGATTTCAAACACGCCCAGGCCGGTGCGGGCCAGTGAGCGATCCAAGCCGCGCACGGCACCAGTCGTGTAGCCGGCGTCCGGCGAATCCAGCACCGCTGTCTGCTCGATGCTGCGGCGCATTTCGCCCATGCGGACAATTTCGTAGAAGTTATTCATGCCGCGGCCGAGTTTCTGTTCCGGCCCGGCGCAACCGGAAGTGAGCAACGCGGCCAGCGTGACCACGGTGAGAAAAGGCATTACGTTTCGCATACGGTTTTTCTTGTTGACGAGCCGAACTTACGCCGAATCCGCCGGATGTAAAGCATGTTTTCTTTCTTTCCAGTCCCAATACCACGCAATCCAGACGGTGATTTCGTAAAGCAATTGCAGCGGCACGAACATGACCAGTTGCGTGATGACCTCCGGGGTCGTCAGGACTGCGCCGAGAAACAGGTTGATGACAATCATGTACCGCCGCGCCTTTGACAACGTGCGGTAGTCGAGCACGCCGATTTTCACCAGCGTGAGAATCACCACCGGCAATTCAAAGCCCAGCCCCATGCCGAGCATGAATTTGCAGACGAAACCGATGTAATCCTCCGCCCGCCATTGGAACGCGCCGAAGCCAAGCCATTGCGAATACATCTGCGCTGCCGACAGCGCGACCGGCATCAGCGCGAAGTAACAAAAGGCCACACCCGCGAAGAACAGGCCAACGCCGATGGCCAGACCGCGATAAACGTATTTTCGTTCGCGCATTTTCAGCGCCGGAAAGACAAACCCGGCCACAAAGTAAAAAATGAACGGCGAGGCCACCACCGCGCCACCATACAAGCCGACCTGGAACGCGACGACAAAGCCGCCCGCCGGGCTGAGGTTGATCAAGTCAATTCTGGCCCGTCGCGCCTCGGCGGCCACGTTCGGATCGGGATTGACATGCCAGCCAAGCACGCGGTTGGTCCCGATGACGAGCGGCTCGATTTCAACGGCCACGAATCGGTTCGTGCCCAGGTCCAGCAACTGTTGCTGTTCGGGCGTGAGCGGAAAATTGCCGAGACGGTTCGTGCCGAAACTCACGGCGACGATCTGGTTGGTGCCGGAGTAATGAATCCAAGCATGCGTCAACGGCCATTTGATGATGCGGACAACGTCGCTGGCGGCAAAGAGGCAGACCAGCATTCCCAGAAACAACGCGGCGAGGCTCTTGATGAGCACCCAGCGGAAATCTTCGAGGTGTTCGAGAAAAGTTTTGACCGGGCCGCCTTCGGCCTCGTCGGGACGCTTCGCTTCGTTATCGCCCGCCATGCCGGGAAAGCTCTCCGCCCTCAGACCTTTGGCGGGTTGGAAGGCGGCGAAGCGGGCTGACCGGGCTGCGACTGGCCGTTCTTGGCGGATTTATTCGGCTGGGCGGGTGTTTCGTTCGCCGCGTTTTGAATTTCATCTGTCACCTCGCGCGCCCCTTTCTTGAATTCCTTGATGCTCTGGCCCAGACTCCGGGCCAGATCCGGGATGCGTTTGGAGCCGAACAAAAGCAGGACGGCCAAAACCACGATGACCCACTCCCAGCCACCGAGACCCATCAATGCAAACATGACATTCATAAGTTTTGTCGAGCCTCAACAAGCGTACGCCCGTTCCGGGAATTAGTAAAGCGGCAAAAAAAGGAACGCGGGCGGCCCGCCCGCGCCTTGACATTCAAAGTGTCACCTCGGAGAAAACCGCGGACGAGCCGTCCGCGCTCCGAAATCACATCCCGGCTTTCGGATGCAGGAGGACGAAATCGTCCCGGCGGTTCTTGGCCCAGGCGGATTCGTCGTGGCCGGGATCCACCGGCTTGTCCTTGCCGAAACTTCGGGTCTCAATGCGCATCGGATCCACGCCCAGTTTGGCGAGCGCTTCACGGGCCGCCAGTGCGCGGCGTTCGCCGAGCGACCGGTTGTATTCCTCCGTGCCGCGTTCGTCGCAATTGCCCTCGATGAGCAGCTTGGTGCTGGCATCACCGCTCAATTGTTGGGCGACCGAGGCCAGATTCGCCTTCTCGCTGCTGCGGATTACGGAGCTGTCATACGCGAAATGGATCGTATATGCCGCCAGCGCGTCGCGGTCTTCCACCATGTTGTCAAACATTGTCGGCGCGGCCATTGGCCCGCCACCCGGCTGTTCCCCTGGATTGACCGTCGGTCCCGGCGGCAAAGTTTCGCCCGGCCCCGGCTGGTTTACGAGGGGTGGCGGTTGCCCCGGCAGTTGCGTGACGCCAACGGGCTTATGTTTGCAGCCCGTCGTGGCGAGGGTGGCGGCCAGCGCGAGCACCAGTGGAAAAATCAGTTTTGTCGTTTTCATGTTTTTGCTTTGTTAAAATTCAGTTAAAGGTTCGTGAAAATTCAAAATCACCGTGCCCAAGCAGGTTGAGAATCGCTTCCCGAAACTCGGGCCACATCTTTGACTTGTTTGGTCGGCGCGTCAAGCAAAGACAGCACATATCGGTAGGAAGCCGTGCGCCGTACATAGACCAGCGTCCGGGAGTTCGGCGCCCAGGACGGGTCCTCGCCGGGCACCATGATGGTGACGTCACCCCCGGTGGCAGGCACCACGCAAACATCAAACTCGCGAGCTTGCGACGTGAATGCGATCCATTTCCCGTCCGGCGACCAGTCCGGTTCGGTCGGATTCGACACGCCGACGGTTTTGACGATTTGAATTTCGCCACCGCGGGCCGGCACCTTGGCCAGCAACCGCCGCGAGTTGATCTTGGTCGCAAAACAAATCCACTGGCCGTCCGGCGACCAGCACGGCGACGAGTCTTCGCTCGTGCTCGTCAACTTTTTCAAGTCCGTGCCGTCGGCGTTGCAGACATAAACGTTCGGGCTGCCGCCCTTGCTCAAAATCATCGCCACCTTCGTGCCGTCCGGCGAAACGGCGGCAGCCGTGTTCAAACCTGAATAGCGCGCGATGGCGCGGCGCTGGCCCGTGGTGAGGTCGTGATAAAAAATGTCCGGGTTGCCGAGTTTGTAGGAGGTGTAATACAGCGCGAGGCGGCCGGGCACCCACGCGGGCGCGGCGACAATGGCGCCGTCGTGCGTGACGGCTTGGTGGTTTTGGCCGTCGAAGTCGGCGACGTAAATTTCGCCGTTGCCATCAGGCTGTTCCGCCTTGAACGCGATTTTGGTGAGCGCAATGCCTTTGTCGTGGCGGATGGCGAACACGATGTCGTCGGCGAACGCGTGCGCCTCCCGCCGCAACGACGCGCCGGTGTAGCTGCGCGCGAGCAGCGAGTTCTTGCTGAACCGGTCCGTCACCCGGCCCTGCACGTTGCCGGCGTTGCTGCCGCTGATGAGATATTGCGCAGCGTCGGGAGAGACAAAGCTGAACCCCTGCACGTAAAGATCGAATTTCAAAACCTCGGCGACCTCGCCGGTGAAACCGTCGAGCGAAACGGGAATTGGTTTTTCAATGCCTGGCTCCCAGGACTTCACGATTCTGATGGGTTCGTCATTCTGTGAAAACGCGCGAAATCCGAACAGGACAACCGCGAGGCAACAGAGATTTGTTAAAGTCGTTGATTTCATCCGATTGATTTTTTGGTCTTTGGTTCAAAATTGATCTGGAAAGTGTGCTGCTCCTCGTTCATCCCGTCCGGAAACGGGGCAATGGATTTCACGCGTTCCAAAGTCGCCTGCACCGAGCGGTCAACGGCTGTGTTGCCCGAAGGCGTAATAATGCGAGCCGAGATGACAGCGCCGTCGCGTGCAATTGTAACCGAAGCCAGCACGGTTTCATCGTCGGCATTTGCGTCGTTGGGCATTTCCCAGGCCTGATAATAGACGCTGGCCAGAACATCCCGGTAACTGGCGTAAGACGGGCCGCTGCTGTTGCCGGGAACGTCAATCACCGTGCCGGGTTTGAAATTTGCTTTCAAACTCTGGATGGCCTTCTGGAATGCCTGCTGCCGCAATCGCTGTTGCCGGCGCGAATCATCTGGCGCAGTTGTGGCGGTCGTGTTTTTCGGTGCGATGCGGGTCACCAATTGTGTGTTGATTTGAATTTTCGGTTTTTCGGCGGGCTTCGGTGCCGGTGTCAACTCCTTCACAAGCGGTTTGACGGGTTCCGGCGTTTCCACTCTGACCGGGGGTGGCGGGGCGATCACCGGCTGCGGAGGAGTCGGAGCCGGTTGCGGCGGGGTAACCACCGGTGTGGGCGGTGGTGGCGTTGCATTGTGGACGCCGCTGTTGAACGCGGCGTCAATCAAGTTGGCCGGGATGACATCAAGAATCTGCAGGTCATCCGCCTTGGGTTTCGGCGCGAAGAATCCAGGGCCGACGATCAAAATCACCACCAGCAGCAGGTGAAAGCCTACGGTCACAATCGCGCATTTTTTTTGCAAACGGTTCATTTGGCCGGTTCGGTGCGGAGCGAGTAGCGCGTAATGCCGTAGCGCTGGCAGCCGTCAAACAGCGCCGCGACGTTTTTATAAGGCCCGTCCTCGTCCGCGCGGATGTAAACAATGAGGTTCGGGTTCGAGCGAAATTCCGCCGCCAGCCGCGCTATCAATTCGTTGAACGGCATCCGCTGCCGGTCGAGCGCATAAACGCCCGTGTTGCTGATTTCGACGGTGCGGATGTCGCGTTTGGTCACGGATTGGTCCGGCTGGCCGCCGCGCGGGAGCTTGAGGTTGATGCTCTGCTCCAGCAGCGGCGTGGTGATGACGAAGATGATGAGCAGCACGAACGCGAGGTCGAGCAGCGGCGTGATGTTGATTTCGCTCAACGTCACCAGATAACTGCGTTGTGAAAATCGTCGCATGGCTGCAACTTACTCCTCTTCCAGATACTCCGACTCCATTTTGGAAACAAGTTCCTGCGCGAAATTGTCGAGGCCGACGGTGAACACACGCAAATTGTGCACGAGCCAGTTGTAGCCGAACATCGAGGGAATCGCCACCAACAACCCCGCGACGGTGGTGATAAGCGCCGCGGCGACGCCGGGCGCCATGGCCGCGAGCGTGGCCGCGCCTTGCGGCGCCTGCGCAATGCCGCCGAACGCGCTCATCACGCCCCAGACCGTGCCAAGCAAACCGAGAAACGGCGCGCCGCTCACGGCGATGGCGAGCCAAATCAAACCGGATTCCAGTTTCAATGATTCCTGCGCAACAACGTTTTCGATGGCGCGTTTGACGTGTTCCATGTTTTTGAGCGTGACGCGTTGCTTGCGCCGGTCGCCGCCGGGACCGCGCAGCCGCGCGTCCAATTGCGAGCAGCCGGCCTGATAAACCATGAACAGCGGGCAGCCTTCCACCTGCAGGCTGCGGTCGAAAATCTCCAGCACGGATTTCTGGGCGCGAAATTCGGTGGAAAAATACAGGTTCAACTTCCGGGCGCGGCGCATTTGCATGGCCTTCAACGTCATCACCGACCACGCGATGATGGAAAAGACAAAGAGACAGGCGATGACAGCCTTGCCTTCCGGCGTCGCCTGTTTCCAAACGTAGATGAGTTCCGCCTGATTCGAAGCGGCCCCCACGACAATAAACGAAAATCCGCTCATCATAACGACTGGCAACTTGGTCGTGAGGAACCGATGTAGCGGCCAAGCGGCAGGCGGTCGAGCCTCTACCTGCCGGACAAATTATTAATCGCCGCGCGGGGAATGCCAAGCCTTTTTGCTGGAAAAATTCTCTGCGCTTGCCGGACGGGCAAAATCGCTTAAAAAGAAAGCCGATGTCCCGCCTGCGTGGCCGAAGCCAGAACCGCGAAAGCCAGGAAACCTGCCCGGCAGGCGCCGGTGCGGCTTTCCAACACAAACACTTCGGCGCGGCGAAGGCCCGTCCACGCCTCATCGGTTTGCTGCTCGCGCTGGTCACACTGCTGGTTTATCTGCCGGTGTGCCGCTGCAACTTCTTGGTTTATGACGACAGCGATTACGTCACGGAAAATCCTGTTGTCCAAAACGGCCTGACTTGGGCCGGCGTCGCATGGGCCTTCACGGCCTGGCACGCCGGCAACTGGCATCCGCTCACCTGGCTCTCACACATGCTGGATTGCCAGCTTTTTGGATTAAACCCCGGCCCGCAGCACCTCGTCAACGTTTTGTTTCACGCGGCCAACGTCGTCCTGCTTTTTGCTTTGTGGCTTCGACTGACGCGGGCGCTGTGGCCCAGCGCGTTTGTCGCGGCGCTGTTTGCGTGGCACCCGCTGCACGTCGAATCCGTCGCGTGGATTTCGGAACGCAAGGATGTTCTGAGCACGTTTTTCGCACTGTTGACGCTGCTGGCGTATGCCAGGGCAGTGACAAGTGGCAGGTGGCAGGTGACAGGAAAAGAACCTGTGCAAACGCCGGTCTTGTCACGCGTCACGTGTCACTCGTCACATTTTTATTGGCTGGCCGTGGTCTTTTTCGCACTCGGTTTGATGTCCAAGCCAATGCTGGTGACACTGCCGTTTGTGATGTTGCTGCTGGACTTCTGGCCGCTCAAGAGAGTGACAGGTGACCCGCTTTCGCAGCGCTTCAGCGCGGCGGACGAGTGGCGGGAGACTGGGGTTCTGCAATTGGTCTTGGAGAAGTGGCCGTTCTTTGTGCTTACCATCGGTTCCTGCATTGTCACTTTTTTGGCGCAGCGCCAGGGGGAAGCGGTCGTCTCGCTGGCAAAAGTTTCGTTCGGCCACCGCTTGGGAAATATGCCAGTGGCCGTCGGCCGTTATTTGCTGAAGACGATCTGGCCGGCCGATCTCGCTGTTATTTATCCAATGCCAGGCAAGATTCCGGCGCTGGCCATCGCCATGGCCGTCGCCGCCTTGATCCTCATTTCCGCCGTTGCCTGGCTCACGCGCCGGTGGAGTCCGTCTTTGCTCGTCGGTTGGTTTTGGTTTTTGGGGACGCTCGTGCCCGTCATCGGCCTGGTGCAGGTCGGCGGCGCGGCGCTGGCCGACCGTTACACTTACATTCCTTCCATCGGCTTGTTCCTCGCCGTCGCGTTCGGATTCCGCGAGTTGGCCATGCGCTTTCGATTTCCCCCCCTTGCCGTGGTCGCGGCGGCGGTTTTAGTCTTGGGCGGCTGCCTTTTGGCCACGGAGCATCAGTTGCGTTTTTGGCGTGACAGCGAAACGCTCTTTCGCCACGCGCTCGCCGTGACCGCGGACAATGACATCGCCCACGCCGATCTTGGAGTGGCACTGGAACAGCAGGGAAAATGGGATGAAGCGCTGGCCGAATATCGCGCCGCCGCGCGGCTGGCGCCGGGGCGCTACCAAACCCACAATAACCTCGGTAACCTGCTCGATAAAATGGGCCAGCCGGAGATGGCCTTGGCCGAGTATCGCGAAGCCGTGTCGCTGAATCCGGAACTGCCGTCTTTGCATGACGGCCTCGGCAGCGTGCTCGCCGAACTCGGCCGGTTCAGCGAAGCCATGAATGAATTTACCAACGCAGCCCGGCTCGATCCCGCTTATCCCTGGCCGCATTTTGAGATGGCCAAAGCGTTGCTGAAGCAAGGCCGCGATGCCGGAGCGATTGACCAGTTGCGCGAGGCGCTGCGGCTTGGGCCGGACAATTTCCAAATCCTCGCCTTCACCGCCCACGTGTTGTCCGCCGACGAAAATCCTCAAATTCGCGACGGGAAAACCGCGCGGGTGCTTGCGGCCGAGGCGAACGCGCTGACGGACGGCGCGCAGCCGTTCGTGCTCGACGCGCTCGGCATGGCCTGCGCCGAGACCGGCGATTTCACCAACGCGCAGGAAATGACCCAGAGGGCGATTGACCTCGCCACCGCTGCCCGAATGAAAAAACTCGAGCCGTTGCAACAACGGTTGCAGCTTTACAAAAATCACCAGCCGTGGCGGGAGTCGTTCCTGTTCACCAACGTGCCGGCAAAAAAATGAACGCCATCTCCATCCTTGCCGAACCGGCAAAATCGCATACAAAAGAACCCGTGACTCGTGTGCGTCTCATCGCTCTGCTGCTCGCGCTCATCACGCTGGCGGTTTATTCGCCGGTGACGCGGTACGATTTCATTGATTTCGACGATGGAGGCTATGTTTATCAAAATCGCGTCGTCCAAAATGGTTTGACGTGGAGTGGCGTCAAATGGGCCTTCACGCATCAGTTGGTCGGCAACTGGCATCCGCTGACCGTGTTGTCGCACATGCTCGACTGCGAATTGTTCGGCCTGAATGCGGGCCGTCCGCATCTCGTCAACCTGTTGTTCCACACGGCCAATGCCGTCTTGCTGTTGCTGTTGCTGTTGCGCCTGACCGGCGCTTTATGGCCCAGCGCCATTGTCGCCGCGCTGTTCGCCTGGCACCCGCTGCACGTGGAGTCGGTCGCCTGGATTTCCGAACGCAAGGATGTGTTGAGCACATTCTTCGAATTGCTGGCGCTTTCAGCCTACGTGCGCCATGTCCAGGAAAAGCGGCGCGGCCTTTTTTGGTGCGCTTGGCTTTTTTTTGCGCTTGGTTTGATGGCCAAACCGATGCTGGTAACTCTGCCGTTTGTCCTGTTGCTTTTGGACTATTGGCCGTTGCAACGGGTTTCAACCGCAAACTTTGAATTTTCGACCCTGCAACGTTTGACGTTGGAAAAATGGCCGTTCTTCCTGCTCACAATCCTTTGCTGTGGGGCCACATTTCTGGCTCAACGCGCCGGGAAGGCGGTGGTAACCCTTGCGGCCTACCCGCTGCCCCTGCGGCTGGCCAACACGCTCGTGTCTTATGGACGTTACCTGTTGAAAACCGTCTGGCCAGTGGACCTGGCGATCGTGTATCCACTGCAAACCCATCCTGCGCGGCTGGGAACGATGACCGCCATCGCCTTGGTTGTTTTGTCCGCCATTACCTGGCTGGCCTGGCGCACGCGCCGTTCGTATCCGTATTTTCTCGTCGGCTGGTTTTGGTTTTTGGGAACCCTGGTGCCGGTGATCGGCCTTGTGCAGGTCGGCCGCCAGGGATTGGCCGACCGCTACACGTATGTTCCGCTGATCGGCGTGTTCATTGCCGTCGTTTTTGGCATCAAAGATTTGCTGGCGCGACTTCGACCGGGCTTCATCGCCGCCACCGTCGCAGCCAGCCTGACACTTGCCAGCTGTCTGGTTTTGACGGAATCTCAATTGCATTACTGGCGGAACAGCGAAGCGCTCTTTTCCCACGCGCTCATGGTTACAAAAGACAACGCCACCGCCCATTCCGATCTCGGCCAGGCCTTCGCCCGGGAAGGCCGGCAAAATGAAGCGCTGGCGGAATATCGTGAGGCGCTGCGGATCGAACCAAACAGCGCGGACACCCGGAACAACCTGGCCACCTTGTTGGATGAAATGGGCAAACCGGACGAGGCCCTGGCCGAGTACCGGAGATCGTTGCGACTCGATCCGTTTAATGTTCCGGCGAACATCAACCTCGGCATGGTGCTCGTCCAGCTCGGCAGATTGGACGAGGCCATCCAACAATACACCCAAACCGCGCGGCTCGATCCGGAAAACCCCGACCTCCAATTTCAAATGGGCCGGGCCTTGCTTTTGCAGGGCCACGATGCCGCAGCGATCTCCTGTTTCCGCCGCGCCTTGCGGCTCAGCTCGAATGATTTTGAAATACTCATCTATGTAGCACGCGTGCTGGCTTCAGACGAAAACGAAACGATTCGCCAGGGTACAATTGCCCTGGCCCTGGCGGCGAAGGCGAACCACCTGACGCAGGAGACGCAACCGCTGGCGTTCGATACGATAGCGATGGCCTATGCCGAAATCGGCCGGTTTCCGGAGGCCGGTCAAGCAGAGGAAACCGCCATCAAATTTGCAACGGCTTACGGGCAAAACGGGGATGTTCCGGCCATGAAGCAACGGCTCGAACTCTACAAAAATGGCCGGCCCTGTCGCCAGACATTCACCCAAACCCGCACCACCGTCCCGCCGGACAAGCCTCCGAAAAATTGACTCATGCTTGCAGGATCGCTTCAAAGACCCGCCCCGCATGCGGATCGTTCAAAACGCGAACCGGCTCAATACGATTGCCCAGCCAGCGCAGCAGGAAAATCCGTTTTGTGTCAAAAAATTCCGAGAGCAAACCTGCATTGGTCGCGGTCGAGACATCGGGCTTTTGCGGCGACATCAAAACGATGCGCGTCCGTTTGATGATGGCCGCCGGCAGGGCTTCCAGCGCAAGCAAAACCTGGTTTACCGCGCCCAGCCGGTTTGGGCAGACGACCAGCGGCTTCGCACGCAAGGCGGTGATAAGGTCGCGCGAATCAAAATTTTCGCCGAGCGGACTCAGCAAACCGCCGGCGCCTTCAATTAAGAAAACGTCAAAGTTTTTTTGCATCGCCCGGACGTGGGTGAGTACGTCGGCCAGCCTGACGCGCTTCCGTTCGCAACGCGCGGCGAGCAACGGCGCAATGGGCGAACGAAAATGCCACGGATTGATTTCGTCGAGCGATAGCGCGCCGTTCAATGCGGCACGGAGCGCGCGCGCGTCGTTGCGACCGCCGGAACAGATCGGCTTGAGCGCGGCCACCTTCAAGCCACGGTTGCGGAGAAATCGCGTCAGGAGCGCGGTCAGCACCGTTTTGCCGGCGCCGGTGTCCGTGCCGGTGACGAAGTACACTGGCTTCATTCGACAACATCAAAGCGGAAACAGCGCCGCCAAGCCATCAAAACCATTGACGGAATTGGCACCATCCACGTAAGCTGCGCGGCTCGCTGACAAGAGAATTTTTGTGAACATCACAGTTGAAACGCTGGCCCCGTGCAAGAAATTGGTGCGGGTGGAAGTGGACGCGAAGGCCGTGGACGAAGCTTTTGCCGCCGTCACGAAGGATTTCCAGAAACAGGCGTCGCTCCCGGGGTTCCGCCCAGGCAAGGCGCCGCGCGAGCTGGTGGCCAAAAAATACGAGGCCGACATCAAGGCCGAGGCCAAGCGCAAGCTCATCGGCGATTCGTATCGCAAGGCGGTGGACGAAAAGAAAATCGCCGTGGTCGGCTACCCGGACATCGAGGAAATCCAATTTGGCCGCGGCCAGGCGCTGCAATTTGCCGCCACCATCGAGACCGCGCCGGAATTTCAAATGCCCGATTATAAAGGACTGCGGGTCAAGCGCGAGACCAGGTCCGTCACCGACGCCGACGCGGAGCATGCGGTGGAATTGCTCCGGCGGCAGCACACGAAGTTCGAGCCGGTCGCGCGTGAGGCGCATCCGGGCGACATCGCGGTGGTGAATTACACCGGCACGTGCGACGGCAAGCCCGTCACCGACATCGCGCCAACGGCGAAAGGGCTGGCGGAGCAGAAAAATTTCTGGGTGGACATCGGGCCGGAGGCGTTCCTGCCGGGTTTCGCCGAGGCGCTCACCGGCGCCAAAGCCGGCGACAAACGCGCAGTCGGCGTGGATTTCCCGGCTGATTTCGTGACGAAGGAACTGGCGGGCAGAAAAGGCGTTTTTGATATTGAAGTCGTGGAGATAAAACAGAAAGTCCTGCCGCCGGTGGACGATGCGTTCGCCAAACTTTACGGCGCGGAGAATCTGGAGAAGCTGCGCGCAGGCGTGCGCCGGGACCTGGAGAACGAGTTAAAGTATTCGCAGGCCAAATCCATTCGCGCGCAAGTCATCCGCGGGCTGCTTGACCGCGTGAATTTTGAGCTGCCGGAATCGGCGGTCGCGCAGGAGACGCGCAACGCCGTCTATGACATCGTGCGGCAGAACACCAAGCGCGGCGTTACCCGCGAGATGATTGAGCAGCAAAAAGAGCAAATCTATTCGGCGGCCACCTACAATGCGAAGGAACGCGTGAAACTGACGTTTTTGATCCAGCGCATTGCGGAGAAGGAAGAACTCAAGGTGTCGCAGGAAGAAATTCTGAAACGCGCGCAGTCGCTGGCAGCCTTGTATCAGATTCCGCTCGAAAAATTCCTGAAGGATTTGCAGAAGCGCAACGGCGTGCCCGAACTTTATGAGCAAATCCTGCACGAAAAAGTGCTTGATCTGCTGGAGAAGAACGCGGTCATCGAAGACGTTTCGCCGTCCGCTTCGCCGGCTCCGGGCGGGAATCCGGGCTGACCCGGAATTACCCAGTCGGTTACCTCCAGGCGTGCCGGTGCGTCTTGGGTTTGACGAATCGCGGTGGAAGCCGCAAAATCGCAGCATGAAACGGTTTGGCATTCTTTCGGTTTTTTTCGCAGCGGTGGCCGTGGTTCTGGCGGTTCGCGCCGAGGACAATCCCGACCAAGCAACTACGCGCACCGCGCTGCTACAGAAAATGTCGGAGCAGAATGCGCAAATGCCGCCCGCGACAAACCCGGCCGTCGCACCGTCAGTGACAAACGCAGTCCTCGCGCCGACATACACCAATGCTAACACGCGCGCGATGTCGTTGCAGGACTGCATTCAGGAAGCCCTCCAGCACAACCTCGACGTGGAGATTCAGCGCTACAATCCGCAAATTTCGCTCTACAATTTGCGCGCGGCTTATGGCGGCTACGATCCGACATTTAGCGCTTCTGGCCAGCACAATTACGATGTGAGCGGCAGCATCCTTGAAAACGGGCTTGAAGTGCCCGGTTCCGTCTCCGACCAGAACAGTTTTAATTCCAGCATAGGCGGCACATTGCCAACGGGGTTACAATATGATTTCAGCGGCAATGTTAACCAGCAATATGGCGCGTACAATCCGGGGACCACCAACGCTTCGCCCTTTAAAAGCTCCGAGGGTTCGATTCAAGTTCAATTGAAGCAACCCTTGCTGAAAAATTTCTGGATAGACACCACGCGCCTGAACATTCGCGTTGCCAAGAACCGCTTGAAATACTCCGAGCAGGGCCTGCGGCAGCAAATCATCACCTCTGCCACTGCGGTTGAGAATGCCTACTACGAACTGATTTACGCGCTGGAAAACGTGACGGTGCAGCAGGAGGCGCTGGAACTGGCCCAGACGCAGCTTGACCAGGACAACCAGCGCGTGCAAATCGGCACGCTTGCCATCTTGAGCGTCCAGCAGGACGAATCCCAGGTGGCGCAGAGTCAGGCCAACTTGATTGCCGCGCAATTTACGCTGGTCAGCGACCAAAACACGTTGAAGAACCTGCTCGCGGATACGAACTATGTCCAATGGCACGACACCGACATCCAACCGACGGCGACGCTCACCGCGCCCGTGCAGAGTTTCGATTTGCAGGAGAGCTGGCGGAAGGGCATGGCCGAACGGCCGGACCTGTTGCAGGCGCAGTTGAATGTCGAGCAACAGGGCATCCAGTTAAAGTTTTATCGTAACCAGCTTTTTCCCGAACTCGATTTGATGGGCACTTACGGTTACAACGGCTCAGGCCCGCAATCATATAACGACGTGTTCAACCAGTTCAATGAAGGCAACCGGCCATTTTACAGCTACGGCGCGAGCATGACGGTTCCGCTCAGCAATGTCGGCCCGCGCAATCAATACAAGTCCACCAAAGCGACGTTGCAGCAGGTCACGCTGCAACTGAAACAGTTTGAACAAAACGTTCTGGTGGAAATTGACAACGCGGTGAAGCAGGCCCAATCCAACTACCAAAGCGTGCAGGCCACGAAACAGGCGCGCATTTACGCCGAAGCCGCGCTGGACGCCGAAGAGAAAACCTACGCCGTCGGCAAGGCCACCACGTTTGAAGTGCTGCAATATCAAAACAACCTGACCGCCGCGCGTTCGCAGGAAATCCGCGCGCTGGCCAATTACAACGAGGCGCTCGCCAATCTCGCCGCGCAGGAGGGCAGCACGCTCGAACGCGACCGGATTGATCTTCAAGTGAAGTGAAATCTTGATCTTAATCTCGCTCTTAATCGTAATCGCCGGAGACGGGCTTAAGATTGTGATGACAATCAAGAGCAGGATCTATCACCAGAACTGCCAGGCGTGCTTCCAGACAATCCACACGCCCAGCAGAAAATTGGTGATGGCGTGCGCCGTCATCGCGTCGCCCAGCCGGTTTTTGCGCAACACCAGCCATTGATACGCCGCGCCGCAGAAAATGCCCGCCAGCCATTCGTTGTGGGAAAAGCCGAACACGGCCGCCGTCGCCAAAAACGGCAGCGGCAAAAATTGGTTGAGCGGCACGGACTGGAAATCCGTTTTGGCGATATAGCGGTAGAGAAACGAGCGGTAAAAAATCTCCTCCAGCGGCGGCACAACAAAGGTCATTCCCAAAATGTGAACCGTGATAAAAAGCCAGGCGAGCGCGGAGTTTTCACCAAATTGATCACCCGGATTTCCTGTTGCGCCGCCCGAAAATAATTTTGGATAAAACGGATCAAGCCCCACCCAAACCGCAAAAATGCCGACGCCGACGGCGACGGCTTCCCAACTGACGGCCCAGCGCATTTCCACCACGAACGGGCGCATTTCCCAAATCAGCCACGCGCCGGCCAGCGTTTTGGCAAAATAAAACCAATAGGCCGACTCCGCGCCGAATTTTCCCTGGCAAAACGTCAGCGCCAGGAAAATTACGAACGGCGCGACCCGGGCGGTAGCTGGCGACCCGGCGAGAAATTTTTTCAGGAAATGCACGCGAAATGATGACGCAGATGTTTATTTGTCCAGGCCCAATTTTTTCTGCGAGCCGTCAGCTTTTTCCAGCGTGACGCTGCTCTGCGAGATGTCCTTCACGCGGAATTCGCCCAACCGGTCGCCGACACGGACAGTCTGGCCGTCCACAATCGCCCACGGCTGCGCCGCGCCATAGACAATGCCCTGCAACCTCGGTTCGGGCGGCGGCGCTGGAGGCGGCTGTGGTGGTAATGCCTGTGATGCTGGTGATGTCGTCGTCGTCGTCGTTGCTTGGGGCGCGGGAATGGACGAGGGAACAACTGCCGGTTTCACCGGCTCTGCCACCGCCAGCGCGGGTTCGCTGTTGGCTTTCGTCACCGTGCGTGTGAGCAGGGCCATCCCGATAAAAAGACACGCGGCCACGATCAAAACCCCAATCACCCCTGGCAATATCCAGCCGATGGCGGTGCCGGGCCGGGGTTCAACCGGCAACAACCTCGGCACTCTCACGTCCGGGGCGGGCGTTTGTTTTTTCTGCGCCCGTTGGGCGCGTTTAAGCGCGTCGTTGATGCGGCTCATAGGTGGATGTTGCCTTCGAGTTCGCGGATGGCGCGGCCCACCATTTGGTAAGTGATGTGGTCGCTTTGTTCGACGAAGCCGGCGAGCAACGACTTGTCACAGACGGCGTTGATGAGGCGGGGGATGCCGTGGCTGTAACCGAAAACGCGCCAGAGGGCCGGCTGTGTGAAGTACGGCACGCCTTGCGCGCCGGCGAGTTCGAGCCGGTGCTGAATGTACTGGGCGACCTCAGCCCGTGTGAGCGGCGTCAGGTGATAACGCACGGTGATGCGCTGGCGGAGCTGGCGCAGCCGGTGGCTGTTGAGGCGGTCGCGCAATTCAGGCTGCCCCAGCAAAACAATTTGCAGCAGTTTGCGGTCGTCGGTTTCGATGTTCGAGAGCAGGCGGATTTGTTCGAGCAATTCCTCGGTCAAATTCTGCGCCTCGTCAATAATGAGCACGGTTTCCTTGCCTTGCTGGACCTGCTTGAGCAGAAATTCGCCAATAAGGGTTATGGTTCCCAACCGGTCGTGGTCCTTGACGTCGAGGCCGAATTCCGTCGCAATGGCCTTCATCAGGCCGTCGGCGTCCAATGCCGGGTTGAGGATGAGCGCGGTGGAAAACAGGCCGTTGAGTTGTTCGAGCAACGCGCGGCAAAGCGTCGTCTTGCCCGCGCCGACCTCACCGGTGAGCTGCACGAAGCCCTTGCGCTCGCAAATGCCGTAAAGCAGGTGGTTGTACGCCTCGCGATGCCTCTGGCTGTGAAACAGAAAACGCGGGTTCGGCGTAAGGTCGAACGGCGCCTGTTTCAACCCATAGTATTCCAGATACACGCCAGCTTCTTAGCAGAAGTTGCGTCGGTGGGAAACAAAAAGGGTGGCACAGGCGTCCCGCCTGTCGTTCCCGGCGTCGCGCCGGAAATGGCGGGACGGCCATGTTTTGTTTGGGGACGATCCGTCCACGAGCAACATTGCGCGGCGAAATTCGGCGTGACACCAAATTTTACCCGCGAGATGCAGGTGCTACCCGGCTAAAATTTCCCGCCCAGCCCTGACCAGCGCCGCCACCTCCGCCGGCGTGCCGATGGTGATCCGCAGATAATTTTTCACTTCGGGGAAATCGAACCAGCGGACAAGAATTTTCTGCGCGCGCAATCGGTGCTGCCATTCGTGCGCAGCGAAACGCGGCGGTTGCACCAGAATGAAATTCGTCCGGCTCGGAAAAACGCGGAACCCAAGCTTGGTCAACTCGCGCGACAACCATTCGCGCGAGGCGATGATTTTTTTGAAATTCGCGCGGTAGTATGGCAAATCACCCAACGCCGCTTCTGCCGCGACCTGGCCGAGGCCGTTCACGTTGTAACTGTCGCGGATTTTGTGCAGCGCGGCGATGAGGTCGGGATGCCCGACGAAATACCCGACGCGCTGGAAGCACAGCGAATACGCCTTGGAAAACGTCCGCGCCACGATGACCTGCGGGTATTTCAACGCCAGCTTCAGCGCATTTTCCTCGGTGAAATCCACGTAGGCCTCGTCGAGGATGACGATGCCCTTCTGCGCGCGACAAAGCGACGCCAGCTCTTTCGTCGAATAACCGCGCCCGCTCGGCGCGTTCGGGGTCGTGACATAAGTCAGTGCCGCGTCAAATTTCCAGACACCGTTGTGTTTCAATTCCGCAAGGCTCGGCAGGCTGAAATCAGGCTTGAGCGGCACGGGATTTTTTCGCGCGCCATGAATGTCTGCCAGCACCGGATAAAGCGAGTAGCTCGGAGCGAAGTATTGGATGATTTCGGAGGGACGAGCTTTGCGAGTCCCTGCCTGTTTTTGATTTGGGACTCGTGTAACTCGTCCTTCCGGAACCGGCTCCACAAAACATCGCGTCGCCAGCGCCAGCAACTCGTCCGAGCCGTTGCCGACGATGAGGTTGTCCGCGCGAAAGCCATGCCGCCTGGCCAGTCTTTCGCGCAGCATCTGTGCCGTCGGATTCGGATACAGCCGCAATCGCCCATCCACCGCCGCCTTGACCGCCGCCAGCACCTTCGGCGACGGCGGATACGGATTCTCATTCGTGTTGAGCTTGATCCCCCCTTTGATCTTCGGCTGCTCGCCATAGACGTAAGGGTGCAACTCGCGCACCAGTGAGCGGATGAGCGATTGGGAGTTTTTCATTGGCCCAGACGAAGCGATGCACTTTTCCCATGTGCGCCCAGGCCTTCAATTTCCGCGAATTTTTTAACAGTGGGCAGCGCTTTCTTGAGCGAGGCGCGGTTGTATTCCACCACGCTGGTGCGGCGCTGGAATTGGTCCACGGTCAGGCCGGCAAACGACGCGCCCGCGCCGCCGGTTGGCAGCGTGTGGCTCGGCCCGGCTACGTAATCGCCCAGGACCGTCGGCGACCACGGCCCGAGGAAAATTGCGCCCGCCGTCAAAATGCCTTCGGAAATTTTACGCGGATTTCGGGTCATCACTTCACAATGTTCCGGTGCCAACCGGTTCGCCAGCGCCACGCCGTCTTCGAGCGATTTTACCTGGATCAGCCAGCCGTTGTTTTGCAAAGCGCGCTGAATAAATTCGCGGCGCGCCAGTTTCGGTAGTTGCCGCGCGATTTCTTTTTCGACGGCCTTCAAAATCTTGTCCCAAGTCGTCACCAGCCAGACGCGTTCATGGCCGGAGCCGTGCTCGGCCTGCGCCAGCATGTCGGCGGCAATGAATTTCGGATTCGCCGCGTCGTCTGCCAGCACGAGCAATTCGCTTGGGCCGGGCAGCAAATCAATCGCGACACGCCCGACGAGCAGCCGCTTGGCGGTGACGACGTAGGCGTTGCCGGGGCCGAAAATCTTTTGCACGCGCCGAATCGTCTTTGTGCCGTAAGCCATCGCCGCAATCGCCTGCGCCCCGCCGATGCGGTAAATCTCCGTCGCACCCGCTGCGCGCGTGGCGAACAGCAGCGCGGGATTGATTCCGCCATCCCGGCCGCACGGCGTGCAAGCGACGATTTCGCGGCAGCCCGCGGCCTTCGCGAGCGTGATGGTCATCAGCGCGGTGGAAACCAGCGGCGCCTTGCCGCCGGGAATGTAAACGCCGACGCGCTGGAACGGATCGAATTTTTCGCCCACGGTCGCGCCGTGGGAATTTTTCATCTGCCAGTTCTTGAGCAGCGATTTTTTGGCAAAGGCGGTGATGTTTTTTTCCGCCTCGGCCACGGCCTTGCGCAGTGATTCATCGGCGGCGAGCGCGGCGTTGAATAATTCCGCCTGCGTGACGGCCAGCCGGTCGGCGGCGAGCTTCGCGCCATCGAAGCGTTCCGTGAATTCCAGCAGCGCGGTATCGCCATGAACCTGCACGGCGTCGAGAATCGCGCGGGTGCGTTGCTCGATTTCCGGGTTAAACAGGCTGGACGCGGCGACCGCTTCGCGGAGTTTTTTGGAAAAGTTCGCGTCGCTGTGGCGGATGACTTTCATGGCAGCAGGCTAGAAAATTTTGTCGGTAAAGTCAAAACGGCGGCTTGTCGGAGTTTGCGCCTTCGGTTTAAATCCCTTCATGCGCAATCCGATTATCGTTGCCCTGGACGTGCCAACGGCCGGGGCCGCGCTGAAGCTCGTGGAGCAACTGGCCCCGGTTTCGGGCGGCTTCAAGGTCGGCAGCGAGCTTTTCACCGCAGCCGGACCGGACGTCGTACAGCGGATCCGTGAGCGGGGCGCGATGGTGTTTCTGGATTTGAAATTTCACGACATTCCCAACACGGTTGCCAAGTCCGTCGCGGCGGCGGTGCAACTGGATGTGCAAATGCTGACCGTGCACACGAGTGGCGGCCTGGAAATGCTCAAGGCCGCCGAACAGGCCGCGCAGGAAACGGCGTGGCGGCTCGGGCACAGTCCGCCTCTCGTTCTGGGCGTGACGGTCTTGACGAGCCTCGACGCCGGTGCGTTGAAGGAAATCGGCCTGGATGCGAACGTGGATTATCAGGTGCGTCGTCTGGCCACGGTGGCCACCAAAGCCGGATTGCGCGGGTTGGTTTGCTCGCCGTTGGAAGTGGCCAAACTGCGGCAGGCACTCCCGCCGAACATGCAGTTGGTCACGCCCGGAGTCCGCACCGGCGCGGAAAGGCCCGACGACCAGAAACGCACATTGACTCCGCGCGAGGCGTTGCAAGCGGGTGCGAACTGGCTGGTGATTGGGCGCCCAATCTGTGCGGTGGAAAACCCGCGAGCGGCAGCGGAAAGAATTCTCGAATCGTTAAAGTAAGCTGGTGTCTCGGCTGTTTTGTTTTTGAGCCGTGAGAGGTACGGCTGAGTGTCCTACTGGATAATTTCCACCACCAACGGAGTCTTGTTCGGCCGCTTCGTGGAGATTTCAAACGCACCTTTCAATCGAGTAATCGCAGCCTCACCCTGCGCGTGATCCGCGGCGTGGATTCGACAAAGCGTTCCGGTTTTTTCCACCCGCTCGCCGGGTTTGGCGATTCGGTCAACGCCCACGTCGTAATTGATGACCGATTCTTTGGTGAGTCGGCCGCCGCCGAGGTCGCGAATGACTTCGCCGATGAGCCGTGCGTCGCATCTGGCTACGTAACCAGATTTATCGGATTTCACTTCGGCGACAACTTTGGCGGTGGAATCAAGTCGCAATTTTTCGTTGAACGCCGCCAGGTTGGCGCCTTGGGCGACAAGCATTTCGTCCCATTTCTTGCGCGGGGCGCCGGAGTTCAGACAATCTTCCGCCTGTTTGCGCGCGGCGGCGAGGGATTTGGATTTTTTGGTTTGAACGAGCAAATGCGCGGCGCAATCGAGGACGAGTGAGTGCAAATCGTCGGAACGCCCCTCACCCCGCCGGGCGGGGAGAGGGTGGCGTCTCGCCGGGTGAGGGGTTTCAAGTACCGCCACGCTTTCCTTCACCTCCAGCCAGTTGCCGGCGGCGCGGCCCAACGGCGTGTTCATGTCCGTGAGCAACGCGCGCGTGTTCACGCCGCACGCGTTGCCGAGCGCGACCATGGCCCTGGCGAGTTTGCGGGCATCAGCTTTCGTCTGCATGAACGCGGCGCAGCCGAATTTCACATCAAGGACCAGCGCGTCGAGGCTTTCGGCGAGCTTTTTGGAGAGAATCGAGGCGGTGATGAGCGGGATGCTCGGCACAGTCCCGGAGGCGTCGCGGAGCGCGTAGATTTTTTTATCCGCCGGCACCATGCAGTCAGTCTGACCGCAGATGACGCAACCGATTTTCTGGACTTGGGCGACGATTTTTTCGGCGGGCAAAAGCGTTTTAAAGCCGGGGATGGAATCCAGTTTGTCGAGCGTGCCGCCGGTGATGCCGAGGCCGCGGCCGGAAATCATCGGCACGCGGAAGCCGAGGCAGGCCAGCAGCGGCGCGAGTGGCAGCGAAACCTTGTCGCCGATGCCACCGGTGGAATGTTTGTCCACGAGCGGGCGCGGGTCGCGGGGAAATTTCAGCACGTCGCCGGAATCGCGCATGGCGAGGGTGAGCGCAGTCGTCTCGGCGGTGTCGAGTCCGCGAAAGTAAATGGCCATGAGCATCGCGGCCATCTGGTAGTCGGGAATTTTGCCGGCAGTGAACTCGCGGACAAATTTTTGAATCTCATCTGGCGTGAGGATTTTCCCTTCGCGCTTGTTTTCGATTAGCGAAAGAAAGTTCACGGTTCAACCCGTAAATTTTTTCGCCGCAATGCAGGCGTTGTGGCCGCCGAAGCCGAAGGAATTGTTGATGACAGCGTTCACCTTCAGTTCGCGCGCGGTGTTCGGCACGTAATCCAGATCGCACTCCGGGTCGGGCACCTGATAATTGATGGTCGGCGGGACAATGCCGTGCTTGATGGCCAGCGCGCACACGGTCATTTCCACCGCGCCCGCCGCGCCGAGCATGTGGCCGGTCGCGCCTTTGGTGGAACTGACCGCGATTTTTTTCGCGAATTGGCCGAAAACTGTTTTGATAGCCAGCGTTTCACAAGCGTCGCCTTGCACGGTGGAAGTGCCGTGGGCGTTGATGTAGGAAACATCTTCGAGGTTCAAACCGCCGGTTTTCAGGGCCATTTTCATGCAACGTGCCGCGCCCTCGCCGCCGGGCGCCGGCGCGGTGAGATGATACGCGTCGGCGGTGTTGCCGTAACCGACCACCTCGCAATAAATTTTCGCGCCGCGCTTTTTGGCGTGTTCCAGTTCTTCAAGCACGATGACGCCCGCGCCTTCCCCCATCACGAAACCATCGCGTTCACGGTCAAACGGACGCGAGGCGTGTTTCGGATCATCGTTGCGCCGGCTCATGGCTTTCATGGCGCAGAACCCGCCGATGCCCACCGGAACCACCGTCGCCTCCGCGCCGCCGGCAAACATCACCTGTGCGTCACCCATTTTGATGGCGCGCCAGGCCTCGCCGATGGCGTGGTTGGCGGTGGCACAAGCCGAGCAAGTGGCGTAATTCGGGCCGCGCAGGTCTTTTTCCATGGAGAATATGCCGGAAGCCATGTTGCCGATAAGCATCGGAATCATGAACGGCGACAGCCGGTCCGGGCCGCGCTCGAGCAGGATTTTGTGCTGTTTGGTGGTGGTGGCCAGGCCGCCGATGCCGGACCCGATGATGACGCCGATTTCGTCGCGGTTTTCCTTCTCCAGATCGAGCCCGGAATCGAGCAACGCGTGGTGCGCGGCGAAAACGCCGAATTGGGAGAACCGGTCGGTATGCCGGATTTCCTTCGGCGACGGAAAGGCGGGCGTGGGATCGAAATTTTTCACCTCGCCGGCGATTTGCGTGTCGAACGGCGTCGCGTCGAACGCGCTGATGCGGTCAATGCCGCATTGCCCGGCGAGGAGATTGTTCCAGAAGACGTTGGGTTGGTGTCCGAGCGGCGTGACCACGCCCAGGCCGGTGATGACCACGCGGCACTGTGTTGAATGGCTTCCCATAAAAATCAAAAGGGGCAGATCAAGCTGAGTCCAGCCGAAACTGCCCCGGAATCTTCACGTCGCAATTACTTTTGCTGCACGTCTTCGATGTATTTGATGACATCGCCGACGGTTTGAAGTTTCTCGGCCTGCTCATCCGGCACTTCGATGCCGAATTCCTCTTCCAGCGCCATGACCAACTCGACCGTGTCCAGCGAATCGGCGCCGAGGTCTTCAATAAACTTTGCCTCCAGCGTCACTTGATCCGCATTCACACCGAGTTGTTCGACGATGATGTCCTTTACGCGTTGTTCAATAGATTTTTCAGCCATGGGTTGCTCCGGTTAAATTTTGAACTGTGTCTATGCCATGAAAGCGGGGGGCGTCAAGCCCCGAATCACATTTTTTTCAAATAAATGGTTTGACCCTTCACATCACCATCCCGCCGTCCACCGCCAAAACCTGTCCCGTGACATAACGGGCCGCCGGGCTGGCGAAAAACAACACCGCTTCCGCAACGTCCTCCGGCTGGCCGAGAGTGGCCAGCGGGATCTGTTTGGTGATGGCTTCCTTCTGTTCCGGCGACAATTTGTCCGTCATCGCCGTCTGAATGAATCCCGGCGCGATGGCGTTGACGGTGATGCCCCGGCTGGCGAATTCGCGGGCGCACGATTTGGTAAGACCGATGACGCCGGCTTTGCTGGCCGCATAATTGCACTGACCCGCGTTGCCGATCAATCCGATGACGGAAGCAATGTTGACGATGCGGCCGGACCTCTGTTTCAGGAGCGAGCGGCAGAGTTCCCTGGTGAACAGGAACGCTCCCTTGAGATTGATGTCCAGCACGGCGTCCCAATCCGCTTCGCTCATGCGCATGAGCAGGCCATCCTTGGTGATGCCGGCGTTGTTCACCAGGATGTCCACGCGCCCGGGCTCCTTCAAAATTTGTCCGGCGGCAGCCTCGACACTGGCGGCCTCGGACACATTGGCGGCAACGGTCCAGGCTTTATGGCCCAGCTTCCGGACTTCGTCAGCGGTCTCCTGCACGAATTCGGTTTTCAGGTCCACCGCGACAACGTCGGCCCCGTGGGCGGCCAGTTTCAACGCAATGGCGCGGCCAATGCCCCGGCCCGCGCCGGTCACGACAGCGATTTGGTTCTCAAGTTGTTTCATGGCGGGCCATTGTTTAACCGCGAACGGGGCTGAATGCACATAAAAAATTCAGGTGGAACAGGCGTCCCGCCTGTCCAATTTGGCGTCCTGCCAAATTGCTTCGAGCGACATCGGTTGCTGACAAAGAGACGTCAGCGAGTAAACGTCCACGGTCAAACTGTTTCCGGCGCGACGCCGGGAACGACAGGCCAGAGGCCTGGGCTACCCATTCAGAGCCTTCGCCGTTGCATCGAGACTCGCCACGTCTGCCACGTTCAACATTTGCGCGCTCTTTTCAATGCGTTTCATGAAACCACTCAAGGCCGTGCCGGGACCGAATTCGATGAACCGTCTGAAACCCTGCGCCAGCAAATAGCGCATGGAGGTTTCCCACAGCACGGGCGACGTGACCTGTTCGACCAGACGCGCGGAAATAGTGGCACAGGCATCCTGCCTGTTCGCGGTTGACAGGCTGGAAGCCTGTCCCACTACATGCGGCAACGCCGTGACGTTGGAAATCACCGGCACGGCGGGCGATGAGATGGTTATTTTCGACAGTTCCGCCTGCAACTTGGATTGCGCGCTGGCCATGAGTGGCGAATGATAAGCCCCGGCGACCGGTAACGGGATCGCGCGCTTGGCGCCCTTCGCTTTGGCGAGCTCGACGGCTTTGGCAATTTTGTCCGTTTCGCCGGAAATGACGAGTTGGCCGGGGCAATTCAGATTTGCCAGCACCACGCCGGCTTCGGCGCAAACCTCGCGGGTTGGCGCCTCGTCCAGGCCGATGACCGCCGCCATGCCGCCGCGCGTTATGTCGCACGCTTCCTGCATGAATTTTCCGCGTTCGCGCACAACGCGCAGCCCGTCCTCAAAACTCATCGCGCCCGCGGCCGCCAGCGCCGTGAATTCGCCGAGCGACAAGCCGGCGGTGGCGTCAAATTGGAGCGCTGGCGCCTGTTCTTTGAGCAGTTGGAACGCGACCCAGCTCACGAGAAAAATTCCCGGCTGGGCGTTTTCGGTCTTGGTCAACTCGGGCTCCGGACCGTTAAAACAAATTGAGGCGAGGTCATAGCCCAGCGCGTCACTGGCGCGATCGAACCAGCCCTTGGCCGACGGAAATTTTTCGGCGAAGTCCTTGCCCATGCCGACGGCTTGCGCGCCTTGGCCGGCGAACAATAATGCAGTTTTGCTCATGCGGCGGGCAATGAAACCTGAATTTGCCCCAAAGAGAAAGCGGAGATTTTTTATACGTGAAGCGTAAAACGTGAAACGTGACGCCAGGTGGCGCGCCGCCTTTAATCACGCATCACGAGTCACGTTTCACCGCCTTTGATACGTCCCCATCAACTGGCCTTCGGCGAGGACGTGGCCGTTTGTCACCTTGAGCAATTCCCGCTTGGTGAGGCCGGGTTTGAGGTTGAGCACCGCGTCGAGCGCGTAAATCTTGAAGAAGTAGCGATGCGGTTTGCCGGACGGCGGGCACGGCCCGCCATATCCGATGCGCCGGAAATCATTCAGCCCCTGTTTGGCCCCGCCGGCGAGGGTCTGGGTTTTGGCAACGTCTTCGGGCAATCCGGTTGTGTTCGCCGGCAAATCGTAGGCGACCCAATGCACCCAGGTCCCCATCGGCGCGTCGGGATCATCGGCGATGAGGGCGAAACTTTTGGTGTTCGCAGGGGTATTCGTCCATTGCAACGGCGGGGAAATATCATTGCCGTCACAGGTGTATTTTGCCGGAATGGGCTGGCCGTCGGCAAAGGCGGTGCTGGTGATCTGGATGCTCATGGTTTCCTCTTTCCCGGATTTGTTGTCCGCACAACTGGCGGTCAGTAGGCAGCCAAACAGGGCGCTGGCGAACCACAAATCCATTCGCGCGTTCATGGCTGGATTTTACTCCGCCATTGTCGGAATTCAACCTTCGGCTTGTTCCCGCCTCCGCAGCACATTCAGTTCGTAGAAAAAATTCACGCATCAGGTATCACGCCCTTGGATGAAATTTCCGGTGAATTTCCCGCAAGCGGTGGCCGGTGACGTGCGTGTAAATCTCCGTGGTGCTGATGTTCGCGTGGCCGAGCAGTTCCTGGATCACCCGCAAGTCGGCGCCGTGCTCCAGCAGATGCGTCGCGAAACTGTGCCGCAGCATGTGCGGTGTGATATTGCGAATAATCCCAGCGCGGCGAACCTGATTTTTGACTCGCAGCCAGAGGGTTACCGAGGCGAATGGCGTGCCGCGTTTCGTCAAAAAAACAGCCGCCGGTGAACGCGGCGTGACCAGCTTGGGCCGTCCGGCCGCGAGATAGCGATTCAGCGCTTCCACAGCCTTTCTCCCGACCGGCACGACGCGTTCCTTGTTGCCCTTGCCAATGACGTTGATGAAACCGGCTTCGAGATGCAGCTGTTCCAACCGCAGGTTGCGCAGTTCCGCCAGCCTCAGGCCGGAGGCATAGGCCAGTTCCAGAACGGCCTGGTCGCACAAACCTTCGGGCGTTTCGGGTGTTTCCGGCGCCAGCAGCTTTTCGATTTCGTTGTTCGTCAGTGCCTTGGGCAGACGTTTCCAGCGGCGCGGCAATGACAGGTTTTCAGCCACGTTGACCGGCAATAATTTTTCGCTTTCGGCAAACCGATAAAACGCCCGCAGCGCGGCGATTTCGAGATAAATACTCTCGCTGCTCAAGCGTTTGGTGGATTCCTTCGGCTCGTCGGCGAGCGGACGCTCGCGTTCCTGCTGGAGGAACGCCATGAGATGCTTCAACTCGACCTGCCGCCAGTCCGTCAGGCTTTGTTTTGCCGCCCACGCGGTGAATTTGCCCAGCAGCGCGGCATAGGTTTTCTGCGTGTGTTCCGCCTGCCCGCGTTCGTGGCGGAGGTATTGCAGAAAATC
>CAWHAH010000037.1:0-39057 GCA_963827205.1 uncultured Verrucomicrobiae bacterium
GGAGTGGCGTGGAATCGGCCCTTTGAAGGGTAATCTTCCCCTCCCTAAACGGGTCAGTCCTGAGTATTGACACAAGTCCATTTTTTCAGGTGGTAAAGCCGATTGGTCACGTGCGTCCAGGTCCCCATTTTTAACCGGTCCGCTATCCATTTCAACGTCATTGTCGTCTCCTGTCGCAATCGCCGCGCAATGTTCACCTTCCGCCGACCTGCGCGGTTTCTATGCTCGCTTTTCGTGTTCGGTCAGGGTGCTTAACATATATTTCGCAACTTACATGGCAAACAGGCGCCAGCAAGCTACCGCGGAAGTGACAAGCCCGGCAACTGCCCGTTGGGGCAGGTCGCGTGTCGTTCGGTCTGCGAGCGTTAAAACCACGGCGATTCGCTTTGACGCTGCGCGTTTCATCGCGTAGCGTGTTGGCTCTATTTTCAACTGACGATTTGGATTTACCGTGAATTTTTTGAAATGGATTTTCGGGTCGAGGAACGACCGCGAAGTGAGAAAACTCTGGCCGCTCGTGCACCAGATTAATGAGATCGAGGCCGGCCTGCAAAAGCTTTCTGACGACGAACTGCGGCAAAAAACCGCCGGGTTCAAAGCGCGCCTCGAAGAGGGCCGCAAGACGCGCGGTTACGATGAACTGATGGCCGAAGCCCGCAAGCTGGAATCGGAACTGCGCAGTGACGAAGCCAGAACCCAGCGACGCAAGGCGTTCGAGGCCGAACAGGAACTGCTCGGCGAAATTTTGCCCGAAGCGTTTGCGGTGGTGAAAAACGCCTGCCGCCGCCTGTGCGGACAGGAAATCATCGTCCGCGACCACCCGATCAAATGGGAAATGATTCCGTTCGACGTGCAACTCATCGGCGGCATCGGGTTGCATCGCGGTTTCATTGCGGAAATGGCGACCGGCGAAGGCAAGACGCTCGTGGCGACCATGCCGGTGTATCTGAACGCACTGGCCGGCCACGGCGCGCACCTGGTGACGGTCAACGATTACCTGGCCGCGCGCGACTCCGAATGGATGGGAGCGATCTACAAATTTCTCGGCCTGACGGTCGGTTGCATTTTGCACGACCAGCCGCCGAACGTCCGCCGCGAGCAATACAATTGCGACATCACCTACGGCACCAACGCCGAGTTCGGGTTCGATTATCTCCGCGACAACGGCATGGCCCTGCGCAAAGAGGATCAGGTCCAGCGCGGCCATTACTTCGCCATTGTGGACGAAGTGGACTCGATCCTCATTGATGAGGCGCGCACGCCGCTCATCATCAGCGGCCCGTCCATGCACACGTTCGACGAGCAATACGCGCAGTGGAAGCCGCCGGTCGAATCGCTTGTGCGCGCGCAGGAGCGCCTGTGCAACCGGTTTCTGTCCGAAGCCGAGGCGTTGATGAAAAAACTGAACCCCGCTGATGGCTCGAATGTGGAAAACGCCGCCGCGCTCGAACATCAAATCGGCCTGTTGCTGTTCCGCGTCAAAACGGGACAGCCGCGTTCGGAAGGTTTGGCGAAACTTTTGGAGAATCCGGACAACGCCCGGATGATGAACCAGGCCGAGCTGGAGTTGCACAAGGACCAGAAGAAGGTGGACCTTTACCGCGAAAAGGAGGAATTGCTTTTCGCCACTGACGAGAAAAGCCACGAGGCCGACCTCACGGAAAAAGGGCGCAATTTTATCAACCCGCAAGACCCCGACGCCTTCGTGTTGCCGGACTTGACAACGATATTGCATGATATTGACGTCGGCCCGGAAACCGACGCGCGCAAGCGCATGGAATTGAAAACCAAGGTGCAAACCGATTTCGAAACCAAGGCGCAAAAAATCCACGCCATCTCAACCCTGCTCAAGGCCTACAGCCTTTACCAGCTCGACGTGGAATATGTCATTCAGGACAACAAGGTCATCATCGTGGACCAGCACACGGGCCGGCTCATGCCCGGCCGCCGCTGGAGCGACGGTTTGCACCAGGCGGTTGAGGCCAAGGAAGGTGTCGAGATTGAGCGCGAAACGCAGACGCTCGCCACCATCACGATTCAAAATTATTTCCGCCTTTACCAGAAACTTGCGGGCATGACCGGCACGGCGGAAACCGAAGCCTCTGAATTTTTCGACATCTACAAGCTTGGCGTTCTCGTCATCCCAACAAACCGGCCCGTGGCACGCAAGGACGGACATGATTCGGTCTATAAAACCAAGCGCGAGAAATTCACCGCCGTCGTCCAGGAAATCAAGGGACTGCACGCGCAGGGCCGGCCGGTGCTCGTGGGCACCATCAGCGTCGAAACCAGCGAAATGCTCTCGCGGATGCTGAAACGCGAGGGCCTGATTCACTCCGTCCTCAATGCGAAATACCACCAGCAGGAAGCGGAAATTGTCGCGCGCGCCGGCCAGCGCGGCACGGTGACGATTGCGACGAACATGGCAGGCCGCGGCACCGACATCAAACTCGGCCCCGGCGTGCTTTGGAACGTGGAATGTCATCCCCATCCGGAAGGCAAGGGACACCGGTATAAACTGACGGAGGCGTCCACGGGAGAGGTCCGCGAAATTGATTCAGACAGTCCGGCTGCCGGCGTTTTCAACCTCACGCCGCAGTTCAAAGTTGCCGGCGGCCTGCACGTGCTCGGCACCGAACGTCACGAGGCGCGGCGCATTGACCGGCAATTGCGCGGACGCTGCGCGCGCCAGGGCGACCCCGGTTCATCGCATTTTTTCATCTCGCTCGAAGACGATTTGATGCGGCTGTTCGGGTCCGACCGCATTGTAAAATATATGGAGAAGATGGGCCTTGAGGAGGGCCAGGAGTTGACCCATCCGTTGCTGAACCGTTCCATCCAGCAGGCGCAAAAGCGCGTCGAGCAGCACAATTTCCAAATCCGCAAACGCACGCTCGAATACGACGACGTGATGAACAAGCAGCGCGAAGTCATCTACGGCTTCCGCAACGAAATCATTCAGGGTGAAGACGTGCGCGACCGCCTCATGGACATCATCGAGGAGGTCGTCATCCTGAAAGTGGAGGAATTTACCACCGCCGAATTCGAGGCGAGCGAGTGGAAAATCCGCCAGTTGGCCGACTGGGTAAATTTGAACTTCCCGCTCGGAATGCCCGAGGCGGAAATTGCGAAAGCCGCCGAGTCCGGCAAAGAACAGCCGGTGTCCGGTTCGATCTTCGACGGCCTCAGCCCGGCGCAATTCGCCGTCTGCAATTTCATCAGCGACAAAATCCGCAACGCTTATGACGTCAAAATCAGCTTTGAGGACCCCCAGAAACTCGCGACCGTCGAGCGCTATACGATTTTGAGCGCGATTGACAAACTGTGGCAGGAGCACCTTTACGAAATGGACAGTCTCCGCTACAGCATCGGCCTGCGCGGCTACGGTCAACGCGATCCGCTCATCGAATACAAGGCTGAGGCCTACAAGATTTTCGACGAATTGATGGTCAATGTGAAGACCGAGATTTGCCACAACGTTTTCCGCAGCGCCTCATCCATGATGGCCTTCGAGAATTTTCTGCGCAACGTCCCGCAACAAACCCTCCATCAATCCACCAGCGCGTTTGGGGGCGGCACGACCACCGCCAGTTCCGGCGGTGCCGCGCCGGGCAAACCCAGCGACGTCGTCAGCGAAGCCGCGGCGGCCGCGACTGCGGAAAAAGCCAAGCCCGTCCGCACCGGCCCGAAAGTGGGCCGCAACGATCCCTGCCCTTGCGGCAGCGGCAAGAAATACAAGCACTGCTGCGGCAGGTAGGGCGCGCTCTCCGCAGTGCGCCGCAACGGCCGGCTCGGAGAGCCGGTCCTGGTTGGGTGCCTGCCAAAATTAGACTTGCGATTCCGCCGGCTTTCAGTAAATTGCGAATGATTTGCAATTACAAACATGACCGCCACACCCATTTTGTACCAGATTTTCACGGCGTTTGCCATTGCGATGGCCGGCGGTGCGTTCAGCGGTTTATTGGCCCGGACGCACAGACAACTTTGCGCCTTCATCAGCCTCGGCGCCGGAACGCTGCTCGGTGTCTCGCTTTGCGGCATTGCGCCGGAATGTTGGGAAGACCTGCGCTGGTGGTTTTTGCCGGTGGCGGCTTCAGGCTATTTCCTTTTTGCGATCATCACCCGATATGTTTTTCACATTTGTCCGGCCTGCGCGGCGAGCCATTTCGACGAAGCCACGACGCACCGGCTGGCCGAATTCGCCACGGCGATGATGATTGCGCTGGGGATTCATTGCACCGTGGACGGGCTGGCGCTGGCGGCAGGACTCGAAGAAAGCGAGCCGATAAAACTTTCCATTCTTTTCGCCATTTGCGTGCATAAATTCCCCGAAGGGTTGGCGCTGGGCGCATTACTGCTCGGCGGCGGATATCCGCGCAAAAAGATGTTGTGGTTCGTCGCGCTGGTGGAATCCACGACCATCTTCGGCGGATTGCTCGGCTGGTTTGTTTTGCAGAATGTTCCACAACACGCACTGAAACTGACGCTGGCGCTGATGCTGGCAAATGCTGCCGGCGGATTTTTGTATCTCGCCATCCACGCGGTGCTGGGCGAAATCTGGAAACATCACAAACTGCTTGTGCTCGGAAACTTTGCCGCCGGCTTTGGCGTGATCGCAGGTTTGATCCTCTATTTCCACATTTCTATTTGAAAGCCGAATGCGAAACGCAAAGCACCTTTGCAAAAAATTCGGCAAACCGGCGCTCGCGACCTTGCTGGTCAGCCTGACCGTGGCGGTACTCATCAAATACTTTGAGGCCGGTTAGGACCCCATGGTGATTTTCCGGTAAAAAACAGATAGGCTCTCGACCTCTCTCTAACTTTTTTGGATGGAGGCAGATAGGATTGTCCGCCCTGCGTTTCTTGTGCGCGACAATCGTGTCGCCGAATTGCGAGCATTCCCTTTCCGTCGTCGCAACGAATTATTTGCTTGATTTATGATGCAGAAAATGTATTTAATGAACCAAGCTTCTGATTTCAGAATTAGAAACAAGTAAACCCTTGTTGCAAAAACATTAAATTATCAGCGGGTCCAACTGAAGGGACTCCAACCCGAAACGACCACACCATGAAAACCGCAACCCTTGCCATCTCAACCCGTCTGTCCGGTTTCGGACTTTTAATCCTCGCCGCGTGCCTGTGGTTTGCGCCTTCCGCGCGCGCTGGATTGACGGTTGACATCCATTTGTATCACGACACCTATGGGTATTATTTTTATCCCTGGCTGAACGCGAACGCCAGCCCGCCCGATTTTCCAAACGGGTATTACATGATCGCCTCGCCGCAAATCCCCAGCGGCGGTTCCCAGCTTCAATACTTGGCAACCAATAACACCCTCAATTTCATCACAGGCGGCGGCAATTACTACGGCGACTTCGATTCCTTTCTCTATGGCATCACCAACGGCCAGTGGTCCATCTGGGTGACGAATACGACTTCGACCAATCAATATCAATTCACCGTCACGGTCACGGGTGTGACGAGCAACTCGTTTGGCGCGCCGGCGGTGGCGCTCTTTCCAACCGACGGAGCGGTGAACATCACCAATCAGCCGCTTTTTCAGTGGACTGGTCCGGCGAATTGGGCCGGCACATTAAATGTGAACGACGATTTCATCGACGCGAATGGGAATTACAACTACGAAGCCTCCGCCAGCTTGACGCCGGACCAGACCTCCTGGCCATGTCCGGTGGTGCTTCCCAATGGCACCAACGATTTCAGCGCTGATTACAGCAGCAACGTGACCGCGATGATCGTTGCTTCGACGCCAACCACTGGCAGCGCACAACCGATCTCCGGCTGGGTTTCCACGTCCACTTTGGAAACCCATTTCACTTATGATCCGCAATTCATCGTCGGCACGCTTCAAGGCCAAGCCGATCTGGTGGTCAATGGCGGCTTTGAAACCGGGGATTTCACCGGCTGGACTCTCTCTGGATCAGATACCGGCGATATTTTTGTGGACGACGGTTCCGGTTCAGGAATCACGCCTCACTCAGGAAATTATGAAGCGGCACTTGGGCCGGTCGGTTCGCTTAGTTATCTTTCACAGACGCTGGCCACGACTGCGGGCACAACCTATTTGCTTTCGTTCTGGCTGAACAGTCCTGATGGAGCGACGCCCAATGAGTTTCAGGTGTCGTGGAATGGCACCATTCTGTTTGATGAAACTGATCTTCCCCCCCTCGACTGGACCAACATGCAATTCGTGGTCACGGCGACAGGAAACAGCACGGTTCTTCAATTCGGAGCGCAAGATGACAACGGCTGGCTCGCTCTGGACGATGTCAGCGTCATGCCGACGCAGGCGGGCGGATCGGGTGGACTGGTGGTGCATTATGATTTCGATGAAGGCACGGTCTTGGCTCCCGATGTTTCCGGCAACAGCAACAATATTGTTTACGCGGGCAATTTCGGCGGCAGCGGACCTTCGATCAGCACGGATGCGGCGGCCGGAGCAGGTTCGGTGAGTTTTGACGGCGGCAGTTATCTGACCGCGTCTTCAAACTTGCTTTCGACGCTGGCCGGCGAATTCAGCGTCTCGCTCTGGTTGAAAACCAGCCAGAGCTATGGCAATCCGGGTGATCTGGCGTGGGAAGGCGCGGGTGTCATTGCGGCAGATTCTCCGAATGCGGGGGCCAAGGATTTGATTCCGGTCGCACTCACGGGTGGCCAAGTGGCTTTCAACATTGGCGATGGCGTTTCCGATGACACGCTCAACTCCAGCGCCACGGTCAATGATGACACCTGGCATCATGTCGTCGTCACCCGCAGTCTGTCCACCGGCGCGCGGCAGATCTTCATTGATGGAACGCTGGACAGCTCCAACGTCGCCTCCACGGTGCTGCTCAACAGTCCGGTGTTGCTGACCATCGGGGCCAAATCCGACGCCTCCGATCCCGACCCGGCGAGTCCCAGTTACAACGGATCCAACGGCTACCTGGGACTTCTGGATGACGTTCAAATCTATAACCGGGTGTTGAGTTCCAACGAAGTAGCTTTCCTTTACCAAAATCCCGGCGCGACTCTTGCCGGCGCCACCACTAACGCTCCCTATCCGGTGGACGTAAATCTTCAATTTAGTTTTATCCGGTCGCAGGATCCGAATTTGGGCGAAATTTATGGCGCTTCGGTGTCGTTCAACTCCGTCAATCCTGCGCCCACCACCACGAACAGCGTGCACTCGCCCAACGACTACTTTTCCACCGAACAATATCCCGGTGGCGGCAGCGGCACCGGCGCGATTCTCTACTCATTGGGCGATGTCCTCAACGAATTCACCAACGGACTTTGGAAGATTTACATCAATCAGGACAGCCCGACACAACAAGTTTATTCCTTCCAAGTTTCCATCAGCGGTTTGGACACCAATCTGCTCAAGGCCGTCAGGATTCTTTCGCCGGCCAACGGGGCGGTTGACGTCCCCGCCAACGTGCCGTTTTACTGGTATGGCCCGACCAATTTCTCGTCGTTGTCCCTGGATCTCGCCGGCGTGGTCGAACTGTTGAGCCTGCCGATCAATGCCACCAACTGGGCGTCCGCCCCCACGTTGAGCAATGGAAGCCAGTTCTTTGATCTGAATTATAACTCCAACAATTTCCCCGGCGTCACCTTTACCACTCCCGTGGATGCTTCCTCCAACCCGCTCAGAACCTGGTCAACAGTCGTCAATTTGAGTTCCGAGGCATTTTCACTCTTTTTCGTGGGCCCGAACCCCACCCAACTGACCAACGCCCAGTACATCGGCACAAATTTCCAGTTCTCCTTCCTCTCGCAAGCCGGCGTCACCAACCGCGTGCAATACCGCACCAACCTCGTCCTCGGCAACTGGCTCACCTATTCCAACGTCACCGGCGATGGCAGCCTGAAAACCATCCCGATTCCCATCTCCGTGTTTAATGGCTCCAAGCAGGGTTTCGTCCGCATCTCATCGCAATAAGAAAACGTCGCAACAACCAGGAATGAAAGGTGGTGACCGGGATTTCCCGAATCACCACTTTCAATTCCCTCACATGTGGGCGATGATGTTATCACCAAACGCGGAACACTTGATTTCCGTCGCGCCGTCCATCAAACGCGCGAAGTCGTAAGTCACGCGCTTGGAACCAATCGCGCCATTCAAGCCTTTGAGAATCAAATCCGCGGCTTCCGTCCAGCCCAGGTAGCGGAACATCATTTCGCCGGAAAGCACGACGCTGCCCGGGTTCACCACGTCTTTGTTCGCATATTTCGGCGCGGTGCCGTGCGTGGCCTCGAAGATGGCGTGGCCGCTGACGTAATTGATGTTGCCGCCGGGCGCGATGCCAATGCCCCCGACCTGCGCGGCGAGCGCGTCGCTCAAGTAATCGCCGTTCAGGTTGAGCGTGGCGATCACGTCGAAATCCGTCGGGCGCGTGAGCACCTGCTGCAAGGTGATGTCAGCGATGGCGTCCTTGATGACGATGCCCGCGCCGGGCTTGCCCTCGGGAATTTTGCACCACGGGCCGCCGTCCATTACGACTGCGCCGTAACGCTCCCTGGCAATTTTATAGCCCCAATCGCGAAACGCGCCTTCGGTGAATTTCATGATGTTGCCCTTGTGCACAATCGTGACGCTTTTGCGTTTGTTCGCAATGGCGTATTGGATGGCGGCGTGAATCAGGCGTATCGTCCCAAGATAACTGACCGGCTTGATGCCGATGCCGACATCCACTATCGCCGGGCGTTGTGGAGCGCCAATTGCCTGAAGTTGATTTAGCCACTGTGCCGCAGCCTCTTTGGTTCCAAAGCGGATCTTCTGGAATTCCTTGGGAAAATTTTGGGCCAGAAAGTCCAGTATCTTCTGGCTCTCCGGCGTGCCGCCGGCGTACTCAATACCTGCATAAATATCCTCGGTGTTTTCGCGGAAGATAACCATGTTCACCTTTTCCGGATGCTTGACCGGTGACGGAACGCCCTGAAAATACTGTACCGGACGCAGGCAAACATAGAGGTCGAGCATCTGGCGCAGCGCGACGTTGAGCGAACGAATGCCGCCACCGACGGGCGTGGTGAGCGGACCTTTAATGCCCACCAGATATTCTTTGAACGCCTCGATCGTATCGTCGGGCAGCCAGTTGTTGAATTTCTTGAAGCTTTCTTCGCCGGCGAAAACTTCAAACCAGAAAATTTTCCGCTTGCCGTGGTAAGCCTTTTGCACCGCGGCATCGAACACACGGACACTGGCGGCCCAGATGTCTGGCCCGGTGCCGTCGCCGCGGATGAACGGGAGAACGGGATTGTCCGGCACGTTGAGTTTGCCGCGCTGGATCGAAATTTTTCCGCCGGCCGGCGGGGTAATGTCTTTGTAGGCCATGTTCGGATTTATAATTCAGGGCGCATGCTTTTCAGATCTTGCGCGGCGGAAAGGAAAATATCGAATGCAAAGGAAATCAAGGAAAGAATGAGACACTGTGAAAGAAACTTAAACGTCATGGCGACTTGCCCGCCGGCAACCGGCCGATCCAAATATAATCAGCCGCATCAATCCATTCCAGTTGGGGCAGGTTCGGTTGTGTCCCGCTGAAAATGACGAGACGATCTTCGGGGCGCATTTTGCGAATCCACGGCTCATAGGCTTGGAAGGCTTCCCGGTTCCAGACAATCCGGTGATAAATGTTCCAATCCTCATCGGGCATCAGTGCGGGTTCGAATGCCATGATGTAGCGCCAGTCGCCATTGGGGTTGGTGTAAAACGTATCGTAAAAGAGATCCATTTGGACGCTGTAAAAGATGCCGTCGTGTCCGGGAAACCAGCCTTGCAACCGCGGGTCTTGGGCGCTTAAAAACGGCTGAGACAGGTTGAACGTGTACCGGCGGTTGTAATCGGCGGTGGCGTTCAGGAAAAGCGGCGCGGCAATCAGGACGGCGGCCACCAGCCGTTTCAAATCTGCGGCGCCGAAAAAGCCGGCCGCGAGTTCCTGCAATTGCAGGGCCATCCAGACCAGCGCCGCCGGCAGCCCCCAGTCCGCCCAAAAGCGATCCGCTTGGAAACCCAGAATCCAGCCGATCATCATCAGCCAGACCACGGGTTGCTGGAAGAGGTCTGGCCTTAATTTGTTTTGCCACCAGCTCAAAAGGAATACGAACGCCAAAACCGTCAGCGTGCCCAAATCCCCCGTGTCCGGCGCAAACTCGCCCACCAGCATCCAGGACGGTAAATGTTCATGGTAGATGGCCCGCGCCATGTTTACCGCTGTCGTCAAAAGGTCAAACGGCCTCCCGGTTATTGCCGCTCCCGCCAATGTGCCGATCAACCAGCAGCCCGTCAGCCAGAGACCGGCGCGCCACGCGCCCGCCAGAAAAAAGGCGGTCAACGGCACCACCCACAAATACCACGCTCCATGCACCCAGACTGAAAGGCCAAATCCCACGCACGTCAGTCCGACTTTCAACCACGACGGCTTGTTCGAACCCGGCCTTGACCACGCCAGCAGCAACATCACAAGGAATGCCTCGGTCAACAGAAGGGGACGGCCTTGCGTCTGGCGGTTGCCCAGCAAGGTAGGTCTGGCGAGAAATTCGGCCAACAAGGCCGCCAGCCAGGCCTCCGGGCGGCGCAGCCAGGACAGCGGCGCAAAAAAGAAACAAAGCAAAAGCGCAATGACCGAAAAACTGACCAGGGCGTCCTGCCCCCAGCCGGCCTGTCGGTGCAATTCGCGCAACAGCCATTCCCAGCCCGGACTGTGGTCAATCGTGTAGCCCGGCCGCATCACGACGATTTCGTTATAGGGCTTGTCCGTGAACGCCTTGGCCACGTGCCGACGGAGGTCTCCGCCGGGCACATAGCCGTAACTGACAATTTTCAGCGGAATCAAAATCAGGACAAGAATCGTCACCGTCCAGCAGGCCAACGGCACATAACGATGGCTCCGCGACCGGGTCGCCAGCCCTTCGCCAGCAGGTATTGTCTCTTGAGATTTCAAGGAAAACGCCTTTCCACAAAATAAAAAATCAAATACGACCCGAGGCAAGAAAAATTCCCGCCGCCATTGCCCTTCAAGACACCGCCAACCCGCCTGCTATTTGAATCAGGCCACTTCAATCAATTTTGCCGCTGCCGTCGGAGCTTCGCCAAACTGCGCCTTCACTTTGGCCACGGTGTTTTCAACCGTCAGGCCGTATTTGCGGCGGAGTTCATCCTGTGTGGAAGCGTGTTCGATGAATTGATCCGGCCAGCCAATGCGCACCACGGGCGTCGTCACGCCTTTCTCGCTGTACAGTTCCAGCACCGCCGAGCCATAGCCGCCCATGAGTGCGTGGTCTTCCATGGTCACGATCATGTCGGCGGCTTTGCCGAAAAATTCGTGCGTGCCCGCGTCGAGCGGCTTGGTGAAGCGCGGGTTGATGACGGCGCAATCGAATCCTTCCACCGCCAGTTGCGCCGCTGCCTTGCGCGCCAGCGTATTCATCGGGCCGAGGCCGAACAGGGCAATTTTGTGTCTGCCATTGCTGGAAAAATTCTGAATGACCTCTGCCTTGCCGATTTCGAGCAGCTTGGGCTGTTCCTTGATGGGCGCGCCTTCCGCCGCGCCGCGCGGGTAACGGATGAAGGCCGGATGCCGCTGATGCGTGGCCGTGAACATCATGTCCACCAGTTCGTCCTCGTCCTTCGGCGCCATGGCAATGACGTTTGGCAGGCAGCGCAGATACGCGATGTCGAACAGGCCGTGATGCGTCGGGCCGTCATTGGCGGAAAGCCCGGCGCGGTCCATGCAGAAAATCACCGGCAAATCCTGCAGGCAAACATCGTGGTGGATGCAATCGTAGGCGCGTTGGAGGAACGTGGAGTAAATCGCGCAGACGGGATGGAAACCCATCGTTGCCATGCCAGCGGCGAAAATGACCGCATGTTCCTCGGCAATACCCACGTCAAAATACCGGTCGGGCATCGCCTTCTCCAAATATTTCAAGCCGGTGCCGCTGGGCATGGCGGCGGTGATGCCGACGAGTGTGTTATCCTTCTGGCAAAGTTTCACGAGCGCCTGCCCCATCACATCCTGGTAATTTGGCGGCGCGCCGGGTTTGGCCGGCAGCGAATCTCCGGTCCTCACGTCGTAAGGCCCGGTGCCGTGGAATTTTTCCGGTGATTTCAGCGCGGCATCGAAGCCTTTGCCTTTTTCGGTGAGGAGGTGAATCACGATGGGATGATCACAGGTCTTGGCAAATTCCAAGGTGCTGATGAGCAACGGCAAATCGTGTCCGTCTATTGGACCGAGATAACGCAGTCCCATTTCCTCGAAAATAATCGGGCTGCCGTAGCCACCGCGGCCATCCGCATCCACGAGGCTGCCGGTCTGCCGCAGGGCGACGTCGGTGATGGCGCCCTTAACACCGCCCTCGGCCTTGTGGGCGAGTTTCAGCGCCAGCTCGCCTTTGGGCAGGCGGCGCACAAAACTCTGAAAATCGCGGGCGAGTTTGTTGTAACGGGGATTGGTGATGAGTTTGTTCAGGTAATTGGAAATCGCGCCGACGTTTTTGGCAATGCTCCACTCGTTGTCGTTAAGAATGCCAATAAACCGTTTTGTCGTATGCGCGATGTTGTTGAGCGCTTCAAACGAAATGCCGTTCGTCAGCGCCGCGTCGCCGAAAATGCAGATGATGTGTTCGTCCGTGCCGCGTTTGTCGCGCGCCGCCGCCATGCCGAGTGCGGCGGAAAGCGCCGTGCCCGCATGCCCGGCGCCGTAACAATCGTGCGGGCTTTCCGTGCGCAACGCGAACCCGTTCAGGCCGCCGGTGGTGCGGATGGCATTGAAACGGTCCTTGCGCCCGGTGAGCAGCTTGTGGACATAGACCTGATGGCTCACGTCCCAGACAAATTTGTCCTTGGGCGTGTTGAAAACGCGGTGCAGCGCGATGGTCAATTCCACGACGCCGAGATTGGGACCGAGATGACCGCCATTCCGGGCGAGCACGGTGATGAGTTCGTGTCGGATTTCATCGGCGAGTTGCAGGAGTTGCGACGCCGTCAGGTTTTTGACGTGCGCCGGTTCAGCCACCATATCGAGATATCGGCTCATAGCTTTTAAATCCGAATGTCTAAACCATAATGACTAAAGAATCACCAGGCTCCAATGACGAATAACAGCGCGGCTGACCCATTGGGATTTTTGTATTCGTCATTCTTTAGTCATTCGGATTCAGTCGTTAGTCATTCCTTCGAGCGGTTTCAATTTAATCTCGCCGGCCGCGTTTTTTTCCAGTTGTTGAATCTTCAATTCCGCCTCGGCCAGTTTTTCCTGGCAGATTTTCACCAGTCGCGTGCCTTCCTCGTATTTGGCGAGCAACGCTTCGAGCGGCAGTTCGTCGGTTTCCATCGCCTCGACGATGCCTTCGAGTTTTTTCAAGGCCTCTTCAAACGGCAGACTTTTGGCGGGATTACTGTGACCCGCACCCTTTGATGGATTTGGCACGGGAACAAGGTTAAGGCAAAAACCCAGCGGCGTCCAGTTCACAATCATGGCGAAGTGTACGCTTGCGTTTGGCGCACCGTGTGCAAAATTAGCGGGCAATCAGTCTATGACCCTCGCTTCGCGAATTAAAAACTGGGCCGGGAGATTTCTTCCATTCGCTGTGGTCTTTTTTTCAATTCCGGCGCTCGCCCAAAGCAATGTCAACGTCCGGATTATGGCGGCCAACCTGAACGGCAACACCCAGAGTTACCAGCCGTTCGCCATCCGCATTTTTCAGGGACTCACGCCGGACATTGTGGCCATTCAGGAATTTAATTATACGAGTACCAACGGTCTCGAGGTGAATACTCCCGCCGCATTTCGGGAAATGGTTGATACCGCTTTCGGCACCAACTTCGTTTACTACCGCGAGCCTTACACCGCCAGCGACGACATCCCCAACGGTATCATCAGCCGTTATCCGATTCTCGCCGCCGGGTCGTGGACGGATACGGTTCAGTCGCAACCCAATCGCGGTTTTGCGTGGGCACAGATCGCTTTGCCCGGCACCAACGAGCTTTACGTGGTCAGCGTGCATTTGTTAACCAGTTCCGCCAGCGATCGCGGAACCGAGGCGGCCAATTTGCAGGCGCTGATTCAAACCCATTTCCCCGCCGATGCCTGGATTGTGGTGGCCGGCGATTTCAACACGGACACCCGGACGGAATCGCCTTCGATGGCCATTTTTGACAGTTATTTGAGCGACAACCCGGTTCCCGCCGACAACAACGGCAATTCCGACACCAGCTTGAATCGCAATCATCCGCACGACTACGTGCTGCCGGGTTTTTCCCTGACCAATTTTGAAACCGCGACCGTCTTCCCGTCGCACTCGTTTCCGAACGGGCTGGTTTTCGATTCCACCGTTTACACGCCTTTGAGCGACGTTCCTCCGGTGCAATTCGGCGACTCCACCAATGCCCAGCACATGGCCGTGATGAAAGATTTTTCGATTCCCGCGGGGACCGATTCGGGCACGAACCCGCCGGCGATCGTGACGCAGCCGCAAAGCCAGACGAATGCGGTGGGTGCCACCATCGTATTTTCCTTCACCGCCACCGGCAGCGGCACGCTCGGCTGTCAATGGCAGTTCAACGGCACGAACCTTGAGGGCGCCACCGCGACTCCTTTGGTGCTCGTCAATGCCCAGCTCACCAACAACGGCAATTATTCCGTCATCGTCACGAACCTGTTCGGCAGCGTCACCAGTTCCAACGCGGTGTTGCTGCTGACCAACGCGCCGCCGGTCGTCACGGTGCCGCCCCGGAGCCAGTCCGCCCTGATCGGGCAAACCGTCAGCTTCGGCGTCATCGCCACCGGCACGCCGCCGCTGAATTATCAATGGCAGTTCTACGGCACGGACATCAGCGATGCCACCACCAATCCCTTCATCCTAGCCAACGTGCAGCTTACCAACGCTGGAAATTATTCCGTCGTCATCGCCAATCTCTCCGGCAGCGTGACCAGTTCGCCCGCCACGCTCACGGTGCTGTTCACGAACCCGGTGATTTTCGCGCAGTGGAATTTCAACAGTGTCACGCCGGATGGCGACACCACAACCGGTTCAACGGCTCCCTCCCTCGGCAACGGCACGGCTTCGATGGCGGGTGGCGTGACCGCGAATGGATCGGGCTTCGCGACCGGCAACACGGTGCTTGACCCGGCTGGTTCGACGGACAACAGCGCGTGGAACACGACCGGTTACCCGGCCAGCGGAAACAACAAGACGGCGGGCGTGCAGTTTGCCGTCAGCACGGTTGGCATTCAAAACATTGTTGTGAGCTGGAGCCAGCAATCCAGCAAGACCGGCGGGAAATATTTCCGGCTGCAAATTTCGACCGACAGCGGGGCGCGCTTCGTTGATTTCCCGACAGCGGCGGTCCTGCCACTGGCGACCAATTTTTACGCGTTTACAAACGATCTGTCGGCAACGCCCGGGGTCAGCAACAATTCCAATTTCGTGTTTCGCATTGTCGCGGAGTTTCAGAGCACGGCGACCGGCTCAAACAGTGCCGCCTATGTGGCCGCCAATGCCGGCAGTGCCTATGCCAGTTCCGGCACGACGCGCTTTGACATGGTTACCGTATCGGGGACCTCCTATATCGTCGCCACGCCGGCGGCGCTGACATCGGTAGCGTTCACCAACGGCCAGTTCGTCCTCATCGTCAGCGGCAGTGTTGGCGCGAGTTACGTCGTCCAGACCTCGACCAATCTGGCGGCGAGCAACTGGATTTCGCTGTTCACGAACGCCGCGCCGTTCACTTTCACGGATACAAACATCACCGCGTCGCCGCAACGATTTTATCGCGCCGTTTCATCGCCCTGAACGCGGCTGATGATTTCGCCTTCGCTCACGCGTGTCCGCAAATTTTCTCCACTTTTCACGTCCTTCGCACGGCGGATGATTTTTCCCGTTGCCGCGTTCATCGTGATGGAATAACCGCGCGACAAAACCTGTTCCGGCCCCAGCAAACGCAACCGCGCTTCCGTCACCGCAAACCGATTTCTCCCATTTCGCAAATGACCTTGCATCAGCTCGCGCAAACGTCGCTGGCTAACCACCAGGAGTTCGCGCCGCTGATCCAACAATTGCGCCGGACGAACGCGCAACAGCCGGTCGGTCAGATTCCGCCATGCCACTGCGCGTTCGCGCGCGGCTTGCCTCGCGCAGCGCAACAAACCGGACTGCAAATCATCGAGCCGTTGCAACGATTCATCCAGCCGGCGGCGCGGATGCAGTCGCGTCAGAACGTCCGGTGAGCGAGTCGAAATCTTCCCGCGCGCGTTCGGCGCGTTGCCGGACGCGTTGCCGCAACAACCCTAGCGCTTCCGCCACAAACTCGCGGCTGGCAAAGACACCCTCGGTGATGATTTCCGCCGCCGCGCTGGGCGTGGCCGCGCGCACGTCCGCCACGAAATCGCTGATGGTGAAATCAATCTCGTGCCCGACGGCCGAGACGACCGGAATCGCCGATTCAAAAATCGCCCGCGCCACGGCTTCTTCGTTGAACGCCCACAAATCCTCCAGCGAACCGCCGCCGCGCGTCACCAAAATCAAATCCAATCCCCCTGTAGCAGCCAACGTCAGTCGGCTCTGACTTTCAGATGGAGCGGACTCACGTCCGCTGCTACGAGAACCAAATTCATTGAGTAATCGGATGGCTGCCGCGATTTCTGCCGCCGCGCCTTCGCCTTGCACGCGGCACGGCGCGAGGATGATTTCCAGGCCCGGATTCCGCCGCTGCACGACATGCAGCACGTCGCGAATGGCCGCCCCGGTGGGCGAGGTGACCAGGCCGATGCGTTGCGGATAGTCCGGGAGCGATCGTTTCCGTTCCGGCGCAAACAATCCCTCCGCCGCGAGCTTTTGCTTGAGTTTGTCGAACGCAATCTGCAACGCGCCGACGCCCTGCAATTCCACCGCATGGACGATGAGCTGGTATTGGCCGCGCGCCTCATAAACCGTCACGTCGCCTTGCAGCAGGACCTTCTGGCCATCCTGCAATACGCTGCGATTCATGACGGCCTCGCCGCGGAACAGCACACAACTCAACTGCGATGTCGCGTCCTTGAGCGTGAAATAAATGTGGCCGGAAGATTGCGCACGCAGATTGGTGACCTCGCCCGTGACCCAGACCGCGCCGACCTGTTTCTCCAGCAATCGTTTGACCTGCGCCGTCAATTCGCTGACCGACAGCACACGCCGTCCGGTTTCGCTCGGGAACAGTTCGCCGAAATCCCATTGCGATTTGGGTCGTTTGTCCACAAGCTTTATCGAATGAGAGCGAACATAACTTTTTGCAGCACCTAGAGAACGGGTTAATTAAGAGCTTTTAACATTTTTCAAATGTTCTTTAATCGTGTTTGTTTGGGTGGTGAATTTGGGTGGTAACTTATCGAGAATCTCTATGAGACCTGGAACATACGCCCAGAATGGTAAAGTGCCTTTCCTCATAAGGCCTTCGAGCTTTACTAAGCAACTAGTAATTTCGCCTTCATCACCTACTTTGATAGCAATGGTGAGCATTTCCCTATAGCGATCCAATACGTTCCCTTCAACTTTTTGTGCCTCCCAATAGTTAGCCTCCATCTGTCCCTTATAATATTCAATCCAAAGACTGAGCGCTGATATCCTTTCCAGTAATTGCTGGGCAAAAGATTCATTTTGCTTTATCTCTTGCTTTAAATCGTTTCTAACGCTTTCAACTTTAGTTGAGGCCTGGGCTAGTATCTCTTCGGCTACCGCATTTTGTTTGGTTGCCAGTTCTGCCTTTAGAGTTGCAAACTTACTCTGCAATTGACTTTCCAATTCTTGAGTAAGCGCAGCCTTATCTCTTTCATAAATTCGCCAATTTGTAAACCAACCGTAACCAACCAGTAACACCGCGATTCCTCCAACAACTCCTAGCGCCCAATAGACTGTGGTGAGTAGCTTTTGATCATACTCTTGCATGGTCTGTAATTGAGATCGTAACACAATGACTTCAGAAGTTTCCGCAGTCTTATTTTCATTTGTAACGTTTTGTGCCGATAAGGCCGTGGCGATAAATAAAATTAAAAATACCTTTTTCATAGGTGACTAAAAGCGTCCTTAATTTCTAATCCAGACGCAATAGAATTCTTACTCAAATCAATTTGATGAATTAAGCGATTTCAATTCCCACCGGGCAGTGATTACTACCCGTCAGCTCTTGCTGGAGGCAGGCGCACGCAGCGAGTTGGCCACGCGGCGGAAGTGGTAGCCTATGATCGCAAGTTCGATGGCGTGCGGGAACTGGCGCGGACGCCGGAGGAGCGTCCACCAGAACAGCCGCCAATAACCGACGCGTCCCCGGTGCCACACGCCCAGCACCCAGAAGGATTTCAGAAACGCAATGATGTCGGCGTGGGACAGGTGCAGGCGCGGGCCGGTCGGACGATGGCTTTTGAGAAACGTCCGGATGCGCTGGTAATAATGCCGTGGCTCGTAAAGTTTCTTCACCAGCTCGCGGTAGCCCGATTGCAGGAATTCGCGGTTTAATCTGGGTTTGAAGTTCAGTGTGGCATCGGAATTGTTGCCGGTGCTTTCGGTTTCGAGCCGCCCCTCGCGTTTCAATCGCTGCCACAAGCGCGTCTGCGGCAGCGCGCTGAGCAATCCTACCATCGCGGTCGCCACGCCGGAGCGCTGGATGAATTCAAATTGCCGCTTGAAGATGTCGCTCTTGTCGCTGTCAAAACCGACGATGAATCCGCCCATGACCTCGAGTCCGGCGCGCTGCAATATTTTCACCGAGGCCACAAGGTCGCGATTCCGGTTCTGGAGTTTGTGGCATTCCTCCAGCGCCTCGACCGACGGCGTTTCGATGCCCACGAAAACCTTTTTGAAACCGGCTTCCACCATCAGCGCGCACAATTCCGGGTCATCGGCGAGATTCATGGAAGCCTCAGTGAGAAATCCGATGCCAGGCCGCGTGCGTTGCCGCCATTCGATCAACGCGCGCAGCAACGCCTTCGTCCGGCCTTTGTTGCCGATGAAATTGTCGTCCACGATGAAAACCATGTCCTTCCAACCGCGCTGGCACAGCGCATCCAGCTCGGCAATCAACTGGGCGGGTGTTTTCGTACGGGGCACACGCCCGTTCATGACGATGATGTCGCAAAATTCGCAATCGAACGGGCACCCGCGCGAGAATTGCACGGACATCGTCACGTAATGCCGGAAATTGATGAGGTCCCAGCGCGGGACGGGAGTCCGGGTGATTTCCGGCCGGCCCGTGGCGTGATAAACCGGCCGCAACCGGCCGCTCCGCATGTCTTCCACAACCTGCGGCATTACTTCCTCGGCTTCGCCCAGAACGAAGTGCTGGATTTCCGGGAACGATTCGTGGCCGGTGGTGAACAGCGGTCCGCCCGCGATGACGGTCTTTTTTAGCGCCGTGCACCGCGCCACGATTTCCCGAACCGACTCCTTCTGCACGATCATGGCTCCAATCATCACGTAATCCGCCCAGCGCAGGTCTTCGTCCTTGAGCCGGCCCACGTTCAAATCCGCCAATTTGAGTTCCCACTCCGGCGGGAGCATCGCCGCCACCGTCAGCAAGCCCAGCGGCGCCATGGACGCCTTCCGGGAAACGAAACGCACGGCGTGCTTGAAACTCCAAAACGTGTCGGGCGTTCTAGGACTGACGAGAAGTATTTTCATGATCCGACTTTGAGTCGTCAGGGCAAGCCTAAGCCCGACACAAAGGTTCGGCGAGCCTTATTTTCAAAATTTCCATTCACGCAAGTTCAATACCCACCGGACAATGGTCGCTGCCCATCACGTCGGGTTCAATAAAGGCGCGTTTGAGCCGCGGGCGGAGGGATTTTGAAATGAGAAAATAATCAATGCGCCAGCCGACGTTCCGGGAGCGCGCGCCGCCCATCTGGCTCCACCAACTGTAATGGCCCCCGCCCTTTTCGAATTCGCGGAAAGTATCGAGGAACCCGGCCTGCACGAAGGCACTGAAGCCGGCGCGCTCCTCTGGCGTGAAGCCGTGGTTGTGAACATTCGCCTTGGGATTTGCCAAATCAATTTCCGTATGGGCCACGTTGAGGTCACCGCAGAAAACAACGGGCTTTTTCTTCTCCAGCTTTTTCAGGTAACGCAAAAAATCGGCGTCCCAGCGTTGGCGGTAGGCCAGCCGCGACAAATCACGCTTGGCGTTCGGCACATAAACGTTGACGAGGAAAAAATCCGCGAACTCGGCAGCCAGCACCCGGCCTTCCTTGTCATGCTCGGCGATACCAACGTGTGGTGTGACTTTCAGAGGACGTGTTTGGGTGAAAATTGCGGTGCCGGAATAACCCTTTTTCTCCGCGCAATTCCAATACGTCGTGTAATTGGCGGGCCAGAGTTGCTCGAGGTCATTCGGGCCGCATTTAATCTCTTGCAGACAAAGCACATCGGGCTTCCCGGCGTCGAGGTAATCGAGAAAATTCTTTTTCAGCACGGCGCGCAAACCGTTGACGTTCCAGGAAATCAATTTCATGCGCGCAGCATAAACCACGGATGAACGTGGATAAACACGGATTTGCATTTTCGTCTTAATCTTAATCCTGCTCGTAATCATAATCGCCGGAGAGATTAAGATTACGATGAGGAGCAAGATTATGGGGGACGGCGCGTTGACGCTGACCCGGAACGCGGCTAACTTGTTGCGCGTCGAATGATTGCCAATAACGCCAACAAAGAGGCTGCCGCGTGAACCCCGACATCGAATGTCGGGGCGGATTTTCGGGTCGGTGACGAGCGGTTGGTCAAGCTCACGCCCAGCGCGGCAGGCAAGGTAGCATCGTTGCTGGCCAAGCAAGGCCGGCCCAATGGCGTCCTGCGCGTGGCGGTGGTCGGCGGCGGTTGCTCCGGGCTGCAATACAAGATGGATTTGCAGGACGCTCCGGCGAACCGCGACATTCTGGTCGAATCCGGCGGCGTGCGCGTGGTGGTGGATCCGAAGAGCGCGCTGTACGTGACTGGCAGCGAACTGGATTACCTCGATGCGCTGGACGGCGGGTTCAAGGTGAAGAATCCCAACGCCGCCACGACGTGCTCGTGCGGCGAGAGCTTCAGCGCGTGAAAATCAGTCCACAGTGCCGAGTCCACAGTCCACAGTCAGAATCAATCGCAGGCGCTGGCAGATTCTGGACTGTGGACTGACGACTGTGGATTTTTGCATGACTGACTATTTCGCCTTGCTCAACGAACCGCGCCGGCCATGGATCGATTCCGATTCGTTGAAGCAAAAATTTCTCGCGCTGGCGGCAGGCATTCATCCCGACCGCATCCACAACGCCGACGAATTGGAAAAGGCCGGGGCTACGCACCGCTACGCGGAGCTGAACACGGCTTACAACTGCCTCGCCGAGCCGAAATCGCGGTTGCGGCACCTGCTTGAACTGGAACTGGGCGCGAAACCGAACGACGTCCAACAAATCCCCTCTGCCCTCGCCGATTTGTTTGCCGAAGTCGCGATGACCTGCCGGAACGCCGACACTTTTCTGGCTGAAAGGCGAAAGGTCACTTCACCGTTGCTGCAAGTCCGGTTGTTCGAGCGCGGACAGGAATGGGTTGAAAAGCTGAACGCCTTGCAAAAAAAACTCAACGAACTGCGCGAGAAGCTGGCGGACAGATTGAAGTCGTTGGATGAACAGTGGAACGCTGCCGACGCAGCCGCGCGCCGGGAAATTCTACCAAAGCTGGAGGAACTTTATCGCTTGTTCGGGTACTTCAATCGCTGGAACAGCCAGATTCAGGAGCGCATCGTCCAGCTCACGCTTTAATTTCGGGCTGGAACACAATCACACTCAGCGGCGGCAGGCGAAATTCGGCGGAATGCGGCTGGCCGTGGCTGAGAATATTTTCCGCGGTGACACCGCCAGAATTGCCCTGGTTGCTGCCGCCGTAAATGGCGGCGTCGCTGTTCAGAACCTCGCGCCAGCGGCCCGCGCGCGGGAGGCCAACGCGATACCTTTCGCGCAGCACGGGCGTTAGATTTAAAATGACCGCCAGCGGATTGGCGCCGTCCGGATTTTGCCGGATGAAAGACAACACGCTGCTCTCGCGGTCGGCGCAGTCAATCCAGTAAAAACCGCCGTGATCGTAATCGGACTGCCACAGTCCCGGCGAAGCGGCGTAGAGTTCGTTTAAATCGGCGACGAATTTTTGGAGGCCGCGATGGAACGGTCCGGCGTCGAGCAACCACCAATCCAATTGTCCGTTTTCATTCCATTCCGCGCTCTGGCCGAATTCGCCGCCCATAAACAGCAGTTTTTTGCCGGGAAACAGCCATTGATAGGCGAGCAAGGCGCGCAGGTTCGCAAATTTCTGCCAGTCGTCACCCGGCATCCGGCCAAGGAGCGAACCTTTGCCATGAACGACTTCATCGTGCGACAGCGGCAGGATGAAGTTCTCGTGGTGATGATAGAGCATCGCAAAGGTGAGATCGTTTTGATGGTATTTGCGATAAACCGGGTCGCGGCTGAAGTAGCCGAGCGTGTCGTGCATCCACCCCATGTTCCATTTAAACGAGAAACCGAGACCGCCGAGATACGGCGGGCGCGTGACGAGCGGCCAGGCGGTGGATTCCTCGGCAATGGTCATCACCCCGGGAAATTCCGTGTACGTGAGATGATTGAATTTTTTCAGAAACTCGATCGCTTCGATGTTCTCGCGTCCGCCAAATTGATTCGGAACCCATTCGCCTTCCTTGCGTGAATAATCGAGGTAAAGCATCGAGGCCACCGCGTCCACGCGCAGGCCATCCACGTGGAACCGGTCGCACCAGAACAAGGCGTTGGCGACGAGAAAATTGTTCACCTCGCGGCGGCCGTAATTGAAAATGAGCGTGCCCCAGTCCTGGTGCGCGCCTTGGCGCGGGTCTTCGTGCTCGTAAAGGGCGGTGCCGTCGAAGCGCGCCAGCGCCCAGTCATCGCGCGGAAAATGCGCCGGCACCCAATCCACCAGCACGCCGATGCCGGCCTCATGCAGGGCGTTGACAAGAAATTGAAAATCGTCCGGGGTGCCGTAACGGCTCGTGGGCGCGTAAAAGCCCGTCACCTGATAACCCCACGAGGGATAAAAGGCATGTTCCGCCGGCGGCAAAAATTCGACGTGGGTGAAGCCCATGCGCTTGACGTGTTCGACGAGCGGTGCGGCGAGTTCGCGATAGCTGAATGATTCGCCGACGGATTTTTTTCGCCACGAGCCGAGGTGCACTTCGTAAATGCTCAGCGGCGAGCGGAGCGGATCGCGGCCGCGCCGCCGTTGCATCCAGGCATCGTCCGTCCATTTGAATCTGCGGGTGTCCCAGACGATGGCGGCATTTTTCGGCGCCACCTCGAAGAAAAATCCGTAGGGGTCGGTCTTGAGCGAAATCCTCCCATGCGCATCGCGGATTTCGAATTTATAATGCGCGCCGACGCCGACGCCGGGAACGAAAATTTCCCAGACGCCGGAAGCACCGAGCAGACGCATGGGATGAAACCGCCCGTCCCAGTGATTAAAATCGCCGACGACGCTGACGCGCTGCGCGTTGGGCGCCCAAACGGCAAAGCTGGCGCCGGGAACGCCGTCAATCCGGCGCAATTGTGCGCCGAGCTTTTCGTAAATGCGGCGCTCGTCACCTTTGCCGAACAAAAACAAATCCGACTCACCCAGCGTCGGCAAAAAGGAAAAGGCGTCCCGTGTCCGCCTCACCCGACCCTGACGATTGGTGACCACCAAATCGTAGGCATAAACCTTGTTCGCGGACTGGGTGACACCCTCAAAAATATCGGTGTCAGGAATCCGTTTCAGTTCAAACGCCGGTTTGTCCTTTTCGTGCGTGGGCTGGATTGCAACTTTGGCGGCGTCAGGCAGAAGGGCGCGGACGACCAGCCCCGACCGGTCACCGAGCGGGTGCATGCCGAGCAGGGTGTGGGGCGATTGATGTATCAACTCAACCAGGCTGCGCAGTTCGTCGGGCGTGAGAATCATGCCGGCCCAACTTAACAGAAGCCAGCGACAAAAGGAAATGTTCTTCCGAGCCGGTGACTACATCCGGGCAATGAAACGTTCGATTTGTTGCGCGCAGGTGTCGGGCGCGCCTTCGGCCCAAACCACAAAATCGGCGCGGGCGATTTTCTGCTCAATCGGCCACTGGGCGGCGAGGCGTTGCTGGATTTGCACCGGTGTCCAGCCACGGGCCAGCAGGCGTTCCCGCTGCGTGGCGGCGGAACAGGCAACGCAAATGATTTTGTCAAAGGCGGATTCGGCCTGCGTTTCGAACAGCAGCGGAATCACCACGACCGCCAGTGTGCGGTTTTCCCCGCGCCCGCCGTCGCTGCGCTTTGGCGCGGCACGCCAGGCTTCAATCTGGGCGAGCCAGCGTTCGCGGATGCGCGGGTGCAGGATGGCTTCGAGTTTTTTCCGCGCGGCAGGATCGGAGAAAACGATTTGCGCCAGCGCATCCCGGCGCAACCGGCCATCCGGCGCGACAACGCTTTTGCCGAAAGCCGTCTGGATTTCCATCAGGGCGGGCTGGCCGGGTTCAACGAGCTGGCGCGCCAGTTCATCCGTGTCCACGACCTGCGCGCCGTGTTGGCGGAGGAATTGTGCGGCGGTGGATTTGCCCATGCCCACGCCGCCGGTCAGTCCGCAGACTTTCATCGGCCAAAGGCGGACCGCTCCGTCACGGCCCGAGCACCGTGCGATAATAGCGGGAAGGATAGTTCGTTGCCTGGGAATCAATGAATTGGAGCTGGCCACCAATCGGGGCAATATTGGTGAAAATGGGCACCCAGTTAATCATGTTGGTGGACGCCTGGACAATGTAGGTTTGCCCGGTCGCGCCGGCCAGCGTGAACTGCAACTGGCCGCCGGGTTTGGGATAATTGACCGACAATTTTCCGTTGGGCGGGCCGCCGGGGGGAGCAACCACCAGCGCCGTAAAGTTCTTTACCCAGCGCAAATGGCCGCCGAACTGGTAATCCAAATAGCCTTCCGGCGATTGGCCGGCCGGCAGCGCGAAACCGACGTACGCATGGGCGTAGTAAATGGTGAGGCTGGGATCAATCTCAATCACTTCCGCGAGTTCGTTGGAGCTCGTGATTTGGGAGAGGTCCAGTGTGCCGACATACAAACCGTTTTGCGCTCCCGTGCCGCTGAAGAAGAAAAGGGGCGGATAGAGAGCTCCATCCTGTTGCGGGGACAGCACCAGCGTGCCCAGCGCGACGTTGTTGGTAAAACCGTAGCCATTCGTTCCCCGGTCCTCACCTGACCAGTAATGATCAACTTCGTCCATAAACCACGCCGTGCTGGTGATTTGGGTGCCCCACAAATCGCCGGTGTTGGGCTTAGTCCAGAGATTAAAGCCGTTCTGGCAACTGAAACCATTGCCCGCGCCAATGCCCCCGTCCGACAGGCTCGTGGTCACGGTGAAATTGAGCGCACCGCTGGCGGTGAGAATGGAGGGGTCAATCAGCACGTTGCTGGCGGAGATGTCAATGTCGCCCTGGGCAACAATCAAGGCATTGGAGAATATCGCGGTCCCGGCCGTGGCGGAGAAATTGCCAACGGTCGCTTCGTTCACGCCGCTTTTAACTTGCAGGTTGGCGCTGTTAATCGCCTGGGCGCCCGCAGTAATGACTCCATTGTTGACGAACACCAGGTAATTGGTCGGCCCGTCATCCCCAAAGTGCGCGTTGTTGGAAATGACCAGCGAACCGTTGTTGGTGAAATAGAGGAGCGTGGGCGCCATGGTATAGACCCAGTTCTGAATGGGACTGCCCACATACGGGGCTCCGGAGACGGGATTGACCGGGGAGGTGCCGGGGAAAGTAAGACTGCCATTGAGAGTAAAGCTCTGGCCATCGAGGAGAAATGACCCAATCACGTTCATGGAATCGGAGATGACGATGTTGGTGCTGTGCAGGAGCAAATCATACACCGTCACCGGCGACTCGCTGGCAAGCCGGCTGGCATCCACCAACAACGCATAGACGCCGATTTGGACGGAATTCGTCAAAAAGGCGGGGGCATTCGTGAGCACATTATTGGTGTCAAAACCCACGATGTAATTGGTAACCACGACGGCGGTCAGATTGCTCCAAACGGCGCTGGACTCCGAAACGGTGCCGTTGAACCGGACCACGGACGTGGACGCGAGATTCGCGACGTTCAGATTGCCATTGGTCGAGCCGAGATTATAACTCAGGCTCTCACAATCCACGCCGGCATTTTGACTGCTGACCAAATGATTGGCCTGGATGACCACTTCGCCTTCGCCCCGCATTTGGGTATAGTTGAGATTCAAACTGCCGGCATAAATGTGGACCCGGCCCGGCAAATTGGTCACCGAGACGGCAATGCCGGGATTAGCCGGATTGGGTGCCGGCTCCGAAGCCTGACTGTCCACCAGACAGGAATAGGCGGCATAGTCGGCGTTTACGTCAAGGTTGCTCCAACTGGTTTGGTAAAAAAAGTCGGTGGGCACCCCGTTGGAGCCCGGCGCGCCGATGCCAATGTTATCAATCCGCTCCACGGTGTAATTGGTGGGCCGGAAGGTCGGACCGCTGCACAGATAAGCCGGGCTGACAACGATGTTTGTGAGCAATCCCCGGCCGGTGTCGGACGCCAGGGTATCCACGAGGAACAGCGTGTCTCCGAATGAGGTCTGCAACTCCACGGTCACGGTCTGGAAACTATTCGATGGGGTCGTGCTGGGCGTGAAGCCGATGGCTCCGGCCATATTCGGATCGGCGATGTCCACGAATGCCGCCTGATAGATGATATTCGTCGCCACCAGGACATTCGCTACGGAAAACGTTTTTCCGTCAGGGCTTATATTCGTAACCGTCAGTGGGAAATACCCGGCCACATAATTGGTGGAAGCGAGCAAGGTGGGGCTGAAAGAGAGCATCACACTGCCAGCCTCCGCGCATGGTGCCGCCACCGGGAAAGGCTCGAACGGCGGCAAGGTCGCCGTGGTCCCGTTCCAGACCCCCCCGCTGACCAGATTGGTCCTGGTGGATTGCGCCCAATACTCGTCGTAGATGGCGATGTCGGGCGAAAATTCACCTATGCCATTGGCGCTGCCGACGGCGACAATCGGCGAAATCTCCACAAAGCTGCGCGAAAGATTCACCGTCGTGCCAGCCAATTGGATTTCACTGCTGGCATCCGCCACCAGCGCGCCTTTATTGATGACATTGGTCGCCGACACCCACAAATAACCCACTGGATAAGTGTATCCGAATACAAGCAATGGATTGGCTACGCTATAGCTGAACGATTCAATCAGTCCGGCCCCGGTGTTGGGATTATAGTTGCCGTTGTAAAAATTGGCCGCCATGCCGCGTCCGCCATTGGGCAGCGGGCCATAGTCAAACTCCCAGCCAACGGTTCCGAGCATTTCGCCCCAGTTGGTGTAGTTGAGCGTATTTGCCGTCGTGTAGGGGTACGGCTCAACAAGAAACCCCCCATACGGTAGAGAAGGCGATCCCCAAGTACCCAGGTTGACGAAACTGGTCGCGTCAATCTGCGGCGGAAAAGGGACCGTGTTTCCGCTATAACCTGAGCCCAACCAGATAATCGTGCCAAGATTAGTGTAGGTGGACAGGGTTTGCGCCGTCACCACCGATGGACAAAGCGTCAAGCCAAAGGAAAGCCAGAGGAACAACCCCTTTGCCGCCAGCCGCGGACTTATTCTGGAAAAGGCTGATTTCATAACCATCATCGGTCAGTTGATTGTAATCGCATAATTCACGGCCACGGTCCGGTTGGCGGCATCCGTCATCTGAACGGTGACCACATAGGTACCGCTCAGGGTTGGTGTGCCGGAAATCGTCGCGTAATTCTGGCCACTGGTCTGCGAAAACGTCAGTCCGGGCGGCAAGGCCGAACCGGAAGCCAGCGCCCAGGCATAGGGCGTCTGGCCGCCCGTGGCAGAAAGCGTCACCATGGGATAAGCTACGTTATTGGTGCCATTTGGCAAGCTGGCCGGGGAAATCTGGATGAGCACCTCGGTGGCCAGGTTGACGATGCTGGTGCCGTTGGGGTAAACGATGGGCGGATTGGTCGTGCCATCGAAAGAGCCCCAAAGAAAGTCATGGCCATAAATCGGCCCATTCATGTATGAAGGCTCTTCGTTTACGTAAACGGGGCCGACTTTGTCGAACGTGATGGTGGAAGACGGATTGATAATTCCCGGCCCGGCCAGACCAGGAAGAATCGTGCTTTGGTCGAAATTAACATTGCGGCTATACTCGTTAACCACCGGCGTTTCGTCGGGGCCATTGGCCTCATCTTGCGCGCTAAAGAGGAAGTCCGGGGTGGTCACAATGCGCTGGAAAAACTGCACGTGCGGCTGGCTGTTGCTCACCACGATCATCGAATAGATGTTGGTGATCGGCTCGAAGAACTGGCTGAGCAGCGAATCATAATTAGCCCGCACAAACTGAATCCGGCCAACGCCCTGGTAAAGCCGGGGCACATTGGGTTCGGTCTGGCAGATGAGCGGCGCAATCAGCAGGGTGTGGTTGGTGAAATAGGTAATCGTGCTCACCGAATACTGCTGGCCGATATTGGCGACGCCGGGCGGTATGGTGGCCGTCAGGATGGTGTTCGTGCTGGTGGTGGCATTGGTGGCCAGAATGGAAATCAGGTTATATCCGCAGTTCCAATTGGTCGGCACAATCCAGAAATCGCCGGAAGGCAAATTGGTTGGTACGGTCACGTAGGGCACCTGGTTCGTTATGAAAATGTTGGTCGTCAACACACTCGTCGGGCCACCGGGCGGCAGATCAATGTTTGTCACCAGAAAGGTCACCACGCTGTTGCTGATAAAACTGTAGGTCACCACATTGCCGAAGGACTCGGCATAGGTGATGATGTTGCTGCCAATAATGTTGGTGGCGTAAACGAGGGCCGGTTCGCAAATGCCCGGGAAAACCGCGTAGATGCGGTTGGTGTAATAAAAGATGGTGTTCTGCGTAAATTGCGCCGAGCCAAAATTGTTGGTCGTACCCGCGGCGGTCAGCGTATTGGTAAAGCTGGGAATCACCTGGACCCACTGGGTCGCCAGAATGGAATAGCCGCACCAGTTGGTGGGCACGATAAGGAAGTCACCGCTGACCGTATTGGTGAGGGTCACGCGCTTCAGGGTAACGTTGGTGGCGAGCGGACTGCCCGCCGGCGCGCCAATCAGATTGGTGACAGTGATAGTTTGATTGGTGACCGTGGCCCGCGTGGAATAGGTGTTGGTGACAATGTTCCCAAAGAAATAGCTATACAACGGGATGATGTTGTAGTTAAAGCCATTGGTGTAAGTGACCACCACGGGCGGCGACCCGGCAGGCGCGCCAATTAGATTCGTAAGGTAGGTCGCCAGAATGGGCGTGACGATGTTGGTGTAGCCGACGACGGAGTTGCTGATGATCCACAGGTTGGGGTACAACGCCTGAATCACCGCCGGGGCGTCCGTCAGGATGAGCGAGGAGAACAGGCCCAAGTCATAATTGGTCCACAAAATCAGCGGGCCTTGATTGGTGGAGGCCGGGCCTGGTTGATTGGTGTAATAGGGAGTATAATTCGTTACGAACTGAAACGTATAGTTCGTGACCGTGCCGGTGATGTACAGCCCGGGATACGACGCCTGGAGCGTGTTGGGATCGAGCGTCTGCGCCTGCAACAGGAACAAGCCGAGGTTCGTCGTGGTCACCAGTTGATAGGGCGAGACATTGGTCACCCACAACAAGCTGCCCGCGGTCGAATTTTCGGTGTTCAGGGTGTTCGTGCTCAACAGATAGCGCAGCCCGGCCACGTCATCCCGGGTCAAGCCGGTATAAAAATATCCAACATCCAGAGTTTCCTCGCCACCGACACCACCCGAAGACACCGGCGGGTTATGGAACAGGGGGTCGGTCGGGATTTCCACCGCATCGGCATCCACGGTTGGGCCTGTAATGGCACAGTTTTCAAGAATGACGTAGGAGTAAAGCTCGCCATTAACATAGGGCGAATATTGGCCGACATCAGGCGCGTTGTAGTTGAGCGGGGTGGCGGTGATGTCAAAATTCCTCATGACCACGAGATATTCCTCACCCCCGGGGCCGGTAGATGTATAGCCGTAGTATCCCTGGCTGGGGTAGTAAGCGGCACACTGAGACCCCGCGGGAAGATACCGATCATGCAGAATCCAAACATAGCGGATGGCATCGGCTAATCCCAATTGCTCCGTCATCGCAGCCAGCGTGGAAGACTTGAGGTCCAGCAAGTCCAACCCTGCGCGGTATAATTCACAGACTCCGAATTCAATGAGAATTCCGTCAGGCCGGGGCTGTAGAGGTCCACATTGGTCAGGGCATTCAGGATGGCGAAGGCCTGGTCAATGGCCACGACGCCATTGGAACCGAAGTAGTCCAGGAAATTGGCATCGGAGGCGTAATACAGGACCGGTGTGTTGCGGCGGTATTCCTCACCCAGATTTTTCGGCCCAAACGGTGCGCCATCAAGAATCTCGGTCGGCGACAGTGCCGTCACGGTGGTGATTGGATTGAAACCATTTGCCGGCACCTGCCAGGCATCGCCGCCATTCGCCACGGGTCCCAGCAACGAATACGCCCAGACCGTGGGGAGACACAACATCAACACCGCAATCCACAAAACTTTTTTTATCATTGGCCGCATACAAATTTCATTGGCGCAGGAGCAGGACGCGGTAATAACCCGCCGAACCGCCCCCGACATAAATCGAATCGCCCGCGCCCGCGGCAAACCGCGGCGCGCCCAGATTGCTCCACGAAGCGAAATTGGTCGTCACCTGCACCTGATAGGTGAATCCCGGCTGGGTGTTCCAACTGAGGAACAATCCCTGCGACGTCTGAAGGAGGGATTGCACCAGCCACGTGCTGGAGTCGAACGGACTTCCGCCGGTCAGAAACACCTGGAGCAATGTCGGTCCGCCGGAAGCCAGCAGCGTGCCGGCAGACGGCCAGTAATTCGTGGTATATTTGCCGTTGGAATACCCCCCGAAATACGCCGCCATCCATTCATACGGAATGCCACCCCAATTCAGACCGCTCCAGGTCGAGCCGCTGACCGACGGCGAAAGCGGGGAGCGCACGCCATCCGTTTCCACATAATCCACCTGGAACGAATGCGTGCTGTTGGTGGTCAAGCCATTCATCGCCGTCATCGTCCAGACGTTGCTCGTCGTCAAGGCGGTCGGCGAGGCCGCGCCGTCCACGTAAACTTCGTAGTTGGAAACCGAGATGCCCAGGAGCGGCGGCCACGAGACCTGCAACTGGGGCTGATAAACGCCGTTGCTCAGGACGAAGGGCGCATACACATACAAGGTGTCAATCGGCAGCAGGAGCGCCGACACGTTGAGATAACGCTGCGCAAACAAATCAAACCCATTGGGCAGGCCGGTGAAACTCGTCCAAACCACCAGAAATTGTTCGGCGCCGTCCGAGGCCACCGTGGGCTGCATCTGCTGGCTGACGGTGGTGGTGTTCACGCGGAATTCGCCGCCCACCATTGAGCCGTCCTCGTGCACAAACTGCCCGTACACGCCTTCGCGCGAGCCGTCCTCCCACAAACTCGTCCAGACAATCAGATAATCCCCGCCAATGGCGCTGATGCGCGGCGCGTATTGGTCGTAGGGCAAGTAGCTGTTCACGCGCACAGCGGTGCCGCCAGTGCCGGCGCTCGAAAAGGGCCGCGCATAAACATCCCACCCGGTAGCCACGCTGTACTCCCCCCACGCGATCATAAAGCTGCCATCTGACGCCGCCGCCACGGCGGGATTGGCACAGGGAACGGAATCGGTATTGACCAGAAACTCGCCGCTTTGCGCCACCCCGTTGTTGTCGTAAAGCCGCGCGTAAATGTCCACGCTCGGCGTCGGGGCCGAGCCCTCGGTGATAAAAGGTGAATTGGTTGCCCAGTCGGGCGCCGAGGACCGTTCCTGCTCGGACACCCAGGCGACGGCAAATCCGCCATTGGCCAGGGCGGCGACAGTTGGCGTGCGTTGGTTATAGGCGGTGAATTGGTTGATCAAAAACTCGCCGCCGATTTGTTGCCCTGTCGGCGAAAGAATCTGGCCGTAAACATCCTGCAAACTGTTGGAGCCGGCCTCATCAAAACTGCCCCATACGAACACCACGTTGCTGTTGTTGAGCACCGCCACGGCGGGATTAATCTGGAAGTTATTGGTGAACGTGTTCACCAGAATATCGTTCGTCGTCAGAAAGGTGTTGGTCGGGCTGAGAAAACGCGCATAAATGTGCTGGTAGCCTTTCAGGCCGCCCTGCCACACAAAAACCGCGCCGCCATTTTTCAGCATCGCCACGCGCGGATTTTCCTGATCGTTGGTGCCCTGAACGTTTACGCGAAACGTGCTCAAGGTGCCGGACAGCGTGCTGTCCAACCGCTGCGCGCTCACGCCCCAGCCGCTGCCGTCCGTGATATTATCCTGCCACACGACAAAGCCGCCGGTGGGGGTCACCGCTGCGTCAGGCCAGACCTGGTCGCCGGGCAGGGAGCCAATGATGCCATATTCAGTTCCATTGGTGGCGTAATAATTCGTCTGGCCCAAAACGGCGGCGGGAAGTGTGAGCACCACCCCCCAGCAAAAGCAAACGGCGGCCCGGCGGGTGAACGAAAACAACGACATAAATGGTTTTCCCCATTGTAAAGACATCCGGTGGTCTTGTCCAAAAATTACTTCGGCAAGACGCGACCGGCGCGGCGCGGGTTTGCCCGCCGCCACCGCATTTTCAACACTGCTTTTCAAATTCATTTTGCTAAATCAAGACCGCCTGCCGCCCGGGCGCGGATTCTTCCAGCGCCGCGAGCATTCCCTTGAAGCCCCAGCGCTGATATAACTCGCGCAATCGCCCGGCCTCGGCCGGTTTATCCGCCAGCCCGTCCGGCGAAAATTCGCACGGCAAATCGTCGCGCAACCTGACCAGTTCCTGGTTGCGTCGGACCACGCCCGCCGCGGCGCGCAATGCCGCCCGCAATTTTTCCGACTTCACCTCGTCCAGCCGCGCATACAATTGCGCGACGGAACCAAATTGTTTCAGCAACTCCGCGGCGGTTTTCGGCCCCACACCGGATACGCCCGGAATGTTGTCCACGCTGTCGCCGGTCAAACTCAGCCAATCCACAACCTGCGCCGGCGCCACGCCGCTTTTGGCCCGGACTTGTGCGTCGGTCCAGACCGTTTCGCTTTTGTCGTTCGGATTCAGCAACCCGATCCGCGCCGACACCAACTGCATAAAATCCTTGTCGGCACTGGCGATGACCACCGCCAGGCCCGCATCCGCCGCGCGCCGCGCCAAGCACGCGATGTAATCGTCCGCTTCCACGCCCTCGCGACAAAACGAAGCGATGCCCGCCGCTTTCAAATAACCGACGATTTCGTCCAATTGCGGCTTCAAATCGTCCGGCATGGCCGGCCGCTGCGCCTTGTATTCCGGCAAAACCGAAACCCGCTCGGCGCTCAACCCGCCATCCCATACCACGATCAAATGCGTCGGCTCAATGGCCGAACGCATCTTCGCCAGCATCTTGACGAAGCCATAAATGGCATTCGTCGGCCGCCCCGAGGGCGAACGCAAACTGCGGATCGCGTGAAACGCGCGATAGGCGTAAGCGTGACCGTCAATAATCAGCAACCGATCCACAAATTCTTCCGGGAGTTCACATCCCACCCGCCGATTCATCCGCTTGGCACGAACCGACGACTGCGTCCCGTCATTTCGTCACCGTCGCCGGGCCGGGTTGAAAGGTCTGGCCTTCGACCACTGGCTGCGGCGGGATGGCGCTTTGCGCAAACGGCAATTCGTCATCCGAGTGCACGCGGTTGCCGGCCGGATCCACGATGGTGGCCGTGACAAAAATCATCAGATTTTTCTTGACGGCGTTCTTGCTCTGGCTCTGAAAGAGACGTCCCATTATCGGGATGTCACCCAGAACGGGCACTTTGTCCAGGGTGCTCTGCACCTCGGAGGAAATCAATCCGCCAATGACGACGGTCTGGCTGTCCCAGATGTTCACGGTGGTGACCACTTGCCGGACGGTGAAGTCCGGCAGGACCACCGGCAGTTGCACGACATTCAGACCGCCGGTGACATTGGCAATGTTCGGCGCCGTGTCGTAGCCATTGAATTCGGTATCTGACGGAATCAGCGTGAGGTTGATCGTGCAACCGTCGGACAAAACGTAAGGCACCACGTCAAGAACCGGGCCGACTTCCACTTGTTGCGTGTTGGGAGTGATGGCGGAAACTCCCGGCGTGAACGTGTTGACCTGGGCGCGGACCACACTCGCGGCGGCCAGGCCGGCCCCCAGCAACCACGCCACTTTGTAAATTCGATTTGATTTGAGAGCTTGCATATTTTCTCGTTCCTGAATTATGGAGTTACACCGGTTCCAGTCGTCGTGGTGGCGGCCGTGCCCTGTTGGAATGAGTACCCGGTAAGGACGTTAATGATTTGCGTCGCCCGCATCTGTGTCTGCCGTCCGCTGATGGTAACCACTTCCGGCTCCGCGAGCACTTCCGTCCCCGTGCGTTGGGACAGGGCCTGAATCGCGGCACGGAAGTTGGGATCCGTCAGAATGCCCGTGACCGTGGCCAGTGTCGGAGCCGAGAGGGCATTACGCAAACCAGAGGTCAGATTCTGGTCGTTCGCTGAAGGTGCAATTACGCTGGACGCCGTGTTGCCGGGGAAAACGCCGAGCGGGTTGGCGGCTGAGGTCGGCACGTTGAGCGAGGGCGCGCTGCCACCGTTGGCAATGACCGAGCCATTGATGAAATTTCCCAGATACCATTGAAAGCCCAACGCATTCTGATCTGTTTGTTGCACTTCGATGAACCGGGATTTGATGTGGACTTGCGGAGCCACCTGATTCAAAGCCTGAATGGCGCGTTCAATGGTGTCCAAGTCCGACAACGTTGCCTTCACAAACAACAGGCCCAAACGATCATTAAAAAACACGGATTTGCCCGGCGGTTCCGCCATATTTACTCCCAGCGTGATGAAGAAGCTCCGCGCCGCCAAGCTGACATCGGAAGCAAGATTGACCGTGGTGATGGAACGCAACCCGCCATTGGCGTTAAGGTTGCCGCCGCCGCCACCACCGCCAGCACCGCCAGCGCCGGCGCCACCGAGGGGGCTGCTTACGCCTTGACTGCTGCCGCCGCCGCCGCCACCGCCGCCGCCCTGGCCGGTGTTACGAAGACCTCCCGCTCCGGGAGATGCATTCACCACGGCGATTACCGATCCATTGTTTTGTTGGCCGCTGCTGCTGCTGCTCCCGCCACCACCACCACTGCCGCTGCTGCTATTGTTAACCGCGCCGAAGCTGGCGGAACTGACGCTCTCCAAGCCTGAATAGAACGTATTCGGATCCACCTTGAATGTCCGCATGTAAAGCTGGGGAGTTTCCGCCCCTTTGCTGGAAAACACAATGCCGTAATCCAGGATTGAGTATTTGATGGGGTGGTCGGCCACCATCACAATCGCGTCCAACACGTCCGCCAGGCGCACGTCGGTCAAATTCAATTTAATCACAACCTGATCAACCGGCGTAATTTCACTGCCCGCCGCCGTGGCCGCGGCCTCCCCCGCCGCGCCTGGTAATCCGGTGGCTGGATTAACAAACCCGGCCAGGCCTGCTGGCGCGCCCGGGACACCCCCCCCTCCGCCCGCGGCCGTCGGGGTTGACAGGGCGAGTGCTTCGGAAGTGTCCGGATTGGGATTGATGAGGAAGTTGATGCCCTTCTTCTCCGGATCGCGCAATCTGACCTGCTCGCTCAATTGGCGGATGACTTCGCTCAACGGCAGTCCGTCGTAAGAAACATTGTCGAGGCGAATGCGGTTGAGTTTGTTATCAATGACATCCCGACCGGGGCCAGTGTGGGTCAAATTGGTTTCAGCGTAGGCGTTAGGCACCGGCAAGGGGTTGGCCGGCGCCGGATGCACCCATTGTCTTTCCACCTGCTCCATGCGAGACTGGGTGTCCACCGTATGCTGGTGCGCATCGCGATCGTACCGCGCTTGTTTGATCAGATTTAAATAGTAAAAGGCGGCCCCGTTGTCCGACTCTAATTTCAGCGCGGCGTTTAATTTGGTTTCGGCTTCCTCAAATTTGCCCGTTTCGTACAGCAACTTTCCGTCGCGCACCAGTGTGGCCGCCTCGGTTTGGTCATTCACGAGGTAGGGAACTTGTTGCAGAGTCGCCTGGTCGGGCATTTTGCCTTTCATGGCGGCGAGCATCTGATCGTTCTGCCTTTTGAAGGAGAGCGCGGCGGCGTTTTGCGGATCCACTTTCAACACCTGAATGACTTCCGTGTCGGCCTCCCGCAAATTGCCCCGGCTTTGCGCCTGGCGGGCGAGCGTCATCCGGGTGGAGGCCAGGCCCGAAATGGTTTGCGCCGTCTCCACGTCAATGCCGGAACCGATTTGCTGCACCAGCCCGTAGGCTTCCTGGTAAAGCTTGGCGGCGCCGGCCAGATCTCCGCGCGCGGCGGCACTTTTGGCGTCCACCAACCTCTGGCGCAGGACGATGGTGTTGGCCTGGCGCAACACCGCCTCGGTGACAGCCATGTCCTCGGGACTGTTGGTTTGGGCCGGTGACGTGGCGGTGGAAACCGCCAGCAAAATAAAACCGAGCGAGAGGGATGCTGCCTTTCTCATGGTGTGTTTCAGGTTCGTCTTACATCAGCGCTGTTCAACCGGAATGTTCTAGCACTCAGGGCGTATATCGCAAAGTCCATTTTTTTTGGTTTGACTGGGCAGACAATACCACTTCGTTCGAGTTGATGTCAACGATTGTATAATCATCTCCCGCAAACCTGAGATGACTGCCAATCCGTAGTCCCGACCAGCTTGCTCTTTCGGGTTCATGTTCATACTTCAAATCCGTCTCATATCCATCCACGCGCCGGAAGGGAATGCCGTTCGTCAACGCAATGATCTGGCCGGTGTCGGCCAATCTCAATTCCAAATGATCCGGATTTTCCGGCGGGCCGATGACGTGGAGCAGCGTGAAAACATCTTTTTTGGCATCATCCGTCGAGACATAACGCGCTTGCTTGCGGCGCAAGGCTGGATTCGCTGCCGCCTGCCGTTCCACCCCGACGACATAGCGCATTGGCGACAGGTTCGTCTCGACCGAATCCAAGTTCAACACCAGGTAAAGCGGATTGATCCTGGTCACGATGGCGAGTTGCGGGCCCGCTCCAGATGCTTTCTGCAACCTGCCGTCCGGTGTTCTCTGCCATTCAACCGGGTTGAAAAGTTTGTTCGTGGTGTTGAAATCCAACAGCCAGGGCGATTGCAGCCGCTCCACCGCGTTGCTTTGCCTCGTCAAGTCAAGATTGGTCAGTGCCACGACGTGACCGCTGATAATGCCCTCACCGATTTCCCTGACCTTTTCCTGCTCGCTGGGAATGATGAACGCCATGAACAACAGCGCCCCGACCAAACCCAACAAGACAACGCTGAGCAGGATTTTTTCGTAATGTTTCTTGAGGAAATCCATGCGCTTATTTCTTCGGCGACAATTTCACAATCACAACCTCGAGGGTTATCCGCAACAACTGTTCCTGCAACACCGTCTGCAACCCGCCCCTGCCGGGCATGGCCCCCGGCATGGGCGTGGGTGCGAACGGCGGCGGCGCTCCCATGCCCATGCCCGGTAACGCCTCCATCGGAACCGCCCCGGCGGGTTGGACGTTGATGCTCTTGACAATAAAGCCGTGCGGCGAGGAGGCAAAACCGGCAAGCGTTTGCGCGATTTCCGGACTGAACGCGCGGAATGTGACCGTGTAAGGCGTGAGCACCGCCAGCCCGGTGGTCGTGGAATTACCGGCCAGATAATCCGTTTGGGGTCCGCTGATGTCATCCTCCGACACGCGCACGCGTTGGATGCCTTCCAACTGATTGACGCCCGCTGCAAAAAGAATTTCGGAAATGGCTTTCACCTCGCCGAGTTGCGTCGCCAGCGCGCCCAGGCTGCCGGGGGCGAATTTCACGCGCGAGCGTTGGGCTTCAAATGAAAAGCTGTATTGAGGCAGGACCCCGACGTTGGCGTTGGTGGCGTCGCGCTGCAACTGGTCAATCGTCCGGTGCAGCGCGTCGGCAAACGATTCATTCGAAATCGGGCCATTGGTCGGATTGGGAATGGGCGCAATCGGCAGGAAATATTTTCGCGTTTGTTGAATCCAATCGCGGAGTTGAACCTCTTGTTGTTTGGCGGTTTCGATATTGTGGATTTTGTCGTTGCCGGGCGAAGGTTGGTGGTTTCTCAACTCGCGCAACGTGTTGTAAACCTCGTTCAATTTGTCAAACGCCACCGTGTTGCGTCTCCAGCTTGTGTAATCGTAAAAGCCCGCCGCGCCCAGCAACCCCAAGGCCAGGACGCCGCCGATCACAAAAAACAGGTTTCGCTTGATCCAAATCATATTACATATTACAAGGTCAGCGGACTTTGGGGCACGACGACGATGCTGAACGCAAACGTGCTGTTGGCGTCCACCGGCGAGATTTGCGCGGACGACTGCACCGACTTGGGGTCGAACACCGGGCTGGCTTTTAATTCACGCTCGACGGCGTAAACGATTTCATTGTTGGCCGCGGAATCAACACCCGACAAATCCACGGCGCGGCAGATCAAGGTGATGGGATTGTTTTGTTCACTCGCTACACCCGGCATTCCCGCGTTGTTGTTGGGATTCGGCGAGGACATCGGGTATGCGCCGGGATTTTCCGGATTTGCACTGGTCGTCATTTGTTCAATCCAGATGCCGGCCTCGGTTCCCGGCCGCTGCGCACTATATTTCTTCTTGATGTCGTCCTCGGCCCGGATGAGGGCGCGGCGCAGTTCGGCCAGCACGTCACCCCAATAATATCGCTCCTGCATCCACGCCGTGATTTGATTCGCCTCCTTTTGAGTAGCCAGGAATTTATTATAGGCGCGGTCCATCTGGCCAGCCTGCTCCTGCAATTGTTGCAGCTTCGGCTCCAGGTTCGCGATTTCATTCTCTTTGGATCGCGCCAATTGTTGGAACAAAAATCCCAC
>CAWHAH010000038.1:0-9886 GCA_963827205.1 uncultured Verrucomicrobiae bacterium
GGGGAAACCTGAATTTGAAAACTCGACGCGTAAGCCGTTTCCCAGTAGAGGTCCACTTCCGTGATGTTGTAGGTTGCCCCCAAATCCACGTAAATCCATTGCGGATCGCTCCATGCCGAGGCCCAGCGCGTGGAAAGATTTCCGTCCACCGCATAGCTTCCGGGATAATAACCGCCGTTGTCCTGCCATGAACTCACCGTGGTCGGTTGGTTCAACGCCAAGTTCACATGTGACAACACCGGCGTGGCGCTGACTTCGATGGAATTTGAACTGACATTGACCCCATCGGTCGCCGAGACCACATAGTAATAGGTCGTGCCGTTGGCCAGACCGGTGTTCGTGTAGCTGGTTGTCGTTGGAGTTGCGATGCTGGTGTAAGGCCCGCCTTCGGTCGTCGAGTTTTGGACATTATAACTGGTTGCGCCGGTGGACGGGGACCAACTCAAAGCCACCTGAGCATTGCCCGCCGTCGCGCTCACACCGGTCGGAACGGCCACCGGGCCATTGACCGTCTGGAATTGCATCCAGTTGATATGTTGACCGTTGGCGGAAAGGACTACCTCGAGTGTTTGCGTGCCGGCCGGCAAGGTAACGCTGGTTGAAACCGTGGACCAACTGGCTGTCGGAATATTGGCTGTCCCCAGCAGCGTGCCACCTTCATATACGCTGATCTGACCGGTAGCGCCACTCACCCGAAAGTTCAAAGGATAGCTCCCGGCGGTATCAACCTGGATGTTATAGTTCAAGCTTCCCCCGGCCGCCGCGGTTATCATGTCGGCAAGTCCGTTCGTGTCGGTCGTTGGCGCGATGCTCATTTGATTCATGGTGACATACCGGTCTGCCTGAAGCTGACCGGGGATGCGATAAAAAAGGTTTGTCTCATGCACCGGCATTTGCACGTAGGCCTGGCCCGCAGCGGTCAAGACGCCGGAAGTACTGGTAAGCAGGCTGTCATAGGGATCTCCGGTGATTCGTGACATAAACCAGGAGTAACCTTCAATCCAAGGCGTGCGTTCGCAATAATCCACTGAGGGTATCAGGTTGGCGAGCACTTGGGCAGAGCTTGAAATGCCGCCGCTGATGCCGCTCGGATTGAACTCGGTCACCCAGACGGTTTGAGTGGGAAAATCACTATTCATGAGGCCTGTCCAATAGGTAAGGTCACCGTAGCCGGCATAGCTGTGGGTTGCCATGCCTGCGGGCGTCGCCAAACTAACGTAGTTCGAACCACAGTAGTTAAGAAATGCTTCGAGGAAAGGTTCTTGGGTAGTATAGGTGACAACTGCCTGTTGGATTGGGTCCCACGCAGTAATACTTTGGTTCGCGGCGGTGCCAGTCGCCATGTGAGGGCAAATCACAGGAATGTTATAGGGATCGCAAATCGCCTTGACTTGTTGAAAGGCGATCGCCGTATTGGAGGGCGTCATGAAAGCCTGCCCGTAAAGATTTGGCTCATTGATGGCAAATACTCTCCAAGGCCGGTTTCCGGCCGCGAGATAAGAAGAGAGGGCAGTTTGAAAATTCGAACCGCCATTCCAAGCCATCGGGATGTACCCCATTGACACATTGGTCGGTAGCGACCAATTGTTCACGCCCCAATCGTAAAACCACGATACGCCGGGGTTCAAGGCTTGGAAGTCGGCAGCCGACATGTTGGAATTGACAGCGATGCCTCGCTTCCGGCTCTGCACCGGCGCATCACAGTTCACGATCTGCGTTTGTGCCAGAATCTGACAGGAAAAATCAAATGACAGAAGCACCAGCCCAAGACACGAAACCAAACGGCCCCATGTCGGGAATGGCTTGTTCACTTGAGGGGCGCTCCGCTGGTTTATCCATATGCTGGAAACGAATAATTTCAGCGTCAGCAAGGAGGTTCTTGAAGCCCAAGTCGGAGTACTATGGCGATGAACATGAACCACTCCAACAAATAGTTTTTTAAGCATAACAATTTCTGCAAAAGCCGATAAATCAGTCGAAAAGTCCACTGTTCGCGATAAAAAGTCAAAAAGAATACTACATTCGTCTCAAAGTGTAATCCTTCAGTGTACCCAACGAACGAGGCCAAGGGAACCAGCACGTTCAATCCAACGACGAAGAAGTAAATCCTTGATCGAGATGGTGCCGACGGAGGGGGTCGAACCCACACATCCTCACGGATACCAGATTTTGAGTCTAGCGCGTCTGCCAGTTCCGCCACGTCGGCACTTGGACAGCCAATATATTTCAACGCGCGTCGAAGTAAATCAATTTCGCCGGGCAGAAAAGGCCTTGAATCCCGATCTATCGGGACTTCGCAGACTCAGCATCCAAAGCTAACGAAGTGAACTTTTTTGTCAGGCGTCTTAATCTTAATCCTGCTCTTAATCATACCGCCTTCTCGAACGGATTAAGATTACGATTATGAATTGAGATTAAGACGCTGCTAACTTTTTGATTCGATTACGGCTCCGGACTGCGGCATGTTACGGGTTCTGAAAACATTTGGAACGTCCAGCCAACCGCCAGCCGATGAACGGTATCGCACCGGGGAACTGGTCCGGCGACTCATGGCGCTGGCGTGGCGGTTCCGCGCAGATTGCCTGTGGTCGCTGGTGTTGAGCGTGGTGCTGCTGCTGCTCGGCATCGCGGGCCTCAAATTGCTGGGGGTGGTGATTGATGTCATCCGCTACGCGCTCGACCCGTCGCTGCCGCCGCCGGTGTATCCGTTCGGCTGGAACCCGCCGGCCGGGTGGTCGGCGCTGCAAATTGTCACGGCGCTAGCGCTGGCGATTGTGGCGCAGGCGGTGTTGCGCGCGGCACTCACCTATGCCTACAACATGATTACGGCACGGCTGACGCAAGGTGAAATCGTGCCGGAACTCCGCGCGCAGGTGTACGCCAAACTGCAACGCTTGAGTTTCAGTTTCTTCGATTTGCACGGTTCCAATTCGATTTTCAACCGGGTGACGGGCGACGTGCAGAACACACGGTTGTTCGTGGACGGCGTGCTGTTGCAAGGTGCGACCATGATCCTGACGCTGGCGGCTTACGCGGTTTTCATGTGGCGCATCCAGCCGTCGCTGACGGTGGCGTGTCTGTGCGTGTCGCTGCCGTTGTGGTGGCTGGCGCATTATTATTCGGCGCGGTTGCGTCCGGGTTACCTGCGCAACCGCGAGCTGACGGATAACATGATTTTGCTGTTCAGTGAGAGCGTGCGCGGGATGCAGACCGTGAAAGGGTTCGCCGCGGAACCGTACCAGGTCCGGCGGTTTGAGGAGGCGAACGATCGGGTGTCCGCGCAACAGAGGAGGATTTTCCGGGATTTGTCCGTATTCACGCCGGGCACGCAGATGTTGTCGCAGTTGAGCCTGGTGATTTTGTTCGCTTACGGCGGCTGGCTGTATGTGCAGGGGAAAATTCCACTGGGCGGCGGGCTGGTGGTGTTCGCCGGTTTGCTCCAGCAATTCACCGGACAGGTGGCGACCATCTCGACCATCGCGAACTCGGTACAGCAAAGCCTCGCGGCGGCACGGCGTGTGTTCGAGGTGATGGATACGCCGGTGGAAGTGCAGAGCCGGCCGGAGGCCATCAAGCCGCCCCGCCTTACGGGCCGGATGGTGTTTGAAAAAGTGACGTTCGGTTATCACGCGGACAAGCCGGTGCTGACCGACGTGTCGTTCGAGGCGAAACCTGGACAAATCATCGGCATTTTCGGGATGACGGGTGCGGGCAAGAGTACCTTGCTGGGTTTGATTCCGCGTTTTTACGACCCGACCGCGGGCCGGATTCTGGCGGACGGAAAGGATTTGCGCGACCTGGACCTGGACGCGTTCCGGCGGCAAATCGGCATCGTTTATCAGGAGAGTTTTTTGTTTTCGAACACGGTGTCGGCAAACATCGCCTTTGGACATCCGCACGCGACGACGGAACAAATTGAACGGGCGGCGCGGATTGCGTCGGCGCACGAGTTCATCGTGGCGCTGCCCTTGGGTTACGAGACAGTGCTCGGTGAATCGGGTGTGGATTTGTCGGGCGGACAGCGCCAGCGGCTGGCGTTGGCGCGGGCGTTGTTGCTGCAACCGCCGATTCTGATTCTGGATGACCCGACGGCGTCGGTGGACGCGCGGACGGAAAACGAAATTGTGTCGGCGTTGCGCGAGGCGATGGCGGGACGGACGACGTTTGTGGTGTCGAGCCGGTTGAGTTTGTTGCGGCGGGCGGATTTGGTCCTGGTGCTGGAGGACGGACGGCTGACGCAATCGGGCACACACGCGGAACTGGTGCGCTGGCCGGGGCTGTATCGCGAAACGGCTTTGCTGCAAATCATGGATCTCGGAGAAGTGGGAAGTGAGAAGAAGGATTGAAAATGTGAGAACATCGAACATTCAACATCCAACAGCGAACGTCCAATGGTCCGCCCTCACCCCGGCCCTCTCCCCCAGGAGAGGGGGAATCGTCCTCCGCCGTCCTGCAGTTTGGAAATCAGCAGTTGCCGAACAGTCATACAATGAGGCAGGACGCACCGAGTGCTGTTCCTTCTCCCCGGGGGAGAAGGTCAGGATGTGGGCGAGCGTGAACTCCAGATCTCCGCGTTGAAATGGTTACCAGTCGGAAATGAGCGAGCAAACGAAAAACAAATCGTCGAACCGCGCCGCGAAAGAAGACCTTTCGGCGCGGGAGGCGATTACTTATTACAATCCGATGGAGGAGCGCGAGGCGGACAAGGCACCGTTGCAGATGAAGCTCATCCGCCGGATTTTCCATTACACGAAGCCTTACGCGGCCAAGCGGAACTGGCTGTTTGTTTTGACCTTCATGCGCGGCCTGCAATTGCCGGCGCTGGCGTGGTTGATTGGCCGCACCATCACCGGGCCGATTGCGCACCGCGATTTGGCGGGGATTTTCTGGTGCGCGGCCGGATATTTGGCCTTGGCCCTGTTTACGGTGGCGAGCTTTCATTTCCGCCAGCGGTTCGCGCTCGAACTGGGCGAGGCGGTCGTGCACGACATGCGGTCGGATTTGTTCCGCAAGCTGATGACCATGCCGATGTCGTTTTTCAACCAGACCAAATTTGGCCGCATCATCAGCCGGATGACGTCGGACATTGACAGCGTGCGGGCCGGGGCGCAGGACGTGGCGTTCGTGCTGGTGGTGCAGGGGTTGCAGATGACAACGTCGGCGGCGTTGATGGCGTATTACGATTGGAAGCTGTTTTCACTGATGGTCATCCTCGCGCCCGTCATCTGGGTGGTGAACCAGAATTACCGCCGTGAGATGAGCCGGCGGCTGCGCCTCGTGCAGGAATCGTGGAGCCGGGTCGCTTCCACCCTGGCCGAATCGGTGAGTGGCATCCGGGTGACGCAGGCATTTGTCCGGCATGAAGTGAACGCAGGATTTTTCCGGAAGTTGATTGATGTCCACGGCGAGAACAACGTGGGTGTGGCGCAGGCATCGGCGGTGTTCGTGCCGTTGCTGCAATTAAAAAGCCAGCTTTTCCTCGGCGCGATGGCGCTGCTGGGCGGATACGGCGTGTTGCGCTGGCACGGCTGGTTGCACATGGAAGTGGGCGACCTGGTCATGTTCTTTTTCCTGGCCAACTTGTTCTTTGATCCGGTGCAGGCCATCGGCAATCAATTGAACCAGGCGTTCATGGCGATGGCCGGCGCGGAGCGGTTGTTCCGGATGTTGGACCAGAAACCGGAATGGGTGGACGCGCCCACAGCCAGGCCGTTGCCGGCGATCAAAGGCCGCGTCGAATTCCAAGCGGTGAACTTCGAGTATCAGCGGGGACGGCCGGTGCTCAAGGGCATTTCATTTGTAGCTGAGCCGGGGCAGAACGTCGCCCTGGTGGGGCACACCGGCAGCGGCAAGACGACGCTGGTGGGACTCCTGCAAAAATTTTACCCGCCGACGGGAGGGCGTGTGCTGGTGGACGGCACGGACTTGAACACAGTCACCGGCGATTCGTTGCGGGCGCAGATGGGCAGCGTGCAGCAGAACAATTTTCTGTTCTCCGGCACCGTGCTGGACAACATCCGGCTCGCGCGGCCGGAGGCGACGGAAGCCGAGGTGCGAGCGACGTTGGCGGCACTGGACTGCGCCGATTTGTTGGACGCGTTGCCGCACGGCCTGCATTCGCAGGTGGCCGAGCGCGGCGCATCGTTGTCATTCGGCCAGCGGCAACTGGTATGTTTCGCGCGCGCCATGCTGGTCAATCCGCGCATCGTGGTACTGGACGAGGCGACCAGCGCGATTGACACGGTCACGGAGGCGCGGCTGCAACAGGCGCTCGAAATCCTGCTGCGCGGGCGGACCGCATTCATCGTGGCGCACCGGTTGAGCACCATTCGCCGGGCCGATCTGGTCCTGGTGCTGGACCAGGGCCAAATTGTGGAGCGCGGCACGCATGAAAGCTTGCTGCGGCAAGACGGCGTCTATGCCCGGCTGCATCGGGAATTTGTAAGCAACGCCAACAACGGTGCGGTGGTGGGAGGACATGGCAAATCGTAGCGGCTTTCGGCAGAAAGCCGCACTTTCGCGTGCTGGAATTTGCGGCGCTCTGCCGAGACGCCGCTACGCGGAATGAGTTGCCTTGCGCCGCCCGTGGCGGTTCAATGGACGCGATGATTGCCAAACGAGTCATTCCGTGCTTGGACGTTCACGCCGGCCAGGTCACCCGCGGCGTTCAGTTCGGCAAGGCCGAAGCGGGCGAACTCCGCAACGTCGGCGACCCCGTCGCCCTCGCGCTCCGCTACAACGAGCAGGGCGCGGACGAAATGGTGTTCTTCGACATCACCGCCACCGCGCATGGCCGGGCGACGATGGTAGATGTGATTGAACGCGCCGCGGACCAATGCTTCATGCCGCTCACCGTCGGCGGCGGACTGCGCAGCGTGGATGACATGTACACGATGCTGCGCGCCGGGGCGGACAAAATCAGCATCAACTCCAGCGCGCTCGCCCGGCCCGAACTCATCCGCGAGGGCGCGGAAAAATTCGGCAGCCAATGCATCGTCGTCTCGATTGACGCGAAGAAAGTCGCACCGGACAAATGGGAAGTCTTCTCGCACGGTGCGCGCAAGCCGACCGGGTTGGACGCCGTCGAATGGGCCAAACGCGCCGTGTCGCTGGGTTCGGGCGAAATCGTGCTGAACAGCATTGACGCCGACGGTACGAAAGCGGGGTTTGATCTGGTCATTACGCGGCGCATCAGCGAATCCGTGGGCGTGCCGGTGGTGGCCAGCGGCGGCGCGGGCAGTCTCGAGCACATGGCCGAGGTGCTGCTCGAGGGCAAAGCGGACGCCGTACTCGCCGCGAGCATTTTCCATTTCGGCACCTACACCGTCGGCGACGTGAAGAAATTTTTGGCGAAGAAAAACATTCCGGTGCGGTTGTAATGAACGGAATCAATCACAAAATGGGTTTGCTAACCGATGAACAGCGCGCCCAAGTGGTGATCGGAAATGTTAAACATAAAACCATTCCTCAAATTCTTTACAAATATCGCGAGTTTGACGGGTTTGCCGAATCGATTTTTAAGAACAGCTCGCTTTTTTTCTCAAAGCCGAGCGATTTCAATGATCCTTTTGATTGTAGAATTACGGACAAAGGAAACTATACCTCTCAAGAAATTATCGATTATCTAGTTGGTTGCGGAATGCCAAAACAAGATGCTGTAACAGTTGCCCTTCAAAATGCCGCAAACCCTAACAAAATGGTTTCGACACTTGAAAGAATTCGGGCCGAAGTATTTGATTGTAACGGCATTTTATGCTTATCCGAATGTCCGGATAGCATTTTGATGTGGTCATATTATTCCAAGTCACATTCGGGATTTGCATTGGGTTTTGATGTTCTCGAAGACCCGCCTTTTTTCATTATGCCTTTGCCGATAAGATATGTCCGCGATTACCCGGCATTTAGATATTTGGTGGAAAAGGAAAAGTTGGTTGAGCGCGGCATGATTTCAAAGTCCAAGTTTTGGAAGCATGAAAAAGAAATTCGAGTTTGCAAACGAGATGGACCTGGCCTTTATAAATTTTCAAAGAAATGCCTAGCAGAAGTTATTTTTGGATGCAGAACGAAAGACACTGATAGAAACAAAATCATCAAATGCTTAAAAGATTACGGCTACAATCATGTTAAAGTGAAACGCACTGTGCCGTCTAGGACTTCATACAAGTTAGAAATTCAAGATTTAACCATCGCTTAAATATGTCAACGAACTGCTCAATACCGCTGGCTACTCCTCGTGCGATTGACCTGCTCAAACTTTTCCTGTGTTCGCGTGAGCGGCAAAATCGTCCGGTTCCAGTGCCGGCGGCGGGGCATAAATAAACCCGCTAGGCAGCCACGCCGTATTTCTTCCGCAGCGCGGCGAGGTGCGCCGCGGTGCCGGTGCCTTCGCCGGTGGCGAGGCGCATCAGTTCCTGCGGCTGATACCTCATGCCGTGGCGGTGAATCTTGTCGCGCAACCAGCCGAGCAGCGTTCCGTATTCGCCGCGCGCCAGTTCCGTTTCGAGCGCCGGACAATCGGTTTGCACCCGCCGCATGAGCTGCGCGGCGTTCAGGTTGCCCAGTGAATAGGTCGGGAAATAGCCCATGATGCCGTGGCTCCAGTGGATGTCCTGCAGGCAGCCGTCGGCGTCCCTGGCGACCTTCAGGCCGAAGGATTTCTCAAACTGCTCGTTCCAATACCCCGGCACGTCGGCCACGGCGAGCTGGCGCTCGATCAATTTCATCTCGATCTCGAAGCGTAGAATGATGTGCAGGTCGTAGGTGACCTGGTCCGCCTCGACGCGGATGAAGGACGGCTGGACGTGGTTCACCGCCGCCGCGACCTGCGCGGGCGTGAGCCGTTTCAGTTCCGGGAAATGTTGGCACGCGATGGGATGCCAGTGTTGCCAGAAAGTTTCGCTGCGGCCAACGTGATTTTCCCAGAGCCGCGACTGCGATTCATGGATGCCAAGCGAAACTGCACTTCCCAGCGGCGTGCCGTAATGTTCCGGCGGCAGTCCCTGGTCGTAAAGCCCGTGGCCGGTCTCGTGCATGATACCGTAAAGTGACTGCGTGAAATCGGCTTCGTTGTAGCGCGTGGTGAGCCGGCAATCGTTCAGCCCCAGACCGCTGCAAAACGGATGCGTCGTGGTGTCAATCCGTCCCGCCGCGAAATCAAACCCCATCGCCTGCGCCACCTCGCGGTTGAATGCCTGCTGCGCGGCGATGGGATAATGCCCGTTCAAGATCGAGCGGGGCGTGGCGGCGGAGCGCTCCATGGCTGGTCCCAGAATGGCGACGATTTCCGGCCGCAACCGGGCGAACAGTTCGCGCAAATCCTCGGCGCGCGCGCCGGGTTCGTATTCGTCGAGATGCGCGTTGTAAGGCGAACCGGTGTAGCCCCACAACTCCGAAAAGTGCAGATGCAAATCCATCAGCTTCTGGAGATGCGGACGGAAGAGTTTGAATTTTGATTCCTGGCGGGCCTCGCCCCACGCCTCGCGGGCGTGGGCGCACACGCGCTGGAATTTTTCCACCAGACGCGTCGGGATTTTCGTCTTGCGGGCGTAGCTGCGGCGCCATTCGCGGACATTGGCCGCCTCGTCAGAGTCGGGCGCGAAGCCGTGCTGTTCACATTCAGAAATCCATTCCCCGACTTTCGCGGCGGTGAAAAGCCGGTGTGCCTGGCCGCTGAAATACGCCATCTGCGCGGCGCGATGGTCGAGCGCCTTGGGCGGCATGTAAGTTTCCTTGTCCCAGGACAGCAGGCTGTTGGCGCTGTCGAGGAGTGCGATTTCCCAGACGCGTTTGAGCAACTTGCCGTAGGCAGGAAAAGTGTCAGGCATGAAACCAGTCTGTAAACGCCGCGTGGCGTTGTCGAACGCAAAGTTGTCAAAAGCTTCGCGGC
>CAWHAH010000039.1:0-12891 GCA_963827205.1 uncultured Verrucomicrobiae bacterium
CGTCTTCACCAGCAGACACCCGAAGCGTTTGAACAGGCCGTTTCAACTCATCTCGAGGCGCTGGATAACGCATTCCCCGATTTGTCCAAGAGAGCAGATGATCTCGCCCATGCGATTCAAGGGTCGAGTGGAGAAAGCACGACCTGCACCCTGAAGTTGAGGCTTGAAATCAGGGTTGAGCAGCGCATAGTTGCAGGGGTGGCGCGTTTGGAGTACTGGGCGCCGGTGTTCAAACGAGTCCTTCGCGGTGACGCATCAGAACGATCTGATGCCAGTGCCAGCGCGCAGGCTTCGGTCGGGAGAACCCATGCAAGATAAGGACAAACTGGTGGCGCTAATCCGCCTGCGGGATCTGCTGTATTTTGGGGTGCGGCCAACCATCCGCGAGTGCGGATTTTCCGCAGAAATCGTCCAAGCGCTGGTCAAAGAACGGTTGATCCAGTTGGGCGACAAAAAGTTTGGCGACGATCCCGACCGCTATGTGATTGAAGAAATCCTGCCAGCCGGGCACGCCTTCATCTCACAGCAGCACGCACTCCGCGACCGACGCAACCGGTAGCGATTCAATCTGCCTATCCGCTTCACATTATGGAACTGCCGGACGAAAGGGGAACCTACATCCTGATTGCCTCGGTTTTGCAAATGAAGCGCCTGAAGATCGGGCGCCTGGGCACCTACGACCTCCTTCCTGGCTTTTACGCTTATGTGGGGAGTGCGTTTGGTCCCGGTGGCCTCCGGGCGCGGATACAGCATCATCTGGAGTCAGTAGCCCAACCGCATTGGCACATTGATTACCTGCTCGGCTATGCCGAGCCGGTCGAGGTCTGGTACGCCCTTGCGGGTCGGAAACGGGAGCAGGACCTGGCGGAGCTGCTGGAACAGGCGTCCGGGTTTCGGATGCCGATCCCCCGCTTTGGCTCATCGGATTACCGGCGCAGTCGGACCAGCCACTTGTTTTATTCCAAACGCCGACCTTCCTTCCGCTGGTTTCAACACCAGGTGAGCGAGCGGTTCGGTGCCGATATGGCCGTCGCGCAATATCGAATTGGACCGGAGCAGCCTGCGAGCGATCCGTTCAGCCCATAAACTGAACTGGCTGGTCATTTTTCGGCGTGTAACAAGGTGGATCAAGATCCGTTTCTTCCAAAACTCCGTAATCGTCGTACCGGCGCCACCCCTATAGCGAGGAACGGTTGTTGCCGGTGGTGCCCGATCCACCAAAATTCGCCAGATCGAAAACCTGATCGTTACCGAACTTCGCGTCGGCATTTTACGGCGCGAGTTCGAGGCGGTAGAACCGTTGCGCGAAGTTCGTGGCCTGCAGGTCGGTGAACTGCCAGACGCCGTTCGTGCCGGGTGTGTTCGTCGTGATGGCCTGCCAACCGGCGAGTAAAATAAGGTTCGTCGTCGTTTCCAGGATGTAAGTGTAGCCGGGCGCGCCGCTGAGGCTCAAGGTCACGCCCCCATTGCCCGCCACGACCCCGGTGATGAGCGGCGTGATGACGCGCACGATAACGGTGCGTGTGGCGGTGTTGGTGTTGCCGTTGCCGTCGGTGGCGGTGTAAATCAACGTGTTCGTGCCGAGCGCGTTGGTGTTGACGCTGCCGGCGACGCTAACGGGCACAACTCCCATACAGAGGTCATCGGCCGTTGCGCCGGGATCGGTAAAGGTGCTGCCGAGTTCGACGTAAATGGGATTGCCGCCGTTGAGCGTGATGACCGGCGCAAGCGTGTCGAGCACGGTCACGACGGCGTTGCTGGTCACGCTGGCGTAAAGGTTGGTGATGATGACGGTAACGGTATGGTTGGGCAGATGCAGATTGGTGAGCGAGAAGCTAAGGTTGGTCGCGCCGGTTACCGGCGAACCATCCAGGCTCCACTGAACGCTCAACGGCGGCGTGCCGGTCACGGTGACGGCGAACGCGACGCTGTTGCTGCCACACTGGACGGTGCCGTTGGTAAGCGAGGAACCGGTGATCGCCGGCGGCAGCACGACGGTCAAGGTGGCGTTGCTGCTGGTGATCGCGCCAAAGCTGTTCGTCACGGACACATTGTAATTGCCGCTGCTGTTGGTCGTGACGGCAGTGAGCGTGAGGCTATTGCCCGTCGCGCCGGAGAGGCCAGACCCGTTCACGAGGTTGGTCCCGTTTTTGCGCCATTGATAAACGAGCGGTGTCGAGCCGCTGACCGCCGCGCTGAAGACGGCGTTGCTGCCGGACAAAATGGTCAGGTTGGCGGGCTGCGCAGAAAACGCGGGCGCAAAACCGACGTTCAAAACGGCGACGCGGCTGGTGACGGAACCGTAGCTGTTGGTGACGATCAGACTGTAATTGCCGGAGTTGTTGGTCGTCGCCGCCGCGAGGGACAACACGTTGCTCGTGGTGCCGGAAATATTTCCGCCAGCCGGCAGATTGGTGCCGTTGAACAGCCACTGGTAGCTCAACGGTGACTGGCCAGCGACAGTCGCGCTGAACCTGACGCTGGCACCGTTGGTCACGGTCTGGCTGGATGGCTGGGTGACGAAGTATGGCACAGGGAGCGGCGCAAGGGTGTTAATCAGGTTCGTTCCGTTCGGTGTGCCGAGGCCGGTGCAAAGGTCGTAGCCGTTTGTGGCATAAAACAAATTCGGACTGCTTGGCCACGTGTTGCTGCCGGTGGTGACATCGTGGAAACACACGGCATAGTTTGGCCCCGCAGCAATGGCGTAGATGGCCGGATTGATGAATCCAACACTCGACTCTCCGTTGGTCGCCGCCTGCTGGTTGGCCAGCGCTATGAAACCAGCCCACAACGGCGCGGCACAACTCGTGCCGCCAAATTCGCCGCTGATGCCGTTGCCGTATGCGACATAAACATTGTCAGCGGTCAAAGCCACGTCGGGAATATTCCGAAGACTGGTCGAGCCGCCTCGGCCTGCCATATTGCTGACGTTCGTCTGCCAGCTTGGAATGGAATAATGGCTGCTGATGCCGCCACTGCTGCCGACATAACCGCCAGCATTCGCATCATAACCCCAGTTCCAAACCGTCTCTGAACTGTAGGCGGCGTTTGCGCCAGTCGTCAAAGCCGTTCCGCCCACTTGCGTGATGTATGGGTTGCTGCATGGCGCATTTGGTAACGACTTGTTGTCAACTCCGTTGACCGAGTTTCTCCCGGTGGTGTAAGCTTCGCTGTCGCCGGACGCGTTGAAAAAGGATTGTCCCATCGCAGCCATGTTCTTGAAAATTGTGTCCGTGGTCGTGCTCGGCCCGCCGCTCCAACCCCAGGAAGAGGACAAATTTTTCACCGTGTTGCTGTCGGCCAACATCGCGTTTAAGATGTCGTTGGGGATGAAATTGGTTGGATTTCCCTCAAAGACGACAATTTCAGCCAATCCCGGCGAGATGGCCATGGCCATCTCGATATCCAGCGAAACCTCGGGATTGCCGCTGTCGGCGCCGGTGGTCGGCACGCCGTTGAAACCGTCCAGCAAAACGGTCTGGATGACAATGTTGGTCCGCCCGTTCCCCGCCGCCGTCGCATAAGCGGCGATGTCGTTGGAATAAGAACCATCGGCCTCAAACAACCCGACTGTTTGTCCGGCACCAGCCAACGTCGCGCCCGGCACATAGGCGTTGCGAAAATCGTTGCCGAAATAGGCGCCGGAGTTGTCCGGAGCAGAACCATTTCGGGGCCTAGCGTTCGCCACCGTCGCCGCATCCATCCGATGCAGCCTCGGGTGCGGCCGCGAAAAATCGCTTAAGCCTTGAATATCAACCACAGGCAAAGCCGCGTCCACCGTCGGTTCCGTGTCCGGCGCAAAAAAATCGCGCGCCTCCGTGGGATGCCGGTAGGTGCGCAACGTGATGTGGAAGGCCTGCTCGACATTGGACACGCAGCCTTCCACATCCAGCACCACGCGGTTCGGATATGTGCCGGCGACCGTCAGGCCGTTCGCCTCCGCAAATCTTGTGACCGCCTGGTAATCCTGTTCTGTTGGCCCGAAGCGGGCCGTGAATTCCGGCGGCGTGAGAAATTTATGAAAGTTGGTGCTGCGCGGATCGTAAAGCTGCCGGAGCAATTCATCCAGCGCGGCCTGATTCCGCACCGGCAAACCAATGGCGAGGTAAAGATGATTGGTCGCCGGCAAACGGCCTTTCGGCGTCAGCCCCGCCACCACCGACGGCACATGGCCGGGCAACATCACCCGATCCGGCGCTGCTTGTGCGTTTCCGATCGATGCCCGTGCGAACAGCAAAACCAAGAGCACATAACTCCCCCTTTCTTGGGTGAAGACAATCATTCAGAAATTACACCTTATCTCTCGGCTCCATACCTGACTTGCGCATCCTGAAATCTAAGCGGTTTCGATACCAAGTCAAGCCGGCAAGCCCATCTCATGACGCGATAACCCGGCCAGGACTGCAAGTGGAGCTGTGGGTTTCCCGGATGCAAAAGAATCAGTTTGCGGCGTCGGCAGCCATCCATTCATGCACGCGCAGCAGACCATTGCCGGGCGTCACGCCGGAATCACGATGTCAACCGCGCAAGCGGAACTCCAATCAGAACATAGCGAATATCGTGATTGCGCCTGTGGCTTCAGATGCCGTGGCCGACCGAGAACGCTTGACCCACGAAATGGCCGATTCCGTAATAAGCCTGTGTGTCCGGCGCGAACACCAGTGGCTTGACCTTGGTGATTTCAACCAAGCCGCCCTTGACCATTACGCTCTCTTCGGCCTTCACGTCCATGACCTCGCCGATGAACTGGGTGTGCAGCCCAAGCTCGATGACGTGAGCCAGCTTGCATTCCACGACCAGAGAGAACTCTTTTACATACGGAGCATCCACCAATTCACTTCGCACCGGCGTCAATTTCGCGGCCGCAAACTTGTCCACGTTTCTGCCCGAAACCAACCCGAAGTAATCTGCCTGTCGAACGTAATCCTCTGACGGGATGCTGAGGGTGAAGGCTTTCCGCGCCAGCAGGTTGCCGTGGGTGTAGGTCGCCTTACGCAGGGACACCGCCACGCAGGGGGGTTGGGAGCAACAGATGCCGCCCCACGAGGCGGTCATCACGTTCGGCTTGCCCGCGGGGTCGTAGGTTCCCACCACAAAGACCGGCGGCGGGTAAACAAGGGTTTTGGCACCTAAAGACTTTTTCATAGCGGACTTCATTCTAAGCCGGACTCACACGCCATCCAAGCCCGGAATACAATTACACCATCGGTCCGTGTTGACTCAGGACACATGCCAACAGAAAAAACATGGGGTCAGAAGCACAGGCAAGAGCAGCAGCGCAAGACGCCGTCCAGAAGTTGATGCGGGACCGAAAGAATTTTCGGCTCCTGCTGTCTGCCCGAATTGGTGAAAATCAATCCTGCAACAGATCGGCCAGGATTTCTTCGGTTTTTTTCACCAAGCCAATGCGGGGAAATATCCTGGTGACTGTGAACCGGTGTTCTTCCACCGACAGGGCAGACATGGCATCTTCCGCAAAAATCTGATGGTACCCGTATTCAAAAGCGAACCGCGCCGTGCTCTCGACGCCGAAATTAGTCGCGATGCCGCACAGGACAATGGCCGCCATGCCGCGCCGCCTCAATTGCAAATCAAGTTCCGTCCCGTAGAAAGCGCCCCACTGGTGTTTGGTGATCACGAAATCGCCCGGTTTCGGTCCCACTTCCGGAACCAGGTCCGCCCAGTCCGGTGGAGGGGTTTGGGCCGGCCAGGGCGCGTCCGCAATGGGACGCAGTGCGTCTTTTCCATCCGGAGAGGGAGCCACCCTCACTAAAAATACCGGCAGGCCATTTTTCCTGAACGCTTCGGCCAGCGCCGCCGTGTTTTTCACTACGATGTCCGACGCATGGGGAGCGGTTTGCCGTCCGACGATGCCTTTCTGGAGATCGATGACCACCAGCGCCGTTTTTGATCTATCAATCAACGCATTTTTCATAATCGTCATATTACCACTTCTGGATGGAACCACGGACTCAAGACTGAGCGCAACCGCGTGATGACGGCAAGCTCAAATTTGTCGGCTCACGCCATTTCACCAGTGCCCCGTGACCGTTGACAATTGGAGCAACCGGCGCGAGGGTGCAGTATGAGAATTTAAAGGTGAATGTATGAAAACAAATCATCTGCAACACATGGTCGCGGTCATGGCCGTTGCCGGTCTGGCTTTGTCGAGGGCAACGGCGGTGGCACAGGATTCTTCTGCTCCAAGCCCCGTGCCACCGGCAGCGATCAACGCGCCCGTGCCACAGTTGTCTTACGGCGTGGCGCAAATCGTGAAACTCGCGCAGGCGAAGGTCAGCGATGACACGATCATAGCTTACATCAAGAATTCCGGGAACAGCTACGGCTTGAACGCGGATCAGATCATTTATCTGCGGCAACAGGGCGTTTCCGACGCGGTCATCACGGCCATGTTGAACCAGCCGAAGCCAGGGGTCGCCCCGGCCACGATTCCCATGCCGACCACGCCCGCGCCACAACCAGTGGCTTCGGCGGCCTACGCGCAACCGGCGGAACCGTATGTCGGAACCGCGCCGACGACGTATTACGATGACGAGCCGTATTACTATCCGGTCTATAGCTACAATTACTGTTCCTGGCCGGTGGTTTTATCCTACGGTTGGGGCGGATACCGGTATGGCGGTTGGCACGGTGGCGGCTGGCATGGTGGTTGGCGTGGCGGTTGGCCTGGTGGCGGATGGCACGGCGGCAGATCTGCTGGAGGCTGGCATGGTGGTGCGCCGCGCGGAGTTTGGCACGGCGGCGGGTCTGCTGGAGGCTGGCACGGCGGCGGGCACCGCTGAAATAATTCCTCAGTTGTCCTTGTATAGACAATCCGCTACGCGACAAAGGCTTGAAATTTTCCGTGGCCGTTGTGCTCAACCCACGCGTTTAATCGTGAATGCCACCAGAAAAACGCTTTGAATGAAGCGCCGCACGCTCAGACAGCATCGCGCCCAATCGCAGCCCGAGCCGCATCACAATGTTTATGTCGTGCTGCTCGATCCCGCCGTTGACCAAGTCCGAAAAGTGCGCGCGGCAAATCCGAAGCGTAATCCCAACCAGCCCTGCGTTTACGTCGGCATGACCGGACTGACACCGGAGGAACGTTTTGAAAATCACAAGGCGGGCATCAAGGATGCATGGGTGGTGAAACGCTACGGCATCCGCCTGCTCCCGGAACTCTACGCGCACCTGAACCCGATGCCTTACGCGGCGGCGACACAGATGGAAATGGATTTGGCGGAAGATTTGCGCCGGGCCGGGTACACGGTTACAGGCGGGCATTGAGCCGGGTTATCCACCGGGGGCCGGCGGGTGGTTGCGGCGCACGGCCCACTACTGAACCTTGGCGTGCCAACCATTTTTCCCTTCACTTTGGTCTGAGGCTCTGGTCGGCAGGATACGCCTTTGCACGTAGGTGCGATGGCGCGCGATGATCCTCTTTCACTGCCGTTCAGAACGCTTTGCGACACCGGAGACTGTAAAAAACCGACGGGACCGGAATTGCTTCCGGCCCCGCCGCCAAAATCGTCCCCCATTACGCGAACAATTCGTCCGCCTCCCGCAGCAATTGCGCGATGGGCAGGCCGTGCGGACACGCCCATTCCACCGCCGCGTAATCGAAACCAGCGAGTCCCAGCCGGGCCGCTTCCGGCAATTGGCGAAATACGGTCCGCGCCAGTTCAGGGTCACCGTACGAGTGATAATACATGAGCGCGCGCATCACGTCGCCCACCGGCACTCGATGATTGAGCGCGGCCTCGCAAAATTGCGTGCAGCCGGCGCAATGCCGCGATTGCGTTGCCGCCGCATATTCGCGCAGCGTCGCGTGATCCGCCGCCGTCAGACTGGTTTTGTCCAAGGCCGCCGCGATGTTCGCCTGGAGGACGGTCAGGTTCGGCATTTGCGAGCAGATGGAGGCGATGTGCGGATTTTCCCAGATCGCCTTGAGTTTGGCCTGCTGCTGGGTAAAGCCGCGCTGGATGAAATGGCCGCCCATCTTCAAGTCCGCCTCGGTCTCCGTCGCCATCGGGCTTCGGCTCTGGGTTTTCATCGCGGTCAGGCCGATGCCGGCCTTCGTCGCGGCGTCCACCGCCGCTTTCATGGCATCGGTGTGCATGAGGCGGAAGTCGTATTTCAGCATGATGCCGTCAATCCAGCCCAGCCGCGCGGCTTCTTGCAGGCAGCTTTCCATGTTGGAATGAGTGCTGAAGCCGAAGAACCGGATTTTTTTGTCAGCCTTCGCTTTTGCCACCCACGCCTTGGTGTCGTCGTCCAACCTGCTGGTATTATTGAGTCCATGCAAACAATACATATCAATGTAATCGGTCTTGAGCCGCTCCAGCGATTGGTTCAGCGCCTCGGTCAGGCCGCCACCGTCATACTTGGTCACCAGGAAAATATCCCGCCGGGCCTGCGGGTTTTTCTCCAGATACATTCCGATGCCGCCCTCACTCCTGCCGCCATTGTAACCGGCGGCCGTGTCCAAGTAGTTCACTCCCCAGTCCAGCGCCTGTTTCAAGACGAGCTGGTTGGACTCGATGTCAAAGATGCCGCCGAGGGCGAGCATGGAAACCGGCACGCCCGTCCGGCCAAACGTCCGGGTGGGGACCTTCACCGGCTTGACCGGCGTGGGCGCGGTGGCGCTGGAGGGAGCATTGGATTGGGCGAGCGCCTGGCCGGCGCCGACCATCGAGCACATGCCCACAACACCGAGTGTTTTGACAAAGTCCCGGCGGGAAACGTTATTTTCTTTCATAGGCTTTTTGCATTTGGTTCAGGCCCTCGCCGTGAGCGAGTGCCGTTTGTTTCTGGATTCGTTTTCCGCGCTGACGCGGATGGCCCGCAAACCACTGACGGGACACTCATGTTCACAGACGCCGCAACCGGTGCATCGTGCGGGATCGAGGTAGGGTTTTTGCAGGCGCACTTCAATGAAAATCCGGCTGCCGACGGCGGGCATCTCCGCCCACGACCCGGTAATGTTCAAGGCTTGGCTGGAATTGTCCGCGATCAACCGGCGTTCGCTGCCGGCGGCGTTTTCCAGCCGGACAAAATAATCGCCCGTGCCCAGCGCCCCGGGCCGCAGTGCCGCGCCATCGAGCGTGAGGCGGTCCGTGGCGGCAGTGATCGTCCGCGCGCCATCGCGGATCACCTGATATTCTTCGCGGACATAAATGGCCTTGGGGCTGACCGGACAATTTTCCTGGCAGACGATGCACGGCTCATCCATCGCCCACGGGAGGCACCGGCCGCGGTCCACAAACGCCGTGCCCATTCGGACCGGCCCACGCTGCGCGAATTCACCGCGCCCGAGTTTTTCATCCAGTGAGAGCGGCCGGATGGCCGCCGTCGGACAAACGTTGCCGCACGCAATACAGTTGAGCTGGCAGCCGCTGGTGCCCGCGCGGAAATTCAGGAGCGGCGTCCACCAACCCTCCCAGCCGGCCTCCAGGGTGGCCGGTTGAATCACATTCGTCGGGCAGACCCGCATGCACTGGCCGCACTTGATGCAGCGCTGCAGGAAATCCTCCTCCGCCAATGCGCCGGGCGGGCGAACCACGCCGGGATCCCAGTTTTGATTCAGCCTCCCGGCGAGCCGCACGGCGGGCACGGCGGCCAGGCCGGCCACCGCCGCGGTGAGAAAACCGCGCCGCGTGAGCCGAGGTGACGGGACCTCGCCTGCCGCCGAACGCTGCGGACTGTAAGTCATCTGCGCCTGGCGGCAGGCGCGCAGGCAGTTCATGCACAGCAGACATTCGGATGGATGGATTTTGCCGAACGGATCGCACGCGCCTTCGCAATGGTTCTCGCACAGCTCGCAGCCGCTGCATTCGCCCTGCCGCTTGCCGATGCGCCACGGTGTCCAGCGCACCAGCACCCCGAACAACGCGCCGAGCGGACAGATGAAACGGCAATAAAACCGCGGTATCCACAAATTCAAAAACAGGGCGGCGAAAAAGATGGCGGCGATGGACCACGCGGCGCCGTAAAACCGCGACAACGTCGTGAGGCCGTCGCAAGCGGCCAGAACCACGAGGTTCATCGAGCGATGAATGAGCGGAATCGGATCGAGCAAGCCCGTCTGCAATGACGACCCGACCAGCGCTTCCGGCCGGACGAGCAATCCCAGCGCGGTGCCGACCAGAAGCAATCCCACGAACCATTGGGCGGCTTGCTGCCAACCGCTCACCACTTTCCGCGTGGCAAACCACAGCGTCAAAAGCAGACTCGCCAGCAGCACGATCAGGCCTACCGCCGGTTTTTCGCGCGGCCACCGCAGCAGTTCCGCCAGCAAGCCGCCGCTGGCCGCCGCCAGCAGGGCGATCAAGATGTAATATTTAATCGCCTGGCCGTCGCGGTATTGGTTCATGGCCACCCGCGCCGCGTGTTTTTCGCGCCGGTGCCCCAGCCAGCCGATGCATTGATGCAGCGCGCCGAACGGGCACACCCAGCCGCAGAAAAATCGGCCGAGCAGAATCGTGAGCGCCACGGTCAGCAGCGCCCAAAGCAATCCGGCGTAAATCGTCCTGGTGGTGAGCAGTGTGCCGAGCGCCACCAGCGGATCGAGTTGCAGCAGCCAGTTGATCGGCCAGCCGCGCAACTGCCACCACTGGTCGCCGACGGTCGTAACCACGCAAAACCACAGGAACAGCACGAAGAAAAAAATCTGCGCGATGCGCCGGACAGCGACGATGTTCATAGTGCGCAGCTCCTCTTGTTGGCTTGCCCTGACACAAAAGCGCCAGAAGACTGGCGCAGTCCAGGACGCCTGGCGAAATTCGTCACGTCGTATTGCGCGCTTGCGTCTTGGACTGCGGCGGCCCTCCGCCGCTTTTCCAAGCCCGACCTGCCATCCTTGGTTGTCGGTTTAATCCACATGGTCCCTCACTGGGTTCAAGGATTCAAAATCGGCGCTGCCCAGGCCGGCGGCGGCGGCCTTGCCGATGAACGGCAGGTTGGCGGCGGTTTTCCCGAGCAACGTCGCGCCGAACGCGTCTGCCGCCACGGCGTCCGTGCTGGCGATCATCGTGTTCGTGGCCTTGAGATCATCGAGCGAACCGCCGGTCGGCCCGTTGGTCATCATCGCCGTGGTGCCATCGAGGATGACCAGGGTAGGACGGACCAGCCGCGCCAGTTCAAAAATGATGGTGTTGATGTCCTGATGGAAAACATTCCGCCGGCCCCCCAGCAATCCATACCAGTTCTTCATCGTCATGGACGCGCCGGCGCGATTGTGGTCCTTGACCGGCGCCAAGCCGATGAGTTTGGTCGCGCCCCGAAACGGCTCGAACAACAACGGCCAATCCTTGATCAGCGTGGCGTCGGCCAGGGTCGTCGGCTGGAACGACGACGGTGTTGGCAGCGCGATTTTTGCCCCGGCGGATTCCGCCGCCCGGGCGATACCCGTGAGCGCAAAGCAGCTTTGTGGGTCGTTGATCGGGTTGTCCGTCACGATCACGGACGCGGCGCCGGCGCGCAGGCAAAGCCGCGTCAGTTCGGCAACCAGATCGGGATGCGACGTGGCCGACAGCGCCGGCGGCGAGGCAAAGGCGGCGTTGACTTTCAGAACCACGCGGTCGCCGGATTGGATGAACCGTTCGATGCCGCCGAGCGCCGCGAGCGCGCGGTTAACGGTTTTCACGCGATCGGCGCCGGTGACGATGCTCATTTTCGGCCCCTTTGCCGGCAATGAAAAATCCGGCAGGGACACCGTTTCACCGACGGTGTTGGCCGACGGGCCGTTGCGGTCGTGCAGCCACAGGCCGACACCGCCCGCCGCCAGGATGGCCGCGCCCGCCTTGGCCGTGCGCATGAGAAAATCGCGCCGGTCCAGCGGATTGGTTTGGCCGAATTCACTCATTCTTGCCTTTCCGCAACCCGTCGGCCAGCAACCGCGCAACCTTTGCCGCCGAGGCGGCGTCCGGAGCGGCATGAACGCCCGCTACTAGGTTGTCCTCGGCAAAGACGATTTCGATGGTGTTCATGAAATTGATGGGTTTGCCCAATGACGCCGCGTCGCCAGCGTCAATCTCCTTGCCGCCGTTCGCCAGCAGGAATGAACGATAGACATCGCGCACCGCCGCAGCGGTGGCGGAGCTTTTTGTCATTTCCAAAAAGGCGAGCACTTCGGCATTGGTCGCGCCGTCCGCCAGGCGGTACTTCGCGGTGAAAACATTGGTGAACCCGTCAAAGCCGAAGGCATCCGCCACCTGTAAACCCTGGCTGCCAGCCTCCAGATTTTCCGGCGGAAACAGTTTGAGTTCCGGTATGCCCATCGCGCCGGGCGGATTGGCCGCCACGAATTGCCGCGCCATCGCCCGCATCGCCGCCATCATTGGTTCCGTTGGCATCGCCGTTACGGCCTCGACATAGTAACGCCCGCAGACGAAGCAGAGTGCGTTTTGGGATTCGTAGGCGAATTCCGTCAGCTCGAGAGGTTGTGCCTCCGAACGGCGCTGGAGGCTGTACACCGAGAAGGCCGGCGGCAGCGCGCCCATGTCATAAACGAACCATTCCATCCAGTCGTCTTTGGCGGTCTTGAGCGCAAACCGCTGGCAGCGCAACTGGACGAACCCGGCAGTGAGATATAGATCCGCCTTGCCGTCAATTTTCTCGTAGAGATTGTCCGCCGTGAATGTTTCCGGCGCGCTGAACGCGGAAAGTTCCGGCGGCAGGATTGTTGGCATTGCTCCTGACGCGGGTGAAGAAACCATCTTTGCCGGCGCTGCGGGCGCAGCGGCGGTGGCAATGAGCACGGCGGGGTTGAAGGAAAATTGTTTGAGCAAAACGCCCGCCGCGATGCCGGCGAGACACAGCAAAATGACGAAGCCCGCCCATCGCTCCGTCGCGCCCCGCTCGCTGCCAAACCGGCTCATACGTCTAACC
>CAWHAH010000040.1:0-79562 GCA_963827205.1 uncultured Verrucomicrobiae bacterium
TGCAACTCAGTTCCTCGGCTTGAGGCAACGAATGCCGCCGCATCCGGGGCATTTAACCTGGAGACGATGGACTGGCATTACGATGTCATCAAACAGCTTCGGCTGGACAACCTTATTGGCCGCCATTGCACAAACAGGGTGAAGTCGTGGGTTGTCTAAAGCTCGGCGGCTGTTGGGTGCCGTGCTATACACCCCTTGGGGATTATCAATGTGCCTTGGCCGGAGCGCTGGTCAGTGAGGAAGAGATCTCGTTGAACGTCTCTACGGGCTCGCAGGTCAGCCGACTGACATCGAAACTGTGCCTGGGGGAGTATCAAACACGGCCATATTTCGATGGCAAATTCTCCAACACATTTACGGATACGCCGGCGGGGCGGTCGCTGAATGTCCTCGTGGACCTATTACTAGAATTACCCGCTATGGGGAAAGCGAGTCTTCAGGATTGCTGGGGCGTCTACGACGAACGTGGCCGGGGCGGGCGAAATTGACGTGAGCTTTCGCGCGACGAGCGGCACGAACGCGCTGAACATCGCGTGGGCGGCGCTGCTGGAAAACGGAACGGAGATTGACCGCGACACGCACGCCGGCTTCGCGCAAACCAACTCCGCCGCCGCCGCGACAACGAACGCGACGATTTACGTGCTGCGCCTGCCCGTGCGCAATTCCGATGCGACGTATCAAATCAACGCCTCGGTGCAAGGCAGCGGCGGCACCAATTCCGCCGGAAACGTTTATCTGCCCAATTGGGATTGATGATGAAAACATTTTTCCCCGCCATTGCGTGCGCCACTATTCTCGTGGCGTCGGCGCGGGCGCAATTGTTCAATTTCACCACGCTCGCCGGCTCGGGCGCGGCGGGCAGTGTGAACGGCAACGGAACCAACGCGCAATTTAACAATCCATTCAGCGCAGCGGCGGATTCAGCCGGCGACATTTTTGTCGCCGACGCGGGCAACGACACGATTCGCAAAATTGCGCCGGACGGAACCGTCAGCACGTTCGCCGGCTCGCCCGGCATGGCCGGCAGCGCCGAGGGCAACGGCACCAACGCCTTGTTCAATTCACCGCAAGGCGTGGCCGTGGACAATTCCGGAACTGTTTTCGTCGGCGACACCGGCAACGATACCATCCGCAAAATCACGCCCGACGGCACCGTGAGCACGCTGGCCGGTTCGCCCGGAATTGCCGGTGGCGCGGACGGCACCAATTCCACCGCGCAGTTTTTTTCGCCGCAGGGAATCGCCGTGGATGCCTCCGGCAACCTTTTTGTCGCCGACACTTTCAATCACACCATTCGCAAAATAACACCGGCGGGCGTTGTCACCACGCTTGCCGGCCTGCCGGGATTTTCCGGCAGTGCGGACAGTGGAACGGCCTTCCAGCCGGTCAGCGCCCGATTCGACCGTCCCACCGGAATCGTGCTCGACCCCAATGGAAATCTTTTCGTGACGGATTTGTTCAATCACGCCATTCGCAAGGTCGCGCCGGATGGCACAGTGAGCACCCTCGCCGGTCTGGCCGGCGTTTTCGGCAGCGCGGACGGCACGAATTGCGCCGCCCGGTTTTTCGAGCCGGAAGGCATCGCCTTTGACGGCACGAACTTGTTCGTCGCCGACGCCGGCAATCATGCCATCCGCGAAATTTCGCCCGCCGGCACGAATTGGGTGGTCAGCACGGTTGCCGGCTGGCCGGGGAATTTTGGCAACGCGGACAGTTCGGGCATCGCCGCGCGGTTTTTTTATCCTGCTGGTTTGGCGATAGGCACGAACGGAATTCTTTTGGTCGCCGACTCCGGCAATAACACGATTCGCGCCGGCGCGATGATTACCAACAATCCGCCGGTGATTTTATCGCAGCCGCAAAGCCAAGCCCTGGGCGCGGGTGCCGCCGCGACGTTCAGCGTCGTCGCCAGCAATTCGTCCACGCTTTATTACCAATGGCAATTCAACGGCGCGGCCATTCCGGGCGCGACGGGCGCGAGTTTTACGGTGGCCGACGCGCAGCCGGCGGACGCCGGAAATTATTCCGTCATCGTCAGCAGCGCGACGGGCAGCGTGGTGAGTTCCAACGCGGTGCTGACGGTTTTTGCGATCGTCATCACGAACCAGCCAGCGAGCCAGACTTGTCTGCAAGGTGCGGCGGTGACGTTCAACGTTTTGGCCGGGCCACTGCCGCTGACGTATCAATGGCTGAAAAACGGCGCGACGCTTTTCAATTCGGCGAACGTCAGCGGCGCGACGGCGGCCACACTGACCATCAGCAACGTCACAACCGCCGACAGCGCGGGTTATTCCGTTTTGCTCAACAACGGCTACGAGGCCATCACCAGCCTGCCGGCGACGCTGACGGTATTTTTCGTTCCGCCGCCGGACACGATCCAGCCGGTCGCGTGGTGGCAATTGAACGAAGGCCTCGGCGCGACGGCTTTCGATTATTCCGGCAACCGGCACGACGGGACGCTAAATTCCGGTGCGAGCTGGACCAGCACCGGCCACGCGGGTAATGGCGTTTTCTTTGACGGCACGAATTTCGCGAGCATGGCGATTAACAACCCATTGCTTGCGACCAACGATTGGACGGCGACGTTTTGGGCGAACCGCTGGGCGTCCAAGGATTCGTCCGTGCTGCTCGGCGGGTCGAAGGACGCGCTGAAATTGGAGCAACACAGCCACACGAACCATGTCGGCTACACCATTTACGGCTCCGCCGATTACGCGTTCGGTTACACGACACTGCTGAACACCTGGACGCATCTGGCATTTGTCAAAACGACGAACGGCGTGGCGCTTTACGTCAACGGCGCCCTGAACAGCACCAACGCAAACAAGGCGTCGCTGGACGCGACGACGCTGGGCTTCGGCATCGCGGCGGCCACGGGCGATTATCTGGACGCGACGCTCGATGACGTGCGTATTTACACAAACGCGCTGACCGCGCAACAGATAACCAATCTTTTCACCTACGGTAGAATCACACCAATTCCGACCATCACTTTGACCGCTCCAGCCAACGGCGCAAGTTTCATCGTCTCCACCAACATCATCTTTTCCGCCAATGTCACCAGCAACGGCCAAAATCTGGCGTGGGTGGAATTTCGCTCCGCCACCACGAACCTGCTCGGCCAGACCGCCGTTGCGCCTTACAACTGGACGTGGACAAATGTTCTGATGGGAAACTATTTGCTCACGGCGCGTGCCGTTTTCAACGGAACCAACACGGCAGATTCCGCGCCGATCGGCATCATCGTCGCGCCCGCTACCAATCGCGCCAATATCGCATTCGCCGCGACGAATGGCATGTTGAATTTATCGTGGCCGCCTGATCACACCGGCTGGCAAATACAGGCGCAAACCAATCCGCCGGGCGTCGGGTTGACCACCAATTGGGCAGACGTGGCCGGCGCGACCGCAACCAATCAAATAATCATCCCGATAATTCCCACCAACGGCAGCGTGTTTTACCGGATGGTTTATCCGTGAGGTTGCCGCTGCAATTTTCACCTTGGCAAAATACTTTGTGCCTGCGCGTCTTCGTGGTTTAATGGCCCGGCATGTTTTCAACGGAAATCAAATCGGTTCATTTCGTCGGCATCGGCGGCACCGCGATGGCTTCGGTGGCGGCGGCCATGAAAGCGAAGGGCTTTGCGGTCACCGGCTCGGACCAGAATGTCTATCCCCCCATGTCCACGTTTCTCGCCGCGAAACAAATCGAGGTGATGAACGGTTATGCGGAACGAAACCTCGCGCACAAGCCGGACCTCGTCGTCATCGGCAACGCGATTTCCCGCGGCAACCCCGAAGCGGAGTTTGTGCTCGATCACAAGCTGCGTTATGGCTCGCTGCCGGAACTGCTCAAGGAATTTTTCATTCGCGGCAAACGTTCCATCGTCGTCGCCGGCACGCATGGCAAAACCACGACCACGGCGCTGCTTGCGTGGGTGTTCGAGCATAATGGGCTGAATCCGAGCTATCTCATCGGCGGCATCCCGGCCAACTTCAACCAGGGCGCGCGGTTCGCCGACGGCGAATGGTTCATCATCGAGGGCGACGAATACGACACCGCGTTTTTCGACAAGCGCAGCAAGTTTGTCCATTACCAGCCGGAGGTTGCCGTCATCAACAACCTCGAATTCGATCACGCGGACATTTTTGAAAATCTGGACGCGATCAAAAAATCCTTCTCGCATTTCATCCGGCTGATTCCGCGCAATGGCGTGTTGCTGGGCAACGGCGACGATGCCAACCTTGCGCCGTTATTGGGCGTGAATTATTGCCCGGTGCAGCGATTTGGTCTGGGCGAAAACAACAAAGTCCGTGCCTTCAACCTCCGCTACGGCCCGACGGCGAGCGAATTTGAAATTCCGAGCTTCAAATTTCACCTGAATCTGGTGGGCGAATTCAACGTGCGCAACGCCCTGGCTGTCATCGCCTGCGCCAAGCATTGCGGACTGAAAAATCATCAAATCCAGTCTGCGTTCGATACCTTCAAAGGCGTCAGACGGCGGATGGAAGTGCGCGGCATCGCGGGCGGCGTGACCGTGGTGGACGACTTCGGCCACCATCCGACGGCGATTCGCGAAACGTTGAAGGCGTTGCGCTTGAAATATCCGCACGAAAAAATCTGGGCCATCTTCGAGCCGCGCTCAAACACGACCCGGCGGAATGTTTTCCAGTCCGAACTGGCCGGCGCCTTTGCCGATGCCGATGCGGTGGTGGTGGCCGAAGTCGCGCGGTTGGAGCAAATCGCCGTGGGGGAACGGTTGAATCCGGAAAAATTGATGCAGGATTTGAAAACAGCCGGCAAGGACGCGGCCTATTTGCCGGATGTGGATTCAATTGTTGCGCACATGGCAAAAAATGCACAGGGAGGCGACATAGTCTGTGTCTTCAGCAACGGCGGCTTCGGCGGGATTCACGGCAAATTGCTGGAACGGCTCGGTCGAAAGTAACTTTGAATTCACCAAATCTCCATTTTCCCGCCACAAACCCGTACTATTTTCTGGCACATGAATTGCGGCATCGCAAGCATGGCCAAAAAGGCGAATTTAGCAAGGCAGTGGCAAGAGGCGATCGGTCAAGCTGAAGTTACCGACCGCCAGCCTTCCGCTTCCGCCACCGCGCTCTACTTGATGCAGCTTCGTTCGGCGGCGCGCAAGATTTCCGCGCCCAGACACCGGCTGGCCGTTGCGGTGGAGGATGAGGCCGATGTGGAAAGGCCGCATCCGGTTAAAATCCGCCGTCATCGTTGACCGAAATCAGGGCGCTGTCCGGCAAGCGGTGGTTTCCTGTGGGAAGGCAAACGGTTTTCAGTGAAACTCCACCTGTTCAAAACCTGCTTCCCGGAGGAATAATTCCAATTCCAACCGCGCTCGTTGGTCCGCGTCGTTCAGAATCCCGGCCTCACGCGCGGCGCGACGGATGTCGTCCACGGCATTTTCGCGGGCAGTTTGTTCGAGGTCCTTGTCAAACACGCGCAACAGGCCGGTTTCGTGATCAATCACCTGGCTTTGCTTGTCATCGAGATAGGCATCGGTGATTTGCGCCGGCGGCAATTTGATCGCGATGCTTTTACCGGAAATCGCCACGTCGTTCGTTGTGATGCGATTGAGGTCAAGGCCCGCCTTGACGATGCCGTGCGCGAGCAGGAGCACGCGGCTTTCGCCATACCATTTGGCGTCCTCCAACACGACGACCTTTTCCATGACGTATTTGACCGTGACGAGGTCGGACAGCGTCTGCACCTGTTGCACGACCGTCGCGGTGTTTTCAAATCGCAATCCCGAACCGGTCTGAAGCCAGTGCGAGACGGTGAAGCCGAGATAAATCCCGAAAAACAAAACGGCCAGCGCAAGTGCCGTCCAGAAAATCTGTTTCAGCCGCCGCATGACAGAAATGTAACGGTCTTTTTTCGCAAAGCAAAGTCTGGTTTGCGTGGTTTGGGAGAGCTCAGGCGTCGCGCCCGCAATTGTTGGCGTCACGGCGACGATTCTGCCGCACGAGACGTGCAGCAGGAGCGACCGGGCCGGTCACGCTCCTGGAAAATTGCAAAGCCGGAGCAATGAATTTTTGACGCGAATGGCACGGATGTTCATCGATTTAAGCCGTGTTCATTCACCGGCCGCGACGGGCGCGCGCACGGCGGGTGAAATCCGTGTCCGACTTTTTCTGGACAAACTTTTTTGACGGGAGCAGAGTCGAAATTGTGAAACAAAACGAGCGGAATTGTTGGCCCGATTAAGTCATGTCACCGCGTCGTTCTATCCTATTGATATTGATTGGCGGTGCATTGTTTGCCGGATTATTGACCATCATATTACGGCTTGCATCTCATGTTCCAGCAGCAAGCGCGTTTGTACTATTCTTGGCAGTAAGCATTTTGGCTTTGTATTCGGGAATCAAGGGACTAATGAGAGGCGTCATAACAATTAACACAAAAGGGAGTGTTTCGGTTTATGAGCGACGGACAAAGCCGGTTGGTTTTTGGTTCTATTTTCTCCTTTTTATACTTTTAAGTATTGTATTTCTCGCAGTTGCTATTTATTTGCTCCTCACACTGCCAATGACTAAATAGAAAGAAGCAAGTTAATGTGTTAACGAACTAAGGCGCGAAACGTAAATCGTTAGCAACAATTACTGTTTTATGGATCCAACATTTGTCAAAGTTGATTACGTCGCGCGTTGCATTGATAACGCAGTTTATATCGGATTAGGTATGGCGGTATTATTGATTGCTCCGCGTCAGATACGCCGGAAGCATGAGACCGGCAAAATCACCGAGGCAAAGGCCAGAACCATGTCAAAGGTGGTTTGGCCGCTGGGCTGTTTGATGATAGGCTACGGTATTTTCAAGATTTTCATCGGTTGATTCAACCGTTCACTGATTTTTCTTCTCGCCTTGGCGCGAACAACTTTCCGCTTTGCACTTTCCGCTTTGAAACTAGAATGGGGCTGTGAATTTGCACGTCGGACAATTTCCAAGTTATCGCCCGCGCCGGTTGCGGCAGTCGCCGGCGTTGCGGCGGCTCGTTACCGAAACGCGGTTGAGCGTCGAGCAACTTGTGCTGCCGCTGTTTGTCCGCAGCGGGCGCAAATTGCACCACCCCATTGACGCCATGCCCGGCGTCTTTCAGCTTTCGCCCGATGAAATTGTGCGCGAAGCGGCGCGCGCCCACACCTGCGGCGTCCCCGCGGTTTTGCTTTTTGGCATTCCCGACAAAAAGGACGCGAAGGCTTCCGGCGCTTATGCGAAAAATGGCATCGTCCAGCAAACGGTCCGGTTGTTGAAAAAAGAAGTGCCGTCGCTGCTCGTCATCACCGACGTTTGCCTGTGCGAATACATGGAGCACGGCCATTGCGGGATTGTCGGTGTGACAGGCAGGACAGGCAGGATGCCTGTGCCACTAAAAATTTTGAACGACCCGACGCTGAAGCTGCTCGCGCAAACGGCCGCCAGTCACGCCGAGGCCGGCGCGGACATCGTCGCGCCGAGCGACATGATGGACGGCCGCGTTCGTGCCATTCGCGCCGAGCTGGATAAAAACGGTTTCGTTGACACGCCCATCATGAGTTACGCGGCGAAATTTGCGTCGGCATTTTACGGGCCGTTCCGGGAAGCCGCCGAGTCCGCGCCCAAGTTCGGCGACCGGCGGAGTTACCAGATGGACGCCGCCAACGCGAACGAGGCGTTGCGCGAAGTGGCGTTGGACATTCAGGAAGGCGCGGACATTGTCATGGTCAAACCGGCGTTGGCATACCTCGATTTGATTCATCGGGTCAAAATCGGGTTCGGTTATCCAACCGCGGCGTATTCCGTGAGCGCGGAACATTCCATGATCAAAGCCGCCGCCGCCAACGGCTGGATTGACGAGCGCGCGGTGACGCTGGAATGTCTGCTGGCCATGCGGCGGGCGGGCGCGGACATTCTCATCACTTACGCGGCGGTGGACGCGGCGAAGTGGCTGAAACAATCGTAATCCTTGACCCTTAATCTTGCCCTTGATCGTTTGGCCGTTCGATCATGATTAAGAGTAAGATTACGATTAAGCGCAGGAGAACAGGATCGTGTACGAAATGCAGTTGACCCCAAATGCTCGGGCTGGTTACACTGAACGTTCCATTTTTTCACTATGATCGGGACGATTCGCAAGCATTCAAAGTGGCTGTGGTGGTTCATCGCCGGGCTCACGATTATTTCCTTCATTTATTGGGGTGCCGGGCCTTCGCGCGTTGGCGGCGGCGGCGGGCGCATGAGCGGTGATTTTGGCACGATTTACGGCCATAAAGTCACCCAGCAGGATTATGTCGAAGCCAGAAATGAGTTTTATATCTTTTATCGGATTCATTACAATCAATGGCCGGACAAAAATCCCAATCTCTCCCGAAACGACCAGGAGCGTGAAATCTATGTCCACCTGTTATTCGATCTGAAAGCTGCTGACCTGGGGATTCATATCGGTGACGACGTGGTGGAACAAGCGGCGGCAGAAATGTTGCGTTCGTTCGGGCGAAACGGGCAACCCGTGCCGATGGACTCCTTCGTCAGACAATTCTTGCAGCCGGAAGGCCTGACCGCCGAAGATTTCGCGCGGTATGTCCGCCATGACCTGGTCATCCAGCAACTGATTCAAACGATGGGTTTGCCGGGCGAACTCGTCACGCCGCAGGCCGCCGCCGCGGAGTACGAGCGCCTGCATCGGGAATTTTCCGCGCAAGCCGTTTTCTTCTCCGCGTCGAACTATTTGTCCGCGGTCACGGCCACGCCCGCCGCCGTGGCGGAATTTTACACGAATTATCTCGCTGCCTACCGTCTGCCCGATCGGGTCCAGGTCAGCTATGTCGAGTTCAACGCCTCCAATTACCTGGCGCAAGCGAAGGCGGAATGGGCCAAAACCAACTTCGAGGAAGTGGTCGAAGCCAATTATCGCCAGCTCGACCCTGATTATTTTCCTGATGCCAAGACGCCGGACGCGGCCAAGGCGAAGATCCGTGAATTGCTGATCCGGAACCGCGCGCTGACCGACGCGAACCAGCAGGCCAATGACTTTGCCAGCGCCCTTTTCGCTCTCGAACCGGTGAAACCGGAGAACCTCGCCACCGTCGCCAGACAGAAAGGATTGACTGTCCGTCTCACCGCTCCGTTCGCCAGCGCCTACGGCCCGGAAGAATTTGACGCGCCCCCGGAATTCACCAAGACCGCCTTTGAACTGACGCCCGACGAGCCGCTTGCCGGGCCGGTTGCCGGGCCGGGCGCCGTTTACATCATCGCGCTGATCAAACAACTGCCCAGCGAAATCCCGGCGTTCGACCAAATCCGCGCCCGCGTCACGGGAGATTACCGGTTGCATGAGGCCACACTGCGCGCGCAACGCGCCGGCACCAATTTCGTTCACACCCTTACCGGTCCGATGGCCGCCGGCCACACCTTCGCGTCCGCCTGCGTCGCTGCGGGTTTGCAGCCGCAGGCGTTGCCGCCGTTTTCGTTGAGCACGCGGGACCTGCCGGAACTGGGTGAACGCGCCGAACTGGACCAACTCAAGCAGGCCGCATTCACTACGCCGGTCGGCCACGCGAGCGGTTTTGTAGAAACCGGCGACGGGGGGTTTGTCCTTTACGTTCAATCCCAATTGCCGGTGGAACAGGCCGTCATGAACGCTCAACTGCCGCAATTCATTGCTCAACTCCGCCACGCACAACAAGACGATGCGTTCAACGAATGGCTTCAAATCGAAGCCAGCCGCGCCTTGCGCAGCACGCCGGCCTATCAACCACAAACAGCACCCAGCGCCAGATAAATCTCAATCGCAAGTTGGATCCGCCTTTCGACTGTGCTTGAGATCGGAGCTGCAATTAAAAAACTGTGAGCAGCATCAAACTCTCATCACCCGCCGCGCGCGAGTTTTGGGAAATTTCCGTCCTGTTTGAAGACGAATACCTGCTCGCGCTCGACAAACCCACCGGACTTTTGACCTCGCCCGACCGTTACGACCCGCAGCGGCCAAATCTGATGAAGTTGCTCCACGCCGCCATCGCTGGCGGCAAACCGTGGGCGCGCGAACGCGGGCTGAATTATCTGATGAATGCGCACCGGCTTGATTTCGAAACCAGCGGCGTCATCCTGCTCGCCAAATCCAAGCCGGCGCTCGTCGCGCTGGCCAATTTGTTCGGTTCCGAAAAACCACTCAAGCAATACGTCGCCCTCGTGCAAGGCACGCCGGCGGAGGACAAATTCGAGGTGGACGCCCGGCTCGCCCCGCATCCGGTGAAAACCGGCCTGGTGCGGGTTGACCTGAAAAACGGCAAACGCGCACGAACGGTTTTTGAAGTGCTGGAGAAATTCTCCGGCTGGACTTTGCTCCGCTGCCAGCCGCTCACCGGCCGCACCCACCAGATTCGCGTCCACCTGCGCCACTTCGGATTGCCCATCGTGGGCGATGAACTTTACGGCGGCAAACCGCTCTGGCTTTCGCGCTTGAAACCGGATTACCGGCTCAAACGCGGACGCGAAGAACGGCCGCTGATTTCCCGCGTCGCGCTGCATGCGGAACAACTAACGCTGCCGCATCCCGTCACCGGTAAAACCCCGACCATCACTGCGCCGTGGCCGAAGGATCTAAGAGTGGCGGTGAAGTATTTGCGTCAGTTTTCAAAACGGACAGGTGGATAAATGGATTGATGGATTATTGGGCGCAGGTTTCCAACATCAATCCACGAATCCATTTTTAACCGACTGCCCAGTTCAGGATCGCCTTTTGCACGTGCAGCCGGTTTTCGGCCTGCGTGAAAATTGTGTCGGCATTGGCCTCGAACGTTTCCTCGTCAATTTCCTTGCCGCGATAGGCCGGCAGACAGTGCATCACCAACGCGTCCGGTTTGGCCAGCTTCACGAGTTTCTGGTTGATTTGATAACCGCCCAGCATTTTCAGGCGCTCGGCGGCTTCGGCTTCCCGGCCCATCGAAACCCAAACATCCGTGTAGAGCAGGTCCGCGCCGCTCGCGGCGGCCATCAAATCTTCGGTGCACACGATCTTCCCTCCGGCCTGCGGGGACGGAGTGCCGTCGGCACGAAGGCCCGCGCGCTTTAAAATTGCCGCCGACGGCTGGAATTTTTTCGGCGCGGCGATGCGCAGTTGAAAGCCGAGTTTCATCGCGGCAAAAATCCATGGCGCCGCCACGTTGCCCGCGCCGTCGCCGACGAACGTCACGACCTTGCCCGCAATCGGTCCGCGCTTTTCCTTGAATGTGAAAATGTCGGCGATGATCTGGCACGGATGCTCGTCGTCGGTGAGCGCGTTGATGGTCGGAATTTGGGAAAATTCCGCGAACTCCTCCACGTCGCGCTGCGCAAACGTGCGGATGACTGCGCCTTGAACCATCCGGCCCAACACCCGCGCCGTGTCCTTGACCGGTTCGCCGCGGCCGAGCTGGATGTCATTCGCGTTGAGAAACATCGTTTGCCCGCCGAGTTCGCGGATGCCGACCTCGAAGGACACCCGGGTGCGCGTGGAGGATTTGGAAAAAATCAGCGCCCACGTTTGTCCGGCCAGCGGTTTGCGGTCCAGCCGCGCCCGTTCGCGTTTGAACACCACGGTGTCACGCAGGATTTTCTCAATGTCCGCGCTGGGCAGTTTTTCCAATGACAACAGATGTTTCATTTTTCAAGGATTTTGGGCATTTTGCCCAAAGAAAGGTTATAACCCAAGCGAAGCCGGACGTCACTTCTTTTTGCGCGCGGCGTCTGCCGCGCACCAGAGATACCAGGCGGCGGTCGTGCGATGCGGACGCCAGCGTTCACCGAACGCAAGCAGTTCCTTCACCGTTGGCAGGTCGCGCTTTTTGTACGCATGGCGAAAACCGTTGCGGACGCCAAAATCGTCCGCCGGCAAAACATCGGAACGGCCAAGTTGAAAAATCAGCAACATCTCCACTGTCCAGCGCCCGACACCGCGGACTTTCGTCAGCCGCTCGATGATTTCGTCGTCGGACAGGTTCACGATCTGCCGCGGAGCCGGCACCACGCCGTCCAGGGTTTTGGCTGCGATGTCGCGGATGGACGCAATCTTGGCGAAGGAAAATCCACAGGCGCGCAATTGTTTGTCTGTCACCGACACCAAATCTTCCGCGCGCGGGAACCGGCGTCCGGGAAACAGTTTTTTGAAACGCGCGAGAATGGAGTTGGCCGCCGTGCCGTTGAGCTGCTGGTGGGCGACGGCCATCACCAGCGATTGGAACGGCGGACGGCGCGTTTCCGGCTCGAGCGCGCATTTTCCGTGTTCGCGGATGAGCAATTTCATCACGGGATCGCGCCGGGCGAGATGTTTGTGAGCTGCGGGCGTCATATCACGTTGCCCTCACCCTGACCCTCTCCCATCCGATGGGAGAGGGAACATCAAACGAACACTCACAGTAATCGGATATGCGTTCGGCAATCCACCATCGCAGGAATTTCAAAGGGACGGCGTAAAATTCTCCCTCTCCGCTCCATCGGATGGAGGGGAGAGGGCCGGGGTGAGGTGAGGTTCTTTGCAAATCAATCACGCGAGCGCTTTGACGACTTCCTCAATTCTCGCGATGCCTTCGCCGGCTTCCTGCGGCTTGAGATTCAACGGCGGCAGCAGGCGCACGATTTGCGTGCCCGCCGGAATGGTCATCACCCCGAGCTGATGCAGACGATTGACGAATTGGAGGGCGGCGGTTTTATCGCTCGCGGCCAACTTGGGAATTCTCTCCTTTTCCACCAGTTCCAGGCCGAGCATGAAGCCGAGGCCGCGGGCCCGCTTGACGACCTGCGGATAATTTGTCGCGAGCCGTTCCAATTCCCGTTTGAGCCATTCGCCCAGTTTGCGCGCATTTTCGTCGAGCCGTTCGCTTTCGATGACTTCGAGCACTTTGAGCGCGACGGCGCAGGCCAGCGGCGTACCGCCAAACGTCGTGGCGTGTGTGCCGGGACCCAGCAAATCGGCAAACGGCGCACGCACCCAGAACGCGCCGATGGGAAATCCACCGCCGAGCGATTTGGCCATCGAAACCCCATCGGGCAGGAATTCTGTAGGAGACGACGTGAGGAGTCTCTGATTACTTTCGGATTTTGAAATTAGAGCCTCGTTACCTCGGCTCCTACAATCCTCCAGAATCCGCTGGAAGCTCTGAAATTTTCCGGTCCGGTAATGTCCACATTGCACGCCGTCCATGAACAGGAGGATTTTCTTCTCGTCGCACAAGGCGCGCAGGCCCAGCAGATATTCGGGCGTGGCCGGTGTGATACCGCCTTCGCCCTGCACACCTTCAATCAGGATGGCGACCGTTGCGGGCGAAAGCGCGTTGCGCGCGGCCGCCAGGTCGTTGAACGGGATGTGCCGGAAACCCGGCGTCGTCGGCTCGAACCCTTTTTTCACCTTGTCCTGGCCGGTGGCGGCAATGCCGGCCAGCGTGCGCCCGTGAAAGGAGTTCGTCGCCGTCAGGATTTCAAACCGGCCTTCGTCGTGGCCGAATTTCCGCGCCAGCTTGAACAGGCCTTCGTTGGCTTCCGCGCCGCTGTTGGCGAAAAAGCATTTGCCCGCGCCGATACGTTTGACGAGTTCAGCCGCCAGCCGGCCCTGGGGTTCGGTGAAATAAAGGTTCGAGACGTGAACCAGTTTGCGCGATTGCTCAACCAACGCCTCGGTGATGGCCGGATGCGCGTGCCCCAGGCAGCACACGGCAATGCCCGCGCCGAGATCGAGATAGCGTTTGCCGGCAACGTCCAACAAATAACTGCCCGCGCCGTGGCTGAGGACGAGGTCGAAGCGGCCGTAGCTGGGCACGACGTTTTTGCTGAACAATTCTCGCACGGACTCGAACTCGTTGTGAACGAGCGGCGGCGGTGAGGGCGCAATTTCTTTCATTTACGATTTTGGATTTGCGATTTACGAGTCGCGCTCGCTCTCCAAATCCAGCACCAATCGTAAATCGAAATTCGCAAATTACAAAACGATTTCCGATTGACGTGCCAACCGTAAATCACCCATCGCAAAGCGGCTATCGCCAATCCGGCAGAATATCCCGTACCGGCGGCCAGTCGGCGATGGTCAGCGGTTTGCCCAGGCTCCACGTGGTGCAGAGGTAACCGACGACGCGCGGATTTTGGGCGCGCTCCTGTCTGGCATAATCGCTCAACGCCTTGGCCGCTTCCAACGATCTGAACCCGGCGGGCCAGACGCGGAAACCCTTCTCCAAAAACAGCGGCACGGACGGATACGTTTCGCGCCGGCCATAGTGCCAGTCGCAAATCACAATGTTGGTTGAGATCAAATCAATCGCGCCGGTGGTGCCAACGCGGGACGCCTCCCATTTGGAATAGCCGGTTTGGTCGGCGTCAAGCAGGCGGTCGCCCCACATGAACATTTCCATTTTCCTTTCCTCGGCGATGTGCGCGTAAAATTCATTCACGACCTTGGCGAACAATTTGGCCGGATCCTGACCGCGGCAGCGCGGACATCGGTCCGACGCCAGATTGAAAACTTCGTCCATGCCGACATGAAATCCATCCGCATCAAATGCGTCGGCAATTTCATCAATCAAATCAAACACGATCGGGTTCACGCGCGGATCATTCGGGCACCAGTTCTTCAAGTAATCCGTCTTGGGATCAGGCACGGTCGGCGATGGTTCGGTGAATTCGGGATGCGTCGCCAGGAGGGCCAGCGCGGTTTTTTTCAGCGATTGATGGCCAAGACAATCGAGTTCGGGAATGAGACGAATGCCATTTTTGTGCGCCGTCCCGGCAAGTTTCCGGGCGTGGTCGCGAGTGATGAAGTTGCCGCGCCGCAATTCGGGATGCGATTTGAAATCAAAATGGTATCCGACTTCGATGATGAGGACGTTGACACCCATCTGGGAAAGCCGGGGCATGACGGTTGCCAATTCATCCGCCGCTTCATTGCTCTGGACGAATAAATGAATTCCCAGCCAGGGAACTGAGGGTTGCGGCTTTGAAATCGGCTTTGCTACGGCGCGCGACGGTGTGGGTGGGGCTGCGACTTGAGGATGCGAACTCCGGCAACCAGTCGTGATCAACCAACACGCGACCAGCGCCAGATGGAACCACGGGTTTTTCACAAAACAACTTCGGTGCCAACGCCTTCGTCGGTGAAAATTTCCAGCAGCACGGCGTGCGGCACGCGGCCGTCCACAAACGATACCTTCTCCACGCCGGATTGAACGGCGGCGACCGCGCTGTCCACCTTCGGGATCATGCCCTTGTCAATGACGCCGTGTTTCCTGAGTTCGCCGACCTCGCTGGTTTTAAGATGGGGAACGACCGAGTCGGGCTGGTTCGGATCGCGCAACAAACCCGGCACGTCGCTCATAAAGACGAGCCGCCTCGCTTTCAGCGCAATGGCGGCCCGCGCCGCCGCCACGTCCGCGTTGCAATTATAGATTTTTCCGTCCTCGCCGATCGCCGTCGGGCTGATGACCGGCGTGAAACCGCACCAGATGGATTCCTTCAACGGCGCGGTGTTGACCTCCACCACTTCGCCGACGTAACCGATGTCAATCTTTTTGCCTGGATTTTCCGGGTCGTCCAGCCAGAGCTTGCGGCATTTGAAGATGTCCCGCCCGGCAAAGCCAACCGGTTTGCCGCCCAGCTCCTTGATGGTTTTGACGATTTCCGGATTGATTTCACGCGACAAAACATCGTCCACGATTCTCACCGTGGCTTCGTCGGTGACGCGTTGGCCCTGGATGAAATCCGCCTTCAGCCCGGCCTTTTCCATCGCGCGGGTGATGGCTTTGCCGCCGCCGTGGACGACCACCGGATTGATTTCCACGGTTTCCAGAAAAACGATGTCGCGGGCGACACTGGTGCGTACGTTGGCGTCGGGCGAGTCCATGAAACTGCCGCCGTATTTGACGACGAAGGTCGCGCCGCTGAACCTCTGGATATACGGGAGCGCTTCCAGCAACGTGTTGGCTTTGGCGATTAAATCCTGCACGGGCATATTCCTAGCAGGAATCCGGCGGCCAATGAAAGCGCGTTTGTCACAACATTTTTGCTTTCACTGGCGCGGGACTTTCCCTAAATTGCCACCGTCATGCCCGAAATTGCGAAATTTGTGAACGGTGCGGCGGCGAGTATCACGCCGACCATCGCGGAAAAGGTCCTGCGTCAATTACCGCAGTGGAAGCTCGAATTCACGCAAATCAACACGCCCCATTTCCCGCATCTGGTGGACCAGTTGGAGTTTCTCGCCAATGCCGTCGAAGACGCGGTTGAAGGCGCGTACAAGGATTTACCCTACACCGCCGTCGCCCAGGCGGTCTTTGCGCTGGTCTACGCGCACAAAAAAATGGGCATCATTCCCGACAGCATTCTCGAATTGGGCCGCGCGGATGATTCGAGCGTCGTGCGCGCGGTGCTGATTCAAAACGAGAAAGCCTTTGCGGCTTACGCCAGCGCACAAGGTCTCAACTGGCAGAAAATCACCAGCCAGCCCTGAAGGTCAGCCGCCGACGCCGGCGTATTCCTCATCCGTTCGCAGGTCCATGCCCATGAGCACGAAATCGTGCGTGACGGCCTTCATATCGAGCACATAATCCTCCTGCCGCAACAGATGCTGGAAACCAATATGTTCCAGCGCGTGGATGGCGACCTTGCGTTCGCCGTTCAACTCCGCCTCCAGCCGCCGCAACCCCAGGATACGCGCAATCTCGACCACTTCCGCGACCAGGATTTTCGCCACGTCGCGCCCGCGGTATTGCGGATGCGTCAGCACCGTGACGAGGCCGATATGGCGTTTCCAGCCGCCGAACCGCTGGTGCAACGTGGCCTCGCCGATGACTTTCTGCCGGTGCAACATCAGCAGGGGCAGGTTCCGCTCAAAATCCGCGTGCCGGCACCAGTCCTTGAACATCGTGCGGTCGAAAATCGGCTGCTTGATGAACAGCCGTTCCTCTTCTGGCACGGCCAGGAAAAACTTGTGCAGGCGCACGTCGTCCCGCTTGTCCAGCGGGCGCACCGTGCATTCCGTGCCGTCGCGTAACTTCACCGTGAACGGGAATTTTTCCAAAGCGTATTCGAGCATCATAACGGGCCTTTCGTTGCCGCCATTTCTCTAACATAGAAACCGCCGCCTGAAAAGGGCGGAGGCGCAGTAATTGTAAAATTGCGAACGAATTTAGTCTTGCGAATTCTCAGACTGACGGCAACTGATTGATTTGCCGGATGCGGCAGAGAGCCAGAAGAATCTTGGATATGAAAGGCGGCCTACGTACCCTGTCGGCCAGCACCCGGCAGGGAAAACGTGCGCAGCTTAACGCAACCCAGGGTTTTGAAATGGGCAGGCATCGCCGCCCTGGCCACCGCCCTCGCGTGTTATCCCCGTCTGTCGCTTTGGCCGGACCGTCCCGCCCCAATCTGGCATTTGGAGGCCACGATTTTCCTTTGCGGCATTGTCCTTTGGGGGTTCGTCTTTGCGTGGCATACGGAATACACCCGCCGGCCGGTCTTTGTTTTCAAGCTCGAACTGGGACCATTCATCGCGGTGACTTTGATTGGAATCAGTGCGGCGGTGGTGTTTCATCTGTTTCTGGACCGGTCGCTCCGGCCCAAACTGCCGGAAGAATATCCGGCGGATCTGAAGCAATGGATTGCGTGGCTGCTGTTTTCCCTGTCCTTCAACCGGTTGTTCCTGCTCTTTGCGCCCTTTGCCTGGTCCATGCGGCTTTTTAAAAACCGTTGGGCGGCAACCAGCCTGACCGTTCTGCTTGGAATCTTCGTGCAGGCGCTCAAAATGCAGTCCTCTCCGGTGCCGATTTCACCTGGGCTGTTAGCGATGTTCATGGCCGGCAAGATCGTCATGGGCTTTCTCGCCGTCTGGTTTTACCTGCGCGGCGGGGTGATATTGATCTGGTGGTGGACCTTTCTGTTTGAAGCCAGAAATTTGCTGAATCTGGCGGGCAATCCCTGAATGGGCGCAACCAGATTCAAAATTTCATGTTCAACCGCGCCGTTTTGATTAAACCTTCGCGCGATGTTTGAACTGCTCAAAACCGATACCAGCACCAAAGCGCGTTTGGGAAAACTGGGCACCGCGCATGGCGTCGTGGAAACGCCAGTATTCATGCCCGTCGGCACGCAGGCCAGCGTCAAGACACTTGACCCGCGCGAACTCCGCGAGATGGGCGCCCAAATCATCCTCGGCAATTCCTACCATCTCAACATCCGGCCCGGACTCGACATCATCCGCGCCGCCGGCGGGCTGCACAAATTCATGAATTGGAACGCGCCGATTCTCACCGACAGCGGCGGTTACCAAGTTTTCAGCCTCGCTAAAATCCGGAAGATCAAACCCCACGGCGTTGAGTTCAATTCGCATGTGGATGGTGCGCCGCTGTTCCTCGGCCCGAAAGAGGCCATGGAAACCCAGCGCGTGCTGGGCTCGAACATTGCCATGGTGTTCGACGAATGCCCGCCGCATGACGCACCCGCGCGCGAACAGCGTCATGCCGTCGAACGCACTATCCGCTGGGCGCACGAATGCCGCGAACAGCCTCGGGCGGAAGCACAACAGGTTTTCGGCATCGTGCAGGGTGGCAGCAACGCCGCACTGCGCGAGGAATGCGCCAGGGCGCTCGTTGCGATGGATTTCGACGGGTACGCCATCGGCGGCGTGAGCGTCGGCGAACCGGAACTGGAAATGTTCAAGGCAATTGAGTTGACCGAACCGTTTCTGCCGGTGAACAAGGCGCGTTACGCGATGGGCCTCGGCACGCCTGCGCAAATGCTCGAACTCATCGCACGCGGCGTGGACATGTTCGATTGCGTGTTGCCGACGCGCGTCGCGCGCAACGGCACGGCCATCACGCGCCGGGGCGCCTTCGGCCTCAAAGGCAGCGTTTACAAGGCCGACTTTCGCCCGATTGAGGACGGTTGCGACTGTTTCGCCTGCAAGCATTTCACCCGCGCTTATCTCCGGCACCTGCTGAACGTGAATGAAATTCTCGCCCTGCGGATGTTGAGCGTCCACAACGTCCATCTTTTTTTGAAATTGATGGCCGATGTGCGAACGGCCATTGCCGCCGGGACGTTTGGCGAATTTTACCGCGGATTTATTGCGAATTATGTCCCCTCGCAAAAAGTGCTTTCTGCGCGGCGAACCGACGCAGAACGCTAAAAAAGGGCTTGCGACCGGGACAAAACATGGCAATGTATTGGCATCGAAAAGCCAATTTTTGCAAAGTTATGGAAAAGCCAAAAATCATTGCCTATTTGAAACCGACCTGCGGCTGGAGCATGGGCGTCCGCGCCGTGCTCAAGAAATACGACCTGCCTTACGAAGACCGCGACATCATCAACGACCCGCTCCAGCGCCAGGAAATGATCGAGAAGAGCGGCCAGATGTTGAGTCCGTGCGTCGAAATCAACGGCCAGATGCTCGCTGACGTGAGCGGCGACGAAGTCGAGGCGTGGCTGCTCGCCAATAAAATCGTGGCGCCAAACAGCCGCGAGGCGGACGCGCCAACCAACCAGCCCTGCGCTCACGAAACGCCGCAGGCTGCGCCCTTGAATTTTGTGCGCTGACAAGTGGTGGGGACGTTCTGTGAGCGTCGCAGAAGCTTGCGGCGGTCACAGACCGCGTTACAAAACCGCGCTGGGAAATTCCAGCGCGGTTTTTTCTTTCGTGAATTCACCACGATTCTGGTTAAATAGAATCATGCGAATTGTTTCAAGGGTTGCCGCCATGCAGCAACTGGCTGTGCGCTGGAAACGCGCCGGAATGCGCGTCGGCTTTGTGCCGACGATGGGTTATTTGCACGCGGGCCACCTGAGACTGGTCAACCGCGCGCGCCGGGTCGTTGGCAAAAACGGCGTCGTGGTTGTGAGCCTTTATGTGAATCCGACGCAGTTCGGGCCGAAGGAGGATTTTTCAAAATATCCGCGCGATTTGAAGCGCGATTTGAAACTCTGCCGCGCCGCGGGCGTGGCTGTGGCCTTCACGCCGCGTGACAAGGAAATGTATCCCCGGTGGGGCGAGAGTCTCGCGAGCCCTGAAATCAAAACCACAAAAAGCTTGGGCTCGACGGAGTCTTGCCCCGCCAGTTTCAGCACCTACATCGTCGAGGAAAAATTGTCGCGAACGATGGAAGGCGCGTCGCGGCCGACACATTTCAAAGGTGTGACGACAGTTGTCGCAAAACTTTTCAATCTGGTGCAGCCGGATGTGGCAGTGTTCGGCCAGAAAGATTTTCAACAGGCGGCTATCATCAAACGCATGATCGCGGATTTGAATTTTCCGGTTAAAATCATCGTGGCGCCGACGCTGCGCGAAGCTGACGGACTGGCCATGAGTTCGCGGAACCAATATCTTGTGGGTGATTTGCGCCGGCAAGCGACCGTGCTTTGGTGCGCGATTCAAATGGCGCGCGCCACGATTAAAAAATCAAAGGCGTTTCCCGCCGCAAAGCTGAAAGCGGCCGTGAAAAAGCTGGTCGAATGCGAGCCGGCTGCGAAACTGGACTACGTGGAATTTTTTGAGCCGGACACGCTGTCGCCCGTTTCAAAAGTTTCGCGCGGCACGCACATGGCGCTGGCGATGTTTATCGGCAACACACGGTTGATTGATAATGCACAACTCTAAAATGATTTTGAACCGCAGAGGCGCGGAGACGCAGAGGGAAAATTTAATTGAAACTCTGCGCCTCGGCGTCTCGGGGGTTAATTAAAATGAAACAGTTTGACTTCCTTGTTTTAGGCAGCGGCATCGCGGGACTTTCCTTCGCGTTGAAGGTCGCACCGCGCGGGCGCGTGGCCATCGTCACCAAGAAGGATCGCGCGGAGTCGAACACCAACTACGCCCAGGGCGGCATCGCGGCGGTGACGAGCAAGGAGGACTCGTTTGAGCTGCACGTGCGCGACACGCTCACGGCGGGCGCGGGTCTGTGCAAAGAGAGCGTCGTCCGCACCATCGTCGAAGAAGGCCCGGCGCGCATCGCGGAATTAATCGAGCTGGGCATGAGATTTTCTGAACGCGACGCGCCGGCTGAAGACGGCGGCAAGGAACTGGATCTGGGCAAGGAAGGTGGCCATTCGAAACGGCGCATTCTGCACGCGAAGGACGTAACGGGGCGAGAAATCGAACGCGCGTTGCTGAACGCGGCCTCACGGCAGCCGAACATCGAAATTTTCGAGAACCACATCGCGGTTGATTTGATCACCAGCCGGAAATTCGGTTTGCGGGACGGCAACCGCTGCCTCGGCGCGTACGTGTTCGACAAAAAGGGCAATCGCGTCTGGGCGTTTACCGCGCCGGTGACGCTGCTGGCCACGGGTGGCTGCGGCAAGGTTTACCTTTACACGACGAATCCCGACATCGCGACGGGCGACGGCGTGGCGATGGCGTTTCGCGCCGGCGCGACGATTGCGAACATGGAATTTGTCCAGTTCCACCCGACGTGCCTTTATCATCCGCAGGCCAAATCGTTTCTCATCAGTGAAGCGGTGCGTGGTGAGGGGGGCGTGCTCAAGTCGCTCGACGGCGTCGAGTTCATGGATGCCTATCATCCGTTGAAATCGCTGGCGCCGCGCGACGTGGTGGCCCGCGCGATTGACAGTGAGATGAAAAAGAGCGGCGCCGAACACGTGTGGCTGGACATCACGCACAAACCGGCGCGGTTCATCATCGAACGCTTTCCCAACATTTACCAGACCTGCCTGCGCTACGGCATTGACATCACCAAGGAGCCGATCCCCGTCGTGCCGGCGGCGCATTACCAGTGCGGCGGCGTGGTGACGAACGTGGACGGCGAGACGGACATTGCCGGGCTTTACGCGGTGGGTGAAGTGGCCTGCACGGGTTTGCACGGCGCGAACCGGCTGGCGAGCAATTCATTGCTCGAAGCGCTGGTCTGCTCGCATCGCGCGGCGGAAAAAGTCGTTGCCCATTCATTTCCGCCGGTGGATTCCCAAATTCCGCTTTGGCAATCCGGCGACGCGCATAATCCGGACGAAATGGTGGTAGTGTCGCACAACTGGGACGAAATCCGGCGTTGCCTGTGGGATTACGTGGGGATTGTGCGGACGAACAAGCGGCTGGCGCGCGCCCAAAACCGCCTCGCCAATTTGCAGCAGGAAATCCAGGAGTATTACTGGAATTTCATTATCACCAGCGACCTGCTGGAATTGCGCGACATCGCGACGACGGCGGAATTGATTGTGCGCTGCGCGCAAAGGCGACCGGAGAGCCGCGGACTGCATTACAATCTGGATTACCCGGGCGCCAATCCCGACTGGGCGCAGCGGGACACGATTTTAAGAAAATGAAATTGCGGATACCGCTTCGCACCGTCAGTGCGGAGCGCGCATGGAATCCAAACTTTTCCTGGCTTGTTCGATCAAGGTCTGGAACTGGGCCAGTTGGGCCGGCGCAATTAAGATTCGCGCGCTGTTTACGCTGCGGTCCTGCAGGAAGAACTGAATGGCGCCCCGCCGCTGGCTGGTGAAAGCGCCGACCCGAAGTCCGGACTTGGTGGTGTAGCTGGCAACAAAAGTGGGCAGGGTGGTTACGTTGTAGTCAATTTTGGCGAGGTAATTCAGGCCGTTGAGCAGCGAATCCAATTCGTCATAGTCCACGACCATTCTCACCATTCCCTGGTTGTTCTCAGTCATCTCGACGGCCACGCCATATTCTTTGCGGCTGGTGCCGACGTCGGTGGATTCCTTGGCGGTCACCACCAGGTTCAAACTGCCAACGGCCAGCGAACCGATCTGGCCGGCGCCTTTGATGATGACCGTTCCGGTCTGGGCCTCGAACGCCTCCAGTTCGGTCGGGGGCACATTGGTGACCTGAGCCTGAGCGGCATAACCAAGCCAGCCGGAGAGTGCGATTAAGACGATGCAGAATTTGCGCATAATGGTTCCTCCAATGGAAAAGGTTTTTCGCATTCAGCCTTTCAAACCCCGACCGCAAAGGAAAGTTTCGCACCTGCCGTGCGGCGGCCGGGTCATGCTGGCGCGCTTTTAAGATTGAATTTTTGGCCATTTCGTGGCTTTTTAAGGAAGGTCGCGCGCTTAGCTCAGCGGTAGAGCACCAGTATCACACACTGGGGGTCGCAGGTTCAAACCCTGCAGCGCGCACCAGCCTTCGCCCGCAGCGAAGCGAGGGCGAAGGCTGCCGCGCCGCAGCGCGAAGCGCGAAGACGGGCTGGTCGGACACTGAATCAGCGGGCTACGGCTCGGCAAGCCAGTTTTAATGGGAGCGGAGAGCGAAGACTGCCGCGTCGAAGTGAAACGAAGACGGGCCGGAAACTGAATGCGAAACGATAGAACGCTCCGAGCTACGACCCGGCAAGCCAGTCTTTCCAGAACGAAAAGCGAAGGCTGCCGCGCCGGCTTCTCCCGCAATTCCTTTGGGCTTTCGCAATCCACACTTTATTCTATATGCTCCCGGCACATGGCAAAGCCGCATAAACCGAAAATCCGTAACCGATACTCGATCGGCGAGTGGTATGGCGTTGGATTCGATTCACTCACTCCAACTGAACGATTCACACGAGCAAAAATCGAATACGAAGCGAATGCCATCATTGGCTCGCCGTGCCCGTTTCAAAAAGACACCAAGTGCAACAAAAAGGGCGGCGTTTGCTCGCTACGACAATATCAGCAAATTGCCGACGGCCCGGTTTCTGGAATTGGCCCGGTAATCACCACATGCCCGCAGCGGTTTCTCGAAGCAGACGCGATTTTTCATTGGGTCGGTGAAACGCTGCTTCAAACCAAAACCCCTATCGTTCTCAGCGAAATTGGATTTCTCGATCGCCTGCGTCCCGAAGAATCGCAGGAAGATGATGAAGATGATTCGCGCGATTTCATCGGGCGCATCGATAACGTGCTCGTTCACCCATCACAAAAACCGATGGATTGGTGCGCGCTTGAACTTCAGGCAGTGTATTTTTCAGGCGAGAGCATGGCGAACGAATTCAAGATGCTCGCGCAAGATGAAACGGAAGCTTTGCCATTTCCCGCGAAACCCCGGCGGCCGGATTGGCGAAGTTCAGGTCCCAAACGCCTGCTGCCACAGCTTCAAACGAAAGTCCCAGCAATCCGCACTTGGGGGAAAAAGATGGCAGTCGTCATAGACGAGGCGTTCTTTGGCTCGCTCGTGGGCTTGGACCGCGAGCGTCATCCGTCCAATGCCGAAATTGTGTCAGCGGTCGCCTGGAACCGGCCAGCCAGGGTCGAAATGAACCAGCCAGTCGAATCGCGTAAGTTCGCATTTTCATTCCAAAAACCTCCCTGTAACGCTCTGCTATGGAGCTTTTTGGAATGAAAATGCTCATTTCGTCTATGCAAAGTCAGTGGCCGGTTCAATTCGACCTTTCGTGGCTGGTTTTAATTCGACCGGTGACAGAAATTGCGTGGTTCATTGTCGGTTACGACTCCAAGCCCGGCGGATGGACGCTGTTCCCGCGAGAAGTGGTGTTTACGAGGCTCGACGCATCAGTGAAGTCACTTACTGGAGGCGTCCCGCTCTCCAAGGAAAGATTTGAGGAGCAATTACGGCTCAAGCTGGATCAACTGAAATCTGCCTAGCATGATATTCTAATCTTTCAGCCACGACAGATCTTTCCCAATCAGTAGTTCAGTCATCTTGGCATGGTGCGTATTCTTCATAGCTATCGGACGGGTTTCAAATCCGCGCTTCCGCGCTAAGGCGACAATTTCTCCCGTATTGTCATAGCTCATCAAGAAATCGCCCTTGCACTTGGCCATCGCCGCAAAAAGCCGCGTGTGGTCAATCTGCCAAACTTTGTAAAGACGTCGTGCCGATACGGTGTAAGGCGGATCAATGTAATACGCCGCTTCCGCATCGGCTTTGTGTTCCTCGATGAGATCGAATCCATTGCCTTCGACAAACGTCATGCGGTCTTTCTGCAAGTTGATTTCACGAATACGCCGGGCAAGCGTTTCAGGATACCAGCGCGAATTCAAGCCGCGCCCACTTTCGCCCGTCTTAATCAAACCCGCGCCGTCTGCCAAAATTCCGCCACGTTGGACCCGGTTTCGCAGGATTGTCTGAAACGCCTTATCGCGCAATTCAGGTGTGTTTTGTTTGAGCACGGCCGTTACATTCTCCAACGTCAGGTCAAATTGAAGAATCTGTTTTGCCAGCCACTCGGCCTGTCCGTTTAGTACTACGCGCCACACTGAAGCAACAGCTTCGTCCAACTCCGCAAAAATGACATGCCGCGCCAAACCCTCGAATGCTGCGGTCAAGCTCACGATGGCACCCCCGGCGAATGGTTCGATCAGGCGGGAAGGCCGTATCTCTTTGCTGCGAAGCCAATCGCGGATGTAAGGCACAAGCCACGTCTTGCCGCCAGGATAGCGAAACGGACTCCGTTGCGGAACGCTTGAGATATTTATGGGTTTGTTCGAGGTGTAGAAAACTCGTTTTGTCGGGACAACCTCCAAAACCAGCGTGTTCGTATCCTCGCGTAATGCATAACTCTTGGATTCATCCAGCCGGCGAGCGATTCGCAATAGATCGTCGGCCACCCGCTCAGGAACGCGGATGACAGTTGTTTCGCGGGAATTCCATTTTCGCGGATAGGTTGTTGACGAGCGAGCCATGCGCCAATTTCAGCTAATTTTGGCGCAAATGTCAACCCTGTAACAGGGATTATTTCCCCTGTTACAGATATAGCCTCTAAGAAATCGAGGGCATCCAACTGCTTTTTGGGTGGTTGGCGTAGTGCGTAGTGTTGTGTTGTGTTCGCACTTGCGACCGAAACTGTGCGGAACATGCCCGTCTTGCGCAGCGGCCAGCACTAAATGCCTCACGGAGGCTGATCAAAACTGGTCTTCCTTTTCCTTGAACAGCACGTTGAATGTGGTCAGTGAACCCTGGCTGCGCGTGATGTATTGCTGCATCTCCACCTTCTCGCCGTCGGTCAGCTTTTCGTGTGCGTTGATTTTCTGTTCCAGCACGCGCAGGTTGTTTCGTACCATCACGATTTTGTGGAAAAAGGTTTCGAGCGGCACTTCCTTGGTTTGCAACGCCGGGTCGGCGGGATGCATGACCAGTTTGCCGCCATGCCAACGGACACCGAGCTTCTCAACCATAGCATCCGGCTTTTCCAGACCGAGTTTGGCAACGGCGGCGTCCAGCGTCTGTTCGATGAATTGTTTCAGCGGAACGTTCAAACCGCTCACCGCCGCCTGAGGTTCGGCGGCTTCAAGGCCGGCGGCGTCGGGGGCGATGGTGCGTTTGGTGCCGTCGTCAAACTGAATGTCCGCCGTGGTTTCAGAAATCGTTTTGACTGTGCCGGTGCCATGTTGCGGATGCCGTACGCGCTGGCCGATGTGCAGGGATTCGATTTTCATGCCGGAATTTTAACCACGGATGCACACGGATGCACACGGATTTTTTGAGATCGCAAAAATTCTGGTTGAAACCTCCTCCTCGTCCTCGTCCTCGAAAAATCGGGCTGACAACGCCGCAGAACGCGCTAGGCTCGGAACCAGGAAATGAGCGCCAGATTTGACGACCGCTTCGCGTTTGAGCGCGTTCTGTGGAATCGCGGCGCGACACGCGTTGCGGGCGTGGACGAAGCCGGGCGCGGGCCACTGGCCGGGCCGGTCGTGGCGGCGGCGGCCATCCTGCCGGCGAAATGGGCGGCGTCCGGTCTGCCGGACGAACTCGAAGGCTTGAATGATTCCAAACAGCTCACCCGGCTGCAACGCGAGAATTTTTTTGCCTTTCTCACCAATTGCGGCGAGGTGGAATTCGCCGTTGCGCAAATTGACGCCGCCCAGATTGATGCCGTGAACATTTTGCAGGCGACGCACCGCGCGATGAATGACGCGCTGGCGCAATTGAATCCGGAACACGCCCTGGTGGACGGGCGTGCGGTCAAAACGATGCGCGTTCCGCAAACGGCCATCATCAAAGGTGACGCGCGGAGTTATTCCATTGCCGCGGCGAGCGTACTGGCCAAAGTCACACGTGATCGGTTGATGCTCGAATTCGACCGGCGATGGCCGGTTTACGGGTTTGCCGCGCACAAGGGCTACGGCACGGCGCAGCATCTCGCCGCGCTGGCGGCGCACGGACCATGCCCGATTCACCGCCGCAGCTTCGCGCCGCTGAAACCGCAAGAGCCAAAATTTTTATGACACGGATTTCACGGATTTACACAGATTAAAATCCGCAAAAACCAATCCGTGATAATCTGTGAAATCCGTGTCTCAATTCTGATTTGGAGTCATGAGTTTGATGGAAAAAATCAAATCGGTGTTCACCGACGATGAACAGCCGGAACATTTGCGTCGGGGCAGGCTGGGCGAGCGGGCGGCCAAAAATTATTTGCGGCGGCAGGGATTGAAATTTCTCACGGCCAATTTCCGTTCCGAACGCGGCGAGGTTGATCTGATTTTTCGCGATGGCGACTGCCTGGCGTTCGTCGAGGTCAAAACGCGTACGTCCGAGGATTGGACGCGTCCGGCGGCGGCGGTGGACGCGCGCAAGCGGCGGTTATTGTCGCAAACGGCGCTCGACTATTTGCGCCGGTTGAAAAATCCGCCGGTGAAAATCCGGTTCGACATCGTCGAGGTGTTGCTGGCGGATGGCGCTGTGCGCGAGGTCCGGCATTTGCCGAACACGTTCGCCCTGGCCAGGCCGTATCGCTACGGTTGATATCGTAGGGACGAGTTAAACGCGTCCATGAAAATGGAGAATCAATCCGGGAATCGCATAGTTCGCCTTCCGAAGCGCGTGACAAAAGCGGCTTGAACTTGTCAGAAATCAAGACGAGCTTGGCATAATCAGTCATGAGTCAGAACTGGCAAATCGCGGGCGACATTTTCTGGGTTTCGATGATATCGGGCGTGGGGGCCTGGCTGTTCATCCGCTCCTTCAAACGCAGCGATGACCGCCCCAGGCTGATTTTCAAATGGGCCGTTACCGCCGTCGTCGTTGCACTCGTATTGTTCGTGGTCGTTCCGGATTTTAGAGAAGTGGGAGAAGCAACCCCCGGCGCTCTGATTTTGATGCTGATCTGCGGACTGGCCATGGTCATCACTTGGCGGCACAGTATTATTGAGGCCATCGCCAGGCCGTTGACCAGCGCAATGGACGGCGGCAACGAACCACCGGAACCCAAACCCTATTATTCCGTCGCCCTGGCCAAACGGAAGCTGAAAAAACCGCTGGAAGCGATGGTCGAAGTTCAGAAGCAACTTGCCAGTTTCCCGAACGATTTTGAAGGCGTAATGCTGCTGGCCGGCATCCAGGCCGAAGACTTGAACGACTTGCCCGGCGCGGAAATCACGTTGAACCTTTTTTGCGATTCGTCCGCGGCGCCGCCCAAACAGGCCGCCGCCGCGATGAACCAGCTCGCCGATTGGCATCTCAAGCTGGCGCAGGACGCGGAGGCGGCACGCGCCGCGCTGGAGAAAATCATCACCCGGTTTCCCGGCACGGAATTGTCCATCCAGGCGGCGCAACGCATCGCGCATCTGGGTGGCACGGAGAAAATGGCGCTGGCGGCGCACGACCGCCAGCCGGTGGCCGTGCCGGAAGGCGTGAAAAATATCGGCCTGCTCGAATCTTCGGCGCATTTGTTTCCTGCCGGCGAGGACCCGAAAAAACTCGCCGCCGATTATGTCAAACATCTGGAACAGCATCCGCTGGATACGGAAGTGCGCGAGAAACTTGCCATCATCTATGCCGACTATTACCAGCGATTGGACCTGGCCACGGGCGAATTGAAGCAGTTGATTGAGCATCCCAATCAGCCGGCCAAACGGGTGGCGCATTGGCTGAATTTGCTGGCGGACCTGCAGATTCGCCATGGCGCAGGTTACGACACCGCGCGCGAGACTTTGGAAAAGATAGTTGAGCGATTTTCCGACTCGGCGGCAGGCGAACTGGCCCGGGCGCGACTGGGACGTTTGAAACTGGAATTGAAAGCGCTGAACAAGACGCCGGACGTGAAGCTCGGCGTTTATGAACAAAACATCGGCTTGAAATCCCGTTCCCCGCGCCAGTCGTAACCCGTGGCATTCATCGGGCTTGCCTGCGCTGGCGGGACCAGTTGGTTGCGAATGGATTTTCGCAGGCTGGCCCGGGTCGAAATGAGCGTCTTGCCAACGTGACGCGAACAGGTGAGCATTGTCCAATCAGCAGTGAAAACGCTCATGAGCGAGCCGACCGCAGGATGTGAACCGCCGACCGAGCCGCCAGCCGACCTGGCGTGTGCGGAATTTACCAGCCTTTACACTGAAAACAGCCGCGCGATTTATTATCTGGCCCTGCGTTACCTGAGCGACCCGCAAAAGGCCGAGGACGCCACGCACGACGTTTTCCTGAAGGCCTTCCGCAAGCTGGACCAGTTCCGCGGCGAGGCATCCCTGCGCACCTGGCTGTACCGCATCGCCATCAACCATTGCCAGAACCTTCGCCAGGGCTGGCACGACCGCCACGTGTTTTCCAACGCGGACGATGCTGTATGGGAAAATGCCATGGCCCGGACCGATTCGCCCCTGCGCGTCCTGGAAACCAAGGAACTGGGCCAACGCATTCAAAAGACCCTCGATGCCTTGCCCGAGGAATACCGGCTGCTGCTGCTACTCGTGGCCGATGAGCAGTTGAGCTACGAACAAGTCAGCGCCTTGGTCGGGCAATCCGCCGACGCGGTGCGCGGCAAGCTGCATCGCGCCCGCAAACTTTTTGCTGCTCTATTTCAAAAAACCGACCCGATGCCAAACTATGAAACACCAATCAAAACTTAACTCAGAGCAGCAGCAATCCCAACAGGTCGGGACCGAGCAACAAACCCAGGCGCAGTCCGCCCGCGAATTTGCCAGCGCCGAAGAATTGCTGCGCTTCGACGCCGCGCACACGCCGGTGCCGCCGAACATTGCCCGGCGGCTCCAAAAATCCGCGGCTGATCTGCCCGCACCGAAAACCACCTGGTGGCAACGCCTGTTTGGAGGAGGCAACTCATGAAAAATCTGTTAAGCAACATCTTTTGGTCGCAGTCGCCCGGCGCGCGGCTGCTGTTGCTGGCGTACGTGCTAGGTTTTCCGCTCGCGTTGGCGGGGCATTACACGCACGCGTTTGAACTCTACGACTGGCTCGGGCTGGCGCCGGCGCTGGTCTGGAAAGGTCAAGTCTGGCGTGTCGTGAGCTATGCCTTTCTGCCCGGCGGCTGGATAGACTGGGTGGTCAGCAGCTTCTGGCTGGTCACGCTGATATCCGTGCTGGGCCGGAACTGGACTTCGCGCGGGTTCTGGGGCTATTGCCTTCTGGGTACGCTTGCCGCGGCATTACCCGTGGTACTGTTCAAACCGGGATTGGAATGCGGCTTTGCGGGAAATGCCGGGATGATTTTTGCGTTGTTGGCCGCCTGGGACTGGTTTTACCGCCGCGAACGATTGATCCTGCTGGGCATCGGCGAAATCTCCGTGCGCCAGGCGGCCATTTTGATTGTGATCATCAATTCGCTCATTTTGTTCTTCTGCGACGGCTGGTTCCTGATGCTGGCCATGTGGTGCGGTGGTCTGGCCGGATGGCTTTGGCTGGTCGTGCGCGCGAAACTTTTCATGGGCAAGACCGCGCAGCAAATCCGCTCCGAACGCGTGGCACGGCTGGAATTATGATCTGCTCTGCGTCAAATAAATGGAGCGCGGACAGCCCTGTCCGCCGGCGTCCGGCTTTTGAAACGAGAAATCCGCGGACTCAGCGGTCCGCGCCCCGTTCCACCCTGGCCCGCGAAAGGGCGCGCCTGGCCCGGGCGATGCTCGCCGACTGCCGGTTTTGCGCACACGATTGCGGTGTCAACCGGCGGGCGGGCGAAAAAGGTCTATGTCACGCCGGAGCCGAAGCGCGATTTTTCTCCGCCCAGGTTGAAGTCTCGGACGAATTGGAATTGATTCCCACCTTTGCCGTCGCCCTGAGCGGATGCGATTTGCGCTGCGACTTTTGCGTCACTGGCGCTTCGAGTTGGAATCCGCGGGCCGGCGCAGGCCTTGACGCGCCCACCATGGCGGCGAAAGCGAAGATTGCTTTGCAGCACGGTGCGCGTACCGTCATGGTCCTGGGTGGCGAGCCGACCATCCACCTGCCGGCCGTACTGGAATTGGTATCCGCCTTGCCGGAGACCGCGAAATTGATCTGGAAGACCAATGCCCACGGGTCGGCATCGGCGCGCGAATTGCTCGACGGCATGTTTGATGTCTGGGTCGCCGATTTTAAATTCGGCAACGATGCCTGCGCGCAACGACTGGCAAAAATTCCGGATTACGTCCGGGTGGTGCAGGAAAATCTGCGTTGGGCCGCCCGCCACAGCGAACTCATTGTGCGCCACCTGCTGATGCCCGGGCATGTGGAATGTTGCTGGCAGCCGGTGGCAGAATGGCTCGCAGAAAATTTGCCGGGCGCGAAGGTGAATTTGCGCGCCGGTTTCTGGCCGGCATGGCACGCGGCGCGGCACGCGGAATTGCGTCGCACGGTTTCAAAAGCGGAAGGTGACCAGGCGATTGCGCTGGCACGGGAATTTAACTTGAATTTGATTCCATGAAAAAGCCGCCGGCAAAAAAAGGTTTCAAGCCATCCGTCGAAAACCTGGTGAGCGAACTTTTAATTTTGCCGGATGGCCGGATTTTGGTTCACAATCTGACTCAGCCGTTCGCCGAGTTGTTGCACCAATTGAATCCAACCGACGAACAATTCGCATCACGCATCACAAACCCATGAACTTCCAGACTGAACTCGAGACTCTCATCCGCGCGCGCTACCCGATTCTTTACATCATTTCGAGCGAGGAAATGCGCGTGCAAAACGTCGTGGTCGAGATCGCCCAAAAACGGCAAAAGAAAGTCTTCGAGTGGACCTTCAGCAACGGCATCGTCCCGGCCGGCACCTCCATCCAGTCGCAGAAAAGCCGCAGCGCCTCCACCAAAGACCCGCTCGCGGCCTTGGACCAGGTGATCGAGCAGGTTGAACCGGCGATTTTCATCTTCAAGGATTTCCACCCGTTCCTGACCAAAAACAATTTCGCCATCATCCGCAAACTCAAGGACATTGCGTTGCACCTGAAAAACAGTTTCAAAACCATCGTCCTGATTTCTCCGGTAATGGAAATCCCGGCGGAACTGGACAAGGAAATCACCGTCATCAATTTCCCGCAGCCAACCAAAGAGGAACTCGGGGAAATGCTCGACAAAATCATCGCCGAGGTCAGTGACCGGAAACAGATTCAAGTGGACCTCGACGCCGAGGGCCGCGAGCGGCTGCTCCAGGCGGCGACGGGCCTGACACTGGGGGAAGCGGAAAATGTGTTCGCTAAAATCATCGTGCAGGGCGGGCGGCTGAGCAGCGAAGACGTGAACGAGGTCTTCGCCGAAAAACAACAAATCATCCGCAAAAGCGGGCTGCTGGAATATTACGCGGCCGACGAGGATTTCTCGAACGTCGGCGGCCTGGCGGTGCTGAAGGACTGGCTGAACAAGCGCGCGGTGGCGTTCACGGATGAGGCCCGCGCCTTTGGCCTGCCGGCGCCGAAGGGAATTTTGCTGCTGGGCGTGCAGGGTTGCGGCAAGAGCCTTTGCGCCAAGGCGGTTTCGCGGCTGTGGCAACTGCCGCTGCTGCGGTTTGACATGGGCCGGATGTTCGGCAGCCTCGTGGGGTCGTCGGAGGAAAACGTGCGGCGCGCGATTGGCGTGGCGGAATCCGTCGCGCCGGCAGTGCTGTGGGTGGACGAAATTGACAAGGCGTTTGTCGGCTCGCAAAGCTCCGGGGCGACCGATGGCGGCACAACCGCGCGGGTCTTCGGCACGTTTCTCACCTGGCTTTCGGAGAAGAGCGCGCCGGTGTTCGTGGTGACCACCGCAAACGACGTTTCACAACTGCCGCCGGAACTGCTGCGCAAAGGGCGGCTGGACGAAATTTTTTACGTGGATCTGCCCAGCGGGGACGAGCGCGAAGAAATTTTCCGGATCCACCTGGCCAAACGCGGTCGCGACCCGAAGCATTTCGACCTCAAAACGCTGGTCGAGGCCAGCCAGGACTTCAGCGGCGCGGAAATCGAGGAAGCCATCATCAGCGCGCTCTACGATGCGTTTTATGAAAAGCAGGAACTGACGACCGGCCACGTGCTCACCTCGTTGCGGCAGACGGTGCCGCTGGCGAAGACCATGGCGGAGAAAGTGACCTCCCAACGCAAATGGGCCGCCGGCCGCACGCGCAATGCCAGCACCAGCCAGCCGGTCAAGGTTGAAGAAGAAGTCCGGCGGATGGAATTGTGATGCCGGTTTCGCGGCAAGCCTGAAGGCGCACAATGAGCCCGTTCTGGAACAACCTGTATGACAGTTTCAAGGACCGCCGTTATGCGGCGCTTTTCCTCTTCGCCCTGGGCGCGTTCGTGCTGTCGCCGGTTTTGTTGTCGGTGATGGCGTTGTATGGTTTGTCGCGGGGAGTGTCGGCCTTTCGCCACACTCGGGCAAAACGGCGGAACAAGTGGCGATATGCTCCATTATCGCGTGATGAATTGCGTGTGGCCCGGTCAAAACTGGTGAAAGTGCAAAGCCTGAAAAAATCATGAGCGCAGTTTGTATTTTAACCCCGGTGGTCATTGCCGCCTGGCCCGCCTTCAGCGCGGCAGTGGCGGCGGCGGCGACTTCGCTCGGCTATACCATCGTCGAGGAGGGCATCAGGCAGAGCCAAACGAACAAGGCCGTTGAAACCGGCGAGCGCGAGGTCACCCTCGAAATTGAGCAGAGCGAAATCGTCACCAACCAGCTTGGCCGCGACCAGTGTATTAAGGTTACGCGCAGCGGGGTGACGGTGACGTTCTCGCGGGATGCGCGCGGGAAGGCCTCGGTTTGCGTGACCGGGCCGGGCCATTCGGACGAGGAGTTGCGCGCCCTCGGCGAGGAATTGAGCCGGCGCGTCGTCCAGAAATACGTCCACCAGCGGCTGCTGGATGAAATCCGCGCCCGGCAGTTCGTGATCGTGGAGGAAGAAGTGGACGAAAACCAGGCCATCCGGCTCAAGGTCAGGCATTGGGACGGGTGAGCGGCAGAAAGGCTAAAGGCTAAAGGCTGAAGTATGAAGAACAGCGACAGAAACCAATTTCGCGACGCAGCGGTCACTTCACCTTCAGCCTTCAGCCTTTGGCCTTCAGCATTTTGAATTTATGCCCCAACGCGAATTTGAAATCACGATTGCCCCCGACGGCAGCGTCGAGGTGCACGTCAAGGGTTACAAGGGCAAGAGCTGCATGGAAGCGATGAAGATTTTCGAGCAGGTGGTCGGCGAAATCAAATCCCGGCGCGAAACCAGCGAGTTTTACGAACCGGACGAGCAGGTGCGGTTCAATATCGAGCAAAAACACTGAGGCATTGACGATTTACGATTTTTGATTTACGCGCCGATTGGCCATTGAGGCGTAAATCGTATATCGAAAATCGTAAATCAATAGAATGGCCAAAGCGAAGACAGTCGAGACGGACTCGCCGTACTATCCGCCGCGGGCGCGGTGGTACAGCCCCCTTTTCCGTCCGTGGTCTAAACTCCAGCGCGCGCTGCATCTGGAAAGAATCCGGTTTCCGGCCGGGTTTACGGCGGGGCAGGTGGTTTTGAGCCTGCTGTTGCCGGGCTATTCGCTGTTTGTGAACAGGCGAAAGACGGTGGGCGCGGCGTTTGCGGCCATCTATCTGGCCTCGCTGGTTTGCTTTGTCGTCTGGCTGGGATTCCCGATGGGCGGTGCGGCTTACGGGTTGATGATTTCAATTCACGCTTCGAGCATCATATTCCTGGAAAACTGTGCGCTTCGGGACAAGTACGAATTCGGCATCCGGTTTCCGCTGGCGATCGTGACACTGTTGGTGGTCTGGCTGGCGGCGTATCGTCCGGTGGTGAAATTTGCCGAGGCGAACTGGTGGCGGCCGATGATCGTGCGGGGGCAGGTGATGGTCATGAAACCCGCGCAGCTTCGGGACTTGGTTCAACCTGGCGAGTGGGTATTGTATGCCATTGGCGGCAACCCGGACCACTACGTTCATGGCGAAGGAGCGGTTTGGGTTCGGTCAGGATTCAGCCTGGGACCGGTGCTGGCGGTGGCGGGTGACACCGTCCGTTTCACGACCAATGTTTTTTTTATCAACGGCCACCCGGCACCGCGCCTGCCGCACATGCCGGACACCGGCGAAGTCCAGGTGCCCGAAAAGCATTGGTTTATCTGGCCAAACCTTGATATAAGCGGACATGGGAATGTGGGCGAAGACCGCATCTCGTCGGCGATGTTGCAGTTGGCGATGGTTTCCGAGAACCAGTATGTGGGCAAGCCGTTTCAACGCTGGTTGTGGCGGCGACAAATCATACCATGAGCCGTTTTGTCAATCTTGAGTTTGGCGACGAATCCGAGAACCAGTCGCAGCCGGCCGAGAAAGCGCTGGTCAAGGACGAAGCGTATTATGTCAGCGAGGCGCGCACGGCGTTTGAAACCGGAAATTTCGAGCAGGCGCTGCGGTTTTACTCGAAGGTGCTGGAATTCAACCCGCAAAATGCCGCCGCGTGGACCGGTCAGGTGCGGATGTTGATCGAGCTGAACGAATTTCGCGAAGCGAAGCTGTGGGCCGACAAGGCGCTGGAACGGTTTCCCAACGAACCGGAATTGCTGGCCGCCAAAGCCGTGGCGCTGGGCCGCAGCGGTGATTTGCAGGGGGCGTTGGCGTTTTCGGACGCCTCCATCGAGGAACGCGGCGACACGCCCTATGTGTGGCTCGCGCGTGGAGACGTGATGCTCGCGCGCGAAGAACAGCGCGCGGATTATTGCTTTGAGAAGGCGTTGTTGCTCGCGCCCAAGGACTGGTTTATTGCCTGGCTGGCCGCCCGGATCCGGTTCTACTACAAACAATTCGTCCTCGCCCTGAAGCTGCTGCAGCAGGCCGTCGAATGGAACGCCGGTCATTTTCTTTTGTGGCTCGAATTGGGCCAATGCCAGCAGGCCCTCGGTTTGATCGGTCCCGCCAAAAATTCGTTCTTGCAGGCGCAACAATTAAACCCCCATTCTCGTGAAACGGATCTGGCCCTCATCCAGCTTTCCGGGAAGGGCCTCGGAGCGCGGGTGCGCGGCTGGTGGCGGCAACTCTTCAACCGATGAGCACGGAAAACCTGAACCGGCTGTTGTCCGCCGCCAATGAATTTGATGCCTCCGACCTGCATTTGGTGGCCGGGGTGCCGCCCGCGTTTCGCGTGAACGGCGAAATCATCATTGCCGACGAAGACGCGCTGACGGGGGACGAAATCGCCGCCGTGGCGGACCGTCTGCTGAATGAACAGCAGAAGAAAAAATTCGAGCAGGAATGGGAGTTGTGTATTTCCATTCTCCATAGTGTGGCCGGGCGCGTGCGGGCCACGTTTTACCGGCGTAACGGGCACCCGGAGATGAGCTTCCGCTTCTGCGGCGACAAGATTGCCACCCGCGAGGAACTCGGGCTGCCGGAGAAAATCGACGATCTGGCCCGCAAGCCGAACGGCTTGGTTTTGATTACCGGACCGACGGGGGCGGGCAAAACGACGACGCTGAATTACCTGGTGGATCTCATCAATAACGAGCGCCGGTGCAAGATTGTCACCATTGAAGACCCGATTGAATTTGTCCACGAAAACAAGCGCGCCATTGTCGTGCAGCAGGAAGTCTTGACGGACGTGCACTCCTTCAACCGCGCCCTGATCCACGTGTTGCGGCAGGACCCGGACGTGATCGTCGTCGGCGAGATGCGCGATCACGAGGCGATTTCCACGGCCCTGACCGCGGCGGAAACCGGCCATCTGGTGCTGGCCACCATGCATTCGCCCAACGTCTCGCACGCGCTCGAACGCATCGTCGGGGTCTTTGAAGGCAGCGCGCAAAAACAAATCGTTTTGCAGCTCGCCAACGCCTTGCAGGGCATTATTGCCCAGGACCTGTTGCCGGCGGCGGACCGCCGGCGCCGGGTGCTCGCCTGCGAGTTGCTCGTGGCCAACGGGGCGGTGCGGAATTTAATCCGGGAAAATCAGTTGCACCAACTCGAAAACACGATTCAAACCGGGCGCAAGGAAGGAATGGTCCTGATGGACAACTGCCTTTACGATTTGTACTGCAAGTGTGCCATCACCTACGACACGGCCATCAGCCGGGCCAATCACCCCGACCACATCATCCGCGAAAAATCCCGCACCATTTGAATTTTACCACGCGCCCATCGCCAAAAGAAACGCCGGACGTGAAGCCCGGCGTTTACGCCCAGAGATCTGGATTGTAACAAAACTCACTGCGACGACAGTTTCAGCGCGATTTCCTTTTCCAATTCGTGGGCGAGGTCAACGTCTCCGCTCGTCCCCGACCTCGCCTGCACGGTGACGTCGGTGATTTGCGGACTCTCCGCGGCCACACGGACCCACACGTTGCGCTGGTTCACTTTGCCCTTCAACGAGCGCACGGTGTTGGTCGTGTCGTGCGGAATGTATTCCGTCACCAGCACCCCGTCGGTTTGAATGACCTGCACCGCCGCTTGATAGACCTGGTCCACCGAACGTTGATAACGGCCTTGAACCTGGTCCCGATTATACACCAGGGCCGGCGTTTTCGTGCCACTCACCGTGCCGACGCAACCGGTGGTGATGATGGCCGCTCCCAGAACCGCCAGAAAGATTTTCGTTTTCATCTTGCCTCCAAGACAGCCCAAACCACCGTCCGCGTCAAGCTTTTTACGCGACTCGACAAGTGGGGCGGAAAATGCGACTTTTGCGGTTGTGTCGGCAAACAAACTTGAACAATTGCGCCGGGTGTTGTGCGGCTACGGCTCATGCCTCGTCGCGTATTCGGGTGGCGTGGATTCGGCCTTTCTCTCGCGCGTGGCGCATGAGGCGCTCGGCGAAAAATTCCTCGCCGTTATCGCCGATTCGCCCAGTCTGCCACGGCGTGAGCTTGCGGACGCGCTGGCGCTGGCGGAAAAATTCTCGTTTCCGGTCCGGGTCGTCCACACCAAGGAATTTGAAAACAAAAATTACACAGCCAATCCGGCCAACCGCTGCTATTTCTGCAAACACGAGTTGTTCGAACAATTGGCGCCGCTGGCGCGCGCCGGCCGTTTCACAGTGATTGCCTACGGTGAAAACGCAAGTGACGCGGGCGATTTCCGTCCCGGCGCGCAGGCGGCGGCGGAGTTCCAGGTGCGCGCGCCGCTCAAGGAAGCCGGCCTGACAAAAGCGGAAATCCGCAGGCTGTCGGCGCAGCTCGGTTTGCCGACGGCAGACAAGCCGCAGATGGCGTGTCTGAGTTCGCGCGTGCCGCACGGCGAGCCGGTGACGCTGGAAAAACTGGCCCTGATTGAACAGGCGGAAAATGTTCTGCGCGACCTCGGATTTCACGACGTGCGGGTGAGGCATCATGAACTGAAGGTGACGGGTGACAGGTGGCAAGTGACAGGAAATCACCCGACGTTGGATGGCAATCCCGTCACCCGTCACCCGCCACCGGTCACTCACCTCGCCCGCATCGAGCTTGGGCTGGCGGAGATCCCGCGATTTTTGGAGGATGGCCTTTCGACCAAGGTCACCGCCGCGCTAAAAAAAATCGGTTATACGCACGTGACGCTGGATTTGCAAGGCTACCGCAGAGGAAGTTTGAACGAAGCCGGAAGTTCACGTTTCACGTTTCACGCTTTGGGCCCGGAGGTGAAACGTGATGCGTGAAACGTGAAACTTTCAGGGGCGACCGGTTATTAATCTTCAGTCTATGCCGCAATTTTCTTACAAGGCCCGGCGCCGCTCCGGCGAACTGGTCGAAGGCGTTTTGGAGGTGGCCGACCGTCCGGCGGCCCTGGTGCAAATCCAGCGGCTTGGGCTTTTCCCCATCGCGGTGGACACGGCCAAAGGCGGCGCGGCTGCCAACGGCCAGCCGGGCGACAGTAAAAGGGTGGATTTTCGGGCGTTTCTGCCACCGGCGGTGCGCGCGCAGTTTCAAAAGAAACGCAAACCGAGATTGCAGGAACTGGCCACATTCACCCAGCAATTGGCGAACCTTCTCAAATCCGGCATGCCGCTGACGGTGGCGCTGAACAGCATGACCCATCTGGAGTCCAGGGGCATTCCCGCTGCCGTGAGCCACGATTTGAAACGGGAAGTCTCCGAGGGCCGCGGTTTGTCGGACGCGATGGCGCTGCAGCCGCGCATTTTTTCGGATTTGTATGTCAACATGGTGCGCGCCGGCGAACAAAGCGGTTCGCTGGTGGAAGTTTTGCGGCGCATGGCGAACCATTTCCAGCAGTTTGCCGAAGTGCAGGCCAAGTTCACCTCCGCTTTGATTTATCCGGCGATGGTGTGCTGCGTGGGCGCGGGCATCATCACGTTTTTCATGTTCTTCATGATGCCGCGCTTTGTGCAGATTTTCAACGGGTTCAACGTCCAACTGCCGTTGCCGACGCGCGCGCTGATCGGGTTCAGCAATTTCATGCTGCACTACTGGTGGCTGCTGGCGTTTCTGATAATCATAGCGGTCATTTTGTTCAAACGCATTCAGGCCAGCGAGGAAGGCGCGCGCAAACTGGACGAACTGAAAATGAAGGCGCCGGTGTTCGGCAAGGTGATAAAGTTGAATTTGTTCGGCCAGTTCGCGCGGACGCTCGGCACGTTGCTGCAAAACGGCGTCCCGGTGTTGACGGCGTTGAAAATCACCGAACAGGTCATGTCCAACCGCCTCATCCGGGAAGCGATTGTCCAGACGCGTGACGCCGTCACGGACGGCAAGACGCTCGCGCAGCCGCTGGCGCACAGCAAACTTTTTCCGCAGTTGATGGTGGACCTGGTGCGCATCGGCGAGGAGACCGGGGACGTGCCGGGCGCGTTGAACAATCTCGCCGACACCTACGAAAGCGAACTGCAAATCGCCTTGCGCGTGATGACCAACCTCATCGAGCCGGTGCTGATCATCGTCATGGCGATTGTCGTGGGCTTCCTGCTGTTGAGCATTTTGCTGCCGCTGTTCCGGCTGGTCGCGCAAATCCACGCATGAACCCGTGTGACCAGTGGCGTGTGACGAGTGACGAGAAATCATCCGCGTTGCACACGTCGCCCTTGCGTCACGCGTCACGCGTCACGCGCCACCCGCCGGCCTTCACGCTGATTGAAGTCATGATCGTCGTGGCCATCATGGGCCTCATCGCAGCGATGGGAGTGCCTTCGATCCTGCAAAGCTTTCGCAAGGACGGCATGCGCAAGGCGGTGAGCGACTTGATGGACGTTTGTGCCGAGGCGCGGACGCAGGCGATTTTGCAAAACCAAAAGACCGCGGTCGTTTTTTATCCGCCGGAACGCCGGTTCGCGGTGGAAGGCGCGACGGGCGGCAGAAACACATCGTCCGGCAGGGTCACATCCGCCACCCTGCCCGCCGGGGTCGAGTTTGCGATGGTGGACATCAATTTGCAGGACTTCGGCGCGTCGGAATGGGCGCGCGTGTTCTTCTATCCCAATGGGACGAGCGACGAGATGACGGTGGTGCTGCACTCCAGCGACGACTGGCGCAAAATCACGCTGGAGTTTTCCACCGGTCTGGCCACCGTGTCGGACGTGAATCAATGAATACGGAAACCAAAACCAGGGCGTATCGGGATGGATTTTCACTGCTGGAAGTGATGATCGCCATCGGCGTTTTTTTCATCGGTGTGTTTGCGATTTTGGGGCTGGTGTCCAGCTCGCTTGAAAACGCGCGGCGATTGCAACGGCCGCTGGTGGACGCCGGCGCGGTGGCGTCCTGGCTTTCAATGACCAACCAACTGGTCGAAGGCACTTACACCGTGAACCTCGGCGACCTGCTCGGAGACGCCTATAACGGCTACGATTGCACCTACGATGTCGAGGAGGTGGGAACCAATAAACTTTTCCAGGTGGGTTTTATCGTGCAAAGCACGACCGGCAACCATGAGATCATTTCAAGCATGACCAACTTGTTTTACGCCCCGCAGTCGCCCGCCGGCAGCCTTGATGGAGCAACCGTGGCCAGATGAATTTTACACGACAATCCTGCCGCGGCGCTTTCACGCTGGTCGAAATCATGGTCGCCATCGTGATTTTCAGCATCGTCATCGCGGCGATTTATTCGACGTGGACGCTGATTTTACGCGCGTCGCAGGTCGGTCAGAACACCGCAGCCCAGGCCCAACGCCAGCGCATCGCCCTGCGGACCATTGAAGACTCGCTCACGTGCGTCCAGTCGTTTCAGGCATCCATGAATTATTATGTCTTCATCGTCCAGAACGGTGACCAGCCGGAACTGAGCTTCACCGCGCGCTTGCCGGATGTTTTCCCGCGGAACGCAAAATTTTTTGATCCCAATCTCGGGCAATTCTTTTACCTGCGCCGGCTCACCTTCAGCGTCGAACCGGGGCCGGGTTCGGAGAAGGATTTGGTGCTCCGCCAGAACCCGGTGCTCATGAACATGGACCCGGATGAGCAGCAAACCCCGCTGGTGCTGGCGCGCAACGTGAAACAGTTCATCGTTGAATGCTGGGACACCAACGCGATGGACTGGGTGGATGAGTGGGATGCCACGAATACGATTCCTCCGATGCTGCGCATCAACCTCATACTCGGCGGCAACAACGAGGTGGGCGGCACGGCGCCGGAAGTGGCCGTGACGCGCCTCCTCGCGATTCCCTCCGGCACCCTGCCGTCCGGCCTGCAGGGAAACAGCACCGGCGTTGGTGGAAGTCCTCCCCGACCGTGAAAATCCGACCGCACCATCATACCGACGGGATTGCGCTCATCATCGCAGTGATCGCGATTCTGGTGTTGTCCGCCCTGGCCGCGGGCTTCGCGCTGTCCATGAAGGTGGAGTCCCGGCTCGCGTTCAACGCGAATTCGGAGACGCAGATGTATTGGCTCGGCCGTTCAGGCGTGGAGCTGGCGCGCTGGATTTTGGCGCAGGAAAAATGCCCGTATGATTCGTTGAATCAAATCTGGGCGGGCGGGCCGGGATCCGATTGCGAGACGAACGGCCCACTGGCCGGTTTGTCGTTGAACAATTGGCCCATCGGGGACGGAATGGTTTCAATCAAAATCATTGACCTCGAACGCAAAGCGAACATCAATACCGCCAACGCCCAGGAAATTCAACAGGCGCTCACGCTCATGGGCGTGGACGCCAATGACATTTCCGTGGTGTCAGATTCGATTCTGGACTGGATTCAACCGGGCGATTTGCCGCGGGTTGCCGGTGCCAAGAGCGATTATTATCAGGGACTCGATCCGCCCTACTACGCCAAGGAAGCGCCGATTGACGACATCTCCGAACTGCTTTACGTCCGGGGAATTCTGGATCACCCGGAAATTTATGACCCGAAAACCTACGGCGGGAGCAACGGGATGAACCAATCGGGCACCACGTTCCACCACCAGCTCGGTTTTGGCGCCGCGCCCGGTCAAGTGCCCGATTACCCGTTCGGGCTGAAGGACGTTTTCACGGCCATTTCCAGCGGACAAATCAACATCAATACCGCCGACGCCAACGTCCTGCGCATGATTCTCGGCGGGGATGCTACCGCCGCCGAGAACATCATCAAATTGCGCGCCGGTCCCGACGGCGTGGACGGCACGGAAGACGACACGCCATTTTCCAGCCCCGCCGGCGCGCTTCAAACTGCCGGGGTTGATCCAGTCATTGCTCAACAGGCGGGAAACCTTCTCACGACGCGCAGTTCCACGTTCGAAGTCCACGTCACCGCGCAAATCGGTGTTCAATCACGCGAATATATTGCCATCCTCTATCGTAATCCTCGTAATCCAAGCGGGGGCATCCAGGTCGTGGGTTTTTATTGGAAATGACCTTGCCGCGTCCCGGTCCGCTTGGTAATGACCCGGAGCGGGATCCAGACGGGGTCAAATGGGAGTTGAGTTTGCCGCGCGGTTCGTTATTGTTCCGTCATGCGCCGGTTCTTGATGATTTTGCTGCTGCTCGCCGTGCTCCCGGCCTGTGCGGACGGGATTGAAAAAGGCCGCATCGTAAAAATGTTGCCGTTGTTCCTCAACTTGAAAGGGCACGACGCCATTTCGCCGAGCCTGTACGACCGTGACGCCTACCAGGCCTACCTGTGCCGGCACACCAACGAAATATCGGCCATCCGCTTCGACTTCTTGTGGCAGGTCGCGAACCCGTCCGCTGCAAAATACAAATTGCGCATCGAACTCCAGGGCATCGGCGCGGGTGGCAAGCCCACCCAGCGCCTGCTGGAACAGGAAGCGCCGCCGCCGCTCCTGCGCCGCTGGAATTCACTGACCCTCGGCGGTGCGGATTACAAGAATTTCGGCGAACTCATCGCGTGGCGCGCCACGCTCTGGCGCGGCGACCGGTTGTTGAGCGAACAAAAATCATTTTTATGGTGAAAGCCATCTGGCGCCACCGGCACGGGCATGTTAATTCCCATCAAAATCATTTGCGGCTGCGGCCAGAAATACGCCTTTGACGTGACTCCGGTAAACAGCCGGATGCCGGGGCCGGTTCAATGTCCGCGCTGCGGTGCGGACGGCACCGCCGTCGCCAATGCCATCATCTCGCTTGCGCTCGGCGTGCGGCCGGCGTCGAATCTTCCCGCCCAGCAAAACGCGGAGCGGCTGGTGGCCACGCGCGACGTCCTGGCGCCGGTCCTGGCGCAGGCGGTCAAGGAAGCCGTGGTTCAGGAACTGGCCGCGCAGCGCCGTGAATTGCTCCGGGTACAGGAAAACGCCGCCCTGGAACTGGTGGCAATGATCCGCCGGCTGGATTCGCTGCAGGCGCCGCTCCAGGACCGGATGCGCGCCTACGAATCACGCATTCAGGAACTCGAAAAGGAACTCGCCGCGCGGACCGAGGAAAACCACGAGCTGCTCAAACTGAAGATTGAAATGCTCCGCCACCAGCTCGAAACCGAGCGCGTCCGCAATCGGATGGAATTCAACTGAGGCAACGGCGGGACCGCCCGGCCCTCACGCAAACTTCTTCTCCTGCGTCTGTAACGCCTGTTCGTAACACCGCAACGCCTCGTCATAGCGCGCCATGCGGTTGAACAGGCCGCCTTTGTGGAGGTAGGCGATGGTCATCGAACCGTCCGCTTCAATGGCGTGATCGTAACAGGCGATGGCGTCATCCAGCCGTCCCAGCTTTTCCAGCGCGCCGGCTTTTTTGACCAGTGCCTCGGCATGTTTCGGCTGCAACTGCAACGCCACGTCGAAACATTCCAGCGCCTTTTGCGGTTCGTTGGCGCTCAACAGCGATTGGCCCTCGGTGATCAGGTTGGCGACGCATTCTTCGCGATCGTCCGCCTCCGGCGGCGCTCCATTCTCTTTGGCGGAGGAAGGCGCGGCCGGTTCGGCCAGCGGCGCGCGCGCAATCTGTTCCAATTCCAAAACACGCTTTTCCAGCCGATCAAGCACGCCCAGCAAACGCGTATTCGACGATTCCACTGCGGTGCGGCCGGAGGCGGCGAGTTCGCCGGCCGCCTCCACCAACGGCAACGCCCGGTTGTTGCCCAGCGCGAGGGCGGACGGTTGCCGCGTGGTGATCTTGATGAGTTGGGTGAAGACGCGCCACTGGAAATAAACCATCAGCAGCATGATGCTCAAACCGATCAGCCCAAAGGCGCCCGCCATGAACAGGGCGAGTTGCTGCGTTTTGCGCGCCGCCTCGATTTCGCTGGCCCGCTGGTCGGCGATGGTTTGTTCGAGGGCCTGGATGCGTGCCGTCAGGGCGGCGGCGTTGGTGGCGGCGTCCGCCTCGGCCTGCAGACGGTTGGTTTCAATGGCCAGGAGCGTGGCATGAAGCTGTTCCTGAATCTGCAGATAGCCATTCGCCATCGCCTGGGTCACGGTATCTGCCGATTGTGCTGGAGCAACCGATTCGGATTCAGCGGTAAAGGCCTGTGCGCCCCCAAAAACGCAGGCGCATACCAGCATAAAATTGAAACGAGATATGATGTTCATACTGATTATGAGTAACGTGTGCCGTCCCTTCAAAGATGTCAAGCGCGTGACTGGCCGACTTATCCCCAACCTTGGCCCGAAGCCGGGCCGCCGGGGAACGGGCGGATGGAGATTGGGATGACCATCAGGATTACGCCGCTGCAAGGGTCACGGTGCCTTCAGATCAAACTCCAGCCGCGTGCGTGAGCCGGTTTGAACATTGTCAATTTCCATGCTTTGCACCTGCCATTGGCCGTTCACTTTTTTGACGTCCTTCGGGTAGAATTCCTTGAGCAATCGGCCCTGCGCATCGTAGGCCCTGGCCATCACGATGCCGCCGCTCTCTTCGTCAATCCACGAGTCCACCCGCGAATAGCCGTTCGGGGTCGGGTTCGGATTCGTGCTTTCCAGAACCGCACAACTGCAATTGCGCCGGAATTCCTTTTTCAAAATTTTCTGCTCCGGCCAGTGGAAAAATTCCAGGCCCAGGTCGGCAATCCAGAAATCTGAACCGGCGAAAGGAATCATCAATTCTGCGCCTGACACTTGAGTGCTGCGAAACAAATGTCCGAGGGTGGGAATATCACCCAGCACTGGAACTGGTTCGGCGGAATTAGTGTGGTAAAAATATTCATTCAACCGGTCCGCCGGATGAATGACCCAAAGTGTCACGACTTGATTTGTTGTCCGGGCCTCATAAACGCTTTGCCAGTTTGTAACCGCGACAATGACTTCGCATCTCACCGGAATTTCCGAACGTCCGCCTTTCCCATCGCGGATCTGCAGAATGCCGGTGTTGGTGAAACTTTCTGCTGGCCGCGCGGCGCAAAGCTGTTGCGCCAGTTGGCGGCCTTGAATTTCCGCATCGGGCACGCCGTTCGTGGTTTCCGCCATTGCCCCGGCTGCGATCAGTAAAATTGCTCCGGCCAGCAATGGTGGGGCGGCGCTGCCACGCCGCCAAAAATTCAGGCCGCGCAGCAGCGCGGCCCCACCGGTATGAAATCTTTCACACACAGAAGCTAATTTCATTTCGGCTCCAGCGCGAGTTGCAGGACTTCCGAAATGTGCCGGACGAAATGGACCTTGATTTTGGCGCGTGTCTCCGCCGGCACTTCGAGCCAGCTGTTCTTGTTTTGTTCCGGCAAAATCACTTCCTTGATTTTGAAGCGCGCCGCCGCCAGGACTTTTTCCTTGATGCCCCCCACGTGCAGCACGCGGCCTCGCAGGCTGATTTCGCCGGTCATCGCGATGCCTGCCCGCACGCGCTGTTTCAGCAACAACGACGCCAGGGCTGCAACGATGGCCACGCCCGCGCTCGGACCGTCCTTCGGCGTCGCGCCGGCGGGCACGTGAATGTGCAGGTCGAGTTTGTTGTAATCGCTCAGGTCAATGCCGAGCTTTTTGGCCTGGCTGCGCAGGTAACTCAACGCCGCCTGCGCGCTCTCCTTCATCACGTCGCCGAGCGAGCCGGTCAGCAGCAGGTTGCCCCGGCCACGCATCCGCGTGGCTTCGATGAACAGAATCTCGCCGCCGACGGGCGTCCAGGCCAGGCCGGTGGCGATGCCGAATTCGGTGATTTTTTCCGCCGTTTCGGAAACAAATTTCGGCGCACCCAGAAAATCCCGCAGCGTGGAACCTGCAATCACCACCGGTTTCTTAGCCGCGCCGTCGCCAAAGATTTTGCGCGTGGCCTTGCGCGCCAGAGCGGCGATTTCGCGTTCCAACTGGCGCACGCCGGCTTCGCGGGTGTATTCCTGAATCAATTTGCGCAACGCGGCCTCGGTGAACTTCATCTCCTGCCGTGTGAGACCGTGCTCTTCAATCTGGCGCGGCACGAGGTAACGTTTGGCAATTTGCAGTTTTTCAGATTCGGTGTAACCGGGCAGCTCGATGACTTCGAGCCGGTCGCGCAACGCGGGATGAACCGGATCGAGCCAGTTCGCCGTCGTGATGAACAGCACGCGCGACAAATCGAACGGCAGATCGAGAAAATGGTCCGTGAACGTGTTGTTCTGCGCCGGGTCGAGCACTTCGAGCAAAGCCGACGCCGGGTCGCCCCGGAAATCCGCGCCGACCTTGTCCAGTTCATCCAGCAAAATGACCGGGTTGCGGCTTTCGATGCGGCGGAGGGTTTGGATGATGCGTCCGGGCAACGCCCCGACGTAGGTGCGCCGATGGCCGCGAATCTCGGCCTCGTCCCGCATGCCGCCGAGCGAGATGCGCGCAAACTTGCGGCCCAGCGCGTCCGCCACGCTTTTGCCGAGTGAAGTCTTGCCGACGCCGGGCGGACCGACCAGGCAAAGAATCGGGCCTTTGATCTGTTTCCGCCGTTTGATGACGGCGATGAACTCCAGCAGGCGATCCTTGACCTTTTCCAGGCCGAAATGCTGCTCGTTCAAAATCCGCTCGGCGGTCTTCAAATCCAGTTTGTCGTCAGTCTCCTTTTCCCACGGCAGACTCAAAATCCAGTCGAGGTAATTGCGCGAGACGGCATATTCGGCGGCCGCGGGCGGGGTCTGCTGGAGCCGTTCCAATTCCTGCAACGCGGCCTTGCGCGCCTCGTCGGGCATCGGCGTCTGCTCGATTTTACCGCGCAACGTTTTGATTTCGTTCGCCCCCGGATCGGTTTCGCCGAGTTCACGTTGAATGGCGCGCATCTGCTCGCGCAAAAAGAAATCGCGCTGGGTCTTGGCGATGGACGTGGCGACGTTGCTCTGGATTTTGGAACTCAGCGTGAGCACCTCGTACTCGCGGTTGAGCATGGGCAGAAGTTTCTGCAGGCGTTCGCGGACGGAAACGGTTTCGAGCAGTTCCTGCCGGTCGCTGAGTTCGAGGTTCAGGTTGGCGGCCACGAGGTCGGCAAAATGACCGGGCGCGTCCATGTTCATGGCGGCGACCTTCACATGGTCGGACAGCGCGGCCGAGAGTTTGGCGATTTCCTGAAACTGTTTTTGCGCGTTGCGGAACAGCGCCTGGGATTCAATCGAATCCTCCGTCACATCACGCAACAATTCGTAGGTGGCGCGCAGATACGGCTCGGCGGGCGAGTATTCCTTGACGTGAATGCGCCACAGGCCCTCCACCAGCATGCGCGCCGTGCCGTCGGGAAACTTCACCATTTTGACCAAACGCACGACGCAGCCGACCTTGTGCAAATCCTCCGGCAGCGGCTCGACCACGTCGGATTTGATTTGCAGCACGGCGCCAATCAGACGGTCGCCCGCCACCGCATCGTCCACCAGCCGCAGGCTCGGCCCGGTCTCCACGAGCAAGGGCACAATGGCCCCGGGAAAAATCACAATGTCGGACAGGCCGAGAATCGGCAGCGTCTCCGGGAGCGAACGCGAGGAAATGCGGGGTGGTGACGCCGCCGAACTTTCAGGCGCGTCCAGAATGCTGACAAACTCCGTTTCTGGCGAGGTCATCGTCACTCCTGCTTTCAGTTTAGATGCCGCCGAACCTGAAAATTCAGGGGAGACTAGTTCCCTTCGGCGATCGGCACCTTGGTTGTTTTGGAGAGCGGCTGGCGTGCCAACGGCACGTCAATCCGCAAAAAGCCGTTCACATAAGCCGCTTTTGCCTGGCTGAGGTCGTATCCCGCAGGCAGTTCCAGCACGCTTTCAAACGGCCCATAACTAATTTCCATGACCAGGAAACTGCATTTGGGCGCGCGGCAGCCGTCCGGCCGGTTGCCACTGATGCGGAGGCAGTTGCCCTCGACGGTGATTTCCAAACTGTCGCTCTTCATGCCCGCCAGCTCCACCTTGACGACCAGCCCGGTGTCCGTCACGTACACGTCGGTGTTGGGCACCCAGTGACCGCTGAGCGCGCCTTCACGTCCGCGCACACCCACCGCCCGGGAGGCAAAATGCACCGCAGAACTCACTTTAGTTACGGCCATGATTGAAAATGATGTTGTCGGATTGGCAAATAAGCAAGCGAAAGAAATTATTTCATCCGCACGACCACCTCGCGGCGTTCGCCTTTGCGGGCATGAAAAACGATCGAGCTTTTCTGCGCCGGCGATTCTCCCGGCGCGGAGCAGCCGCAATGGGTGTCGCGCTGGAAGCTGAATTTGCGCGGGCGAAAACGCCCCCACAACAACAGACCGGCGGCCAGCGCCACGATCGCCAGTGAGATGATTTGCTGCCAGTTCACGGAGGTAACATAACCGCAAATGCCGTCTGCGCAACCGGATTTTCAACTGTATTCCAATCACCTGGCGATCTGGCAACGCGCCCCCTCGCCCCGGCCCTCTCCCCCGCTGCCAGCGGGGGAGAGGGTGCCCATAGGGCGGGTGAGGGGGTGCGTTATCGGTTAGCTTTTGCACACAATTTGGTATCACGACGGCGGAGATTGAAATAGTGTGGCCTGTTTTCAGCGTTGAACTTTCGGCGCGCGCCCTTACGCTGCGCGCATGGCTGTTCCGTTCCGTTACCAGCACCGCGTCACCTATGCCGAATGCACCCTCGGCAACCACGTCTATCATTCGCGCTACCTCGACGTGCTCGAAGCCGCGCGCGGCGAATTCATCCGCTCGCTCGGCGCGACGGTCCTGGAATGGCAGGAGCGCGACGTGATTTTTCCCCTCATTGAAGCCCGGTTGAATTACAAATCGCCGGCGCGTTACGACGACCTGCTGACGATCGAGGTCCGGCCAACGCTGGTTTCGGGCGTGCGCGTGAACTTCAGCCACCGCGTTGTGAATCAAAACGGGAAATTGATACTCGAAGCCGAAACGTTCCACGTTTGCACGGGCTTGAATGAAAAACCGAAGCGCCTGCCGCCGGAATTGGCTGCGAAACTCGCTGGCTATATCTGAAAGTCCGACGATTTTTTCGCACGTTCCTTTTTCATCACCTTCACATCCGCGTTTTCCTGGGTCACGAGGGAATACGGCGGCACGCTGTTCGTAAGAAACACGTTGGCGCCGATGGTGCTGCCTTCGCCCACCACCGTGTCCCCGCCCATGATCGTCGCGCCGGCGTAAATCGTCACCCGGTCTTCGAGGGTGGGATGCCGTTTCTGCCCGCGCAACGCCTGCCCCGCCGCGAGTGATTTCGCCACCAGACCTACGCCCTGGTACATTTTCACACGGTCGCCGATGACGGTGGTTTCGCCCACGACCGTGCCGGTGCAATGGTCCACGAAAAAGTGCGACCCGATTTGCGCGCCCGGATGCAAATCCATACCCGTGCGCGAATGCGCCCACTCCGTCATGATGCGCGGAATCAGCGCGATGTTTTTCAAATACAATTCGTGCGCCAGCCGCTGGACCGCAATTGCCTCAACAAACGGATACGACACAATGACCTCCTCGCGGCTCAACGCCGCCGGATCGCCATTGTAGGCCGCCTCGACATCAGTTTGGAGCACCTCGCGCAAGCGCGGCAGACTATCGAGAAATTCCAGCGTCAGGCTGTGTGCCGCTGACCGCAGGCTTTTCTTTGGCAATTCCGGCGGCGGATTGTATTCAAGACTTTTGTAAATTTCGTCTTCGAGCGCGCCGCGCACTGCGTCGAGCAGTTCCGCCGTCACGACTTTGATTTCCGAGGAATGAATCGGCTTTTCGTCGAAAAAACCGGGAAACAGCAGCCGCAATAAATCCTGCGTGATGGCGGTGATGGCGTGGTTGGATGGGAGATTTTTGCCGTCCAAATGGTTGATGCCCCCGAGGCGCGCATACGACGCGACCAGTTCGTTTGTCAATTTGGTGACCGTTTCCACGACGATGATTATCACGCAGCGAACCCCTCAAAGCAAGCAAGGCAAAGCTTCAAATTCCAAGCTCCAACCTCCAGAGAAACTTCAAACATCAAACTTCAATTGGTAAGGCGCGTGCCCCTTTTGGTTCTTGGAATTTGGAATTTCTCTGGAGCTTGCCCGTCTTCACTTCGTTTCGACGCGGTCGCGTCGAAGCTGAAAGCGAAGGCGGAGATGTTGGTGCTTGGAATTTTCTCAATTCGTTTTGCCAAAAACGTTGCCGAGAAATTGCGGCTGTTTGGGAAGTTTCAACAAAGTTGCTTGCTCGTATTGTTCGCGATCGGGCCACAACCACAGACTGCCGTCGGCGGCAAGTGCGATCACATCTTCCCAAGTGTTGGCAATTGCGACCCAATCACTGTGGATGCCTAGGCGAGTGGGTGGTTCTTGAGCGGCCAGGACTATTTGTCCTTGGCTGCTCACATTCCATGGATTGTTGAAGTGCCATTGCCACAATGAACCATCGGACCTGAGTGCAATCATTTTTTGCGGGTTCAAGGCGACGGCCGTCCAATTGGTTTCCGTTCCGACCTGCACAAAGCCTGAATACCCAATCGTGCCACTTTGTTGATAATCCCGGCTCATCCACAAGGTTCCATCAGGACGGACGTAGGCTCTTTCACCCTGGCCCGATAAAGACAAAGTTTGCAACGCAACTTGATCCAGGTTTGTGTCCTGGCGCAATTCGTCTTTCCCGCTTTTGATATTTACGCTGACTTCCCAGACACTGCCGTTGGATTTCTGGGCGAGGTTGATCCAAGTGTTGCGGTAAATCTCTTTCCAATCCGAAGCCGTGCCGATCTGATACAGCGGGTCAGCGCGCAGGTTTGGCCAGTTGGTTTGCCATCTGCTTGATTCAAAATAGTTCGTGCCCCAACGCCAGAGCGTGCCGTCACTCTTCAACAGCAAAACTCCGGGGCGCGAACGGACTACTTGCCGCCAGTTGGTCCCGTCTCCGAATCGGTTCATTTTATCGCCGGTCCAAGCGCCGCTTTTTGACGCGGCTGATATCCAGAGTGTGCCATCCGCTTGGATGCCGACCGTGTCCAAGTAACCGGCGACATGAATTTTAGGTTCATTGCCTGCTTTTTCCTCATTATGGTAGAAATCAACGTGCCTAGCCGTCGCCGACACCCAGTTTGAACCGGCAACAAACCGCGGCGCCCCCCGCCTTTCGGCCAGGGATCAACCAGAGAATGCCACAACCTCACTTTGCTTGAACTATAGCCGTACGGCCCCCAGTTCAGATAATCGGTCCGCACCCGGCCGTTCGGCAATCGCACAAGGAGATTATCGTAAGCCTCGTCGCGCAGTGTCGGGGGATCGGCCAGAGAAAGTTTCGCCGGGCCGTGCAACGGTTCCGCCGGCTCGAAAATCTCCCAGGCGCGATGGTAAAGGGCGTTGCTGCTGACAAAAATGAACAACAGCGCCCCGATGATGCCGCCCACATTGCGCCGCACCAGCGGCCAGCCGTCGCGGAAATTGTTGAAGTTCAAATACGCCAGCCAAAGCAGCGTGACGATGATCGTCGGGACGGCAATGATCAACGGCAGGATGTGTCGCGTCGAAATTGAATCCAGGAAAAGCATCCGTCCGCTCGTGAAAAGCGGAACGACCAGCACACATACGAAAAAAGTTGCGACGCCAAGCCCGACGGCCTGGAGAAAACTTTTGGCGAGCGTCGAGGCGAAAAAACTGACCAAAGTCAGCCATGCGGCGAACGCCACGAGGCCCAATTGATATAATAGAGTATCAAAATCTCCCGGTGTAAATATCGAATTGTGCGCGCCAGATCCAGCGGCAATTTCTTCCAGTAACATCGGCATGACTCCACCGAGGAAAATGCCGAGAAACAATGTCAAAAACGCCTTGATGACAAATTGAATCCGACGCGAAACCGGCTGGCACAATTGCCCTTCCATAACGCCCAACCGGCGTTCCTCGGCCACGGACATGCTGCCGATAATCGGAGCCATGACCAGCCACAACATCCAGAAAAGTGCTATGAAAATTGCGCCGGGGGATTTTTCGTGAAATGGGTGAACTGTTCGCAGGACAATGGTGCCGATATGCAGCACCAGCAATCCGGCCGCTCCCATCAAAGCGACTTGGTGCAACTGAAATTCTTTTTTCACCAGCGCGAAAATCGGTTTTCGCGTCCGGATTGTTCCGGCGCTTTCCGAACGCGCGGATAAAAATCTCCATTCCGGCAGCGCAATGATTCCGCCCGACCAGCCCACGTCCTGCGCGCGGTAAAACAGCCAGCGCGCAAACAAAAATCCGCCGACCGAATAGATTCCAAGAACGACACACAAAACGGCGATGACGGTGCTGTTGGATTCGGCCTGGGTGAGAAACACGGCGGAGAACCCGGACAAAACCGCCGGTACCAACAGCGTGAGCCAGAACGCACCCGCCAGTTGGCGCAACAATAAGGTCGTCCATAACCCGCCGGTAAACGTCGCGGTGGCAATCAGACAGATGGTGATGAAAAGATTGTATGAATTTTCCCGGTCGGAGGTGTCCACGTTGGAATTAACGAAGGCGATGCCAAAAGCCAAAAGCCACACGCCAAAGACGATCAGAAAAGCGATGGCGAGAATGGCAAGCTTGGTCTGCCAGATTCGCATCCGTTCTGCGGGCTGGGCGAGCAGCAATGAAAAGGTGGTGAGGCTGGTTTCGCGGCCAAACGTCGTCAGCGCCATTATCGTCAAACCAAAGAAAAGCAGAAAAGCGACATAGAAATCGTAGGGCCGCGTGATGGCCTGGACCAGCGCCAGCAACACAGCCACAATCCAGCTGGGCAGCAGCAGGCGAATTTCCTTTTTGACGAGCGGGCTCATGGAACTTTTCCAAGGAAAGGACTTTCCCAACACAGCGCATGGTGTTTTTGAACCACCGGAATTCCAGATACGCGCGCCAGCGTCTTGGACTGCGGTGGGCGAGGGGTGAGGGCGCACACCGCTTTCGTGCCGGCCATCAGCGAGCCGCCAAAAGCGGTGTCAGCCCCATTCCCCGCCAGCCACCGCACTCCAAACCCTCGCGGGCATTCGGATCGTTTTACCACATTCATGCGTTTTGCCTTAACAATTTTGAAGCCACGAAAATTTCCTCCAGCGACAGCGATTCGATCTTCAATTCTTCCGGCTGATGCGCCTTCAGCTCGGCCAGCAATTCTTCGCTATTGCCGTTGGCGAGAATTTCCATTTCGCGACCGGCATGTTTCACTTTCAGCGCGCCGGGCAAATCCAATTGCGTAGGCGACTGGGCGAACCGCGCGCGGATTTTTTTGAAACGGTCGCGCGCGGCGTCAGCCTCCATCGTCAGCAGTTCGCGGCCCTGCTCGATGATGGTGAACTCGTCAATCAAACCCTCGAACTCGGAAATCAGATGCGTCGAGACGAACACCGTGCGGCGTACGGGATCGCCAGATTGATACGCGCCGATGACCGTCTCGATAAATTCGCGGCGGACAATCGGGTCGAGGCCGGAAGTCGGCTCGTCGAGCACGAGCAGTTCCGGTTCGGGACAAATCGCGCCGATGAGCGCCAATTGCGTTTTCTGGCCGCGGGAAAGGTTGCTGGCCTTCTGTTTCGGGTCGAGTTGAAACCGTTTCAGCAGGTCGTTTTCAATGTCGCCATTCCAGTGTTTGCGGAAGGACGCGAGGTATTCCAGCGTGTCACGCACGGTCATCCACGGATAAAACGCGACCACATCCGGCACGTAGGCCAGGCGCGATTTCACAGCCACTTCGTTCTTTTGTGGGTCCAAACCGAACACACGCGCCGTGCCGGAGCTTGGCCGAAGCAGATTCAGCAGGCATTTGATGGTCGTCGTCTTGCCCGCGCCGTTGCGGCCGAAAAACCCGTAGCATTTTCCGGCGCGGACGTTCAACGTGAGGCCGTTCACCGCGTCCAATTTGCCGTAGCGGCGATGGAGGTTGTTGATTTCGATGACGGGTGTTTCAGTTTTCATGTGATTCCTTGAAAAGGCCGGCGGCTTGTGTCAGTGGTTGGACGTGCAGGCTTGATCCATTCCCCCTCACCCTGACCCTCTCCCTCGGGGAGAGGGAACAGCCGCCGTATGTGCTCTCAAAATTCAACGGCCGTTGAGCCGAAGACAGTCGCTGGTTTGCCGCGTGACGGGAAATAATTCTCCCTCTCCGCTCCCTCAGAGGGAGGGGAGAGGGCCGGGGTGAGGTGAGGGTTTCACGTTGGTTCGCGTTCATTTTTCCTCCTTCGCCTTGCGCATGAAGTAGTCGAGTCGTTCCTTGACCAGCGCCAGAAATCTTTCACGATCCACCTGCAGGTGATGCGCCATCACCACCGCTTCATCAACCTCGGTGAGCAAGAGCTTCTGGCGGACCTGCTTGGTGAACGGCGAATTGTTTTCCCTGAGAAAACAGCCCTTGCCCGGAATCGTCTCGATGACGCCCTGGCTTTCCAGTTCGGTGTAAGCCTTGGCGATGGTGTTGCGGTTGACGCGCAGTTCCTCGGCCAGCGGGCGGATGGATGGCAGCGGGTCACCGGGCCGCAAGGAACCGGCTGCTGCTGCGTAACGAACCTGGTCCACCAGTTGGAGATACACCGGCTTGCCGGACTTGAAATCAATTTGAAACATCATGGCCGCTGTTTACTGTCATAGGACGATATGACAGTTGGCGGCGGATGTCAAGGGAATTTTTGGCAACGGGAAAAGCTCCAAATTCCAAGCTCCAACATCCAGAGAAACCTCAAATTTCAAGGTCCAAATGAAAAATCTGTGTCGCAGGACAATACTGTTTGCAGTTTGGTTTTGGAGCTTCTCTGGAGCTTGCCCGTCTTCACTTCGTTTCGACGCGGTCGCGCCGAAGCTGAAAGCGAAGGCGGAGATGTTGGTGCTTGGAGCTTTTTGTTCAGCAAACGGCTGAGAGCACAGCTTCCACGACGCGTTCGACGCTGATGCCGTTCATGCAGCGGAAGTCAATCGGGCATTCGCGCCGGAAACACGGTGAGCACAGCGCGTCGGATTTCAGCAGCCGATGCCGCAGGTCGCCCGGCAGACCTGGCCCGGTCAATTCCGGCGAGGTGCTGCCGAACGGCACGACGACGGGCGTACCGAGCGCGGCGGCCACGTGCATCGGGCCGGAGTCGTTCGTGAGTAGAACGCGGCAGGTTTTCAGGAGCGACATCAATTCACGGATAGAAGTCTTACCAGACAAATCGTGAATCGTGAATCGTGAATCGTGAATCGCCGACGCAATTTGATTGGTAATCGGCGCGTCATTTTTGCTGCCGAAAATCAGCCAGGCACAGTTTGTCCGTTTTTGAATTTCTCGCGTGGCGGCGACGAATCTTTCGATTGGCCAGCGTTTGGCCGGGCCGTATTCCGCGCACGGATTCAAACCCAGAATCGGCCGCATGATTTCCCCCAGCCCGAATTTTTTCTTCGCCGCTTCAATTTCATCGGCCGTTACGAACAATTGCGGCGGGAGGGGTTCCGGATTCGCGCCCAGCGCGGCGGCCAAGTGCAAGTACTCATGGATTTGGTGGGCGGTTGAAAGTAGCGCAGGCGTCCCGCCTGCTGATTTTTTCTCAGATGCAGGCGAGACGCCTGCGCTACAGTTATGGGTAGCGACCAGCTTTTTGATTTCGCTAACCGACCTTCTCTGCATCTTCACAGCGTCGGCACGCGGCACGACGGTTTGGGTCAGAAAAAAATTCCGCCACGGCCGCCCACGACCAATGCGTTGCGGGATGCCAGCCAGCCAGATTTCAATTGCCGAGCGCGGCGAGTTCGGCAAAACCAATGCCAGGTCGAATTTACCCGCGCGCAGTTTTCTGCCAACGGCAAATACATTTTCGCCCGGCGAAAACGGAATGATTTCATTGAGTGCCGGATGACCGCTCCAAAGTTCCCGCAATTTTTCCGGCGCGAGCAACGCGATTTGGGCGTCGGGAAATTTTTCGCGCAGCCGCAGCAGGGCCGGCGTGGTCATGACGGCATCGCCCAGCCAGTTTGTCCCGCGCACCAGAATTCTGCGACCCGTCTCCGCTTCGCTTCGGCGCGGCAAGGAATGGGAGTCATTTTCCATTCTCTATCCTCCATTCTCCATCTTCACTTTGTCTTCAGCCGGCTTCCAGCGGCGGTGGACCCAGAACCAGTTCGCCGGGTCGCGGCGGACGGCGGCCTCAAAGGCGCGGTTGACATCACGCATGATTTCTTCGGACGGACGCGGTTTCCCGTTTTCGTGCGTTGGAATTTTTTCGCCGAGTTCCAGGCGCCATTGGGCCAAGGCCACCCGGTAGCAAACACCGGTGTAAAGTTCGCAGTGATAGCGCAACGCAAACACCGCCGGCGCCAGTGTGGTCGAACAATCGTGGCCGAGAAACGGCCCGCGAAGACCGTTGGTGCTCTGGTCGGTGAGAAATCCGAGGATGATGCCCTGCCGATGCATCGCGGCGCGCAAAAGCGGGCCATCGGTGCGGCGCTCAAAAAAGAGGCAACCGGAGCGTTCGCGCAGTTGTTGCAGCAGGCGATCGAACACAGGGTGTTTCAGCGCCCGGTAGGTGGTGGCGCATTGGTAGTCCGGGCGAAATTGTCCGAACCGCGCGTAAAGCTCAAAGTTGCCGAAGTGGCCGATGGCGACCACGACGTTGGGGAGCGGTTGGCCGGCGTTCTTCCCGGGCAGGCGTTCGACGCCGGCAAATTCAATGTGCGGTCGCAGCGCCTCGAAATTCATCGCGGTGGTTTTGACCGCGCAGGCGAAATTTTCCCCGATGCGCCGGAAATTTTCCCGGGCGAGCGCGCGGATTTGCTCCGGCGATTTTTCGTTGCCAAAACACATCGTCAGATTTTGCAATGCGACCTGCCGGTGCCGCGCGTCGAGCCGATACGCCAGTGCACCGCCCCAACGCCCCAAGCGGGCGACGAAATTCAGCGGCAACGCCTGGATACCGGCGATCAGGGCGCGGGCGAACCAGTAAATCAGCGTGTCCATTTATTTTTCGTTGCCGCGTCGGGGCATTAACGCGCGGCAGCGATTTCGTTCCGCGGCAACGCATCCCGCTTCAGCGCTTCGACGGGTCATGTTCATTTGAAACAGATTTTGCGGACGCAATCCTGAAAGTCATTCGCGCCGCTGACAATCTGGATTTCAACCCGCATGAAATAAATCGGCAGGTCGCGCCGGTCGAGTTTGGGGAAGCGCACGGCATCCTTTTGGGTGGTGATGATGGTGTCGGCCTGGCGTTTTTTGCCGCGGTTGATGACGTTGAGGATCTCCTGCTGGGTGAAGCGGTGATGGTCGGCAAAGCGTTTGGAATAAACCAGTTCCGCGCCAAGTTGCACGAGACTCCGCTCGAAACTTTCCGGCTGCGCGATGCCGCTGAGCGAGGCGACTTTGTGCCCGCGCAGAAAATCCAGTTTGCGCTGTTCGCCGGTGAACACGTCTTCGAGGTAAAGCGGATGATGAACACATTCGATGATGGCCGCCTCGGGATTCAGCCGGGAAATCTGCTGACGGAGTTCGGCGGTCTGGCCATCGCTCTTGGTGATGAAAATCGTGTGGGCGCGGGCAAGGTGCGATGGCGGCTCGCGCAACGTGCCGCGCGGGAGTAAATGCTCGTTGCCAAACGGCTGCTGGCGGTCAACCAACACCACGTCATGCCGCCGCCCGCGCAAATTCCAATACTGGAAGCCGTCGTCGAGCAGCAACGTGTCGCAACCGAATTTTTCAATGGCATACAACCCGCTTTTGACGCGGTCTTTGTCCACCAGCACCACAACGTCCTTGAGGTTCGACGCCAGCATGTACGGTTCGTCGCCGGCCATTTCGGAATCGAGCAACAGCGATTTGCCGTCGGAGACGACGCGCGGCGGCGTCTGGTCTTCGCGCAGCAGGATTTTGTTCAGCAGCAACTGGTGGAGGGGCGCCGGCTTGGAACGGTAGCCGCGCGAAAGGATGGCGACGTTGCGGCCGGCGTCGCGGAGTTCACGCGCGAATTTTTCCACGACCGGCGTTTTGCCCGTACCGCCGACGGTGAGGTTGCCGATGGCGATGACCTGCACGCCGAGGGTTTTGTCACGAAGGATGCGGACGTTGATGAGCCAGCGGTGAATGTTGACGAGGGCGTGATAGACCTTCGAGCTGCCGAACAAAACCGCGCGCGTAAGCCTCGCCTTGAAATCGCGGCGCTCGCCGGAAATGACTTCAAGGCCAAAGGTATAGAGGCTTTCGATCCAGACCCGGAATTGTTCGCGCATCGCGCTTCAATGTGCCAAGGGACAGAGCCTGCCGCAAGAATTGGCCGATTGAATTGACACACAAGGCCGTTTGCTGGCAGTCCAGCAGTAAAAATGACTAATTCCTGAATCCGAATGGCTAAAGAATTCCCAATGACCAATCCTGAATGACACGTGGGACACCGGAAATCATTCCGTCATTCGAGCTTCCTGCTTGTTTCGTCATTATGGTTTAGAAATGAGTCATTCATGCAATGACCCGGAGCAAAACCCACTGACGCCCGGTCTGTGGATACTCGCCCGGGTGGCAGTCGAAGGAATCAGAATCCCATGCGCGCGAGTTCGTTTTGCAGCGCAGCCTGAAACTGCTGCACGTCGGCCGCGGACGGTTTGTAGCCTTGTTGCCTGGGCACAACGCCCAGCCGTCCCGTTTGGTCGAGATACCAGTCCGCCGACTGTCCGTCGCTGAACATGACCTTGCCGCTGACAATCGCGCCGGGCCGCACGAGTTCGTCCACGGTCACGGACACGTTGCCGGTCGCTGGCGGCGGCGCGGCGGATGGCGGAGAGGCTTTTTTGCCGGCGTGGGGTGGCGCGCCCTTCTCCGGCGCGGCGCCGATTTGGGTCACGCCTTTCGGCGGCTCCGGGTCTTTTGGCGTCAGCTTCAAATCGTCCACGAGCAGCCTGACGTCCATGTAAGTGAGCCGCAGACCAAATTCGTCCGCGAGCCGGGTTTGGATTTCCGAAAGCTTTGCGCCTTGAAGGATCCAAGCGGTGACACGTTGTCGTTGGGCTTCGTCCAGATTCATGCTTCAAGCTTTAACCGCTTCACCTTTGAGAATCCAGTCGTAACCTTTACTTTCGAGTTCCAGCGCGAGTTCCTTGCCGCCGGTGCGCACGACGCGGCCGTCCACGAGCACGTGGACGAAGTCCGGCACGATGTAATTCAACAGCCGTTGATAATGCGTGATAACCAGTTGGGCGTTATCGGAGCGCTTGAGCTGGTTGACCCCGTGCGAAACAATCTTGAGGGCGTCAATGTCCAGGCCGGAATCCGTTTCGTCGAGGATGGCCAGTTTGGGTTCGAGCACGGCCATCTGGAAAATTTCGTTCCGCTTTTTTTCGCCGCCGGAAAAACCTTCATTGACCGAACGCTTGAGCAAATCCTCGTTGAGTTCCAGCAACTTCATCTTGTCTTTTACCACGGTGAGAAATTCCATGGCATCCAACTCCGGTTCGCCTTTGGCTTTGCGGATTTCGTTGAGCGCGGCCTTGAGGAAATAAGTGCTGTTCACGCCGGGAATTTCGACCGGATACTGGAACGCAAGGAACAAACCTTCGCGGGCGCGTCCCTCGGGGTCGAGGTCCAGCAGGTCGTGGCCGTTGTAAATGACTTCGCCGCCGGTCACGTCGTAGCCGTCACGCCCCGCCAATACGGCGGCCAGCGTGCTTTTGCCGGAACCGTTCGGACCCATGACGGCGTGGACTTCGCCGGCCGAAATGGTCAGGTTGACGCCTTTGAGAATTTGCTTGCCCTCAACGCCCGCGCTGAGGTTTTTGATTTCAAGAATTGGTTGTTTGCTCATGTTTAGATTCGTCGTTGATTCGTCCTCGTCCTCATTCTCGTCCTCAGTATTGCACGAATCGAGGACGAGAACGAGAACGACGACGAGGAGGAGATATTAGCCCACACTGCCTTCCAAGCTTACACCCAAAAGTTTCTGCGCTTCAACAGCAAATTCCATCGGCAATTCCTTGAACACTTCCTTGCAGAAACCGTTCACGATCAGGTTCACGGCGTCCTGCGTCGAAAGCCCGCGCTGATTGCAGTAAAAAATCTGGTCCTCGCCAATCTTGGACGTTGAGGCCTCGTGCTCGACGGACGCCGATGTGTTTTTCACCTCGATGTAAGGGAACGTATGCGCGCCGCACTTCGCGCCAATCAGCATCGAGTCGCACTGCGAGAAGTTGCGCGCGTTGGCGGCGCTCTTCAGGATCTTGACCTGGCCGCGATAACTGTTCTGGCCGTGGCCGGCGGAGATGCCCTTCGACACAATCGTGCTGCGGGTGTTTTTGCCGATGTGGACCATCTTGGTGCCGGTGTCGGCCTGCTGGTAATTGTTCGTCACGGCGACGGAATAAAATTCGCCGACCGAGTTGTCGCCCTGCAAAATGCAGCTCGGATATTTCCAGGTGATGGCCGAACCGGTTTCGACCTGCGTCCAGGAAATCTTCGAGTTGCGGCCTTTGCACAAGCCGCGTTTGGTCACAAAATTATAAATGCCGCCCTTGCCGTTTTCGTCGCCAGGATACCAGTTTTGCACGGTTGAGTATTTGATTTCGCCATGGTCGAGCGCGATGAGTTCCACCACGGCCGCGTGCAATTGGTTTTCGTCGCGCATCGGCGCGGTGCAACCTTCGAGATAACTTACATGCGCGCCTTCGTCGGCGACGATGAGGGTGCGCTCGAACTGGCCGGATTTGGCGGCGTTGATGCGGAAATAGGTGGAAAGCTCCATCGGACAACGCACGCCCTTGGGGATGTAACAAAACGAACCGTCGGTGAAGACGGCGGAATTCAGCGCGGCAAAAAAATTGTCCGTGTAAGGCACCACCATGCCGAGGTATTTGCGCACGAGTTCGGGGTGCTCCTGCACCGCGTCGCTCATCGAACAAAAGATGATACCTTTTTCGGCGAGTTGCTTTTTGAAGGTGGTGCCCACGGACACGCTGTCAAACACCGCGTCCACGGCCACGCCCGCCAGCCGTTCGCGCTCCTTCAACGGGATGCCGAGCTTCTCGTAGGTTTCCAAGAGCTTCGGATCCACTTCGTCGAGGCTTTTAGGTCCTTCGGTGGCCTGCTTCGGGGCGGAATAGTAGGTGATGTCCTGGTAATTGATGGGTTCGTGATGGACCTTTGGCCAGGTCGGTTCTTCCATCGTCTGCCAGTGCCGGAACGCCTTGAGCCGCCAGTCGGTCAGCCACGCCGGTTCGTTTTTCTTGCGCGAAATCAGCCGGATGATGTCTTCGTTCAGACCCGGCGGCGCAGACTCGGTTTCCACGTCGGTGTAGAAACCGTATTTGTATTCCTGTTTGACCAGGCCTTCAATGGTTTCGGTGGCGGTGCTCATTTTGCTTCTTGGGAACCCGTTTTCTCGTTAACACCCTGCTTTAGCGGCGTGTGCGAGGTTCGCAAAAGCGCGGGAACGGTTTCAACCGTTTCGGTTCCGCGGGCGAAACCGTTGAAACGGTTTTCACGTTCCTCACCCGTGCGGGCACCCCGCTGAAGCGGGGTGTTAATGAAAATAGATCCGTTCATTTCTTCTTCGCGCATTCCGGGCAAATGCCGTGGATGGCGATTTCATAATGCTCGGCCTTGAACCCTTTTGGCAAGGCAACCGGGGAGGCCGGTTTTGCCGGCAAATCCACGTCAAAAACTGTGTCGCAGGAATCGCAGTAAAAATGGCAATGTTCGCGCATATTCGGGCAAAAGCGCGTCGCGCCGCGGTCGAGCACGACGAGGCGGACCAGCCCGCATTTTACCAGCGCGTCGAGGCAGTTGTAAACCGTGGCCATGGAAATGTCCGGCATGGTCTTTTTGGACCGGATGAAGACCTCCTCCGCGGTCGGATGATCGCGCTTTTGCAGCAGCACGTCATAGACATGCTGGCGCTGGGGCGTGAACCGGAACCCGCCCGTCATCAGGCGCTCGTTCAGTTCACCGTTCAGTTTTTTCTTCTCGACCAGACTCATGTCGCGGGCACACTAGACCGGTTTCCGGATCTGTCAATACTTAGAATAATTCTAAAAAGCCATGCCAACGGCGCTGAAAGAAATCAACCGAGCCAGCATCCTCGCGGAAAGCCGTGTCACGAATTTTCAGGAGCGCGGACAGCTTTGTCCGCGTGTTCCTGCCGCGTCGGGACCTTTGCGCGGACAAAGCTGTCCGCGCTCCTGTATTTGCGGCCACGCTGCGCTGTGGCCTTGCGCAAAAGTTAACCATTGAATGACGCTGTGTTCTTCTGCTAACAACGCGCCATCTTGAATTCCGTGAAATCGCAACGCTGGCTGCGCCTCATCCCCGTCGCGCTGATCATGTACACGATATCGTACGTGGATCGCACGAACGTCGCGCTGGCCCTGGACCCTGGGATTTCGACGATGATGAAGGACCTGCTCATGGACGACCGGTTGAAGGGCCAGGCCGCCGGCATTTTCTTTCTGGGTTACGTGTTGTTGCAGGTTCCTGGCGGTTATCTGGCCGGCCGCTGGAGTCCGAAAAAATTGATCTCCCTCTGCCTGGTGTGCTGGGGCCTGTGCGCGGTCGGCTGTGGTCTGGCTTCCAGTTTCCGGGAATTCGCCGTGATGCGTTTCCTGCTCGGCGCGGCGGAAAGCGGCGTGTATCCGACGATGCTGGTGCTGCTGGCGAACTGGTTTCCGCGTTCGGAACGCGCCCGCGCCAACGCCTACTGGAACCTTTGCCAGCCGCTGGCGGTGGCCGCTTCCGCGCCGATCACCGGCTGGTTGCTCGGCGGCTGGGGCTGGCAGACGATGCTGATCATTGAAGGCACCCTGCCGTTCCTCTGGCTGCCATTCTGGCTTTATTTCATCAGCGACCATCCGCGCGACGCGAAATGGATTTCCCGCGAGGAACAGGATTTTCTGGAAACCACCTTGCAGCGCGAAGCGTCGGAACTGGAACTCGTGAAAAGAATTCCCGTCGGGCGCGCCCTCCTGCGGCCGGTGGTTTTCGTCATGCTGGCAGTTTGTTTCCTGTACAACTTCGCGTCCTATGGTTGCAACACGTTCCTGACGGAAGGACTCAAGGGCGGCGGCCGCCATTTCGACGGCCTGCAAACCGGCCTGCTCTTTGCCGTTCCCTACGTGGTCACCGCCATCGTCATGGTGCTGCTCTCGCGGCATTCGGACCGAACCGGCGAACGCCGGGGTCATGCCGCCTTCATCTATGCCCTGAGCGGCACGTCCCTCATCGCGAGCGTTTTACTCAAGGAACATTCCTTCTGGCTTTCCTACGCGTTTCTGTGCCTGGCCATCCCGGGTCCGTTCGCCGGTCTGGCGCCGTTCTTTGCCATTCCCACGGAAACGATGCCACGCGCAGCCGCCGGCGCGGTCATGGGCCTGGTGAATGCGCTCGGCAACGTCGGCGGTTATCTTGGCCCGGCCATCGTCGGAATACTGAAGAGCCGGACGCACGGAATGACCGTTCCGTTCGGAGTTCTGGGCGGCGCGTTGCTCGCGGCGGCGGCGCTTTGCTTTCTGCTGCCAAAATCCAGACGGGCGGACGGCTCCCCACAGGTCATCTAACCCGAGAATGAGTTTTGGGGAGCCGGCGGTGTGGACGGATTTTTATACAAATTTGGCATGGACCGGTGTCTATTCAGTAAAAGCAGCGTGCAGACGGTGTCGGAACGTCAAACCGAAAACCGCGGCAAAAATCCATATATGAAAACAACAGTCAAATCGTTGGGGACGGTGATTCTTGGCGCTGGATTATACAACATCGGCTGTGCCCAAAAACAACCGGTCCTGTGGCAGTCCATTAAAAATCCAGAGGTGACCGCCCAGTTGAAATCCTTCGTTGTGGAAAAGGAGGCGCAGGCGAACGCGGCAACAAACAAGATGCCATCGGAGTTCAAATTTTTTTTCGCGGCAGCTAATAAAGGCGACTGGCTGACAGTCAGCAACGATTTTGAGAACTTTCGGAAACACTCGCATGATTTTGATCACCCAGGGCCCAATGATGAATGGTTACAGGGAGTCCAGTGGCAGGCGGTAAAGGAAGTGTGGGGCGCTTTCGCCGCTTTTGCTTGGGGTGACGAAAAATACTGTGCGGCTTTTGGCCGAGACATCATTGAATCCATTCCGCCTGGAAGCATTTATTTTGGCGGCTCGGATCCGGGGCGTTTTCTGATTACGGCGATGCAGAAATCGCAAGTGGACGGCGACCCTTTTTTCACGCTGACCCAAAACGCCCTGGCAGACGGGACTTATCTTGATTACCTGCGCTCAATGTATGGAGACAAAATTTACATTCCCACCTCCAAAGATTTGCAGAAATGTTATGAGGATTATATGGCAGATGCGAAACAACGGCTGCAAAACCACCAACTCAAGCCGGGTGAAGACGTGAAAGTGACAGGAGATGGTCTCGTGCAGATAAGCGGCCAGGTCGCCGTGATGCAAATCAACGGCCTGCTCACCAAAATCATCTTTGACCGGAACAGCAACCGCGAGTTTTACGTCGAGGAAAGCTTTCCGCTCGACTGGATGTATCCGTATCTCGAGCCGCACGGGCTGATTATGAAAATCAACCGGCAGCCGTTGGCGGAACTCCCCGGTGACATCGTCAACCAGGATCACGATTATTGGACCAACTGTGTAACGCCGATGATTGGCGGCTGGCTGAACGATGACGCGTCGGTGTCGGATGTCGCCGCGTTTGTGGAAAAGGTTTATCTCCGGCACAACTTCAGCGGTTTCGATGGCGATCCTCGTTTTGTCCAAAATGCTTACTCACACACAATGTTTTCAAAGGAGCGCAGTTCCATCGCCGGACTTTACGCCTGGCGGGCGCAGCACGCCAGCGATGCCACGGAAAAAGAGCGGATGAACAACGAAGCAGATTTTGCTTTCCGTCAGGCTTGGGCATTATGCCCCTATTCACCTGAAGCGGTATTTCGTTTTGTCAACCTCCTGTTAAGTCAAAATCGGGTTTCCGATGCCTTGGTGGTCGCAGAAACGGCGGCGAAATTTCCGTCATCCAAGGAATTGATGTCAGACAAATGCAAAATCTGGTTGACCAGTTGAAACGATTCCAGAAGACGAAGTGAAACATTTTGGGGGAGCGCGTCACTTCTGATAAACGTTCACGCGGGCCGGCGGGAGGTTCAGCCAGATGATCTTGGAAGCCAGCCGATGGAAATGGGAGGTGCCGTGCGGGCGGTGGGGGCCAAGATGGTAGCTGAACTGAACCCATTTGCCGCCCTGCTCCAGTATCGCGCGGATTTTTTCCGCCAAAGATTCGGCCTCGGCGGGCGGGAAATTCAACAACGGCAGGCTGGAAATGACCGCGCCGACGCATTCAATCGGCTCGCGGCATCCGCTCAACAATTCGTCCAGGTGCCACGCGTCTCCGGTGATGATGTGCGCGCGGGGGAAGCGTTTACGAAGCAAGTGCGCCAGTTTGGAATTTTTTTCGATGGCCACAAGCCGGTCCTCGCGCAGACCACGTTCAAGGAGGGCGGCTGTGACCGCGCCGGTGCCGGGGCCAAGTTCGAGCACGTAGCTTTCCGGATCGGAAGGCAGCCAGCGCGCCATGGCCGCTGCGAGTTTTGGGGAACTGGGTGCGACTGCCCCGGTCCGCTGCGGGTTGGCCAGCCATTCCTGCAGGAACAACGTCGTGTCACTGAGCGCCGCCAAAAGTTTTTTGGCCATGGTTTTCGAATCAATCCGGGTTGCGTGATTTGTATGAACAATAACCTCCCGGCGCGGATGCCGCCACAGAAATTTCCACCGGGTCAATGATGGGCTTTTGGCGACTCAGCCGGTTGGGCTGTTGGCGCGAGGGATTGTTCCACCGCGCTTTTGCGGACGGTCCAATCTGCCCGGCTTTGTTCCCATGCCTCGCCGACAAAATTCGTTTGCGCTTTCGGCCAGAGCGCGTCGAGGGTTTTCAGTTCATTTTCGGCACCGGGGCGGTCGTTCCAGTTCAATCGCGACTCAATCAGGTTCAGATGATTTTCCGGATAATCCGGCGCGAGTTTCACGGCGTGTTCCAGCCACTCCCGCGCCTTGCGCCGGCTGCCGATACTGGTCGGCCAGCCCGGCGCGTCGCGATATAACAGCCCGAGACAGCGCGCCGGGCCGGCATAATCAAAATGTTCATCCAGATCGTCGGCCGTTTTGAATTCGCGTTCCATTTCCTTGACGAGTTTAAGCGCGCCCAAAATTTCCGTGCGGGCGAGCTGGCCGAGGTTCATGCCAAGATAATAATGTCCCGGCGCGGATTTGGTCTGGTGCGCGAGCAGTTGCCGGCCCGCGGCGATGCCCTGGACGGCGAGGGTGGCGCGTTCGGTGTCGTTCGTGGCAAAATCCGCAAAATCATAACACGCGCGGGCAAAATGCCACGCGGCGGCGAAATCATTCGTATTCGACTGCCATTGAATTTGCGCGCGATGAAATTCCGCCCCGGCACGGGCGGCGAAAACCGGGTTGTTGGTTGACTGGGCCGCCGCCGCGCTGGCCAAACCAAAAAGGAAAAGAAACGCGATGAACCGCCAGCCGCTCCCGGGCAAACATTGTGTTTTCGACGCCATTATGTGGTCAATTAGAGGTTGCCATCGTGTCGGGCCGACTTATACTAGGCAAGTGAGAATAAACAGGAATTTGCCTGCGCTGGCAATGCTGCTGGCACTTGCGCTATGCAGCACCGGTTGTGGCGGCATCAGCGCCAGCAAAAGCGTTTCGCCCGCCTCGTTTTTGCTGCCGGGGCTGATGAAGGCTGGTCCGCCTTCGACCAATGCCCCGGCGGCGTGGCCCGATAATTCCAAGGAAGTTGCATTGACCCGATAGAATCATATTTATGCGATTCCCATTCGCGCTGTCGGCAAAAATCGCCGGCCACATCATCAAACACAAGCTGCGCAAGACGCCGAAGTTTGCCATGGTCCTGCAGCTCGAACCGTTGCACACCTGCAACCTCACCTGCACCGGCTGCGGCCGCATCCGCGAATATTCCACGTCAGCCTCAAGGACATGATGCCGCTGGAAAAATGCCTCGCGGCGGCGAAGGAATGCGACGCGCCGATGGTGTCCATTTGCGGCGGCGAACCGCTGATTTATCCGAAGATCGAGGAACTCGTCGCCGGCCTGCTGCAGCAGGGCCGCATCATTTACGTCTGCACGAACGGCATGTTCATGCGGAAGAAGATGCGGGATTACCTGGCCGCCGTTTATTCGCCGGAGATTGAGCCGAAACTCAAAAAGTTGCTCGGCCAGAAATTGATTTCCGAAAAGGACGCCGAAACCATCCGCAAGTCCGACGAGGCGGCCCGCAAAAAAGTTGTCATCCGCCCGACGCAATGGATGTATTGGAACGTCCACGTGGACGGCCTGGAATACACGCACGACCTGATCGTCGAGCGCGAAGGCGTGTTCAAGGAATGCGTCGAGGCCATCCGGATGGCGAAAATCCTCGGCTACCAGGTCGCCACCAACACCACCGTTTACAAGGAGACCGACGTGCAGGAAATCGAGCACATGTTCAAGTTCCTCAGTTCGCTCGAGGTGGACGGCCACACCATTTCGCCCGGCTACGAATACGACGCGGCCAAGAAGGACATGGTCAAGCGCCTGGGCAAGCAGCCGGAGGATTTCTTCCTCACGCGCGCCATGACGCGGCAGAAGTTCGCCAAGATTCAGGAATGGGGCAAGCGCTTCACGATTTTCGGCACGCCGGTTTACCAGGAATTTCTTGCCGGCAAACGCGAGCTGACCTGCACCGCCTGGGCCATCCCGACCCGCAACGTCAAGGGCTGGAAAGCGCCGTGTTACCTGATGACCGACGGCCATTACGCCGGCTACCAGGAAATGCTGGACGAAGGTGGACTGGGAAAAATACGGCGTGGTGGACGGCGTGGCGCGCGACCCGCGTTGCGAGAATTGCATGGTCCATTGCGGCTACGACCCCAGCGGCGCGCTCGGCACCAATTATCAGCGCGGCGACAACTGGAAGAACATCAAATACAACTTCGGCGCCAAGCCCGAAGCCGTATCCGGCTTCGCCGGAACTGGTCAAGCGCGTTTACAACGGCGTCTCCATCGGCAAAGGCCACCTCGCCGAAGCCAAGGCCGCCATCAATCCTGCCGCCGGGCGCGCGGCGCCTTTCCCGCAAGGACGATGATCACGGCCGAATGAACGGCCACGAGCGCACGTTGGCAGTCGCTGCGGCACGGCGACACCTCCGAACGCGACGAATTGCTGGCAAAGGTCAAGGACGCAAAAAAGATTGAAGCTCGACCGGAGTAAATTTCGAAATTCGAATGAGCAGAACACTTTATCTTTCTCCGCCAAGTTTCGACGGTTTCGACGGCGGCGCCGGCTCGCGCTACCAGGCGCGGCGCGAGGTCACCAGCTATTGGTACCCGACGTGGCTGGCGCAACCGGCCGCGCTGGTGCCGAATTCGCAGGCTGCTCGATTGCCCGCCGCACGACATTGACATCAGCCAAGTGCCTCGCCGACGCCAAGGACTACGACCACGTCATCATCAACACCTCCACGCCGTCGCTGAAGAACGATTGCAAGGTGGCCGAGGCCATCAAGCGCAGAAGCCCGGACACCAAAATCGGCTTCGTCGGCGCGCACACGGCGGTGCTGCCGGCCGAAACCTTGAAGGCCTCGCCGGCCATTGACTGGGTCGGGCGCAAGGAATTCGATTTCACCTGCAAGGAAGTCGCCGAAGGCCGCGACCTCGCGACCATTGCCGGCCTTTCCTACCGCGACAAGGACGGCAAGATCAAGCACAACCCCGAGCGCGAGATGATCCAGGACATGGACGCGCTGCCGTGGGTGGCGGACGTTTACAAGCGCGACCTGCAAGATCGAGAAGTATTTCATCGGCTACCTGCTGCATCCCTACGTGAGCCTCTACACCGGCCGCGGCTGCCCGGCGCAATGCACCTTCTGCCTCTGGCCGCAGACCATCGGCGGCCACAAATACCGCGTCCGCTCGCCGCAGAATGTCGCCGACGAAATGGCCTACATGAAGAAGCTGTTCCCGCAGGTGCGGGAGTTTTTCTTCGACGACGACACCTTCACCGCCAACCTGCCGCGCGCCCGCGAGATCGCCAAGAAACTCGCCCCGCTCGGCGTCGCCTGGAGCTGCAACAGCCGCGCCAACCTCGACTACGACACCATCAAAGTCGTTCAAGGACTCCGGCCTGCGCCTGTTCCTGGTCGGCTACGAAAGCGGCAACGAGGAGATCCTCACCCGCATCAAGAAGGGCGTGACGCTGGACGAGATGCGCCGCTTCACCAAGGCCTGCCATCAGGCCGGCGTGGTCATTCACGGCACGTTCATCCTCGGCCTGCCGGTCGAAACCAGGCAGACCATCGAGAACACCATCCGCTTTGCGAAGGAACTGGACGTCTTCAGCATGCAGGTTTCGCTGGCCGCGCCGTATCCCGGCACCGAGCTTTACGAGATGGCCCGCCAGAACGGCTGGTTCGTGAAGAAGGACAAGACCGACCTGGTGGAAGGCGACGGCTTCCAGCAAAGCGCCCTCGAATATCCCGGCCTGAGCAAGGACGAAATCTTCGAGGGCGTGGACCGTTTCTACCGCGCCTACTACCTGCGCCCGAAGCCGATTCTCCGCATCATCAAGACGATGCTGGAGGACAAGGACGTCTGCGTCCGCCGCCTGCCGCGAAGGCTACGAGTTTTTCAAGAGCATGGCGCAACGACGCAGCGATTTGGCAGCGGCAAAAAGCGCAGCGGTATAAATGCAAAATGAATTCGCGGAAACTGCTCGAAAAGGCCCTTAACAGCCCGCAGAGTTTGCGATTTTCCGAAGTCTTGAGATTGGCGCGGTCTTTTGGATTCCGGCTCGACCGCACCAGCGGCAGCCATCACATTTTGAAGCGGGCCGGAATTCCGGAACTTGTGAATTTGCAGAACGTCGGTGGCATGGCAAAACCATATCAAGTCCGGCAGTTGCTAAAGCTGGTCGAAAGGCATAATCTATCCCTAGGCGAATGAACGTATGAAAGACTACCACGTCAATGTATTTTACAGCGATGAGGACGGTGGCTACATCGCTGACATTCCCGATTTGGAATGTTGTTCAGCCTTTGGCAAAACATCGTTTGAAGCATTGCAGGAAGTGGAAAGGGCCAAAGCGGCCTGGCTGGCCGCTGCCAAGGCCGCGCGCAAGCCGATTCCCAAGCCTCGCTACCGTCCGGCGATCTACCAACTCGTGCCGGCATGAGCGCCTTGTTCAAAGGCTGCGAGTTTTTCAAGAGCATGGCTCAAAGGCGCAGCGATTTGGCAGCGTCAAAAGCGGCGGCGTAATGTGATTTTGCCCGGTCACGCTTGACAACTAAAACCACAACCCCAAAGGGAGTCCGTCATGGAAACATCCGAAGAGAAAAAGTGTTGTGAAAATAAAAAATGCTGTTGCCCGTGCCACATAATGGGCGGTGTGTTCATCATCCTGATCGGCATCGCCATTTTGCTGGGCGCGCTCGACGTGATAAGCGGGAAAGCCGAGTGGATCACCATCGCAATTCTCGTGATCCTGATCGGTTTGAAAAAGATGTGCGCCGGCAGGTGCAAGTGCTGTGACAAATCCTGAACGGTTGAATCACTAAGCAACCGGACGTGATTCCCATCGAGTCCGGTTGATTTGTTTGGACTTCGCAAGAAATGACCGGCCTTATTGCTGCAATCGTTCACGTTCAAACTTATCTCGGCCACTCGCTGATGCGGTGCCACCAGTGTTCGAGCCGCTTCAGATATTTCTTGGGATTCGGCATCCGATCGGCCAGCGATTGGCTGCCAAGGGATTTGTCCGGCCACAAATGCAGGTGTTTCTCAATGCCGAGTTCCTTGGCAATTTCTGAAACGGTGTGCAACGCATTCACGGCGTAATTTTGCCAGCTTTCGCGTGTGGCGAAAACTTCCGTCTTTAATCGCACGCCGAGGGATTCGGCCTGATCCTCAATGCGCGCCACGTTCTCGGCGCGGATGTTGATGGGTTCATGAAAGATGGTGATTGGCTCCAGTTCGGCCACGGCTTTGAGCGTCGCACGTAGATCGGTTTCGTCACATTCAGGATACGTCGGCGCCATGGCCACATAAACATGCAGCCCGGCTTCCTTGGCGGCGCGCAGTGTGGCCAGCCGTTGCGACGGCGCGGGCGCTTTCGGCTCATAAATCTTGGCCAGATCATTTCGGAGCGTAGGCAGGCTCATGCCAAACACCAACCGCTTGCCGAAACTTTTGAACAAATCGAAATCAGCCCGCGCCAGAGGACTGCGCGTGAGGATGCGGACGTTGAGTGTGGCTTCATCGCGGATGAGTTCGAGCGAGCGGCGCACGAGAAAACGCGCGTGCTCGGCCAATTCCCGCTGCCGTGCCGGATCAGGATGCCGGATGACCTGGTACGGGTCAGTCGTGGAGCAGAAAATCACGGCGCGATTGCCATCGGGCTTGAGCTGCTTGCGCGGTGTGTTCTCGGCGGCGCGCAGCGAGGCGAGAAATTTCTGTTCATCCCACGGCCGGAGCAGGAGATAATCGCCCCACTGGGCATCCGGGTCCTTGACGCCGTATTCGGCCAGCCTCGCCCCCTGTTTGATGGTCGCCGCGCTGGGAACGTAGCAAAACCGGCAGGCGTGCGAACACCCGACCGCGACATTAAACGCCCAATTCGACAGGCTTTTGTAAATGAAATTATTTTCGGCAATCACCGCTGGCACGTGCCAATAGTCAACGGGCACACGGCGCACACGCGATTTTGATTGCGTCCAACGTCGCTCGGCGATGAGTTCTGCAAGAGCCGGAGCGTTGGCAGATAAAGTGGTCGAGGTCATTTCAGGATAAGGATAGAACTAATTTTCTCCTCCGGAAACCCAGTCTTCGACGGTTGTCCCTGCCAATGGACTTGCAGTTTTCCGATTCCGTTCAAGTGCTTGAGCATCGCTTTCGGATTAATAAAAGGCGTCTCGTTCAACGCGTAATCGCGAAACTCGGAGTACGGCCGCCATGTGCCGCCCAGTGCGGCTTGCATCTTCGCAGCCCAATCAGTCGGAGCGTTGAAGTCGAACAACTGTTCTTGCCCGGAATCGTTGTCGGAGAAGGTATACGATCCGGTTTTATCCACCGCCTTCATCGCTTCTTTCATCTTCTCCAATCCAAGCGGATGCTGGCTCGCGAAAACCAAGTGGTAATTGATCTGCCCTTCCCGCGAGTTCATGGCGAAAGGAAACACATAGCGCACGTGCCGCAAACTGCGGAGTCGTCTTTTATAAAGAGCAAGCACAGCCGCCGATAGCCTCCGCATTGGAAGAGCAGGATTCAGATCTTTCCAACTCCGGTCGCCAAACAGCGAGTCCAAGTTGTCTTGGTTCTTTTCGAATTCCTGAGCCGTGATAAGGCGTCCGATTCCGTCGGAATCGAGATTTAGTAAAACTTCACAGCTTCGATAACTGAGAATTTCGGTGATGACTTGGAATGGCAATCCAGTGGCGCCAAAGGGATCGACGAAAGCAAATGTGGGAGCAAGCCGCTGCCTTTGTTGCCTTAATTCGTCAAGAATTCCACCTACTTTTTCCTCAAAACTTCCCTGCTCAATGTGCCATTTTATCTGTGGCGGCCAAGATGCTGCCAATACAACCTTGCGCAAATTTTCAGCAAGCTCTTGTTGCTTTTCGACGAACAAAAATGAGAACTCAATATCATCTAACTTCGCACCGGGGCGTTCTATGGCCGCTTTGGCGGCCTGTAACGCTGCCAAAGGTGAACTCTGCTCGCTGTTTGTATAGCATCCAGGGCCGGCAAATCCGTCAATGTAAACCAACCGTTTGTTGACTCGATTTGTGCCGAGGATGGAAAACCATAGGTAAAGATAACGCCTAACGATCTCAATTTTCGCCAACGTATGCGGCTTTGCTTCCCACAAGGATGTCGGCCTGAATGACGGCATATTCTGCCAGACTTTTTAGCATGGATGGTTGGACAAATACAGGGGAATCAAAATGATAAATCTTTCGTCAAGTCTCCAAAGCGGCTTCGAGCAGTTTTGCAACAAACTTTCCGATGCTGGGTGCTTGGGATTCACGCGGGCCGGCGACGTTCAACGTGCGAACTTTGTTTCGCTTCAGGAATTTTGAAAGGGCGGCGGCGCTTTTTGACACGCCGTCCTGTTCGTAAACCACCAGCGACGGGCGTCCATGTTTTTCAGCACAACTTTTTGTGAAGGCGGTTCCGCCACACAATTCCTTTTCCCGTGCCACAATCAATGTCGCGTCCGAATCCGCTACGTTCTTTTCGGTGCGTTCGTCGTAGTCCTCCGAATCGGTTTCGCGAAGCTGGTAAACCGGCGGGATGACACCATCCTCGGCGAGGCGGCCACGCGGGCACCATCCACCGTGTTCGTAACCGTGGCGGATGGCAAAATCCAGTGCCGCCCGGTCCACGCCCGTTTGTCCGCCGGAAACGATTTTCATCTGGCCGTCAATATGGATGGCCGGACTCTACAGCATTTTCAAGAATGATTCTTCACCTGGTTGCCGCCGCTTGTTCGCGAAACTGGCGGAATGGCGGCGCAGAAGGGCGGAAATTCCCGGACGCCCGGTGCAATAATTTCAAATTCATTTGCAAACTCTCACAATTGAGGAGCAGCTTGGCAGTGGTAGTCTCATCATTGAATTTTACTACAAATGCTATAAAACAAACGGCTAGGCCTTCCCAACCCTAAAATTAAAAGCATAACTTATGAACAATTTCAATTTTATCAGCCAATGGTTGTTTAACACACTCGCTACCTGCCGCCGCTTATTTGTCGTCAACGGTGGGCGGGTATTTTTAACGTTCACAATTGCCGTGGGAATATGGGCTTTTGTCCCAGTGACAAAGGCGGGCACGGCGGTTTGGACCGCAGGCAGCAGCGTCAGCACCAACTGGTCTGATGGCGCCAACTGGTCGGGCGGAACTGGTGCGGCGGGTGTGCCTGCGGCAACCGACAGCGTGGTGTTCAACAACACCGGCACGACGACGACGGCCGCCATCAGCAACGTAGTGGACAGCACGACCGGAAATTTTGGCGGCACGATTGCTTCGCTGCAATACTCCAACACGGTCAATTTTCAAAACACTCTCATCGCGTCTGGCGTGACGCTGTGGGTCACCGGAACGGACACCGTCGGCGACACCTTTGTGGTGGGCACGGAAAACGTTTCGAGTCCGGCGGCGACTGTGACCAATTCGATTTCAGGCCCGGGCGGAACCTTGATTGTGAGCTACACGCTCGGCAATTTCATGGTTTCTCAAAGTGCGGCGGCGACCGGTGCCAAGGCCACGCTGGTCATGACCAATTTGGATAATTTGGTGGTCAACGTGAGCCGGGTGGGCGTGGGCGTCTCGGGAAAATACGGGTGGTTCAACAACGACGCGCAGACTTATCCAAACGGCGTCATCTATCTGGCTAGGACGAATATCATTACGACTTCATTCAGCATGGTTCCCGGCGTCACGACGAGTTACACAAATTGGGCGGGTTACAATTATGTGTCGGGGCATGAAATTGAAGAGGCGATCGAGGTTGGCAACGGAGCGGACAACAGCGCTTCAAGCACGCCGAGTTTCGTTTATCTCGGACAAACCAATGCCTTCTTCATTGATAGCATCGGCGTGGGCAAGTCGAAGAGTTCGGCGGCCGGTGCTTCAATGCTCTTCAACCCCGTTTTTAGCAGTCCCACGGCGTATTTCCGCGGCACAAATGGCAGTTCCAGCCGGGTGTCGTTTTGGGCCATCGGAGATAATGTCACGGGTGGCAGCACGAGCAGCGGCGCATACGGCACGAATGATTTCAGCGGCGGAACCGTGGATATTTTGGCGGACCAGATGTTCTTGGGCATAGATAAAAACGCCCAAACCAGCGCCTCCAATCCGGCCAAGGGCATGCTCATTTGCACCAGCGGCATCATTGACGTCAACGGGTTGACGCTGGGCGCGCAGGAATCGTCCACGGCGGCCAACCTTGGGCCGGCGATCGGAATAATGACGTTGAACGGCGCGAACGCAACGCTTCAGGTCAACGGCAATCTGGAATTGGGGCACACGACCATCAGCGGCAATTCCGCGCTGACCAGTTTCGGCCAGCTCAACGTCACGAACGGAACGGTTTTGGCCAACAACATCAGTGTCGGCGCGGTGAGCACCAACGACACCATCAACCTAGTGAATGCGACCCTGATCGTCACCAACACGCTCGCCACCAATGCTGCCGGTCTCGCCAGTTTTACCATCACGAATTCTGTTTTGGGATTGACGGTGCCGTCCGATGCTTCGCTCCGCGGCTTGGTGCAAACGTTGAATGCCGGCACCGGAACGAATTCCATCCAACTTGCTTCCGCGCCGGTTTTTTCCTCTTATCCCAAACAATTTCCGCTCATCAAATACACGACGTTGACAGGCACATTTAATTTTGGCCTGACGAATTTGCCGGCCAGCGCACCGGGCGCTTACTTGAGCAACAACGTGACCACCACGCCGAAGTCAATTGATTTGGTTCTCCCCGTCAGCCCCGCGCCGGTGATCACGACCTGGCCGCAACCGTTCAGCGGCAGTCCCGGCGCCACGGTGACCCTGACCGTGACGAACACCGGAAACACACCCTTGTCGTATCAGTGGTATTACACCAACGGCGTAACGACTAATTTATTGTCCGGCAGCACCGGCCCGAGTGGAAGTTCGACGATGACGGGCAGCACGAGCAATATCCTGACCCTCACCAGCGCGCAGACTGGCGACACCGGCGGTTATTTCGTGGTCGTCACGAATCTTTACGGTTCGGCCACGAGCACGCTGGTGCAAGTGACCATAGCTATAAGTGCCGTTCCGCCGAACGTCACCGGGCCGTTGTCTCAAACCGTCATCGCGGGGAATAATACGACCATCAGCGATTCGCCTTCCGGTTCGCCAGTGCCGGCGCTGCAATGGCAGTTCAACGGGACCAATTTAATTGACGGACCTCAAGGCGACGGCTCCGGCATCTTCGGCAGCACAACGGCCGCCCTGACGATCACCAACGCGCAATACCCCAGCAGCCAGGGCACGTATTCGCTCATCGCCAGCAACAGCGCCGGACTGGCCACGAACGGCACCGTTTTGACGGTTATCGTCACGCCGAGCATTTCCGTTCAGCCGGTCAGTCTGGTCGTGACCAACACGCAAAACGCTTCATTCTCCGTGACGGCCAGTGGCGTTCCCGCCCCCGGTTATCAATGGTATAAAGGCGCCAATCCGATTGTGAATGCGAACGCCAATGTCTATACGATTGCCAGCGTGCAGCCGACGGACACCGGCGTTTATTCCGTGCTAGTCACCAACGCCGCCGGGTCGCTGATGAGCAGCAACGCAACATTGACAGTCAATTCAACGATGTCAGCAACAACCTTGGCGCCGGCCAACGGCGCGACCGGAATTTGCTACGACACCCCGTTGTATGTCACTTTCAACCAGGTGCCGACGTTGAACAATTTCGGCACAATTAAAATTTACAACGTGACGAATTCGTCCACGCCGGTGGACACCTTGGATTTGAGCCAGGGCAGTCCGCAGTCCCGAACCATCGGCGGCGTGGCAATCAATGCTTATCCGGTCATGATCAACGGAAACATGGCGGCAATCTATCCGCATTCGGGAGTGATGACGTCCAACCAAACCTACTATGTGACGATTGACGACGGCGTGTTCACGGACAACGTCGGCGCTTATTTTGCGGGCATCGCGGCCACGAACGCATGGCAGTTCACTACCAAGGTTGGCGGGCCGGTCAACCCGACAAACCTCGTCGTCGCGGCGGACGGCAGCGGAGATTTTGCGACCGTGCAGGGCGCGGCGGATTTCATCCCCAACGGAAACGTGAACCGGGTCATCGTCAACATTCGCAACGGCATTTACACGGAAATTGTCCGGCTGAATTCCAAAAACAGCGTCACCTTCCGCGGACAGGATCGCCATCAAACGTTGGTCACTTATCCCAACTGGAATGGAATCAACGGCAGCAGCAGCACGCGCCCGATGTTCGGCATTTTGGGCGCGAATGATGTCGCCATCGAAAATATCACGTTGACCAACAGCACCCCCAACGCCAGTGGCAACAACCAGGCCGAGACGCTGTTCATCAACTCGTCCAAACGCTTCATTCTCTACAATTCCGACGTGGACAGTTACCAGGACACGTTGCTGGTCAACGCCAGCGGCGATCAAACCTACATCCAGGATTCGCACATTCAGGGCAACACGGATTTCATCTGGGGACAAGGCACGCTCTATGTGACCAATGCTGAAATTTTATTCATGCCGTTCCAATCGGCGCAGGATTACATGACGCAGGCGCGCACGCCTCAAGGCAACAATGGCTTCGCGTTTGTGAACTGCCGGCTCATCGGCGCGAACAGCGGCGTGAACAATTGTTATCTGGGCCGCGACGCCAGCGGCAGCGGATACCCCTACGGGCAGGTCGCCGTGATCAATTGCACGATGGACACGAACGTCATTGTTCCCGCCGGCTGGGCCTTGGGCAGCGGCACGACTCAAGGCAACGGGGCCAACGGCACCAGCAACCTGCGCTTCTGGGAATATCAAAGCGTTGACCTTAACAACAACCTCGTGAACACCGGGTCGCGGGTCGCATGGTCAACCCAACTGGACGGTGCAACCGCAACCAACCAGGTGCAGAACGTGACCAACTGGTTTGGTGGCTGGTTACCGCAACTGGCGCCGAACATACTCACCAATCCCGCCAGCCTGAGCGTTGCCGGCGGCCAAAGCGCGACGTTCACCGTAAGTGCCACCGGCATTCCTGCCCCATCGTATCAATGGCTCGACAACGGCACGAATATTCCCGCCGCAACCAGCGCAACCTACACCATACCGGCCGCCTACGCCGGCAATGCCGGTTCGTATTCCGTCATCGTCTCCAATGCGGCCGGCACCGTTACCAGCGGTTCCGTGACGCTCACTGTGGGCAATACCGCGCCAACGCTGGCGCCGATTTCGGATCAGACGGTCGATGTCGGCGTCACGGTGAATATCACCGACTCGGCAACCGATCCGGATGTTCCCCCGGAAACCTTGGCTTACTCTTTGCTCAACGCGCCTGCCGGTGCCACGCTTAACTCCGGTACTGGCGCCTTCGGTTGGCGTCCGATGGTCAGCGCCGCCGATACGACCAATCTGGTTACAGTGGTGGTGACGGACAACGGCACGCCCAACTTGAGCGCAACGAACAGCTTCAACATCATCGTCAATCCGCTGACACTGCCCACTGTCAACACCGTTTCCTACGCCGGCGGCCAGTTCAGCCTGACCGTCAACGGTCAGGTTGGACCCGACTACGCGGTCCAGGTTTCGACGAATCTGACCGGCGGGAATTGGACGACGTTGTTCACGACGAACTCGCCGCCATCGCCGTTCACATTCACCGATTCCAGTGCGGGATTGGTTCCAGTGCAATTCTATCGCGTAGTAGTTGGACCACCTCTCCCCTGAGAATGGGACGAGGCGCTTGGCGCAGTTGCCGTCGAAGCCTGCCTAGGGTTCGGTGCCGTTTCCGTGCGCGATCGTTTGGACCTGGCAGAGAGGGAATCCGCTTCGCGCGCCTTTATCAGGTTCGTCGGCGCACGAAAAACAGGGCTGGCCGTGCCAACGATGTTCCGCGCCGGGGTTTGACCGGCCATCACATCCCGTCGGTGTAAGAGGGCGGGGCGTCCGCCGGTTGGCCGCCCCAGTGGGTGTTTGCGGTAGGACTCAGGTCATAAAGCAGCGTTCCGCCACGGGAAATATCGGAGTAACGAATCCACGGCTTGGTCCACGTCTGGCC
>CAWHAH010000041.1:0-39132 GCA_963827205.1 uncultured Verrucomicrobiae bacterium
GCGCGCGGAAGGCGCAAACCACGGGCACGCGGCGAGGATTAAAAGTCCGAAACCGGACAGACGGGTTGAAATGGCATGAATTGCGGTTTTCATAGTGTCGTCGTTTCGGGTTGGAGTCCCTTCAGTTGGACCCGCTGATAATTTAATGTTTTTGCAACAAAGGTTTACTTGTTTCTAATTCTGAAATCAGAAGCTTGGTTCATTAAATACATTTTCTGCATCATAAATCAAGCAAATAATTCGTTGCGACGACGGAAAGGGAATGCTCGCAATTCGGCGACACGATTGTCGCGCACAAGAAACGCAGGGCGGACAATCCTATCTGCCTCCATCCAAAAAAGTTAGAGAGAGGTCGAGAGCCTATCTGTTTTTTACCGGAAAATCACCAAGGGGTCCTAACCGGCCTCAAAGTATTTGATGAGTACCGCCACGGTCAGGCTGACCAGCAAGGTCGCGAGCGCCGGTTTGCCGAATTTTTTGCAAAGGTGCTTTGCGTTTCGCATTCGGCTTTCAAATAGAAATGTGGAAATAGAGGATCAAACCTGCGATCACGCCAAAGCCGGCGGCAAAGTTTCCGAGCACAAGCAGTTTGTGATGTTTCCAGATTTCGCCCAGCACCGCGTGGATGGCGAGATACAAAAATCCGCCGGCAGCATTTGCCAGCATCAGCGCCAGCGTCAGTTTCAGTGCGTGTTGTGGAACATTCTGCAAAACAAACCAGCCGAGCAATCCGCCGAAGATGGTCGTGGATTCCACCAGCGCGACGAACCACAACATCTTTTTGCGCGGATATCCGCCGCCGAGCAGTAATGCGCCCAGCGCCAACCCTTCGGGGAATTTATGCACGCAAATGGCGAAAAGAATGGAAAATTTTATCGGCTCGCTTTCTTCGAGTCCTGCCGCCAGCGCCAGCCCGTCCACGGTGCAATGAATCCCCAGCGCAATCATCATCGCCGTGGCGAATTCGGCCAGCCGGTGCGTCGTGGCTTCGTCGAAATGGCTCGCCGCGCAGGCCGGACAAATGTGAAAAACATATCGGGTGATGATCGCAAAAAGGAAATAGCCTGAAGCCGCCACCGGCAAAAACCACCAGCGCAGGTCTTCCCAACATTCCGGCGCAATGCCGCAAAGCGAGACACCGAGCAGCGTTCCGGCGCCGAGGCTGATGAAGGCGCAAAGTTGTCTGTGCGTCCGGGCCAATAAACCGCTGAACGCACCGCCGGCCATCGCAATGGCAAACGCCGTGAAAATCTGGTACAAAATGGGTGTGGCGGTCATGTTTTTAATTGCAAATCATTCGCAATTTACTGAAAGCCGGCGGCATCGCAAGTCTAATTTTTGGCAGGCACCCAACCAGCACCGGCTCTCCGAACCGGCCGTTGCGGCGCACTGCGGAGAGCGCGCCCTACCTGCCGCAGCAATGCTTGTATTTCTTGCCGCTGCCGCAAGGGCAGGGATCGTTGCGGCCCACTTTCGGGCCGGTGCGGACGGGCTTGGCTTTTTCCGCGGTCGCGGCCGCCGCGGCTTCGCTGACGACGTCGCTGGGTTTGCCCGGCGCGGCACCGCCGGAACTGGCGGTGGTCGTGCCGCCCCCAAACGCGCTGGTGGATTGATGGAGGGTTTGTTGCGGGACGTTGCGCAGAAAATTCTCGAAGGCCATCATGGATGAGGCGCTGCGGAAAACGTTGTGGCAAATCTCGGTCTTCACATTGACCATCAATTCGTCAAAAATCTTGTAGGCCTCAGCCTTGTATTCGATGAGCGGATCGCGTTGACCGTAGCCGCGCAGGCCGATGCTGTAGCGGAGACTGTCCATTTCGTAAAGGTGCTCCTGCCACAGTTTGTCAATCGCGCTCAAAATCGTATAGCGCTCGACGGTCGCGAGTTTCTGGGGGTCCTCAAAGCTGATTTTGACGTCATAAGCGTTGCGGATTTTGTCGCTGATGAAATTGCAGACGGCGAATTGCGCCGGGCTGAGGCCGTCGAAGATCGAACCGGACACCGGCTGTTCTTTGCCGGACTCGGCGGCTTTCGCAATTTCCGCCTCGGGCATTCCGAGCGGGAAGTTCAAATTTACCCAGTCGGCCAACTGGCGGATTTTCCACTCGCTCGCCTCGAATTCGGCGGTGGTAAATTCCTCCACTTTCAGGATGACGACCTCCTCGATGATGTCCATGAGGCGGTCGCGCACGTCTTCACCCTGAATGATTTCGTTGCGGAAGCCGTAGATGACTTCGCGCTGCTTGTTCATCACGTCGTCGTATTCGAGCGTGCGTTTGCGGATTTGGAAATTGTGCTGCTCGACGCGCTTTTGCGCCTGCTGGATGGAACGGTTCAGCAACGGATGGGTCAACTCCTGGCCCTCCTCAAGGCCCATCTTCTCCATATATTTTACAATGCGGTCGGACCCGAACAGCCGCATCAAATCGTCTTCGAGCGAGATGAAAAAATGCGATGAACCGGGGTCGCCCTGGCGCGCGCAGCGTCCGCGCAATTGCCGGTCAATGCGCCGCGCCTCGTGACGTTCGGTGCCGAGCACGTGCAGGCCGCCGGCAACTTTGAACTGCGGCGTAAGGTTGAAAACGCCGGCAGCCGGACTGTCTGAATCAATTTCGCGGACCTCTCCCGTGGACGCCTCTGTCAGTTTATACCGGTGTCCCTTGCCTTCCGGATGGGGATGACATTCCACGTTCCAAAGCACGCCGGGGCCGAGTTTGATGTCGGTGCCGCGGCCTGCCATGTTCGTCGCAATCGTCACCGTGCCGCGCTGGCCGGCGCGCGCGACAATTTCCGCTTCCTGCTGGTGGTATTTCGCGTTGAGGACGGAGTGAATCAGGCCCTCGCGTTTAAGCATCCGCGAGAGCATTTCGCTGGTTTCGACGCTGATGGTGCCCACGAGCACCGGCCGGCCCTGCGCGTGCAGTCCCTTGATTTCCTGGACGACGGCGGTGAATTTCTCGCGCTTGGTTTTATAGACCGAATCATGTCCGTCCTTGCGTGCCACGGGCCGGTTTGTTGGGATGACGAGAACGCCAAGCTTGTAGATGTCGAAAAATTCAGAGGCTTCGGTTTCCGCCGTGCCGGTCATGCCCGCAAGTTTCTGGTAAAGGCGGAAATAATTTTGAATCGTGATGGTGGCGAGCGTCTGCGTTTCGCGCTCAATCTCGACGCCTTCCTTGGCCTCAACCGCCTGGTGCAAACCGTCGCTCCAGCGGCGGCCGGGCATGAGCCGGCCCGTGTGCTGGTCCACGATGATGACCTTGTTGTCCTGAATGACATATTCCACGTCGAGCTGGTAAAGGCTGTAGGCCTTGAGCAGGGTTGAGATGGCGTGGATCTTTTGCGCCTTGGTCTCGAAATCGGTTTGCACCTTGGTTTTCAATTCCATGCGCTTGCGCGCGTCAGTCTCCGGGCCGACGTCAATATCATGCAATATCGTTGTCAAGTCCGGCAACACGAAGGCGTCGGGGTCTTGCGGGTTGATAAAATTGCGCCCCTTTTCTGTGAGGTCGGCTTCGTGGCTCTTCTCGTCAGTGGCGAAAAGCAATTCCTCCTTTTCGCGGTAAAGGTCCACCTTCTTCTGGTCCTTGTGCAACTCCAGCTCGGCCTGGTTCATCATCCGGGCGTTGTCCGGATTCTCCAAAAGTTTCGCCAAACCTTCCGAACGCGGCTGTCCCGTTTTGACGCGGAACAGCAACAGGCCGATTTCATGTTCGAGTCCGGCGCCGTTTTCCACATTCGAGCCATCGGCGGGGTTCAGTTTTTTCATCAACGCCTCGGCTTCGGACAGAAACCGGTTGCACAGGCGCTCCTGCGCGCGCACAAGCGATTCGACCGGCGGCTTCCACTGCGCGTATTGCTCGTCGAACGTGTGCATGGACGGGCCGCTGATGATGAGCGGCGTGCGCGCCTCATCAATGAGGATCGAGTCCACTTCGTCCACAATGGCGAAGTAATGGCCGCGCTGGACCTGATCCTCTTTGCGCAGGGCCATGCCGTTGTCGCGGAGATAATCGAACCCGAACTCGGCGTTGGTGCCGTAGGTGATGTCGCAATTGTATTGCTCGCGGCGGACGTTCGGCGGCTGGTCGTGCAAAATGCAACCGACCGTCAGGCCGAGAAATTTGTAGATCGCTCCCATCCATTCGGAGTCGCGCGCGGCCAGGTAATCGTTGACCGTCACCAGGTGCGCGCCGTGGCCGGCCAGTGCGTTCAGATACACCGGCATGGTCGCCACGAGCGTCTTGCCTTCGCCGGTCGCCATTTCCGCAATGAAACCGCGATGCAACCCGATGCCGCCGATGAGTTGCACGTCGAACGGAATCATTTCCCATTTGATCGGGTGGTCGCGGACGATGATTTCCTGTCCGCACAGGCGGCGGCAGGCGTTTTTCACCACCGCAAACGCTTCGGGCAAAATTTCGCCGAGCAGTTCCTGTTCGGCCTCGAACGCCTTGCGTCGCTGGGTTCTGGCTTCGTCACTGCGCAGTTCCGATTCCAGCTTGCGGGCTTCGGCCATCAGTTCATCGTAACCGCGCGTCTTGCGGCCCTCTTCGAGGCGCGCTTTGAACCCGGCGGTTTTTTGCCGCAGTTCGTCGTCAGAAAGCTTTTGCAGGCCGGCCTCGATCTCATTAATCTGGTGCACGAGCGGCCAGAGTTTTCTCACTTCGCGGTCGTTCCTCGACCCGAAAATCCATTTCAAAAAATTCACGGTAAATCCAAATCGTCAGTTGAAAATAGAGCCAACACGCTACGCGATGAAACGCGCAGCGTCAAAGCGAATCGCCGTGGTTTTAACGCCCGCAGACCGAACGACACGCGACCTGCCCCAACGGGCAGTTGCCGGGCTTGTCACTTCCGCGGTAGCTTGCTGGCGCCTGTTTGCCATGTAAGTTGCGAAATATATGTTAAGCACCCTGACCGAACACGAAAAGCGAGCATAGAAACCGCGCAGGTCGGCGGAAGGTGAACATTGCGCGGCGATTGCGACAGGAGACGACAATGACGTTGAAATGGATAGCGGACCGGTTAAAAATGGGGACCTGGACGCACGTGACCAATCGGCTTTACCACCTGAAAAAATGGACTTGTGTCAATACTCAGGACTGACCCGTTTACGAAGTTTAGTGAAAACAAAGGCTTTTGCTTCGCACGAAACCCGACCGCTCGTCGGCGAGCGAGCGAAAATACGGATTTGGCGTGCATTCTCAACAGGCTCATCTTCAGTGATTTACTCCTTAACTAAGGGCCATTCAGGACTGACCCGTTTAGGGAGGGGAAGATTACCCTTCAAAGGGCCGATTCCACGCCACTCCTTTCAAATCACATTCCTCCATTATAAAAAGTCCACGTTTTAATATCACATTACCGGCATTCATTCTGGCTGCGGCATCCGTAAATAGAGAGGATAATATGAAACCTCACAATATAATTCAAAATGTGCGCATGGTTGTATTGATATGCTTAATGCTGTTAAGTTGTGCACAGTCCGCGACGGCACAAGTTAACTTGGTCTTTAATGGCGGTTTTGACGTTAGTTCCAATGGACTTAATCCTGACGGCTGGACATTATCCGGTCCTGCCTCCTACAATGTGAAAAATGGTAATCCAGCACCCGATGTTGTTCTGCAAGGCTTGGGAAAAGCAAGTCAAACAATTAACAATCTGAATTCAGGGACCATTTATATCGTGTCTGGGGATTACCAGGGCACAACTGGAGGTTCTTCTACAATTCCAAGTTTTGGGGTGGCATTTGATGGTGTTTACATGTTTGAAGTGGCATCACCAACAAATTTGAACTGGTATAGTTTTAATTTCGAATATATCGCTACTTCATCGAGTGCAGTTCTAAGCCTGTCGCAAATTAACCTAGCAGGTAATGGCTACTCTATTGACAACATAGCCATGGATGCTATTCCTGAGCCTTCGGCCACATCTTTAATTTTGCTTGGCAGCGGTTTGTTGATTGGTGTTCGCTCCCGCATTCAGCGTCGAATGAGGCAATGTAGGTTATCACTCGGCGCAGGCAGACAATAATTTGGCGAACCGATCTTGAAAGGCGTGCCAACTTCGTGCCAAGGAGCAAAGAATTGCCAAAACGGCACCGAAACAGGTCGGCTTCCTAAGCCCGTCACGAGTTAAATGCCCCAAGAGGAGATGTTCGTTCGCTGATGCGGTTTGCGGTCAACCGGATTGATGGCCTTCACGCCGGGGTCTGGGGCGACGACGGGTTTTGACGGTGGGTCAGGTTCTGGGCTGGCGGTGCGGCTTCGCGTATGAGGGTGGCGGCGCGCCTGGCTGATTCTAAGATCATCTGCAACTGCGGCTGGAGCGTCGGGTCTTCCCAATGCTTGCGCAACAAACGATCGGCATAGCCCTGAATAATCGTAAGAATATTGTTGAGTTCATGCCGGACCGTTGGCGGCATTTGCCGGGCCGAGTCGAGTTTCCAGGCGGTTTCATGCAGCCTCCCCACGCCGCTGTGTTCCAGCGACGCCATTTTCTTGTAGATGAACTCGGATGACTGCATCGGCACACCGTTAGCAATTCGCGGGCCAACTTGTTTCGGCGGGGGAGAAGCATTAGAATTTTTGAACCATTTTTCCGCCTGGCACTCTCAAATTGTCATCGCCCAGGCCGGCCTGCTTTGAAGCGGGACACTGCGGGGGACGAGTGACGGGTGACAGGCTGCCTCCATTTCCGTTAGTGCCCTGATTCGGTAGCGGCGGTGCTGCCGCACCGCCATGCGCCGCAGCCGCGGCGCATCCACCAACATCAAATCAGGACCGTAAGCCGTTTCCAGGCCACTTGCCACTTGTCACTGGTCGCTTGGCACGCAACACTCGTTGCTCAAGTGAACACCATGCTCGAATCGCTGGGTCTCATTGCCGGTAACCGCTCACTGCCACTGGAGTTCGCGCGGCAGGCCCGCGCCGCCGGCGTCAAGCGGCTCGTCGCCGTGGCGTTTGAAAATGAAACCGATCCTGTGCTCGCGCCGCTCGTGGACGAAATCGTCTGGCTCAAGGTAGGCCAGCTTTCCAGAATGATTTCGGCGTTCACCGATCGGGGCATCAGGCAATGCGTCATGGTTGGCCAGATTGCGCCTAAAAATCTTTTCGACCTCCGTCCGGATTTGCGGGCGATGGGGTTATGGCTCCGGCTCCCCCAAAAGAATGCCCACACAATTTTCGGCGCGATTGCCGACGAATTGAAAAAGGACGGTGTGGAATTGATTGACGCCACGCCCTGGCTCGCGCCGCTCATGCCCGCCGCGGGATTTCATCTCGGCCCGCCCTTGTCCGACGCGCAACGCGCGGACGTGGAGTTCGGTTTTCGCATCGCGAAGGAAGTTGCGCGTTTGGAAATCGGCCAGACCGTCGTCGTAAAAAGCGGCACGGTGCTGGCCGTGGAAGGGTTTGAGGGCACGGACAAGTGTCTGGCGCGCGGCGGCGAACTCGCCGGCAAAGATGGCGGTGCGGTCGCCGTCAAAGTGGCCAAATTGGACCACGACATGCGGTTCGACATTCCCTGCGTGGGCGCCGGCACGATGGAGGCTTGCGCCGCCGCCAAAATTGCCGTCCTCGCGCTGGAGGCCGGCAAGACCCTGTTGCTCGAACGCAAAGCTTGCGAAGCACTGGCTCAAAAAAATAAACTTGCGCTCGCAATCATTGGATGAAATCCAACTTCTGATTCAAATGCTGAAGTCATACGAACTTTTTGGTTTTATGTCGCCGGCCCTGGCGAATGAGATTGTCGTTTTCGCCCACGAATCGGACAAGCCGGTTTACAAAGCCACGCTCGCCGCCGTGGCCCAGGCACGCCACGTCCGCCCGGTCTTTCTGGAGCGCCAGCCGCGTCCGCAATGCCATGCCACGATGGTGGCCACGCTCGCGCGGCCGGCGTTGGACGCAGCGGCAGGCGGACTCATTCGTGTCTGGCTCTTGAAACAGCAGAAGGCGATGTTGGTGGATTTTCTGAACGCGCTGGGCATCAAACACGAGGACGGGGTCGTCGAGAATTTGCCCGCGGAGATGGACGACACGAAGTTGAAATCGGCGGTGGCCGTCCTGCTTGCCAAACACCCGCCGGAAGTGGTCGCCGTTTATCTCAACGCCTTCAATGAGATGAATGAGGCGAACTGGGCGAATTTGAAGACGATGCTCCAGAGCGATCCCCGGCTGCAGTTGGGCGCAACTAGGGCGTAGAAACCCTTGGTTGTCAGCCTCTCCCTGTAAGGCTTGTCCGGGGCAATTCGCCCGTCAGTGTCCCAAAATCGTTCAGAATTCGCGGTCAAACCGGGGGCCTCTTTTCATTTCTTCAGCTTGTTCAATTGGCCTTGTTTATGCTTTGAAGAAGTCCCACTCGGAGAAACAGGCGGGTGTGGAGTGGTGACTATGAACGGAACCGAAAAGAAAATTCTTTTTGTAGAAGATGATCCTGTGGTGCTGACGCTGTACCGGAACCGGTTGCAGCGCGAGGGATTTGAAGTTTTGTTCGCGGAAGACGGGGAAGTTGCGCTCAACGTTCTCTCCCGGGTGCGCCCCGATCTGGTCGTGTTGGATTTGATGTTGCCCAAGGTCAACGGCGTGGACGTGCTCAAGCATATCCGTGCCGATGATCGCTTGAAAGCGACGCCGGTGCTAATCCTTTCCAATGCCTACATGACCGAGTTGGCGCAAAAGGCACTGCAGTCGGGCGCCAACAAAGGCATGTTGAAAACCGAATGCACGCCGGCCAAGCTCGTTGAAGCCGTACGGGATATGCTCGGATACGACCCCGCGTTTGGCCTGGTCGCCGGTAAATCCGGCAAGAGCCAGGCCGAAGCGTTCGTTGCCGCCGCGGCCGCTGCGCACGCGGATGAAATGACGCTTAAAACGACGCGCGAGGAATTTATCAAGGATGCGCCGGCCGAAGTTGCCAAAATCCGCGATCATTGCCTGGCTTACATCAAGGCGGCCACCACGCCCACGGGTCTGCAACAGCTCAACAATCTGTATCAGCGGGTGCATTTTCTGACCGCCCGCGCCGGGCTGGCTGGCTGCGCCAAGAGCGCGCTTCTGGCCAGCGCCTTTGAGGCCTTGCTCTTCGAGGTTGTGTTCAAACCGGCAAACGTCACGGCTTCCGTGTTACAGACCATTGCCCAGGCTGTGGATTGTCTGGGCCGTCTGTTCCAGAATGGTGACACCGGAAATGGCGGATTGAATCTCAAGGCCAAGATATTGATTGTGGACGATGACGCCGTTTGCAATTACACCATGGTGGCGGCCCTCAAACGCGCCCACTTCGAACCGGTGAGCGTCGAAGATCCCACCGTGGCTGTGCAAATGGTGCAAGCAACCCAATACGACATCGTCTTGCTGGATATCAACATGCCCGGCATGAACGGCTTCGAAGTGTGTGAAGCGCTGCGCCGCATACCTCAATACAAGGAGACCCCAATCATTTTCATCACTGGCTATGGCGATTTCCAAAACCGCGCGCAGGGCATTCTGAGTGGCGGCAACGACCTCATCACCAAACCGACTTCTCCCTTGGAACTGGTTCTTAAGACGACCATGCATTTGCTGCAGCCGCAAGGCCGCCGGCCGGAACCAACTGTTGGAGCCATGGCGCAGCGTTTGGATGCTCCCCCGGCAACATTGCCATCTGCGCCGCCGGTGCAAAATGGCCAGCCTCAAAACGGTTCGCCCCAGAACGGCGAGTTTCAGAGCGCTCCGCCTCAACCCGCTGCGCCAAGCCCGGCACCACCGGCAATTGCAACCGCCACCAACAATGCCCAGGAGCCGCCGGCTGCTCCTGTCGAAGCAATCAAATCGCCCCCGCCCGAGGGTCACGTTGAACCGCCCAAGCCCGAGGGGCAAAGTGAAATGGTCCGGTCGGAGGTTAACAACGGATCCGTCCAGCCTGCGCCGCTGGAAAGCAAGACTGAATTGGCCCAGCCCGAGGTTCGCAATGATGCGCCGCCGCCCGGCCGGCCCATACCATTGGCAAAACAAATGGCCATGCAACGCAATTCCAAGCCAGATAACAAAGAACTGAATTTGAATATGGAAACGAAAAACAAACCAGCCTTCGACGAGATCGCGCAAGGAGTGACGCGCATCATCTTCGGAGACGAGAACACCACGGAAATGAACGTGCGGCTGACGCGCATTGCCTTGGAACGTTACAACGTTCTGGGCATGCAAAGCTTCGACGAAGTCGCCCGGGGAGTGGCACGCATCATCTTCGGAGACGAGAACGTCACGGACATGAACGTGCGGCTGACGCGCATCGCCTTGGAGCGTTACAACGTCGCTGATCTTCTCGGTCGCTCCGCTGACGGGAACGGCTCGCTTGGCGAAGTCCCGCGTCTGGCTTCGGTCTCCCTGTAAAGGGAGGTCCGCAAGGAGTCGCAGACCCGGTTTCACGGGCAGACGTTTCTGTCTGCCCGACAACCTCTTTATCAGTCGGCGTTCTCCGGCCCCGGTGGCGTTTTCCCGTCACACGATTCACGTAGTGAACGGCCATAGATCGCATTCGTCGCGCAGTCCGTCTGATGGCATGATGCTCCGCCGGACCTGGGGGATGCGACGGCGCATCTCAGTTTTTGAGGGGGCGTCGGCCGTTGAAAGCCTCTGGGTTCACCACGCTTTCATTAACACCCTGCTTTAGCTGGGTGAATACCGGTGTCACCGGGTCGGAACCGCTTGAGCGGTTTATCGGTAAACGGGAAACCGCTGAAGCGGTTGGCGGGCCTTCCTCTGGCTGAACCCCCAGCTAAAAGCAGGGTGTTAATGAGATGCAGCTTCCAAGTGCATAATGATTGAGATGCGCCAGGATGCGCGTGTGATCGCCAAAAACTGTTGGCACAAGGGGGCGGACTTTTGTACCGTGTTTCTTTAATTTTTAACGAATATAACAAATGGAACCGAACGCTGACATTGCCCTGATTGGTCTGGCCGTGATGGGCCAGAATTTGATTTTAAACATGAACGACCACGGGTTTACCGTGGTGGCCTTCAACCGCACCGTTTCCAAGGTGGACGATTTCATCAACAACGAGGCCAAGGGCACGAAAGTCATCGGCGCCCACTCGCTTCCGGAAATGGCCGCCCTGCTCAAAAAACCGCGGCGCGTCATGCTCATGGTCAAGGCCGGCGCCGCCGTGGACGAGTTCATCGAACACCTGCTGCCGGTGCTCGAACCGGGCGACATCATCATTGACGGCGGCAACTCGCTCTTTGAGGACACGATGCGCCGCACGAAATATGTCGAGAGCAAGGGCCTGCTTTACATCGGCACCGGTGTGAGCGGCGGCGAAGAGGGCGCGCGCCACGGTCCAAGCATCATGCCTGGCGGCTCGCCCGCCGCGTGGCCGCACGTCAAACCCATTTTCCAGGCCATCGCCGCAAAAGTTGCCGACGGCACGCCGTGCTGCGATTGGGTCGGCGAGAATGGCGCCGGCCATTTCGTAAAAATGGTTCACAACGGCATCGAATACGGGGACATGCAGCTCATCTGCGAGGCCTATCACCTGATGAAGGACGGTTTGGGGATGACCGCCGACGAGATGCACCAGGTGTTGGCCGAATGGAACAAGAGCGAACTGGATTCCTATCTCATCGAAATCACCCGCGACATTCTGGCTTTCAAGGACGCCGACGGCCAGCCGCTGTTGGACAAGATTCTCGACACCGCCGGCCAGAAGGGCACCGGCAAATGGACCGTGATTGCATCGCAGGACATGGGCATTCCCATCACACTGATTGCGGAAGCGGTTTATTCCCGTTGCGTGTCAGCGATGAAGGACCAACGCGTGCAGGCGTCAAAAGTTTTCAAGCCGTCCAAGACCAAATTCGCCGGTGACCGCCAGCGATGGATTGATGACATTCGCAAGGCGCTGTATGCCTCGAAAATCATCAGCTACACGCAGGGCTACATGCTCATGCGCGCCGCGGCGGAACAATACAAATGGAACCTTAATTACGGCGGCATTGCCCTCATGTGGCGCGGCGGTTGCATCATACGCAGCGTGTTCCTTGGCGACATCAAGCAGGCCTTCGACAAGAATCCGAGCCTGACCAACCTTCTGTTCGCGCCGTTCTTCAAGAAGGCGATCAAGGGTTGCCAGCGCAGTTGGCGCAAGGTGGTCGGCACGGCGGTCAAGAAAGGCATCCCGGTGCCGGCTTTCAGCACGGCACTGGCATTCTTCGACGGTTTCCGCAGCGAACGCCTGCCGGCAAACCTGCTCCAGGCGCAACGCGACTATTTCGGCGCGCACACCTACGAGCGGCTCGACCAGCCGCGCGGCCAGTTCTTCCACACGAACTGGACCGGTCACGGCGGCCGCGTCTCCAGCAGCACCTACAACGCTTGAAATCTGCCTTGTCGGATTTTGCGCCAAAGGAAAACGGCATGGCAAATCCGGCCTGCGGACGGGAGCAAGATTTTCGACGTGCCTTCTCGAACTGGATCGGACCAACGGTCGTCGCGGCGGCGTTTGCTTTCGCCGCCGCCATGACCTGGCGCAAATGGCCGGACCTCATTGGTGATTTCGGAGTGCAGTTGTATGTCCCGTGGCGGCTTTCCGAAGGCGCCGTGCTGTACCGGGACATCTTCTATTTTACCGGTGGGCCGCTATCGCAGTATTACCACGCCCTCCTCTTCAAAGTTTTCGGCGTTTCCTTCCTCACGATCATCATCGCCAACCTGGCCGCCGTGGCCGCCCTGCTGTGGTTGACCTATCGCCGGTTTCTGGCGGCGGCGGACGCCTGGACGGCAACCGCCGTCGGCCTCGGCATCGTGCTGGTTTTCGCATTCGCCCAATACGTCACCATCGCAAACTATAATTACATCGCGCCCTATTCCCATGAGGCGTTGCATGGATTGATCCTCTCGATTCTGGCGGTGACGCTGTTGTCGGACTGGATGACGAAAGAACGGCGGCGGCTAGCGGTTGGGGCCGGTTTTTGCGCCGGCCTGGTTTTTCTCACCAAGCCGGACATTTTTACGGCGCTGGCAATTTGTGTCGTTGCCGCGTTTACGCTGCATGGCATCGTCCGGCAACGCACGGGCTTTGCCGCGAAATCGGCGGCAGGATTTCTGCTGGCGGCGCTGTTGCCGGCGTTGGGATTTTTCATCTTTTTTCTGGGCCGGGAAAACTGGCGGGAAAGCCTGCGTTCGGTGCTGGGAGGCTGGACACCGTTGTTCCAGTCCGGGGTGGTGAAAGATCCGTATTACCAATGGTGCCTGGGTTTCGATCGGCCCGCGACGCACTTGCGCGACCTCGCCGTTCAATCCGTTTTTGCCGTCGCCGCGCTTGTCCTTCTCGCGCTCGTTTTCCGCGCCGTGAGAAATCAAAAGCCCGGCGTGCAATGGACGGTCTTATTCATGCTGATTGTCCCGGCGGTGCTGGCGATCCTGCGGTTTGACGTGAGCGGTTGCGGGGCCGCTTTGCCGTTGCTGGCCGCTTCTGCGTGCGTTCTGCTGCGCCGGCAATATCAGAAATCCCCCGATGAAAACGCGGTGGTGTTCCCGCTGTTGTGGAATGTCTTCGGCTTGATGCTGCTGCTGAAAATGGGTTTGTTTCCGCGCCTCTTTCAGTACGGATTTGTGCTGGCAATGCCGGCGTTCGTCGGCGCGGTTTATCTGCTGCTCTGGCTGCTGCCGCGGTTGCTCGAAGGGAAATTTCAAGTTCCCCAACGGTATCTCCGCGTGGCGGTCGGGCTGATGCTGTTGGCCGGCTTTGTCCGCCTGTTTCAACAGTCGGACCGGTTTTATGCCGCGAAAAATCTGGCGGTCGGCTTCGGCGGAGACCGGATCATCACTACCGGTCCGTCGAGCAACGCCACGGAAGCCCGCTCCACGGAAACGGCGGTGGAATGGATCGCAAAAAACGTTCCCCCGGACGCAACGCTCGCCGCCTTGCCGCAGGGCGCCATGCTCAATTATTTCAGCCGTCACATCAATCCGACGCCGTGCGTGGACTGGAACCCGAACATGCTGCAGGTGTTCGGGGAGTCGAACATGACGGCGGCCTTCGAGAAAACGCCGCCGGATTACGTGGCGCTCGTGGAATGGAAACCCTTTGAATTCGGCGTGGACTACTTTGGCCGCGACCCGGGCTACGGCATGGCAGTCATGCAATGGATCAAGGCCCGCTATCAGCCCGTGCAATTGATCGGCCAGGAACCGCTCCAAAACGGGTTGTTCGGCATCAAAATCCTGAAACGCGAACCGGCCAACTCTGGGGCCGCGCCCGTGCAAGCGCGGCCAGGCAAAAAATAATCACGGTTTTCCCTGCCACCGCCAAACCGCTTTTTGCGCTCGAAGGCCGCCATTGGTTTTTCTAAACTCGCCCGCACGTTGAGCTAATCTATAAAAAAATATCTCGTTGAATTCATCGGCACGTTTTTTTCATTCTGACGGTGGACATGACGGTCGTTGATCCCGGTGGCGCAGCCCATTTTGAAACGTCAGACCGGGATCGGCCGAATCGCGCTGCAACCAACTTCAGGAACTCATTGGCAGCACGACCGGGCGGACGTTGTTTCGGCCAGACGGCGACGATCTTTCGCGCCGGCCTCGGTGACTGGAGCGAGCGATACTCCGGCAAATCCTCGCGCTTACTCCGCGCCGCCATCGCCGGAATCAACGAAATACCCAACCCCGAAGCGACGAGCGCCTGAATCGTCTCGAGTTGGGCGCTGCGGAAGCTGATTTTGGGCTTCACGTCACGGTGGTCGCAGAAGCCCAGCACCTGGTCGCCGAGACAATGGCCTTCCTTCATCACAATCAAACTTTCGCCGGCGAGGTCGGCAGCCGTCACGCTGCGTTTGCGGGCGAGCGGATGACCGGGCGGCAGTGCCAGCAGCAGCTCCTCGGAAAATAATTCCTTCACCTCCAGACGTTCGTCCCGAATCGGCTGACTGACCAGGGCGAAGTCAATTTCATACGCGTGTGACAGCTTGAGCAGGCGCGCCGTGGTGTCTTCCTGCACCACGGTCTCCACGCCGGGATACTTTTCCATGAATTCCGCCAGCGCCACCGGGAGCAGATAGGGCGCGAGGGTTGGCAGTGCGCCGATGGTCAAGGTGCCGCGCAGCAAAGCCTGCGCGTCGGCCGCCTCGCGTTTCGCCGCGTCCACTTCTTCGAGAATGCGGACGGCGCGACGCAGAAACGCCTCGCCGGGCGAGGTCAATTTCACCTCGCGTTTGATGCGGTCAAACAGCCGCTCGCCCAATTCGTCCTCGAGTTTTAGGATCTGCTGGCTCAACGACGGCTGGGAGACATGGCATTGCTCGGCGGCCCGTGAGAAATTTCCCGTCCGCGCCACGGCGACCACGTAACGAAGCTGTTGCATCTCCATAGGCAATGCCTATGATGGTAGAAGGAAAAAAGTATTTCAACAATAGCTCTCGAAATGCTTCAATGAACAAAACACAACAGCCGAAATTTGTTTTATGAGCACAAAACCGGAAATCATGTCAACCGAATCCAAATGCCCGTTCCACCACGGCGCCGCTCCAACCGGCATCACGAACCGTGACTGGTGGCCGAACCAGTTGAAACTCGAACTCCTGAGCCAGCATTCCACCAAGTCCAATCCAATGGACAAGGATTTCAACTATGCGAAGGAATTCAAGAGACTCGACCTGAAGGCCGTGAAGAAAGATCTCGCAAAGCTGATGACCGACTCGCAGGACTGGTGGCCGGCGGACTTCGGTCACTACGGAGGTCTGTTCATTCGCATGGCCTGGCACAGCGCCGGCACCTATCGCACCGGTGACGGTCGCGGCGGCGGCGGCCGGGGCCAGCAGCGGTTCGCGCCGATCAACAGTTGGCCGGACAACGTAAGTCTGGACAAGGCGCGCCGGCTTCTCTGGCCGATCAAGCAGAAGTATGGCCGGAAGATTTCGTGGGCCGACCTGATCATCCTCGCCGGGAATGTCGCCCTGGAAACGATGGGCTTTAAGACGTTTGGCTTCGGAGGTGGTCGCGAGGACGTTTGGGAACCGGATCAAGACGTTTATTGGGGCGCCGAGCAGAAATGGCTGGATGACAGGCGCTACTCCGGCGACCGGGATCTCGAAAACCCGCTCGCCGCCGTGCAGATGGGTTTGATTTACGTCAATCCGGAAGGCCCGAACGGGAAGCCCGATCCGGTTGCCGCAGCGCGGGATATTCGCGAAACTTTCGCCCGCATGGCGATGAACGACGAGGAGACCGTGGCGCTCATCGCCGGCGGCCATACCTTCGGCAAAACTCACGGAGCCGGTCCTGCGTCTCATGTGGGGTCTGAGCCGGAGGCGGCTGGCCTCGAGCAGCAGGGCTTGGGGTGGAAGAGCAGCTTCGGCACCGGCAAAGGCGGTGACGCGATTACCAGTGGCCTGGAAGTCACTTGGACGCAGACGCCGACGAAGTGGAGCAATTATTTCTTCGAGAACCTGTTCAAGTATGAATGGGAGTTGACCAAAAGCCCGGCCGGCGCGCATCAGTGGGTCGCCAAGGGCGCCAAAGCAACGATTCCAGACGCGCACGATCCGTCGAAGAAGCGTCTGCCGACCATGCTAACCACCGACCTGTCGCTGCGTTTCGACCCGGCCTACGAAAAGATTTCTCGGCGCTTCATGGAGCATCCCGATCAGTTCGCCAATGCGTTTGCCAGGGCTTGGTTCAAACTGACGCACCGCGACATGGGACCGCGCGCGCGCTATCTCGGACCGGAGGTTCCCGCAGAAGAACTCATCTGGCAGGACCCCATTCCCACGGTGAATCACAAATTGATTGGCGCGCAGGACATCGCCTCGCTAAAGGGCAAAATCCTGGCGTCCGGTCTGTCCGTCTCGGAGCTGGTTTCGACCGCGTGGGCGTCAGCGTGCACGTTCCGTGGCTCCGACAAGCGCGGTGGCGCAAACGGCGCCCGGATTCGTCTGGCACCGCAGAAGGATTGGGAAGTCAACCAGCCGAAACAACTGGCGAAGGTGCTGAAGACGCTCGGGAGCATCCAGAGTGCATTCAACAAAACGGCGAAAGGAGGCAAAAAGGTTTCGCTCGCCGACCTGATCGTCCTAGCCGGCTGCGCGGGCGTCGAGCAGGCCGCGAAGAAGGCTGGCCACACCGTGAAGGTGCCGTTCACGCCGGGACGCATGGACGCTTCGCAAGAGCAAACCAACGTCGAGTCCTTCGCTGTGCTCGAACCCTTCGCGGACGGCTTCCGCAATTACCTCAAAGGCAAATACACCATCCCGGCCGAAGCGCTGTTGGTTGATAAGGCGCAGTTGCTGACCCTGACCGCACCGGAAATGGCGGTCCTCGTGGGCGGCATGCGCGTCTTGAAGACCAACTTCGGCGGAGCGAAGCACGGTGTCTTCACCAAGCGACCGGAGGCGCTGACCAACGACTTCTTCGTGAACCTGCTCGACATGGGCACGGAGTGGAAGCCGGTCTCGCAGGACGCGAACGTGTTTGAAGGCCGCGATCGCAAAACCGGTGCCATCAAGTGGACCGGCACGCGGGTTGACCTCGTCTTCGGTTCAAACTCCCAACTCCGCGCCCTGGCTGAAGTCTATGGAAGCTCGGACGCGCAGGAGAAATTTGTTCACGATTTCGTCGCAGCCTGGAACAAGGCGATGAACCTTGATCGCTTCGACCTCGTGTAACCACTGATCTTCCGTCGAATGATTCAATCCCACCAACGCAACTTTTATGAAAAACGGACTGCCCACACTCATCACCCCTGATGCTCAATCAGGTCTGGCCCTCGCCTGCAAACTCGCTGACGAGCGTCACACTCAAATGGATCAGGCTGGTTCCAAAGTGGAACGTCCCGGCGGCATGAACTACCTGTTGCCAGCACCCATTCCACAGGAAATTATTGGGTGCGTTCTTTTTTACGCAATTGCCGCTGCCAATAATGGCTGGGCAGACATCACCGCTACGGCTGCAACTCCCCACCCGGAAAAGTCCGTCATGTAAAACGCTTTTGGCAGTCCGTGTCCAACTCTTCCTGCGCGTATGGGAGACTGAAAAGTTTCAATTTCCTTGCAAATTTTGGGATTTTGATTCGACAATCTGTATCTGCCTTGCGGATTCGAGAATCATTTCGGGCCTGTTGTGATACTCGGTAATCGCGCCCTTGATTTTCACGTCCTGCCCCTTGAATTTCTGAAAATCGCCGAATTTGCCGAAATTGTCACTGAATACGACCGCCGTGAAGGGCGAATCAGGCGAAGGCCTGTCAAAGTTCAACAACGCGATGTTCTGATGCATACTTACCTCGACCACTTTTCCCGTTACCACCATTTCTTCATAGTAATAGTTCGCAGCTTGCGCCGTCCCGATTTCTTCGGGCAGAACTTCAACCACGGTGTTGGTGTTCGGGGGCAGAAGCGGCACAAATTTTCCCATTTTCAGATATTTCCGGATTTCATCGGCTAAACGATATCCGGCCAACGCCCCTTGCTGTTCCGCCACTCTCTTCGCGGCCGTGATATATCCGGGCGGCAAAGGAGGCGCAGTTTCAGGATCAATGCTGCCCTTTAGATTGCCGTTCAAATATCCATATTCAAATGCCAAGTGACGGCTTTCCAAACTCCAATCCCTCGGCGTGGTGTGCATGCCCAATTGCGGCAACGAATCCCTTGGATATTCCGCTTCAATCTTGAACGAATACGCCCATTGGGCGAGCGGATGGGGAATGGTTCCAAGCAAGCCGTCCCAAATGCCGTGCAAGCGGACGCCTTGTCCATCCCGCTCCACGTAAAAATCGTTCCCGCCACGATCACCCTCCGGGTAGGCTGTCGTAAAGAGCGAACAACAGTGGAGCGGCTGATGCATATCGCCAATCAGATGAATGAGAAACGACAGATACGCCGCGCGCAATTCCGGATCGGCGTTAGTGTCACTCAACGTCTTTTCACATTGCATCAATCCAAACAGCACGTTGTTGGTCGGCCTTTGGTCGGCTTCGAGGAAAAATTCCGGCGGACGCAACGGATAGTCAATGAAATGCCATTCGGGATGGTCATACGGACTGCCGCTTCCGCGGATTTCGTCCGGCCACATACTTGCGCGCATGAATACATAGGCGGCCTGACTAACCGTTGGATTGGAATGGTATGACTTCACCCATTCGTCGTAATCAGGATGGGCTTTGAGTGCTTCGATGGCTTGGGCTTGCAACTCGGGCGACAATTGGCGGAAGGCTTCGGCGGCAATGAGCATATGGCCTGCGCCGTCCCAGGCGAAGATGTTACGCTGGGAAAGTGCGAGGCTGGCAACGATCCAAAGAAATGCCAAAATTCTTTTCACCGCCCTATTTCATATCCAACGATGCCTTTGTGCAATAAAAATCAACACAGGCCCCAAGATTCCTGCCACCTTGTCATCGTTGATTCGCGTTATGCCTTGAACAGTTGCTGTCCGACAAAGTCGCCTGTTTTCATTCCTCCGGGACAGGCAAAAAGCCCGCCGCCAGTGTGCGTCACAAATTGATTCATCATGTCGAACCTGGACATTTTCTCGAACAATTTGATGAATCCCGTTCGCGGGTCGCGCTGGTAGCAAATAAAAAACAGGCCGGCATCATATTCCGTTTCGTTCCGCCACGGCGGCCAGCGTTCGGCGGTGACATTGGCACCATCATTGTAGGAGTAAGGCCGTCGCAGGATTTGCGCACCGTCATTGTTGACCGCGGCACCCAGACGGATGTGCGCGTTTTCGGGAGTGACGGGATTGCCGTCCGCATCAGTCGCGTCGTAATCGGCTTTGTCAAATTCGTTGGTCTTGCCCAAGGGCGCGCCGGAGTATTTGTGGCGGCCAATAGTTTGTTCTTGAAACGCCAGTTTCATCCGGTCCCAATGCTCCACCGCAATCCGAATCCGGCGTGCGACAACGTAACTGCCGCCCCGCATCCAGTCCGGTCCCTCGTTGCCCACCCAGATGAACTGGTTCATCAGCTTGGGATCGTTCACCGATGGGTTGTTTGTCCCGTCCTTGAAACCCATCAGGTTTCGCGGTGTTTCCTTGGCGCTGAAATTGGCAGTGAAGCCGGTCTGCACCCAGCGGATTTGCGCCACATTGTAAGCCAGACGTGACAACTGGCGGACGGCATGAAATGCAACCTGTGGATCGTCCGCGCACGCTTGCACGGACAAATGATGTCTTCGCCGCCGGCGCGCTCGCCGCCATCGCTTTCAAATTCATTAACCCCGAGGACAAATGATTTCCAGGGCTCGAAAGCGCAAAAAACACTTTCCATTCTCGCGCCGTATGCTTTAGTAGGCCGCATGACGCCTAATTCCAGGTACTTTCTGACCGTTGTCGTTTTCCTTATGAGTGCAAAACTAACTTATGGCGCTTCAGCCGAACTGGGAATTTTTTCGCACCAACGCGACATCGGCAACGTCGCCAGGCGCGGTTCGGTGGACTTTAACCCGGCCACCGGCGAATATCTCATCGCGGGTGGCGGCGAAAACATGTGGTTCACCAACGACGCCTTCCATTTTGTCTGGACCAAAATGTCGGGCGATTTTACGTTGACGGCGGACGTTAAATTCATCGGCACCGGCGGCAATCCGCATCGCAAGGCGTGTCTTCTCATCCGCCAGTCGCTCAAGCCGGATTCGGTCTATGCGGATGTCGCTCTCCATGGCGTCGGCCTGACGGCGCTCCAATACCGGGATACGCCGGACGGCACGACGCACGAAATTCAATCGAACATCTCAGCCCCCGCGCGGATGCGAATCGAAAAACGCGGCGATTACATTTCAATGTGGCTTGCGGCCGCGGGTGAAGACCTGAAACCGGCCGGCGGTTATCTGCGGATTCCATTCAAGGGCAAATTTTATGTCGGCCTCGGCGTTTGCGCGCACGACAACAAGGCCATTGAGCAGGCGGTTTTCTCGAACGTCGAACTCAAGCCGGTTTCCACGCCCGCCAAGGCCCAGCCGGCGCTCGGAAGCACACTGGAAGCCGTTCAAGTGGCTTCCACCGACCGGAGCGCGGTTTACCACACCCGCGACCACATTGAAGCGCCGAACTGGTCGCGGGACGGAAAATTTTTCCTCTTCAACAGCAACGGGCGGATTTACAAACTGCCGGTGAAGGGCGGCACGCCGGAACTGGTAAACACCGGGGACCAAATTCATTGCAACAACGACCACGGCCTCTCGCCCGACGGAATGCAGTTGGCCGTCAGCGACCAGACGCAGGATGGCAAGTCCCGCATTTACGTTTTGCCGATTGCAGGTGGTGCGCCGCGGCTGGTCACGCCGCTGGCGCCGTCCTATTGGCACGGCTGGTCGCCGGACGGCAAAATGCTTGCGTATTGCGCGGAACGAAACGGCCAGTTTGGCATTTCGACGATTCCTGTTGACGGCGGCGAAGAAACCCGCCTGACCACCGCACCGGGCGGTTTGGATGACGGCCCGGATTACTCGCCGGACGGGAAATATATTTATTTCAATTCCGACCGGACTGGCCGGATGCAAATCTGGCGGATGAAGCCGGACGGCTCGGGCCAGGAGCAAATCACGTCCGACAATTACAACAACTGGTTCGCGCATCCGTCACCGAACGGCCGGTGGATTGTTTTTCTTTCCTACGCAAAGGATGTGAAGGGGCATCCCGCAAACAAGGACGTGCTGCTCCGGCTCATGTCGCTTGCCGACAAGAAAATTCAAGTGCTGGCGAAATTATTTGGCGGGCAGGGGACGATTAACGTCCCGTCCTGGTCCCCAGACAGTCAGAATGTGGCCTTCGTCAGCTATCAAATGGTTTACCCGTGAAGCTTCAACGCGTCTTTACGACAAAAATGTGCATCGTGGCGGCGTCTCGGCAGAACGCCGTATTTTGCTGTTGAAATGTCCGGCTTTCTGCCGAAAGCCGCTACGCCCATTACTCAACGTGCCGAGTTCCGAATTTTCTCCGCGCGCAATCCGACGGGACATTGCTGTCGGTAAAACTCCAACCGCGCGCCTCCGCCAATGAGATTGGCGAGCCGCTTGGCGATGAACTGCGAATCAAAGTTACCGCGCCACCGGTGGATGCGGCGGCGAACAGGCGCTGATTAAATTACTGGCCGGGAAACTGGACTGCGCCCGTGGCCGAATCGAATTGGTGCGTGGCCAAAAGTCACGGCATAAAGTTTTGAAACTTCACGGCTTCAAGCCGGAGGAAGCACTTCAAAAATTGTTCGGGTAGGGCTGACCTGCCGGTCAGCTTGGACGTGCGGCGGCGCGTCCCTACCAATCCACAATCCGAATTCCGCATTGGCAACGGACTCATTTCCTGAATTCATTCTGGGATGGACGATTGATGTTAAACGCTGGGCGGAAATTCCTTTTTCAAAGCATCCAGCCTTTTCTTCACGCCAACTTTGGGATTTTTTTGCAGGGCGTATTCGTAATACTCAACGGCGTGCGGCTTGTCGCCAAGTGCCTCCAGAATTTCCCCCGTGGCGCGATATGCGACGGCGTGGCGTTCGGGAAATTCTGCGGGTATCCGCTCCACGGCTTTGCTCAAAAAATCCAAGAGACGAGCGCCGGTTTCCTTGTCAATCGTCTTGCCGTAGATTTTGAGCTTGGCGAGTGCCGTGTCGAGCAGTCCAAAACCGTCGCCGAATTCCAATTGCTGTTTGCGGAAATCCGCAGCTTCGTCTGGCCTGCCCATTTGCTCACAAAGGTCTGCCGCCCGGCCATAAGCATTCGACCGCTGATTGGATTGAATCGGGATGCCCTTTTCAATGGCGGCTTTAACCGCTTCAAGATACCTCTGTCGGCAAGTCCGCACCGCTTCCGCGTTGCCAAGTTTGGAATAGGTTTCCACCAAAAGATCGAACGCTTCACAAAGCGTCCCAAAACCACGAACCAGCGGTAGCACCGCTTCCGCAAGGTCAATGAGTTCGGTTGCAACTTCCGGCGTCAACTTATCGGACTTGTTTCGCAACTCGCGGGCGACGGCCATAATTTCCCAACCCTCGCCGCGAGCCTTTGCCGTGGCAACACGCTGCTGCCGATAAGCCGCAACTTTGTCCATCTGGCCGGTGGAAGCATAAATATCAGCCAGCATCGAATTGGCTTCGGAAATCAAAACAGCGTTTCCCACGCTTTTTTTTATTGCGTATTCAATTATCGCAATGGCTCGTGGCGCGTTTTCCGGCGCAATCCGTTCCTCGCCGTCAAACAGTTCGCTGGCCATTTCCAAGAGGTCGTTGCCAGTGCCGGTGGCGATGCAAGTCGCCACGCGCTCTAACTCGTCCAGCAACTTCCGCGAGGTCAATTTTCCTGCCCGGTAACGCTCCATTCTCTCTGCTCCAAAAATCGCGTTCTGTTCACTGTCGGAAAGTTCCCCCAGCCAAAGGCTGACCGTGCTGGCATCAATTGCCGGCTTTTCTAACTCTGGCTTCAAACCGAGCGCGGACAGATTGTCCAGCACCCACAACCGTAGCTCGGTCAGGTGAATTTCCGCCGGTCGCTTCCGCTCCATTTTCCCCAGCGTGTCTGGCAATTCATCTGGGAGTTCCGCACCGGCGGCCTGAATCATTTTATTGATAGGGTCCAAATTTGAATCCATCTGACTCATTCGGGCTTCCAACCGTCTATGCAATTCCTCGCTCGCCGCTTTTTGAGCTTCGGTTGGTTCAATTTTTGTCGGTTCAGCGACATGGAACAAATGGGCATCCATTCGCTCTACCATCGCCATTATCCACAAAGCATTTTCCGCCGTGAGAGGCTCAACGGAAGACGTGTCTTTCGTCGCGTCAATCTGGATGTCACTCATTGGCGGCCTCTTTGGACTTGAACAGCTCCTGCGCGATGCGCGCCTGCCGGGCCGCCTCCATCGCCGCGCCAGCCCTGCGCCCGCTCTCCTCACCCATCTTACGAAATTTTTCAGAATCACAAATTAGGAGTGGTTCCGACACCCTGAATTGTTCCAGCGTTATCAGGTTGTCCGTCTTACCGATGAGTTGGGCGGCTTTTATTTTGCCACGACGATAGGCAGTGAGATTTTCTTCGCCGAACGCCTGCTTCTGCTCCTCGTTGGAGAATTGGGCAAGGTAGTCTTCAAAGGATTCGCGTTTTGCATCCGTCTCCGGTGCAAAGCCGATGGCAGTCAGCTTTTCTCGCAACCACTGCCGCAATTTTGTTACATCCACCGGCAGCATCACATTGACGGTGGTTTCAATCATTTTCCAGTGCTCATCAGCGTAGGAATTTTCTGATTGCTGCGTCGGCGTTGGTGCTGCGGACGGGGCAACATCAAGAATAGCCGAGAGCGGTTTCCATTCGGACACGCCCGGTTGGGCGTAGAGTGTTTCCAAAGTCATCGCGCCCGCCCGCCAAAATGCTTGCACCTGGCCAAGTGTCCACGGGCCGGTCTCGTTGCCGCCGATCAAGATGTAGTATTCTGCCTTGCCCATACCAGCATTCAAAACAATTTGTTCCAATAATTATCGGAACATTCATGAAGGCGAGTTAGCATATTGAAAAATCCTTTAAGGGTGGCGAAATGAATATGAGTCAAAACAAATTGTGACGAACTCGAACCTTCAACGTGGAATTTTCTATCAGCGAAAAACTCACACTCTTCCACCAAAGCTGGATCTTCTGGAATTTGTCCCGCCTGATCGTAGTTAACTGTCCATAATAATCCATCGGGCACGACAACCACCGGCATTATCATTGATAAAACCTTGTCGGGATAATTCTGTGAATCCTGTGACAATGAACCTGCCCGTTCGGCAAGTTCAACCGAGGACGCCAGTGCTTGAGACCATTTATCGTAAATGTCGGGTTCAGAGACTGATCTTAATTGCCCGTTTGGTTCCTTTTTAAGACGAACGAGACTCTTTCCCACAAATTCCCCCGCCGGATAAATCGAATTTCCCGTCTTGGTTTTTGTGACTGAAGATGGGTGGGTTCGACTGGATTCGATAAACGTATGGTATGCTTCCTCGCTTGTCCTTGATCTTCCACACATAACCAGTGGAGACGATTCATGTAAATTCTTGCACTCTACGGCCAGCAAAACACACTGCGATTGATCATAGCGATTGCGAATCTGAAAACGATAGTCGAATTGCCTTGGCTTTCCACTAAGTAAATCTGTGTAAGTTCCTCCATGTTCCGGTGCTATTTTATATGCCGGATTGGTGACGCTGCGGCGGATAACGCTGAAAATATTCCCGACACGCATTTCGTGACCGAAATCGTCATCTTGGAGGATTACTCGCTTAACATCGATGGGTTTCAGGGCCATCGTCAATGTAGGCACAGTTGGTTTCGCAGTGGATTTCTTTGCCATGCGGCGAGTATAGTCGTTTTTCAATCGGCTTACAAGTTCACGTCGCAGTCCGGTGCCGGGGATGACCCGCGCTATTTTCAAATCAGCCTGCCATGCCAGCCGGGCAATTCAGGCGGGGCACTGGTCGATGAACGGGGCAACGTGATCGGCATCGTGCCGGCCAAACCGGACGCGTCGGCGGCGCTGGCGGCGAGTGGATCGTTGCCGGAGAATGTGAATTACGCGGTCAAGAGCAGTTTGCTGTTGAGCTTCCTCGAATCTGTGCCGGATGTTTCGGCGAAGCTCAAAGGCCCGGTGACGGCGGACCGGAAGTTTGAGGACGTTGTGAAGTCGGCGCAGCAGGCGGCGGTTCTCGTTCTCGTGTATTGATTTTTCAACCACGAAACACACCAAACACACTAAAGCAGAAACAGGGAGAAGCTTCCTTTGAGTTTTCGTGTAGTTCGTGTGTTTCGTGGTTAATCTATTCCGTTCCAGCGGCGGTCTTGATGTCGGTGTATTGAATTCCTCTCCGTTATCTCCGTTTGCTCCTGTTCAAAATTTGCCCTGCCAGTTCCTCCGCCGGATAGGTCCAGATTTCCGCAAGTGTAGGATGATAATGCGGCATCGCGGCCAGTTCGTGAACCGTCATCCGCTTCGCCATTGCCGCAACAATTTCGTGGAGCAACTCGCCGCCCACCGGCCCGACACAACTGCCGCCCAGAATTTCGCCCGCCTGCGTGGCCGAAGCTCTACCGACTTGTTCTCCCGCATCGCTGCTTGAACCGCCTGCGTTCAGTGAACCCGCTGGCACTCCGGCGCGGCGAAGGCCCGACTTCGGCTCGGCCAGCAATTTCACAAAACCGTCCTTTGCCTCCATGATGAGCGATTTGCCGTGGTCGTTGAACGGATAACTTGCCGCCAGATACGCGGCGCCGTGCGCTTGCGCCTCCTTTTCGGTCAGGCCAACGAATGCCACCTGCGGGTCGGTGAACACGACCGAAATCAGCAACCGATAATCCATTTGGCGCAGCGTCTTCGGATTGGCGATGTTGTGCGCCGCGATTTCGCCCTGCTGCACGGCGAGGTGAACGATTTCATGCGGCCCGGTGCAATCGCCCGCGGCGTAAATATGCGGCGCACTCGTTTGCATGAATTCATTCGCAACAATGCGGCCATTTTCGGTTTTCACGCCAGCCTTTTCCAAGTTCAACGAGGCCGAGTTCGGCACTCGGCCTAGCGCAAATAAAATTTCCTCGGCGGAAACGGAAACCATTTTGCCGTCGTGCTCGAAGGAAACTTCTTTCGTAGTGGCACGTGCCGCATTACCGCGTGATTCGAACGGGCGGGACGCCCGTGCCACTAACCGCGCATCAAGCAGCCTCGTGCCGGTAAAAACTTTGATGCCTTCCCGCCGGAAGACTTTTTCGACTTCCGCCGCCGCATCGGTGTCAAACTCCTTCAAAATGTGTTGGCTGCGCTGGATGAGCGTGACTTTGACGCCGAAGCGAGCGAAGAACTGGGCAAATTCGCATGCCGTCGGCCCGCCGCCAAGAACCACGAGAGATTTGGGCAATCGTTTGAGCGCCAGCGCGTCGTCGCTGGTCAGGTAACCGATTTCGCGAAGCGAAGGCAGGGGCGGAGCTGCAACGTTGGAGCCGGTGGCGATGATGAAATGCGCGGCGGTGAGAAAATTTCCGCCAGGTTTTGGAGTGCGCCAGTCCTCTGGCGCTTTTTCGAACGCCGGTTCCATCGCCAAGGCGGCAGAGGGCTGCCGCAGTCCAAGACGCTGTCGCGCCGAACACGCTCCGGTCACATTCGTGAAACCTGTCAGTGCTAGCGTATGGTCATCCACAAACTGCGCGTTGGCCCGGATGAATTTGAACCTTTTGCTCTTGAGCTGCCGAACGCGATAATCCGCAAAATCCTTGATGAGCGCATTTTTCCGCGCCATGACCTTCTTGAAATCGAAGCCGACTTTTCCGGCGCGGATGCCCCACGGTTTGGGATGGCTGGCCAGATGCATCACTTCCGCGGCGTAAAGCAGCGCCTTGGTGGGCATACAACCGCGCAAGATACAAAGTCCGCCAACCTCTTCGCCGCCTTCGATGACGATTGTTTTCAATCCCGCGCCTGCTGCGGTCCGGGCCGCGGCGTAACCGGCACTGCCGCCGCCAATCACCGCCACGTCAAAATCGTGTCCACCACGCTGCTTCATGCTGCGAGCATGAGCCAGAACATTGGCGCTGACAAGAACGCAGCCGACGCCCGTCAATTTGCCTCACAGTCGAAATTTAGTTGCCGCACGGATTTATTGCCCTGACAATGACTTCATGAACTTGAACCGGGCCGCCCTGTTCTCATTGATTTGCTATTTCGTCATCGCACCGCCGCGTGTTGCGCCGGGTACCGAAACCGGACACGACTTTGGCAAATGGGAAAGCGAAATCGCCGCGTTTGAAGCGATGGACCGGACCAATCCGCCGCCCAAGGACGCGCTGTTGTTCATCGGTTCCTCGACCATTCGAAAATGGACGACGCTGGCCAGAGATTTTCCGGATCAGCGGGTCATCAACCGTGGTTTCGGCGGGTCGGAAATCGCAGATTCCACCCACTTTGCCGACCGGATTATTTTTCCCTATGCGCCGCGGATGATTTTTTTCCGCGCCGGTGGCAACGATCTCTGGGCCGGCAAATCACCGGAGGAAGTCTTTGCGGATTTCAAGGTATTCGTGGCCAAGGTCCGAACCAAATTGCCCGAAACGGAAATTGTGTTTATCTCCTGGAGCCCGACCCCTGCGCGCTGGACACAGCGGGACAAGGAAAAGGCGCTGAACGCGATGGTGGAGGAATACGCGCGCCGGACGCCGCATCTGCAATACATCGAAACGTATGCCATGGTGCTGGGAGCCGACGGCAAGCCGCGCCCGGAACTGTTCCTCGCCGACCAGCTTCATTACAACGTTGCCGGCTACAAATTGCTGGTGGAACGCGTGCGTCCGTTTCTGCCAAAATAGCTTGAGCGGACTCACGTCCGAGCCCCAAGCATGGCGAGGGATTCGTTTTGACAAACCGGTTCAACCATTCAACGATTCACGAACCATGAGCGACATTATTTATCCGCGCAGCCCGCGCGAAACGATGGACGGCTGGATGTATCTGCCGCGTTACCTTGACAAAATCCGCCTGCACCTGGCGGGCAAACTCCACGCCGATTATCAGGAGAACTTCGGCAAGGGTTTTGACGGCTTGTGGCTCAAATACGCCGGGGTCACGCACGAACAGATGATTGACGTGGTGAAAAAATCCATCACCGATGGCGAGGTGTGTGATTGGGTGCGCAAAAACGTGCGAAAATCACCGGCGGACAAGGCTGCTCACACCAAGGATATGTTGAGCCGCCCGCTTTCGAACGATGAAACGGCCCTCGCGCGGTTAAAAATGCGCAAGGAACAGTGCGGCGGCGCGCACCGCGACAACGTCAAGACCTTCGTGGACGTGATTGACTTGGACGAAAAGCGGCTTTGATTCGGGCTGCCCGCTTATTTTTCGCTCGACCACGCCCGATGTGTGGCTAGGATGAACGCCATGAACGCGGCGAACACACATTTGTCGTTTTGGCCGGCAGCATCAGAAATCAGATTCTCACCACTCAAAAATTCAGCCGACCAATAAACCAACAAAACAGGGAAGATAATGAACAGCGAAATCCAGAAATGTCCGTTAAGAGAAAGAATCACTTACGGCTTTGGTGATTTGGCATCCTGCTTGTTCTGGCAGACCATTACGTTGTACCTGCTTTTCTTTTACACGGACGTATTCGGCCTGGCCGCCGCCGCCGCCGGGATAATGATTGGCGTTTCCAGGCTGCTGGATGCTTTTTTTGACGTGGTCATCGGAATGACCGCTGACCGCACTAAAAGCCGGTGGGGCAAATTCAGGCCCTACATATTATGGGGAGCCGTTCCGCTGGCTATTTCAGCGATTCTGGCATTTTCGACGCCTGCTTTTGGCGGACCGGCAAAAGTGGTTTACGCCTATGTCACTTTCGTCTTTTTCATGTTCATGTATTCGACGGTCAACATTCCCTATACCGCCTTGCTGGGTGTCATCAGCGGCGACCCGATCGAAAGAACGAGCGCCTCGTCCTGCAAATTTATCGGTGCTTATGTGGGCGGTTTTATTGTTTCGCTCACGGCATTGCCACTGGCCCGGTATTTCGGGCACGACGGTACCGACCCCCAGAAGGGCTGGCATGTGACGCTGCTGATTTACGGTGCGGCGGCGGTTGTCCTTTTTTTGATAACTTTCCTTTCAACCCACGAACGCATTCAACCCATCGCCAAGGAGAAGACTTCCATCACAAGAGACCTGGCGGATTTAACCAAGAATGTGCCCTGGATGTTGTTGTTTGCCGCGACGATTCTTTTCATCCTCTTCGTTTGCATCCGCATGAGTGTGACCACCCACTATTTCAAGTATTACATCGGAGAACAGGTCAGTCCGTGGTTGGCGACTTTTTTTAATTTCGTTTTAAGTATCATTAACCCGCTGATAGGCCTTTTCGGGGGAAAAGAGATTGCCCTGCTTGAGGCGACTCACAAATTTGGCTTTGAAGTGCTGGCATCCGCTTTCAATACCATCGGGCAGGCGCTGGCGATAGTGGGCGTGATTCTGGTTCCGTGGTTCGCGAAAGTCTGCGGGAGAAAGAAGGCGTTGATCATTCTTTTTGTCACCGCGCTCATTTGCACCGGCTCATTCTATTTCTTTAAACCGGAAAACCTGGTGCTGATTTTCGTCTTTCAGACCATCGGCTCACTGGTGGGAGGTCCCATTTCCGCGCTGTTATGGGTTCTGTATGCCGATGCCGCCGACTATTCAGAATGGAAAACCGGTCGAAGGGCCACCGGCCTGGTGTTTTCGGCTTCCATCATGTCGAACAAGATTGGATGGACCGTTGGAAGCATGATCGCGGGCTTGATCCTGGCATCAACCGGATTCGTGGCCAACGTGGCTCAAAACGTGGACGTCCAGAATGGTTTGAAGGCGATGATGAGTGTAATCCCGGTCGCGATAGGATTGGTCGCGTTAATCATTCTTTTGTTCTACAAATTGGACGAACCGACCATGGCAAAAATCAAAGCGGACCTGGACGAAAGACGCAAGGCCGGCGGCCAGACTGCCGCAGCCGTGTGATGTTTTGTTTTTCCCGCGTTCCCGGCGTGCGCCGCGGTAACATTATATCATTTTCCGTTTAACAACGAAAAAGATAACGAGATGAAAAAGACGATTATCGGCGAATCACTACCCAACATACCGTGGGAAGATAAACCCAAAGATTGCCCGGATGTGCTATGGAGATACAGCGGCAATCCCATCCTGAGCTGGAACCCGATTCCCAAGGCTGCCAGAATATTCAACAGCGCGGTTTTGCCGCATAAAAATGAATTTGTCGGGGTCTTCAGGGCCGACCAGAAAAACGGGCGGGCGACGTTGTTTTTTGGCAAAAGCAAGGACGGCCTCCAATGGAAGATTGGACCCGAGCCCATACAATGGGTTGATGAAAAAGGGAAACCCAATCCGCTCAGCTACGGTTATGATCCAAGGTTCGTGAAGCTCGATGATACGTACTATGCCGTATGGTGTGACGATATGCATGGGGCCTCAATCGGCCTGGGTAAGACCAAGGATTTCAAGACCTTCATTCGTATGCCGAACCCATTGATGCCCTTCAACCGGAACGGCGTTCTGTTCCCTAGAAAAATCAACGGCAAGTATTTGCTATTGAGCCGTCCCAGCGACAGTGGACACACGCCGTTCGGAGATATTTTCCTTAGTGAAAGCCCGGACCTGATTTATTGGGGAAATCACAAGCACGTTATGAGCCGGGGCGGCAGCGGCTGGTGGCAGGGCACAAAAATCGGCGCCGGCCCAATTCCGATTGAGACAACCGAAGGCTGGCTGTTGTTCTACCACGGCGTGTCAGGAACCTGCAACGGCTTCGTTTACAGCTTCGGCGCGGTTATCCTCGACATCAACAAGCCCTGGAAAGTGCTCTATCGGACCCGCGATTATTTGCTCACACCGGAGAAGTTGTATGAGACCACCGGTTTTGTGCCGAACGTGACGTTCCCTTGCGCGAACCTGTATGACGCCCCGACGGGCCGCATCGCCATTTATTACGGCGCCGCTGATACTTGCACGGCCCTCGCGTTCACGCAGGTTGATAAATTAATCAACTATATCAAGAAGAACTCGGAAGTTTGATCGCGCCAAAATTATGCGATTCGGATATTTTGACGACCAGGCAAAGGAATACGTAATCGAAAGACCTGATACGCCGCGGTCCTGGGCGAATTATCTCGGCTCGACGAAATACGGCACCATCATCACCAATAACGCCGGCGGCTACAGTTTCTATTTGTCGGCCGCAGAGGGGCGCCTGACGCGGCTGCGTTTCGACAACGTCCCGACCGATCAGCCGGGCCGTTACATCTATATCCGCGACAAAAAATCGGGCGATTACTGGTCCAATGCCTGGCAGCCCGTTGGCAAGCCATTGGACCAATATAAAACCACCTGCCGGCATGGCACTGCTTATACCATCATCAATTCCCGGTATTCAAAGATTGAAACGGAAACCACCTATTTCGTTCCGCTAGGCAAACATTTCGAATGCTGGCTGTTGAAGGTCACGAACCAAGACGCTGTAAAAAGAAACTTGAGCCTGTTCTCCTTCGTCGAATACCCAAACCTCTGGAAGTGCTTCCATGATTTTCTTAACCTGCAATACTCGCACGGCATAGTGAAAATGGATTTCGTTGACGGCATCATTGATTACGGAAGTTCCGTCCTCATCAGCGGCCAGGATAACCGGTCCTTTCTGGCGTTCCTTGGCGGTGACGTGGTCGGCTTCGATACTGACCGCGACGTGTTTATTAGTCCATATCGCGGTTACGCGAATCCGATGGTTGTCGAAAAAGGCAAGTGCACCGGTTCGAAAGCCTTTGGTGACGACGGCAGCGGCTCAATCCAGATCGATATTGAACTTGAACCCGGCCAGACAAAAGAGCTGGTCGTTCTGATGGGCGTCGGCAAGGCGTCGGTCGAAGGCAAAAAAACCGTCAAGCATTTCGGCGACACCGCCAAAGTCAAAGCCGAGTTCCAAAAGCTCCGCCAATACTGGCACAGCCGCATCGAGGGGTTAAGCATTCGTACGCCGGACCCGCAGTTCAACAGCATGATGAACATGTGGAGTCCGTTCAACTGCCTGATTACCTATGCCTGGTCGCGCATGGCCAGTCTGATTTACAGCGGCGAACGCGACGGGCTGGGTTACCGCGATACCGTCCAGGATTTCATGGGCGTGATGCAAATCATCCCCAATGAGGCGAGAAAGCGCCTTGAGCTGATGATTACCGGGCAAGGCTCCACCGGTGGTGCGATGCCAATCGTCATGGCCTTTACGCACAAGCCCGGCAAAGAGAAACTGCCCAAGGAAGACGAATACCGTTCCGATGACTGCCTGTGGCTTTTCAACGCGATTCCCACCTACGTCAAGGAAACGGGCGATACCGGCTTTTATAACAAAGTCCTGCCATACGCCGACAAAGGCAGGGCGGCCGTGCTCGGCCACTTGCGTCGGGCGATTGAATTCAATCTCAAACGCAAGGGCCAACGCGGTTTGCCCAGTGGCCTTTTCGCGGACTGGAACGATTGCCTGCGCCTGGGCACGAAGGGCACTTCGGTGTTTGTCGCCCTGCAGGTGCGTTACGGCCTGACGACCTATATCGAGATTTGCGGCATGCTTGGCAAGACCGCCGAAATCAAATGGGCGAAAAAGCAGCTCGAGATAATTGACGGGAAACTCGACAAGTTCGGCTGGGACGGCGAATGGTACGTCCGCGCCTACAAGGAGACCGGCGAAAAAATCGGCTCACACGAAAACAAGCAGGGTTCAATTTATCTCAATACGCAGTCCTGGGGCGTTATCAGCGGCCACGCCGACGAAAAACGCGCCAAGCAGGCGATGGCTTCGGTCAATGCAAAGCTCGCCACCAATTACGGGCTTATGCTTTGCGCGCCACCTTATGAAAATATCCCCTGCGCGGAAGTCCGCTCGGTTGTGTTCAATGGGGGCGTCAAGGAAAACTGCGGCATTTTCAACCACACGCAGGGCTGGGCGGTTATGGCGGAAACGATGCTCGGTCACGGCAACCGGGCATTTAAATATTTCCGCAGTTCCATGCCGGCCGCGTTCAACAATAAAGCCGAGATACGCGGCAGTGAACCATACGTTTACTCGCAATACACTCACAGCATTTTCAGCCCGCGTTACGGCGCATCGCGCGTCCCCTGGCTGACCGGCGCCGCATCCTGGGCTTATTATGCAGCCACGCAGTATATTCTCGGTATCCGCCCCGATTACAAAGGCCTTCTCATTGATCCTTGCGTCCCGGCCAAGTGGAAAGAATTCACCGCCGTTCGCCGGTTCCGCAATAAAACGCTCAATATCAAAGTCGTGAATCCCAAAGGCGTCCAGAAGGGTGTTAAGAAAATCACCCTGAACGGTGAGGCAATCGAGGGCAACCTGATTCCCGTCTCCAAAATGAAAAAGGAGAACGAAGTTCTTGTTAAAATGGGTTAAGACGGAAATTGCCCAGCCAGCTTCATTACGGATTTGTTGGTTCCGGCGACAGGGGAATTTCCCGGCCGGAAACGTTCCAACCTTCCTCGAACACTTTCGGCGATTCACCAGCGAGACTGGCTTTGGCAAACTCCAGCGTGACGTCGCGGGTTCCGCCGGGCAGGAGTGAGAAATAGTTGTCGCTGTAAAACACCGGCAGGATTCTGTCGCCGGAACGGTCACGCCGAACCTTCAACCGGATCATCAGCGCCACGGTTCGGGTTGGATTGGAAATTCGGACGCGGACTCGGCAGGTTTGGCCGTTGTCAAACCGGCTAGCGGTGGCCGGGAGTGTCACGTTGGGCAACTTGTTTAGGTCCGAACACGATTCGCCCTTTCCGCTGCTCCAATAGAAGTTGTCCGAAATAATTTCCGCGCCCCGGCGCAGGACCAATTTCACGAAAAAGACCTGCTTCGGGTCGGTTGGCCGTTGAACGGGAAAACATTCCCGAACGCTCGTGCTGGCCAAATCAATCGGCACGGATTTGTGCCAGCTTTCCTTGCCGTCGAGGCCGTAAATCCAGGCTTCGGCAGTCAGATTGTCGCAATTGGTGACGGTGTCGTTAGCCGCTTCAATTCTATCCGTGTCCGAATTCCAGAAGATATGCACCGGTTCACAGGCTTTCCTGGCGCCGAAATAAGCGGCCGTCGGTTCAAAGTAATAATCGTAAAGCTGGCAAATCAGCGAAGGCCACGCCGGCAGGGTCATCCATACCAGCAGCCCGCCGCCTTGATTGGCTTGCAGGCATTCGTACATCGCCTTGGCTGATTCCATGTTCACCATTTGCGCCTTGCGGCAGTAATCTTCGATGCCGGTGGGCTGGCCATAGCGCTGCGTGACGCGTTGGGTGTAGAGCGGCATCCGGGGCGACTGATAGTCGTGCACCGCCCACATATCGTTGATGGGCCAGAGATTTTCCGCGGGCATCATCGCGCGCATGCTCTCCACCACCGGCACGGCTACGATGCCCAGTTCTGAATGGAACGTCTTCCCGCGATTCGCGAAATACCATTCAACATCCTTGATTTCGTAAGGACCATGGCCGGTGACGATTCCTGCGGCCGAATTCGGAATGTAAAGTCGCGTGCCATCCAGCGTGGCCGTGGCCTCCCGCATCCCAGTGTCGAGGTTGGCCGGCGGTTCGCCTTCATTGCGGCCGCAGTAGAGGGCCAGCGCGGCATGGCTGCGCACCCGGCGAACCTTATCGCGCGCATTGGCCATGAACATCGCATGGTCATCGGGGTCGGGTCCGTCCACCGGATTGGCCAGCCAGAAATCGTCCCAAACCAGAATGCCGTATCGGTCGCACGCGTCGTAGAATGCCTGGCGCCCGACCATACCCACCCAGTTGCGGATCATGTTCAGATTGGCGTCGTGATGCAGCCGCACGCGAAGGTCATAACCGGCGCGGTCGCAGTTCAACATGCCTTCGTCCATGCCCCAGTTGCCGCCGCGGCAAAGGATGCGTTTGCCGTTCACACACAACGTGAGAACATTGTTGATTACTTTGTAATCAATCTTGCGAATCCCGAAGGTAACCACCTTTTTGTCGCTGACCGCGCCGCGGCATTCGAAACGCAGATTGAGCGTGTAGAGCGGTTGGGCCCCGTAGCCATTCGGCCACCAGAGACGCGGATTCGGAAGGGACAACACGGGGCAGTTGGCTTTATCAAGCGTCACGTCCCTGGTCTCTCCGGGGTCGAGTGACACGGGCTGTTCAAAGGTCACATTGCCAATGGTGCCGACCAGCTTTCCGGGCTGGGGTTGCGTCGAATGATTGCAAAGTTCGGTTCGCACGGTAAGATCGGCGCGCGAAGTGTCCGGGAGTGGAATTTGCGAAGTCACCCACGGATCAGTGATGGTGACATCGCCGGAGGTTTCCAGCCGGACGTCGTTCCAGATGCCGATGTTGCGGCCGCGCACAATCGGCAGCCAGTTCCAGCCGGCACTGGCGACAAACGTTGGACTGTCGGCGCCGAGGACATCGCCATTGACGGTCGGCGAGCCAAGTTTCTTGTGAATCACCTTGTTCTTTCCGGGGCCGGGATGGGCCACCCGATGAATCAACACCGCCAGGCAGTTTGTCGTGCCGGGTTTGGCGGTTGCAGTGACATCGAACCGCCCGCGAATGAACGCGCCGTCAATGCGTCCGACCGTCTGGCCATTTAGAAAAACCTCCGCTTTCCAGTTGATGCCGTCGAAATTCAACCAGATACGCCTGCCGGAGTAATCGGCCGGAACCATGAAGGTGTCGCGATACCAGAAATCGTTCCGCGAAAAAAACTCATCCGAGATCTGGCTCATTTGATCGCCGAACCAAGGATTCGGCTCGGCGCCAGCCGCCACGTAACTGCCGAGGACCGTGCCGGGCACCACTGCCGCGAGCCACTTGCTGTCGTCGAAGCCCAATTGGGCGATGCGCTCCGGCGCGGCTTTGACGAGACTCGCGTTCTGCAACTTCCAATGACCGCTTGAGAGCACCAGGGAACCGTCGGATTGTGGGCGAAATTCAACTGGCGGAAGATGGGTCTCAATTTCCGCCTTCGCCATGGGAAGTAACAGGGCCAATCCTATGATTGCTGGTGCCACGCTGTAAAAGTGAATCTAAGTGAATCCCGGTTTCGAAGACAACATTATCCTGCAATCCGTCTGTTCACTATTCGTTGGCGCGACCGGAAAATGAATTGAAAACGAGAACGTTCCAGAGGATTGCCCCAGCCTGCTTGGACGCGGTCAATTCGTCCCCGTGAACTGTACCACTACCGATAACCTTTGCCACTTGCTCTTAAATGAGTTTAAATACGACCTGCTTAACCAGTCTTGAACCTGAAACTGTTATGCAAGCGACTTCAACAAAGTTGAAAGCATCCTTGAAAACAAACACCGCAAAGCCATTTCTCTCCCTCCGCATTGCAGCCGGTTTGCTGGCACTTCTTATTGCTGCATTCACGGCGACGGGAACGCCCATTCCGGTCATTCTGGATACGGATATTGGTGACGACATTGACGACACTTGGGCGCTGACCCTGCTGCTCAAGTCGCCGCAATTCGATCTGAAACTGGTCACCACAACGTCAGGCAAAGCCGAATACCGGGCCAAGATTGTGGCCCGATTGCTGACCATCGCAGGTCGCACCGACGTGGCGGTGGGCCTGGGTGCTGGAGGGCGAGAGGGTACCGGAGGACAACTTGGTTGGGTGCGCGATTACAAATTAAGCGATTACCCCGGTCACGTCTTTGAAGACGGTGTCCAAGCGCTCATTGATACCGTCAACGCGCAAGCCAGCAATGGCACGCCCGCAACCATCATCGCCATCGGGCCTTTGGAGACCTTGAATGAAGCCCTGACGCGTGACCCGGACATTGCTCGCAAGGCGAATTTCGTGGGCATGTTGGGGAGTGTCCGCGAAGGTTACGGCAACAAGCCCAAACCCGAGGTGGAATATAACATGCATTTTGTCCCCGGCTCAAAACGGGTATTTGCCGCGCCCTGGCGGAGCTTCGCATTTACGCCGTTGGACACCTGCGGACTCGTGAAACTCTCCGGATCTGCTTTCGAGCAATTAAAAACGAATCAGGACACCATGGTGCGTGCCATGCTGGAGAACTATCGGATCTGGTCGGGAAAGAGCACGGTTTCCGAACTGACCGAGAGCAGCGTGCTCTACGACACGGTAGCGGTTTACCTGGCGGATCCCGGCCCGAAGCCGTTCCTGGGATTGGAAACGCTGAACATTTCAGTCAGTAATCAAGGAATGACGGTTATTGATCCAGCCGGTGCCAGCATGACCGTGGCGACAACCTGGAAGAACTTGCCCGGTTATCGCAATTTCCTGGTTCGCACTTTGACAGGCCCCACGGTGCAAAAGCATTGAGAGGCCTGCCAACGCATTCTCCAAGAGGCCGGCAATAAACTGATTACATCTCTAATGTCATCGTTCAAGCCAACCCTGGCAATAGTTATGACCGGTGGCCGACGAGTTGGGTCGTGGCCAAGGGGAGGTCTGTTCTAAAGATTAATTCGTCTTCCCGTTCGGGCGGACTCATGCGCGGCATCCAGAATCTCCACGACAATCAGGTTCACTTCGAGGGAGGCAAGGCCGGAGGGTTTGATTTCCCGCCGGACGACGGCAGCAAGATATGAAAGCGGGTCGGCATTGGCGCCGGCGATCGGCGGCGGCGTAACTTCGGTTTCAACAGGCTTTTTCGCGGTCCGCACCTTGAGCAAATCCGGCTGCGGCACAAACACATAACCCGTTTTTCCGTAAACCTCCATATCCTTTCGGCCAAACGGCCAGTTCCACGATGGCTGGAGGATCACTTGCGTTCGGGGATACGACAGCACAATCGTCGCGTCGTCTTCCACTTTCGGGTAAATGTCCGGTTTGAGGTGTTGCGCCACGGCAAAAACAGAAACCGGCTTCTTCCCGTCCATGAACCAAGTGGCCAAGTCCGCTCCATAGCAGCCGAAATCATTGATGGCACCGCCGCCGTTGAGAACCGGGTCGGTCAGCCAGCCAAGAAAATTGGTCGAGCAACCGATTTCCTTCGGCCCTTGATGGCCGTCGTGAAAAACAATTCTAAAGACGTCGCCGATTTGATGTTCATCGTGGACCATGGTGTAGGCCGCCTGGTTTCCGGGATACCACGTGGTTTCGTAATTCACGATAACCTGAATGCCGCCCTTTTTCGCCGCCGCCGCGATTGCCCGGGCATGATTCATGTTCACCGCCAGTGGTTTTTCCATCATCACGTCCACGCCATGCGCGGCGCATGATTCCACGACGCGTTTGTGGTCAAACACACTGGTAAATGTCGCCACCACCTGCACATTTGTCCGCGCCAGGAGCGCTTCGAGGCTGGGGGAAAAAAGGTTTGAATCCAGATTGAACCGCCGGGCATAACGCGCAATCAAGTCCTGATTCGTTTCAACGATTCCAACCAGTTGAACATCCTGCCGGTCGCTCAACCGGGGAATGAATCCCAGGGCATGATCGTGAGCCAAACCAACGATCGCCAACCGCACCGGCGGCTTTGCTTCCTGGGAAAGCAAATTGCCGCCCAGGAAAATGAATCCAAGCAGAACGAGGAAAAGTTTTTTCATAAATAAGATTTGACCCGGCTCAGGGGATGACCGCGATGCGGTTCCGCCGCTCCGGGACGCCGTTCGTATGGCAGT
>CAWHAH010000042.1:0-10451 GCA_963827205.1 uncultured Verrucomicrobiae bacterium
GGCGGATGGGGTGGCGGCGGTCATGGCGGCGGCGGTGGTGGCGGTGGTCATCGTTGAAGTGGCAGGGCCGATGGCCAAGCTTGGGCTCGGCAGCGGCTGCATGTTCCAATACAAAACAGAATGGCGTTAGCGCTACCCCTGCCTCGCTTCGCATTTTAATTCGCTCTTCATCCGTCATTAATCTTCAGCGTGTCAATTAAGATGGAAACAGGTGGGTCAGGAACGCGAGCGATTCCGAGGACGAACAGCATGTGCGTCGCATCGGTAAGCGAAAACCTGATGCCGAAAATGTGGAAAGGATTCGTATGTCAAAAGCAATCGTGGGCATGAAAAAGCAGGGCGGCCACCCGGCTGCCTTTGCCCATCGCGAGGTGGTTTTCGTGTTGAACAGCCGCAAGGCGGAGGAGGTTTACCTGTGCGGTGACTTCAATGACTGGTTGCCAGACGGTCTGCCCATGATCCGGCGTGGCGACCAGCGCTTGTGGGAAAAGCGGCTCGTGCTGCCTCCGGGCCGATATGAATACAAATTCATCGTGGATGGAGTGTGGACGCATAATCCCGATGCCGGCAAAAATGTCCCGAACGTTTTTGGCTCCTTGAATTCCGTCATGGAGGTTCGGCCATGAAAACGCCGTTCGACCCTCATCGCCGGCCGGACAGGAAATCCATTTTGCGAGGCCGGCATAATGACCGGTTCAATGCGCATCGCCGGAAACAGCGGACGGAAAAAATCCGGTTGATTTATGCTCACTTCTGTCGCCCGGTCATTTTTGACGCGACGGAGCGTCTTCGGGTGCGGACCCAAACCAAACAACGGGCATACCAGCTCTGGCTCGCCGGAGGATGCCGCCCGGGCCGCGCCTTGAATGATTGGCTCCGTGCGGAAGCTGAAGTCATGGCTGAATTCCACCGGACCGGCATCGCTGGACGAAACGAATCCGTATTCTGCCCGGGCAGCTTATGAGTGCCACAAACCACCTCCTGCAAATTTACTACGTCCGCAAAGTGGACGGTTCGTTCGAAACATTCGACCAAAACGATGGATACCTTGCCAAGCGCATTCTCGGCGAATTACAACCCGACCGCGTTTTTAACCAGGACCGAATCATCATCGCTGGCCACTACTCACCGACTTACTTTTCCGTCGGTCAGGCGGCGCGGATAGACCTGGTCTCCGAATTGACCAATGCGGAATTCCGGGCGCTGCTCCAAAATCCGGAATTGCGCGACGAGCGCGACCAGGTGCGGGCGCAGAATGCCTCGGTGAGCCTGAACCGTTCGTGCTCGTGTCCCAAGCTCGAACGGTTGACTGACCGGCCGCCAAATTCCCGCTTCCATCAAGACAGCCAGATGAGTTTTGAACCGGCAACGAGGAGGCAAAATGAAAACGAACCAGCGATGGAAAGAAAGCATCAATGAAAAATTTTATTTTATGACCATCATTCAAGAAAAATCCGGCAACGGGATTTATTCCGCGAATCCTTCCATCAAACCCGTGAATTTCTACTGTGCCGCACGCGGGGCAAAGACCGTTCATTTGGTGGGCGATTTTAATAACTGGCATCCCATCCTGATGGAACGACGGGAGGACGGCTGGTGGTTCATCCAAGTCTGGCTGCCTCACGGCCATCATCAATACCATTTTTTGGTGGATGGACGGCCGGTGCTCGACCCGCATGCCGCCGGCACCGCCCACAACGAACGCTGTGAGCCGGTCTCCCTGATTGCCGTAAGTTGAATCCGACTCCTCAGCGCATCAAATCAGGCCGAGTGCTGAATTAAAACGCCTTCAGAAACTTTCAGCCGGAGGAAAATTGTGGCAGAAAATGATGAAACTATGAAATCGGCCTTCCTGGTTTGTTTTCTCGCTGCCGGCGTGCTGTTTTCGGGTTGCGCCCTCAGCAGGAGCGGGCTGGTGCTCAATCCGGTGGGCCCCACTCCGATTCAATCGGCGAAAGCGCGATCGGCTACGGGCACGCTCGTGGTTTATTCCGCTTATGAGGTCAATGCCGATTTTAACAGCCGTGATCCTTATCGCCCGGAGTATTCCGACTACAGAATTTTCAACACCGACGGGAAGCTGCTGCAGAGAGTCCATAATAATTCAGGAACCATGCTTCAAGACCCGGTGTCAGTGGAACTTCCGGCAGGAAAATATCGCGTCATTGCGCGCGCCAATGGCTATGGTTTTGTAACCGTTCCGGTGCTCATCGCGCCGAACCAGTTCACCACGCTGCATCTGCAAGGCGGCGGTTCGTGGCCGGAACAATCCGCCTTTGGTCAAACCAATGCCGTGTGGCTGCCGGACGGCTGGGTCATCGGCCGGCATGCTGCCCGATAGGACGGGCCGGTCAAAATCCCACCGCGTCCACAGCCAGCCAAGTGGTTGGAGGGTCGCCGGATTTGTCACCAAATCGTAACAATTCCGCCGTATATTCGTAACTGTATCGTTTCATTCTGGTGCCGCATTTTAAAATTACGCTGTCAAACCATGGAAAAAATGATTCTTCCCATCTTCAGCATTGGCGGCCTGGGTGCCGCAGCTCTGGCCAAGGCCAAACGTCATCTCGCAGTCGTGGGCGGCGTGGCCCTGCTCGCCGCGCAAACCAATGCCCAGACGCTCGTGAATGGTGCCGGCTCGACATTTGATTATCCGGCCTTCACCAAATGGTTTGAGGCCTACGGCAAGCTGGATCCCAGCGTCCGTTTTAATTACCAATCCATCGGTTCCGGCGGCGGGCAGAAGCAGTTGCTCAACCAGACCGTGGACTTTGGCGCTTCCGATGCGCCGATGACCGATGAGGCGATGTCCAATGCGCCGGGCAAAATCCTGCACCTGCCCATCGTCGCCGGCGGCGTCGCCATCATCTACAACTTGAAGGGCGATCCCAAATTGAAACTGGACAGCAACGTCATCGCCAACATTTATCTCGGCAACATCACCAAGTGGAACGATCCGAAAATCACCGTGTTGAATCCGGGCGTTGATTTGCCCGATTTGCCGATTATTCCCGTGCATCGCTCCGAAGGGAGCGGCACGACGTTCATTTTCACGGACTATCTCAGCAGCGTCAATTCCGCGTGGGCGGACACGGTCGGCAAAAGCACGTCCGTGCGATGGCCGGCCGGCATCGGCTTGGGCGCCAAGGGCAGCGAGGGGGTTGCGGGACAGGTCAAACAACTGCCCGGCGCCATCGGCTACGCCGAACTGGCCTACGCCGACCAGAATAAAATGCCTTACGCCGACGTAAAGAACGCCGCCGGCATTTTCATCTCCCCCACGCCCGATTCCGTCAGTGCTGCGCTGGCCACCGCGAAAATCCCCAACGATTTTCGATTCTCCATGGTCAACGCGCCGGGGGAAAAGGCCTATCCCATTGCTGGCGCGAGCTGGATTCTGGTATATCAGGGGCAAAAGAACGCCGAACGGGGCAAAAAACTCGTTGCCTTTTTGAAGTGGGCGGTTACGGAGGGCCAGAAAATTTCATCCACGCTCGATTACGCGCCGTTGCCGGACAACGTCCAAAACCAGGAACTGGAGTTGATTGGCACAATTAGATACTGACTTCGCTCCGCCGCCCGGTAGTTTGATGGGCGTGGGCCGGACGAAGAGCGCAGTTCCTCCCGCTCTTCGTCCTTTTGGTTTTCAAGCAGATGGGCAGGGACACGCGGCCGCGCGTCCAGACCGACTGGCAGGTCGGCCCTGCCTTCCGGATGGAAAAGTTGGAGAGAATACAAAGTGAACGAAGCCACGCCAATTCGATCGGGGACCGTGCCAGCACGTGGCGGTTCCCACTTTGGCGATTACGCCTTCAAATGGCTGACGCTGTTTATGGCGTTGGTCATTTTTGCGCTGGTCGTCCTTATCGTGCGCGAACTCACGCAAGGCTCGCAGCAGGCGCTCCAAAAATTCGGCTGGCGCTTTCTGGTCAGCAGCGACTGGGACCCGGTCAACGGCGTGTTCGGGGCGCTGCCGTTCATCTTCGGCACGCTTGTTTCCTCGGCCATTGCCCTCATCATCGCGGTGCCCATCAGCATTGCCACCGCCGTTTATCTCACCGAACTCGCGCCCTTATGGGTGCGCCAGCCGTTGATCATGTTCATCGAATTGCTCGCCGCCGTGCCGAGTGTCATTCTTGGCCTCTGGGGACTTTTTGTCATGGTGCCCTGGCTCCACAATTATCTCGTTCCGGTGCTGAGAAGCACTTTTGGTTTTCTGCCGCTTTTCCAGGGACCAAACTACGGGCCTTGCATGCTGGCCGCCGGCATTATCGTCGCGATCATGATCATCCCCATCATCACGTCGGTCTCGCGCGAAATTCTGCGCTCGGTGCCCGGCTTGCAGCGCGAGGCGGCTTACGCGCTGGGCGCAACGCGCTGGGAAGTCACCCGCATCGCCGTGTTGAGTTATGCCAAAAAAGGCCTCTTCGGCGCGGTGATTTTAGGGTTGGGCCGTGCGCTCGGCGAGACGATGGCAGTGACCATGGTCATTGGCAATTCGGCGCAAATCTCCGCGTCGCTGTTCGCTCCCGGCTCCACGCTGGCCAGCGTCATTGCCAACGAGTTCAATGAAACCACCGGCAACCTGTATCCGAGCGCGTTGTTTGAACTCGGCCTCGTGCTGCTCGGCGTGACCGTGGTGGTCAACATCTTCGCGCAATTGCTGTTGAAAACATTCGCCGGGCCGTCCGTCAAACCCCAAAACTGACATGTCATTTACGATTTACGAATTACGATTTACGAGGGGCTCAGCACGGCGTGGCTCCTGCCCAAGCCGGGTCAAACCGTCAATCGTCAATCGTCAATCGTCAATCCGATGACCGCTCCCAACCATCGCTGGCGCAATTTCAAGAACGCCGTCGTCCAGACGCTGACGTTCGCGTGCGCGATTCTGGTCATCACGCCGTTGTTGCTGGTCTTTTATCACCTCGTCAAACTCGGTTTCAGTTCCATCAACCTGGCGTTCTTCACCCAATTGCCCAAGCCGGTCGGCGAGGCTGGCGGCGGCATGGCCAACGCCATTGTCGGTACGTTCATTTTGCTGGGGCAGGCCGCGCTGTTCGGCGTGCCGGTCGGCGTGTTGGGTGGCGTGTTCCTCTCTGAATACGGCTCGTCGCGTTTGAATTGGTGGATTCGTTTCGCCGCCGACGTGTTGAACGGCGTGCCATCCATCACCTGGGGCATTGTCGTTTGGACGCTGCTGGTGGTGCCGATGCACAGTTTTTCCGCGCTGGCGGGCGGCGTGGTGCTGGGCATGATGATGATTCCGCTCGTGATGCGGACGACGGAAGAGGTTTTGCAGCTGGTGCCCGGCGGCTACCGTGAGGCCGCGCTTGCGCTGGGCATCGCCAAGTGGAGAACCATCGCGCAAATCGTCATGCGCACCGCCCTCAAAGGCATCATCACCGGCGTGCTGCTGGCGCTGGCGCGCGTGGCCGGTGAAACTGCGCCACTGCTGTTCACCGCCCTGGGCAACCTGGGTTGGGCGCACAAACTGAATGAGCCCATTGCCGCCATGCCGCTGCAAATTTTCATCTACGCCATTTCGCCCTATGACGACTGGCACCGGCAGGCCTGGGCGGGCGCGTTCGTGCTGCTCGTGCTCGTGCTGGCCGTCAACCTCGGCGTGCGTTTCCTTACCCGCGACCGTTTCAGCCATCGCACTTGAAGACAGAAACCGCCATGCCCCCGACCGCCAACCAGACACTCAGCCCCGAGCCGGAGAAGAAATCCGCGGGTGCTCCCGCGTTGACTGTGCGCCATCTTTCGGTGTTTTTCAGTGGCAATCAGGTGCTCAAGAACGTGTCGCTCGACATCTCGGCCCGGGCCGTTACCGCCATCATCGGGCCGAGCGGCTGCGGCAAATCCACCTTCCTGCGCGCGCTCAACCGGATGCACGAGCTGACTCCCCAGGCGCGCGTGGAGGGCGAAATCCGGCTGTTCGGCGAGGACATCTATGCGCGCAATGTCGAACCGGTCGTCGTGCGCCGCCGCATCGGCATGGTGTTCCAAAAATCGAACCCGTTTCCGACCATGTCCATCGTCGAAAATGTCACGGTCGGCCTGCGTTTGAACGGCGTCCGCAACCGCAGGTTGCTCGCCGAGCACACCGAACAGTCGCTCCGCATGGCGGCGTTGTGGGACGAAGTGAAGGATCGCCTGCACGCGCCGGCCGTCAGTTTGTCCGGCGGACAACAGCAGCGCCTGTGCATCGCCCGCGCATTGGCGGTGCAACCGGAGGTGCTGCTCATGGATGAACCGGCGTCGGCGCTCGACCCGCTGGCCACGGCGAAGATCGAGGATTTAATTCTGGAGTTGAAAAAGGATTACACGATTGTGATAGTCACGCACAACATGCAGCAGGCGGCGCGCATGTCCGATTACACGGCGTTTTTCTATCTCGGCGAACTGGTCGAGTTCGGCCCGACGGCGAAGATTTTCACCAGCCCGTCGCAAAAACGCACGGAGGATTATGTCACTGGACGCTTTGGTTAAAATCAAAACTTTAATCTTTATCTTGATCTAAATCTTAATCGTAATCTTAATCCCGTCTGCAATTCGTCGTGGCGGTGGCAGGATTTAAGCTTACGATTACCACCTGAATTTGAGATGAGGCGGAATTAAAATTATGGAGACCCACTTCGAGATGGAACTGGACGGTTTGAAGCAGAAACTGCTGCTGATGGCCAGCCACGCCGAAACCGCCGTGAACCAGGCCGTGCAGGCGCTCGTCCAGCGCGATTCTGACCTCGCGCAACAGGTCAGGGAAAACGACCGCGTCATTGACCAGTTCGAGGTGGAGATTGACGAACTGGTCATTCAACTCCTCACCAAGGCGCCGCTGGCCACCAACCTGCGCCTCGTCACCGTGGCGATGAAAATTTCCCAGAACCTCGAACGCGTCGGCGACGAGGCGTCGAAAATCGCCAAGCGCGCGCGCGATTTGAGCCGGGAAGCGCCCGTGAAAATCAATCTGGACCTGCCGCGCATGGCCAGAATGGCGCTCGACATGGTCAAGGCCGCGCTCGACGCGTTTGTGAATTGGGATTCCGCCGCCGCCCGCGCCATCATCCCGCGCGACAAGGAGGTGGACGCGCTCAACAAACAGATTCACGAGGCGCTGGCGCAGCACATGGTGGCCCATCCCGGCACCATTGGCCGCTGCCTGAACTGGATGGTGGCGACCAAAAGCCTGGAGCGCATCGCCGACCACGCCAAAAATGTCGCTGAAGAAGTCGTTTATCTCTGCGAAGCCCAGGACATCCGCCATTCCGGCGCAAAAGGGCAGGCTGCGCCGGCTCCGGCCCTGGGCACCTGACGAAACGCGTGCGGGTTCGAAGCTTGCGTTGCGGGTTTGAAGGACACGATGAAGCGAGGATGGTTTGGCGTTACTGCTGTAATTCGGCCGGGGCTCAAATTTTTCATCAGTTCCGGTCCGGTCGAAACCGGTTTTACGGAGCAGTTGCACCCGTTTCCGTCGCCAGGCCAACCTTGGTGATGTCGAGTTGGCGGAGCACGTCCAGCACATTGACCATGTTCTGATAATCCACGTCGTCGGCGCCCTTGACCACTACGCTCAAGTCGGGATTGTCGGATTGCAATTGTTGCAGTTTGTCCTTGAGCGCCGGGATGGTGACGAATTCATCGTTCAAAAAGGTTTGTCCCTTCGCGTCCACCACAATCCTGTTGATTTTGGGCTTGGGCTGGTTGGTCTTGGGCGGCGGTTTGCCCGACGGCAGCGTCATTTCCAGATTGTTCATCATCTGCGGCGTCGTAATGATGAAAATGACCAGCAACACAAACACCAAGTCCAGCAGCGGCGTGATGTTCAACTCGCTGAGCGAACTGTGATGGCTTTGCGAAGTCTTTTTCACAAAATCACTGGAGGATGGGTTCAGTTTCTTCCTGCACGTCGAAGCGCACCACGATGTGCGGCGGGAAATTGGTGGGCGGCGGACGGTCCATGCGTGTCACCATGGCCAGGGCGCGCCGCACCGAATCGTCCCAAAGCTTGTTCCCGGACTCCTTCTCCCAGACCGGGTCGCGGAGTTGTCCGTCGCGACCCACGGAGAGGTTCACCTCAGCGACATAATCATCGTCCTTAAGGTTGTCGGGGCGGTTCCATTTTGAGCGCAGGGCGTATTCGACCGCGCTTTTGTAAAGTTGCACGGGATCGGAACTGGTTTCCACCGCCTTGCCGCCCTCGAAGACAAAGGATGGCAATTCAGCGGCCGGCGGCGCGACGGTCGGGGGGGCGGCCGCCGCGGGCGGCGCTTCCTTGGGCGGCTCGGCCTTGGGCGTGGCCGCGATTTTGGGTTGCTCAATCTTGGGCGGTTCGACCTTGGGCTTTTCCGGCTCCTTGGGCTTGGCCGGCGGCTTTTCCTTGATCATCTCCACCGAAATTTTCTGGATTTGTTTGCCCAGCAATCCCCCGCGCGCGGCGAAGTAAAGCAGTGTCAGCACCAGCGTCGCATGAAAGATAAACGAGATGAGCAGGTTCACCTTCGACGAGTTGCGCTTTTTGCGCGGCTGGGTGTGCGGCAGCATGTCAGTTCCGGTTGGCGGTTTCCGTGGCCAGATCCACCTTGGGCACGTTGGCCTGCTGGCAAACGTCGAGCACGGCGCGGATTTGTTTGTATTTGGTCTGGCTGTCGCCGCGGATGATGATGTTCAGGTCCGGGTCATCCGTCCGCAGGCCGATGAGGGTTTGCAGCATGTCGGAGGCATCGGCGATTTTCGCCTTGTTCAAATACATCGTGCCGTCGGCTTGGACGGTGATGTAATTGGCCTTGCGGGGCGGATCTTTGAGATGCTTGGCCGCGGTGGGCAGTTTCAAATTCAGATCGTTGACCGGCGGGATGGTGGTGATGATGAAGATGACCAGCAGCACGAACGCCAGGTCCAGCAGCGGTGTAATGTTCAACTGCGTCAGCGACTCATGCGCGGACTTGGAACACTTCTTCATGATTCGACCAGCGCGGGGGTTTCGTTGTTCTTCAATGCGCCGACGATGCGCCCGGCCAGGACTTCATTGGCGTCCCGGATTTCGTCGGCCAGCGGACGATGGTCCACATAGACGTGTTCAATCTGATTGGCGTAGCGGCTGGCAAATCCGTCGAGTTCCTGGGTGAGATGGCGGATGGTGGTGACCATGAAGTTGTAGGCGAACATGGCCGGGATGGCCACCAGCAAACCTGTGACCGTGGCCACCAGTGCGGCCGCCACACCGGGCGCCATGGCCGTGAGCGTGGCGGCGCGGCTTTCGGCGATGCCCGCGAAGGTGGACATGACGCCCCAGACCGTGCCCAGCAACCCGATGAATGGCCCGCCCGCTACCGCCGTGGACAACACAATCATGCCCTTTTCCAACGCCATCGCTTCCCCGCTGGCGGCCTCTTCGAGAATCACCTTTACCGCCTCAAACGACGCCATGCTGATTTTGACCGCAGTGGATTTGGCGAGATAATCGGTGTTGGTGTGCGCCACGCCTTCCACCGGGGTTACCCGTCGGACGGATTGAACCTGCACTGGATTGTTTTTCAATTGATACGCCAGTTCATCCGCGCCGCGGATGTAAAGCTGGTAGGCAGGCGCACCGTCGTATTCTTCACCTTTGCGCTGGATGTCGAGCGGATCGCGCGTGGAGTTGTAGGCGGCAAAGAACTTTTTGGTCGCCCTCCGTGCGATCGACAACTGGCGGAACTTGGTGATGATAATCGTCCAACTGAACAGCGACAGAACCAGGAGCGCGATGACGGTGATCTTGCCCTCGGTGGTGGCGTTTTGGATGGCATAGACCGCGGCATTGGCGGCAAACAGGGGATGAACAAACATGGCGGTTATAATGGTTGGGTGGAGGTTTGCTTTTGGGACGAATCTGGCGGTGAACTCTTGGCCGGCAAAATCACGGTCACGCGGCCGACCTTTTGCGCGAGGGCGACCTCTTTTTTCTTCTTTTTCTTGTCGTCGTCATCGCTCTGGTCGGATGACGCAACGGCTTGGTTGGCATCCAGGCTGGAGGCGGCTTGGGAGGTGGCATTGGCGGCAGTGCCCTGGCCCAAACCGCTCTGGCCGCTGGTTGCACCGCTGACGTTGGCTGAAACCAGCGTGGCGTCAATGCTGCTGCCGCTTACGCTGACACTGCCGACGCCTACGATGGTGCCGGAAATCGTGCCGGCGGAAGAACTGACGTTGACATTGCCCACCCCAAGCGCAGTGACGTTGACGTTCTGCTGTGCGTTGATGTCAATGTTGTTGCGGGCAAAAATGAGGCCGTTGATGTTCCCGCTGGCGTCCAGTCGGGCATTGCTGGCAATGATGCCGGAACCGTTGACGTTGATGTTCTGGTCGGCAGAAACCAAATCCGGCGTCCCATCAGTGATGTCATCAGCGGTTACTGGATTACCCATGCTGTCAAGTAATTCATAACCCGCCAGAACCACGGAGATGGT
>CAWHAH010000043.1:0-22970 GCA_963827205.1 uncultured Verrucomicrobiae bacterium
TATACCCGCATGGCCGCCAACTTCACGATCGTGCATGCCACGCTCGACGCGCCGCAACGCTGGGGTTACGTTTTTGACAAACTCGCCGCCGCCGCCAGTTTTCCGTATCAAAACACCCAGGTCTGTTTCTTCGGCCACACGCACGTGCCCGTCGCCTTCATGCGCGACACCGTGGTGCGCGGCGGCACGTATTCCAAATTCAAAATTGACCCGGCCAAAAAATATTTCATCAACGTCGGCGCCGTCGGCCAGCCCCGCGACAACAACCCCAAGTCGGCCTACGTCATTTACGACATGGATGCCGGCACCATCGAACTGCGGCGGCTGGATTACGACATTCCCGCCGCTCAGAAAAAAATCCTCGCCGCCGGCCTGCCCGAACGCCTCGCCGAGCGGCTTGAGTTTGGAAGATAAATCGGGGCCGCCCGCTCTCCGGCGGGCGGCATTCACTCACCTGGATGTTTGCCACGGCACTTCGTAAATGCGCACGGCGTTGCGAATGCCCTTGACCGTGACCGGAAACATTTCGAGGCACGTGCCGGCCAGCACCGGGTCGTCGCGCAACAAATGGTTGTAGGTCGTGTCGCTGATGATGATGCGGCCGCTGCCGGAAACGTTTTCCAGCCGGGCGGCCAGGTTCACCTCGCGGCCAAACACCGTGTAGTTGTATTGGTGCTCTTCCGAGCCCATGAGGCCGACGGTAACCAGCCCGGTGTTGATGCCGGTGCCGAACTGCAGGGCGCGCAACGGCGGCCTGGGCGGCAGGCCGGCGGACAGCCGCGCGCGGTTTTCCACCTCGCGCGAAGCGTTTTCGGCCAGGCGCTTGTGATTCAGTTCATGGATGGCGCGTTGGGCATCCACCGCGGCGCGCACACAGGCCCGCGCGTGTTTTTCGTTGGGCGTCGGCGCGCCCCAGAATGCCATCACGCAGTCGCCGATGTATTTATCGAGCGTGCCGCCGTGCTTTTTCACCGCATCGGCGACGACGGAGAGGTAAAGGTTCACCGTGTTCAGCGTTTCGACCGAGAATTCATCAAAACACGCTTCCGCCGCGTCGGGGCTCAGTTGCCGTTCCCGCACAAATTCCGCCACGCGCTCCTGCATTTCATCCGTCAACGTGGTGAACCCGCGCACGTCGGCGAAAAACACCGTCACCTCGCGGCGCGCGCCGCCGAGGGCGAGTTTCTCCGCGCCCAACAACTCGTTCATCACGTCGGGCGAAACAATTTTGGAAAAGACAGATTTAACGCGGCGCTGTTCCCGTTGTTCAAACACGACCCGATAGGTGACGAGACTCACGTGCTCGACCAACATGGCCCCGGCGATGGGAAATACCAGGGGCAGCCAGTAGCGATACTGGATAAAGGCGAAAAATCCGGCGGCGACATACGCGAGCGCCAGCAGCAAAACGGCCGCACTGGCCGAAATAGCCCGGAGCTGCCAGGTAAGAAAGGCCGTCAGCGCGCCGAGTAAAACGATAAGCGCGATCTCGACGGGCAGCGAAGCGCGGCGGACGAAGTGGCCGGTGATGATGGAATTGGCGATGTTCCAGTGGACACTGGCCAGCAACGTGTGCTGGTCCAGTGGTGTGGCGCCTTCGTCAGTCAAATTATTGCCCTGGATAACAAAGGCAACGACAGCCAGCTTGCCGCGAAAGTCATCGCGCAAGCCATTCGTCGCACCGCTCAGCCGCAACTTGTCCCGCCAGAGCAGACTTTCCATCGGCGCACGCATCAGGCGGGGATCGTTGGGCGTGAGTTGCCAATCAACGTAAAAACAACCGTTGGCGTCAACCGGCAGGATGCGCTCGGTGCCCTTTGCGCCGCGCAACGTGATGCGCCCGCGCGCCAGATCCACGTCCGCACGATTCAAATCCAGTTTCAATGCCTGCGCGGCGAGGACGATGCCCATGTGCCAGACGCGCTGGTCGGTGAAGGCTTTGGCCTTCGGCGCGACGCCCGGCGGGAGCTTGTCACCGATGAAATCGGCGAGTTGAAAATAATTGTCTGCGTCCACGGGGACTTCAATGACGTTGGTGGTCCCGGTTTGCGGCAGCATGATTTTGCCGGGCGCAAACCGCGCCCGGCTCAAGTCCACGCCCAATTCAGGATCGGCTTGAAGTTTTTCAAACAGCGGGTGCCAGCGGCGGACGGTGCAAAAGGCCTGGACGCGGCGAAAACTGCCGTCGGAATCCTTTACCGAGGAAATATCGCCGAGCGCGAACGCATTGGTGGCGAAGAGTTCCGGCAAAACGGTTTCCGGCGTGGTGGCCAGAATCGTATTGCCCGCCCGGCGCATTTGCAGTGCAAAGAAGTCGTCGGACTCGACCAAACCGCCATTGGCCATCTGCACCGGCGGATGATCGGGGCGCAATTCGCCAAACAGCACGTCAAAGGCGACCACCCGGGCGCCTTCGGCGGCAAGTTCCTCAACGAGCCGGCCATAAACCTGTCGCGGCCACTCCAGGCCATAGCGGTAACCGAGGCGGCCGCTTTTGACAGCCGCGAGGCTGGATTCCTCCACGGAGATGAACGCCAGATTGGTGGCGGCGGGGACGGGAAATTTTTGGGCCGCGCGAACCCGGAGGTCGTAGGTCATCCGCTCCATCCGTTCGAAGAAATCTAACCGCAGCAGCCGGATATAACACACCAGCACGAGAACGGCGACGGCCAGCAGAACCGGCGTGCGCTTGAGCGGTTTGAAGTTCACCGCGCCCAATTAAACAAAAAACCAGAGCAACTCAAGGCTGCTCTGGTTTATTAAACACCTTGCCAGAACCAGCAAGCGGCAGACGCACTATTACGGCGCCACCGCCGCCACGGCTCTTTGCTGCCCATTACCCCCGCGGGAAGATTGGCGGCCGATGAACGGGCGAAATGAAGCAGAGCGACTGGTCATACTCGAACGAAACGATCTCCAAATATACCGTGTCCAGCGCCAGGCTGATTTGCTGGTACAAACCGAGCAACTCTGACGGCACGGGAGAAATCTGACCGGTCTGCGGAGTGAATTGATTGCCTTCTTCCACCTGATACGTCGTCGGCGTCCCGTTCGGGCCGATGATGGACAGCAGCAAAGCCCCTTTGTGGGAAAGCGGCTCCAACGGATCCTTGATGACCGCACACCACCCGCTGGCATCAATTCCAATCACACACCCGCGCACGCCGGCAATGCCGTTGGGAATTTTAATGAGGTATTGGGACGCGGCCGAAAGCTTCTTGACGCTGGCGTAGATGCGGCCCTGCTTCAAATCCAGTTCCGTGTCACTGACGGTGTCCAAGCCGGTATCCGAGACGGTCAACTTGTCAATGGCCAGCACGGTGTCCCCCGTCAGGCGAACCATGTTTTGCTCGACGGCCGGTTTGTAATCAATCAGGCCGCGAACGTTGGCATCCAGCGCCGGCCCGATCCGGTCGGGCACCGGCGCGGCTTGCGGCATTTCAACGGTCTTGCCCAACACCACGTCCACGGTGGCATCGTGCGCCGTTTGGAGGACGGCCCCCGCGCCGAGTATTTTGCCAACCACCAAAGGATGCCACTTCCCGTCGCCCAGTGAGTATCGGGCTTCGCCCTGGATGCGGACGACGGTGGCGACGCCGGGTTTGAGGGTTTGGGCGGAAGCGGCAACGGCCAGCACGAGCATCGTACCGCACATGATTGAGGAATATCTGTTTCTCATAATTGCCTTTCAGGAACTGCTGCTTATTTCATAGCATAATAAAACTGGCGGCGCAAGTGTCAAACTTAAAAATTCGCCGGAAAAATGCCCCGGCCGGAGGCCCTGTCCAAGAGCTTTTGCTCAACCAAATCCAGATACGAGCGGGAAATGTCATTGCCTTCGAGCCGCAACGACCGTTCAAACCACGGCTTGGCGGCGGCGTAGTCTCCGATTTGCACGTAATGCCAGCCGACGATGGCGACCGTGTAGTAACCGTTCGGATCAAGCGCCTCGGCCTGGCTGAAATACGTTCCGGCCAGGTCGTGACGATCCAGCCAGTCGAGGCACATGCCGTGGCGCAAATAACTGTAGGCGTCGTAGCGGTCGAGATTCCGGGCGCGCACATACCATTGCATCGCCGTTTCCGCCAAGTCCGCGTAATTGTCTCCGCCGTTGAAACTTTCCACACGATACGCCTCGCCGATATCGTAGGCTGTTTCAAAATTCATCGGTTCGGCGGCAAACGCCTTTTCCAAAGCCGCGGTGTGTTGGGGCGAAAAATAATCCGGGAACCGCTCTGCGCGCGCCAGCCAGAAGGCTTCATGGCCACGCCGCCATTCCTGACCGGTCAAATAAACGACCCCGCCGGCGAGCGCGACCGTCAGCAGAGTTTTCACCGGCCACCGCGCGTTGAACCAGTAATGTTCCGTCGCAAAGCGCAGATTGCTGCTCAACAAGGCCAGCAACGTCACCCCGACCAGCGCGTTGGCCGGGATGTGCAAATTGAAATCCGCCGCCGAATGCACCGCCAACGCGAGCAGGCCGGTGGCCGCGCCGAGAAAAAACGCGAAGCGACTGCTTTGGCCGCTGCCAAAATCATTTTCCGAACGGCGCACATGCCGCCACGTTTTGGCCAGCCCGGCGACAAAAACTGTCATCCCCGCCAGCACGATGATTCCGCCCACAGCGCCCCAGTCGGCCAGCAGGTTCAGGTAATCGTTGTGCGCACGGTCCGGGCGCAACTGGACGTTTTCCGGCCGGTACTCGCGGAAACGGTAGTCGTAATGCGCCGGGCCAACACCCCACCAAAAATGCTCCAGCCACATCCGCTCCGCCGCCCTCCAGATGCCGAACCGCACAACCAGATCGAGGTTGCCGCTCTTTGCCTCTTCCATGCGCCGCATGTAGCCGGCCGTCCGGGACAAGAAATTGGCGACAAAAATGGTTCCGGCGCCGAGCAAAACGAGCAACAACAACAGGGCGCGCCAGCGATGACTGCGGTGGCCGGCCAGTACGAGCAAAAGCACCAGCAGCCCGGCCGCCGCCGCCACCCAGCCGCCACGCGAAAGCGTCACCGCCAGACCCGCCCCGATGATCAACGCCGCGTAGCCGAGCAGGATGCGGAGAACCACGTTCATCCGCCCGGCCAGAAGATACGCCACCGCCAGCGGCAGCAGCATTTCGAGAAAGCCGGCCAGATTGTTCGGTGAAATATAAGTGCCCGAAGCGCGTCCCGCATAAGGCGAAACTGTATTCCAGACGTGGTTCGAGTGCGTCAAAAGCTGGGCGATTGCGTAGCCGGAAATTCCCATCGCCAGAAAAATGAGCGTGAAACTGATGAGCTGTACCGACTTGTGGCGATACAAATTGTTGACGATGGCGAAAAACAAAAAGGCGTACACCAGCACCTGAATCATCTCGAGCCGCGCGACGTATTCGATGTCCGCCGTGAGATAACGCGCGACGGCGTAAACCGCGAAGGCCAGCACCACCCAACTGAGGGGCGGCCAGAGCAACTGCGGCTTCGGGCTGAGCCACAACCGCAACGCCCACACCAGCATCACGGCGATGGCGAGTCCCTGCACCACGAGAAACGCCCACGCATCCACCGCGCCCATGGCCAGCGGGGCAAAAACCAGAATCGCGAGCACCAAACCCAAAATGGTGCGCTCGCACCCGACGTCCAGCCGCTTGCGGTCCATGGCCATTTTCCCCGCAAAATGAAGCCTGCGCACCGTCGAGTAAAGCGGATTTGCCCCAAAACGAAATCAACCTCGCACGGCCAATTTCCGTTTCGCGGTATCCGGACGGAATTCCAGAATTTCGCCAGGCTGGCATTCGAGCGTTTCGCAAATCGCTTCGAGCGTGGAGAAACGGATGGCCCTGGCCTTGCCGGTTTTGAGGATGGACAGGTTTTGCGGCGTGATATCCACGGCCTCGGCCAGATCGTTCAGCCGCATTTTCCGCTGCGCCAGAACCACATCCAGATTGACGATGATGGGCATAAATTTAAATGGTCAATTCCTGTTCCTCCTGAATTTTCCGGCCTTCGTCCATGACCCAGGCAAAGAAAATAATGAAGAAGCCCACAAAAATCGGCGTGGTGCTCAAGTCCATGTCACGCAACAAACCTTGCATCTGGTAATTGAAAACCCAATCAATTATGAAGTAGTAGCCGAGAAATCGGATGCAATTCACATTTTTAACCGTGAACAGCATGCCTTTGCTGTAAAGCCAGAATAATCGCAAAAGAATCGCTCCGGCAAAAAATGCCAATCCTTGTTTGGCAATCATCAGCCAAAAAATTGCCGGCGGCATTTCCGACGGCGAAGAATAAATGTGGTTTTGCGAAATCACCATGCGGATGTGATCTTGAAAAGGAAACGGCCAGCCAAAAAGGAAGCCCAAAAACCAGTAGGCGCTCAAAAAAAGACTTAACCACAAACAGATTGAAAAAATGAAGCTGGCATTTCGCACGCGCGCCAGTCTGGCCGGGCGAACTTTCACCGCGCCGTTTTTGGGGCTGCGGAGAACGAGCCGAAAAATAATTAGCATAAGGACACAAACCAATAGCGCGGAAATTTCATTTGTATTCATGGCGCAAAAATAAGCCAATTAATTCCGTTAGTCAAGTCTTTTTTATCGAAAAACGATAAATAATTGGCGTTAATGGTTAATATCCTCGACTTCTTTCAATTATCCGTTTATTTTCAAAAATATTTATGACCGATCCGCGTTACCAAAAACTGGCCCGGCTGCTCGTGAACTATTCCACCGCGCTCAAAAAGGGCGACCGCATCCTGCTCGACCTGATTGACGTGCCCGATGAGTTCACCATCGAACTCATCCGCACCGTCCGCGCGGCGGGCGCGACCCCGTTTGCCGAGGTCCGGCACACGCGGGTTGCCCGCGAGCTGTTGCTGGGAACCAACGAAAAGCACGCCGCGCAGGTGCGGGACATCGAGTTGTTTCGCATGAAAAAGATGCAGGCGTACATCGCGATCCGTGGCAGCGAGAATGCCAGCGAGAATGCCGACGTGCCCAGCGACCGGATGCAGCTTTACTCGCGCCTCACCCGGCCGGTACACGATTATCGCGTGAACCAAACGCGCTGGTGCGTGTTGCGCTGGCCGACCCCGAGCATGGCGCAGGCCGCCAGCATGAGCACGGAAGCATTCGAGAATTTGTATTTCAACGTTTGCACGATGGATTATGCAAAGATGGCGCGCGCCATGGTCCCGCTGGAACGGCGGATGAAACGCGCCGACCGCGTTCAGCTCAAGGCGCCGGGCACCGACCTGACGTTCAGCATCAAGGGCATCGGCGCCAGGATGTGCAAGGGCGACCGCAATATTCCGGACGGCGAGGTGTTTTCCTGCCCGGTGAAAAATTCCGTGAATGGCGTCATCCAATTCAACACGCCCACGATTTATTCCGGGACAAAATTCGAAAACGTCCGGCTCGAATTCAAGGACGGCAAAATCATCAGCGCGACGGCGAACCATCCGCAGCGGCTGAACGAAATCCTGGACACCGACGCCGGCGCGCGTTACGCCGGCGAATTTTCCCTCGGTTTCAATCCCTACATTTTGAACCCGATGGGCGACATTTTATTTGACGAAAAAATCGCCGGTTCGCTGCATTTCACGCCCGGGCAGGCCTACGAGGAATGCGACAACGGCAACCGTTCGGCGGTGCATTGGGACATGGTGTTGATCCAGCGCAAGGAATGGGGCGGCGGCGAGGTGTGGTTCGACGGCGAATTGATCCGGAAAGACGGGGTGTTCGTCCCGCACGATTTGAAACCGCTGAACCCGAAGCATCTGAAATAAAAATGCAGCCCCGAAGACGTTCGGGGCTGCCAATTCCACCGCCATTCTTACGCCGCTTCTTTGAGCAGCGCGAGGAATTGCTTCATGGCCGGCGAGAGCACCTTGTTCTTCTTGTAGATCGCGGCGATGGGCCGGTAATAAGAACCATCCTCAACCTGCACGGCGGCCAGCGTCTGCTTGGCGACCTCCTGGATGACCGTGCCTTGCGGCACGATGGAAACGCCGGCGTCAATTTCCACGGCGCGTTTGACCGTTTCGATGTTGTCGAATTCCATCGCGTGTCGCGGGTCCACGCCGTGCTCCTTCAAAATCTTGTCCAGCGCCTTGCGCGTGGGGATGTCCGGCTCGAAGCCGATGATTTTCTGCCCGGCGAGCGCCTTGAACTTGATGGATTTCTGTTTGGCGAAGGGATGCTGCGGATGGCAAATCAACACCAGCGGGTCTTTGCGCAACGCGATGATTTCGAGCTTGGCGTCCTTGGCCGGATACGCGACCAGCCCCATGTCCACGACGTTGCTGAACACGTCGTCATAGACCTGATTGGCGCGGCGGTATTCCACGTGCACGTTGACCGGCGGATACAGCTTCATGAATTTTTTGATATACGGCGGCAGATCATGCAGGCCGATGCTGTAAATCGTCGCCACGCGAATCGTGCCGGAAATGATGTCTTTCAATTCCTGCAACTTGCTGTGCAGCGACTCATAAGTCTGGATGATTTGTTTGCTGTAATCGTAGAGCGTCTGCCCTTCGCGCGTGAGGCGGAACTTCTTTTTGCTCCGCTCGATGAGCAGCGACTTGAACTGCCGTTCGAGTGAACTAATCTGTTGGCTCACGGCAGATTGAGTGACTTCGTTGATTTGCGCGGCTTTGGTGAAACTGCCCGTTTCGGCCAAATCGCAGAATACTTTCAAGCTTTCAATTTGCATAAGCGGGATTAAACAACAAATTCAAGTTTTAGTCAACAGCAGGTTTGCGGGCCAGCACCTGCTTCACTTTGGCCAGCAATTCCGCGCTCGTGAACGGCTTTTGCAGATACGCCGCGCCCGTTTGTTTGTCGGCGGGCATGACGTAGCCGCTCGTGCATAATATCCTCATGGCCGGCGCCAGTTGCCGGATGCGCTCGATGAGTTCGCGCCCGCCCATGCCCGGCATCACCAAATCCGTGACGACCAGGTCCGCCTGGAGGTCGTCGCGCGACAAAATCGCCAGCGCTTTTTGCCCGCTGTTCGCCGTCAACACCTTGTAGCCGTATTCCGTCAAAATCGTCTCGGCCATCGTCAACAACAGGTTTTCGTCGTCCACCACCAGCACGGTTTCCGTGCCATGCAAATTGGCCTCCGCCGCGGTGGTGACGTGGATGAAATCCTTTTCCGCGGGGAGATAAACCCGGGCCGACGTGCCGGCGCCCGGCTGGCTGGAAATCACCACGCCGCCGCCGTGATTGGTTACAATGCCGTAAACCAGCGCCAACCCCAAGCCCCGATGGGATTTTTTGGTCGTGAAAAACGGCTCAAAAATCCGCGGCAACACATCCGGTTCGATGCCAACACCGTTGTCGGTAATTTCCAGACACACGTAAGTGCCCGCCGCCAGCCGCACGTTGCGGTCCTGCGCCGGCTCGGTCAATTCCACATTGCGCGTTTGCACGGTGATCTGCCCCGGGCGGCCGTCGCCGATCGCTTCCACGGCATTCTCCAGAACTTTTGTCAGCGCCTGCTGCACCTTGGCCTCGTCGTAGCGCGCGGCGAACGGGCTTCTTTCCAATTGCACGTTCCAGGAGATTTTCGCGCCCTGTGCGTTGCGGAAAAATTCCACGCACCGGCTCGCCACCTCGTTCAAGTTGCCCTCCGGGGCGCGCTGGGTTTCCTTTTCCTGGCGGCTGAAGGTCTGGAGTTCATTGGCGATTTCCGCCGCGTGCTCGGCGGACTTTTCCACCTCCATCAGCGAACGCCGCCACGGATGCCCCGCTTCGGCCTTGCTCAAAAGCAGCGACGTGTGGCCCAGCACGCTCGTCAACGCGTTGTTGAAATCCAGCGACACTGTCCGCGCCAGTTGCAGCGCGCAATCCAGTTTTTGCTTGAGCACCGCGCCGCTGGTGTCCGGCGCCGCCTTGCTCTCCTCCAGCGCGGCCGCCGGCGCCGGTTTAACGGCGGGCAGCAATTGCAGGACATACCACTTGCTCCCGTCCCGGCTGAAGGCGCAAATCGCCGCGGTAAATCCGGTCGTCGCGCCGTTCGCGGTGCGCAGTTTCAATTCGATGGCGGGCGCCGGCGATTGCTCCCAGCGCGTGAAAAAATCCTCCGGCGGGCCGCCATTGGCCGGTGACCAAATTGCCGACAACGCCGGTGCTTCGCCGGTGAAAGCCGTGCCAAACGTAGCCACGGCGGCCGCGTTCGCGCGCAGCACCACGCTGTGCGCGTTCAACAGCAGCGCCGGCCAGGCCGCACCCTCCAGACCAAATATAACTTCAGGCTTCATTCAAAATCGCAAAAACAAGGCAGCCTACCGTTTCCCGCGGATATTTCAAGGAACGATAACGAATGCCCGCGGCAACAGTTCGCGCACGGAAAATTCCCGGTTTTTTTTCAAATCCCGGCTGTCCGCAACCCACACCTTCGCCTCCGGCGCATATTCGGCCAGTAATTGGCGGCAGGCCCCGCAGGGCATCGGCCCCCCCGGCGCGCGCGCCACGACGGCCACCGCAACAAAATTCCTCTTCCCATCGGTCAACGCCTTGAACAGGGCCACCCGCTCCGCACAGCAGGTCAAACCGTAGCTCGCGCTCTCGACATTCGCGCCCCCGATGATTTCGCCGGATTTCGTGAGCAGCGCCGCGCCGACCTTGAACCGGGAATACGGGGCGACCGAACCTTCGCGCGCCTTGGCCGCCGCGCGAATCAGTTGTTGAGAATCTATTTTCATTTAACTAAACCACGAAATACACGAAGCACACGAATTGATTCTGTGAGAATCCCTGTTTGGTTTTCGTGTCATTTCGTGTGTTTCGTGGTTTCAAATCGTCCGGTAAAGCCGCGCAAATTTTTCCAGCAATTCCGCTGCCACAACCTTTACCTGCTCGGCCGTTTCAAGCACTTCTGTGTGAGACAGTTTTGCCGGGCTGCGTCCGGCAGCGAGGTTGGTGATGCACGAAATGGCCGCGACGTTCAAACCGCATTGCCGCGCCACCATCGCCTCCGGCACGGTGCTCATGCCGACGGCATCCGCACCGAGCTGCGCAAACGCGCGGATTTCCGCCGGCGTCTCGTAACTCGGCCCGCTAACGGCCAGGTAAACGCCCGAACGAGGTTTCATTCTGCACCGGCGGGCCGCCTGAAACAACAACACATTTAATTTCGGGTCGTAAACCTGCGTCAGGTCCACGAATCGTGGCAGCCTTGGCACGGGCCGGCCGCGCAATGGATTGGCGCCCATGAAATTGATGTGGTCGGTCAATACCATGAAATCGCCGGGGCGAAACTTTTTGTTGATGCCGCCCGCCGCGTTCGTGAGCAGCAAATCGCGGATGCCGAAGGCGGCGAGCGCGCGGACGGCGAAGGTTACGCGTTCCATCGAATGGCCTTCGTAAAAATGCGCCCGTCCGCTCAACACCATCACCGGCGTTCTGCCGAGCCAGCCAAAATACAACTCGCCGGCGTGGCCGTTCACGCTGGGAACGGGAAAGCCGGGAATTTTCGCGTAGGGAATTTTTTTATCCACGCGCAGTTCGGCCAGGACGTGATGAAATCCGCTGCCGAGCACGAGGGCGAGCGCCGGGCGCAGGCGCGAAATTCTTTTGAGCCTCGCAGCGGCGGTTTGAGGACTAGGTTGCTTCATTATTTTCGCTCCTTCGATTTCAAATCGTTGTCTTCAGCGGTCAGAAGAATTTCCAACATCCGCTCGTGACGATTGAGAAAGTCTTTCGTGACTTGGTATTGTTCGGTTTCAGTGTATTGCCCCTCGGCAATGCCGTCTTTTGAGAATTGGTAAATGCGTGCGTTGGGATAAGCCAGCAATATCGGCGAATGCGTCGCAATGACCAGTTGCGATTGGTGATAAACCAGCCTATGCAGCAAAGTCAAAACACTCAATTGCCGTTGGGGAGACAACGCCGCCTCTGGCTCATCGAACAAATACACACCGTCGCCTTGGAGTCGGTTCAATAAAAGCGATAGAAAAGCCTCCCCATGCGACTGATGGTGCAACGATTTATTGCCATAGCTGTATTTCACGCCAAGGTCTTCGATCTGGGTCGCCAGATTGTAAAAACTTTCGGCACGCAAAAAATAGTTGTCGGTCGGATGGCCAATCCCGCGCTCAAGCCGGATAAATTCGTGCAACTTGGAATGAGTTTCGCGCGTGGCAAAATTGAAATTTTTACTTCCGCCTTCTGCATTGAACCCAAGTTTCACTGCGACGGCTTCAAGTAATGTGGATTTGCCCGAACCGTTCTCGCCGATAAAAAATGTGACCGCTGGATGAAATTCAAGCCGTTGCAGATGCTGAATCGCTGGGACACAAAACGGATATTCATCAAAACTTTTTACCAATTCACGTTCAAGCCGGACAGCATTGAGGAATGAGCGCTTGATTTTGACGCTGGCAGCTTTGGGCTTTAATGCATTCACGTTTTGCCACAGTTAATCCCGACTTGAGCCGGCGGTCAAATCGGTTAAATTGAGGGCATGAAGAAATGGATTGTCGCTGATCCGGAACATCTGGGTGGGAGCCCGCGAGTGCGCGGCACGCGCATTTCCGTGGCGCTCATCCTGGAGTCGCTCGCTGCCGGCATGTCGGTGACGGAAATTGTGGACGCGTATCCGAGCCTGACCGAGGAATCGGTGCGCGGCACGCTGGCTGAACTCTCCCATCACAAAGACCTTCAACCGGCGTGAAAATTTGCCGGTGGTTGATTCGGTGGGGCGAGCGTCCTCGCGAGCCGAAACTTCAAGCTTCCAATCTTTCTTTTCCAATTTATTTTTAATGTGTGACTGCTTCTCAAGACAATGAACTTCCAGATCGGCAAAATCCGTCGCCCGGCGTTCATGTTCATCTCGGACAATCGAACATCGTTCTTCTGACTGTTACCACTGAAAAACGCGCGCCCTGGCTGGCCAACGAAACGGCGCATCAACTCTTGCATCAAACCTGGGCGGCGGCGACAGCATGGCTCGTGGGTGATTACTTATTAATGCCGGATCATCTGCACCTTTTCTGTGCGCCGCGCGAGCTAAACTTCACCATTGAAACCTGGATTGCTTACTGGAAACGCGAGTTCAGTTTGAAACACAAGCGTGCGGACTGGAAATTCCAATCGCGAGGCTGGCACCATCGGTTGCGCGACGGAGAAAATTATTCAGAAAAATGGCTTTATGTGCAGGAAAATCCACTGCGCAAAGGTTTGGCGACGCGAATAGAAGACTGGCCGTTCAAAGGAAAAGTTTTTGATTTGATTTGGAGTGGAAAGTAAAGGCTCGCGGGGACGCTCGCCCCACCGTCAGTTCACATTCCACGGCTTGATTTATTCGTCGAATGCAATACCCTTATCTGCTCGATTTATGGAACTGAACAACGACGAAATCCGCCGTTATTCGCGGCACCTGATCCTGCCCGAAGTCGGCCTGGCCGGCCAAAAGAAAATCAAGGCCGCCAGCGTCCTGTGCATCGGCGCCGGCGGCCTCGGTTCGCCCATCGCCATGTATCTCGCCGCCGCCGGCATCGGGAAACTTGGCCTCGTGGATTTCGACACGGTGGATTATTCCAATCTCCAGCGGCAACTGCTGCACACCGACGCGGACGTGGGCCGGCTAAAAACGGAATCCGCCCGGGAAACGATTCGCGGCATCAATCCGAACGTCGAAGTCGTCCTCTACAACACCCGCATCAGTTCGGAAAACGCGCTCGACCTCATCCGGCCCTACGACATCGTGGTGGACGGCACCGACAATTTCCCGACGCGCTATCTCACGAACGATGCCTGTGTGCTCCTCAAAAAGCCGAACGTTTATGGCTCGATTTTCCGTTTCGAGGGACAGGCGAGCGTGTTCGCGCCGCACCTCGGCGGGCCGTGTTATCGCTGTCTGTATCCCGAACCGCCGCCGCCCGGCATGGTGCCCAGTTGCGCGGAGGGCGGCGTGCTCGGCGTGTTGCCGGGCATCATCGGTTGCATCCAGACCACGGAAATTTTGAAGCTCGCCATCGGCCGGGGCAGTCCGCTCGTCGGACGTTTGCTCCTGTTCAACGCCCTCGACCTCAAGTTCCGCGAATTGAAACTCCGCCGTGACCCGCAATGTCCCGTCTGCGGCGAGCATCCGACGATCAAGGAATTGGGCGATTACGAACAGTTCTGCGGCATCGCGCCCGAGCCGGCGTCGCCGCAGGCCAACCCGGATGAAGTCACCGTGCAGGACATGAAAAAGGCGCTGGACGACCCGAAGTTGGGCATCAAGATCGTGGACGTGCGCGAGCCGGACGAATACGAAATCGCGCATGTCAACGGCGTGCCGTTATTGCCGTTGAGCGAACTGCCGAACCGCTTCACCGAACTGGACCCGAACCAGCCGTATTATCTGCACTGCAAGGTTGGCATGCGGTCGCTCAAGGCGCTCGGCTTTTTGAAGCAGCAGGGGTTCAAGTACGTCAAGAGCGTCAAGGGCGGCATCAGCGCATGGTCGGACGAAATTGATTCGAGCGTGCCGAGGTACTGAGCCAGTGTCCGCCGATGGGCAGAAGCGCATTCCGTCTGCGCCCGCCGATCTCCGGTAAACGTGTAATTTATTTCCGGCTTGTTTCGGCCTGTTTCGACTTCTGCCAATGATGGCAAGCAAATCCTCGCTTTCGTCAACAAAATCAATGGAATAGGCCACATCATCGCTTCGCGTCCGTTCGCCCCCCCGTCCAAGCGATTCTAAACTAAACGGAGAAGAATGTGACATTGATTGCACGTTTGAGATTTGGCGTCCGGGCGGCGCGGTACGGAGACCATGCCCCGCTCTTTCTGTTCCCGCCTCAGGAACCAACTTCGTTCACCCTGATGTCCAAGGTTTTTGCGGTCGGTCTTTGAAAAGAGTATCCATGTCCAAGCTGGATCAATCGGCTTTCAAAAAACCTCCAAGACATCGCCGCCGCCAACGCCGTCGCTGCCAAGGCCAGCAGACTTGCTCCCATGGCCGTCCATCCGATGGCCGGGCAGCCATAGTGCTCCAGCACGGATACTTTCACAGCCAGAACAGGACCTTGGAGCAGATACAAACCGTAGGACACCGTCGCGATCGGCTTCAGCGCCGGGAAACTCAGCCACTGATGGAACCAACCATCCCGATTCAGTCGCGCCAGCAGCAGCGTACTGGTGAAAAAAGCTGCAATCCAGGTGTACCCGAAGATGGCTATCAAAGGACTATAGGTATTGAGGCCCGCAAGTATCATCCCGATCAGGCCTGCCGCCAGTGCCAGCCACAAAGCCCGCAGGCGCGCAATCCGTTCCACCAACCATTCCCGGACTTGGGGAACCCGAAGGGCATAGGCGCTCAAAACGCCCATCAGCAAGGAATCCCACTGGCAGGGCAGCAGCGCGTAACACACGCCGCAAGCCTTCGAATGCTCCGAAAAGATCAGGAACGACGAAGCGCGCAACAAGGGTGCAACCATGACCGCCGCCGCCGTGATTTGGACCAATCGCAGCGCCTTCAGGTTGCGCACCAATGGCGGCAGCAGCAGATAAAATTGCTCCTCCACGGCCAGTGACCAGGTGACTCCCAGGTAGCCCGGGATGGTAAAGAAAGGCGTGATGAAGTTTTGCATGAAGCAAAGAAATATCAGCATCGTCCAACCACTGACAGCCCCCAACCCGTGCCCGCTAAAATGCGACTGCAAACCGAATCCCACGGTCAACAGAGCCGGCGCCAGCAGAACTGCGTATAGCGGCACGATCCGCAAAAAACGCCGGAGATAAAAAATGCGGTAATAGTTTGAGGCTTCCCGGTGGTCGAGCAAAATCCCCCCGATGAGGAAACCTGAAATGACAAAAAACAAGTCAACGCCAATCCAACCGAAGCCCGTCACCGTTCTGATTATTTGCACGGGAATGGCAAACGAAACAAAATGCTGCAACAACACCAGAAGGATGGCGATGGCCCGCAGGCCATCCAAGTCGGGCATCCGGTCGCTGGTGCTGTTCGATTTGAAATTCACGCTGGCCATGCAAAAGGGCGCTCGCTTATGTAAGCACATCATTTCCCCCTTCAGCAAGCATGCGCAAGCCGGGGTCAATGCCGCAAAGGGGTCAGAAGAAAACGTAAACGGGGCGGTTCGCTGGTAGGCGCTATTCTGTGCGCCGGATGCTCCAACTCGAACGACAGCGCAAGGCGGGACATCCACACCCGGACAGCACACGTGATTTGGCCCCCGCCCTGGCACACGGTGGACCCGGTTTGGCCGCGCCAAAGGGAGTCCTCATTCGCCGGACACCCGCCAAATGGCCGTTCCGACCCCTGGCTATCTGTTAACACCTGTGATTTCTATTCTGCCGTATGCCATATTCCGAAACGGCGTAAGCTTCAGGATGTTCTGAACTATAAAGCAGGTGGTTTTTTTTAACCGGGAGGATGAAAAGTATTCTACAAATTTAACTTCTTCAACTTCAAGCCCGGCTTTCGTAAAGTGATTTATCAGGTGTGTCTTGGTAAAAAAACAGTAGTGTCGGTCGTCAGGGTGTTCGCCTTTTTCGTATCCTCCCGTGTGCGCCCGGTTGTTCATCGCGAACACCCAATAACTTCCATTGTCGGTGATTACTCTGACTTTTCCTCCTTTTTTCGCGACCCTTTTCATTTCCATCAGCATATTGAAAGGGTTCTTCAGGTGTTCAAAAACACATTTGCTGTACACCTCGTCAAAGGTGCCGTTTTCAAAGGGAAGTCCTTTTTCTATGTCACATTGGATGACCTCTTTTCTGCAAGGATACATATCCACAAAGTCCGTTCCGTAAGTGTCCTTTCCGCATCCGACATTGAGTATCCGTTTCATTAAAGTATGGAATTGACGGGAAATTTCCCTTTGTGCTCCGCGGTTCACGGAGAAACTCCGGGTCGCCGGCGGACAGTTTAAGCGGGGGGAGATGGCCAGCAATCCTTTTTATTGGCGTTCTTATCGCGGGGCGGGCGGGCAAAGGTTTTTCCCGATTTCCCTGTCGCGTTTTGTCACTGCGGAGTAAACCGCATTGACCGTCCGGCGGTAATTATCCTCGGTGAAATGTCCGGCGATTCTTTTGCTGGCCAGCTTCCCTTTTCCCAAAATGATTTTCCGATCGCGATCAATGGCCGCAATGATGTTCGCTATGTTTTCAATCATTTGCCTCCGGGAGGAAACGGCAATTTTGTAGCCGCAATCATCTGTTACAATAAAGTCAGGCCCTCCACAGTCGGCCACGACCGGCACGCACCCGGCCAGCATGGCCTCCATCATGGTCAGCCCGACGCTTTCCCGCAGGCTCGGAAGCAGATAAACATGGGTGCTTCCCAACTCCCGCTGGTAGTCCTCGCGGCTCATGTTGCCGCCAAAAATTACCTCCTGATTCAAGTCCAGCTTGGCGACCAGCCTTCTCAAATGCGGAACTTCTGGCCCGCTCGCTCCCAGATGGTAGCAGAACTTCACCCCGTGCTTTTTGACCCGGGCCAGGGCCTCCATGGCCAGCCCGATGCCTTTGTGCCCTCCCAGATTCCCCGACGCAAAAATGCGGAGCGGGCCGTCCACCTTCTTGTCCGGCACGAAACGGGAAAACGCCGCCACCTTGGCCGCTGAATAAAAGCCCGGCAGCAACCGCGAGATGCCGTCACCGGAACCGCGCACGGCTTTGACCAATTGCTCCGTTTCCGTGGTGGCCGCAAAAATATGGGCGGCACCGCAAATACCGCGGCAGACGCCGGGTGAAAACCGGGAGATGACATTCGATGTCTTCCGCAACAACTCGAAGGCCGCGCCCGCCGGACTTAAAACCGGGAACAGTCGAAAGGGAAACTTTTCGTTGCCGCCGATGGGCCCAAAAATGAAAGGGATCCCCAGTTGCCACAGCGGCGTGGCCACCCGCCAGGTCGCAAAGGTGACATGATGAACGACATCGAATTTTTCCGTCCGCTGTAATCCGTGCGCAACCGTGAGCAAGTCCCTGGCGAAATGGGTGTATTCCTTCCATTCCTGCAACCGGGCCAGGAGCGGGTTGGGATGCCATTCCTTGAATTGACCGGCATAAACAAACCGCACATTGGACGGAACCAGGCCTTCCGCCTCCGCCCTGGCCAGGTCGGAACGAATGCGGCTGCCGACGATCACGCGTAACTCGTGGTCCTGCGCCAGGCATTTTATCGCCGACCAGCCGAAGTAATGTTCAGAACCAAGATACGGGTCGCAGGCGATGGCCGATACCAACACTTTCATGAATGGGTTGAGCCTATTCGCGTGAAGCTGGCGGAACAATTCAAAAACACATGACCGCGGACTTGCGCTGTGCCTTGGGCCGTGGGTCATAATTGGAAACCTAGGACCAAGCCCGTTGGCTTTGTCGCCGCGACCCGTGACCGCCGCAGGCCTTTGCAGAGGTGTCAAATGATTTGAGTTGGCCGCGTCGTTTCCGGCCAAACCCGGCAATCAGGATTCACCTTGCCTTCCGCCAGGGCATCTCACACCGCACCGCGCAAATGCCGGGCGGCAAACTGTTTCCACCCGCGCCCACGACTTCTTCTTCGGCCGGATATTCCACAAACAATGCGGCGTTGGGAACCGGCAGTAATCCGAGCAGGGCTTGTAAGGGCACGCTTTGCCCTCAATCCACTCTGCCGCCGGGTGAAGTGGCAAGAACCACTCCGGCAACTGCGGCCCGAACAGCGTGAACGTCGGTACACCGCAAAACGCCGCCAGGTGCCCCGGTCCGGAGTCGTTGCCGACGAACGCGCCCGCGCCATCCATCAGCGCAATCAATTCGGTCACGGTCGCCGGTGTCGCCACGTTGGCCTCGCCCGCCTGCAACCACCAGTCGCGCTGGTCAGGGTCGCACGCGACCCGGACGGCAAACGCCTGCTCCCGCAGCCGCGCGGCCAACCGGCGATATTGTTCCAGCGGCCAGACGCGTACCGGTTGGCCGGCGCCGCTGTGAATCAACACCGTCCTGCCGCCACGCGACGCCGACTGGAGGATTTTCTCGCGCGGCGGGAGCGGCACGTTCAACGCGCGTCCGATGGCGCGCCAGGATTCGTAGCGATGTTCCTCCGGTTTCGCGCGGGTAACCGGCTGCGTTAAAAAAAGCCGGCTGCCCATGCGCGAAAACCCAAGCCGGTTTTTTACGCCGAAGAATTTCAACAGCAGATGGTCGCGCGGATCCCAGCGCGCGGAGAGGCCGTAATCAAAATGTTCGGCGGCCAGCTTCCGGCGCAGCCGGACCATTTCCAGCAGCGGCCAGCGCCAGAAAAGGTATTTGTTTTTGAACGCGGTCCACGGGGCGGTGCAGGTGATAACTTTTACCTCCGGCCACAAGCGGGGCCGCAAATCGAGCGCGAAGGGCTTGGCCAGCAGCGTGACGTCAAACCGTTCCGCCGCCGCGCGCAAAAACGCCGTGGCGATGACGAGATCACCCAGCCCCCACAACTCGACGATGAGTAATTTTGGTTTCAAAACGGGCGCGGCCGGAATCACATTTTCGAGCCACTCAGAGAATTGGTCTGAGGCTCATGTTTAACCATACTCTGGCTTTTGTCCATCCCCGGCATTGGGAGGCGGAACGCAACGGAAACCTGGACCGGTTTGTGCCGCCACCGTCGCGCCGCACAACACGAACACTTGGCCTGATTTGCGAGAGCCGGCCCGCTATCTCAAAGCCGCTGGGTTCCTGGCGGAAAAACACTGAAGCGTTGAGACGATTTCACAATGATATTGCACATCTGACAGCCGTAGCCTATCCATTGCGAAACATTAAACGCCGTGGATCCCGACAACCGACCGAACCCCACCGCCGAACCGCTGAAGTTGTTCAGTATCGTGGTCCCCGCGCGCGACGAGGAAGAATCACTGCCTCCGATGGTGGAACATCTGCACTTGGAATTCACGTTGAACCGGGTGCCGCACGAAATCTTGGTAGTGGACGACGGCAGCCGGGACCGGACTTGGGAGGTGATGCAGCAATTGGAGGCGAAAGATTCCCGTGCTGCGCCCGATCCAGAACACCGGTGAAAACGGATTTGGCCGCGCGGTCGTGTTGGGCCTGCGCCACATCCAGGGGGATGCAGTGGTGATCATGATGGCCGACGAATCCGACGACGCGCGCGACGCGGTGCGTTACTGGAAATTGCTGAATGAAGGCTGGGATTGCGTGTTTGGCAGCCGGTTCATCAAGGGCGGCGGGGTGATTGATTATCCCCGGGTGAAACTGTTTGTGAACCGGCTGGCCAACCTGTTCATCCGCCTGCTGTTCCGCATTCCGCTTAACGACACGACGAATGCTTTCAAGGCGTATCGCCGGACGGTGATCCAGGGTTGCGAGCCGCTCATCGCGCCGCATTTCAACCTGACGGTGGAAATCCCGCTCAAGGCCATCGTGCGCGGCTATTCGTGGACGGTAGTTCCGATCACGTGGCGCAACCGGCGTTTTGGAAAGCCGAAATTGAAAATCAAGGAAATGGGCAGCCGCTATTTTTTCATCTGCGCGTATGTCTGGCTGGAAAAATATTTCAGCCGCGGGGACTATAAAAAACTCCGATGAACGTCCTCAAAGAAGCGATATGCAACTCAACCTGTTTGTCCTGACGTGTCTTTTCATTGCCCTGTTAGCCCCGGTCTTTTTCCTTGTAACCGGAGCTGTGCTGCTGCCCAAAGGCAAGGAGTCGGCCAACGACGAGTGGAAGGCGGGGCGCAATCTGCTTCTAGGAATCGTTACATACGGTTTACTCGGTGAATTTTCACTGATATCCGGCATTTGCTGGGAAGGGTGCTTTGTACTCTTGCTGTTGGTTGTCGCGGTTCTCGCCGTTTTCCGTTTGGCCCATTTGGCCGGGTTGCTCTCTCATTGCAGTTGGTTTTTTTGCTATTATCTGGTAGCTCTATCCGCTTGGGTTACAATCCTCTTTCCGCTTCCCGGGAATTGGGGTGGTGATTGGTACGAAAACATCCGACTCGGCCAAGGTGCATTTGACGGTGTAATGCCCCACGACCTTATTGGCAGAACGCCACTTTTTGGCAGTGCGTCACTTCCGCTGGCTCTATTGACGAATGGTCTTGGCGGCATATCTGTTTTGACTTGTGTTGTAGCGGCCACACTTGCGTTTCTCATTCGGGGATTCCTTCTGCGTTATTTCGGTTGCAAGCGCAAGGCCCTGTGGGTGCCCTTGGTGTTTTGCTGTTCAGGGATTTACCTTCAAAACGCGGCATTTCCCTGGAACAAATTTCTCGCCGCTGCGTGTTTATTTGCTGCCGCCGGTGAAATACTTTGCCAATCGAAGACCAAAATGGCGACAGTTTCCAGTTCGTTTTGGATAGCTGCCGCAGTTGCCACCCATGAAGCATCCATTTTGTTCGTTCCAGCCATTCTTTGCCTGTGGATATTTACCAGTCACTTTTCATCGGTACGTTCGTGGGTGTGGAGGGTTTGCGCCCTTGTGATTTGCCTGGGTTGTCTTGTTGCTCCATACGAGTTGTGGACAATAGCAAAATTCGGTTGGCAAGAGAAGGTTGCCAGGAACCCGTCGGTTTATTACCGTTCGGAAAACCATCACGACGGGACCACCGTCAGCGGAATATGTCAGACCGCAGGTGAAGTCCTTTTTACCACATTCGTCCCGAACCCCACCGTCATTCCGAGCTACTGGACCAGCCAAGGCTTTGAAAAATCGCCGCGGGGATTCGTTATGCGAATGTATTTTTCCATCTCCGCCTATCGCACCTATACCGCCGGCACCCTCTTTTTTGCAGTCCTGCCGTTGCTCGGTTTTCCGCTGGTTTGGAAGCGGGGTATGGGTTTCTTCCGAGACGGTCTGGTCAAAAGGACCCTAGCCCTTCTTATTTGTCTTACATTGGCTGTGGTTGGCAATGCTGTACTCAATGCTTATTCATCACCATTTGGCTCTCTCCAGACAGGATTGACTCCGCTCGGCGTTTTTGCTTTCTGCGCCATCACGTTTTTGATATTGCAGCCTGATGGAAAGGAACGGCCATTGTTGGCTGCCGCGGCAGCTTTGCAGACGCTTCCCTGGTTTCTACTCCAAGCCGGAGTTCTGGCCGCATGCATACTTGAACACAAAATCGGTAACGATTTCCTTTGGGTGAAATTCTGGAAGACAAGCGGGGATTTTCGCGTCACCTTCGAACAGTTTGGCGGTAGTCTCGGCTATCGGTTGTTCCCGTTTCAATTTATTTTTTACCTCGCGACGATTACGGTCATATATTTTGCGGCGCGCCGTTCAACCACGGTCAAACGCCCGCTTTCACTTGAAACAATAGAACTCCTTTGATCAGAACATCCGTTGTTGGAGAAAAGCCTGGGCCTTCCTTGATGAACAGCGCCGCCTTTCTGAATTTACGATCTGGAGTGTCCTCATCGTCGGAAATCCTTCTTGCAGAAGTCAACTTGGTTTTCAGGCCAGAATTATTGCTGGAAACCAGGGCGCAAGCGCGAGAAAGTTGCGGCCGGCTCAACCACGGGCCGTTCCGGCATTGCCGGGGATTTCCTGCGGCAAACCCCGTTGTTCAACGCCACGCTCATTCCGATATGCCCGGCCCAATAAGCGCAGCCAACATTCATGGCATAACCGGCCATACACGACGCAAAACCCAGAAAGTCAGGCAGACAAACAGCGAATAACAGCGCATTTACGGTTCGTAGCGCTGGATCCCCGTATTTCCAGTTGCTATAGAGCACCCACAAGCCGGCCACCATCATCCAGACATAGGCCATGAACCCCCAAATGCCGAAAGGGAGGACGACTGACAGCGGCCCATTGTGGTAATCGTAGGAGAGCGCAAGGGGGTCTTGACTTGGGTCAAACTGGCCAGCGGCAGTCCCCAGCGTCGTGTTGCCCATCATCTCGTTGTAATCCTCCGGGGAAATGGCCAATCCTTTGCCGAGGAGGAGATGCTGGGGTACTTGGGGCAAGACCGCCTTCCACATAGCCATCCGCCAGTCGAGGCTTGCCTGGGCCGAGTCTGCTGCCTCCTGACTGATGTCC
>CAWHAH010000044.1:0-17551 GCA_963827205.1 uncultured Verrucomicrobiae bacterium
TTCATGGCCGGGGAGAATGCCGGAATTCATTTTCAAAACAACGAATTTATCGCCGGGATTGTTTTCCCACAATCGCCTTGTCCCTGGCGAAGAACACATTTACAGTTTCTCCACTGGCTTCCAATGGCGGCGGCGGCACGCACCTGAACTGCCAGTTCCCAACTTTATTGTCCATGCACAGCCCCAACGAAAAAGGAATCATCATCCGCTCCTTCCGTAGCGAAGATTACGACGCGGTCATCGTGTTGTGGCAGCGCACCGAGGGTGTGGGACTGAACGAATCCGACACACGCCGCGCCATCATCGCTTTCTTACGACGCAACCCGCGTCTCAGTTTCGTTGCGGAGAAGAATCGCCGAATCATCGGCGCTGTGCTGTGCGGCCACGACGGCCGGCGCGGTTACCTGCATCATTTGGCCGTAGCCGGGCGGTACCGTCATCGCGGCATTGGCCGGCAACTGGTCAGTGCTTGTCTGGCAAAACTCCGCAAGGCAGGCATTCAAAAGTGCAATGTCTTCATCTTCGCCAACAATGTGGCGGGCATGAAATTCTGGGCGCACACCGGCTGGAACCTGCGAACGGAATTGCGGCTGATGCAAATCCAATTGGACGACGGCCGCCGGACGGGACGGGACCGCTCATGCTGAATGATCCTGGCGACGCGGACCAACCGGCGGGGATGAACTCGGCGATAAAATCTGTCGCTCGCCTGTGGCTTCACCCGGCGGCACGCCCAACCGTAAAAAGTCCTTCGTGTTCATGGCTTCGGCCATCCATTACCTGTGGCGCTCGCGCAGCATCCAACGGGCGAAGTCGGAGAAGGCTGACGGGCGGGCGTATTGACCGATTGACCGTGGCATTTTGATTGTCAATGGCCACTGCAATATTGGTCTCGAAATCTCCTGAGTTTCCGGCACAATCCCGGCATGGCTGGCCGAAGATATATGTCACCTGCGAAAATGCGAAAACGGATTCATGCTTATTGTGGCGTCTTCAAACTGAAACCCGGCGAAATATCTGTCGTGCAGGAACATCTGGAGGAACGCCGCGCCGAGCGCGACCTGGGAAATCGTTGGGCAACGAAATCAAAATCAACCGGCTGACCATAAATCATTTTACAGCCAAATGAACTTCCGGTGGGTCAATCATAAACAGACGTTTCGCAGGGATTCCTTGAGGAAAATACTTCTGGCGGCCGGGAAGCCGTCGCAACATTCAACTCAACCCTTGCGGCGAAATTTATGACCAGGAACAAACCACCGGTCAATGTTCGTAAAAACTTGTCGCTGGCCCTTGCCAAAAGCCTGCTGATTCCTGTGCTTTTGCTGGCATTTTTCATCGCGGCTCCCTGTTGGTTGAATAACAAAATTCGCCTGGAATTAACCAATGCCATTAACGCCAGCCCCAACCTCTCGCCTTCCGGGAAAGCAGAACGTTTGGACAGGATTGCCAATATAGATTTTCAGCAGGTCTGTTTTAATCCCCCGGCGGGACTGGAAAAGTTGCATGACGGTCTGGTGCGCGCGGGCATGGCGGCGAGATTTCGGCGTTTGCAATGGGGACTGATTCTCTCGTCGGTATTGGTGGCGGGTTTAGCCGTTGCAATTTCGGCAATCTTTGCGTTGAACAAGAAAGCCAAAAAGTCACAGGCCGGTTTGATTCACGGTTATCAGTTGAGCTGGAAAATCGGCATGGCCGCGGCGCTGGCCAAGGTGTTTCTCCTGATACCCTTGCTCGCTTACGGAACCTTCGAGCTTACCGTCCTGTGGTTCGGTCAATTTTTCCCGAAATTGCTGTTGGTGATCATCCTGGGCGGCTTGTTTGCCTTGTGGCGGAGCGCGGCGATTCTGCTCAAAAAAGTGCCGTTGGAATTCAAGGAACCCATGTCGCGCGAGGTCACGCCGGACGAGGCGCCGGAATTATGGCAGGCCGTCCGGCAGGCCGCTCAGCGCCTGCAAACCACGCCGCCCGACCACATCATCATCGGGTTGCAATTCAACTTTTATGTGACGGAACTGGCCGTGCGCCATGATGCCGGCCGCGCGGAAGGCAAAACGCTTTATCTGTCCTATCCCTTGTTAAAACAGCTTTCGGGCGACGAAGTGCTGGCCATCATCGGCCACGAACTGGGGCACTTTATCGGCGAGGACACGCGGATGACGCGGGAGTTTTATCCGTTGCGATTGAAGATTCACGCCACGATGGTGGCGATGGCAAGGTCGGGTTGGGTCGGCTGGCCGAGTTTTCAATTCCTTAATTTCTTCGGCTGGTGTTTTGGTGAAACCGAACAGGCAGCATCACGCAAACGCGAACTGCTGGCGGACCAAAAGGCGGCGGCGTTGACCTCGCCCCGGACGGCCGCCAACGCGCTCGTCCGGTTTCAGGTGGCCACCGAGGCCTTTCATCGCGGTCTGGCGGACGCAATCAAAAATAAAACCGAAAATCCATTGAATGTACCGTTGCAAACCGTCGTGCAGGAAAAGCTGGCCGCGGACACGGAATTTTGGAACCGATTGTTCGAAAAGAACACGCCGCACCCGCTGGATTCCCATCCGCCCCTGAACATCCGGCTGGGAGCGCTTGGCCAAAATGTCAGCGCCGATGACGCCCGGAACATTGCGCTGGCGGAATCGGAGAGCGCCTATACCAGATGGTTTTCAACCCGTGACGCGCTGTTCACCCATCTGGCGCAGCAGGTGCAAACGGTGATAGGCAAGCTGCGGGTGGCCAAAGCCGACTATGCCACGCAGGAAGGAAAAGCGATGTTGGACCAGCATTTTCCGGAGAAAAAATGGCGTTACAAACAATCCGGCTTATGGGCGGCGGTCGTTCTGCTGGGATTGGTGGTGGCCGGCTGTCTCGCAGGCGCGATCTTCATCAATGACCTCGCGGCGCGCGTTATGTTTGTTGTCTTCGGAGTTCTTCCGGCCTTGGGAATCGCCCTTGTCTGGAAACGCCACCGGCATGGGGAATTCACGCTCAACGCCGACGGCGCCTTTTACACCGGCTGGAAACGCCCGGTGCGTTTTCAGGAAATCGAAAAAATCTTCGCCCGGCGTTCCTATTCCAATGTGACGCTGACATTTCGCTTGAAGGCAAAACAACCGCCGCTTTGGAAAGGCAGCGTCATTCGACTGCCAACCAGGAGTGTGGCTTTGTCATTAAGCGGCTTGGACGGAAAGCCGCTGATAATCGCCCAAACTGTCTTTCGTTATCTGACGCGCCAGACCGAGCCGGCCGAAACCGCGGCCAAACCGGCCACGGCGAATTGACACATTTTTTTCTTCAGCCTTCGCTTGCCGCGTCATAGCACGGCGACGGCGGGGGCCTTCAGCCTTGTGCCTTTCCCAACTACTATCTCCCATCTTCCAGCTCCTATTTTCGGTCCTCCGAAAAATCAGGGAGAATAAAGCCGATAGAAACGCCCGGAATAATTTGTCCATTGCGGGTCGCTAAAATAAATTGGGCTACCATTGAGGACGTTCGTTTGGATCGGCAGCCAGTTGGCCAGCAAAAGGTCGGTACACGCTTCCACCACCGCAGTTTGATTGGAAATGCCCGTTACGTTGAATCCAAAAGCATTCGCCTGAACCCCGAAGTTCCCGTCCGCCAGCAGTATCTGTGGCTGCACCATCAGTCCAAACACCACCCCGCCACCATTGGTGCCGCCGTCTGCCGCCGTTCCATAAAGTGTATTGCTGCTCAACACAAATTTCGAATCGCATTGCAGGCCGACGGCCATATCAAAATTTTCCAGCGTCGTAAAATCCGCGCCATTGGTCAGAATCATAAAAATGGTGCCGTAGTTTGAGGCGCCACCGGCCGCAGTTGTCCCGCACAGGGTGCTGCCATCGAGGAACAGGGCATTGCGGGGAAATGCGCCGTCACTGTGCAAAAAATCATGCAAATCAGTGAAGCCCGCGCCATTGGTCTTCAATTTGAAAACATTCCCGCAGCCTGCCACCCCGCCGCCAACCGTGACTCCGTAAAGCGTATCGCCGCCCAAAGTCAATCCGGCAACCGGCGCGGCTCCGTCGCTGTTGGTTCCGACGCCGTATAATCCCGGGAAATATTTGAGCACCGTGTAGCCGCTGCCATCGGTTTGCATCGCGAACACGACGCCGTTGGAAGTGCCGCCGTGATAAGTCGTGCCGTAGAGCGTACTGCCATTCAAAACCAGTCCGCCAATCGGCCGTGCGCCGTCACTGTTGGTTCCGGGGGAAGTCAAAAGATTCAGGCTGACGTTGTTTGTTCCGAGGAACGTGGCGGAAAATGTTTTGATGACGGTAAATCCCGACCCATCCGTGTTGATTTTGAAAATGGTTCCGTTGCCATTCGTGCCACCGTATTCAGCCGCTCCGTAAAGCGTGCTGCCATCCGTTACCAAATCCCCTTGCGGCCGATTGCCATCGCTGTTGGTGCCGGGAAAAGACGGCACCATCGCTGAAAAACTGTGCATCTCGATGAAACCCGTACCGTCGGTATTCATTTTGAAAATGCTTCCGCTGTCGGCAGTCCCACCAGTGTACAAGGTGCCGTAAAGTGTGTTGCCAATTAAAACCATGCCCCCTTCGGGAACCGGGCTGTTCGTTAAACTTCGGATGATGCCATACCCGCTGCCGTCGGTATTGATCTTGAAAATGGTTCCGTTGCCATTGGTGCCGCCGCTGGCCGTAGTGCCATAAAGTGTATTGCCGTTCAGGACCAGGTCGGTCAGCGGAGCATAGCCGTCGTAGCTGGTGCCGCCGAAATTATGGAGAATATTGTAAGTCTGCGCTTCCGAAGCTGCGCCCAAACCGACGCAGAGAACAACGCTGAAAATCGCAGTCCGTAACGACGACAAAATGCTGTTTGTCCTCATACCACGCTGATATGAACATTATTCCGCGACCCGATGGCGCGCAATCGGCCGATTTTGCCCCGGCTGCACCAAAACAGGGTTGACGAAGGCTGGAGCCTCCGCTGTTCCGCCTTTACTTTAGCCTTTAGCCTTCCCTGCCGGCCATAGCTTCTGCCTGTCTCGCCGTAGCAGGAACTGCGAAGGACGGAAGCGAAGGCTGATCTTCGCCCCCGAATCTTGTAGCCGATAGTCCATCCGTCACCCGCCATTCGTCACGCACAGTCGTATGCAAATTCACTGCAACGGATGGCGCAGCGCGGCGGCCAATGCCGGGTCGCGCCCGGCCAGAAAGTCTGCCCAGGACGTTCGGCGCCATAACGTCCGGCTCAACCGTTGGCGGATCGGCATCGGGCGTCAAATGGAAATGCCTCGCCGAGTAATGCACCATCACTTTTGAGTTCGGCAGTTCAAAATCCTGCTGGAGTCCATAATGATTGGGCTTGTTCCCCGTCGGTTCGCCCACGAGGATGGCGCGCAGGTCATTGCGGAAATCCATCACCGCAAACACTCCGGAGGAGAACGTCTGGCCGCCGATGAGGACATAGAGATGCCCCCGGGCACTGAGTGCCGGTCGCGACTTCAAACCTTCCACGAGCGGTGTCACGACGCTGGAGTTACCGCCGGCGTTGAAGCGCAGGTCCACGACCACACGCCCGACCGGGTGCGAGTCGGCAAAGGCGAACAGCGTCTTCGCAAAACCGGCGAACGGGTTGTTGGCCTCATCGGCGCACTTGTTGTACTGGAGGTAGAGCGTCTGTGTGTCCGGCAGGTATTCATACCAGTAGGCGGTTCCGGGATGTTTGTTCCACAACCGGGTCGGAATGTGCAGGGCGTTGGCGGCCTTCACCAGTTTCCGGCCGGATTGGCCCGGGTCGGGCGGCCCGATTTCAAGCGTGAATTCCTCGCCGTTGGTTCTGGCCAGCGTCAACTGCAAGTGACCGCTGGCATCGGCGATTTTTTCATGCTGCATCAACTCCACCAGATTCAGGTATCGGGGACTTTGGAAGCGCAAGCCGGCATTGTTTTCGTGGGGGATGTAAGGCGCCACCGCCGCTTCGGCCTGTTCCGGCGTCAGGGACCCGAGGCGCACGACGCGACAGCCGAGCGCCTCCTGCTGTTCCGGCATTGCCGCCACCACGGCCAGTCCGTCGGAAAACCACTGCATCTGGACGGGATACTTGCGCACATGAAAATCCCCGAAGGCGCCAAAGGCCACACCGGTATGCGCCACCCCCAGGCCGGCCGCGATGCGCGCCAGCTCAAACACGATGTCCGGATCGGAGAGCTGTGGCACCTGGCGCTTCAATTCCGCCACGGAGCGTTCAAACCTGTCTCCGGGCATGAGCTGGAAGAAATCCATTTGTTTGGCCGGAAATTGCCGGGCGAAAAAGTCGAGGTCTTCCTGCCAGCGGAGCGTGCGCGCGGCAGAATCATCCGGGGCCGGCGCAGCGGCCGATTGACCCAAGGCGGAGAGCGTGACAATCGAGAGCAGGATAATCGTTTTCATGGCGGCTGAAATGATGGACCAAAGGCCGATGACCGGGCCACGTTGCCCCGGGACGATGTCGTCGGGCGACCCCGGGGAATCCGGGCAAAGCTCACGTGCCGTCAGAATAATGCGCCGGACAGGAAACCACAAGCTCCCATCCCCGGTCCCGAAATCCGGGACACCAGACGCCAGGCCCGAACCAAAGGTGGGGCGAGACTCCGTCGAGCCCTGATTTTAATTCAGCCTTTGGCTTTCCCTGCCGGCCATAGCTTCTGCCTGTCGCGCCGTAGCAGGAACTGCGAAGGACGGAAGCGACGGCTGGAGCCTTCAGCTTTCCTTGCCGCGCCGAAAACAGATGAAGGCGGGAGCCCTCTGAACTTTAGCCTCTAGAATTTAGAATTTAGCCTTCGTTAGTTTGTAGCCGATAGTCCCCAGCCTGACGCGTGGCTTGGTTTTACGCGTACGACCGCCGCGCAAAATGGCATCACCGAAAAATACTGGCCGCCGACTGTTGCCGGGTGCAATATCGCGTCATGGCTGGCAGGAAGAAGAAATTGTCTCCATACGAAATGCGGAAACTCATCCATTCGTTTCGCGGTAAGTTCAAGCTCAAGACCGGCGGCAAGTCGTTCAGCCAATGGTGGGCCGATTACAAGCGCGAGGAAAAGGAATTGGAAGAACGAAAATTTCAGGGGCTCGCAGTTTTGGGCAAAAACCACTGATTCATCATGAAAGTTGATGACATTATCAGCTATGCGCAGTTAGTTCATGCCCAGGGAGCAAATGTCCAAAGAGGCATGAATTTCGGCATGGGCAAGAGCTATTCGGTGTTCCTGATGTCACTACGTAAGAATGCTCCCTACGCCGATGCAGTTGATGAAGCGACAGGCACACTCATTTACGAGGGACATGATCAACCGCGAACTCAAGGCGGACTTGATCCTAAAACCGTTGACCAACCACTGCAAACGCCGAAAGGTGGATGGACCGAAAATGGAAAATTCTTTCGCGCTGCGATGGATTTCAAGAGCGGCCTTCGAAAAAATCCTGAGCTGATCAAAGTCTACGAGAAAATTGCTGATGGCATCTGGTGCTACAAAGGATTTTTTGAATTGTTGGACGCAGAAATTGTTCCTGGTGGCGGTCGCAAGGTTTTCAAATTCCACCTCAAACCGGTTGAACGAAAGATTTTGGGTCGCATCGAAGAACTTCCACATACACGTTTAATTCCAACGCATGTAAAGGTGGAGGTATGGCGACGCGATCGTGGATGTTGTGTCAAGTGTGGTTCAAAGGTCAATCTGCATTACGACCATGACATTCCGTTCGCCAAAGGCGGCAGCAGTTTTACGGTGGAGAATGTTCGCCTGCTTTGCGCGAAACACAATCTGGAAAAGTCAGACAAAATCATGTCCTTCCTTCCGTGGATTTGTATCAGCGCGGAAACGGCAGCACATTTCCATCGCAATTAATCTTCTGCCGTCTCCCAGACCAGCTTTTACCAAACCTCACAAGATTTAGATCGTAACAATTCAGTTGCCTTTAAACAGAGCCTGATGAAAGTGGAGGAAAACCGGGTGTGGCTGCCATGCCGCCGCCGATGGGAGCCTGACCCTGCCGTCTGGATTTAATAGCCGACGCACCGGTTCAGGAACATATTTCTTTGCAACCAAGATTTCACCCGAATCCGAAATCGAAAGGAAATGCCTGTCAAACATCCAATGGATAGTGCGGGACAATGCGATGCCGTTACGCGGCGAGTCCGGCCCATCTTCGGATACCGGTTTGATGTGTGCCGCTTCAATCTCACATCGTCCTCCGCCATTGATGAGTTTAAGACCGGTCATCGCACAAGTATTGTCATACGCTTCCTGAATGACGCGAGTAAATGCCGCGTCCCGAAACGGTCTCTCCATGATTTGCATCCGCCTTGGGCGTCCGGGTTCAACCGGTCCTTCCGCCAAGACCATTGGCTCTTGTGGCTGATTGATGGTTTTGGTGTCTGCAAAACCGAGCTGACAAATCATGCGATATTCCTCAGCCGGCAATACACGTAACGCCCAACCAAATTTTCCTCTGTTTGTCGAACCGTCTTCTTTGCGCAAACTTGACTCGTAATAGGTAGTGCCTTCTCGAAATGGGACGGGTTTGATGAACTCGAGAAAGTTGCTAACGTAAGCATAGTAATGGTCGTCCTTTTTGGGGTCGCGTTCAATTCGTTGAACGCGTGCTGTTGCGAAGTAACATTGCCGTCCACTTGCCGGAGAGGTCACCGAACTTTCTCGGCGAGATTCGTAGTAAATGATCCAATCACCAACAGTCTGTTCGGCCTGCTTCAGATACCTTTGGGGAAAGTGATACCGCTGTTCAATCACGTCATCGTAAGACGGTTCTAGCTGCGATGTGAATACAGCGTTCGCCATGCGATGAAGGTGACGGAATCGGGGCAAAAAATGAAGTCCGAAAGTTCTTGCGGAGATTGGCAAACCTGGCCAGGTGTATCTGCCGAGCCATGAACAAAACCTATCGCATCGAATTGGATGACTTTGACCTCGGCCAAGTTCTCGACGGATTGGAAATCCGCGCCGAGGCGTGGGAGAAAACAGCGAACTATCACCGCACCGGCGAGTCGCCACCAGATTTAATCGTGGAGGGATGCAACAACGCCGAGGAAGCCGAAGAGATTGCCAGTCATTACCGCGGAATTATTGCCAAGATTCACGAACAGATGGAGGCACAACCATGAACCATGAAGCTTCGCCGAAGCTGCGGGACGGCTACTGCATTTACATCGACACTCTCTGCCAAGGACCTGTGCCCGTCGTGAGCGATGGCGATGACAAGTATGTGGTGTTTGAAACCGAGTTGGAGGCTCAAAAAGAAATCGTTGATAATCAGATGACCCGCCTTCAGCAATTTCTTGACGGGGAGCGTGATTACGAAGACGCCATCACCGTTGAGGAATACGTGGTCCCGGTAACGGTGCATCCCGACGGCACATTTACGGACGAGGCAGGGAATTGTTTTGGGCCAAAGGTGGATTGAGTACCGACGTTTTCACCAAGGCGAAGCGTTAGGAGGCGATGTCGCGGATTCGGCGGGTAATGGGCCGATTTCAGGTGATGGGCATTGTGTAATGGCATCCTCTCGAATACCCCGAACAGCCCCAGAATTTGCCGCCGGCATTGGGACCCTTGCCGGCGACCCGAATTACCATTTCACGTTCGCATCTCGGACAGAACTTGCGCGTGTCACGCAACAATTCAAGCACTGCCGGGTCAAATCGAGCACCGGTGGATTCCAGCATCTGGGTCAGCCAAACTTCGTTCCCAATCTCAATCTCATGCTTTTCGGCCAACTGCTTTGCCTCGCCGGTGTAACCATGCAGGGTGATGAGCTTGCCATTCTTGATGCCTGCATCCGTCAAAGCTCCTAGGAATTCCCGCACAGTCTTGACGCCCACGTTCCACGCCTTCCACTGTTTGCATTGAACTGCGGCACGCTGCCCGTCCTTCTGAATAATCAAATCAATGCCGCCGTCCGGATTTGCGCCGCCACGACGAGTAACGGTATATCCAAGTTTCTCATAAACGTGCCCGACCAGCTTTTCAAATTGGTACCAGTCCATGGAACGAAGTTGTTGGAGTAGTTCGGCAGTCGTGTTTATTGGTTCGGGTGTCCGTTCCGCTTCCGATTCATCTTCATTCGATTTTTGATCCGGGGCGCGAGGCGAAGGTGCAAACATGCTACTTGTCATTCCACGCATGTTGCGCTCCGGCGTGGCCAGTCGGAAGATGCCGATGAAAACCAGACCGACAATCGCCAGCAGAGATAAAACGGCCGCAATCCAACCGATCGCAAAAAGCATCTGGCGAACGCCCGGAATGAACATCGAAGCCAATACAACAAGCCCCGCCAGTTGTGCAAGTGGCCACACCCAATCGTCATCTCGTCGTCTGCGCCGCGCCATATCAGCCAGAATGCCGCAATTCTGATGCCTAAATTGGAGCTTGGAAATCCGCGTTGATTCACGGAATCCGTGTCCATCCCGCCTTCATTCCATTTCGGTGCGACAGGCCGTGGTTCAGAAAAAATGTCTGACGTTTTCACCAAGGCAAAGCGGGCGGAGGCAGGACGGAGCTCGGAGGTCGGAGGTCGGAGGTCGGAAATCGGAGTGCGGAATGGTTGATCCTCCATCGCGCCAGCGCTGTGGAGGCCCGGGAGTTGATCCGTCGTCGCCTGGCCGGCTGCTTCGGTTCCTGATGCCCGGCCTATTTTCGCTCAAAGTCAATGAAACCTTTGGCCACATCCACCGACACCAATCGGATGCGCACGGTGTCGCCAACGTCAATTCCGTGCGCGCCCCGGACCACCATGCCTTCGGCGGGGAATTTCAGCAGCCGAACGTAGGTGCCTTTGGGGGAAGCGCCGGTGATGATGCCGTCGAACACTTCGCCAATGCGCCGGCTCAGCAGGCAGGCTGCGGCCACTTTGCGCATCAGGCGCTCCACTTTTCGCGCCGCATCCTCCCGTTCGGTGCAATGAGCGGCGATGGCGCTCAATTCCGATGCCGAATACGGACCCGGGCCGCCGGCGGTGGTCGCCTTGAGCAATCGTTGCGTCACCAGGTCGGCGTAGCGGCGATTCGGCGCGGTGGAATGGGTATAATCGTTCTCGGCCAGTCCAAAGTGGCCTTCGTGTTCGGCGCCGGGCGGTTCCACGATGTATTCGCCGGGACCGAGAAGTTTTACGACCGAGAGTGAAAGGTCAGGAAAATGTTCGGGGTCGGCCGCCTTGCGCTGATCCAGGAATTCGGACAACGCGCGCGGATCGGGCGCGGCCGGCAGCTTGACGCCGAATTGCGCGGCGATGGCCTGGATGCGGTCCCAACGTTTCGGGGTCCGCACCACCCGGCGGATGGACAGGGAGCCTTTCTCCTTCAGATACCGCGCCATGGCTACATTCGCGGCCACCATGAAACTTTCGATGATGTCGTCGGCCGCCGTGTGCCAGCTGACCGCCAGGTCTTTTACTTCGCCATTTTGCAGCACCGGCGTGGTTTCGACCGACGCGAACGAGAGCGCTCCATGTTGCTTGCGAATGCCGAGCAACTTTTCCGACGTTTCCAGTTGCAGGCGGAGTTGCGCCTCCATGCCGGGCACACCGGCAACCGTCGGCGGGATGGGAGCACGCCCTTCCAACCAGGCACCGGTCGAGCTGTAAGCCAGTTTCGCCCGGTTGCGCAGCCAGGCTGGATAAACAGCGTGGGCTTTCACGTCGCCTGAATCGAGGATATGGAGCTCGATGACGATGGACAGACGGTCCTGCGCGTCCAGCAATGAAGTCAGGTTCGTGGAAAGTTCAGCCGGCAACATCGGAAAAGTTTCCACGCCAGTATAGACCGAAGTGGACTCCACTGCGGCGTGCTGGTCCGTGGCGGACCCTTTGGAAACGGAAGCGTCCACGTCGGCAATCCCCACCAGCAGGCGCACGGTGCCGTCCGGCAGTTTATCCACATACTCGACCTGGTCCAAATCCCGCGAGCTGTCGTTGTCAATCGATGACCAGAGCAGCGAGCGCAGGTCGCGGGCGGCCGGACCGGAGCTGGTTGGCGCACGCTTGTTGAGGGCTTGGAGTTCCCGCGCAATTTCGGGCAGGAAATCCGGCTGGAATCCCGCCTCCAGCATGGCCTGGTGCGCCCGGGCTTTAAGATCGAACGGGGTCGTCGTCACAACGCCATTCTGGGTCGAGCCGGCCAACCCAGGCAATCGGAAACGCGGCGGATTTGGGGAGCATGCTTCGCCGAGGCTAAACGCTGAATGTGGAAAGCGTAAGGCAGAGCGGAAAACATCGAACATCCAACATCCAACATCGAATAGAAGGCTGAAGGGCGAAGCGGGGAAACGAAGGTGGGAAGCGAAGGCTTCCACCGTCGCCAAGGCTATGGTGGACAGGGAATTCTAAAGGCAAAGTGCTAAACAAACCGGGGTGCAGTCAGAACATCGAACATTCAACATTCAACTTCCAACATCGAACAGAAGGCAAAAAGGCAAAGCGGTCGGAAGTGATGTCGCGGATTCGCGGACGCGGAAATTCGCCCTCTACACCTTAACGTGTCGCGATGGTTCTGGTGCATAGTTCAGACCTATGCACATGAAAAATGTCGGAGTTGCAAAAGCGCAAAATTAGTCAAGCGGCCCGTGAGGGCGTTTGCTAGTTTAGCGTGCAAATGAGCGGCACACGGCCAAAGCATGAGACAACGTGGAATGATTATCAGCAGCGCATTCTGCGGGTGTTGACGCATATCCAGGAGCATCTGGATGAGGCGCTGGATTTGGAGGAGTTGGCGCGGGTGGCGTGTTTTTCGAGTTTTCATTTTCATCGCGTCTTCGCGGCGATGACGGGTGAGACGCTTGCGGACCATGTGCGGCGGCTGCGGTTGGAGCGGGCGGCGATGGAATTGAGGTCGGGTGCGAAGCAGGTGATTCAATTGGCGCTGGACGCGGGTTATGAGGCGCATGCGGCGTTCACGCGGGCGTTCAAGGCGGCATACGGAGTTTCGCCGGCGGCGTTTCGCCGCGCGACGGGGCCCATCGCCATTCGCCCCGCGCCGTCCGGCGTGCATTTTCGGCCGGGAGTTCCTTTGACCACCTTCAACACAAATCACATCACCACAAGAGTTATGAAAGTCATTACCAGGAAAATCAAACCGATGCGCGTGGCTTATTTGCGGCATATCGGGCCATACGCATACGAAAGTGTCAGTCACACGTGGATTGACCTCACGGCACGGCTATCGGCGGACAAGCAGGTTCGCAAGCGTTCGGTGTTCATCGGCATTGGGCACGATGATCCATCGGTGACCCCGGCCTCGGAGCTTCGTTACGATGCGTGCATCACGGTGGATGGCGACTATGAGCCGAAGAAGCCGGTTGAGTTGCAGACCATCGGCGGCGGCGATTACGCCGTGGCAAAAAATTGCCCGTTCGGGAAAGTCAAGGACGCCTACCAGTATTTGTTCGGCAAATGGCTCGCGCGCAGTTCCCGGGAGTTGCGGCCTGCGCCGAGCTTTTTTGTGGTGGTGAATGCCCGGGACGCGGTCGTGCGCACGAAACTGCGGTTTGATATTTATATGCCGTTGCAGCCGAAGCGGCCCCTGAAGAAAGCGGAGCCAATGAACATCGAAGTGACGACGCTGGAACCGCGGCGGGTCGCGTATATGCGGCATGTGGGGCCGTACAACGGGGCGTATCGGAAATGGCTGGATTTTACGACGAGGCTGATGAAGGACGGGCTGCCCCGCAAGGGTTCGTTGTTCATCGGCGTGCCCCTGGATAATCCGAAGGTCACGCCGCCAGAGAAATTGCGTTATGACACCTGCGTAACGGCAGATGAGACGTATGTGCCCACAAAGCCGGTGCGTGTGCGAACGATAGCGGGCGGCGATTATGTGGTGGCGAGGAATTGTCCGATCGGGGCGATCGCCAGGGGCTATGAGAAATTGTTCCGCTCATGGCTGCCTAAGAGCGGTCGCAAAGTGCGGAAGGCGCCGTCGCTTTTGGTGGCGGCGAATGGTCCGGAGGGGATGTCGCCGACGTTTCGGTTCACGGATATTTATGTGCCATTGGAGGTGGAGAAGTAAGAATCGGTTGGGAGAAGCGAGACACGGATTTCACCGATTGGCACGGATTGAATCCGTGGGAATTTGTGTAATCTGTGTCTATGGCCGATGTCTTTTCAAAATGGAAACGCTCCGAAGTCATGTCGCGGATTCGCGGACGCGGTTCAGAATCTCTTGAAGTAAAAGTCGTCGCGGCTGATGCCGAGGTCTTCAACGATGTCGGCTATGATGCCGCGGGGCACATCGCCCGGATGCCATGCGAACGTGATGAGGCGGTCGGGACGGAAGGGATTCGAGTAATGCCGGTGGCTCCCGGTGGTGCGAAGGAGTTCGCAGCCAATCTCACGCAGACGACGGTCAAGCTGGCGGCAGTTCCAGGAGGGATGTTTGCCCACAGGTCAGGCAGCGAGAACGAATTTGTCGCGGAAGGCAGCCGGGATGGGGCGTCCGGTTTCGAGCAAAGCTTCCAGATGCGCCTTGGCAGCCTGTTGGAATCGCAGAGTGGCCTCGCCACGGTCGCGCCCGTGAGCATGGCAACCGGGCAACAGGGCGGATTTGGCAATCCACACGCCGTCTTCATCCTGTCGAAGCTGCACTTTCGAGAGTGGAACGATCATAGCGGACACAAAGTAACCTGTTTTGGGTCGGACGTAAAGGAGGATGGTTGAGGCCTGCTGCTTTCACCAAGGCGAAGCGGTTTTCCCAAGGCTGAATTCTAAAGGCCAAATGCTAAACAAAGCGGGATGCAGTCAGAACATCGAACATTCAACATTCAACTTCCAACCTCGAATGGAAGGCAAAAAGGCGAAGCGGTCGGAAGTCATGTCGCGGATTACCTGAAGGAAGTGGATGCGGGCGAGCGGACCTTGAAATTCTGGCAGGAGATTTACGATGGACATGGAAAACTGGTCGAGATTCATGAAAAACATCCGGTGGATAAAGGCCACCAGAAAGTGTAGAATGATGCCATGACGATCACGAGACAGACCGTTGCCGAAAAGATCGCCGCGTATCTTCATCATGAGGTCACGCTGGCGCAACTCGTGGACTGGGCTGAAAACGCGATGATGGACGGCGAATTTGCCGAACGGGAAATGTCTGCATTGCGGATGGTCGTGTCGCGCCTCGGTGTGGCGGATGTGCGGGCATTCGGTTTGTCGTGGGAAGATTGCGAACAGTTCTTGCACAAACTGGGCTACGCGGTTCGTGTGGACGTGGTATCGACGTAGTGCTTCATACCCATTGTGGACAAGGGACAGAATGTGGCCAGATTGGTCACTGCCTATCCATGCAAAACCTGAGAGGCAATATGATCAAAGAACATGACAGGATTGTTCTGAAAAGTGACATCGCCGCCGAAGGTTTGAAAGCGGGCGACGTGGGAACGGTCGTGCATGTTTATCGCGACGGACTGGCTTACGAAGTGGAGTTCACGACGCTCGACGGGGACACGGCAGCAGTGGTGACGGTGGAGGCATCCCAGGTTCGCGCCGTGCATAAACGGGAAATCACCCACGCGCGGGAGTTGCAGGCAGCATGACGATCAGCCGACGCAATGGCCGATAAAGTAAAAGTATGGTTCGACGCGGAAGCGGATTTCCTTGAAGTCCGTTTCTCCGATGCCGCCGGTTACGAAAAGGCAACCAAGCATGACGCCGTAATGGAGCGGGTGGACCAGCAGGGACAGGTGATTGGTTTCAGCGTCATGGGCGTCAGCCGGTTCAAAAAAGACAAGCCGTTGGAAGCCGATTTGGTTTCCGCTTGATCGTCAACCAATCAATTTCGAGAGCTTGCGGCGAAGGCGGTCCAGTGCCTTTGGCTTCTCGGTCTGACATTCCCAAATCACTACCGTACCCCAGCCGAGTTTGTGTAACGCGCGCTGATGCAGCTTGTCGCGCGCGGCATTGCCTTCGAGTTTTTTAAGCCACCACTCGCGCCGATGCGTGGGCGTGGTGCAGTTTTTGCAGCCGCGATGCCGATGCCAGAAACAGCCGTGGACGAAGACCGCGACGCGGTGCTTTGGTAGCACAATGTCAGGGAGTGACGAAACGCGGAGTTGATGGCGGAGCCGTCTTCGCTCCCGTCTTCACTACGTTACGACGCGGCGGGTCGCTTCGACGCGCCAAGGAGTTGAGCCGTCTGCGTTTTACTTCGACGCGCCAAGGTGAACGGCTCGCGAGTACGCTCGCCCCACCGGGTGGAAATCTTTGTGAACTTTGCGTTCTTTTGCGGCCAACCGGTTTTGCGTATTCCGCGTCTTTTGAGGTTATCGGAATGCGGACGTGGAGACGGAAGCGGTAGCCCAGCCGATGCAGCAGCAAACGCACAACTTTCTCCGGCGTCGTGTGTTTGCCGCGAATGCGCGACATGTTCCACGACCGGCGCTCACGCGACAAATGATCTCGACCCTCACCCGGTCTGCGACCACCCTCTCCCATCCGATGGGCGAGGGACAGCGAACGGCGGGCTTTGGTCAGACGATCCCGATTCACGCTGAAAGTTTAGCGCGATGGAAATCCGTGTCCACCGCGTATAGCGGCGTGGCCGCGACGCGGTTTTACGCCGCGTCCATTCCGCCTTGCATTTCATTTCGGCGCGACAGGCCATGGTTGAAATGCCTCGTCGCGATTTGATTTGACCCGAATCAAGATGATTACGTGTCTTGAAAGTTATTTCCCCGCTTTTGTCGGTTAACACAAGCCCAATTCAATCTGCTTGGACCCGGATTTAATCATCTCCTTCGTCTTGTTAATTTACATAGCCTCAAATCAGGATTGTTTGACGTTTTTCAAGGTTACAAAGCCTCTTTTCAAGGTTACAAAGAGGCTTTGCAGGGTTGCAAAACGGGCTCCTTCGGCAACCCCTTTCCCGACAGCCGCTTAACGTGGGTCTAAATTAACTAACAAAGACCCTTTGTTAATTAACAAAAAGGCTTTGCAGGTTTACATAGCCTTTTTTCAAGTTATCTCGGTCGTGATTCAGCCTGCAAAATGTCCAAATTGATTACATTCCATTGCAACAAAGTTGAGTTGGGCTCGCTTCAGATTGATTCCCTCGTCCCGCAAATTTGCAAAGACCCGTTTCAATCTGCCGGAACGAAGAACCACTTGACGTGAATTCGGCTCCTGTTCCATGAAAGGCGCTTGCGCGACAGGCGGTCGCGGGACGGGTGACTGGAGCGGTTCACGTCGCAAGTTTAGCGCGATGGAAATCCGTGTCCACCGCGTATAGCGGCGTGGCCGCCACGCGGTTTTACGCCGCGTCCATTCCGCCTTCATTTCATTTCGGCGCGACAGGCCGTGGTTTCAATTCCGGTCTCCGGGTTCACGCCTTGTCGCCAGGTTTGGATTTTATGCCGAGTTGCCTCTCCAGCGCCGCGACGCGCCGGAGCAGTTCGGGCAGATGTTGAATGGCAATCAACTGGCGTTTGGTGTTCCGGTCCGGTTGCGCGGGAATCCCCAGCCATTTCCCTCCGTCAGGAATGTCATGCATCACACCGGACTTGGCCTCGACCGTGACGTGGCTGCCGATCTTCAGATGT
>CAWHAH010000045.1:0-8070 GCA_963827205.1 uncultured Verrucomicrobiae bacterium
CGCTCGCGCCGGAAGTGATCTGAAAATTCTATGAAGTGTCATGTGAAAAAGGGCGACGAAGTGGTGGTGCTGGCCGGAAAGGAAAAAGGCAAGCGCGGTAAAATCATCGCGGTGTCCCCCAAAAAGGCGCGCGTCATCGTCGAAGGCCTGCAATTGATCAAGCGGCACACGCGCAAGAGCCAGCAGCATCCGCAGGGCGCCATCGTCGAGCGTGAAGGGACCATTCACATTTCCAATGTGATGAAGGCGGAGCTTTTTGACGCGCGCGCGCAACAGCCCGCGCCGGCGGCAAACGCCTGATTGAGCCATGAAAGCCAGACTTTACAACAAATACGTGAACGAAGTCGCGCCGGTGCTGAAGGAAAAGCACAAATACGTCAACGTTCACCAGATTCCCCGCCTCGTGAAAATCGTGGTGAACATGGGCGTCAGCGCGTCGCTGGAAAAGAACGCGGTCGAAGACGCGGCGAAGGACCTCGCGCTCATCACTGGCCGCAAACCGGCCATCAGCAAGTCGCGCCACAACATCGCGAACTTCAAATTGCGTGAAGGCCAGCCCATCGGCTGTCGCGTGACACTGCGCCGTGACGCAATGTATGAATTTTTCGACCGGCTCGTTGCCACCGCCTTGCCGCGCATCCGTGATTTCCGCGGCTTGTCACCGCGCAAGTTTGACGGCCGTGGCAATTATACCTTCGGCGTCGCCGAACAGACGATTTTCCCCGAAATTGAACTGGACAAAATCAAACGCACGCAGGGCATGGACATCACGATTGTGACCAGCGCGCGAAACGACGCTGAAGCCCTGGAATTGTTGAAACTGATGGGCTTCCCGCTGGCCGAAGTGAAGGAAGCGCCAAAGGAAACGGTCAAGGATGCCGCCATGGAAGCGGCCAAGGCAGCGGCCCGGGCGGCGGCCCGGGAACTGGCCAGACAGGAAGAGGCTGAACACGCCGCCATGGAAGCGGCCAAGGAAGCCGCCAAAGGAGCCGCCAAAGAATAGACGAATTTATGGCCAAGAAAGCATGGAGAGAGCGCAACAAGCGCAAGGCTGAAACGGTGAAGAAATATGCCGCGATCCGCGCGGAACTGAAGGCCCGGCACGATTACGCCGGCCTCGCCAAGCTGCCGCGCGATGCCAGCCCGTCGCGGCTGGTGAATCGCTGTGCGATGAGCGGACGCCGTCACGGTTACCTGCGCAAATTCGGTGTTTCGCGCCTCACCTTTCGGGAAGCGGCGCTGAATGGTTTGATTCCCGGCATTGTGAAAGCCAGTTGGTGACGATTTAATCGTCCTCGTCGTCGTCCTCGCGATCGTAATCGAGGACGAGAACGAAGGACGAGCACGAGAACGATTAAAATATGACAGACCCGATTTCAGACATGCTGACGCGCATCCGCAACGCCGGCCGCGCCCTCCGCCCGGCGGTCGCGGTGCCGCATTCGCGCGTGAAGGAAAACATCGCGAACATTTTGAAAAAGGAAGGCTACGTCGCTGAGGTGGCCGTCGAAGGAAAAATCCCAAAAACGATCAACATCAAACTGAAGTATCAGGGCAAAAAGAACGTGATTGAAGGGTTGCGTCGCATCAGCCGGCCCGGCCTGCGCCACTACGTCGGGGCGACGGAAATCCCACGCGTGCTCGGTGGTTTGGGCGTGGCGGTCGTGTCCACGTCCGAGGGCGTGATGACCGGCACCCAGGCGAAGAAGAAAAACCTGGGCGGCGAATTGCTTTGCTACGTCTGGTAAAAATTTATGTCGCGCATTGGAAAACAACCGATTGCCATACCTCCGATGGTAAAAGTGGAGGTCAAGGGGCAGAAAGTTTGTGTCGAAGGCCCGAAGGGCAAGCTCGACTGGGAATTGCCAAAGCGCACCAGCCTCAAGGTGCAGGACGGCAGAATCGTTGTGAGCCGTGACGGCGAAGACGCGCAGGCCAAGGCGCTGCACGGTTTGAGCCGCGCGCTGGTCAACAACATGGTCAGGGGAGTGACTGAAGGGTTCGTCAAGAAACTTGAAATCCAGGGCGTTGGTTTCAAAGCCGCGGTTCAGGGCAAGAATGTGAACCTCGTGCTCGGCTTTTCGCATCCGATCAACTACACAATCCCCGACCAGATCAAAGTGACTGTCGAGGAAAACACCAAGTTGACCATCGAAGGCCCGGACCGGCGGCTCGTCGGCCAGGTCGCCTCCGAACTCCGCAGCTTCTATCCGCCGGAGCCTTACAAGGGCAAGGGCGTGCGCTACGCGGGCGAACACGTCCAGCGGAAGGAAGGCAAGACGGTCCAGTAAATTTTGGGTTCACGGCCAAATCCGTGACGCAATGACATGAGAACGGAACAGAAACACAAGCTCGCGCAACTCCGCCACTGGCGTGTGCGCCGGAAAGTCCGCGGCACCCGGGAACGCCCGCGCATGAGCGTTCGCTTCACGAACGAGAACATTTACGTGCAGTTCATTGATGACCACGCCGGCACGACCCTGGCGGCGGCTTCGACCACGAGCAAGAGCGCGCCTGACCGCGACAAGCTCGCGGCGAATGTGGCGAGCGCAAAGGTCATCGGCAAATTGGCGGCGGAGGCGGCGCTCGCCAAGGGCATCAAGGTCGTTGTTTTTGACCGTGGCAGCGCGCGCTACCATTGGTCCAGGGGCAAAGGCAAGGACGGCAAGCCGGTGACGGTGCTTGGCAAGCTGGCGGCGCTGGCCGGCGCGGCGCGCGAAGCCGGATTGAAATTTTAACCTGAAACCAGAGAAAAATTGTGGCTGACATCGAAAAAATTGCAGGTGAACCGCAACGCGGCCCGCGTGGCCGCGGTCGCCGCGCCAAGACCGTTTCGGAAGCGCCCGAAATGAATTTTGAAGGTGGCGCGACGGAAGAACTCACCGAAAAAGTCGTTTACATCAACCGCTCCGCAAAAGTCGTCAAAGGCGGACGCCGGTTCAATTTCAGCGCGTTGGTCGTCATCGGCGACAAAAAGGGGCGCGTGGGCATCGCGCTCGGCAAGGCGGGCGAAGTGGCCGATGCCATCCGGCGCGGCGGCGAACTGGCCCGCAATCAAATGGTTTCCGTGTCGTTGAAGGACGCGACGATTCCGCACGAGGTTTTTTCCGAATTCGGCGGCGCCAAGGTTTTGCTGCGTCCGGCCTCGCCGGGCACCGGCATTATCGCCGGCAAGACCGTCCGCGCGGTTTTGGAATCGGCGGGCGTGAGGGACGTTTTGAGCAAATCGCTCGGCTCGAAGAACGCGGCGAACGTCGTCAAGGCCACGCTCAAGGCGTTGTTGAGCCTTCGCACACGCGAGCACATTTACCAGGGCCGCGGTTTGGAAATCAGAAAGGTTGAGGCCCCGAAGCCGCCCGAAGCCGCTCCCGCCGCCGCCTGAAAGTTTTTATGCGATTACATGATTTGAAACCCCGACCCGGTGCGAAGCATCGCCGCAAGCGGCTCGGCCAGGGTGAATCCAGTGGTCATGGCAAGACGAGCGGTCGTGGCGGCAAGGGCCAGACGGCGCGTTCCGGCAGTTCGATTCGCCCCGGTTTTGAAGGCGGCCAGATGCCGCTCATCCGCCGCATCCCCAAGCGCGGGTTCAATAACGCGCAGTTCGCCACGCGTTATCTCGCGGTGAACGTCGGGGAATTGGACCGGTTCGACAATGGCGTGCGGGTGGATGAAGCAACTTTGCGCTCGGTCGGTCTGGCCAATGGCCGCGCCAGCGGCGTGAAGATTCTCGGCGAAGGTGAGTTGTCCAAGAAACTCGTGGTGAGCGCGAGCGCGTTCAGCGCCTCGGCCCGCGCCAAAATCGAAGCCAAGGGCGGGACATGCGAAATCATCGGCCGCAAACCCGCCGCGCCGGCCAAGGCTTGATGGCGTTTAACGCATGTTCCGCAACATCTTCAACACGTTTGCCAACTGCTTCAAAATCCCGGAGCTGAAGTCCCGCATTTTGTTCACGCTTGGCTTGTTGGCGGTGTGTCGTCTGATATCGTTCATCACTATCCCCGGTTTGAACAGCACGGCGCTGGCCGATATCTTCAGCAAAAACCAGGGTGGATTGCTGGGCCTTTATAATACGTTTGCCGGCGGGGGTTACGAACGTTGTGCCATTGGTGCCTTGGGCATCATGCCTTACATCAGCGCAACGATTATCGTCCAATTGCTCACGGCGGTCTGGCCGAAACTCAGCAAGCTGGCGCGCGAGGAAGGCGGCCGGGCAAAAATCATCCAGTATGGCCGTTATTTGACGGTGCTGATCTGCCTCGGGCAGGGTTTGTATTTTGCCAGCAGTTGGGAAAATCCCGGGAAGGTGTTTCAAGGATTTCAAGGCCAGCTCGTGCTCATTGACAATCAGTTTTTGTATCTCTTTCAAACCGTGCTGGTCATGACGACGGGCACGATGCTGCTGATGTGGCTCGGCGAACAAATCAGCGAGCGCGGTGTTGGCAACGGCGTGTCGCTGGTCATCACCATCGGCATTGTGGCGCGGCTGCCGGCGGCGGTAACGGGGTTGGAGGACATGTTTCACCCCGCCGGCGGGGTTGAGTCGAATTATCATTTCATGGGCACGGGGGTGATGCTGGTGCTCCTGCTGGCCTTGGTGATCGGCGGCGTCATTGCCGTGACGCAGGCGCAGCGGAAAATCCCCGTGCAATACGCGCAGCGCGCCGTCGGGCGCAAACTCTATTCGGGCGGCACGTCATTTATGCCGCTGCGCGTGAATTACTCCGGCGTCATGCCCATCATTTTTGCCCAATCCATCCTGCTGTTCCCCCAGCCGGTTTGCTCGAAGCTGGCTGAGGTTTTTGCCAGAACCCCGTTTTTGAGCGATTTCTTCCACGGACTGGCGGTGCTGCTCGGCGAACGATCGGTTTTCTATATGAGCCTTTACGGGTTGATGATTTTGTTCTTCTCGTATTTCTGGGTGGCGACGCAGTTCAACGAAATCCAGATTGCCGACGATTTGAAGAAGAACGGCGGCTATATTCCCGGCGTGCGCCCCGGCCAGGGCACGAGTGATTATCTGCACAAGGCGATGAGCCGCATCACGTTGGCGGGCGCGGTTTTCCTGACGATCATCGCTATTATCCCCATCATCCTGTCGCGCGAGATGAGCATTCCTTACAACGTATCCCAGTTTTTCGGCGGCACCAGCATGTTGATCACCGTCGGCGTTTTGCTGGACACGATGCGCCAGGTCGAATCGCATCTGATGATGCGCCATTACGACGGGTTTTTGAAACGAGGCCGGTTGCGCGGACGATTCTGATTTTTCCTGTTCCGGATGGCGATGCGAGTGCGAGCAGGATGTAGATTACGATTGAGATTTGAAAGACGTCATTCTGAAAAGCGGGCGCGACCTGGAGTTGATGCGGCCGGCTTGCGCTCTGGCCGGCGCGGTGTTGGAAGCCATCGCCGCGTTCATCAAGCCGGGTTTGACCACGCGCGAGGTGGACGAGTTCGCCGCGGCGCAAATCAAGGCGCGAGGCGCGAAGAGCGCGTTTTTGGGCTATCGCAAATATCCGTGCCATACGTGCCTGTCGGTGAATGACGAGGTCGTTCACGGGTTGGCGGGCAACCGCGAGTTGCGCTTCGGCGACATCGTGAGCGTGGACGTGGGCGTGTTTTACAAGGGCTTTGTCGGCGACACGGCGCGCACGGTCGCAGTAGGCGGTTGCGGCGTGCTGGCGCAGAGGCTGATGGACGTGACGGAACATGCGCTCTATGAGGGCATCGCGGCGGCGGTTCCGGGAAATCGCGTGACGGACATTTCGCGCGCGGTTCAAAATTACGTCGAAGGCAATGGATTCAGTGTCGTGCGTGAGTTTGTCGGCCATGGCGTCGGGCGCTCGATGCACGAGGAACCGCAGGTGCCGAATTTTGTTGATGCAAAGATGAATCAAAAGCTGCATCCGGGCATGACTTTAGCGATAGAGCCAATGGTAAATGCCGGCCAGCCAGCCGTAAAAATATTGAAAGACGGCTGGACAGTGGTCACGCAAGATGGTTCACTGTCCGCTCATTTTGAGCATACGGTTTTGATCACCGAGGGTGAACCGGAGATTTTGACATGCCCGGAGACAAAGCCTTCCAGGTTGAAGGTCGTGTGATTGAGTCCTTGCCGAACGGGACGTATCGCGCCGAGTTGGCCAACGGACACCGGTTGACGGCGTTCGTGGCCGGCAGGGCAAAAAAGAATTTCGCCGGGTTGAAAGCCGGTGACCGGGTGAAGTTGCAATTGACGCCCTACGATTTGTCGGCGGGGCGGATTTTGATTGAAACGAAAAATTGAAAGGTAGGGACGCGCTGCAGCGCGTCCGGCTGGCCGGGAGGTCAGCCCTACCGATTAAAAATTAAGCATGAAAGTCAGGGCGTCAGTTAAAAAATTGTGTGAGCACTGCAAGATTGTGCGCCGGCGCGGGATCATCCGTGTCATTTGCACAAACAAACGGCACAAACAACGGCAAGGTTGAGGATTTAACGAAATATGGCACGCATCATTGGTGTTGAAGTTCCGCCGAACAAGCGCATTGACGTTGCGCTGCGGTACATCTACGGCATCGGCCCGTCCAACTCGAAGGAGATTCTGGAGCGGGCGAACATTGATTCAAGCATCCGCGCAAAGGACCTCACCGAGCAGCAGCTATCGCAAATCGTCCATGCGATCCAGGAAGGCAAATATGTCATCGAAGGCGATCTGCGGCGCGAAATTGGCATGAACCTCAAGCGGTTACAGGGCATCAAATGTTACCGGGGCGTCCGCCACATGCGCGGTTTGCCGGTGCGCGGCCAGCGCACACAGACCAATGCCCGCACGCGCAAAGGCCCGCGCAAGACCGTCGGCGTGCAGCGCAACCCGAACGCCAAGACCGGTATCCACTGATGCATTTTTGATTTACGATTTAACGATTTGCGATTTGAAACTCAATATGGCTGACGACAAGAAAAAAACCGGTCCCAGGAAGGAAAAAGAAGCGAAGCCGGAAGTGGCTGAGGAAAAATCCGCCGCCAGGCCGACCGGTGAAAAACCGGCGGCAGCCAAAGAGAAGGCGCCGAAGAAGGCCGCGCCGGCGGGCGAAGCCCCGGCAGCGGCCGAAGCTCCAACGGCTGAAGCGCCCAAACCGGCGGGCGCGCCGGTGGCTGGTTCCGCACCGAGCGCCGCCGAGCTTTTGGGCGAGGACGCTGCGGCCAAAAAAATCATCAAGGCCAAGCACGCCAAGAACATTGTTTCCGGCGTCGCAAACATTCTGGCCACGTTCAACAACACGCTGGTCAGCATCACGGACACGCATGGAAATCTGATCGGCTGGTCGAGCGCGGGCCGTGTCGGGTTCAAAGGTTCGCGCAAGAGCACGGCCTACGCGGCGCAACAGGTCGCACAAGATGCCGCGCGCCAGGCGATGTCGCACGGGATGAAGGAAGTCGAAATCCGCGTCAAAGGCCCCGGTTCCGGCCGGGAATCCGCCATCCGCGCCATCCAGGCCATCGGACTTGAAATCATCACGATCAAGGATGTGACGCCAGTCCCTCACAATGGCTGCCGTCCGCGCAAGAAACGCCGCGTCTGATTATGAGTTCAAAGTTCAAGGTTCAAGGTTCAAAGTTGCTGCGCGTCACGTTTCACGTTTCACGTTTCACGTTTTAAGTTATGGCAAGATATACAGGTCCCCGCGTTCGCATCAGCCGCCGTTTCGGCATGCCGATTTTTGGCCCGACGAAATATCTTGAGCGCCGCAACTACGGCCCCGGCGTGCACGGCCCGAAGTCGCGCCGCAAACACACCGATTACGGCCTGGGTCTGATTGAAAAGCAAAAGCTGCGTTATTACTACGGCCTGCTCGAACGCCAGTTCCGTGGCGTTTATGAAAAGGCCCTGAAACGCCGGGGTGTCACCGGCGAACAGATGTTGCAGATTCTGGAGACGCGCCTCGACAACGTGGTTTATCACCTCGGCTTTGCGAACACGCGCGCGGCGGCGCGCCAGATGGTTTCACACGGCCACATCACCGTGAATGGCCGTAAAGTGAACATCCCGTCCTTCAGTTTGAAGGTGAACGACGTGGTCGGGGTAAAGAA
>CAWHAH010000046.1:0-14583 GCA_963827205.1 uncultured Verrucomicrobiae bacterium
ACGGTCTGAAAGACGTGCTGCTTGTCGAACACAAAAACGGGAGCGCGCCGAAAAAACCGAAACCGGCATTGTGCAATGCCCAATTCCAAAACGTTCATGGTTCGTATAAGATTCCGTCCAGCGCAATCTCTACGCTACATGTCCTTTGTCTATCAATATTTTCCTGACGCCGGGAAATGATTTCATGAGCGTTAACTATGTCCAGAAATGTGCCTTATGGCCGAGCGCTTGAGCGTGGAAGGGAATGAAACACTTGCAGAGTCGGCTGTGCAGCAGCGGCAGAGCAATTGCAATCGCAACAGGAAAAACGAAGTCCCCAGTCACTTCCGGCCAAGCCCGTGGGAGGTCGCGTTTGCCTACAACGTTGCCAGCGCGCGCCGCAGTTCCGCGTCCGTGTTGTAGAAATGCGGCGAGAGGCGGATGTAATTTTGTCCCTGGCGGTCGGTCCGCAGCGACGTGACGATGCCGGCGTCAGTCAGTTTTTTGTGCAAGCCTGCGAGGTCTTTGCCCGGTTGATAAAACGTAACAATGCCGCTGGCGTCGCCAGATTTCGCCACTGCGTTCAAAACCTTGAAACCTTTCGCCTGCAACGCGGGCACCAGCCATGCGCGTTTGCGCAACAATTCAGCGGCCACGTTTTCCACGCCGATTTCCAGGGCCAGCTCCATCGCGGCAATCAAACCGACCAGCCCGAGCAGATTATGCGTGCCGGCTTCGTATTTGACCGCGCCGGGGCGGAAGACAATCTGTCCCTGGGCCACGAAATTCGGGTTCCGCACGTTGTGCCAGCCGTAAACGGGCGGATTCAGCCGGTCCTGGATTTCGCGCCGGACGTATAACACGCCCGCGCCGCACGGGCCGAGCAGCCATTTGTGGGCGTCGGCGGCCAGAAAATCCACGTGCTCCACCGTGGTCGGAAACGCGCCGAGGGTTTGAATGGCGTCGAGGCAGAACAAGATGCCGCGTTCGCGCAGAAATTTTCCAATGGTTTCATGTTCGATCCGGTAACCGCTGATGAAATGACAGGAAGCCAGCGCGACGAGCCGCGTGTTTTCGTCCACCTGCCCCATCACGTCTTGCGGGCGGATGACGCCGAGGCCGCGCGTGTTGAGCAGGCGGACTTCGACGCCCCGTTCGGCCAGCGCCATCCACGGATAAACATTCGATGGATAATCGTCGTAGTAAACGAGGATATTGTCACCCTTGCGGAAATTCAAACCGGCAGCGACGAAGCTCAACCCCAGCGACGTCGGCCCGACGAGGGCAACTTCGTCCGACCGGCAATGCAGCAGTTGCGAGGCGAGTTCGCGCGCGCGGTCCAGGCAAGCGGGATAAACGAAAGTTTCCTGGTCGCCGGTGGCGCCACGCGCCGCATAATCAGCAATCGCCTGCGCCACCCGGTGCGGCAGCGGACAGACGCCGGCGTGCGCGAGGAAGATTTTTTCGCGCGCTATGGGGAATTCGCGCCGGCGAATTTCCTCGTTGGCAAGAATTTCACTCAATGTCATGCGATGAAGTTAATTGGCGACGGTCCGGCACGCAAAGCTGAATTAAAACCCGTTCGTGGCCGCGGAGATCTGGCTGAAGTAATTCAACCAGAACCGGATGACACTGTAGGCCACCAGCAGGACCACCAGCCCGTAAATGGTCCCGTTCAAGAGCCGGGTGAAGAAGCGCAACGTCCGGAAACCTTCCTCCTGAAAATAGGTGTGCAGTCGCGCCAAGGCGTCATCCAGTTTTCCGCTTTGTTCGGCGGTGCCGTACAGATTGGCAAAAATTTGCGGAAAACAGCGGCTCTGGTTGATCAGGTCGGCGGGCGTGGCGCCACTTTCGAGCCGGCCTTTCCAGCCGGAGATCTCGCGTTGCAACCGGGGCGAGCCGCTGGCGTCGCCGGCCAGCTCCCAGCTTTTAATGATGGACACGCCGGCGCCAATCAGCGCTTCGAGCGCGGAGGCCAGCCGGGACAAGGCGAGATATTTCCGGGCGGTTCCCAGCAGTGGAACCGGGTGCAAAACTGATTCTACGCGCGTGCGCCACCGTTCCCCGCGTTTTCCCTGACAGGCGTAGATCAAGGAAAAGGCAATCCCGTAGAGAACGCCAAACACCGCCGCTTTTTCAATGAGAAACGGCAGACAACGGACGTAGTCATTGTTGAGAATTCCCTGTGCAAAGGCGATCCACAGACCCAGAGGAAACACCAGCAGAAACACGTGCAATGTCACCGTCGTGATTGCCAGACCCGCAATGGTGTCGCGGATGATTTGGGCACGGGCGGCGTAGTAATTGGCCAGCAATTTGAAGCTCGCATCCAGGCGGCCGGACCCTTCGCCGACGCTCAAAAGGGCGATGTCAAATTCGGGCATCCAGCCTTGAACCCGGGTCATGCTCTCGCTGAAAGTCAGGCCGGATTGCAGGTGTTGGATGAGTTCGAGAATGGTCTTTTGGGAAGCGCGGATTGACGGAGTGGCGCTGGCCATTTCCAGTGCTTTCATCAAGGGAACGCCCGCGGCAATCATGGAACCAAGCTGATGATACAACTCGGCTCGGCGATTCAGTTGACCGGGCGTGACAATCACTCATCCACAAAATCAGATCAGCGGGAAATTACAAACCAATTCGGTCGCGGACCGGAAAATGGAGGCGCAAAACGGGGTTCGCGCATGGCGGGAGGTTTCCAGTTCCAGCGGGTTCAAAATCAAACGGCGACGCGGTCGAGGCTGGCCTTGAGGTCGCGCTTGCTGCGCGCGCCGACGAGCTGGTCGGTGACCTGGCCATTGTGGAACACCAGCAGTGTGGGAATAGCCCGGACCCCGTATTCCGCAGCGAGGTGCTGCTGCTCGTCAATGTTGACCTTGCCAATTTTAACCTTGCCGTCGTATTCGTCGGCCAGCTCATCGAGCAGCGGGGCGATCATTTTGCACGGGCCGCACCATTCCGCCCAAAAATCCACGAGCACGGGCGCGGACGATTGCAGCACCAATTGCGAAAAGTTTTCCTGCGTGAGGGTGACGATCGAAGGAGATGACATAAGTGAACAATTACAACGTTGATACCCTGTTCAGTCAGTTGCCGATATTAAAGAGATAGCCAAGATAGGCCGTGACACCCAGGGCCGCCAAACCGGCAATCGCGGCGATAATCGCCAGAGCTTTGTCGAATCCGCCGACCGTCGGTGCCGCCGCAGGTCTTTGCGGGGCTGGCGCCGGACGTTGTTGCGAGACGGGCGCGGCGGCGGTCGTGCGTTGCAAGGACGGCGCGGCAACCGGCGCGGACCTGGCCGCAGCCGGCGCTGGCGCTGCGCTGGGGGCCCCGGTGGGCCCGCCGGGCGGAAGCGTCGGCAGTTTGATGGTCGGCGCCGCAGACGGTTTGGGCGGTAAATTGATGCGGACGGTTTCCTTTTTGGGCTGCACCTTGCCGGTGGTTTTCTTCATCGGCTCTGCGCCCGTGGGAGCACCCGGAATGTTGGAAGGAGTTTCAGCCATAATGTTTGCGGATTAAGATAAACGGCATTGCCCGGCTGTCAAATTCAATTCTGAAAAAGGCATGGCCGGCCGGCCACCGGCCAAACCTGATGGCGTGACACTAATAGCGCTCGCGCGGTTCGCCGCGATCGCGCCGCTCCCCACCGCGTCCGCCGCCCGTACGCGGAGGGCGTTCCTCGCGGGGGCGGGCGACGTTGACGGTCAACGTGCGGCCTTGAAATTCCTTGTTGTGGAATTGCTCGACCGCCTTCTGGGCCTCTTCGGGCGTGGCAAATTCCACAAAGGCGAAGCCGCGGGACTTGCCCGTGACCTTGTCCAGCATGAGATTCACCGAAGTCACCGCGCCGACCTGGGCGAAGTAATCTTGAAGTTCGTTTTCCCCTGTTTGATACGAGAGGTTGCCGACAAACAATCTGCTTTGGCTCATAAATAATTGCCCGGTCAAATAACCAAGTGGGAGGACTGCATCGGCAGGATCACTGAATGTCGTTTTCTGTTTCGGTTTGCGAACAATCTGTCTGGTTGACACCAACACTTTCGTTCTTTGAACGAGTGGCCGCTTTATAACACAGCCGCAACCAATGTCAACAACAAGCCGAATCAGGTAATTCCCGGGTTCTGAGCCGGTGGGTGCGACGCGGCCGCGGCCCATAACGGTGCGGCAACGCCGCCGCCGAAGCAGGATACCACCCGGAATCAGGTTTTATCCTCGATCAACTCGCGCCGCGCCCCGCCGAGCAGTTGCTCGATGAAATTCGTCGAATAGACGCCGCGCCGGAAGTTCGGATCCTGCAGGATGGCCTGCTGAAACGAGATGTTCGTTTTGATGCCGGTGATCAGATATTCGCTCAACGCGCGGCTCATCTTGTCCATCGCCTCGCGCCGGTCCTTGCCGTAGGTGATCAGTTTGCCAATCATCGAGTCGTAGGTTGGCGGGATGCTGTAACCGGCGTAGGTATGTGTGTCCACACGCACGCCGCGGCCGCCGGGCTGGAAATACATTTCGACGCGGCCGGGGCTGGGACAGAAATCATTGAACGGGTCTTCGGCGTTGATGCGGCACTCAATCGCGTGGCCCTTGAATTGAACGTCGCCTTGCGAATGGTGCAGCGTTTCGCCCATGGCCAGCAGGATTTGGTAACGCACGAGGTCAATGCCGGTGACCTCCTCGGTGATGGGATGTTCAACTTGAATCCGCTTGTTGACTTCGAGGAAATAATAATTGCCGTGATTGTCCACGATGAATTCCACCGTCCCGGCGTTCGTGTAATGCGCCGCCTCCGCGATTTTAACGGCGGCCTTGCCGATGCGATCGCGCAATTTGCGGAACTTGTGTTCGATGAACGGCGACGGCGTTTCTTCAACCACCTTCTGGTTCCGGCGCTGGATGGAACAATCCCGCTCGCCCAGATGGATGATGCGGCCCTTCTGGTCCCCGAGGATCTGGATTTCAATGTGGTGCGGATTCTCAATAAACTTTTCGATATAAACACTGGAATTGCCGAAGGCCTTTTCGGCCTCCGTCCGCGCCGTGTGGTAACCTTTCACCAGTGAGATGTCGTTGTGCGCCACGCGCATCCCGCGTCCCCCGCCGCCGGCGATGGCTTTGATGATGACTGGATAGCCAATGCGTTTGGCCACGACGAGCGCGTCCTGCTCCTTGTCAACGACGCTGTCCGACCCCGGCGCCACCGCCACGCCGGCCTTTTTGGCGAGCGCGCGGCTTACGGCCTTGTCGGACAGGGCCTGCATCGTGCGCGGATGCGGACCGATGAAATGAATGTTGCAGCTCTCGCAAACCTCGGCGAAGTGCGCGTTCTCGGAAAGAAAACCGTAACCCGGATGAATCGCGTCCACGTCCGACACCTCCGCGGCGCTGACGATGCGGTCAATGCGCAGGTAACTTTCGGCCGCCGCGGCCTTGCCGATGCAAATCGCTTCATCCGCCAACTGCACGTGCATCGAATTGGCATCCGCCTCGGAATAAACGGCGACGGTGCGGATATTCAGTTCCTTGCAGGCGCGAATAATCCGAACGGCAATCTCCCCGCGATTGGCGACCAGTACTTTTTCAAACATGGGCTGTTAATGAGCTTCGGATAAAATTCAAACCGGCAAAACGCCGGAGCGGTCAGGCTGGACGCACCTTGAACAAAGGCTGGCCGAATTCCACGGGCTTGGCGTTTTCAACCAAAACCTGGGTGATGACACCTTTGACCTCGGCCTTGATTTCGTTCATCACTTTCATGGCTTCGATGATGCAGACCACTGTGTCCGGATTCACGTCGGAGCCCACTTCGACATAACTCGCCGCCTCCGGCGAAGGCGCCCGGTAAAAAGTGCCAATCATCGGCGATTTGATTTCAACTTCACCGGTCGCGGGCGGTGGGGGAACGGCGGCAGCCGGCAGGGGCAAACCGGGCGCTGTAGCAGGCGCGGCCACGGCAACTGCCGGAGGCAAGTCATCAAGCGCAGAAACGGGCGTTCCACCATTGAGACCGCGTTTCAGCCTGATTTTGAAGTCCTGCTTCTCCATCTCAAATTCCGAGATGGAGTTCTTCTTCATCAGGTCAATGATGGCCTTGATATCTTTGAGATCCACAATTCGGTTTTGTTAAAGTTTCAAAAAAGCACTGCCCATTTGCATTGTCTCTCAAGTAAAAAGAGCAGCAGCCGGATCCGACTCTGCTTATAGCATTTTTTATCTGACGCCGAGTTTATTAGGTCAAAAACACGCCGTCAAGCGGCAAAGTCAATAAATTAACGGTCATTAAAGTAACCCAAAAATGACCAGTTTAATCCTGTTTTTTAGTGCCGGTAACGTTAATGGATGCTTCAATTGCCAAAACATACGAATCTTGACCAAATCCGGATATTTGACCACAGCAAACCGGCGCAATGACCGATTTTTGCCTGAAATCCTCCCGGGCATGGATGTTCGAAAGATGGATTTCAATCGTCGGGACTGCCACGGCGGCAATCGCATCTCGCAGGGCGATGCTGGTATGGGTATAAGCGGCAGCGTTCAGGACAATTACATCAAACTTTCCCTTGGCTTCTTGAATCCAGCCTACGAGTTGTCCTTCCAGATTGGATTGGCGGAAATCAATTTCCGCCCGAAGCTGTTTGGCCCGTTTGCGCACCCTGGCTTCGATGTCGGCCAGCGTCGCCCGACCATAGACATCCGTCTCGCGTTGCCCGAGCAGGTTCAGATTAGGCCCGTTGAGAACGAGAATTTTCATAAGCCGTGCCAGATTAGCCGGTGGCCTGTCCCTTGTCGAATGGATTTGCGGGCATGCTCCGCAGGCATCCGAGCAGAGTGAACGCCGTCCAGGCCAGCGCAGGAACGTAAAGGCTGAATTCAACCAGTCCCTGTGCAAACCAGCCGAGCAATCCCAGGAAAAGGCTGAATTGAAGGTAACCGCCGCTCCGCCACACGCGTTGACCGACTGTCACCAATGCCAAATAAATCCACGCCGCATAGCAAATGCCGCCGATGATTCCGGAATCGGAAAATTGTTGGAGATAATCATTGTGCGCCAGCCGGGCCATCTCGGCGTCGGGCGATTTGATTTGCGCGTAAGGCCGCTGGAACGTCCCTGGTCCCGTGCCGAACCACGGGTTCGCGCGGGTGGTTTGCAGGGCCGCCCGCCAGTAATCGAATCGCGCGCCCACACTGGTGGCGCCCGCGGCAAAATAATTGTGAAATCGGAGCGCAAACACTGCCAACCCAACCAGCAGCACGGTCATCAGCATGGTCCATTTCAATCGCGCCTGCCACTTGAGCCTGAACAACCAGATGGCGGCAAGCGCCACGCCAATCAACCAACCGGCTTTTGAACCTGACCAGAAAAGGCTCAAGCCGCCGAGCAGGCAGGTCATTGCAATCACCGCGCTGCGGATTGGCCGTTTCAGTTGCCGGGTGCTGTTAAAGGCGAGTGCGAGCGAAACCGGCAGCAGCAACAAAATCACGCCGGCCAGCGCATTCGGATAAACCAGGGTGCCCATCACGCGGTTCTTGGTAATTCGGGCGAGGATGGCAGGATTGACCACGTCCACGCCGTTGGTGGTGATGACCGTGCTATCGCGTTTCATTTCCAAGAGCAGATCTGGCGGGAAATTAGTCCAGCCCGTGTGTTCGCCTTCCACCAACATCCGGCGGCTTTCGGGAAACTCGAAAAGCCGCTGGTCCACCGCGCGCACCAGACAAAACGTGAACGCCGCCAGCACGCCGATCAGCAGCCAGCGCAAGGCGCGTTCGCGTCCCAGCACGAGCGCGCCCATGAAATAACACGCCACGCAGCCGCCGAATTGCCAGAGCGTGGTCGTGGTCAGAAAGGCGTCCACGGTGTGCGTTGCCGAAAGCAGTTGCCACCCGAACCACAACAGCGGCAGCAGCCACAGCCAGCGCGTCCCCGGCCAGCGCGATTTGCCGGAAAGCGCCAGCCAGCCGCCGGCCAGTACAAACGGCAGTAGAATCCAATTGCTCCAGTGGGTGGGCCACGCGTCTGCCCACCATTCGGCCCGCGAAGCCGGCGGAGTGATTTTGTGATCGAGGATGACGGGGTTGCCGAACTTCCAAATCGCCAGCCCGAGAAACAACCCGAACACGAGGGCAAAGAGTGCGTTCGCATCCACCGCGCTCCTCGCCCCGTGCCTCTCTCCGCCGGGCGGGGAGAGGGTGGCCGCAAAACGGGTGAGGGGTCGTTTCTTCACAAACGGAAATTTTTCACGTTTGAAAATTTACCGGTCAAAGCTGCAATTTCAGCAGGCCGACTTCCAGGGCGAGCGCTTCCTGGACGTTGGTGTGCAGCAACCGTTGTGTTTGTTCCAGGATTTGCAGATTTTCCAGCGCCCGGCGCGGCGTGAGCCGGCGCGCCACAGTCTCCGTCCCCGCAACCTGCGGAAAATTCAGCAGTTCGCCGCCGGCCGCGAGCGTGGACAGCCAGACGTCGCGTAACCACCATTGCACCAGCAATATCAAATCGGCGCGTTGCCGGCGATATTCCGCTTCAATGGCCGCCGCCAATTCGTCCTCCCATCTTTCGCGCAAATCCTTGTCCACGTCTTCGTAGCGCTGCAACGGCGAACGCGCCGTCAGTGATTCGTCCACGCGCGCGCGGATTTCACCGAGCTTTTGCAGCAGCACATCGAGCAGGCGATAGCGGCCCAGCAGGGATTTTTGTTCCGTGGCCGCCAGCGCGCCGAACTGCGCGAGCCATTCCGATGGCGCGGCGTCGGGCGGGCGCACCGCCTCGCCGGCGAAATTCAGGCGCAGGCAGCGCGACTGCACCGTTTCCAGAATCCGCTGCGGCTCGGTCGTGAGCAGGAGCAAAACGGATTTGGCCGGCGGTTCCTCCAGCGTTTTGAGAAAGGCGTTCGCCGCCTGCGGGTTCAGGCGGTCGGCGGCGGTGATGATGGCGACTTTGTATTCGGCCTCGGTCGGTTTGAGTTGAATTTCGCGCATCAGGTCGCGCATCTGCTCGACGGTCACGACGCGCGATTTGGATTCGGGCCGCGCCCAATGCAGGTCGGCGTGGGTGTCGTTGTCAATTTTCCGGCAGACCGGGCATGCATCGCAACAATCCGTCGCCACGCCGCCGGTCTTGACCGGTTTCCGGCAATTCAACGTCTTGGCCAGCGTGCGGGCGAGCGATTCCAATTCCTCAAGCTGATGGCCGGTGAACAAATAGGCGTGGCCGAGCCGCCCGCGCGCGAGCGAACGTTGGAGCAATTGGACGCCCTGCATCTGCCCGGGAAAATGTTTGAACGCCATGCGATTTTTGGTATGGTTTAAGCGATGACCTGTTTTGTCAGGTCCGATGTCTGAACTTTATCGAAAATTTGCAGGCGGCGATACTTTTTTCTGGACAGGGGTTAAGCATTTCGGGGCGTCCGGCATGACATCCAGGTTCCATGCAGACTGCGCCTTCAAATGAGTCACGGGAACAAGGTTCCCCCGCGGGCGCGCCGTGGAAGGCGCCGGTGGTCAACCCGGCCCTCGCCGACACGCTCGACCGGCAGACCATCGTCGGCAGACTGTGGCACGCCGAAGAAGACCGCGTGCGCTGTGTCGCGTGCGGTCATCGTTGCCTCATCCCGCCGGGACGACGCGGCATCTGCAAGGTGCGGTTCAACGCAGGCGGCGAACTGCGCGTGCCGTTCGGTTACGTGGCCGGCGGGTTGGCGAGCGATCCGGTTGAAAAGAAACCGTTTTTCCACGTTTATCCCGGCAGCAACGCGCTCACGTTCGGGATGCTCGGCTGCGATTTCCATTGCGGTTATTGCCAGAACTGGATGACCAGCCAGGCCCTGCGCGATGCCACCGCCGGCACGCCCATCGTTGAATTGACACCGGACCAGGTCGTGAACACGGCGCGCCGGAACGGCGCGCGACTGGTCGTGTCCAGCTACAACGAGCCGCTCATCACTGCCGAATGGGCGGTTGCCGTCTTCCAACAGGCGCAACCGGCCGGGTTGGCCTGCGCGTTTGTGTCGAACGGCAACGCCACGCCCGAAGCGCTCGATTTTCTGCGTCCGTGGATTGTGGCTTACAAAATTGACCTGAAAGGTTTTGACGAGAAACATTATCGCACGCTTGGCGGCACACTGGAAAATGTGTGCCACGGCATCCGCATGGTGCACGAACGCGGCTTGTGGCTGGAAATCGTCACGCTGGTCGTGCCCGGATTCAACGACAGCGAAGCGGAACTGCGCGCCATCGCGAAATTCATCGCCTCGGTCAGCCGCGACATTCCGTGGCACGTCACCGCGTTTCATCCCGATTACAAAATGACCGAGCCGTCTCCAACCACGGTGCGCCAGCTCATCCGCGCGGCGGAAATCGGTGTGGAACAAGGATTGCACTTTGTCTATGCCGGCAATTTGCCGGGACACGTGGGTCATTGGGAAAGCACGTTTTGTCCGGGTTGCGACGAATTGCTCATCGAACGCACCGGCTACCTTGTGCGCGATTACCGAATCACCCGCGACGGCAAGTGTCCGCGCTGTCATCGGACGGTTCCGGGCATCTGGCCCGGTGGTGGCGCGACGGAGGTGAACATGGGCGATTCGACGGCGGATTTTTCCCGGCGCGGACCGCGTCGGGTGAATCCGAGTTAAATTCGAAGTCCGAAGACCGAATTGCGAATGGACACCGAAGTCCGTGGCCTAATTCTTATGGTAGGGCGGGCTGTCCCCAGCCCGCCGACGGCGCGGTAGGGACACCGTGCCCTACCTGAGGAAATCGAGTTCAAAATGCGGAAATTGTTTCGAAAAGATTCAGCCAATGTCCGCCCCCCGGCGGTCGCCGGACAATTTTATCCCGACAACCCCGCCGAACTGCGCCGGATAGTCGAGAATTTCTTGCGCGAAGCAGTAGTGGCATGGGAATCCCGCCCGTGCGCTTCCACCCGGTCGAAAACTTTAGAAACTCACGGGCGGGACGCCCGTGCCACTATAAAGGCCGTCATCGCGCCGCACGCCGGCTACGTTTATTCGGGACCGATTGCCGCGTCGGCTTACGCGCAACTGGCGCACGCACGCGACACCGTCAAACGCATCGTCCTGCTCGGCCCGTCACATTACGTGCTGTTCGATGGCTTGGCGGCGAGCGGCGCGACGGCGTTCGCGACGCCGCTGGGCACCGTGCCCGTGGACACTACGGCCATCACTGAAATCTGCTCACGGCTGCCGCAGGTCAGCGTGCGGGACGACGCGCACGTGGACGAACACGCGCTTGAAGTCCAACTGCCGTTCCTGCAAGTGGTGCTCGCCGATTTCAAAATCATCCCTCTGCTCGTCGGCGAAGCGAGTGACGACGAAGTCACGGCTGTCATTGAAGCGCTTTGGGGTGGCGACGAAACGCGCTTTGTTATCAGTTCGGATTTGAGCCACTACCACGATTATGACACGGCGCAACAAACCGACTCTGAAACAGCGCGCGCCATCGAATCGCTGGATCGGAAAGCACTCGGCGATGACCGGGCGTGCGGTTGCCGGCCGATTTGCGGGCTGTTGAGTGCGGCGAAGGAGCGTGGAATGCGATGTCGCACCGTGGATTTACGGAATTCCGGCGACACCTCGGGCGAGCGCGCCCGCGTGGTCGGCTACGGCGCCTTCGTGTTCACGGAAACATGATCTTGCTGACACGAATTTCACCCGCCGTGCTCGCGCCCGCCGCGGCAGGCGAATTGACGCGAATGCGCTGCCCGTCGCACTGTGGTTTGACGAAGCTTGAATTGAATTGCCCCAGCTAGGCAAAAACCAGCCTGAGATAGTTGTGGAGCAAAGATACTCGACGCACGTTTGCGCTTGCGCCATTCTCCTGACATGGCTGAGTTTAAGATCGCGATGATCAGCAGCACAGTCAGGGACCTTCCTGAGCATCGGGAAAAGGTTCGGGATGCCTGTCTCCGCCAAGAATTTTTTCCAAGTATGATGGAAAATTGGCCTGCCATGGACGCCGACGGAGTAACAGCATCTCTGGAAAAAGTTGAGAAAGCGGATGTTTATATTGGCGTTTTCGGCTTTCGATACAATTACATTCCAGTTGGTTCCGAGATTTCTATTACGGAAATGGAATACAACCGCGCCGTAGAGCGGAAGATCCCGCGTTTGATCTTTTTGATGGATGAAGAGCATCCGGTGACGGTTCAAGGAGTTGAGCGAGGACCGAACGCCGAGAAGCTAGAGAATTTAAGAAAGCGCTTGAAAAGCGAGAGGACGGTCAGCCTTTTTAAATCCCCCGAAGATTTGTGTTCTAAAGTCATAGACAGTTTGTCGAATCTGAAACGCGATCGGGCAATGGCCACCACCCCGGTGCAATTGCCGGTGTCATCTTATGATCCCAGGTACCCAATATTTTTTGTTCCGTTCCGAGCCAAGGGGAGTCAAGTTGTAGGAAGAAGAGCCGCCTTGGAAGCCGTTCGCAATCAACTTGAACACGGACATCGTACGGCAATTGGCCAAACTGCATCCTTTGCTGGTCTAGGCGGCTTGGGGAAAACTCAGTTAGCAGTCGAATACGCCTATTCGTTTCGAGATCAATACCCAAACGGTGTGATTTGGATCAGTGCAGACCAAGATATTGATCGCCAACTCATCGAAATTGGCGTGCGAGCGCAATGGTTTCCTCCTGAATCTGAACACAAAGACAAGCTTGCCATTGCAAGGCAAAGGTTCAAAAACTATTCCCATGTCTTGATTATCTTCGACAATCTTCAAGACGCTGAGGCCATAGCAGAGTATTTGCCTGAGCCTGAGGCGAGACCTCACGTTCTCATTACGAGCCGATCAGAGCACGGCGGATTTGTTCCGGTCCCACTTGATCTCCTCGATGTTCCCCTCTCGTTAGAATTGCTCATTCAAGAGTCAGGCAGAAAGCTGAGCTCCGAATCCGAACAGCGAGCAGCCAAAGAAATCGCGGAGAAACTTGGAGGATTGCCCCTAGCATTAGAGTTGGCAGGGGCTTACTTGCTACACAGGCCGACGACGTGGGAACAATATCGGGATTTACTCACCCATAATTTGAAAGCAGCTCTACCCGCGAAGTTTCTCCAAGGCAGTTTCACCAGACACGAATCAGATTTGTATTCCACTCTTAGAGTCAACTCCGAGATTTTTTCAGAAGAGCCGCTCTTGAAAGATATCTTGGACGTTCTGACGTGGAGCGGCCCCGGTCCGATGGGCATCTCGTTGCTTTCTAAGCTCCTAGACGTTCCGGAAACGAATCTCACGAATGCCTTGGGGCTGGGGAGGTCACTCCGGCTGTTACAGAAAATTCCAAGCGCGGAGCTTTACTCAATACACCAACTCATTAGGGAAGTTAGGCGCGAGGACGTGCCATTAGACCAACGAAACGAGTGGACAGTCACGATTGCAGAACGATTGGCGGCTTGGTTCCAAAAACATAAACGGAACTTTTCTGATTTGCCGAAATTTGAATCAGAAATTGAACACCTCAGCGCATGGTACAGCAATCTTAGTGGACGTTCGCCAAAACTTGCCAGTAGACTCATTTGGCTCCAAGCCTATCCTCCTTTTCACCGAGGACGGTACACAGAATCATTGAGTTTACTGCTGAAGTCGAAAGGGCTACTCGAGGGATCGGGTGAAACGGACCATGATCTCGAAGGCAACCTTTTTACGGACCTCTGCACTATTAATGTATTCCATGGAGAATATCCAAAGGCGAAAGAGTATGGCCTTGCTGCGGTCGAAATTCGCTTGAAGCTGCTTGGTGAAAAAAACGCAGATACTGCGATGTCGCTCAACAATCTGGGAGCAGCGACCCGAGCTATGGGCGATCCCAAGTCTGCCTTGGAGTACTGCCAGCGTGCGCTAAAAATTTGGCAGGAGCTTCAAGGTGAAAAGCACATCGACACTGCTCTTGCGCTGGACAACATGGGGGCTGCGCATATGCAGCTTGGAAATCGCGAACTGGCTTTGGATTATGCAATAAAGGCATTAGCAGTGCGTCAAGAAGTGCTGGGCCTTAAGCATCCGGACACCGCTTCATCTCTTTCAAGCGTTGGGAATGCATATCTGGAAGTTGGAAAGTTCAAAGAGGCGCTGGAGTGTCAGCAACGCTCACTAGAAATATCAGAGGAGTTATTTGGAAGACGAAGTGTTTTGACGGCATATGGACTCAAAAACATGGGATTAGTGTACCATCGCACCGGGAATTTCGGTGCGGCGCTAAAGTGTTTTGAAGATGCGCTAACGATTAGAAGGGAGTTGTTTGGTGATACACATCCAGACACTGTTCGGGTTGTTGCCGATTACGCTTTCACTTTGTGTCGTGTGAACCGGGTTCATCGAGGTCATGAATTGATAGATGAGTGGGCTACAAACTTCCAAAGGAACACGTGTTGTTTCAGTGGTTTAAAGATCAAAGACTAGGTCTGCAAAAGCAGTTTCCACGCCCGGGATTTAGGCAGCGTCCGCGTGGTCGTTAGTCATCGCTAGGAGAAGAGACAAAATAAAACGCTGGCACAAAATCGGATTGGGACTTGCCATTGCCATCATCGCCCTCGCCGCGCTGGGGTTTTGGGCGCGGGCCGGGGTGCGGGCCGAAACCAGCGAAGTGCGGGTGCGCCTG
>CAWHAH010000047.1:0-33743 GCA_963827205.1 uncultured Verrucomicrobiae bacterium
CCGGCTGGGAGCAGGGCTCAAACTGGCGGGGCATTAGCGCGTGCAGCCGCCCACCACCCCCGCCCCATCGGTCGCCCCGCAATACTGCGCCAAGACATGAAAAGGATTTGAAACGGATCGCCCAGCGCGGTCAGGGCTTGGTGTAGCCGCCAGCCACGCTTTCCTGCTGGCCGTCCTTGTGCAGAGACGCGTGGGGTACAGGACATCAGTTGTCCCCCCCAAAAATGCCATATACAGCGGTTGCCCGGCAGGTTAGAAGTAGTCTTAGCACTGAACTATGATGCGAGCCAACACATTTTTCCCTACCCTGCATATATGACTCATCATCACACCAATAACAAGCGGGCTTTCACTTTGATCGAACTGCTGGTGGTCATCGCGATCATCGCCATGTTGGCGGCGATACTGTTGCCGGCGCTGAGCGCGGCCAAGCGGAGAGCTCTGGGCGTTGGCTGCGTCAACAATCTCAAGCAGACGGCGACGGCCGTCATCCTGTATGCCCAAGACAATGGGGACAATTTACCGGCGAATGGCGCGACCCAGCTCTGGGGCTTAACCACCCCATATTCAGGGATTGGCTGGCCTCTAGGCCCCAGCGAAGAGCAACTGGGCCCGTGGATTCAAAACTACCTTACCGTAAGTGCATGGATCGACCCGACGTTCGAGGATAGGGGTGATATCGCGGCTCTTTGGTGTCCGGCTTATCAAGATAGTGTGGCCTACGAACAAACGCAGCATGAGGAGGCTGAGGATCCCAATTGGATCGACGACTTTGCGGAATATCCATATGCCTACATTTTGAACCTGATATTCAAAGATGGCAAAACAGCTTATGCAGTATTTGAGTCGCAAAATAACGCGGCAGTATGGCCATATGATCCATCGCTAAACGTAATTACGAAGCTGACTAGAATTCCGAATCCGACTGTTCATTATATCCTCTGCGATATTGATTACCAGGCGTGCATTGTCAACAACATGGAGGACCCCAAGGATTGGATGGGCAAACCGCCAATAAACTGGACTCCGGTCCACGGCAGCGTTCGCGGCTACAATTACTACGATGGCCATGCCGACCTCGAGAGGGCCAGCGAGATCCAGATGTAATCGCGCTTTCCCCTGTGTTTAAGTTCGCATGAAAACCAAACCCATCGCCACCACCCTCGCGGCCCTGTTCCTGCCGCTCATCTCGGCACGGTCGCGAACACCAGGGACGGCGGCGGGACGAACGATAACGGGGGCACCGCCAAACAACCAGGGCATTAATATTAAAATAATATGGCACCCACCTTAACCGTTGGCTGCCCGGGCGCATCTCAATTTTTAATGGGGTAATTGGGAGGCGTTGGTGGTATAAGCGTGGGCATGAGCAACTGCTGCCTGAACCCGGTTCCTCAAACCGACAGCAGTTTCGAGACGTTTGCTGCACCGGTGGCCGACTGGGCGGCACGTTTGACGGCTGGCTTGGCGCGAAGCGTGCGGGTCAGAGACCAGACTCTGGGCCACATGGAAGAAGAGATTCTCCAACAAACGCGGGGATTGGAGCGCAAACTTCTGGAGGAAGCGGCGCAGCAGAAAGCCGATCAAAGTCCGCCGGTGTGTCCGGTCTGCGGGCATCCCCTGACGCGCCAAACCCGTGATCAGGAACGCACCTATCAGACCCGTTTCGGACCGGTGACGATCCGGCGGCTACGGGGATGGTGTCGGCGCTGTCGGGCATGGCGGTTTCCCGCCGATCATGCCTTGGGCTTGAGCGAGGAAGGCAGCGCCTCGCCCGGGGTGCAGGAGATGGCGGCCCTGGTCGCCAGCAAAATGCCGCCGGGCGAAGCCAGCGCGGTCATCGAGCGGTTGACCGGGGTCAAACTGCCCCGTGCAACCTTGGATCGGGAGGCTCGTCGCCAAGGCCAACGGGCTGAGCAGAAGCGCGCCCAACTGGACGAACAAATGCGCCAGGCCCAAGGTGTTGAGCAAGTGCTGGCGCTGCCGGAGCAGCCCTTCACCCTGGTCATCGAACTGGATGCTTGGAACATTCGGGAGCGGGATGAGTGGGGCCAAAGCGACCAACGCCGGGCCGCCGGCCAAGAACCTCAACGGTGGCATTGGGTCTATGGCGGCACTTGCTTCCGGCTGGATCAACGGGTCCAAAGCGACGGCGGTCGGCCCCAGATATTGAGCCGCGGCACGGTGATGACCCGCCAAGGCGTGGACGCCTTACGCGAACAACTTTTCGCCGAAGCCCAACGCCACGGACTGGCGCAAGCCGCCAAAGTGCTGGTGGTGGCCGACGGCGCGGTCTGGATTTGGAATCTGACGGGCGACCGTTTTGCCCAAGCCCAGCAACGACTGGACTACTACCATGCCAGCCAACATTTATGGGCGGTGGCGCACGCTTTGCATCCAGAGGATGAAAGCGCTGCGCGGGCGTGGGTGGCCCCGCTGCTCCAGAAGCTCAAACGCGGACGGGCTCCCGCTCTCCTCAATGATTTGCGAACGCTGGCCAAACGGCTGCGTCAGAAAAAGCGTCAGGCGGTGGAAGCCGAACTGAACTATTTGGAAAGTCATCAAGCGCGGATGGATTACGATGTGGCGCGGCGGGCCGGGGAACCGCTGGGCAGCGGCGCGATGGAATCGACCTGCCGCCAATATCAATGTCGCTTCAAGCGACCGGGACAGTTTTGGAGTTGTGCGGGAGACGAAGCCTTGATGTGCCTGGAAACCTTCTGGCGCAACGGACGCTGGCATTTGCTCTTCCCTCATTCAACCCATGGCGACCCCTCTAAAAATTGAGATGCGCCCTTTCTGAGAGTTCCCATGAAGTTCTGCTTGGCAAGCGGGGATTTAGCCGATTAGCTGGTGCCGTGAGCATTGCAACCAGGACTGGCGACGACGGCACAACGGCGCTCATGTATGGCCGCCGGGTCCCCAAATCGCATCCTCGTGTTGAAGCTTTCGGCACGGTGGATGAACTCAACGCCGCGCTCGGTTTGGCGCGCGCGGCGGCGGAGCATGATTTCGTCCGGGAAAATCTGCTCGCGATTCAGAAGGACCTGGTCGTGTTAATGGGCGAGTTGTGCGTTCAGCCGGAGGATTTGGCGCGCTACGTCAAGGACGGTTACTCGCTCGTCATCCCGGGCACGACGGCGAAATTGGACGCGCTGGTTCATGAAATTGAAGCGCAAAACATCAGTTTCAAAGGATGGGCGACACCGGGCGCGACAAAGAATTCCGCCGCGTTGGACCTGGCGCGAACGGTTTGCCGTCGCGCGGAGCGGTGCCTGTGTGCGTTGAAGGGATCCGGCGAATTAAAAAACGGCGAGATAATCATTTATCTCAATCGCCTGTCGGATTTGCTGTGGCTGTTCGCGCGTTGGGTGGACGCGAAGCCGGGCACGCCCCAAAAATAGGCCGCGCACGGCCAATTTCCATCGCCGGCAGCTGATGGCGCAATGGCAATTCCGGCCCTGGCTGGGCGAAATCGCTTTGGATAGCAGGCTGGCCTTGAACTCGCGAACAATGGACCGGTAAGCCAGCCTTGTGAATAACATCGGTTTTGTTCACTATTGCCCGACGACAGTGAACACGGCAAATATCTCATTGCCAATGCGTTTGAAGGATTTGATTTGCAGCGGCGTGGCTTTGGCGAGTTGATGGAAACCCCTGCCATCGGCGATGGTTGGGGCGCTGCGGCCGCCAAAAATCTTCGGGCAAATTGTCAAATGTAACTCATCCACCAGACCGGCTTGGAATAAAGCTGCGTTCAATTCCCCGCCGCCTTCACAGAGCAGGCGTTTAACACCCCATTTCACCCGCAACCAGCAAAGCGCCGCACGAAAGCTGATTTCATTTTCTCCGCAGACCTTCACTTCATCTGCGACGGCCCGCAGTTGGCGCAGCCTTGCCGGTGACGCGCGCCGGGTGGTAAACACAATGATGGGCGAGAAACGATGTCTGAAAACTTCCGCCTGCGGATTGACCAAACCGTTGCCACTCACGACGACGCGCAAATTACGTTCAGCCAACCCCCTTTTTAACCGCAATCGCCTGAATCTGGCCGGTCCCGGCCCCAGGTTGATTGGAGCCAAAGCCACCGTTCGCGCGCCCGCCATGACTGCATCCGCCGTGGCGCGCAATTCAAGCAGATGCTCGTGGTCGCGCGCACTGCCAAAGGACGAAACCGCGCGGTTCGCCGTCGCAATTTTACTGTCCGCCGTCATCGCCATGTTCACGAGCACAAACGGCAGTTTTGAACCTTTGATTGTTGGTTTCGAGTTCACAAAATCAGCATCGCATCGCCATAGCTGTAAAAGCGATAACGTTCCCGGATGGCTTCGGTGTAGGCCGCCAGAATCATTTCACGTCCGCATGTTTCTCCCGGTGCGGCCAACGCGCTTGCGAGCATCAACAGTGTGGAGCGGGGGAGGTGGAAGTTCGTCAACAGCGCGTCCACCATTTGAAACCGGAATGGCGGATAAATAAAAATGCCGGTTTTTCCTGCGTTTTCGACGATTTTTCCCTGGTTTTGTGCGGCGACGCTTTCAAGCACGCGCACGGTCGTGGTCCCCACAGCAATCAATCGTCGCCCTGAACTTTTGGCGTCGTTCAGGACGCGCGCCGTGTCCCCGCCAATCTCAAATCGTTCCTGGTGCATTTTGTGCGCGGCAACGGTTTCGGTTTTCACCGGCAGGAAAGTACCGGAACCGACGTGCAGCGTGACGAAGCAGACCTGTACTCCGCGCCCGCGGATTTGGTCCAATAATTCCGGGGTGAAATGTAATCCTGCCGTCGGCGCAGCCACCGAACCGCTATTCCCGGCAAAAACCGTCTGGTAGCGCTCCCGGTCCTCCGGTCGTTCGCGATCGCGATGAATGTAGGGAGGCAAGGGGGTTTCCCCAAGCCGTTCAAGCTGGCCGCGGATGTCCGGTGTGCCGGAAAATTTCAACCGCCGATCGCCTTCGTCGTTTATTTCGAGGACATTCGCGGAGATGCCAGGCAGATTCCCCATCGGGTCGTGAAGGGCAATTTGCGCGCCGACGCGCGCGCGCTTCGCCGGCCGCACCATCGCCCACCAGTCGTTTGTGGCGTTTTCTTCCAGCAGCAGAATTTCAAATTGGCCGCCCGTGCGGGCGTTCACGCCGCGCAGCCGCGCCGGGATGACGCGCGAATTGTTCAAGACGAGCACGTCGCCGGTAAGAAGGAATTCCAGGAGATCGCGGAATCGGCGGTGTTCGATGCGCCCGCCAGCTCGATTCAAAACCAGGAGCCGCGATTCGTCACGCCGGGGTGCGGGACGTTGTGCAATCAATTCCGGCGGCAATTCAAAATCGAAGTCGGCCGTTCGCATCCGGGCAAGTTTCAAGTTTCACCTTTCAAGTTGCAAGTTGTCAGGCAAAGAGATTTAAAATCCGGGTTTTTGGCCTGAATTTGGGGTTGTGAATAACTTCTGAATAAATCACCAAAAAACTTGCAATTTTTTTGTTGACGTTGTGGGTTAAAATGGGTAGAAATGGGGCGTCGTGGGGAAAAGGCCGTTCGCTGTTCCCACGGTGAACAAATGGGCAGTACGACAAACAAAGAACCGACTTACTACAATTCACGCTTTCGGCATGGCGTGGATGAGAAGCGTCGCGTGCAAATTCCGGCCAAGTGGCTGCCGCAAAAGGCGGATTTGGAACTGACGCTGATCCTCTGGCCGCGCGAAGGTGTGGGACCGTGTGTGCGGGTGCTGCCGCCGACACAGATGGCGAAACTGATGCAATCCATTGACGAGATGCCCAACAGCGACCCCAAGAAAGTGGTTTTGAAACGCATCATCGGAAGCGGTTCGGCGCAGGCCACCGTGGACAAGGCCGGGCGGATTTGTTTGCCGGATGAAATGGCCCGCGAGGCGGGGCTCAAGAATGAAGCGATGCTGGTCGGCTTGCTCGACCGGTTTGAGATTTGGAATCCCGAACGTTACGCCAAGGTTCAGGCCGCCGACGCCGCGCTGGCGCCTGACGCCTTCAGATTGATGGAATAATTATGAAACTTGGAACATTGCTGGCTGCCGGAAAGAGTTTGGCGCTGAGGCGCCGTGGACAAAGTCCGTATCGCACCGACAAACAGATTTATCTTCCCAAATTTGGTTCGCCGAAAAATCCATTTGCATCTGCGAACCAACCCGGTGGGGCAACCCCGCCGGAAGAAGCCGCCGCTGCGCCGGTCAAAACACCAATCACCGTCGTTGCAGCCAAAACCCAAAGGCTGCCGACGTTTTCTCCGGCGCCGCGGGCGGTCAACATCCGGTTCGCGGCCGTTGAAAAACCGGCTGGCCCGGTCCCGCGACCGCGCCATTCGTTGAGGTGGATGAGCAAGTTGAATCCATTTGCTTCCGATTCTGCGTTCCTGGCTGCCCGGGCGGGCAATGCGAAAGCCCCCGTGCAGGCGGAATTGTCATTGGATGCGGTAAAAGTCTTGCGGAACGACTTGAGTGACGTGGATGTCGAGGTTGTTCCGCTCAAGTCCCGTCCGTCGAGCGACGCCGGGGAACCGGGTCTGGGAGCAGCCAAAAAGACCTGGGGACTGTTGGCTGAACGGTTTTTGAAGATGAAAGCCGGTTGAGCCGGCAAAGAACCCATGCACAGTGCCAGATTTCGTTCACAAACCGGTGATGGCGGCGGAGGTGCTGGACGCACTGAAGCCCCGGCCAGGAGGCCGCTACGCCGACGGGACAGTCGGTGGGGCTGGGCACGCGGCGATTATTTTGGCCGCGAGTTCGCCGACTGGATGGCTGTTTGGATGCGATCGCGATGGCGGCGCGGTTGAAGCGGCCCGCGCGCGTCTGGCGGAGTTCACCGGACGATTTGAAATCCGCCGCGGTAATTTTGCGGAGTTGGCCGATTGGGTCCCGGCGGCAAGTTGCGACGGCGTGCTGCTGGATTTGGGTGTGAGTTCGCCACAACTGGATTGCGCCGAACGTGGATTCAGTTTCCAGCACGACGGCCCGCTGGACATGCGGATGGACACGAGGCAATTGCTGAAGGCGGCCGATTTGGTGAACGGCGCGAGCGCCGAAGAATTGGCGGGAATTTTCGGGGACCTGGGCGGCGAGCGGGATGCGCGGCGCATTGCGAACGCGATTGTGCGCGGCCGGGAAGGTCAAAAATTTGAAACAACGCGGCAACTGGCGGACTTGATTGAAAAAATGTCACCGCGCCGCGGGAAAAAAGCGCATCCGGCGACGAAAGTTTTTCAATCGTTGCGGATCGCCGTCAATGACGAGATCGGCTCTTTGAAACGGGGATTGGACGCGGCGGTGAAAACGTTGAAGCCCGGCGGACGGCTGGCCGTCATCACGTTTCATTCGCTGGAGGACCGGGTGGTGAAGGATTTTGGGCGCGCACGGTCGCGGGATTACACGTTCGCGGGAGGAGTGGACGTTCCGGAGTTGCGCGAACCGCGCGTGCCCGAGTTGAAATGGGTGACACGCAAGGCCGTCAAGCCGGGAGCGGCGGAAATTGCGGGAAATCCGCGCAGCCGCAGCGCGCAATTGCGGGTGATGGAGAAAATTTGAATGATGAAAAATCGAAAAAGCCAGTCAGCGGTGATCCGGTTTGGACCGGCATTGAAGGCTTCGTTTTTGTGCCTGTTGATTGCGGGTTCGGCAGTCGGTTATGTCTGGCAAAAGAGCCAGATTTACCAGCTCGGCCAACAGATCCGGCAGCGGGAAATCCGTCTGGCGCAACTGAAGGACACAAATCAAAAGCTCAGGGACCAACTGGCGATGCTGGGTTCGCCAACCATGCTGGACAAGCGCGCGCGGGAATTGAATCTCGGGTTGGGTCCTGCGCAACCATCGCAAATCTGGCGGTTGCCCGAACCTTCGCCGGTGTCCTCCGGGGACCAGGGTGCCGCGCGCCGATTGGCTGCGCGCCAGGCCGGCGCGACGACTCAGTAACGTGTAAACATTTGGCCGCCGCCCGTGACGCCGTCGGGTGAGGAACCGATCGCCGCGGGCGGCCGGCCGCTTTGGAAATGAGCAACCAACTGCAACTTCGACGTGTGTTGCTGCTGCTGCTGCTGCTGGGCGCGGCCTTCGCCGGGCTGGGTTACCGGCTCGTGGACTTGCAGGTGTTGCGGCATGATGAATTGGCCAAAGTCGCCGAGTCGAACACGGAACATGATTTTTTCAAGGCGCCGCGACGAGGCAATATCCTGGACGTGAATGGCAATCTGCTGGCCACGAGCATTTCCGTGAAAACGGTTTGCGCCAATCCATCGTTGATCGGCAACCAACAGGCGGTGGTTGCCCGCGCGCTCGCGCCGCTGCTGGGCATGAATGAGGGCAGCCTTTATCAACGGCTGATTCCCCGGGTCGGGAAAAATGAGAGCGGCGAAACCGTCACCAACGGCCTTTATTATGTCCGGCTCCAAAAAAATGTTTCCGATGAGACGTGGCAGAGGATTCAAATGACCATGAGCAATCTTTCGTTCGGTGTGGATGAAAGCAAATTGTCCAAAACCAACCGTGCGTTTTTCCGCAACCTGCGCCAGGGCGCAATTTTTGCCGAGGCAGCCCAGTTGCGCGTTTATCCCAACGGCCCGCTGGCGGCCCACGTGCTCGGGTTCGTGGGTACGGATGAGGTGACGTTGGGCGGCACCCGCGTCTCGCAGCTTTCAGGTCGCGATGGTGTCGAATCTGTTTTGAATTCCGAGTTGAGCGGTGTGGCGGGCTGGCGCGTGACCGAAACGGATCGGCAGAAGCGGGAACTGGTTGCGTTGCGCGATCAGGATGTGCAGGCACGCGACGGCCTCAATGTCGTGCTCACCCTGGATTCGGCCATTCAGCATATTGTTGAAACTGCGCTGGCCGACGCCATGCAGAAGCACACGCCCATCAGCATTACCGGCATCGTCATGCGTCCGCGGACAGGCGAAATCCTGGCGATGGCGACACTGCCCAACTTTGATCCCAATAATCCCGGCGCCGCGCCCGCCGACGCGCGCCGCGACCGCGCCATCAGCGACATGATGGAACCGGGTTCGACGTTCAAAATTGTCGTTGTTTCCGGCGCCTTGAATGACGGCGTCGTGCATTTGAACGATACGTTTGATTGCGAGGAGGGGCATTTCGCCTATGCGGGGCGGGTTTTACATGACCATGAGCCGTTTGGGATTCTTACCACCAAGGGCATTATCACAAAGTCGTCGAACATTGGCGCGGCCAAAATCGGCATCCGCCTCGGCGAAAACCGGCTTTACGATTATGCAACGGAATACGGTTTCGGCGAACGCACGGGCATTCCTTTGCCGGACGAAGCCGATGGGATTTTGCATCCGGTGAAAAAATGGAGCAAGGTTTCCATTGCGCAAATCCCGATGGGGCAGGGCGTGGCGGTGACGCGGCTGCAAATGCTCATGGCCATGTGCGCCATTGCGAACGGCGGCTGGCTCATGCAGCCGATGCTTGTGAACCGCCTCGAAGACCGCAGCGGGGACGTGGTGCAATCGTACACGCCGCGACGCGTGCGCCAGGTCATCAGCGAGGCCACGGACAAATTGATGATCGAGGCACTCCAAGCGGTTGTCTCCCCGGAGGGCACCGCGCCGGGCGCGGCCATGCAGGATTACACGGTGGCCGGCAAGACCGGCACGGCTCAGAAAGTCGGGCCGGACGGTTATGAACGGGGCAAATACTTTGCGTCGTTCATCGGGTTTTTTCCGGCGGACGACCCGCAACTCTGCATTTCGGTGGTGATGGACGAGCCGAAGGAAGGTTATTACGGCGGCCAGGTTTGCGGCCCGGTGTTCCGGGAAATCGCCGAACGCTGCGCCAGTTATTTGAATATTCCGCCGGACAAAATTTCGGGACCGACCAATTCACTGCCGTCGCTCGTGACTCTCAGCGGGCCACATCCAATTCAGAAACCATGAGCAATTTCCGCCCTCAACTTTTCGGAATGCTTGCCGGTCTGTTTTTGGCCGTCGGCCTGGTGCTGTCTTCAATGCTCGCCACGACGACCTGGCTCAAGGTGAAGAACTCACAGTTTATCACGTCAAAAGGTTCGACCCGTAAAAACGTCAAATCCGACCTGGTGGTCTGGCGGGGATCATTCACCACCGAAGCGCCGACGTTGTTGGAAGCGCAGCGCAGTCTCAAAGCTGATGCCCGGAAAGTTGAGCTGTTCTTGAGCAGCAGCGGCGTCACCAACATTACATTCAAACCGATTGCGATTGAAAAAAACGAAGCCAATGTCGAGGTCAGAAATCCCGCCGGCGATGTCACGAAGTGTTCGGAGCAGCGCACGGTCGGTTACCGGTTGACCCAGGCTGTCCGTGTCGAGTCAACGGACGTTGATCGCCTCGCGCAATTGGATACGACACCGCTGGTCGAGCAGGGCGTATTGTTCACTACCGACCCCCCGCAATTCATTTACACGAAGGTCGCCGGGGAAAAAATCGAAATGCTTGCGGAGGCTACCAGAGATGCCCGCGCACGCGCCGAGCAAATCGCCATGCAAGGTGGACGCACCATCGCCGGTTTGCACGACGCGGAAATGGGCGTGTTTCAAATCACGCCACTCCACGACACGGGCACGAGCAGTGAAGGCGAAAGTGACACCAGTTCGTTGGATAAAACAATTACTGCCGTCGTCACCGCAACCTTTTTGCTGAAGTAATTTTGTGGAAAGACGTTCTTTGAAATTTGTTGCCGAAGCCTGCGCCGCCAGACTCAAACGCGGTTCGGAGAACACGCTCGTCCAGCGCGTCTCCACCGATTCGCGCCAGGCGCAGGCCGGTGACCTGTTTTTCGCCATCAAAGGCGAACATTTCGACGGCCACAACTTTTTGAACGAGGTTGCGGCCAAAAGGGTTGCGGCGGTCGTCGTGGAACGGAAAAATGTCCCTGCGCCCCTGCCGGAATGCGCCGTGCTCGCGGTGGACGACACGCGCGCGGCGCTTGGAAGATTCGCCGCGGCCTGCCGGCGCGAATTCGATTTGCCAGTCATTTGCGTCGGCGGCTCAAACGGCAAAACGACGGTGAAGGAATTGATCGCCTCGGCGCTCGGGCAAAAACTGGCGACGTTGTGGAGCGAGGCCAGCTTCAACAACGACATCGGCGTGCCGTTGACGTTGTTACGGCTGGAAAAGTCGCATCAGGCGGCCGTGCTCGAAGCGGGCACAAACCATCCGGGCGAACTCGTGCCGCTCGTGAAAATGATCCGGCCGAAGTACGGCGTCATCACGAACATCGGACGCGAACATCTGGAATTTTTTGGCAACGTCGCGGGTGTCGCCCAGGAGGAAGGTTCGCTCGCGGAACTCCTGCCGCCGGACGGCAGGCTCTTTGTCAACGGCGACAACGCATGGACGGACAAAATTGTCCGGCGCACTCGGGCGGGCGTCGTGCGCGTCGGCCTCGGCGACCGGAATGACTGGCGGGCGAAAGGAATTCGTCCCGACAAAAATGGCGTGACGTTCCGCGTGGACGCGCCAAAGATGGAATGGAACGGCGAATATCGGGTCAGCTTGCTGGGCCGGCATCAGGCGACCAATGCCTTGTTGGCGATGGCGGTCAGTGAGGAACTGGGCCTCGGCCGTCCCGCGGTGCGGGACGGCCTGGCCGGGTGCAAGCCGGCGAAGATGCGCCTGCAGTTTTGGGAGGCGGGTGGCGTGCGCGTGCTGGACGACACGTACAACGCCAACGCTGATTCGGCGCTGGCGGCGCTCGAAACACTTTGTGACCTGCCGTTGCAGGGCCGGCGGGTGGCGGTGCTCGGCGATATGAACGAGTTGGGCGCCCACAGCGAGGCGGCGCACGCCGAAGTGGGAAGGCGCGCGGCGGAATTGGGCATCGGACAATTGTTTGCCGTCGGCAAAATGGCGCCGGTCACGGCGCGCGCGGCGCGCGACGCGGGATTGAATCGCGTGATTGAGTTTGCGGACGTTGAGACGGCGATGGCGGCGGTGAAAAGTTTTTTGAAAACCGGCGATGTAGTTTTGTTGAAGGCATCGCGGGCGGTGCGTCTGGAGCGCATCGCCGAGACGTTGAAGTCCGGAAAATTGTGACCTAAGACGAATGTTTTATTTATTGAGCCAGCAACTGCTCGAGTGGACGAAAGGAACGCCGTGGGCGGCCCACCTTTCGGCCTTGCGGCTGTTTCATTACCTCACGGTGCGCAGCGCCGGCGCGGCCATCACCGCGCTCGTGTTGAGCTGGTGGCTCGGCCCCGGAATCATCCACTGGCTCAAGCAACAGAAATTCGGCCAGGATTACGCCGACAAGGCCGAGGCAGCGGGCGGTTTGGGGGCGCGCGTCCTGAGCAAAAAGGGCACGCCGACGATGGGCGGTATTTTAATTATCACGGTGTTGCTTTTTTCGACGATGCTGTGGGCGCAATTGGACAACAAACTGGTGTTGTTGACCCTGCTCTCGGTCGTGGTGCTGGCGGGCCTGGGATTTTACGACGACTACGCCAAAATCGTCCAGCAAAGCGGCGGCGGCACCCCGCCGCGCGTGAAATTGTGGGCGCAAATGGCAGTGAGTTTGTTCATTGGCGTGTATTTATGGGAAACCCCTTCGACCAGCAAGCTCGTCACGGAAATCACGGTGCCGTTTTACAAATATCCATTGGTGAAACATGCCGCCTGGCTCGGAATTTTAATCGTGGTGCTGGCGATTGTCGGCGCCTCGAATGCCGTGAACCTGACCGATGGCCTCGACGGTCTGGCGATTGGCTGTTCATTGATGGTGGCGTTTGTGTTCCTCGTGTTCACCTGGCTGGCGGGCAACATCAAGACGGCGGCCTATTTGCAGATTCCGTACGTGAACGGCGCGGGCGAGTTGACGGTGTTTTGCGCGGCGCTGCTCGGCGCGGGCCTGGGTTTTTTATGGTTCAACTGCCACCCGGCCCAGGTGTTCATGGGCGACACGGGATCGCTGGCCATCGGCGGCTCGTTGGGCATCGTGGCGGTGCTGATCCACCAGCCGTTCGTGCTCGTGATCGCGGGCGGCGTGTTTGTGATGGAGGCGGTTTCGGTGCTGCTCCAAACCGGCTGGTTTCGCTTCACGCGGATGCGTTACGGCACGGGGCGGCGGATTTTTTTGATGGCGCCGCTGCATCATCACTTCGAGAAGAAGGGCTGGTACGAATCGCAGGTGGTGATGCGCTTTTACATTTTGTGCGTGCTCTTCGCGCTCATCGCGTTGAGCACATTGAAACTGAGATGATGACGACAGGATTGACCATGCTCGATCCGGCAGACCGGCGGGTTTTGAGAACGGCGCAAACGCGCTTTACCCCTTGCGCGGGCGCGGGCTTGTTGTTAAAACGAACAGCGGCAACGGCTCAATACGCGTCGGGCGTCGGGACGCTCGTGTTTTCACGCGCTCATTCGGAGTTTGACCAATTTCAAAACCGACCGCGTCGGGCCGTGCCAGCCGGGCCGATGAATAATTTGAATTTAACCAGCCGCGAAGTTTTTAGAGGGAAAATCTCGCGGCCCAAAACTCAACCCAACCTCAATGAAAGGACGCAATCAGCGCCAAGCCGATGAATAATCCCAATCCGTTCGTTCCCCAAGGCTCCCTGTTGGAGGAAAAAAACAAAACCCGCTCCCGCGTGAAACTCGCCGTGTTTTGCGTGATCGCCATCAACGTGCTCGGTTTGACAGCCCTGCTCATGCAAGGCTGCAAACGGGAACAGACCGAGGCCGAAAACAACCAGCCAACGGTGGATACCAATTTGCCGCCCGCAGTGGATACAAATCTGCCGCCCGTGGCGACAACGAATCCACCCCCAACACCGCCGCCGGTGGCCATGCCCACACCGCCGCCGGTCCCGGAAGGGGCCGCGACCGAATATGTTGTGGTCAAAGGCGATACGTTTTCAGGAATCGCCAAGAAGTTCGGTGTCTCGGTCAAGGCCGTTGAGGCGGCGAACCCCGGAGTTGAGCCGACCAAATTGAAAGTCGGACAAAAACTTTCCATTCCGGCTGCGTCCGGCAATACGGCCGCTGCGGCGCCGGCGGGAATGACTTCGCCCGGCGCGGCTGGTGGCGAGGAAATCTATACCGTCAAATCCGGCGACACTTTGTCCAGGATCGCCAGGACCTACGGCACGACCGTCAAGGCGATTGAATCTGAAAACAATCTGACCACGACACAGATCAAAGTCGGGCAGAAGCTGAAGATTCCGGCGAAGGCTGAAGCTGCAACTCCGGCTCCAGAATCCGCCCCAGCTCCGGCTCCGGCAGCGCCGGCCCCGGCAGCCGCGCCGGGGACATCGCCCCCGCAATAAACGCGGGTTGAACCGCGGCTGTGGCCTATATTTTGAAGTGTTGCCATGAAAGTCGCTGTCACGACTTTGGCGTTTTGCGTCGCCGCCCTGCTGGCGCTGGGGCTGGTGATGCTCTACAGCTCAAGCATGACGCAAGTGGGCGCGCATTACCTGATGCTGCAGTTGGTCTGGTGCGCGCTCGGCTTCGTCCTCTGCGTGGCGGCGACCGCCCTCGATTATCAACTGCTCAAAAAGGCGGCGTGGCCGCTTTTCATTTTCGCGCTGGTTTTGCTCGTGCTGGTGCTGCTGCCCCTGCCGCACGGTATCACCAAAAAAATCAACGGTGCGCACCGCTGGTTCATTCTTCCGGGGATGCGTCTGCAACCGTCTGAATTCGCCAAACTCGCGCTCGTCATCATGCTGGCCTGGTACGGCGACCGTTATCAGCGGCAGATGCAAAGTTGGAAACGCGGGATCGTTTTTCCCGGCATACTCATCGCCCTGGTGCTCGGCCTGATTTTCGTTGAACCGGATCGCGGCACCACCATTCTCTTGGCCGCTGTCGGTGGTTCGCTGTTGCTCATTGCCGGCGTCCGCTGGAAACATATCCTCATCCCGGCTTCCGTCGGCGCGGCGGGACTGACGGTTTCCATTTTGCACGACCCGATGCGCATGAAGCGCATTTTTAGCTGGTGGGATTTGGAACAGCACAAGGCCGGTGTCGGGTATCAGGCATATCAGGCGATGATCGCTCTTGGTTCTGGTGGCTGGACCGGACGTGGCCTCGGCAACGGCCGCCAGAAACTCGGCTTCGTGCCCGAACATCACACCGATTTCATTTTTTCCATCATTGGCGAGGAATTGGGTTTGATTGCGACGTTGCTCATCGTCGTTGCTTTTGTCGTCATCGCCATTTGCGGTATTTATATCGCGTTGAACTCCCGCGATACCTTCGGTTTTTTGCTGGCAGCGGGCATCACATTTTTAATCGGCCTGCAGGCGGCCATCAATATTGGCGTGGTCACCAGCGCGCTGCCGAACAAGGGCCTGCCGTTGCCGTTCATCAGCTACGGCGGGTCAAACCTGCTCGCCATGCTCACGTGTGTCGGCCTCTTGTTTAGCGTCGCGCGGCACGCGCGCCCGCGCGGTGCGATGGCTGCCGAACCGGGCGAGACCGATGAATTTTCACCCGTCCGCGCGGCCAAAAACCCTTTCGCCCGGCGAAGGCCCGCTCACGCCACATGACTGAACCCGGAGCCAACACGCCCTTCGTCGCCATCGCCTGCGGCGGGACGGGCGGGCATCTCTTTCCGGGACTCGCCGTGGCGGAGCAGCTCACCCGACGCGGTTGTGGCGTCGCGCTGCTCATTTCGCCGAAGGACGTGGACCAACAGGCCGTCAAGTCCGCGCGCGGCGTGGAAATTTTCACGCTGCCCGCCGTGGCGCTGCAAAATCGGAATTACTTTTCCTTTGCCGGCAGTTTCCTGAAATCGCTCTTTGCTGCGCAGAAAATCTTCCGCCGACGCAAGCCGCAAGCCGTGCTGGCCATGGGCGGATTTACCGGCGCGCCCCCCGTCTGGGTCGGGAAGAATTTCGGCGCGAAAACTTTTCTGCACGAATCCAACACCATCCCCGGCCGTGCCAACTGCCTCCTCGCACGCTTCGTGAATGAAGTGTTTGTTGGTTTTCCAGAGGCCGCCCCGTGGTTTCGCGGCGTCCCGCAGAGCCGGATCAGGGTGACGGGCACACCCGTCCGCGCTGGCTTTGTGGCGGCGGGCGTCTCGCCTGCCGTAGAGCCGGGCATCTTGCCCGGCGGACCGGGCTTGGAAATCGAACAGTCGTCAAAACAATCGTCGTTAAATCCGGGCGGCAGGATGCCGCCCTCGACGGCAGGCGAGACGCCTGCCGCTACTTGCCGCGCGGCGCTCGGACTCGAACACAATCGTCCTACCGTGCTGGTCGTTGGGGGCAGCCAGGGCGCGAGCGGCATCAACCAAATGATCGTGTCCGCGCTGCCGTCGCTGGCCGGCCGCGGCTGGCAATGGCTGCATCTGACCGGCCCCAACGATTTTGAAATGGTGAAAGCCGCTTACGCTGCGCGCGGAATCAGTGCCATCGTGAAACCTTTTCTGGCTGAAATGGATCTCGCACTGGGCGCGGCGACGGCCGCCCTGAGCCGCGCCGGTGCTTCGTCATTGGCGGAACTGGCCGCGATGCGATTGCCGTCGCTGCTCGTGCCATTCCCGGCGGCGGCGAACAATCACCAGTTTTTCAATGCGCGCGCGTTTGAAGTGACCGGTGCGGCGCGTTTGCTCGAACAAAAGGACGCCACGCCGGAAAAAGTGGCGGCGCTGTTGCGCGAATTGGTTGAAAATGAAACGGCGCGCCAGACCATGCAAGCCGCGCTGGCACAATGGCACGCGCCAAAAGCGGCGGAGCAAATCGCCGAAACCATTTTAAGCGCTGTTTCCAGGAGCACGGACAGCCGTGTCCGCGAGGATGAATCTTTGCGCGAAACCCGCGGGCAAGGCTGCCCGCGCTCCGATGCCGTTGAACGACAGAATTCCTTTGCCGCATGAGCGCCATTTTGGAACGACCGATGAAAGCCGGAGTACAAATTGCCGACGAACTGGCGGAACACGTTGTCGCGCGCGCGACCGTCATTCGCCGCAACGAGCCGCTGGCCAAACATACCACGCTGCGCGTCGGCGGGCCGGCGGATGCCTATGTCGAGCCGGCGTCCGAGAACGATTTGGCCGGGGTCGTGAAATTTTGCAACGGGCGCGACGTGCCGTTTTTTGTGATTGGACGCGGCTCGAATCTGCTCGTGCGTGACGGCGGCTTTCGCGGCATCATCATTTGTTTGTCGCACGCGGATTTCAGCCGCATCGAGGTCGCGAGCGAACGTTTGCGCTGCGGCGCAGGCGCGAAATTAAAAAATGTCGCGGTCGAGGCCAGGCGCCACGGGCTGAGCGGGATGGAATTTCTCGAAGGCATTCCAGGCAGCGTCGGCGGCGCTTTGCGCATGAACGCGGGCGCGATGGGCGGCGCGACGTTTGATGTGATCGAATCGGTGCGCCTGATGGATTTCGACGGCAAGGTACACGAGCTTACGCCGCCAGAAATGTCGGTGGCCTATCGCGGCTGCAACACCTTGAAAAATCATATCGCACTGGGTGCGGTGTTCAAGGGCCGGCCGGATTCCGAGGAATCCATCATACAGCGGATGAGCGCGTTCAGCCGGAAACGCTGGACCACGCAGCCGGCCGCGCCCAGCGCCGGTTGCATGTTCAAAAATCCCGAAACCATTCCGGCTGGCAAATTGATTGACGAGTTGGGATTAAAAGGCACGCGCGTCGGCGGCGCCGTGGTTTCCCTGGAGCACGGGAATTTCATCGTGAACGACGGCAACGCGACGGCGCGCGATGTGTTGGAATTGATCGCGCTTGTGAAACGTCGCGCGAAAGCGGAGCGGGGCATCGAATTGCAGTCGGAAGTCGAAATTATCGGCGAGGAATGAATCGAAACTTGAACATCGCCGTCATGCTGGGCGGGCCGAGCGCCGAACGTGCAGTGTCGTTGCGTTCCGGCGCAGGCGTCGTGAAGGCATTGCGTTCGCTCGGGCACACCGTTTTTGAAATTGATCCCAAAACGCCAGACTGGGTTTTGCCGCCGGAAACCGATGTCGTCTGCCTGGCCCCGCTGCACGGAACCTACGGCGAAGACGGCACGGTGCAGCGGCAGCTTGAAAAGCTCGGCGTGCCTTACACCGGTTGCGACGCCGAATCCAGCCGGATTACGTTCGACAAGGTATTGACTAAAAAACATTGTCTCGCGGCGGGGGTGCCGACGGCAAAATTTTTGGTCGTGAATTCGGAAAAAACTCCATGGCCGGAGGGTTGGCAGCCGCCGCTGGTGGTGAAGCCGGTGCGGCAGGGTTCAAGCGTCGGCCTGCAATTCGTCGAGCAAAAGGCCGACTGGCAAAACGCGCTGGCAGAGGCGTTAAAATTTGATTCCGAGATTTTGGTCGAGGAAAAAATCATCGGACGCGAGACAACCGTCGGCATTTTGGATGAAACGGCGCTGCCGCTGGTTGAAGTCCGGCCGAAGGTCGGCAACCTCGACTACAAGAACAAATACACCGCCGGGGCAACAGAGTATTTCTGCCCCGCGGACTTTGATGCGGCGACCACGAAGCGCATTCAGGATGCCGCGGTTGGCGCGTTCCGGGCGGTTGGCGGCCGCGATTACGCCCGGGTGGACGTGATGGTGCGCGCGGATGGCCGGCCAGTGGTGCTAGAGGTCAACACCCAGCCGGGCATGACGGAAACCAGCCTGCTCCCCAAGGCGGCGGCGGCGGCGGGAATCGGCTACGAACAGCTTTGCCAGCGGATGATTGATCTGGCACTGAAGCGAGTCTCAAAAAGTACAACGAATCGAGGATGACTAATGGCGAAATCCGAATGACGAAAGAATGTCCAAATGCCCAAATGACGAATCGCCTTGGTTCGGCCATTCCGTCCTTTGTGATTATTTCGTCATTATGGTTTGGTCATTAGTCATTGAATTATGTGGTTCAGGCGTGAAAAAAGAAACCGGCGGTTGAGCCGCGGACACGTGCTCGACGTGAAACTGCGTTCGGGCCAGGTGCGCGCGACGCGCACGCGGCTGGCGGCGATGGCGTTCGGCGTCCTGTTCGGCACGGTCTTCGGCCTTTATTTGTTCTGGCGCGCGGGCGAATGGGCGCTCGACTATTTCGTTTATGAAAACCCCGAGTTCGCCATCCGGCGCATTGACGTGCAAACGGACGGCGTGATTTTGCCGGACCAATTGCGCCGCTGGGCGGGTGTAAAACCCGGTGACAACCTGCTGGCGCTCGATCTGGCGACGGTCAAACGCAATCTCGAACTGGTTTCCATGATTGATTCCGTGTCGGTCGAGCGCGTTCTGCCACGCACGCTGCGCATCCGGGTGAATGAACGCGAGCCGGTGGCGCAGGTGAACGTGCCCACCGCGGATGCCTCGGGCAAAATCGTGGTCACCGTCTTCCAACTCGATGCCGACGGATATGTGATGCAACCGCTGGACCCGCGCTTGTGCGTGATGCCGCTGGTGCAGGTGAGCGATCAATTGCCGGTCATCACCGGCTTGAATTTCTTTCAACTGCAGCCGGGCCGCCGCCTGGATTCGCCGCAGGTGCAGGCGGCGCTGCAATTGATCACGGCCTTCAATAGTTCGCCGATGGCCGGGCTGGTGGATGTGCAGCGCATTGACGTTTCCGCGCCGGAAGTTTTGGTCGTCACGACGTTGCAGGGCAGCGAAATTACTTTCGATTTGGACGACTTTTCCCGACAATTGGGGCGCTGGCGGGAAATTTATGACGTGGGACAACGCATGAACAAGGCCATCGCTACGCTCAACCTGGCGGTGACCAACAATATTCCCGCGCGCTGGATGGACGGCGGCATTGTTCCCGTTTCTACGCCGAAACCGGTCAAACCCGTGCGCACTCTGAAAAACAATGTTTGACACTGTGAACATCATCGTCGGACTTGAAATTGGCACGTCGAAAGTCTGCGCCGTGGTCGGCGAACAGAATGCCGACGGCGCGCTGAACATCATTGGTCTCGGCCAGGCGCGCTCGCGCGGCGTGCGCAAGGGCGAGCTCGTGGACACGCAGCAGGCCGAGGAGGACGTGCGTAACGCGATTGTCGAAGCCGAGCAGATGGCGGATGTGGAAATCCGCAGCGTCTATCTCGGCGTCACCGGCGGGCACATCCGCGGCTTCAACAACCGCGGCGTGCATCCGGTCGTCTCCGCCGACCGCGAAATTACCGACGACGACGTGCAGGACGTGATCAAGAACGCGAAGGCGATCAATTTGCCGACGGAAAACAGCGTCGTGCACGCCATTCGCCAGCACTTTTTTGTGGATGGGCAGGATGGCGTGACCAACCCCGTCGGCATGCTGGGTTCGCGCCTCGAAGTGGACATGCACGTCGTCCATGGCAACACGAACCGGCTCCAAAACGCCATCCGCCTCGTCAAAGGGATGCAACTGGAAGTGGATGAAATCGTCTTCAATGGCCTCGCGTCGTCGCTCGCGCTGTTGACGAACGAACAAAAGGAACTTGGCGCGCTGGTCATTGACATCGGTGGTGGCACGACCGATTACGTCGTCTATACCGACGGCGTCATCAAGCATACCGGCGTGCTCGCGGTCGGTGGCGACCACGTTTCCAACGACCTGGCCTACGGTCTGAAGGTCCCGTTGAGCCGGGCGGAGAAACTCAAGCTGGAACACGGCTCGGCGTTGGTGGACGACACGGCCAAGGGGCAGACCGTCACCATCACCAACGAACTCGGCCTGCCGCTCAAAACCGTCAACATCGAGCATTTGCGCCGCATCATGTCGTTGCGGCTCGAGGAAATTTTCCAGCTCGTCGCGCAGGATTTGGACCAGCTTGGCCTGCTCGATTATTTGCGCGCGGGCGTTTTCCTGTGCGGCGGCGGGGCGCGCGTGCCGCACATCGCCAAACTCGCCGAACCGATTCTGCAAATGCCGGTGTCGCTCGGCCAGACCAATTCCGTCAGCGGCCTGAAATCCGCGCTCGGCCAGCCGGAATTCGTCACCGGCATCGGCCTCGCGAAGTTCGGCTCGTTCAAGGCCCGCAAACGCGAAGGCAAATCGTCGCTGACGCAGGGAATCAAAGGTGCGCTCGGACGTTTTTTGCAACGGCCGTGACTGAAATGACTAATTCCTGAATCCGAATGACTGAAGAATTTCCCATGACTCTATTCCGAAATCGTTCAGCACGCGCCCGATGCCATTGGTTATTTGGATTTTGGCATTCTTTCGTCATCAGGGCTTCGTCATTCGTCATTGGCAATGCGCTGGAAATATGAAAGCCAAAATTCAAGATGGGATGAAGGTTTCCGAGGTTCCGCGATCGCGGACAATCAAGATATTCGGCGTGGGCGGCGCGGGCGTTCAGTTGCTCGACGCGGTGATGGGCGGGGAATTCACCGGCGCATCGTTCGCCGTGATTGACACCGACGGCCCATCGCTGGCGGCATCCGCCGCGCCGGTGAAAATCCAATTGGAAACGAAATTGTTGCGCGGGCTTGGCACCGGCGGCGACCCCGAACGCGGCCGGGCGCTGGCCGAGGAGCAATTCGCCACGCTCAAAACCGCCTGCGAAGGCGCGAACGTCATTTTCATTCTGGCCGGTCTGGGCGGCGGTGCCGGCAGCGGCATCAGTTCCGTGCTTGCCCGCGCCGCAAAAGAAACCGGCGCGCTCGTCCTCGCTTTCGTAACCCTTCCGTTCGCGTGCGAAGGCAACCGTCGCCAGCAGCAGGCGGAGCGGGGACTCGACGAACTCAAGGCCGTCGCCGACGGCGTCATCTGCCTGCCAAACCAGAAGACGTTCAAGTTGATTGACGAGAACACCAGCGTGCTCGACACGTTCCGCATCACGGGCGGATTGCTGCTGGAAAGTGTCCGCGGCGTGTGGCGGTTGCTCACGCGGCGCGGTTTGATTCAAATTCATTTCGACGATTTGCGCACACTGGTCCACGACCGCCATTCGGAAAGCGTTTTTGCGTCCATTGAAGCCTCCGGAGTGGCCCGTTCGCGCGAGATTGTGGAAAAGCTGCTCGCGCACCCGCTGCTGGACGAAGGCCGCGCACTGGCCGAGGCCGACGCGGTGCTGGTGAGCCTCATGGGTGGAAAGGATTTGACGATGTCCGAGGTCAATCGGGTGATGGAACAAATCAGCCGACAGTGCGAACAGGCGCAAATCATCATGGGCGCGGCGGTGGACGAAACGTTGAAGAACCGCCTGTCCGTCACGGTCATCGCGGCGAAAAATGCCGTCGCCAAAACTGAAATGTCCGGCGATGCGCCGGAACAAATGGTTCCACGCGGTGCAACGACGCGGGCTGCTCATGCCATGGCGGCGATGCCGCCGTTCAGCTTGGATCAACGCGAACAGATGATATCGCGGCGCGGCCCTCGGGGGCGGAGACCGGGTCCCAAAATGCTGCAAACGCAGTTGCCGCTGGCGATTGTCTCCAAAGGCCGGTTCGACAAGAGCGAGCCGACCATTCACAAGGGCGAAGACCTCGACATCCCCACTTACATCCGCCGCGGCGTGGCGTTGAACTAGGCGGCCCTTCTTTGGTGGCTGCGGATCAAAATTGCCGACGCATCCTGCCCGTGTGACAAATTTTCAAGGGGACGGCGAACGGTTCTCTCCCTCCGCCAACGGAGTTGGGGGAGAGGGCCGGGGTGAGGTGGTGAGTTCAATCAATTTTGTATTTCAACACCCGCCCTCGTCCTGACCTTCTCCCCCGGGAGAAGGAACAGCAATGGCACGTTTCTGGTTGTTCATTGCATTTGCCTGAACGAGCGCACATATTTTGCCAGCGCGTCAATTTCTGAAGGAGACAATTTCTTGCCAAAAGCTGGCATCACGCTCGGCCCCGTTTTGATGGCGTGAAGTATTTCCTCATCCGAGGTGTCCGCCTGCCATTTTGCTTTGGTCAGATTCTGCGCGCCGACAAGTATGCCGTGGAACGTGTGGGCGCGGCCGTTTTTGCCGTGACAGACGGCGCAATTCTCCACAAACAAACCGGGGGCATCCACCTTGGCTTCCGGATAACTTGCCTGTTTCACAGCCAGAGGACCTGGCGACGCGCAGCCGGTAATCAGGAATGGAACCGCCGGAATCAGAATCAACAGACACGCCACCGCGATTTTATTTTTCATGCTTCGATTCGCTTTCTTCCTCGGGACGCTTTCAATAGTTTTTGGAATACGCGGCGAGCACCTGATTTGTGCCGAAGGTGAGCGTCAAAATTCTGTCCGGGTAAGCCGAGCCGGTGGTTTGACCGACGCCGACGCCCACGCCACCGGTGTAAAATCCCGTGCCGACGCTGAAACTGGAGCCGCCGTTGCTATGCGTAACCCATTGCGCCACGAGCTTGCCGTCGCTCAGAGTTGTCTCTTTGTCAGGCGGACCGAGTTCGGTCACCGCCTGGTCAAACGTGTAAGTGCCGACGCGGCTGCTCCAATCAATCGGCTGGGTTGTCTGGCAGCCAACGATGAACGCGGTGGCCAGGGCAAGAACCGCCAGGAGTGAAAGTTTTACGGCCAGGTTCATTTTCATGACCGGAATTTAGCAGAATTCATCCGCTCCGCAAACGGTACCGCAGTCCAAGAAGCGTGGACCGCTGGGTCCGCGCATTGTCCCTCGCCCACGAATTGGAGCTTTTAAGACGAACGTACCACGCGGACAAAGCTGTCCGTGCTCCTCACACGCTTCTACCGGCAACCGGCCGCCAGCCAATCGAGATAACGTTGGTTTCCCGCGTTCAACGGCAACACGAGAAATTCGGGCGTGTCGTAGGGATGTTTGGCGAGAACCAGTTTTTCCAGCGTGGCCAGCTTGGATTTCTGCGTTTTCAGAACCAGCAAAACTTCCGTGCCGGATTCGATTTTTCCCTGCCACCAGTAATGCGATTCGACTTTGGGAACCAGATTCGCGCAGGCAATCAGCCGCGCCGACAACGCGGCTTTGGCCAGAGCACGGGCGGTTTTCAAGTCAGGTGTAGTGATCAGAATGACGGCGAATTTTGCAGCGGGTTTCATTTTGCCGGAGATTCAGTCATGCCTGCAATGGTTTCCGTAATCATGATTCAAGCAGTCGGGACAGAGGCCGTGCATATAAAGGGCCTCCGGGTGCTTCGAGCAGTAAACCGCCATCGGTTGCCAGTCGCTTTGCTCATCCCGAATTTTCGCACAAAGCCCACAAATGGTGGGAATGCCCCGGTGTGACTTGACCCGGCTTGCCACCTTGTTCGCCTGGCCGATTTTACCAAACACAGAAGCCAAAGCCACCAAGACGATGATGCGAATAATCGCGTTTATGGCCGAGCTGGAAGCGTCCAAGCCATCATGCCAGATATCGAGAGCGACGAGGCGGGTGAGTGGCTGGAGGACCGCCAAAGAATAGGCGTAGTATGGCCGGCAGAACCAGGCGGAAATGGCCACGGGAATAATGAAGCCGGCTGAAAGGTCAATGAAAGGCCCCGTCACAAAATCAAGGATCAGGCAAATGGCGGCAAATCCAATGGCGGTCACCGGCCTCCGCACCGCACGCAGCGGCCAGGAACCCGGAAGACGAAGAACGTGGGTGGTGTTCATATTTATCGAAAGGCCCGGCAATTTTTAATGTCCACGGGGAATAATTTTCATCCCCGTTTGTTTCGGTTTTCGGAATTTACCGCGGACTTCATGGATTGTCGAATCTCACTTTTTCTGTTTTAGTCAAGGCATGGACGCCGCATTGCCGCCACTCACACCGGGCACGCTTTACCTCGTGGCTACGCCCATCGGCAACCTCGAGGATGTCACGCTCCGCGCGCTGCGCGTGTTGCGCGAATGCGATGTGGTCGCCGCCGAGGACACGCGCCATACCGGACAATTGCTCAGGCATTTTGAAATCTCCAGACCGCTCCTGAGCTATTTCCAGTTCAACGAAGCGAAGCGGAGCGAAGAAATCATCGAACGCCTCCGGCGCGGCGAGAAAGTCGCGCTGGTTACCGACGCCGGCAGTCCGGGCATCAGCGACCCGGGGGAACGCGTCGTCAAAGCCGCCATCACTGCCGGTTTCCGTGTCGAGGCCGTGCCCGGGCCCTGCGCGTTCGTCGCCGCGCTCACCGCCAGTGGATTGCCGACGGATGAGTTTCATTTCATCGGTTTTCTGCCGTACAAATCCGGCCAACGCCGAAATAAATTGGAATCGCTTGGAACGATTGCCGGGACTTTGGTTTTCTACGAATCGCCTTATCGCATTGAAAAACTGCTGGGTGAACTGAATGAAGTTTTTCCCGAACGCGAGGTGGTGCTGGCTCGCGAGTTGACGAAGAAATTCGAGGAATTCCTGCGCGGAAAACCGGCGGAACTTTTGGCGGTGGCGAAGAAACGAACTTTAAAAGGCGAGTTTGTGGTATTGATTACAGCAACCAGCTAGGGCGCCTCCCCGGCGCTTCGGAGCAGGCGCCCTGCCGTCGCGGTCTGTGCGCAAAAATTCTACTTTGATTTCTTGGCCGCCCGGACTTTCGCCCAGCGCGCCTTGGCGGCCAGGGAAATTTTCCGGCGCGCCGCCGCGCTCATTTTCCGGCGTTTGCGACCCGGCTTCCGGCCCGGGGACGGCGAACCATTGGCCGCCAGAGCTTCCAAACGTGAGTGCAGACGTTCAATTTGCGCTTTCAACTTCGCCATCCGTTTCAACTGTGCGACTGAAAGACTTAAGAGTGCTTTTGTATTCATTGGACGGTCATTCTAAAAATTTGTTCCGGTAAAGCAAGACATTAAAAAACCTCCGCAAAACTCAATTAAACCGGTCTTTTGGCGGCCGGTGAGGGAGACGTGCGAACGAGAACCAATGCTCACTGCGGATTGCTTGATGCCCGCCACTCCTGCCAATGAATTTCTGGCTGGACTCGGCGGCGTGCTGGGTGGGAAACCCATTGAAAAAGCGCTGCACGGCATGTATTCAGCGACCACCGGACGCCTGCCGTGCGCAGCGCTGACACTCTTTAAGCCGAAATTGCACGAGCACTGTTATGGCGTGTCCAATCCGCCGCGCGGTTCTGGGCTTGCCGGAAGCTTGGCAATGACATTTTGCGCCAGGCCTTTCAGGGCCTACGATTGGACCGGACGACATTGCTGTTGAACGCGGCGATTTTCCGTTGACCAATGGCTATGACATCAAATCAAGAATCGTCAATCGTAGATTGGCTGATCCATTCCCAAACCCGGTCCGCTGCTTCCTTCGGCGCGGTGCTGAGAACGTTGTGGTCCGCTCCGGGGAGCACTTTGTAATCGCGCAGGGATGGACAATTTTTCCGGAGCCAGCGCCATACGCAAGGCCACGGCACAATGGGATCCAGCCAGCCGCTCAAACCAAAGACCGGCAACGCCGTCCGGCTGGCAATCGGGCGCGGATCGTTTTCCGCAATCGAATGCAGGCGATGCTGCGCCGCGCGGCGGTCCAGGTCCGTGCGGCGGGCGACAAATTCATCAATCGTGGCCAGCACCTCCGGCACCCGGCGATACCTGAACCGCGCAATCTTCGCGTAGCTGAAGACAATCCAGATGAAGAACGCATTCGAAATTCTGCCCGTGATTTTTTCCGCGAGTCGCACCGCCCAGCGCATGGGATGTTTCACGAAGCCGCCCGCCAAAATCACGCCCCGCGCCGAAAATCTGCCGCGTCCGACCAATGCCCACAAGGGCTGGGAACCGTACGATTCACCGAGCAGCCACCCGCTGGTGATGCCATGTTGTTCCAGCGCGTTTTCGATGGCCGCCGCGTAATCGTCCAGCGACCATGTGAGCGTGCGCGGATACGTCACTTCCACGAAGCGCGCCCGGTCGCCCAGGGCGTGGCGGAAACCGCCGACGAGGGTCCAATCACCATGCAAACCGGGCAGATAAATCAACGTCGGCAACGAAGCGTCACCGTAAATGCGCAGTTGCAGTTCCTCTGCCATCGTTCCGGCGATTATCAGCCCGCCGAAGCCGGTCGTTCAATGAAGAAAGGCGGCAACGTCTTGATTGGCAGCTTTCACAAGGGTTGAGCCGCGCTGGCTTTTTAAAAGTATTCTGTAAGGGTGATCAATCCTTCGGGGTTGGCGACGCCTCTGCCTTGAAGGAAGACAATGTGTTCATATCCTAGACCGCGCAACCCGACAAACCACGGTGTGCCGCGGATGCGGTATTCCAGGCCAATCGTTGGGCTCGGCGTAATTTTCAAGAATCACCACGGCAGTCTGGCGTTGGGAAAGGTGCATCGCTTTGGCCAGAACCGTGTCATTTTCCTCCCTGCCGGAGGGAGTCGGCTCGATCATTTGGCCTGTCTTGTCATCCAAAGAGTCAATGACCACTGCATTATTATCGGTATTGTGAAAGGCCTGTGGCGGCCTCGGCGTCGCGCAGGAGGTCAACGAAATTGCCAGGGCGGCCAAGGCCATCGGGGTGCTGATTTTCATAGATTACATACTCCCGTTTGCCGGGAGCTTTACGAATTATTCATGTGTCAAACTGTTACCCTCGCGGGGCGACGCAGGTTTAATGCCAGCGGATTTTGAAGCAATTGTTTTCCCCGTGTCGAAACCGGTTTCGTCCGTGATAAGGCATGGCAACTTGACCATCGGCTGATGGCGGGAATGCCGAAGGCAAGATGGAGGACAAGCTTCCAGCTTGTCTCCAGCTCAAAGCGCGAAAAGTTGGAGACGGGCAGGATGCCCGTCCTACGAAACACAACTCTCACCGAGCGCCACTAGAGTTTGCGAAAGAATTCCCCGGCAGTCTGGCACGTCGCCGCGCTCAATGCTTCGAGCGAACAGGCTTTGACCTGTGCGACGACTTCGGAAATTTCCTTCACGTGGGCAGGTTCGCACCGCTTGCCGCGATACGGCACGGGCGCCAGATACGGACAATCGGTTTCCAGCATGAACCGGTCGAGCGGCGTGGCGGCCAAGGTGTCACGGACGTTCTGGCCGTTTTTGAAAGTGACAATGCCGGTGAAACTGACCAGCGAGCCAATGCCCAAAACCTGGCGCATCCGGTCGGCGCTCTCGCCGAAGCAATGGAAAACGCCGCGGACCTTGCCGGCAAACGGTTTGAGTTGCGCCAGCGTGTCGTCGAAGGCATCGCGCTGGTGGATGACACAGTTCAGTCCGGCCTCGGCGGCGACTTCAAGTTGCTGTTGGAATATCTGCGCCTGTTTTTGTTTGTAGCGTTGGTCGTCCTCGGCGGTGCTGCCGGGCTTCTCACCGGGCAAATGGTGATAATCCAAACCGATTTCACCGAGGGCGACGACTTTGGGGTGTTGGGCGAAGCTCACGCAGGGCCGGGCGCAGGTCGGACGGCGCTTTCATCGCTTCGGACGGGTGCCAGCCGATGGCGGCATAAACGCACGGGAATTTTTCGGCAAGCCGTATGGCGCGTTCGCTGCTGCTCAAGCTCGTGCCGATGGAAATCATTTTGGTGATGCCGGCGGCCTGGGCGCGGGCGATGACCTCCGCCAAATCCTTTTCGTAATCAGGATAATCAAGGTGCGCGTGCGTGTCGTAAAACGTCGCCATGAGAACAGGGTTGAACGCTGAACGAAAAAAAGCAAGCCGTTCAGTGTGGTACAATTGGTCTGCCAGGTTGGGCGAGCGCCTGTCGCGCCGCAGCCTAGCGAAGGCTGATCCCCGCGAGCCGTCGTCGCTACACTTTGACGCCCCAAGGCCGGCTCGTCAGTGGCCTCGCCCCGTCGAAACGGCATCATTGCCAGCTGGCCTTCAAATAAACCGCCACCGCAAATTACTTCGTTTGTGGTTCATTCTTCGCCGCGTTGTTCGTGTTCGTGAGTTTTTGTTCGAGCGCCGCCATTTTTGCCTCCACGGACGATTTCCCGGGATAATCGGGCGATTCCGCGAGCAGTTGCCTGTAATTCTCAACGGCGTCGTTCTCGCACCCGGCGGCGACCAGCTTGTCACCCAGCGTCAGGCGGATGCGAATGCGCTGTTCCGGTGACGGATGGCGAATGAGGGCAAGTTCATAGGTGTCAATGGCCGAGGATGGTTTGCCTTCCATTTCGTAAAGGTCGGCAAGTTTTTCCGTGAGCACGGCACTGTTGGTGGTGACAGAAAGATTTTCAACAAAGTTCGCCAGTTGGGGCACGGGCACGCCACGGTTGAGATCCGAATCCACGATTCGCAAAAAGGACCATTCGATAAGCGGGCTGTGGGTGCGCGCGAGTTCAGCGTGCAATTCCGCCAGCGGTTTGCCGAACGGCCGGTAGAGCGGGTCGCCGACGACGGTCGTTTGCCAGGACAACACCGGCTGTGCCGCCCAGGCCGCCTCGCCGAACGTGAAGCCGTTGGCCAATCGCTCCAGAAACGCCGCCACATTCGGTGTGCAGGACAAATACGGTTCATACACACAGCCCATGGTGCAGGTCGCGCCTTTGGCGAGCAACGGGCCGCACCAGTTTTGCGTCGTGCTGCGCAACGTCGCCGCGCTGTAGGAATGCAAATGATACGCAAATGCGCCGGGCATGAATTCAACCTTGGGCAAGGCAAATGGACCGTCGGCATCGTTGGCATACCAGCCGGCGTAAAGGGCAATCTGGCTCATGGGAAAATCAGCGGGGAACGTGGCGGGGTTTTTGTCCTCGGTCGTTTCCAGGCCGATTTCGCGGCTGATCTTCGCCGCGATTGAAATCCATTCGTCGCCCAGCTTGTAGCCGGGATCGGTGATGCCGCGCTCGTCAAAGTAGCCGCGGCCCCACAAACCGTCGTGTTCCGCCGCGAGCGCCTTGTCCACGAGGCCGCGCGCGATTTCCGGTGACGGGCCGTCAAGCCGCGCGACGAGCAGAATGCCGTTGGTGGGGTTGAGCAGGTCTGTGTTGGTGGCGAGATAGACCCAGTTCGGCAACGGACCGGCCAGTGTCATGTCGTTTTTGCTCAATGGCAGCCAGGCCAGTTCGGAATCCACCGCGGCTTCGTTGCGGCGGAACTCCGGCCGCATATTATCTGCGGCCAGCTCGTGCAAATTGGGGTCGGCCGCGATTTTCAGCGGCACGCCATAACACAGGACGGCGTAACGGATTTTGGATCCGGCGACGCGATACTCGACGTGCATCAGGCCGCTGTTCGTTGCGATGACGATCCGCTGGGCGAATTTCCACAGACCGTCCGCCTCCAGCTTTTCCACGAGCGGCGTTTGCAGGGAATCGCGGAATTCGGTGCGCGACATCTCCTCGTTGGGAGTCAGCGCGAAGCCGTAGATTTGCTTTTCCGGAACCTGCCGCATCCGGGCGTAATAGTCCGCGACCGCCTTGGACTCCGGCACTTGCGTGTTGTAAATCACAACCACTTCATCGCCGCCCGCGCGCACCAGCAACGGCGCCAGCGCGAAACCCCAAACTGTCAATCGAATCAAAATAAATTTCATGCGTCGGTCATTTGACCCTTGAAAGGCCGGAACGTTGGAATATTCCTCTTAATTGCCCGTCACCTTGAGGCCATCATACGCAAGCGCGACCCCGGAAGGCAATTCCGCTTGCGCCTGATCGTGGTCGTAATCGTGCGTGAGATGCGTGAAGAACGTGCGCGGCGCGGCGATGCGCCGGGCGGCGGTGAGGGCTTCATCGAGGCACATGTGCGTTGGATGCGGCTTGGGACGGAGCGCGTCGAGCACGGCGACTTCAACACCCTGGACCTTTTCGAGCGCGCCGGCGGGAATTTCCTTGCAGTCACTCAAATAGGCGAGCCGCCGTTTGCCATTTTGCACGAAGAGATAACCATTGGTCGTCATCGAACCGTGCGGCAGGGGCAGGGGAATGATTTCCAGATCGCCAAGCGTGAACGGGCCGTTAATCACGTGTGGTTCCGGTCGGAAATAACCCCTGCCAATTGGCCGCCCGTCAAAGGCGTAAAGAAAAACCCGCTTGAGCGCCGCCATCGTTTCCTCGTCTGCGTAAATGGGCAACGCGCCCTCGCGCACGTCGCAGAAACGGCGGCAATCGTCCAGGCCCATGATGTGGTCGGCGTGGGCATGCGTGAAAATCACCGCGTCGAGCCAGCGGATGTCTTCGCGAAGCATCTGGATGCGGAATTCCGGCGTGGTGTCCACGACCAGCTTCGTCTTGTCCGTGGCGACGTAAATGGAAGGCCGTGTGCGATGGTTCTTGGGATTGGCCAGAAATTCCGGCGGATATTCCTTGCCGATGACCGGCACGCCCTGCGATGTGCCGCTGCCGAGAAAAATGAATGAGAACGCCATGCGTAAATCGTCTTTGCCTTGGAAAATATCACAATCGCCGGATTCGGCGAATGAAAATGCAGCCGGAAAGGAAACTTCAACTGCAAAGAATTGGAAAAGAAAGCCGTGCGCCGAAGCCGGTGGTGCGCTGCCACCGGCGACTTAGAAAACGGGAAGCGCGGCGGCTGTTCGCGCGGCCGTTCCTGTTGGCATCTCTGATACCAGGTTGCGTTCAAAATACTACAAACCAATGAACGCACCCTCTCCCCCGCTGTCAGCGGGGGAGAGGGCCAGGGCGAGGGGGCGCGTTGCCAGAATATTTGATGTCGGCCAAAGTATTTGTCGCAGTTTGATTGCAGATCAGTATGAGATCATTTCTTCATGAGAAACGGCACATTCTCAAAGGGTAGGGCCGCGCTACAACCTCAAACGGGCCTTCGCCGCGCCGTAGCGGGCTTCGTACCCGCGAAGGCGGGTGTTGAACCTGGTGAGCTTCGAGCAACTCATGGCGGCGGTCCACCCTCCGCAGTACTGCTACGGAGGACGGGTGGGAGTGAAAGTCCCGCAAAGCGTCTGAACGGGGGCGGCACGCCCTTTTTTTCAATCGTCCATCCCTTAAATCCTTGCCGCGTGAGGCCAAGCCTTTTACGCGGATTCCGAGACGGGTGCCGGTACGGACTGAACCTCAGGAAACTAAAAACCGGCGACTCGAACTTTCGGATCGCCGGTCAAACTTTTTCTCCGTCTATCACTGTCCTGGCACCGGACTTTTCACACGGCCTCGCGCGGTGTTAGGCGACTGTGTTGTGTCTCGGCAAAAACAAGAACACAGCCGAGACCGTCGCAAAAACACTCTCGATGTAATACATCCCCGGAAGCGACCTTAATGCAACAAATCCTGCGATTGTCGCCATAACGATCAAAAACGCAACCAAGGTAACAAACTTACGCGCCCCCCGTGCACCACGAAAAAGAGAAAAACCTGCTACAGCGCCAGCCCAATACAACAGGCAAAACAAAGCGCCCAAATAGTAACCTGGCGACGAGGGGACTCGTGAAAAGCGAATAATAGGGTATAAAAGCAGCCACAAATATAAGATGCCGAGCACGCCGTTGAATAGTATCCAAAGTGCGCCGATAATGCGCTGTGTTTTCATATATGCGTTTTGACAGAGTTGAGTGTTTACCGTCACGCAAAGTCGCCTAACGATCCAAAGAAGCCACCGCCGCCGAAACCTGACGTGGATGCGATGACAGCTTTTGAATTACTTGTCTCACTCGAAACTGAAGGGGCAGCGGCGGTTGGCTCAGCGCGGTGTTAGGCATCGTCATTTCTCAATTCGACTTCTTCTGCTCTAAATCATCCAGCCGTTTTCGCAATTCACGCAGCTCACGGTGCATCCCGAAGGTCACTATGCCGACAAAGAAAAAGCACATCGGCAAAAAAGAGAAAAATATGGGTTGCCACCAGCCGGAACCCGATGAACGGCCCCAGATAGATAACGCGGTGAGTGAAATGAAGGCGCAAAATGCCGCCGGTGTCCAGTGAGTGATAGCTTTCATATTTTTGTGTGTCGGTCAAATAACAAATACTCGATGCAGCCTAACGAAAAAAGCCACGCCGACCGGCGAGTGGCTCCGCAAGCTCGATAATCGTTGTATAACTCAACCCATCCATAAACTCAAGGTTTACTGCGTTCTACGCTGGGCAGTCGGCGCGGAGGCGGCGTCTTCGGAATCGTCTCCAACCTTGCCTGCATCATACAAGCCAGCAAAGCGCCGATAAGTAGGCCCGTGCCATGAAAATCGTGACGCAATCCTAGAAAGATTGAGGGGCACAAACCGGAAATTACAAAGCCAATCGTTGAGGGGGGAAATTCCCGCCGGTGACGAAAAGCATAAATGAATAAACTGCCCATCACTCCATAAATCGCCACGGATGAGCCGCCGCCAGTGGAGCCTGGCTCCAATGTGTAAAAAAATACCTCGCTTCCGATGATTCCCGAAACAAAATACAACGCCAGTAATCCCTTGCCGTAGAATTTTTCTGCCAATGGCAAAAGAAAAAGTGCCGCAAGTCCATTATAAACGCACTGGCTCCAGCCGTGTGTCTGCACGAAAAGCGGCGTTACCAACCTCCACCAATCTCCGGCCCGCAAGGCAACCGAACTGCGCCGAAACTCGGATAGAATCTGAGGGAAAACTAACGCAAGACCAGAAATCAAAGTTGTAACGCTAAAAATCAAAATGGCTGCGATGGGCAATGGCTTTGTCAGCCTCCCTGAGCAACGATACAAGCGAATGACGCAAACAAAAGCACTGATGATGGTGACATATTCAGCGAGACCGACGGCGATCAGGCCGTAATTCAAATGAGCTTCCGAACCATGTCCGAAGAAGATTGGAATGCCATTAAGCTCTGACGAACTGCGCGCAGCGATAAGAAACGACAGCGCCGGCGCAATCAGCAGATATGCTGCGAATGGAAACAGCAACAATCGCAACCGCCTGCTATGTGGAGTAACTTGCATGGCACGCAACGCCGCCTAACGTAAGCTGAGCCACGCCGACCGGCGAGTGGCTCCGCAAGCTCGATAATCGTTGTATAACTCAAACTATCCATAAACTCAAGGTTTACTGCGTTCTACGCTGGGCAGTCAGAT
>CAWHAH010000048.1:0-7705 GCA_963827205.1 uncultured Verrucomicrobiae bacterium
CCTCTCAGAAAGGCGCCGACGCAGTTGCCCCTGACCGGGTCGAGGCCATCAACGATTTCCTGGCGCAGAACGAAGCCGGTTGCCGCTTTGGCCGCGGCTCAGACGATGACCGCTCGAATTTAAACTCTACCAAGCCGTTTGTTTAATTTTGTCGCCACGTCGCGCTTGAGTTGGTCAACAAACCCGCAGACAAATTCCACGATGTCTTTCGTTTCGTCCTTCACCAGCGGGGTCAAGTCCATTCCGAAAATCAATTGAGTCGCTGTATCCGTCGCGTGCGATTCGAAGAACGTCGCGTTCGCGGCGCGCCGGCCAGCCGTGGCGAGGTCGTAGCGCTTGCCACCCGCGATTTGCGAATCAAAGACGCCGTTCATGGCTGCCGCCAGATTGTCGTGCCCGCTCACATCCATCAACACTTTTTCCGCGTCCGGGAGCCAGTCGAGATTGCGCCAGACTTCGCAGCCCCAGACCTTTTGCGGTCGTTCCGCGCTGGGAAGCTCGCGGATCGCCTGCAACGCCGCCAGGACCACGCCGATGTGCGTGTCGTGCTTGTCCGCCGGATTGTGCGTGTACACAATCTCCGGGCGTGTGGCCGCAAGGATTTGTTTCAAATCTTCCTTCAATGCGGTCTCCGTCGGGCTTTTCACCGCGCTGCTGGGGTAGTCAAGCTGGATCATGATGCCGTATTGCCCGATCATGGCGGCCGTGTTCTGTTCCTTCCGGCGGATAGCCATCATCCGGGCGTCAGTGCAGGCGGCGTAAGGGCCGGTGCGCGCGCTGCCCGAACCGTTGGTGCAGGTGACGCCGCCAAACCACTTCGCTTCGCTGGCAAAGCATTGCAGGATGCCGTGGAAAGCCATGAACTCCAAATCATCCTGGTGGGCGCCGATGCCCAAGTGCGTGATGCGTTTGAGCGTCTCGGCGGCGGCTTTGCCGTCGGGCACAAAAATTTCCGCGGTTGCTTGATGTAATTTCATAAAGTTAGCGTCCGATCATGGGAAGGCTGGCTGCGGCGACCGCCTGGCCGATGCGCCGGCTGCGTTCGTCGGGAACGTGCAGTTCGATTTTCGCCGCCAATTCCGGAAATTCTATTTGCATGACTTCGCGCGCTTTGGCAAGCACGATGTCGCCGCCACGGCCGGTGGTGACGCGCCCTAGAATCAGCAGATTTTGACAATCATAAAAGTCCGCGTAATGAGCGATCGTATAGCCCAGATAGATGCCGATGGTTTCGTAAATCTTCGCCGCGCGGTTATCGCCCCGGGCCATGAGGTTCTGGACTTCCTTGAGCCGCTCCGGCAGCCCCATTTTTTCCGGCAGCTCGATTTTTGCCGCGGGCAGGAGTTTGTTGACCGCCTGCTGGGAAAAATAGAGCGCGCCCACGCCGCGGTCGCCGGACCATTCATCGGCGGCGGCGGCGGGATTGTAATCCACCGGTGCGAACGCCAGTTCATTCAGCCAGCCGAGAATGCGGCCTTTCCGGTCCATGAACCCGGCCGCCTCGCTTGAACCCATCGCGACGCCCAGCATCCCTTTTTTGCCGAGCGACAGCGCGCCGGCCAGAGCCGTCACGTCGCCGTCGTTCACCACCACCACCGGGACGTTCCATTCCTTCCGGACGCGCTTGAAGATGCCGGCGGCCTGGGGGAACAGTTTGCGGGGAATGGCGCGCAGCAAGGAAGCGACGCGGATTTCATTGTCCACAATAATGCCGGCGGAACTGCCGCCAATGGCGTCCACCCGCGGCAGATGCGCCGCCGCGCGGTGCAGCGCTGCCGAAATATGATGATAATGATAATCCGGATTCGCCTGGTTCCTGGGGTCCCACGGCATTTCCTCGGTGAACACCGCCTCACCGTCCACGACGGCTGAGACTTTGTAATCGCTCGCGCCCAGGTCGAAACCGATGCGGCAGCCTTTGAGATGGCCGCCCGCCGCGACTTGCATTTCCTTGTTAGCCGGCACCTTGTCCGGCACCGTCACGACAACTTCAAATTTTTTGCCGTAGGCCAGTTCCATCATCTGGCAGTCAAATTTGCGCGCCCTGCGCGCCGAGTAGGTTTTGCGGATGAATTCGCCGATGGCGCGCGGTCCGCCGACGTGCAGCCTCCATCCGCCGCGCGCCCAGAGCAGGAACTTCACAATGCGCTCCACGTAGCGCAACGTCTCCGCGTCCGCGTCCGCGCGAACGACTGTTTCAAAACGCGAGAGCAGGCCCCCCTCGCGTTCGAGGCCCAGCACGAGCGGTATCGCCCGGCCGGAGGTCCGGGCGCAGTTGAGATAGTCACGGTTGAATTGGATCGCCGGCTGAAATCCGGGGTCTAACGGCGGTATAAATCGGGATTTATTCATCAAGCGATGATCGGAGGTTGAAGGTTTGATTTCATTGTTGGCACGTTGTGAAGAACGAGGTTCATGTCAAAATTTTACAGGCGAAAACTGGTTTCGGAAATACCCTCAAAAATCAACTGGGGACCTCCGCCCGTTTGCTTGGGAGTCGCCTCAAGCTCCTTGCGGAAACACCACGCGCTGCTGAATCGCGTGGCCGAGACTGCCGTCCTGCCTTCGTCGCTGGCGTTGGCTGCAATACTCACGGCCACCAGCTAACCCGCTAAATCCGCGCTTGCCAAGCAGAATGCTTCATGGCAAGTGCCGGGCGGGAGCGATACGGCCTGGTGGCCACAGCGGTCTGTGACCGCCGAAAACGGCGCCCGTAATTCGTCCTGACAGCGAAAAAGTTTGAAACCATGCGCGCTCACCGCAAGATAGGAATTTACTTTTCCACCGTGACCCGGTTTACTCAACAGACCAACAATTTTAATCCTTGATTGAGATAACAACGTGAGCAACAAGCAGAACATCTTTATCGGCACGGACAGCGGAGCAACCACTTCGAAAGTCGCGGGTGTCTGGGCCGACGGTACCAGCATTTCCACCCAACTCCTTCAACGGCCCACCAACTCTCAAAAAGGCCCTGACGCGGTCGTTCATGGGTGGGTCGAGGCCATCAACGATTTCCTGGCGCAGAATGGCCTGACTTGGGACCGGGTGCTCGGCGTGGGCCTGGCCACCCCCGGGCCCTTCCGCCGCTACGGCGTGCTTGATCATTCACCCAACCTGCCGGCCAGTTTCGAGGGTTGGGACGTCCACACGGCCTACAGCAACGCGCTGGTCGCCCAAGCCGGGCGGACTATTCCGGTGACCGTCGGAAATGACGGCAATTACGGCGGCGTAGCGGAGGCTCAACATCTGCGTGGCACCGGCACTGGTTCCGTGCTTATGCTCGCCCCCGGCTCCGGCTTGGGCTGCGCCTATGTAGATCGCAACGGTCGGCCGCTCGATGGCGACACCCTGGCCGGAATGGAAGCCGCGCACATGCCCGCGCCGCTGCACCTCTTGAACATCAAACCTTTTCCGTGCGGTTGTGGCAGGAGCTGGGGCTGCATCGAAGTTTACACCACCATCTCCGGTCTGCCGCATCTTCTGGCCGAAAAGCTGCCCAAGTATCCCAACCACGACCTGGCTAAATCCCCGGCCTCTCCAAAGGAAAAGGCACTGGCCCTGCGTGGCCTGGCCCAGAAAGGCGATCCCTTGGCCGTTGAAATTTTCAATTTTCAAGCCCGGGCCTTGGGCCTGCACGTGGCCAATCTCGCCATGGCTCTCGACCCGCACTTTGTCGTCATCGGCGGCGGCTTGATGGATCCGGGAGCCACCACCGAGGAATTCCGTACCCGTTACCTTCGGATCATCCGCGAAACAGCCCACTCTTACCTCTGGCCGACGCAACGGGCGCAGATAACCATCGTCCCGGCGGCATTGGGCGACCTATCCCAAGCCATCGGCGCGGCCTTGGTCGCCCTCTACCAGAGCCGGTCCTGATTGACCGGCCTCAAATTCGGTGCAGGGGCAGGCGAGGCTGCCGTTGTGCCGCATTCGCGACCTCGGCTGGCTGGACAGTGGCGAAAGTGCAAGCCGGCGAAGCAGACCTCACAAATGACGCGAACGAGTCTGCCCCCAGGAACCGGGCTTGGGTGTGTTGTCCCGCGTGGTTAACACCGCATGCGAGTGCGGCTTATCATCAGAAATATCGCACCGCCCAATATGGAGAGTGAAATCGTGCTCGGCTCGGGAGCTGGAACGATAAATAAGTCCGCCGATGAAAAATTGTAATTATTCGGGAAGTTGGCGGTCAATAAATCGTAGCTGATATCGAACGGCGAACCATCGCTGTTTGTTCCGCCGGGACTGAGACTGCTCAGATCGATTCCCACCAAGTCCTGAAACAGGGACGAGGCCGAACCCAGTTGAATGCCAACACCGTACATTTGCGAACCGGCGTTTTCCAGACACAACCCCGGAAAGTTGGTGACCACACCCATCAATGTCGCCTGCCCGTTGACCGTGCTGATCTGAAACAAATCCGTATTGCTGGCACTGACTCCGCCATCAGTGTCATAAAGGTTGCCGTCGGAGCCGAAGCGTATGTTTTGTCCTGAACTGCCAATGGCGCTGTTGTTGAAGTTACCCACCAAGGTCGCCAAACCGGTGAGCGGGTCGATCGTGTAAAGCGCACTTTGCGTCGCCCCGTAAAGTGTCCCGTTGGGAGCAATTGCCAGAGACTCAATGCCGCTGACGCTGAAGTTAACACTGGTCAGCACCGCGCCAGTATTTGTGTTCAACGTCACCAGCGAAGTCGTATTGACGATGCCATAGAGAGTGCCGCTGGGCGCTTGGGCAACGTCATTGAAAAGAGTTGTCCCCTCGGTGCCCAATTGCGTGAAATTGCCGTTCAGCAGGTTGATGGTTCCAAAAAGGTTGTTGGCCTGGTTGAATTCCACGGCATACGCCAATTGCCCAAAGGCCGATTTAGAGGCGAACAACATCAGCCCGGCCAACATGCAAACTACCGCTCTCAGCGATGGCCTGGCCAAAGTCGCCCACACGTGTCGAATCAGTACCGCCTGATCGTCATTTTTCATAAGTTCTTCATCTTGTGCTGGTGTCTTCAACATGAGCTGGTGCATTCCCAAACCCGGCAAACAAAAAACGCGCCGATGCAGCCTCTGCCAGCAACAAGCGCAGCCCGAGTCCAACGGGATTTCTTCCCATTTCCACGAGTTTGCCGCTGAGCAGCCCCGATGCCATCCGGGCGTAAGCTTCTGTAACACAGTGAGGGAAAATTTCTTATCTGAAAGAAATTGAAAAAAACGTCCTCTTTGGATGAACCCTGTCTCAAAACACGGCAGGCACGGCGGAATTTGCAGGTAACGGCCTTATTGAAATTTATAATTTACAATTTGAACAGCAGGGCCGTGACCCGCCGCGACATCTGATGTCGGGTGACGTGCGCGGCCTTGGACGACCGGGAGATCGTCCCTGCCAAACCAAAGAGCCGGCCGCCCTATTTCCCGTTATCCCATAAATATTTTCCGGCAGGATCGTAGGCCCCCTTCGGCGGCGGACGATTGGTTGTCGGCAAGGGCGACGAAACCGGCGGTGAAGTCATTCTCTGGTAGGCTACAATACCCTTCACAATCGCCTGCGCCATCTGGCGGCGATAGGCATCGCTGAAGATTTTCCGGCCCTCGACCGGATGCGTCATGTAACCGCCTTCAATCAAAATGGCGGGCATGGTCGTGTCGCGCAGCACGGCGAAACGTGCTCGCCGCACGCCGCGGTCATCCGCGCCGAGATTCCGCACGAGCGATTTCTGGACTTGATACGCCAGCAGCAGACTTTTCTGTTCATTGCGATTGGCCATCGTCGGGCCGGTGCCAACCGCAGAGCCAAATTCACCGCCTTCGCCGCGCGCATTCGTTGAACTCGCCCCAACGGGTGTGATACAATAAGTCTCCGGCCCTTCGACTTCGTCTTTCCCGGTCGGCGTCGCGTTGAAATGCAAACTCACGAACAAATCGGCCCCGCGCCGGTTCGCCAGCGCCGGACGAAGCGGCAGATCAACGTAGGTGTCCTTGGTCCGTGTCATGACGACGTTGAAGCCGGCCTGTTTGAGCTGGTCGCGCACCAGCGCCGCCAGCGCCAGCGTGTAAATTTTCTCGTAATGCCAGCCCGCCCGGTTGCCGGTGTCCTTGCCGCCGTGACCGGGATCGAGGCAAATCGTTGCGATTCTTTTCGCGGACAATTTTTGCGGAAAAATCAGCGGGCGAACCGCCGTGTCGAGATCCGGTTGGGCGATAAGCAACACGCCCTTCGCGTTCGCGATGGGGAAGGAAAGCGCGACCCGGATGCCGTTGATGTCCGCGTAGCGCGAGTCCACGTCAAACACGAGCCGCGTCGTCTGATTGGCAAGAACCATCTCGTCACCGCGAGTTATTCTCGACGCGTTCAAGCCGTTAGCACGCGCCCAATCCGCCAGCGACACATAATTCTGGCCGTTGATGAAAGCCGCGGGCGCGGGCGACCGGCAAAATACCAGGCCCAATGCCAGCAGCAGCGCGTATTTTTTCGGCCAGTCAAACCGTTTGCTCATGAACGGTCAACTTGCCTGCCCGCGCCGCCAGATTCAAGGGAAATGGCGCCGGCGCTGCTTCAGTGGTGCTGCGCCAGAGCGGCGGCAAAACCAAACGCGAAGGCAATACCGAAAATAATGATTCCAATAATGAGCAGAATCGTCCCGACGATGCCGCAGATTTTGCCAGCCTTGGTCATGCCACGTCCGCCGGGGTCCATGGTGCCGGCGTCCATTTGTTTGAGGTCGCCGGATCCCATGATCCAGGCCGCGATGGCCAGCGGCGCGCAAAGGACCAACCCGAGAATGCCAAGAACGAGTATAAGAGTGCCACGATGCGGTTTCATAATTGACAGGTTTCAATCCCGATTCCGTTTGCTTAACACCGCTCGCTCATTCCAGCAAGCTTCTTCGCAGCAGCTTCTTCGCACATCCTCCGTCCCATATTGCAGAACTGCACCCGTCCTCCGCAGCAGCCTCGCTAACCCGCATATTTCATCAGACTGACGAGTTGAATTTTGCGGCGGCAAAAGTTGGCAAAGAGATGCCGATGACGGTCTAAACAGCCAGTTTTTCAACACGTAGGCACACGCCCCCTTACCCCCGTTGTTTGTCGGCGTGCCGGGGACAGCACTCACCGCGACTCAACCGCTATCCAGCGCCGCAACCACCTGACGGAAAATCGCCTGATACGGATAGCTGCTGCTCAGTAGCAAACGTACCTTCCGTGTATTGCGCAAAACCACTGCGCCGATCTTAAGAAGCTTCAGCCGGATGGTGCCCACCTGCGCCCGCGCCAGTTCCGTGCCCGCCAACGCCAGCGCCCGCAGCCGCTCCATCAACACATACGCGCAACTGCTCAAGAGCAGCCGGAACTGGTTGGCCCACCACCCATGACAACTGGTCCGATCCGCAAACAGTCCCAACTGCTGCTCCTTGATCCGGTTCTCCATCTCCCCGCGAGCGCAATAAACCTCGTCATAGAGTTTTTGCGCGTCGCCGGCCAAGTTGGTCACCACAAAACGCGGATTGCTGCCCTGGCCGGTATGCTCGGCCTTGACCAACACCCGCCGCTCTTTGTCCCACGTGTCCGCCGCATACTTCACCTCGCCAAAGAGCCGCTGCTTTTGTTGCTGCGACTGGAAATCACTTTGCGCCTGTTCCCTGAAACTCTGCGCCAAACCCAGCACCCGTGCGTTCTTGGCCAGCCCCACGAGGTAACCGACCTCATGCCCT
>CAWHAH010000049.1:0-50946 GCA_963827205.1 uncultured Verrucomicrobiae bacterium
CAGCGGCTCGAATTGGCGGCCGAGAATCGGCGCGCTCTTCGTCTTCAACCAGCTTTCCAACACACTGGCATAGACGTTGCGGAAATCCACGTTGTATTTGATGTCGCCTTCGAACAAATCCAGCGGTGCCAGACTCGGATAAGTCCCCAGCAACCCGGCCTTCACTTTGTTGCCGACAATGAACATCGGCGCCGCTGCGCCGTGGTCGGTGCCGCCATTGGCGTTTTCCGTGACGCGCCGGCCAAATTCACTGAACGTCATCACCAGCACGCGCTGCATGTTGCCCTGCGCCTTCAGATCATCCACAAACGCCTTCGTCGAATCGCCAAGCTCCTTCAGCAGGCGTTGTTGCGTGGGAATCTGGTTGACGTGCGTGTCGTAACCGCCTTGTGAGACGTAATAAATCCGCGTCGGCAGGCCGCCGCCGATGAGCTTGGCGACCAGCTTGAGTGAATTGCCGAGTTGCGACGCCGGGTACGTCGCCTGGTTCTGGACGCGGTCGGCGATCTTGCGCACTTCGTCGGAGCTGACCTGCGCGTCGAGCGCAGTGCGTTCGATGAAGTCCACGGCTTTGCCGCCCTGCATCGGCATGCCCGCCGCCAACGCGCCGATGCTGCCGCCGGAATTGTCATCCGGTGTGGCGCTGGACATGTCCACTTCATTCATTTTTTCGTAAGCCGCCTCGGTCAGGTCCATTCCACCCGGGCCGCGCCGGCCGTTGGCCATGAAGCGGTAGCTTTGCGGATTGTTGAAGCAGATGCCCGTGGGCGTTTTTGCGAAAAATGCCTCCGGCAACTGGCCGCCGATGGTCACGCCCACCGTCGGGTCGGCGCCGGCGCAGCAATTGTCGAAATAACGTCCGAGCCAGCCGTATTTCTCCACCTTGTCCGAATCGCTGGCGGTCTGCCAGATTTCCGTCGAGCGAAAGTGCGAACGGTTCGGGTTCGGATAACCGACGCCCTGCACCACGGCCAGGTTTCCGGAGTCGAACAGGGCCTTGAACCCGGTCATCGCGCCGTGCAGGCCAATCTCACCGTTCAAATTCAACACTTGTTGCGCGGTCAATCCGAGTTTGGGGCGTGCCCGGTGATAAAAATCATTCGCATACGGCACGACGGTGTTGATGCCGTCGTTGCCGCCGGCCATTTGGAGCACGACGAGAATGGTGGCGTCCTTGCCGGTGATGATTTGCATGGCGGAATCCGCCGCCTCGCTGTGCAGCGCGGCAAACGTGTTGGCCAAAAATGTTGGCACCGTCCACGACAGCGCGCTGCCGAGCACGGTGGTCCGCAGAAATTCGCGTCGGGTTTGGAGGGAGATTTCGTTCATAAAAGGAATTGGGGCGATGGAGCGGTGGAGTGATGGAGCGATGGAAAAATCGGGCTAGTTTTGCAGCAACGCAACACTCCATTACTCCAGTTCTCCAGCACTCCGTTTTTGTTTGTTTTCACGTCACTTGATATTGCGGTGTGGCCATGACGAGCCGGATGGCAGTCCGGACATCCGCGTCGTCCAATTTTGTTTTGTTGCCAAGAAAATCGCGCAACGCCTTTTGCTGTTCGTCCTTGAGCGTCGTTTGCAATAGCCTGTTTTCCAACGACTTGACGAGCAGGTCCTTGTCGGCGAGTTCTTCCGGAGAAACGATTTTGTCCACGTTCACGCCGCCGATCCGGACACGTTGAGCCTGGCGTTCAGCTTTGGCGCCGCCCTGCCCGCCCGGTTTGCGCGCGAAATCAGAAGCCGCCAGCGGTGGGAACGTGCCTTGTACGAGCGTCGCCGCGTCGTTGTACCGGGCCAGCAACGTGTTGGTGGTGATCCAGGTGATGCCGCCGTCCCAGCCTTTGACGTTCGGTGGCGCGAACAGGTCTTGTCCGAGATTGCGCAGGACGGCTTCGCAGATTGGCGTCGGCGGCAGATCGCATTCCAGTATCCGCGCGCTGCCGACCAGCCATTGCACCGGACTTTTCACCTCGTTGCGAATGATAGCGTCGTCGTAAAATTCCTCGCTGCGAAACATGACGCGCAGGAACGGCTTGAAATTGTTCCCACTCCCGCGGAACACGGCGGCGAGGGCATCATTCAGGCTGTCAGCGGGCGGCTGGCCGGCGAAATAATTCCAGAGCTTGGCCGTGATGAACCGCGCGGCCTGCGGTTGCGCCACGATTTGCGCCATCACATCGTTGCCGTTGAGGTTGCCGGTGCGACCGAGAAACGTCTTGAGACCGTTGTCGTGAAAGAGCGGGCGGTAAATGAATTTTTCGGTCAGGCGATCCAGCGACCAACCGGTCAGGGCGCGGGCGGCTTCGGTGACATCCTTTTCGGTGTAATGGCCTTCGCCGAGGGAAAAAAGTTCCATGTTCTCGCGCGCGAAATTCTCGTTCGGATGCGCCTTGCGGCTTTGCGCCTGGTCGAGCCAGATCAACATCGCCGGATCCTGGCCGGCGTACGTGAGCAGTTCGAGCCAGTTGCTCGTGGCGAGTTGGCGGAACAATTCGTTCTGCCGCCACATGTAATAGGCGTTGCGCACCTTTTCAAAGCTGGTGGCAAAATGCCCGTGCCAGAACAGCACCATCTTTTCCTGAAACGGCCGGGGGCCTTTGGCCATGCGATTGAGCCACCAGCCGCGCAGTTCCATGAGGCGCTCGAACTGAAGCCGTTGTTGCTGCTGCTGAATTTGCCGGCGTTCCTCCGGCGTCGCTTTTTGGGCCGCATCCCGCAGGCGTTGATTTCCCTCCGGATCGGGGACTGCCCACACCGGGGCGGGCGTGGGGTCGGGGATGTTTTCGTAGTCAATCAACGATGAAACCGCCTTGTCCGGGCCGTAGCCAGCCAGCTTCTGGATTTCGACCGGCGTCCCGCCGAATCCAGCCCGGTTCAACAGATGCGCCGCGGTGTCATAATTCCAGCGGTCGGCTGAAAACGACTTAAGCATACATTCTACAAAACATTTGTTTCACGTTGACACAATATTATTGCCCGTTAAGCAAGACGTAAGCCAAGCTACAAAGGTTTCACGGAGCGTGACCGGCCTTCGCCAAGGCTTCGGCCCGGCAGGCGAGTGACATGCGACACGAAGGAGCGCGGACAGCCATGTCCGCGTGGCCGTGTTCATCCAAAGGGCTCCGACCCAGAAGCGGGGGAACACGCGGACTCAGCGGTCCGCGCTCCGAATGTTTGCGCGGCGCCTTCAAGCGGCGCCCAATTTTAATCCTCACCCAATCGAAACGCCGCGAGCAAGGTGTGGTTGCGCGCCGTCCGGCGACAGGTCGCTGCGAATCAATTCAACCTCATTCGCCATCCATTCGCCGAACAGACGATCCGTGATGGCTTGGGCGTGCACCGCCAGTTTCTCGATTTCTGGCCGCTTTAGAAATTTGACCCGGCCCAGCGTCACATGGCCGGAAAACTTTTCCGAGCCTGGCCCCTCCGCAAACGGCTGCACCGCCCCTTCGATCCTTTTTTGCAAGTCCACCAGATGCCCTCCACCGTCGCTGACGCCGGCCCAGATCACACGCGGTGACCGGGCATTCGGAAAAAAGCCGGTGCCTTGCGCGCGCAAGCGCAGGGCCGGTTCGCCTGCACAAACCGCATTGACGGCTTCCTGCAAAGCCGGCACACGCTCAACCGGAACGTCGCCGAGGAACCGGAGGGTGAGATGGAACTGCTCCGGTTTCGTCCAACGAATGGTTTCGCGCGACACCAATCGTTGCAATTCCTGCTGGACCCCGGTGATTTCGTTCCGGACCGTTTCCGGCATTGGAATTGCCACAAACAGCCGGAGTTTCTCCGTTGAACTGTCATCCGCCATTCCTCTGCAATTTGTTGCCCCGGCGGCTGGAGTTCAAGCTTTAGACTCAACTGTGCGGTTCGTTTTGGGGGAGCACACGCGCCCTCGCGTGTCCCGACCGGCGCCCTCGCCGGCCGGAGAATAGCTCACGCAAGTCGCGAAACGGAAAGCAACGGCAAAGCCCTTCTGTGTTCCGCGAGGGCGCGGAACACGGCACGCGAGGCGCGTGCGCTCCCCACTTCAACTGAATAGTTATGGCTGCGCCGTTTTTTTTATTCGACAATCAAGACCCAACGTTCAACACTTCAGCGTCGTGAACCGGCCCAATCCGGGCCGAAAACCTTTGAAAATGAAATATTTCCCATCCTTTTGTCGCAAATTCGCCCCGAACCGCACTATCAGATGACGGTGGAGTTCGTTTGAACAGGAAATGGCATGGACTTAACCGACAAAGAATACGTCGAGCATTGCCGTGACGGTCATCCAGAGGACTTCGGTCTGCTGGTGGCGCGTTACCAAAAGCCGCTGTTCTCTTATCTGGCCAGCCGGGTCGGAAACGGCGGGCAGGCCGAGGAAGCGGCACAGGAATCGTTTGTGAGAGCCTTTCTGTCACTGAAGAAGCTGCGGAAGCCGGAGTCGTTTTACTCCTAGCTGCTGGGCATCGCGGGACGGGTTGCCAAGGAACAGTTCCGCTCTTTGGCACATCGGCAACGCGACCGCGAGGCGGCCGAAACCATGATGACCGACGCGACGGACAGCAGTGAAGAGTATCCTTTGGAAGAAGCCATTGCCGCCCTGCCCGAATCTCATCGTCAGGTGATTCTGCTGCGGTATTACGAGCGGCTTTCCTGTCAGGAAGTAGCCACACGACTCGACTTGCCGCTCGGCACGGTCACCAAAACGCTTTCGCGCGCCTACGCCCTGCTGCGTCAGGAGTTGGCGGCCCGCGAAGGCACAGAACCAACAGTCAACCAAACGCAATAATTATGAACTGCGCTGAATGCCGGGACAATATGGTCGCCTGCGCGGAAGGGTTGCTGGACCGCGAGGCCTTGCTCGAATGCCAGGCTCATCTGGAGGCCTGTGCCGGTTGCCGGGCTGAATACAAAGTAATCGCCAGCCTGCAACAGCGGCTCGTTGCTCGCGGCCAGGCCACCGCCGAGGTGTCCATTGTCGTACCGGTGATGCAGCGGGTTCTTCAAAAAGAGAAACGAACCGGAAAGAGAAAGCATTATGAGCAAAATATTGAAACATCGTTGGGGATTCGGGCTGGGCGCGGCCGCAAGCGCGGCGGCAATTATTCTGATCGCCTTTTTGAGTCTCCCGAAAGCACAAGCCACCGCCGCCGAGGTGATGGCCAGAGGCGCTCAAGCTGTGGCCAAGCTGAACAGCATTCACCTGCGCGGCCAACTGCGCACCTATCCGCAGGACAATTTCAGTACTATCAATGCCGATTGTCCGTTTTATACCATTGAACTCTGGAAACAATTCGAGCCGGAACTTAAATGGCGCGTTGAGAAACCCAAGCGCGTCGTCGTCATGGACGGCCAGTCAACCGTGATGCTCATCAAAACCGACGATACTGGAGTGAAGTTTCCACACCCATCGTCCAGCGCCTTTGACACCGATTGGCTGCAAAGGATCGCCAACATCAGCAACACCATCAGCAACGAACTCGACAACGCCCGCGCCCGGGGCTGGGAACTCAGTATCAAGTCCGAACGCGGCGCTGATTCTCAGATGAAATCCGTCGTCACGGTCATGGCCAAGTCGGGCGTGCCGGACAATGATTACGGAAGGAACAATTTTATCGGAACCGCTGACACCCGCCGGGTTTATCGCTTCGACGCCCAAAGCGGATTGCTGGAGGCGGTCCAGATTTATCTGGTTCGCCCGACCGGCGAGGTAAAAATTTTTGACCTCAGCCAGATTGACTACAATCAGCCGATTGATCCCAACACGTGGAAACTGGAATTGCCGGCGGACGTGAGTTGGGCGCAACTGGAACCACCTAAACTGCCCGACAATGAGAAGTATGCTTCGATGACAGCCGAACAGGCGGCCCGTGCCTTCTTCGGCGCTTGCAGCCGCGAGGATTGGAATGAGGCTGGGAAGTTCATGTCGCCTGTCACTGCGGAACTGAAAGAATATCTCGGCGGGCTGGAAATTGTCAGCCTGGGCGAATCCTTCACTTCCAAGGCTTATCCGGCCGGTATGTGCCTTACGAAATTCAGCTTCCACCGCAGGAATTCAATGTGCGCGTTTCCAACGCTAACTCTGCAAAACGGTGCGTGGTCACCGGAATGTATGACAGCAAACTGCGATTGCAGCAGGACCTCAAATGGACTGGCGAGCCGGAAATTCTGACCAACAACGACGCCTATGTCCGGCTATCGCCCAAGGAAGCGGTGCAGGCCTACTTCGATGCCCAGTCAAAATTGGACTGGGTCGAGATGCGCAAGTTCGCCTCCGAATTCGATGTGGAGGAAACCAAAAAGCAAGTTGAGATGGCGGAGAAGGCCGGCGTGGATGTCCACAAGCAGATACCGTTGGTTGAAGTAGGCGAAGCGACCTGGTCGCCGGAACAATCCGCCTGGTTTGTGAAATGCCGCATGTCACAAGTCAAAAAGTGGAACTTGGCCGTGCGCAAGGATAATCCGGCAGGCCGCTGGCAGGTGGACGGCGGAATTTGATTTGTTTGTTTCAACAAAAAAAGTTGCGATACCGGAGCGGAGCCTTTTCGATTCAAACCGAACAGAACCAACCCGAAAGAATGTGAAATCTGAGATAATTTTCCCGCGGTCAACCAACACTGCAGAAGCCAATGGCCGCTGCCAGCCGACGGTGGCCGTGGATTAGATTTGCACGGTCAGGCGACATCGCGTCGCCAGCATATACAAATCTGGCGGGTCCTGGTGTCTATTAAGCGGGACGAATATGAAGAACATGAATACAAACCAAGCAGCACTCGGAACCGAGGAATCCACCGAAGCCTTCTGGGGCGGGCCGGAAATCGCGGCCCCGCAGGAGCCATGCGCCGCGACTCCATCCCTGCCGGCCGGCGCGCCGGCTGGTCGAAAGGCACGCTTTCTGAAAATGGTTTTGTATCCGCTCACGATCGTTGCCATCGTCCTGGCGATCAAGGTGGCTATACTCATGAATGATTTATTCGCGCTGTTGAAAAGTTTAGCAGGGGTGTAATTTTGCCGAACAAAACCGATCAAAAGGTTCCTGGTCGTCTCTCCCGATACCGCGCGTTCGGTTGGACTGGTTTAACTCCCGGCCCTCTCTGGCATTTTTCAATTTCGGGATAGTCCCGTCTTGTAAAAAGGAGGCTCGCGTAGCGGTGAGGGAAGACCATCCAGCAGGCCGCTGGCAGGTGGACGGCGGAATTTGATTTGTTTGCTTCCGGAAAAAAATGCGGTGCCGGAGCGGCGCGCTCGCAGGTTCCGCTCCGGTTGTATTTTCCGATGACAACAGCTTTTTCAAGATTCAACACTTGAAACTTGAAACTTGAAACTTGAAACTCCCGACATGCCGTTGCCCGCCGATTATCACATGCACACGCCGCTCTGCCGCCATGCGACCGGCGAGCCGGGCGAATATGCCAAACACGCGCTGGAAATCGGCCTGACCGAAATCGGCTTCTCCGACCATGCGCCCATGCCACAGGACGATTTCGACAACTGGCGGATGTACGCCCGTCAGCTCGATGAATACGTCGCCAAAGTCCGCCAGGCGCAAAAGGATTTCCCGCAGCTCACCATCCGCCTTGCGCTCGAGGTGGATTACTTGCCCGGTTACGAGGACTGGATACGCGGCCTTGCCGCGCGGCATCCGTGGGACTATTGCATCGGCTCGGTGCATTACGTCTCCGACGGCTGGGCCATTGATGATCCGCAGAAACTGTCCGAGTGGAACCATCGCCATGCCGATGAAGTCTGGACCGTTTATTTTGGGCGGTTGACCAGGGCGGCAGAGAGTGGCTTGTTTGAAATCATCGGCCATGCCGATTTGCCGAAAAAATTCGGCCACCGCCCTGACCGTGATTGCACGCCGCTTTACGAAAAATTTCTCAATGCGGCCCAAAAACACAATTGCGCAGTCGAACTCAACACCGCTGGTTTGCGGAAGGATTGCCGCGAAATTTATCCCAGCCGCGAAATCCTCCAGCTTGCATTTCAAAAAGGCGTGCCGATCACGTTCGGCTCCGACGCCCACGCGCCGGGCGAAGTGGGGATGAATTTCGCCGAAGCCGTGCAGCTTGCGCGTGGAGTTGGTTACAAGCAATGTTGCCGGTTTGCGCAGCGAAAACGCGAATTGGTCCCGTTCTGATTTCGCATGACCACGGCTGCCCCGGCAAATTCCCGCTTGTTTGTGACCGTCTGCCTGGTCCTCGTGCTGGGGACGTTGGTGACCTATTGGCCGGTCACGCGGCATGCGTTTGTCCACTACGATGACGACCAATACCTCGTTGAGAACAGCCACGTCAACTCCGGCCTGACGTGGACGAACATCGTGTGGGCATTTGAAAACAAACACGCCGGCAACTGGCATCCGCTGACCTGGATCGCGCACATGGCCGGCTGCCAGATGTTTGGTCTCAATCCTGCCGGTCATCATCTCGTGAATGTGCTGTTTCACATCATCAATTCGCTGCTGCTGTTTCTATTTTTGACGCGGACCACCGGCGCGTTCTGGCGCAGCGCGCTGGTCGCAGCCTTTTTCGCATGGCATCCATTGCGCGTCGAGTCCGTCGCCTGGGCTGCCGAACTCAAGGACGTGTTAAGCGCCTTTTTCTGGATGCTCACGCTCGTCGTCTATGCGAGTTATGCCAGAAAACCCGGAGTTTTTTGCTATTTCCTGGCGCTGCTGTTCTTCACGTGCGGACTTTTGAGCAAGGCCATGGTCGTGACCCTGCCGTGTGTTTTGCTGCTGCTGGATTTCTGGCCGTTGAACCGGTTTGCCAGCAAACCGGCAAGGCAGCTTGTCATCGAAAAAATCCCGTTCTTTGTGCTGGCGGCGGTGGTGAGCGTCGTCACGTTTATGGTCCAGGCATCCAGCGGTGCATTTTGGACGCTGGAAAACCTGCCGTTCAGCGCACGCATTGCCAATGCGTTGACGGCTTATCCGGGCTACATCTTTAAAACCTTCTGGCCGGCGAACCTCGCGCTGATTTATCCGCACCCACACCACTGGCCGGTTGTTTCGGTCGTCGGCTCGACACTGTTCTTGCTGGTCCTGACCGTCCTGATTTTGCGGCGCGCGAAACGGCAACCGTATCTGTTCACCGGCTGGTTCTGGTTTGTGGGGACGTTGGTGCCGGTCATCGGCCTCGTGCAGGTCGGCATCCAGTCCATGGCTGACCGCTACACGTATCTGCCGGGTATTGGCCTGCTCATCGCGGTCGTCTGGGGTGCAGATGAATTTTTCAAACGGCCCAAAGCAAAACAATTTCTCGCGCTCGCCAGTGGCGTCGCGCTGGCGGGATGCCTGGCGGTCACTTCAATTCAAATCAATTACTGGCAAAACGACCTGAAACTGTTTTCGCACGCGGTGGCAGTGGCCCCGGACAACTACGCCGCCGAGGTCTGCCTCGGCGAGGCGCTGGAGCGTGCCGGACAGGCCGGCGACGCGCTCGCGGTTTACGCCGACGCGGTGCGGATTGAACCGGATTATCCCATCGCGCAATTCAAACTGGCGATGATGCTCATTGCGGCGCACCGACCCGAGGATGCCTTTGTCCATCTGAACGCCGCCGCGCAGCTCATGCCGCACAATCCGGACGTGCAGTATGACCTTGGAGTTTTTCTGTCGCAGCACAGCCAGCCAAGGGAAGCCATTGAACATTTCAGGGCCGCGCTCAAGGAAAGGCCGGATTTTCCCGAAGCGAAAAGGGAATTGTCCGCCCTCCTGACCGCACACCACGAACTTCAATGAATTTGGAGGTGTCTTGATTTGCCGCGGCTTCGAGCCTGTGGCTCGAATAATCGGCGCACCGCGCTGAGACTGAAACACCAATTTGAACACCACCGTAAATTTGCCGCACTGGACATGCGTCTGGCATTTTGAAAAACTCCGCTGGTGAAACAATCAATCGTCACTCTGGACATGGAAGGCGTGTTGACGCCGGAAATCTGGATTGCTGTCGCCGAGAAGACCGGCATCCGGGAATTGCGCCGCACCACCCGCGATGAGCCGGATTATGACAAACTCATGCGTGGCCGGCTCGCCCTCCTCGACCAGCACGACCTGAAATTATCCGACATCCAAAAGGTCATCGGCACCCTCCGCCCCTTGCCCGGGGCGAAGGAATTTCTCGACGAACTCCGCTCGCTGGTGCAAGTCATCATCCTGTCCGACACCTTCGAGCAGTTCGCCACACCGCTGCTCCGCCAGCTCCTCTGGCCAACGCTGCTCTGCCACCGGCTCGTCGTGGAAAATGACCGCGTCGTGAATTATCAGTTGCGCATCCGCGAACAAAAGCGCGAGGCCGTGGCGGCGTTCAAGCGGATGAATTATCACGTCATATCCGCCGGCGACTCGTTCAACGACACCGCCATGCTGATCGAAGCGAACGTGGGTTTTCTCTTTCGCGCGCCGGACAACGTGAAGCAACAATTTCCGCAGTTCAAAGCCGTGGAGGCTTACCCGGATTTGATGAAGCTCATCAAGGGAGCGATGTGATGCCCACCCGCCAAGGTTCATTTCATCTGTTCCGGCTGTTTGGGATTGACGTATATTTGCACTGGGCCTGGTTTTTCGCCGCCGTCTATTTCATCTACTATGCCAAAGGCTATGCTTCCCCGATTTGGAGCGTACTCGAGTGCCTGACTTTGTTTGCCATCGTGCTGACGCATGAATTCGGCCATCAACTGGCCTGCCGGCAGGTGGGCGGAAAAACGCATGACATCATCCTCTGGCCGTTCGGCGGTGTGGCGTATGTCTCGCCTCCGCAACGTCCCGGCGCGCAACTCTGGAGCATCGCCGCCGGACCGCTGGTCAACGTAATCCTGTTCCCGATTTTGAGCGCACTGGCTTTGTTGAGCGGGCACCTGGGGTGGGACGACACCCTGCCGGATTTGTACAAGTTTCTGTGCAACATCTGGCTCATCAATCTCGTCCTGCTCATTTTCAATATGCTCCCAATCTATCCGCTCGACGGCGGGCAAATCCTGCGCTCACTGCTGTGGTTTGTGTTTGGCCGCGCCAACAGCCTGCTGGCAGCCAGTATCATCGGTTTCATCGGTGTGGCGGCCTTGATCGGGCTGGCGGTTTTGGAATTAAACCCCATTCTGGGCGGAATCTGCGTGCTCATTCTGTTCTGTTGCTGGGGCGGTTTGATGCAGGCGCGGGCGCTGGCCCGCATCGCCAAAATGCCGCGGCGCGGCGGCTTCGCCTGTCCCGTGTGCAAAATCGCGCCGCCCGTCGGCGCCATCTGGCGGTGCGGCAAATGCCGTCAACCGTTCGATCCGTTCGCAACCCTGGGAGCCTGTCCGCATTGCGGAACGCAATTCAATGCAACGCAATGCCTGGACTGCGGCAGCTTGCGCCCGATTAACGAATGGATGACATCTCCCCCGCCACCGCCCATTATCAACTAGGCATTTTGCCCGGCGAAGCTCATTTGTGGTCGTAGCGGCGTCTCGGCAGAGCGCCGCAAATTTCAGAGAACGGAAGAGTCCGGCTTTCTGCCGAAAGCCGCTACGCCTGATTCGAAAGATTTCGATTACGAGGACGAGGACGAGGACGATAAAATCAGTCCTCAGCCTTGAATGCCCGCGAAATCAAATCGCGCACCGCTTTTTTCGGTTCCTTGCCTTCGTAGAGCATCTGGTAAACCTCGTCAATGATCGGTGTTGGCACCTTTTTCCCTTGCGCCAGCCGGTGCGCGGAACGCGCGGTGGGATAGCCTTCGGCCAATTTCGGATGTGATGCCTGAATGACTGCCATCGTTTCGCCGCGCCCGAGGCGTTCACCCAGATTGCGATTGCGGCTTTGCTTCGAGAAACACGTCAGCATCAGGTCTCCGAGACCGCTCAGGCCGGCAAACGTTTCCGGTTGCGCGCCGCACGCCACTCCCAGCCGGCGCATCTCGGCCAGCGCCCTCGTGACAAGGCCGGCCTTGGTGTTGTCGCCGTAGCCGAGGCCGTCACTCACGCCTGCCGCAATGGCAATGATGTTTTTCAGCGCGCCGCCGTATTCCACCCCGAGAACGTCCGGGCTGCGGTAGATGCGGAATTCCGGACGGTGGAACAGCCCCTGCACGGTACGCGCCGTGCCGTCGTTTTCGCTGGCGCAAACGACCGCGGTGGGAATGCCCAGCGCCACTTCGCGGGCAAAACTCGGGCCGGAAAGCGCGGCCACATGGTTGGCTGGGGCGTGCTCGCGCAAAATCCGGCTCATCGTCTCGCCGGTCTCAAATTCAATGCCCTTGGTCACGCTCACCAAAATCGCCGGACGCCCTTTCAATTTCACCGCCACCTGCCGGAATGCCTGCGACGGAATGGCCATGACGACGCACTCGGCCCCGCCCACCGCTTTCTCGAAGTCTGCTTCCACCCGCCAGTTCGTCGGCAACGTCACGCCCGGCAGATACCGTTCGCTGTGCCCGCGCCGGAGTTCGTCCAGCGTCGGGGCGTCAATGTCCCATAGCGTCACGGCGCTGCCGTTTTCCTGAAGGACCTTGGCCAGCGCGGTGCCCCAGGCGCCCGCTCCGAGCACAGTGATTTTCATTTGGTCGCCTCCGGGGTTGCCGCTTTTTTGCCGAAACGCCGCTCCGTGCCGTTGAACAGACGCTCTATGTTGCCCTTGTGTTTGACGATGGCCAACAAACCGAGTGCCGTCGTCATGATGCCTAGCAACAAATTGTGCGGCGGCAGAATCCAAACCGCGGCGGGCAAGGCCACCGCCGCGGCGATGGACGCGACTGAAACGTACCGGGTGAGGGCAAACACGACAATCCAGGTTCCCAGCGCGATGCCCAAGGCCAACGGTGCCAGCGCAAGGCAAACCCCGGCGCTGGTGGCAATGCCTTTGCCGCCTTTGAATCTGAGCCAGCATGTGTAATTGTGTCCGAGCACGACAAAAATTCCGGCGATGATAGCAAAACGCTCTATCTCTTCTGGCGAAAAAAGAACAATAGAATCTGAAGGAGCATGCCATTCACACAACTTGCTATAAATAAATGCTCCAAAATAGCAGGCGGCAAAACCTTTCGCGGCATCCACGAGCAACACGAAGATTCCCGCCGGCTTGCCGAGGGCGCGCATGGCGTTCGTCGCGCCGATATTGCCGCTGCCGACCGTGCGGATGTCAATGCCCTTCGCGCGCCCGGCCAGATAGCCCGTCGGTATCGAGCCGAGCAGATACGCGGCCACGGCGATGATGGCATAACTCAAAATTGGCACGGCGGCAGAATATGAGTTCAAAGTTCAAAGTTCAAAGTCCAAAGTTATCACGTCCTGCGCAACCGTTCGCAAACTTTGAACTTTGAACCCGGAACCTTGAACTTTAAGCTTCCCGCATGGCATCCAAAGTCAGAGTGGCAGTCCTCGGCACCGGTTCGCTCGGCAAGGAACACGCCCGCATTTATTCCGAACTCGCCGCCGCCGGCCTGGTGGAATTCGCCGGAATTTTCGATACGAACGCCGACACCGCCCGCCGGGTCGCCGGCAAACACAAAGCGCGCATTTTTAATTCCGCCGCCGAAGCCGCCGCCAATGCCGACGCGCTCAATATCGTCACCCCGACCGTCACGCATTTTGAACTGGCCAAAACCCTGCTCGCACAGGGCAAACATGTGCTTGTCGAAAAACCGATGACCGACGACACCGCGCAGGCGGCGGAACTCATTCAACTCGCCCAGCGGAAAAATTGCGTCCTGCAAGTTGGCCACGTCGAGCGGTTCAATCCCGTTTTCAATTATCTCGAAACCGTCGCCACCGAACCGCGTTTCATCGAGACGCACCGGCTTTCACCCTACCCGGCCCGCTCGACCGACATCGGCGTCGTGCTCGATTTGATGATTCACGACCTTGACGTCGTGCTCGCGTTCGTGAAATCGCCCGTGACAAGCGTGGACGCCGTGGGCATTCCGGTGTTGAGCAAGAGCGAGGACATCGCCAACGCGCGCCTCCGATTCGCCAACGGCTGCGTCGCCAACCTCACCGTCAGCCGCGTCAGTCCGGAGCGGATGCGGAAAATCCGCGTCTTCAGCGGCCCGAAAAACCCGTGCTACATCTCGCTCGATTACCGCGCGCAGGAGGGTTTTCTCTACCGCGTCGCCCGCGACGATGAGTGGGTAAGTTCCAAGTTGAGAAAGCTTTTGGCCCTTGCTGGCAGCAACGTGACGGTTGTCAGCGAATTTGCCGGGAAAAAAATCGTGCGCGAGCCGGTGCCGATTGCGAAAGACGAGCCACTCAAGCTCGAACTGCAGGATTTTGTGAACTGCGTCCGCGAAAAGCACACGCCCATTGTCAGCGGCGAATCCGCCAAACGCGCGTTGGACCTGGCCTTTGAAATCACGCGGCAGATTCAACAGGTAAAATGAACCGAAAACTTCTAGGATTACTTTCGGCTATCAGGGGTTGGTGAGAAACAATAAAAATGAGATTGAATCCTAAAGAACCGAACTTCACGGCTTCAACCATTTTGTTGGGTGAGGAAATCGCACAGCAACTGATCGAATCTGCCCGACGGGCTAGGCCAAAGTGGGTGGAATTATTTCAGGAGCACGCGGGCGCAATCCCACAGTTGAAAGTCGCTGCGCAGTCGAGATTACCCACGTTTCATCACCGCTTGGTAAGCGAGTTTATCCTAGAATGGGCGCGCAACACTACTTGGGGAGTTTGTGATTCTGGATGCAGCGATGCCATCGGTGTCAATGTTCCGTCCATCCACCTCGAGCGCTTGGCGGAGTTTGGTGGAGTCGAGGCGTTTTCGTTTATGCTCGGTGACCGTGCCGACTTTTGCTCCGCGAGTCTTGGGAACAATGACCACAACCGAGAGTTCGGCCTAATAGTAAATTGCCCGACATGGATTGAATTGGCGTCACATGAGGAATTCCAGTGGAGTTTCGACCGGCAGATGCATATGGTAATTCAGCACGAGATGGCCCACTTCCGCTACCAGAACGGTGGAGAAAGGTCAGAAATCCACGCCGTAGAGGAGTTGCCTCGGCCCTCTGGCGCGATCAAGCACCAGCTTCACAGGAAGAATTCGTTGCCATCGTTCAAAACGACTACCAAGAGATATCGCGTAACGATGAAATAAGAAGGCTGGTTCTCAACGGGCAAACGTCATGGCGGCTTGTCCGGCGTTGGTTACATTTGTTCAAGGTATATGACAGGTAAAACTAGACAGTAAGAATCCCCGCCCAAACAATCTTTGGCGCGCTACCGGACGGACGCCTCTGAAAGCCAAGCTTGTATTTCACTTCTCATTTTCGATGCTTCTGCTGTCGTCTTTTGTATCATCAGTTGGGTCTCAGGACTGTATTCAAGAAGTGTTTTGTTGTTCAGTTCTATATTTATTTTTTCATTGCCGGCCGGAATTGGGATTAGCCAAAAGTAAGTTTCTGTCCCTGCGGGTGTTTGCCTTTGTGCAGTTGCAGCGAGCAGTATTTCCGTTTCCTGTATTTGCGCGCTGAATTTTCCATCCACATCTGTATTTGAAATTGGAACTGGTTTCCCCATTTTTTCATAGGCATTATTTCCGTAATACGCTGGCTGTATTTCCTTTTGCCATTTTTCCCATTCAGCTACGGCCGCTGTTAGGTTTGTCTTGGCTTTCTCAAAAAGCTCGTCTGTATTGGTGCCAACATTGTGGGATTCTTGTGCCATTTGAATTTCGAGTCGGTTAAGACTGACAAGCGCATAGCACCCCACCAAGGATTTGCCATCTTCGTTAAGGTTTTGCTCCGCCCTTAGTCTTTCCGTATCTATGATTTTCTGTGCGTCATTGGTAGCAATATCGAACGCAACTATTTGCACCATTGGCAGTCTTATTGTTTCTGCTCCTGCTGTCATTATGTAGACGGTTCCAGTGATTTCTCTATTGTTTGGTTTCTGTTCCTGATTATTGGTCGGCTTTTTTTCCTGATTACAGCCTGCCAAGATTAACAGCATCAATGCGGCTGTGTGTATGCACATTGTCCTTGTTGTTTTCATGTTCATTTGCGTGAAAGCTAACGGCCAGTTGTATTGCGTCAATTATTTTCTCCGCGTCTCTGCGTCTCTGCGTTAAAATAAAACCGTTGAAACCAAAATCGTTCATGCTCATCGCCGGCGAGGCGAGCGGGGACTCACTCGCGGCGGAACTGGTTTCCGCGTTGCTCGCCGCGTTGAAGCAAAGCGGAGATGGGCGCGTTCAATCTTCCATCCTCAATCCCTTGGCGCGGCAAAGCGAAGCGGAGACGGCTCCATCTTCGCTAGTTTTCTTCGGCGCGGGCGGACCCGAAATGGCCGCCGCCGGAGTCGAACTGGCGTTTGACCTGACGCAGTACTCGGTCATCGGCATCGAGGATGTGCTGAAAAATTATTTCAAGTTCCGGCGGTTGTTCAACCAACTGCTTGCGCTGGCCATCGAACGCAAGCCGGACGCCGTCATCGGCGTGGATTTCGGCGGGTTCAATTTGCGTTTCGGCCATGCCGTCAGGCAATACGTCCGCAATAATCCCTTTTCCAAATGGGACCCGAAAATTATCCAGTTCGTTTCGCCGCAGGTCTGGGCGTCGCGTCCGGGCCGCGCGAACCGGCTGGCGGCGGATTATGACCTGGTCCTGAGCATTTTCCCGTTCGAGAAGGACTGGTATGCGCAACGCGTGCCCCAATTGCGCGTGGAATTTGTCGGTCATCCCATGATTGGGAAATTTACGAATGACGATTTACGATTGACGCGACATGGGCCGGAAAGGACGTCAATCGTAAATCGTAAATCGCAAATCCTATTGTTGCCCGGCAGCCGCGTGGATGAATTGCGCCGGCATTTGCCGGTGATGCTCGGCGCATTGAAGTTCATTCGGGAAAAATTGCCGTCAGCGCAGGCGAAAATGATTTTGCCGAATGAAGGCTTGAAAGAACTCGCGGACAAACTGTCCGCGCTCCAACCAAACGTCGAATTCCAAATTGGCAACTTGTCGAACGCGCTGGCCGAAACCGACCTCGCCATCGCCTCGACGGGCACGGTGACGATGGAATGCGCGTTTCTCGGCGTGCCGACGGTGACGCTCTACAAAACGTCGTGGCTCAACTGGGAGATCGCCAAGCGCCTCGTGACGGTGAAGTGGGCGACGATGCCGAACATTCTGGCGAACGACGAGGTTTATCCCGAATTCATTCAAAGTGCCGCCACACCGGAGAACATCGCCAGTGTCGCACTGGAACTGTTGCAGGACGAATCGCGCCGGCAAAAAATCAAATCGCAGCTTACGAAAATTGTTGCCGCGCTCGGCGAGCCGGGCGCCAGCCAACGCGCGGCGGCAGCCATTTTGAGTTTGTTCCCGGAAAAACCCTAGCAGCCGACGTGGAAGCCTGACCAAATTTACGATATTGGATTTACGATTTACGAGTCTTTCCTCGAATTCCTGATGCCGCGTAAATCGCATGTCGTAAATCGTAAATTCAGTTTGAGTCTCGTTACCTCGACTCCTACACTGCCGGCATGGAATCGCTGCACGCCCCGTGGCGGATTGAATACATTCTCGCGCCCAAACCGCAGCTCGACGCGAGCCTGTTCACCCGCATCGCCCAGTCCAACGACGACGAGGCCAACCACGTCATTGCCCGCGACCGCACCTGTTTCGCCCTGCTCAACACCTATCCCTACAACGGCGGGCACCTGATGACCGTGCCTTACAAACAAGTCGCCGACCTGAACGACCTGACCGACGGGGAACTTGCTGATTTGTGGAAACTCACGCGCCGCTGCGTGAATGCGCTGACAAGCTTGATGAAGCCGGACGGCTTCAACATCGGCATCAATCTCGGCAAGGTTGCCGGCGCGGGCATCGCCGAACATCTGCACATCCATGTCGTGCCGCGCTGGAACGGCGACACCAACTTTATGCCGGTGCTGGCGGACACCCGGGTATTGCCGCAGGCGTTGAGCGAAGTGGCTGCGAAGCTGCGGGCGGAACTGCTGAAATAGTCTTCGATGGCCACAGAAACCCTTCATTTCGAGAACGCGCGCGTGGCGCAGCAGCTTTTCAACAACGAACCGCGCAACCTGCAATCGCTCGAAACCGAACTGGGTGTCAAAGCCACCTCCCGTGAAGGCTGGATCAAGCTCGAAGGTCCGGCGGACGCAATCGGCCGCGCCAAACTGCTCTTTGTGTCGTTGGAAAGTTTGTTGAAGGCCGGTTCGCCGGTCCGCAATCGCGAGTTCAGCCACGCGCTGAACGTTGTGAAGCATGAAGGCGGGGAAACGCTCAAGGACCTGGTCAGCGACCGCATAGTGACGCATGAGCATAAGCCCGGCGTGACCGCTAAAACCGTCGGCCAGAAAAGATATCTCGACGCCATCCGCAAGTATGACATCACCATCGGCGTCGGGCCGGCCGGCACGGGCAAGACGTATCTGGCGGTGGCGGTGGCACTCGCGGCGCTGCGCGATGGCCGGGTTTCGCGGCTGATTCTCACCCGCCCGGCCGTGGAAGCCGGCGAGGCGCTCGGTTTTTTGCCGGGCGACCTTTACGAGAAAATCACGCCGTATCTCCGCCCGTTGCAGGACGCCCTGCATGATATGCTGCCCGCCGAGGAAATCCAGAAGCACACCGAACGCGGCACGATTGAGATCGCGCCGCTGGCCTACATGCGCGGGCGCACGTTGAACAACGCCTTCATCATCCTTGACGAGGCGCAGAACTCGACGACCGAGCAGATGTTGATGTTCCTCACCCGCCTCGGCCACGGCTCGAAAGCGGTCATCACCGGCGACGAAACGCAGATTGATTTGCCACCGAACAAATATTCCGGCCTGCTCGAAGCGCACCGCGTTTTGAAAAACGTCGAGGGTATCGCGGTCGTTGAATTCAGCAAGCGCGACGTTGTCCGGCATCCACTCGTCCAGCGCATCATTGCGGCATATGAGGAGCATCGCGGCAACGCGAAGGCCTGACCGGCATGAACGTTAGCATCGCCAGCCGCCAGCGCGTGCGGAAAATCAACCGGCGTTTGCTGAAACGGATCACCACCGCGTTGCTCGCTGATTTGGAGGTTGAAAATGCGGAACTCGGTATCCATCTCGTGGCTGCCCAGGAAATGATGCGATTGAATGAAACCTTTCTCAGGCACGCCGGCCCGACCGATGTGATTACATTCGACTACGGGTTTGGAGTTCCGCCTTCAGGCGGTCTCCCCCGGAATTTTTCGCAGCAGACAAACCGGCTAAAGCCGGAACTCCAAACCCTTCACGGTGAAATTATCGTGTGCGTGGACGAAGCCGTTTGGCAGGCGCGGAAGTTTGGCACCAACTGGCAGTCGGAAACCGTGCGTTACCTCGTTCATGGAATTTTGCATTTGCTCGGCTACGACGATTCGAGCGCAGGCACCCGGCGCAAAATGAAACGCGAGGAAAACCGCCGGTTGCGCGAACTTTCCCGCCGCTTTCCCTTGAGCAAACTCTGACGCGACCCTAGACTGGCCGCATGGAACAGAAAAGTTTGTTTGCCCGCTGGCGCTCCAGTTTTTTGACCGGTTTGGCGGTCACTTTGCCCGCCTTGCTCACGCTGGCGGCGGTCAAGTGGCTCATCGGCACGATTTCCAGCGTGACGGACGTGCTGCTGTTTTTTTTGCCCAGGAGCCTGACGCACGAAGGTTTGGTGTATGCCAATGACGGCAAAGGTCAGATGCACTGGTATTGGAGTCTGGTGGCGTTGTTACTCGCGGTGGCGCTGATTTCGGCGGTTGGGGTATTGGCGCGCTATTACATCGGCAAAAAAATCATTGATTGGACCGACCGCGTGTTGATGCGGGTGCCGTTCCTGAACAAGATTTACGGCGCCATCAAGCAGGTCAATGACGCCTTTTCCGGCAACAAACATTCCTTCAAAACCGTCGTGCTGGTGGAATTTCCGCGCGAGGGCATCTATTCCATCGGTTTTCTTACCAGTGAACAGCGCGACGAGGTACAACAGAAAACCAAGGAAAAGGTTGTGTGCGTGTTTGTACCCACGACGCCGAATCCCACCTCGGGCTTTTTAATTCTCGTGCCGGAGGAAAAAGTGACCAGGCTCGACATGTCCGTCGCCGACGGCATCAAATACATCGTCAGCCTGGGTTCCCTCTCGCCGGAATACACGCAGCCGACAGAAAAGCGAGGATAGAAGATTGAGGATGGAGAATTGCCCAGCGCGTCCAAACGGTATGCCATCTGCCATCTGCCATTCTCCATCTTCGTGTTTATGATTCAAAGCGCCACCGGTATCATCCTGCGCACGCGACCGCTCACGGAAACCAGTCTCATCGTCCACTGGCTCACACCAAAGTTCGGGCGGATGGCAACGGTGGCCAAGGGCGCGCGCCGGCTCAAATCGCCGTTCCACGGCAAGCTGGATTTGTTTTATCTCGCGGATTTTTCGTTCAACCGCAGCCGCCGTTCCGACTTGCACCTTCTCCGCGAAGTCAGCCTGCGGGAAACGCATGGCCCGCTCCGCCAGGATCTCGTCGGCTTGCGCCAGGCCACTTACGCCGCCGCGTTCATTGAGCAGGCCACGGAAACCGAAACGCCCTTGCCCGCCGTGTTTGAATTGATGCGTGGATTTCTGGATTATCTTTGCCGGCAAGGCCCTGTGCCGCAGGCGGTTTTTGCGTTTGAATTGAAATTGCTGCATGAACTCGGCCTGAATCCCGACCTGGGAAGGACGGGATTGACGGCGGGTGCCAGGCAGATCGTGCGCGCGCTGATGGCCGGCAATTGGCAGGCGTCCTGCTATTTAAAGCCTACCAGCGGGCAAATCGAAGAGTTGCGCCGGTTTTTGCATGGCTTTTTGATTTTCCATCTGGGCCGTTTGCCTCGAGGCCGCGCTGCAGCATTAGCAGGTTGAATCTGCTTTTCGCACCAGCCCGTTTTGGGTATCGTCGGCCAGCCGTTTCGGAACCGAGCCATGATTAGAAAAATAGCGAAAAAATTCTCCACGGTGAGGATGCAGTTGGTCGCCAGCGTGTTTGTGGCCATCGCACCGGCGCTGGTGCTGACGTACGTCGTCAACCAGTCGTGGTTCTGGCAATTCGCACCGGGCTGGATGAAGGAGTATGCGCTGGACGTGCCATGGGCGAGTTTTCTGGTGGGTTTGCTGGCGTTGGGTGCGGCCTGGTTCGGCGGTGAACATTTTATTCTGCGGCAGGTGCGCGCCCTGTCCAATGCGGCACAACGCCTCGCCAAGGGAGACTTGACCGCCCGCACCGGGATAAAAGACAGGGAAAGCGAACTCGGTCAGTTGGCAAATGTTTTCGACCAGATGGCCGAGTCGCTGCAACAGCGCATCAAGGAGCGGGAGGCTGCCGAGAAAACCCTGCTCAATCGCGCGTTACAGCAAACGACCGTTGCCGCGCTGGCACAGTTTGCGCTGACCAACAGCGACTTGATGGCCCTGTTGAACCAGGCCGTCATTCTCGTGCAGCAAACGCTGGAAGTGGACTACTGCGCCGTCTTCGAATCGGTGCCCGGCGACCAGTTGCTCATGCGGGCGGGTGCCGGCTGGAAATCCAATTGCGTCGGTTCGGCCGCGATCCCGGTGGATGATTACTCGCAAGCCGGTTTGACGTTCCGAACCGGCGACGCCATTGTGGTCGCCGACTTGTGGACGGAAAGGCGCTTTAAAGCTTCGTCACTGTTGATGGATCATGGCGTCGTCAGCGGGGCGACGATTCTCATTCCCACGCGCGAAAGACCCTTTGGCGTTTTCTGCGCGCATACTGTCAAACACCGGGAATTCAGCCCGGACGACGTGCAATTCCTTCTGGCCGTGGCTGGCGTCATCGGCATAACGGTCGAGCGATTGAAATTGGGTGAACAGTTGCGCCAATCGCAAAAAATGGAGTCCATCGGCCAGTTGGCCGCCGGCGTCGCGCACGATTTCAACAACATGCTCACCATCATCCAGGGCCATACCAGTTCGCTTCTGGCCAGGCCGACGCTGCCGCCGGATATCCTGGACCCGATCCAGGCTGTGTATTTCGCCACCGAGCGTGCCGCCGGGCTGACGCGCCAATTGCTCATGTTCAGCCGCAAAAACGTCATGCAGGTAAAGGCACTCGACTTGCGCGAAGTGGTCGGCAACATGGGCAAAATGCTGCAGCGCCTTTTCGGCGAAACCATCACCCTTGAATTCCAGCCGCCGGATGAATTGCCGTCTGTGCAAGGCGACACCGGCATGGTTGAACAGGTCATCATGAACCTGGCTGTTAACGCCCGTGATGCCATGCCGAAGGGCGGCAAACTCACCATCGGCCTCGACGCAATGGTGGTGGATGCCGCCCATGTCGAAGTTCATCCCGAAGCGCGCTCGGGAAATTTTGTGCGGTTGCGCATGAGTGACACGGGCATTGGCATGGATTCCGCCACGCGTGCTCGCATTTTTGAACCATTCTTCACCACCAAGGATGTTGGCAAAGGCGCCGGCCTCGGCCTCGCCACCGTTTACGGCATCGTCAAACAACACGAGGGCTGGATTGAAGTGGAGAGCGAACCCGGTGAAGGCGCCATCTTCGACGTGTTTTTCCCGGCCGCCATGCAACCGGCGCCAACCGTGGAAACCGCTGAGGAAAGGACCGACACGGCTGAATCCGTGACCGGCGGCACCGAAACCATTTTCCTTGTCGAAGACGAACCGGTCCTGCGTGAAATGGCCCGCGACATCCTCGAAAGCTACGGCTACCGGATCCTGGAGGCCTCTTCGGGCAAGGAAGCGCTTGGCATGTGGAACCTGACCCGCGGCAAAATTGATTTGCTGCTCACCGACATGATCATGCCCGACGGCATTTCCGGCGCGGAACTCGCGCAGCGGCTGCTGGCCGGCCAGCCTCATTTGAAAATTATTTTTACCAGCGGCTACACCGCCAACGAGGTCAGCCCCGAAATTCTGACGAAGACCCGCGCGCGTTTCCTCCAGAAACCTTACACGCACGACATGCTCGCCAAAATCGTCCGCGACACGCTGGATGGCAGTTCTCCCGTCAGCAATCCGCCTCAAACGCTCACGGCCTGACCATTGCCGCGACGCGCTCGACCGCTTCGGAAATTCTCACCGGCACGATCGCCGCCCCGCGCGGTTTGATTTCCACTTCGCCCTTCGCGAGTGATTTCTCGCCGAGGCCGAGCCGGATGGGAAAACCGACCAGATCTGCGTCCTTGAATTTCACGCCGGGGCGTTCATCGCGGTCGTCCAGAATCACCTCCACGCCGCGCGCCGTCAGTTCGGCGTAGAATTTCTCCGCCAGCTTCATCGCCTCGTTGGCCGGTTCAACATTCAACGGCGTGATGCAAACCTGATACGGCGCGACACTCAACGGCCAGATGATGCCGTCCTTGTCGTTGCCCTGCTCGATGACCGCCTGCAACGTGCGCGTGACCCCGATGCCGTAGCAGCCCATCACGCACGGCTTGCGATTGCCCGCCTCGTCGAGGTACAGCGCGCTGAATTTCTCGCTGTATTTCGTACCGAGCTTGAACACGTGGCCGACTTCAATCGCACGCCGGATTTTCAGCGGCTTGCCACACTTGATGCAAGGCTCGCCAGCCGTGACCGTCCTCAGATCAAACCACTGCGTCACCTTGATGTCGCGTTCGATGGAGACGTTGCGGAAGTGGAAACCATCCTCGTTGGCGCCGGTGGTCATGTCATTCGCGCCGTGCAGACGTTCATCGGCAAAGATTTGTAAAGCAGCGCAGGCTTCTGGCCCGCTTTCCAAGGTTGCAGGCGGGACGCCTGCGCTACGTTGAAGCGTCGTTGTCACCGCTCCCAAGCTTCCCGGATGCGCGCCCAGGACGTTGAATATTTCTTCCGGGGTCGCCGGACGAAAGACCGTGCCCAGCAAACCGGCCAGCTTGGCTTCATTCAACTGGTCGTCGCCGCGAATCAAAACAACGACCGGCTTGCTGTCGGCGATATAAATGAGCGTCTTGATCTGCCGATTAGCCGAAACGCTGTAAGGCGCCTTCGTCAGCGCTTCGATGGTGACGACACCGGGCGTGGCAAATTTCTCCACGACCGAGCCGATTTCACGCGCGGCAGTTTTGGGAATGCCGCTGGTTGCCTTCTCGATGTTCGCCGCGTAACCACAGCCCTCGCAATGAACCACCTCGTTCTCGCCGGTTTCCGCCGGGACCATAAACTCGTGTGAAAATTTGCCGCCGATGACGCCAGTGTCGGCCTCAACGGGAAACGTCTTCAATCCGCACCGCTCAAAAATGCGTGTGTATGCGTCATACATTTTCTGATAGGTGACTTGCGACGCTTCGTCGCTCACGTCGAAGCTGTAGGCGTCCTTCATGATGAACTCGCGGGCGCGCATCAGCCCGAAGCGCGGGCGGATTTCGTCCCGGAACTTCACGCTGATCTGGTAAAAATTCCTTGGCAACTGCCGGTAAGAATTGATCTCGCTCGCGGCCACGCCCGTGATGACCTCCTCGGCCGTCGGGCTGAGCACCCATTCGCGATTGGCGCTGTCCTTGACCTTGAACAGCACATCGCGCGCGGTTTCGTAACGCCCGCTTTGCTGCCAGATTTCCGGCGGCTGGAGCGCGGGCATGAGCACTTCGAGCGCGCCCGCGCGATCCATTTCTTCACGGACGATTTGCTCGACCTTGCGCAACGAGCGCAAACCGAGCGGCAGGAAAGTGTAAACGCCGCCGGTGAGTTTGCGGATGAGTCCGGCGCGTAGCAGCAATTTGTGCGACAGGATTTCCGCCTCGGCGGGAGGTTCGCGGAGGGTCGGAATCAATGTTTGTGTCCACTTCATGTGGCGGGAAATTTAACAACAAAGGAGCGAAGGAACGAAGAATTTTATTTTGAGTCGTGGCGGCGTCTCGGTAGAGCGCCGCAATATTCAATCCTCGATATCCGCCGGAAGGCCATCGCCACTCACGGCGAGCGGATGCGATAGAACCGCGCCGGATAATTCGTCCACTGGGGATCGCTGAAATAAGACGTGCCGTTGGTGCCGACGAAAATATTAAGCGTATTGGTTCCAACCGGCGTCCAGATGGAATTGGCCAGATTTGTGCAGGCTTCCACCACAATGACCAGGTTGCTGCTGCCAGTGATGGTGAAACCAAACCGGTTGGTCTGCACACCGAAGCTGTCGCCACTGGTTTGCGCTTGAGGATTCCACAATTCAGTCGGCATCCCCCCCAATGAAGAACTCCAGTTGGCTGTTCCTGGCATGTAATAGACGGTCAGCTCATCATCGAACACCGACAAACCAAGACTGGGAGCGTTTCCCTCGAAATAGACCGAGTTCAACTTGTAGTCGTTAAGGAACGCAAAATTCCCGATGCTGGTGACACTGCTGGGAATTGTGCAACTTCCCACTATGCCTCCCGGACAGCGGATGAGCGTGGTCTGGTTCTTGTTGAACAAGAGTCCCCCCACACTGCTGTAGGCGGGATTGTTGGTCGCCACCGTTATGGCGGTCAGGCTGTAACATCCGTCGAACCCGTCGTATCCGATGCTGGTGAGTCCGGCGCCGATTGAAACGTTGGTCAGATTGATGCAGAACCAGAATGCAGCGGCACCAATGCTGGTAACGCTGTCACCGATTGTGGCACTGATCAGGTTGGGACAATCTGCGAACGCATCGTCCCCGATGCTGGTGACACTGTTGGGGACCGTGTAACTTCCCGCTTTGCCCCCTGGATATTGGATGAGCGTGGTCTGGCTCTGGTTGAACAAGACTCCAGCCACACTGCTGAAGGCAGGATTGTTGGTCGCCACCGTTATGGCGGTCAGGCCGATGCAGGGCTCGAAGGCTCCGTCCCCAATGCTGGTGACGTTGGTGCCTATTGTAATATTGGTCAGGCTGGTGCTGGCGGCGAAGGCTGACACCCCAATGCTGGCAACGCTGTCACCGGTCGTGACGCTCGTAAGCCTGTCGCAGGAGGAAAACGCATCATTTCCGATGTTGGTAACGCCATCGCGGATCGTATAGTTTCCGGCTTCGGCTCCCGGACATTGGATGATCGTGGTTTGGCTCTTGTCATACAAGACCCCGGCCACACTGCTAAAGGCGGGATTATTGGTCGCCACCGATATTGCGGTCAGGCTGGAGCAGGCTATGAACGCCTCTTCCCCGATGCTGGTGACGTTGGTGCCAATCATAACGTTGGTCACGCTGGTGCAGTTTTCAAACGCAGAAATCCCGATGCTGCTGACACTATTTGGAATCGTGACGCTCGTCAGCCCGACATTGTCCAGGAACGCATAGTCCCCAATGGTGATAACGCTGTTGCCAATTGTCGCATTGGTCAGGCTGGTGCAATAATTGAAGGCCCAGTCCCCGATGTTGGTAACGCTGCCGGGAATTATAACGCTCGTCAGCTCGGTGTATTGACCAAACGCTTCATATTCGATGCTGATCACGTTGGTTCCGATTGTGACATTAGTCAGGCTGGTGCAATTATAGAACGCATTCGTCCCGATTGCGGTGACCGTCAGGCCGTCAATGTTGGTGGGGATGGTCACCGACCCGCCAGAACCGGTGTATCCCGTGATGGTGAGGGTGATGCCGTCGGCATTTGTCGTGTAGCCCCAGATGCCGTAAACGTTCGTGTAAGTTTGCGCTTGCACCACGGCGGGCAGCGCCAACAGCAACAGCAGCGGCAACAGTTTGTACGAGGGAATTTTCGCATCGGCCGAAGGTTTGCGGAGTGTTGGAATCAGAGTTTTGTTCCGACTCATACGAATAGCTTAATCACAAACGAACAAATAAATAAATATTTAATTTTACAGCGCAGTGGCTCCGCCGTAGAAAGCCATCGGTCGGATAATGCGGCGCTCTGCCGAGACGCCGCTACGTATTCACTTCACCATATTAACCAATGGTGCTAGTCCCTGAATCCGCACTTCGAGCCGGTCGCCACTCTGGATTGGTCCGATGCCGCTCGGTGTGCCGGTGAGAATCACGTCGCCGGGCAGCAACGTCAGGTTCGTGGAAATGAAACTCACCAGTTCGGCGGGTTTGAAAATGAGCTGGCTCGTGTTCGAGTTCTGACGCAATTGGCCGTTCTGAAAAAGCTGGATGTTCAATGCGTTCGGGTCAATTTTCGTTTCCACCAGCGGTCCGAGCGGCGTGAAGGTGTCGAATGACTTCGCCCGTGCCCACTGACTTTCGGAATTTTGAATCGTGCGATCGCTGATGTCTTCGGCCGCGGTGTACCCGAAAATGTAACGCGGCGCCTGCGTGGCCGTGACGTTGCGGATTTTGCGTCCGATGATAATGGCCAGTTCGGCTTCGTAATCCGTGCGATGGTCGCAAAACGGGATTTCAATTTTCCCGCCATCGGGAATCAGCGAGGTGGTGGCCTTGAACCAGAACAACGGCTCTTTCGGCAGCGCCTTGCCCGTTTCGCGCGCGTGATCGGCGTAATTCAGGCCGACGGCGATGATTTTGGAAGGCACGACCGGCACCAGCGTCTTCACCCCCTTGCGCGGAGTCGGTTTGCGGTCAAAGGACGGCGCGCCGAAGACGTCGCCGCGCAGCCGGAATAATTCGCCATCCACGACCCGGGCGTGGAAAATCTCGTCATCCTTTTGAAACCGGCCAATGGCTGCCATGGCAATTTACGATTTACGATTTACGATTGATGATTTTTTACGTCAGTAACTTTTTCAAATCGTAAATCGTCAATCATCAATCGTAAATGACATTGTTGCTGGAAGGGCCGTTTCACGCTACATTATCCGCGTGAAAGGGCTGACGAAGCAGGAACAACTGGTTCTCTGTATCGTTCTGGGTCTGTTGCTGACCGGCTGGGCGGTAAAAACGTATCGCGCCGCGCACCCGGCAACGGCAACGGCTCAACCGGCCAAACCTTAAAAATGCAAGAAGTCAATTTCGACGAGAAGGTGGAGATGATTCTGGCGAAGGACCGGCGCTACACGCGGGAAGCCTACCTGTTCGTACGTGAGGCGCTCGATTTCACGCAGAAACTCATCGGCAAGGAATCCCACGGCCAAATCCGCCACGTGAGCGGACAGGAACTGCTGGACGGCATCCGGCAATTCGCCCTCCAGCAATTCGGGCCGATGGTGGTGACCGTATTCGAGGATTGGGGTGTGCACAACTGCCGCGACTTCGGCGAAATCGTTTTCAACATGGTCGAAATCGGCCTGCTCGCCAAGACCGACCGGGACAGCCGCGACGATTTCCAGAACGGCTACGATTTCACCGACGCCTTCCGCAAACCGTTCTGGCCCGAAAGCAAAATCAAAGCCGAGCGCAAACCGGTGGCGACCTGAAAGAAATCCGAAAATCTGTAGCAGCCGATGTCAATTGGCTCTTATGTGCATTCTGGTTGCATTTACGGTTTTCGATTCTGGAATGGACTGCAAAGGCAATGGCGCTTGAAAGCGGACTTCGTTTTGACGCTCGCCCTCACCTGTTTCCTCTCCCCGGGGGGAGGACATACCAGAGCATGATTTCTGGTTGGCGGAAGACTGTCCGGCCAATTCAGGCACCACAATTTCTGCGAACCGTCGAATGTTTCTCCTTCTCCTTGGGGAGAAGGCCGGGATGAGGGAGGATGTTGCACCCAGCCACGACGATGTTCGCCGGTTTATTCAAGGCTTCTGAAATTGCGTAACCGCGCCGCTCGCATAGACTGTGCGCGTGAAATCCAAAGGCGCGGTCTTTCTCGTCGGCGCCGGGCCGGGCGACGCAGGCTTGCTCACGTTGCGCGGCGCGGAATTGCTCCGGCGCGCCGACGTCGTCCTCTACGACGCGCTCGTAAATGCCGATTTGCTCCGCTTGGCGCCACCGTCCGCCGAATTCATTGCGCGCGGCAAAAACATGACGATGCCGCAGGAGGAAATCACCGCGTTGATGATTGCCAGGGCGCGGGAAGGCAAATGCGTCGTGCGGCTCAAGGGTGGCGACCCTTACATTTTCGGCCGCGGCGGCGAGGAAGCTGAGACACTCGCCGCAGCGAAAGTGCATTTTGAGGTTGTACCCGGCGTTTCGTCGGTGGTGGCTGCGCCGAATTACGCGGGCATTCCTCTCACCCACCGCGCGCATTGCTCCAGCTTCACGGTGTTTACCGGACACGAAAATCCCGCCGACGCAAAAACGGACTTGCGTTACGAACAAATCGCCAAAATCCCGGGCACGAAGGTCGTGCTCATGGGGACCGACCGCCTCGATGAATGGACCAAGTCGCTCATCGCGCATGGCATGTCGCCGGACACGCTGGTGGCGATGGTTCACTGGGGCACGACGGGAAAACAAAAATCGGTGGCTGGCACGCTGGCGACCATTGCTGCGCTCGCTGCCAGGGAAAAAATCTCGCCGCCGGTGCTCACCGTCATCGGCAATGTCGTAAAGCTGCGTGAAAAATTGAACTGGTTCGAAGAACGGCCGTTGTTTGGGCGGCGCATCGCTGTCACCCGCGCGCGTGAGCAGGCCGGAAGTTTTGTGCAGCGGCTCGCTGAGCTCGGCGCGGACGTTCTGGAAGTGCCAACCATCAAGATCACCGGTCCGACCGACCGGAGCACCATCGTGGACGCGCTGCTGGAATTAAATGCTTACGACTGGCTGGTGTTCACGAGCGCGAATGGTGTGACGGCGTTTTTCGATTTGTTCTTCAAGCGGTTCCGGGATTTGCGCGACCTCGGCGGCGCGCGCATCGCCGCCGTCGGCCCGGCGACCGCTGCGAAATTGCGCGAGCTGCATTTACAGGTGGATTTGACACCTGACGAGGCGCTTGGCCGGAAAATCGCCGAGGCGCTGGCAAAATTCGAGAGCGTCGAAAATCTGAAAATCTGCCTGCTGCGTGCCGAAAAGGCGAATCCCGATCTGCCGCGCGCCTTGGAAGAACTCGGCGCCATCGTGGATGACATCGCCGTTTATGGCACGGTCGCTGAGACCGAAGACCCGGCAAACGCGGGCGCGGATTTGCTGGAACACGGCGCGCATTGGATTACGTTCACCAGCGGCTCGACGGTGGAACATTTCCATGCACAGTTTGATTTGCCAGAATTGCTGAAGAAATTCCCGCAACTAAAACTCGCGTCCATTGGCCCGGAAACGAGCAAAGCCATCCGCGCGCTCGGTTTGACGCCGGAGCTCGAAGCCAAGGAGCATACGACGGACGGCCTGATTGCGGAGTTGCTGCGAGCTGAAAAATAAATCGCAGACGCTTCCACCAAGACCAATTACCTCTCTCCACTTCCGATTTCAAGCAGACCAATCCTTGGCCATGATATAATCGTCCATGACGAACCCGCCGCCGATGCCTGTGACCACGGAATCAGCGATGACAAAACCATTTCTTCGGTAAGCGGCGATGGCTTTGGCATTGCGCTTGTTCACGGAGAGAATCAAGCGGCGCGTTCCTTCGGCACGGACTTCACGCTCGACATGCTGCAACAAGCGGCTGCCCAGCCCGCGCCCGTGCAATTCCGGCAACAGGTAGAGCTTGTGCAGTTTCATCACGCCCGGTTCGGCTGTCGGACCGCAAGACGCAAAACCAACCAATTTGCCGTCCACCAACAGACGGTCATAGCGGATTCCCTGCGAACGAATCTCGTCGCGCAGCACTTCGAGCGCATACATCCGCGCCAGCATGTAGTCAATTTGCTCCGACGTGATGATGCCCGGATAACACGCGCACCAGATGACGGTCCGCCAGTCCGGAAATCGCCGGCAAATCCGCTTCGGTGGCCCGGACAATCTCATTTCGGTTTGGTTGTGTCGGATTCAGGTTCTTCGACGCTTCCAGTGGGTTCATCGCCGGGGCAAAGAATCAATGACTACTGACCAAGCACGAATGACGAAAGAATCTCCAATGACTCAATGCCGAAACTAATTGCTGTGCCTTCGTATTCATGGGTCATTTGAGCTTCGTCATTCTTTAGTCATTATAGTTTCGTCATTCGTCATTCCCCGGCATTCCTTAATCGGTGCTGAATGGTCGCAGGGGCGCCATCTGCTTCCACTGCAAATGTCGAGGAACCGCCGCTCATTTGCGCCCGCGAAAATCATCCATCAAACGGAGAATCCCTTCGCGAATTTCGAGCAATTCCTCCCGCGCCTCGGAAATCATTTTCTCCGGCAACAGTTTCTTCGGCGCGACAGCTTCGAGACCGGCCTGGGATTTGTGCAGATGGTCGAGCGCGCGCTTCAGGTAGGCCACGGTGAACGCGCGGTCGCGAAAGCCGCGGCCTTGGGCGATACCACTCAACGCGCCGGCCAGCTTTGCCGCCGTTGTGTGAAATTCAAATACGAACCGGCTTAGATCGTTATCCCCGGCTTTTTCGAGGCCCAATTCGTCGCACTCGCGCCAGGCTTTCATCGCGCTTTCATGGCAGCGGTGTTGGAGCGGATGGCGGACGTCGCCCTGTTCAGTTCGGATCCAGTCAATGCCTTCCCGGTGCGGTTCGGGTTCGGACGGTGGTTCGTTCGCGGCCTCTTCGCACGCGCGATTCATTTCCTCGATCCGCTGCCGTTCTTGTTCAGCTTCCTCCTCGGTCAACTCGCGCCGCCATCCCATTTCCTTTGCTATTTTCTCTTCAGCTTCAGGCGAATCGCCATATTTCTCCAGCAACTCCATGTATTTATCTGTGCGGGCGTCGCATTCCTTCATGAACTTTTCGTAATCGTGCTCGTCCCATTCCGCTTCCGGATCTTTCTGCCCGCGCTGTTGCGCTTCGATGGCCCCGGTAAGTTTCTGCATGAAATCGTCCATGCCGGCCGCGGCTTGTTTGGCGCGTTCGGCGTTTTCCTCCGGCGTCAACCGCCATTCCGGCGCGGAAATGGTGAGATTGTAATCCGCGCTTTCGATGACGACGCGTCCGTTCGCCTCGCTGAACCATTCGAGGTAAAGGCAATTGGCCATGTGCTCCGGCGGTTTCTCTCCACGTTTGCACATCAGGTAGGCTTCCGGCATCGGAATATCGAACACCCGAACTTTCCGCGACGCCGTCAGGTCGCCGATCGTGCCGCGCTGGACGGGATGCAATGTGTCAAGGCCGGGATGCGGAATGCGCTTGAGTGGATTGGAGAACGTGAGCCGGCAACCGGCGAGGTCGGGCCACGCATTGCCATTGAGTTCGAGCACCACCGGCTCGGCACGGCCTTCCACCCAGATTTTGCCACGCACGATGCCTTTGACGCGGTTATCAATCTCGCCGCGCACCACGCTGTCATGAATCCGAAAGGCCATGCACAGAGAATAATCGTGTCCGGGCGCGTCGGCAAAATTTTTAGCAACAATTGCGCCTGTCCGACCATTGCGTTACCGACACGATTATTGGGGTGGACAATTCGTTTCACACTTTGCAAAGTGCAAAATATGCTGACTTCAACACTGCAACCTACGTTGTGGCGTACTTGCCGGGTGCTTGCCAATGACACGCGTCTCCGCCTCCTTGCACAACTCGTCCGCAAACAGCCCCAAAGCGTTTCCGAACTGGCCGCACAATGCTCGCTTACTCTGCCCGTCGCCAGCCAATCGCTACGGGCGTTGGAGGCGCGTGGATTGCTCCGCGTCAACCGCATCCACCGCCGTGTAGAATATCACATTCCAATGCGGTCGAAAGCCGGCTCACTTGCCGAACTCATCGCGGCTCTGGTCGCCGCCTTGCGCCGCGAACCCCTGCCAACGAGAACGATTATGAAACTCGCTACCGCGTTCACGCATCCCACGCGGATTCAAATCCACCGTATGCTGCAATCCGGCCCCAAAACAGAAATGCAACTCCAGACCGCAATCTGCTTGTCCTCACTGGCCCTCTGGCGTCATCTGCGAAAACTCAAGGCGCGGGGTTTTGTCCGTCACGATGACACGCAGCGTGCTTATCAATGCGGCGATCACCCAGACCGAATTGGCCGCGCCTTGAGCAAGTTGGCCGCAACCTGACACCCGCGGGCGTCTGGTGACCCTGTTTCACACTTTAAAGAGTGTGAAATAATGGTCAGCTCGGTGCGGGCTTTCCTTATCCGAACGATTTGCCATACTGGCTTCATGCCTGACCATGAACCCGCCGACGATCCGCTTGGCCTGCAACCGGTTGACCGCGAAATCCGCAGCGAGAAACTTCGCCGTGAGATTCAGGAGGTCGCAGGCACTGAAATGTTCAGCGGCAAAGTGGCCGACTGTAATCCCGAAGTGGAAGAGGCGTTCCTGGAGCAGGTCTTGGCGCTGGAAACACATGGCTTCGTCTGTCCGTTCGACGCCTTGACCCGCGACGGCTTCGAGTTGCCGCCACCAGAGAAACTCGACGACGACGCCCTAACCGCGAAACTCTGCGAACTGATTCACGCCCTGGCCGCACGCCGTTTGTTTCTGCACAGCACCAATCACCTGAGCGACCGCGAACTCTATTCGTGGCTGTGGAGTGATGGATTGCGTGAAGGATTGATGGGCTTTGGCCTGCCAATAGGCAACTGTCACCTCGATGTGCCCGGCGCTTGTACCGAAGAGGACATTGTTTTGCAAATGCGCTATTACGCGGACGAGGAGGAACGCGCCGGTTTCGCGGCCGATTTTCCCGACTTCCCCATGCCGTCGCGCAAGAAACCGCCTTACGATCGCGATCGCCATTTACCGCAGCCGCCGTTTTAGGCTGGCTTTTCCGGACGCTCCCAGCGCATGAGCAATTGCTCAATATCGCCGCGCACCATTTCGCGGGCTTGCTGCCGATCGCCATATTTCATCAGCAACTTGTCGTAACGGGTGTGTTCATGACGGATGTGCGCGATGACCGCCAGTTCCAAGGCTTGCGGATTAAACTCCTTTGCCGCCGCCGAACGTCCCACCCGACCTGAATGCTCCCGGCAGGTCCACGCCGCGATACGCGCGGCTTCGTCCGCCGGACAACCGGGGAAAAGTACCTTCAGTTTTTCCGTGACGGCCGACTGGTATTCCTGATCCTCCACCTCACGCCGGGCCGCCGCGCGTTCGCGTTGCCGGGCGCGGCGGTCCTCGTCAGCCAGGCACTCCTCCTCCGCACGGCGCAGGGCATCGGCGGTGACGAGAATGCCCTGACGTTCGTAACGTTTGCGGGCATACGCCCATTGGACGACCACGGCGCGCAACGGCGAATGCTTCGTGGCCCGGCGCGTGAGGGCGGTGTTGCCGCTGGGCAGATATTCCAGATGGGCAAGATCGGCGCAGTCGAGGCAGAGTGCCCGGTCGTTCTCCACACGAATCCAGCGCCCCGGCCCGAGTTCCTCGCCGCACTCGGCGCATTGCGTGTCGCGGCGGATGATGAACACGACGATGTCCTTGGATTCAGAAGCCGGCTTGGTTGAGATGGCTGGTTTCATGGCACAGCGTTGACGTAGAAACCGTATCAAACGCGCCGGCGCGGATAAATGCCAAAACAATTTTCAACCGCTGATAAACGGGTATGAACGCTGATTCCTTTTCAACGCCAAGTCGCCAAGACGCGGAGACGCAAAATGAACCGCGAAAAACACGCTTGTCGCGCCGACTTGCCGCGTTGGAGCTGCGCGAAAGCGGCGGCTTTGCCCTAACACGCCTTGATGGGGCGGCGCTGCTTGGCCGCCTGCCCATACTCATCACCGACCTCTGTGTTTCGTAATGTTAAGCAACCCGGACAGTTCCTGCTCGAGGCAGTTCAAAGTATCTGATGAGCGGCTGTTTGAGTCATCTGTCAGCAAGTCGTGATACTCAATCGTCTTTTGGGTAAATTTGACGTGCTTTAAAAGCAGGGATTCGTCAAAGGCTCCGACGAGCACCGGCTGAATTTCTGGAAAGTAACCCTTGAGTTTAGCGGCTACTTGTGGATCAAGCCGCAGGAACAGCACTGTTTTTGGTTTGAGCGCTCGCACGGCATTTGATAAGCGAATGCAGTCGGCGTCGAACACGCCGTACTTTACCAAGCGCACCATTGGCGCTTCGATAACGGGTAAATAGAATCCGGGTTTGCGGAATCGTGAGCAAACTTGTTCCGTCAACTCGGCATCGCCAGCTACAATAACAACTTTTGCGAGATTAACCATGTGCGGCGGCGGACACGCCTTCGAGAATACCGGGTAAAGCAGGTGCTTTGCTTCACAACTCCAGCTTCTTGAACCGACTGTTCACTTCCTTGAAATGGAAATTGAGCGAGCAAAGCTTCTCCAGCTCGCCGGGTTTGAAATGTTTCGCCACAGCGGGGTCGGACTTGAGTTGCTCCACAAAATCGGCGTCGTCGCGACCGGCATGTTTGATTTCCCATGTCTTCATGGCCGCGTCCTGGACCAGTTTGTAAGCGGCTTCGCGCGTCAGGCCTTTCTTGATAAGCGCCAGCAGCACGGTTTGCGAATTCCACATGCCGAGCGAGAGACCGAGGTTTTTCTTCATGTTCTCCGGATAAACCGCCAGGCCGTCCATCAGCCGTACCAGGAGGCCGAACATGTAATCCAGCAGCGTGCAGGAATCGGGGAAAATGATGCGCTCGACGCTGCTGTGGCTGATGTCGCGCTCGTGCCAGAGGGCGACGTTTTCCAGGGCGGCGATGGCGTTGCCTCGGAGGACACGGGCGAGGCCGGTGAGGCGTTCCCAGGTGATGGGATTGCGCTTGTGTGGCATGGCGCTGCTGCCCTTCTGACCCCGGGTGAACGGTTCCTCGGCTTCGAGCACCTCGGTGCGCTGGAGATGGCGAAACTCGACGGCCCAGCGTTCGATGCTCGCGCCGACAAGCGCCAGCGCGGTCATGAACTCAGCGTGGATGTCACGTGGGACAACCTGCGTAGCGATGGGGGCAGGACGGAGACCCAATTTTTTGCAGACGTACGTTTCGACACGCGGCGAGAGATGCGCGCTGGTGCCAACCGCGCCGCTGAGTTTCCCGACGGCGACGGTTTCGCGAACGCGTTCAAGGCGTTCGAGCGCGCGGCCAAATTCGTCATACATCAGCGCCAGTTTGAGGCCGAAGGTGGTCGGCTCGGCGTGAATGCCGTGGCTGCGACCAATGCACGGCGTGAATTTGTATTGACGCGCCTGCTTCGCAATGGACTTCCGCAGCGTCTTGACATCAGCGATGAGAATGTCTGCGCTTTGCACCATCTGCACGGCGAACGCGGTGTCAATGATGTCGCTGCTGGTGAGGCCGAAATGGAACCAGCGGCTGGCGCGGTGATTGATTTTTTCGGCGACGGCGGTGGTGAAGCCGATGACGTCGTGGTTGAGGGTCTTTTCCAGCTCCTTCTGGCGGGTGACCAATCCGGGCAGATTGGCAAACCACCTTTCCGCACCGCGCTTCATTTTGACGAAGTCGGCACGCGGTACGATGCCTTCCCGGACGAGCGCTTCGGCAGCGAGGAGTTCGATTTGCAGCCAGAGGCGGAGCCGGTTTTCATCAGTCCAGATGGCCCGCATTTCGGGACGGGAATAGCGCGTGATCATGCGGGGAGCTTAGGCATTCGCTCCGCGCGAGTCGAGAACGTGCTATATGAATCGTGAACCGTGAAACGTGAAGGGGCGGCGTGGCATCGCTTTCACCAGTCACGCTTCGCGCTTCACGTTTTACCGCTTCGTCATCCGCGCGCGGGCCTTTTCCAGGATTTTGCGCTCGCGTTCGGTCAGGCTTTGGATGCCGTGGGCGGAAATTTTGTCGAGGATGGGGTCCACTTCGCTCATCACGAATTCGTCAGTGGACTGTTCCTCGTCCAATTTGCCGGCGGACGAATGCCACGATGCGGACCTGGCTGCGTGCACGTTCACGAGCTCGCGCGGCACGGCGCGGCGTGCTGGAAATTTCCATCGCAGCCCGCGGCCCTGAATAAACTGACGGATGAAAATCACGCCAGTCAACATCCCGCCCAAATGCGCGGCGTTGGCGATGTTGCTGATGGGAAAAACGAGGCCGGCCCCCGCCAGTACCGCTGAAAGAATCAACAGCATTTTTGCGGTCAGCCGGACCGGGATGATGAAAAACAGCAGCAAGGTCAGTTCGCGTTGCGGGAACAAAACCGCAAAGGCCGCAACCAGGCCAAATGCCCCCGCCGACGCGCCGACCACCGATCCGCCGAAAAGATTGGGCCAAAGCAATGCCGCCAGCGCCTGACAAATGCCACCGATAACCCCGCTGCTCAGATACAGCGTCAGGTATTTTTTCCAGCCGATGGCTTCTTCAATCGCGTGGCCAAAGACGTAAATCGCCCAGCCATTGAGCAGGATGTGGAGCACCCCGGCATGCATGAATTGGTAGGTCAGCAGTTGCCAGACGTAGCCGTGCTCCAATCCCTCCACGCTCAATGCGAAATAACTGTCAACCGGAGGCAACCGCAGTGGATAACCGTAAACGGCGCATTCAATGAGGAAAACGATGGCGTTCACGATCAGAAGCACGATCGTGAACGACATTGGCGGCACCCGCGGCCGGTCACGGTAAACCGGCTGGCGCATATAATCGCGGTCGTCAAGCATACATCAAACAGAAACTAGCCGCACGGACGGTGCATTTCAACCGGCTTTCCGCTGCCACCAGAACATCCGTTCCCGCCCAATGCGGTTGGGATACGAACGCGGAACCCACACCGCCACCAACTCAAAGTGCGGCGAGAAACGCTGCCACAGTTCTTCCCGCGTTACCGGGAACGGCGGGCCTTCCCTATCTTCAACGATCATATAATTGACCGCCCAATATTGTCCCTCCAGCCGGAGCCAGCGCAGCACCGCGCGGACATAATCGTTTCGTTCATCGGGTTTGATTGCGCAGAAGAGCGTATGTTCAAAAATCCAATCAAACAATTGCGGCGGATCATCCTGCAGGAAATCGGCACGCCGAAACCCGGCCTTGAGTCCGCTGGCCCTCGTTTTCTGCACAGCGAGACGAATCGCACTCGGCGCGATGTCGAACCCAAACGCCGGGAAACCGCCTTGGCAAGCTCGCGCACGTCGTGGCCCGTGCCGCAACCCGGAACGCAAACGGCGCCGCGCGGAAGGGCCGGATGCGCCGCCAAAAAATCCACCAACCCCGGCGACGGCGCACCTTTGTCCCAGTGCATGTCGCCGGATTGGTAGCGTTGTTCCCAATGTTCCTGGTTCGTCACATTTACGATTTTACCCGGCCAAATGAAACGTGAAACGTGATGCGTGAACCGAATGGGTAACATTCACGCTTCACGTTTCACGTATCACGCGTGTATCTGGCCGTCCACCAATTCAACCACCCGCGGGGCATTGGCGGCCACGTGGGCGTCGTGCGTGGCGATGACCAGCGTGGTTTGCTTGCTGGCGCGCAGGTTTTTCAGCAATGCAAGGATTTCGCCGCCGGTGTGCGAATCGAGGTTGCCGGTCGGTTCGTCGGCCAGCAGCAAATCCGGCTCGTTGACGAGGGCGCGGGCGATGGCCACGCGCTGTTGTTCACCGCCGGAAAGTTCAAACGGCTTGTGCTCCATACGCTCCGCCAGGCCGACGCGGGCGAGCAATTCGCGGCCGCGCGCCCCGGCTTTGGCGGCGGGTACGCGGGCGACCCGAGCGGGAAGACAGACGTTTTCGAGCGCGGTGAGTTCCGGCAGCAGATGATACGCCTGGAAAACGAAACCCACACGGTGGTTGCGGAAATCGGTCAATTCGCGTTCGGAAAAGGCGGCCAGATTTTGCCCGGCGAACCGGATTTCGCCCGCGTTCGGCGTGTCCAGACCGCCGATCAAATGGAGCAAAGTGCTCTTGCCCGCGCCGGACGCGCCGCGCAAGGCGAGGAATTCGCCGCGCGCCACATCGAGGTTCACCCCGCGCAACACTTCGAGCGTGCGTTTGCCCATCGTGTAGGTCTTGGCCAAGGCGCGGGCGGAAAGCAGCGGCTCAGTCATGGGATTTATGATTTACGATTGACGATTTAAGGCAGGCGCTCGCGTTGAAGAAATCATAAATCATAGATCGTAAATCAAAAATATCATTCATAGCGCAGCGCCTCCACGGGTTTGAGCCGACCAGCGCGCCAGGCGGGCAGCACCCCGCCAAGAACGCAAATGATAAACGAGCCTCCGCAAATGATGGCGATGTCATTCAAGTTGATCACCGCCGGCAGTTGGTTGAAAAAGTAAAGTGACACGGGCAACAGGTCGCGTCCCGTGAGGTGGTTCATGAAATGCAGGAATTCATTGCGATACACCAGCCCCAAGAGGCCCAAACCGTAGCCGGCCAGCACGCCCAGCACGCCGATAATGGCGCTCTGGCTCAGAAAGATGCCGGAGATTTGAAAGTTCGTCGCACCCAACGCCTTGAGCATCCCGATTTCGCGGGTTTTCTGGACGACAAACGTGATTTGCGCGCTCAGAATGCACAGCGCGGCGACAATCACGATGAAAAACAGGATGTAAAACATGACGTTTTTTTCGACCAGGAGCGCCCCGAGCAGCGTGGCATTTTCCTCCGTCCAGGTGGTGACGTTGTAGTCCGGCCCTAGCGTGGCCTCCAGTTCGCGCCGAACTTCCGGCGCTTGATAGGGGTCTTGCAACATCACCATCAAACCGTGAACGCTGTCGCCCAACGCATAAAGGTCCTGTGCATTTTCGAGCGACGCAACCACCACGGTGGCATCGTAATCGTAATAACCCACGTCAAAAATGCCGGTCACGGTGTATTCATCCGGCAAAATGGCTTCCTCATTCGTCGTGCCGCGCCGGTCCTTCATTTTCTTCAGTTCGGCCGGCGAATAAATCGAAACGCGGTCGCCCACAAACAGAGCGTAGGTTTCGGCGAAGTCGCTGCCGACCACCAGACCGCGCCCGCTCAAATCAAATTTGCCGAAGCGAATGCTTTGCGGCAGCACGCTCACGTCGGCTTCGTGGCTAGGATCAACACCGCGGAGGTACGGCGTGGCGAAGGCCGCCTGCTCACCATTCGTCGGCTCGGTTTCGAGCAGCACGGGTCCAAGCACAAACGGCGCGACGCCACGCACATTTTTGTTGGATTCGACCAACCCCATCACCTGCTCATAATTTTCCATCGTCCGGCCCCGCTCATAAATTTTCACATGCGCGTTGAAACCGAGGATTTTTTCGCGCAGGTCGCGGTCGAACCCGCTCATGACACTGATGACGATGATGAGCACGGCGACGCCGAGCGCGACGCCGACGACGGAGATGAGGGTGATGATGGAAACGAACGTCCGTTTGGGCCGCAAATAGCGCAGGGCCAGCATCAGTTCAAACGGCAGTCGTGACATGATGCCCGCAGGCTAAAGGCCATTGACGCGGGTGTCAACGAAGTCAGTCTTCATCCTGCTCGTAATCTTGATCCTGATCCCCCGGTGAAGAAGATTAGGATTAAGATCAAGGCCTGGTTGAAAATGGGTTCTGCTTTTCCGTTGGAGACACCCGTTGCAGAAACAGCGGACTGATGAACAAATAAATCCATCCGAGGACCAGATGCGCACCGAAGGCAAAACTCATCTGGATCAAATCCAGCGCGCCCAGGGCGTAAAGCGCAATCGCCGCCGTCAGCAGCAACGCGCCGGGCATGAGCGCCGCGCCCGCCAGCCGCCAGCTTTGACGGAAGTTCAAATCGCGGTCGGCAAAAAAGCAAATCAGCCAGGCCGGCAAGAAATAAGCGGTTGCCAAAACCGCCCACGAAAGCATCAGCCCGACGATAACCGCGCCGGTCATGATCGCCAGGATGTCGGGTTTCCAGGCATCCCAAAGCGGTTCCAGATCGGTCCGGTCAAAATAAAGCGACTGGTTGGACGGATACCAAAAGTCGGTGTAGCCGAGCAGCGAAAAAACGCGGACAGAATCCCTGCCGAATTCGATTTGCACCTGCGCCGGCGAGAGGATTTGGCCGGTATGTTCCAGGTCCACATCAAATGCCAGAAAGCCGCCTTCGGCCAGAAGCGCCGGTGATTCACCTTGCCAGTTCAACTGGCCGGCGCGGATTTCGCCCTGGTCCGGCAATTGTTTAATGGCGGCCGTGATGGTGGGGAAACAACCGTAGGCGAAAAACCAATCCACCGCGATGGCAGCCAGCACCGCGACAATGAATTGCACCAGCAGCAGGCGGCCCAGTCGCGCACGGGCAAATGCCGCCACCCCGCGCGGTGTGAGCGGTTCCCAGGCAGTTGGCGATGATTTCGAAGCCGTCATGATGCGGAACTTTCGTTCCGCCGCATTTTAACCAATCAATCCCGTTTGTCGCGGAAGTTTGCGCCGCTCCAGTTTCGTGTAGCGTCGGGCCTGCAACTCGATCTTTTCGGCGCACCACAGCAAATTATTGAATCTCGGGCAAATGGGCAACGTTCCAAAATGGAAGCCGGCGCGCAGCGTTCACGCCGCTTCGTCGCCCTATTAAGTCTCGCATAAATGAGTAACAATTGGTTACAAAGAAAGCTCGGCCTGTTGCCAGAAGGCGCGGATCAAGGCGGGGCGGCGTTGACTGCGCCGCAGTTGTCGCCGGGCTTCGCGTCCCAGGTGCCAAAGGTCTTTGGGGCAGAAGTTGGCCAAAGCATGGCTTTTGAGATGGCCCCAGATGTATTCGACCGGATTGAGTTCTGGGGCGTAGGCCGGCAAGCGGGCCAAAACGATGTCGCCTTGGGTCCGCTCGACACAGCGCCGCACCGTACGACTGCGATGCACTGCCAGCCCGTCCCAGATCACCAGCAGTTTGCCGGGAATCTGGCGGCGGAGGTGGCCGAGAAACTCCGCAGCCTGTCGGCCTTTGATGCTGCCGCGATAGAGGCGAAAATAAAACTCCCACCAGGTAATCCCGGCCAGGACGGAGAGTTTGCCCCAGGAATGACTGAAAACCAGTTGCGGGGTCTGCCCTTTGGGAGCCCAAGTGCGTACGACACTGGGGCGCTCCGAAAGACCGCTTTCATCAACAAAGACAATCGTTCGGCCTTCCTTCAGGGACTTTTTTTTAGCGCGGGCCAAGAATGTTTCTTCCAACGGGCAATCGCCGCTTCATCCCGTTGCACCGCCTTGCCCGCCGGTCGCTGTATGCTCCAGCCCATCCGGCCCAACACTCGCCAGACATGGCCTGGATGCAGGCGCACGCCGCTTTGGCGGTGGATCAGTTCGGCCACGCGCGGCAACGTCCAGAGGTCGTTGAGGAAACCGTGGGCTTGGGCGCCCTGCAACAGAGCTTTCTCCAGTTGTTGCTGGTCGCCCGGCTTGAGCTTGGGTCGGCGCCCCAAGGGGCGGCGCTTCCACGCCGCGCCACGAACTGATTTGCGTTGTTGTTCCCAGCGCATCGCCGTGGGACGGCTTACGCCACACTGCCGACCCACTTCCGCCTGGGAAATTCCCCGGCCCAAGAGTCGCATCCCTTCACGCCGCCGCTGTTCCATTCCGTCGAGGTCCCGCTTGGTTTTCGTGCTCATGCGGGAAGAGTGTGTTACTCATTTATGCGAAAGTCAATAAATGAAAGCTGGCATGGGTTTTGACGCCTTCTCCGCTGGCGGATGGCGGCGGGCTGAAGCCCGCGCTCCATTATCCATTTCCGCGAGTCGCGATCGGACACAATTTGCGCCGGGCTCAGGCGCCGGGCGCGGCTTCAGGAGGAGGCGGCGGTGGTTTTTGCGCCGACTCCGGCGGCGGGACGTGAACCACCGGAATGGGGTAACGCAGTTTCATCACGTCGTCCACGAGCACCTCAATAAAATGGGTCCCGGCGGCCTTGAATTCGACCTGGCCGAAGACCATCACGCTGGTGGTATGCAGTCCCGCGTCGCGCAGTTCAAATTTCATCTCGCCCTTCCGGATCACCGTGGTCTGGTCGGGCGCGATGAGCCGGATGCATTCCGTGAACCGGCCGATGCCCGCCGTCCAGCGGTTGAAGACGCACAGCCGCGCGGCGACGATGGGCAGTTGCGGCACGCGGATGAGACTGATGACGCCGATGAGAATCAGATTGCCGTTGGCTTCCTGGCGGACCTCCTCGCACAACAGCGAGGATTGCAAATCGGGTAAAATTCGAGTAGCTTCCATAAACTTGTTGTCCGTTGTAGGAGTCGAGGTGACGAGACTCCAAATTTTGGTTCTTTATTTGTGTATCCGTAAAAACAGAGCCTCCTCACGTCGGCTCCTACGCTGCAGAGTTTTCCGCCGCGCGCACGGTGTTTTGCATCAACATCGCAATCGTCATCGGCCCGACGCCGCCGGGGTTGGGCGTGATTTTTCCCGCAATCGGATGAACGCCTGCGAAATCCACGTCACCGACCAACCGCGAGCCGCCCTTCGCCTTCGGATCGCTCACCCGGTTGACGCCCACGTCAATCACCGTTGCGCCGGGCTTGACCATGTCCGCCTTCACAAATTCCGCCACGCCCATCGCCGCAATCAAAATGTCCGCCCGCCGGCAATGTGCCGGGAGGTCGCGTGTGGCGGAATGACAAATCGTCACGGTCGCGTTCGCGTGTTTGCTTTTCTGGCAAAGCATCGCCGCCATCGGTTTGCCGACAATGTTGCCCCGGCCCAAAATCACCACTTCCGCGCCGTCAGTTTTCACGTTCGAGCGCGCGAGCAACTCGCCAATGCCCGCGGGCGTGCAGGGCCGAAAACCCGTCGGATCACCCAGCATCAATTTGCCGACGTTCACCGGATGAAAACCGTCCACGTCTTTCTGTGGCAAAACGGCGGAATAAATCACCGGCTCGCGGATTTGTTTCGGCAATGGCGCCTGCACCAGGATTCCGTGCAAGCGCGCATCGGCGTTTATTTTTTTCAGCAGCGCGAGCAGTTCCTCCTCGCTGGTCGCTTCCGGCAAAACATGCATTTCCGAAAAAATGCCCAGTTCGGCGCAGGCTTTTTCCTTGCGGCCGACATAAACCCTGGACGCCGGGTCTTCTCCGACACGCACAAACGCCAGCCCGGCCTGAACGCCGCGCGATTTCAATGCAGCGATGCGGACAACCAGATCACGCTGGATTTGCGCGGCGATGGCGCGCCCGTCAATAACGGTGCCCGGTGCGCGGGCTGACGGATTGGAATCTTGGGACGGCATTTGTATTTCCGGAAACCACAAAAATGCGTTGAATCGTAAGAACGGGCGTCTGGTTCCACCGCGCTGCAAGGCCCTCCTCGCCGGTCACGATGATGTGCAGGCCGTTGTAACGACTCAAGTCGAGGTTCGTCGCCGTCGTGTAGAGGTAATCAATGGAGGTGAAGGTGGTCGGGTCATACAATTCATAAGCCGTCGGTTCAATCACACTGGAGACATGGCGCACGAATCCTTCGTGGGTCACGACGCGCGGTGGCGGCGGCCCTTGTTCAACCGGCGCAGCCGGCGGATTCGTTTCCATTGCAACCGTCGGCGCGGTGGTGGATTCGGCTGGTGCAGGGGTGGGTGGCGGCGCGGTGACGACAGGTTGTGCTTCAGGGACCGGCGTGGGCGCGGGCGCCGGCACCATCTCCGCTGGAGCGGGCGCGGGTGGTGGCGCGGTGTTGGCCGCAGCAACGGCCGGCGCTTCCTGTTTCAAATACATCGCGGCCACGAAGGCGTAGGCATTCGTCGGCGGCTCAATTTCTATCCAGTTGCCTTTGTTCAAAATTTCGCTGACCGGTGTGCCGCGCTCAATCAAGCCGACGATGCTGTAATTTTCACCCGGCCCGGCCCGCAGATTCAATTTCTTTGGTTTGACCGTCCTGGTCTCAGCGTCAATGTATTTGGCATTGACCCAGACGTTGGCATTCGTGGGGTAGGCGATTTTGGCCCACTGCGCCGGTTCATCCGCCTTGTGCTTGCGCAAATTGATTTGTTCGAGCACCGTCACCGTCTCGCCTTGGGAAAGGTGGGCAATGACTTCGCCCTTGAAACTGGCCTGGCCGCGAACATTGATGCCATTGGCGCCGACTTCCGCCGGGCCGGGCGCAAGCACAACGGGTGTTTCGGCGATGGTGGCTTCTTTGGCCGCGGCGAGCTTGCGCTTCTTGTGCGGGACGACTTTCTTTTTAGCGGGCGCATTCGTCACCGCCGGCGCCGGCTCGGCGGTGGTCGCCGCGGGTGCGGTCATTGCCGCTGCCGGAGTTGCGGTGGGGGGTGTCATCTCCGGTGCGTTCGTCTGCGCGAGCAGGCTCGTTGATATTGTTGCCACGAAAACCGACCAAATCTGCTTTTTCATAATTCAACCAAGTAAAGTGCTTATTTCTGTCTCTGTCAATGTCCGCCAGCGGCCCGGTTTCAGTTCGCCCAGTTTGATTTTGCCAATCTGCGTCCGCTGCAACCGCTTCACCGTCAATCCCTGCGATTCAAACAGCCGCCGCACTTCGCGGTTTTTGCCCTCGCCCAATTCCAGTTCCACTACGCTTTTGGCGCGACTGGCCGTAATCAGCCGGGCCGACTGCGCCTTTAATTTTTCACCGTCGTGAAAAATGCCGCGCGTGAACCCCGCGAGCATCGCCTCGTCCACTTCGCCTTCAACCGTCGCCACGTATTTTTTGCGGACGCCATAACGCGGATGCGTCAAGCGCAAGGCGAATTGTCCATCATTGGTCAGGAAAAGCAATCCTTCCGTGTTGAAATCCAGACGGCCCACGGAATAAATATTTTGCCATTCCTTCGGCAATAAATCGTAAATGGTCGGACGGCCCGTTTCGTCCGGGCGCGAACAAACGCAGCCGGCGGGCTTGTGCAATGCCACATAAAGCTTGCGCCGGACCCGCACCGGCCTGCCGTCCACCGTTACCGCGTCGTGGGCGGGATCAACCTTCGTGCCGAGCCGGCGGACCGGCTGGCCGTTGACGCTGACGCGCCCGTCCAGGATGGATTGCTCGCTCGCGCGGCGCGAAGCCACGCCCGCCTCGGCCAGAAATTTTTGCAAACGAACCACGGAATGTGACGAGTGACATGTGACGAATGGCGGGAAATCGCGTCACCCGTCACCCGACACACGTCACACACTCGGTTTGGTTTTGCGGAGGCCGGTGATGCGGTCGCCGTCCTTCCAATGGCCGCGTTTTTTGAGGAGCTCGACGCGCTCGAAGCGCTTGAGGACATTGCGCTTGCCGCCGAGGGTGGACGCCGCGCGCAGACTGCGATGCTGTGACATAAATTCTTTCCAGTTAAATTATTGGTAAAAACGAGCAGCAAAGATACCAAAACAAATGCTTCCCGCAACGATGAAATTTCACCACTTCAATTCCGGCCCGGTTCATTCCCGCTCAACCGCGCGGGCGACTTCGTCCAGCAAAACTTCCACCGCCACCGGTTTGCGCAACACCGGCAACTCAACTGTATCAATGAATTTCTGGAACTGTGAGTGTTCGTCCGCCCCGACAATGAAAACAAACCGCCGGGCCAGCAATGGATACGAACGTTCGAGTGTGGCATACAACAGGTCGCCTTCGACCCGGGAGGTCTGCAAATCGCAGACCACGGCATCGGGACGATGATCAAGAACAAACTTCAAAGCCAGCGCACCATCGGGCACAATCGTCGCCTCAAAACCTTTGGCTTCGAGCATTTCTTTGAGCGACCAAGCGAGTTGAACATCGTCGTCCACGATCAGGACGTGCTTCTTTCGAGGTGTGCCATTGCTGGTTTCCATGACGACTGGCCTCGCCGAGACGATACACTGGAACGCAAACGAAGCAAGTCCGTCGAAACGCCTGAATCAACCTCCCTCCCTCCGGGTTTCAGTCCTGGTAAAATGGGCTTGGTCGCCAGTTCAATGCTTGCAAACGGCGCGACGAGTCCACCGGTTTCTTGTGCGGCATTCGGATTCAAATGGTTCACGTCCGACCTCACCCCGGCCAAATTCATACCCGCACCCGGCCTGCGACCACCCTCTCCCATCCGATGCGCGAGGGAAAAGAGGGAGAATTATATTCCGTCCGCTTCAAATTCGCGCGACTGGATTGGCCAGACAATCATCCGCAAAACTGGAATGTACGATTGCTGTTCCTTCTCCCGGGGGAGAAGGTCAGGTTGAGGGCGAGCGTTGAGGGCGAGCGTAAACACAAACTTCATCCGCCCCGCCTCAATTTTTACCACTTCAATGCCTGCAAGCGGCGCGCGGCTTCCTCGGCGTTGGCGCGGCTGTTGAAGGCGCTGATGCGGAAATAACCTTCGCCTCTTGAGCCGAAACCGCTCCCGGGCGTGATGACGACGTTGGCTTCGCCGAGAATTTTGTCGAAGGCCTGCCAGCTGGTGACGCCTCGCCCCGCCTTGGCCCAGAGGTAGGGCGCGTTCACACCGCCGAAAACTTTCAGCCCGGCTTGCTTCGCGCCTTCGCGCAAAACCTTCGCGTTGCCAAGATAATGTTCGATGAGTGCGCGCACCTGCGCCTTGCCTTCCGAAGAATAAAGTGCCTCCGCGCCGCGTTGCGCGATATAACTTGCGCCGTTGAACTTCGTGGTCGTGCGCCGCAGCCACAAAGGATGCAGCGGTTTGAACTCGCCGGATTTCGTCTGCGCATTCAGCGTTTTTGGAACAACCGTAAAAGCGCAGCGGACGCCCGTGAACCCGCCGTTCTTCGAGCAACTGCGGAATTCGATGGCGCATTCGCGCGCGCCGGGAATTTCGTAAATCGAATGCGGCAGGTTTGGGTCGCTGATGTAAGCTTCGTAAGCTGCGTCGAATAAAATGACGGCCTTGTGTTCGAGCGCGTATTTGACCCACGCTTCGAGTTGCGGGCGATTGGCCGCCGCCCCGGTCGGGTTGTTCGGCGAGCAAAGATAAATCACGTCCACGTGCCGTTTCGGCGGTTCGGGAATGAAACCGTTGGACGGCTTGCACGGCAGATAGACGAGTTTCGAGTAAGTGCCGGCTTCGTTCGCTTCGCCCGTGTGACCGGCCATGACATTTGTGTCCACGTAAACCGGATAAACCGGGTCGCTGACGGCAATTTTGTTTTTGTGGCCGAGGATGTCGAGGATGTTGCCGGTGTCGCATTTGGCGCCGTCGCTGACAAAAATCTCGTCGTCGGCCACCTCACAGCCGCGGTCACGGAAATCGTTTTTCGCAATGGCGGCACGCAGCCATTCGTAGCCCTGTTCCGGGCCGTAGCCCCGGAACGTTTCGCGCACGGCCATTTCGTCCACGGCCTTGTGCATGGCGGCAATGGCGGCGGGGGGCAGCGGTTCGGTCACATCGCCAATGCCGCAGCGGACGAGGCGCCGGGCGGCTTCGGGATTCGCCTCGCAAAAAACTTTGACGCGCCGGTTGATTTCAGGAAAGAGGTAGCCGGCTTTCAGTTTCAAAAAGTTGTCATTCAAGAAGGCCATGAGATTTAGCATTCAGAATTCAGGCCGGGGAATAAAGCGCAAAATTGGCGGTGGTTGACAAAACGGCAGTTGCGCTCCTCCGGCGGCGCGCGGTGGCACAGCGGCACGCCACCACCAGATCTAAAATTCGCAGCCAGGGGCGGGCAGACGGGATCGGATTGCCCGCGCAAAACCAATTTGCCCGAAAAGCGGCAGATTGACAGGCATTTTTCCGCCGTGCCGGGCTGCGATTTTAGGGTTGCCAGCGCAGCGGCCAGCTTTTATAATCCGCACGAAGCTCACGAGTTGAAATCATTGGGTTATGTTTTTTGGCGTTGATTATTATCCGGAGCAGTGGGTCTTCCCTTACGGCGGCACGGCCGACGAGCCCGAGGGCGCTTGGGAGCGCGACGCCGAATTGATGGTCAAGGCCGGTTTCAATGTCGTCCGCATCGGGGAATTTTCCTGGGGCCTCTGCGAACCAAAGGAAGGCAAATACGATTTCCGCTGGCTGCGCCGCGTGATGGATATCATGGCGGACCACGACATCAAGGTCGTGCTGGGCACGCCGACCTCCGCCCCGCCCATCTGGCTGGCGCGCAAATACCCCGATATCCTGCCGCTGGACGAGCGCGGGCTGGTCAAACACGAAGGCACGCGCCGCGCGGTCTGTTTCAACAACGACACCCTTTGGAACGCCGCCAAGCGCCTCGTCGAGAACATGGCCCGCGCGTTGGGGGATCATCCTCAACTCATTGCCTGGCAGATTGACAGCGGCATCGGTGGCCATCAAACCGAGTGGTCGTTCAATGAGGATTCACGGCTGGAATGGCAGAGCTGGCTCAAGTTGAAATATGAAACCGTCGAGCGCCTCAACGACCGGTTGGGGCTGCGCTATTGGGGACAGGTGGTTTCCTCTTTTGATCAGGTGCCGATGCCCCTCCATGCGCCCGGCAACCACAATCCGGCGCTTCTGCTCGATTGGAACCGCTTTTGCAGCGACGCCATCATCGCCTTCATCCGGATGCAGACCGAGGTGCTGCACGAGCTTTGCCCCGACCATCCCGTCACCGTGAACCTCCGCGCCCTCCGGCGCAAATTCGATCACTTCGACATGGCGGATGTGGTGGACTTTGTGTCCGTGGAAACCAATGCGGCCATCAAAGCCAAATCCGCCGAACTGGCCTGCGACATTGACATCCTCCGCTCGCTTAAAAAGGCGAATATCAAAACGCCTGACGGCGATTGCGGTTTTTGGGTGATTGAACAAAAAGCCGGCCAGGTCAACTGGCAGGACGTGAATTCGCTCGTGCGTCCCGGCATCATCCGGCTGTTCACCTACCAGTTGTTTTCGCGTGGCGCCTGCGGCGTGCTTTATTATCACTGGCGACAGCCGCGCATCGGCAACGAGAAATTTTTCGGTGCCGTGCTGCCGCACCATATTGAGGGCAACACGCGCATTTACCAGGAAATCAGCCAGATTGGCGAGGAACTTAAGTTGCTCGCGCCCGCGATCAAGGGCACGAAGGTTGTGCCCCAGACCTGTATCCTTTACACCCACGACAACGACTGGGCGCTGCAGCTCCCCATGCAGCCCAGCAAATTTTTCAACCTGCGCGAGCACATCCAGCTCTTTTACAACGCGCTGCACGACCGGAACATTCCCGTGGATTTTGCGCGTCCGACGGAGGATTTGTCGCAGTACAAGCTGGTCGTCGCCCCCTCGCTGCATTTGCTGGCCGCCGGCGAGGCCGACCGCCTCAAACTCTACGTCCAGAACGGTGGCACGCTCGTCAGCACGTTCAACACCGGCCTGGTGGACCAATACAGCATCGCGCCCGACACCGGTTATCCCAACGACATGACCGAACTGTTCGGGATGGAAGTGTTGGAGTTCGATCCCATTCCGCCCGGCGAGGAAAATCATCTCACCTTCAAGGGCGCGTTCCAGACGAGTCATCTGCATCCCGCGCGGCTCTGGTGCGATATCATCGAGCCGAAGGGCTGCCAGATTCTGGCGACTTATGCGAAGGATTTTTACGCTGGCCGCCCCGCCATCACCATGAACAACTTCGGCCTCGGCAAGGCGATTTACATCGGCACGATGAGTCACCAGCACTTTTACCACGACTTTGTCGTTTGGTTGCGCCAGATGTGCGGACTGCAACCCCTGCTCAAAGTCCCCGAAAACGTCGAGGTCAGCATGCGCGAGAAGGAAGGCACGCGGGTTTATTTCCTGCTCAACCATCAAAACACGCCCGTCCGCATCCAGTTTTACAAGCCGATGCACGACTACCTCACCGGCAACACCTTCTCCGGCAACTATGACCTCCCGCCGCACGGCGTGCTCGTGCTCGACGAGCATCCTGAAGCCAAAGCGCCTGCGGCTACCGCCTGACTTGTGATTGTTCCCCGGTGAATTTTGCCCACGCAATTCTCGCCGTCCTCGCGTTGTTGAGCCTCGCGCTTGCGCTCTGGCAATGGGCCGCCGCGCGGCGATTTCCCCTGCATCGGCGCGTCACCGATTTTTCTTTGTCGCCCGGCATCACCGTGCTCAAACCGCTCAAAGGCTGCGACAAAACCACCACCGAATCCCTCCAAAGCTGGTTCAACCAGAATTACACCGGCCGGACGCAAATCCTCTTCGGGGTCGCCGACGCTGAAGACCCGGTTTGCAAAATCGTCCGCGAACTCATCGAAAAAAATCCCGGTCGCGACGCGCAACTCGTTGTTTGCGACCCGCTGTCCGGCGCGAACGCCAAAGTCGCCAAGCTGGTTCAGCTTGAAAAACTCGCGAAGCACGATTTGATTCTGGTCAGTGACGCCGATGTGCGCGTGCCGCCGGATTTTCTC
>CAWHAH010000050.1:0-93184 GCA_963827205.1 uncultured Verrucomicrobiae bacterium
CAATTCAAGCGCGGCTTTTCGGGCCGCGAAGTGGCATATATCGGTCCAATCACCTTGTGCGAAAACCCTTTCAGTTCGCTGCTGATGCGAGCGGGAGATCGGGTACGCCGCTGGCGCCAAGGCACCCTGCCAAACCGTTCCGCACAGGAGCGTGGTGCGTGAAACGCGCCGGATATCCCGAATGAACGCCCAAAACTTGCGAATATGCCAGTGGATATTTCCATAATAATTCTTTCGTGGAACGACCGGCAGCATTTGGAGGAATGCCTCAAAAGTCTTTCAAATGGCACCAAATCGCGGAGTATTGAAATCATCGTGGTGGACAATGCCTCGACGGACGGCTCGCCTGAAACTGTGGAGGCCAGGTTCCCGAACGTGAGATTGATCAAGAACAAAGAAAATGTCGGATTTGCCCGGGGCAACAACATGGGAATCATGGCCAGCCATGGAAAGTATGTCTGCCTGCTCAATTCCGACATCAAAGTCTGCGATGACTGCGTTGATATGCTGGCCAATTATCTGGATCAATGCCCCGACATCGGAATGATCGGCCCCCGGATTTTGAATGACGACATGACGCATCAGAGCTCGTGCCGCGCCTTTCCAACCTTCTGGAATAATTTTTGTTCGGCCACGGGGTTGGCGAGCGTTTTCAGGGGAGCGAAACTTTTCAGCGGCGAACATATGTTCTATTTCGATGGCGATCGCATTTTGGACGTGGACGTTCTGGTAGGCTGTTTTTGGATGGCCAGACGCAAAGCCATCAATGAATTCGGGCTGCTCGACGAAGGTTTTTTCATGTATGCCGAAGATGTAGATTGGTGCAAGCGTTGTCGGGACGCTGGTTGGCGGGTGGTATTTCTTCCTGAAGCGCGAGCGATCCATTACCGGGGTGGAAGCAGCGCAAAGCAGGATCCCGTCTGGGTGGCGGTAACCCAGCAAGATTCCATCCTGCGCTATTGGCAAAAACATCATGGCGCCGTCGGCTGTTTCAGCATGGCCTGTTTGATTTTCATCCATAAGGTTATCCGCCTAGCGGCGGCTTCGATCAGTTGTCTTGTCCGGCCTTCGAAACGCAAGGAAAACGGCATTCGAATTCGGGTCTTCAGAGCCTGTTTGCGTTCTCTGTTCTCGAGGAAACGCATCGAATGTGTTTAGGAGACGAACTGGAAGTGTGGTGATGGATGAACTACCGCGCGGGAACAATGCATTTGCAGGATTTGGCAAGTCGCGTCGTCGAATATCGAAGACGCCATGGGATTTGGGCGGCGCTTAAACGGTCTTTCCTCTCGGTCAGGCGGATGCCGACCGGAAGCAAAATGGTGCTGTTCTGCTGTGATCTTGGATCTTGGAAAACCTCCGACCTGCCTGACCGGCACCCCCTGACTGTCGAGCGGAACGCGGTAGCGCAAACGGTGGCCGCTCGGGACTTGCTGCAAATAGTAAATTTCTGGAATCCAAAAATCATGCAGCGCCTGATTTCCGAGCGCTTCGAGCGGGGTGCCACCTTGTGGCTCGCAAAGTCGGGAAATCACCTTGCGGGTTACGGATGGACGCTGAATGGAAGCACGATTGAACCGTATTTTTTTCCTTTGGGAACTGATGATGTCCATTTGTTTGACTTCTTCGTATTTCCGGAGTTTCGCGGCCAGCGCATTAATCGTTCCTTGGTATTGAGAATCCTGGAAGTGCTTGCGGCGCAGAAGAAAAGCCGCGCGTATATCGAGGTTGCTGAGTGGAACAAGCCGCAATTGAATTCGTTGAGCAGGATGCCGTTTCAAAAACTCGGCCGTGCCCGTAAATTCCGCATGTTTGGCAGGACGTTTACGATGTGGAGCGAAGGAAGCCCTGCCGGACCGCACTCCTCCTGAAAGGCAATCACCTCGAACCCAAGAATGAAATTTTTGCTTTTGCATTTATGACGCTTGGTAATACCAAACCGTTGTTGACACTGATGGTCTGCGCCTATAACCAGGAACAGTTCATCCGGGAGGCGGTCGAGGGTACATTTGCGCAGACGTATTCACCCTTGGAGATTATTTTGTCCGATGACTGTTCCAAGGACCGGACTTTTGAAATCATGCGTGAGATGGCGGAAATCTATCGGGGTCCGCACCGGCTGATATTAAACCGGAATTCCACCAACTTGGGCCTGGCCGGGCATTCCAATCGTCTGGCGGAGCTTGCGCACGGCCAGTTGTGGGTGGGTGCCGCTGGCGATGACATCTCTTTTCCGAACCGGGTCGAGATCGTGTACCAGGCTTGGGAGCACTCCGGCAAGAGGGCCATGGGAATTCAAGGTGAATTCATTGACATCGATGAAAAGGGAAACATCATCGGCGATCCGGTAAATTCTTCACCGTCGAAAACCGTCACCTTCAGAGAAGAGAGGCCCACCTTGGAAGACTATATTCGCACTCTGCAACCCGGGATAGTAGGGGGCGCTTTTGCTGGTCATCCGTTTACTTATTCGACTTTTGGTCCCCTGCCAAGCGCCTTGATTCACGAAGACAGCGTCGCTGCCCTGCGGGCAATTTGCCTAGGATCATTGATATTCGTGAATGCCCCCCTTATCAAGCGGCGCATTCACGGAAACAACCTTTTTTCCAGACGCCACGAGTTGGCGACCTCCTGGATCGCTGTCAAGCAACAGGAGGAACGGATGATTCGCGATGCCAGGGGCCGCGCCGGGTTGTATGACGCCTTCCTGGGCGATCTACAGGTGGCGAGACAAAAAAGACTGATTAGCGAGGAGCAATGGGTTGACCTTAAAAGTGCCTGCATTTATCATCGTCAATTGTTGTGTCAGCGGGCTGAGTATGCCAGTGCCGGAACGGTGCGGAAATTCCGGATTCTTTTTTCGCTCTGGCGCGCTCGCGTGGATGGCGCATTGATCAAATGGATGCTTCTCCGCCTGATGCCTGCGCCCGTGTTCCGTTCGATCAAGGTCATGGGGAATTCAGCGAAGTTGGCATTGAGGACCAGCCTTCGGATCGATTCTCCTCGCGGCTCAACCAGATAAGTCCCGTCAAACAAGACAGAAATTCAAAGGAATCATGAAACATTCACCATTAAGCAGCATCGCTTGGGGACCGAACAACCGCCGGTTTGTCATATCATCACTCAATTTTGTGTGGCGAATGATAGTTGCTAATCTATGAATCTGGGCTATTTTTCTATGCGTTTCTACACGATGAAAGCAGCGGTTACGACCTGTTTCTGTATTGTTGGAGTAATATCCGCAGCTCACGCAACGTTGCCAGTCGTGGCTATTCACGATTCCGAGTTGACGCGGGCGTTGCAAACCATGCCCGCCACCGGCTCGACGCCCACTGGCCCGGGAACCACCGGCTTTCAGTGGTGGCCGACCAATTGGAATTACTTTGTGATGCCTGATTCGGTCAAGGAAATGCTGCGTTCCGATGGCACAACGTTCACGGTCGTGGGCGATTCGAACATCGTGGCGGGCGTCCTGACCAATGGCGACGGTTCGCCCAAGTACCCCATTGTCATCAGCCTGGCCTCTGAAGCCATCAGCAACAGCGAAGTTGCCCAATTGACCAACTATGTTGCTGCCGGTGGATTCCTTTTTGTTGGCTCCTCGGCTTTCACCCGCAATCCCGATGGCACCACACGCACCAATTTCGCCTTGGCCGATGCGATGGGGGTGAGCATGGTGAATCCCGGCCTGACAAACTGGGGGGCCGATCTGACATTCACCAAACTTGCCAATCACCTTCTGGTCTCTCACATTCCGGATGGTACACTCTTTTGGGAGATGCCATCATCGGCCGACGAAACAACCGTCCCGCCGTCCGATGCCCTGACGGGTGTGACGCCGGACGAAACGCCGCCGGATGTCTTGCCGTATTTGACGTGGCAAGTGCAGGCGACCAGTGCTGCTGCAATTGCAGAAGGAGATTTATATCCGAACCTGCTCGTGAAGCAATTCGGCAAGGGATATTTTATTTATTATTCGGCGATGGAACCGCTCATTGGGCATGGTGGATGGGCGCCGTCCACCTACGCCTATAGCATTTTCCGCAATGCCATCGAATGGGCATTTCAATCAGATAACCTGCCGGTCGTCAAACTCAGCCCGTGGCCCTATCCCTACCGGGCGGCGGTGATGTTCCGCCACGATCTGGAGGCGATTCCCTCTCTGATTAATTGCGTGGAGAGCTCGGCACAATTCGAATACACGAATGGCGCGGTCGGCGAGTACTACTTTTGCACCGGCACACTGCGGGAGGACTACAGCCCGACTCTCCAAACCAATGAGATTGCCAGCCTGAAACGGGCGATTTCGCTCTACGGCGCCACCATTAGCTCCCACAATGGCGGGTTGACAAACATCAACGTGTATGTTCCGCCCTTGCCTGTAATTGAACTTCTTTTTAGTTCGGATCCCAATTGGTACACCAGTGTTGACCCATACGCCGATGATCAGGCTTATGGGTTTATCCTGACCGATTATTCCTACTGGCATTGGGGCCCGGATGAAATGCTGGGTGCCACCAATCTTCCCCCGGGCTATGCCAACGGTGCCGCCTACGCATTGGCCTCGATTTCGAACTCTCTTTCGAATATCGCCGGATGGGGGCTGACGAATGGCAACAGCCTGCAGACTTGGGTGGCACCAAACTTTAATGCGACGCGCGAGCCTTCTTACCAAATCGAGCAGCAGTTGGGCATTAAAACAACCGGTGAAGAAAAGCTCGGTCCCTTCCCGAGTTGGGTGTTGTCAACAACAAACGCAGACAAACGTTATCCCTTCATCACACTGCCCCCAAGTGATTGGTTCATAGGCAATGAAATTGGGCAGTCCATGGAGACCGGGCAAACCATTACCAGCGTTCAAAATGTTGTGGACTACTTTTACAACCTGGGAGCGCTGATCAACCTGTACGGACACAGCTCATCGGTTGGTAACGCCGGCGCCGCCGGTCCGCAGTATTCGGAGTACGTCCTCTATAGTATGAACTCGAGTCTCCATCCGAGGCTCTGGGCCGCAAACTCATTGAGTATTTACCAATGGTGGTTGCAACGATCAAATGCGCAAGTCACTGCCGCCACCTTCACCACCAACAGTAATCAATCGCAAGTCACGATAAACATTTCCGGGGCAACCAGTACAAATACGGCGGTGGAAATCCTGGTCCCCAGCACTCCCTTTGAGATTGCCCAAGTGTTGACTAATGGGGTTCCGGCAAATACCAACGTTTATTGGACAAACGGCCAGGTGGTCAAAGTTCTTGTCGGGACCTCTGTTACCAATGCAGCGATAAATTACATACTCTACCCGACCGTTCAGAGTAGTTTTTATACCACCCAGGAGGGAACTTTATTGTCGGTGACAGCACCGGGGGTTCTCACCAACGCCATCGGCGGGAGCGGACCATTGACGGCGATACTGGCAAGCGGGCCGGTGAATGGCACGTTGACGTTGAATGCCAACGGCTCCTTCCTTTACACCCCCAGCAACAACTTTGCCGGGATTGACAGTTTCAATTATCAGGCGACGGATGGATCGCTTACGTCCAGCGTGGCGACTGTGACGATTGACGTCACTCCGCCCGGCGATTTGTTCTTCGATAATTTTGCGCGTTCGACAAACAACCTTAGTCCGTTCTTCCCGTGGATTATGGAGGCTGGTACTTGGACACTGACAAATAACGAACTTCAAGGAGACGGGAACGGCCTGCCGAACTATTATGGTAATCTTTATATCGCAAACAATTGGACGGATTATTCGGTCCAGGCGCAGATCCAATTTTTATCGACGAATATGTGGGCGGGAGGTGTGGGGGGGCGATTGAATCCGACAACGGGGGCACATTATGCGGCCTGGGTATTTCCGGAAGGATCGCTTGGTCCAAATTATCCACCTACTCTGGGGACGACAGGAATTCCGGTGATGAAGCTTATGAAGTTTCAGGCTTGGCAGGCCGCCAACAGCCAGTTCACTGTGATACAGCAGGTCAATTTGCCTCCCGTGGGCACAAATATGCACACGGTTACCTTGACGCTCCAAGGCACCAATATCAGTGCGTATTTTGACGGTACGTTGGAGATCAGCACCAACGATTCAGCAAGCCCATTTACCAGCGGTGGAATCACTCTGGATGCGGCGTCTTATCCATCAAATAGCATAATGAGCGTCAATAGCGTGGTCGTAGCCACGTCACCAGTGGTGGCCAACAATGATAGTTACAGTACGACGGTGAACACCACCTTGACGGTTGGAGCGCCCGGCGTCTTGGGCAACGACGTGGGAACGGGTTTGACGGCAGCATTGGTGACCGGGCCTGCGGATGGCATTTTGACGTTGAATGCCAACGGCTCCTTCAGTTACACGCCGACCAACAATTTTATTGGCATTGACAGTTTCACCTACCAGGCCAGCAACGGTCAAACTAATTCGAACATTGCCACGGTGAGCATCGCGGTGAAGCAAGATTCACCCGATCCGGTCGTGGCGACCAATGACTATTACAGCGCGGTGGAAAACACCACACTGAATATCGCTGCTCCGGGCGTGCTGGCCAACGACGGTGGTGGGAGCGGATCGTTGACGGCGTTGCTGGCAAGCGGGCCTTCAGACGGCGTATTGAATCTGAATCCGGATGGCTCCTTTGCTTATACACCAACAAATAATTTTGTCGGGATCGATGCATTTACCTACTTGGCCACTGATGGGAATACCACATCAGGCGTGGCAACCGTGACCATTGACGTGACCCCGCCAGGCAGTCTGTTCTATGATGATTTCACACGTTCGCTGAACAGTTCCAACTCCCTCTTCCCATGGATTTTGGAGGATGGCACTTGGACACTGACCAATAATGAATTGCAAGGGATAGGAAATGGCCTGCCCAATTATTATGGCAATGTCTACATCGACACCAATTGGACGGATTATTCAGTGCAGGCCCAGATGCGATTTTTATCTACCAGCATGTGGGCTGAGGGTGTAGGCGGGCGATTGGATGCGACAACGGGGGCACATTATGCGGCTTGGGTATTCCCGGAAGGCTCGCAAGGCGCAAGCGGAATCCCACTGTTGAAGTTGTTCAAGTTCCAGGTTTGGCAGGCGGGGCTGGGCCAATACTCTGTGCTGCAGCAGGTCAATTTGCCAGCGGTCGGCACGAATGTGCATACGGTGACGCTAACATTCCAAGGCACTAATATCAGTGCATATTTCGATGGCACATTGGAGATCAGTACCAACGATCCAACCAGTCCGCTTACCAGCGGTGGAATCACGTTGGATGCGGCATCGTATCCCGATCCGACCACAACGATGAGCGTTGAGAGCGTGGTGGTAACCACATCACCGTTGGTGGCCAACAATGACAGTTACAGTGTGGCCCAGAACACCACCCTGACGGTCGGAGCGCCCGGCGTCTTGGGCAACGATGTGGGAACGGGTTTGACGGCGGCATTGGTGACCGGGCCTGCGGATGGCATTTTGACGTTGAATGCCAACGGCTCCTTCAGTTACACGCCCACCAACAATTTTCTTGGAGTTGACAGCTTCACCTACCAGGCCAGCAACGGTCAAACCAATTCGAACATCGCCACAGTGACTATTACAGTAACCCCTAATCCTGTGGTTGCCGCCAATGACTATTACAGTGTGGTGGAGAACACGACACTGAATATCGCTGCTCCGGGCGTGCTGACCAACGACTCAGGTGGGAGTGGAAATCTCATGGCAGTGCTGGCCAGTGGGCCGGCGGATGGCACGTTGACGTTGAATACGAACGGTTCCTTCATTTACACCCCCAGCAACAACTTTGCTGGATTTGATGCCTTCGGTTACCTGGCAACCGACGGGTCGCTTACTTCCAGCGTCGCAACGGTGACCATAGACGTCACCCCACCGGGCAGCTTTTTCTACGATAATTTCTCACGTTTGCTGAGTAATTCCAACTCGCTGTCCCCGTGGATTTATGAGGATGGAACTTGGACACTGACCAATAATGAATTACAGGGAATTGGGGATGGCCTGCCCGGTTATTATGGCAATGTTTTTATCGACACCAATTGGACGGATTATTCGATCCAGGCGCAGATGCAATTTTTGTCAACGAATATGTGGGCTGAAGGCGTCGGCGGGCGATTGGATGCGACGACGGGAGCGCATTATGCGGCCTGGGTATTTCCGGAAGGATCATACGGGCCGAATTACCCTCCGACATACGGTCAGACAGGAATCCCGGTGTTGAAGTTGATGAAGTTCGAGGTTTGGCAGGCTTCGGGTGATGAAGTTACTGTGATGCAACAGGTCAATTTGCCTCCGGTGGGCACAAATGTGCATACGGTGTTACTGAGACTCCAGGGCACCAACATCAGCGCGTATTTTGATGGCACGTTAGAGATCAGCACCAACGATTCGGCCCCATTTACCAGTGGTGGTGTCACCTTGGACGCGGCATCGTATCCAGATACGACCACAGCTATGAGCGTTGAGAGTGTGTCGGTGAATTCGTTGCTTCTGGGACAAACCATCACCTTCGGCCCGTTGCCAAACAAGACCTATGGCGACCCGCCGTTTACGGTTAATGCGACCGCTTCTTCAGGTCTGCCGGTGACATTCAGCATTGTTTCTGGGCCGGCTACGATATCGAGCAATACCATCACTCTTACCGGTACGGGTTTAGTTACCGTTCAAGCATCACAACCAGGTAACACAAACTATCTGGCTGCACCCGATGTTAATCAGTCGTTCACTGTGATACCGGCGATATTAGGAGTGAGTGCGAACAACACGAACCGTGCGTATGGGGCGACCAACCCGGTGTTCACGGTGAGCTACAGCGGTTTTGTGAACGGGGACGGTCTGAACGTGTTGAGTGGCGCGCCGGTGTTGACGACGAGCGCGAAGACGAACAGTCCTGTGGGCAGCTACGTGATCACGAACAGTTTGGGGACGCTGGTGGCGACGAACTACGTGGTGAGTCTGACGAACGGCACACTGACGATCAACCCGGCGTTGTTGGGAGTGAGTGCGAACAATACGAACCGTGCGTATGGGGCGACCAATCCGGTGTTCACGGTGAGCTACAGCGGTTTTGTGAACGGGGACGGTCTGAACGTGTTGAGTGGCGCGCCGGTGTTGACGACGAGCGCGAAGACGAACAGTCCGGTGGGGACGTACACGATCACGAACAGTATCGGCAACCTGGTGGCGACGAACTACGTGGTGAGCCTGACGAACGGGTTGCTGACGATCAATCCGGCGTTGTTGGGAGTGAGTGCGAACAACACGAACCGTGCGTATGGGGCGACCAACCCGGTGTTCACGGTGAGCTACAGTGGCTTTGTGAACGGGGACGGGTTGAATGTGTTGAGCGGGGCGCCGGTGCTCAGTACCAGTGCCAGGACGAACAGTCCGGTGGGCAATTACACCATAACCAACACGATTGGGACGCTGGTGGCGACGAACTACGTGGTGAGTCTGACGAACGGATTGCTGACGGTGAACGGGGCGTTATTGGGGGTGAGCGCGAACAACACGAACCGGGCATACGGGGCGACCAACCCGGTGTTCACGGTGAGCTACAGCGGTTTTGTGAACGGGGACGGACTGAACGTGTTGAGCGGGTCACCAGTGTTGACGACGAGTGCGGTGACGAACAGTCCGGTGGGCAGCTACGTGATTACGAACAATTTGGGGACGCTGGTGGCGACGAACTACGTGGTGAGTCTGACGAACGGGTTGCTGACGATCAATCCGGTGGGGTTGACGCTGACGGCGAGCAACCAGGCGAAGGTGTACGGGCAGACGCTGGTGTTTGCGGGGACGGAATTTGGGGCGAGCGGGCTGGTGAACGGGGACAGTGTGAGCAGCGCGAGTTTGAGCAGCGTGGGGGCGTTGGCGGGGGCTGGGGTGGCGGGGTCGCCGTACAGCATCGTGATCACGAACGCGGTGGGGGTGGGGCTGACGAACTACACGATCAGCTACGTGAACGGGATATTGACGGTGAACGGGGCGTTATTGGGGGTGAGCGCGAACAACACGAACCGGGCATACGGGGCGACCAATCCGGTGTTCACGGTGAGCTACAGCGGTTTTGTGAACGGGGACGGACTGAACGTGTTGAGCGGGTCACCAGTGTTGACGACGAGTGCGGTGACGAACAGTCCGGTGGGCAGCTACGTGATTACGAACAATTTGGGGACGCTGGTGGCGACGAACTACGTGGTGAGTCTGACGAACGGGTTGCTGACGATCAATCCGGTGGGGTTGACGCTGACGGCGAGCAACCAGGCGAAGGTGTACGGGCAGACGCTGGTGTTTGCGGGGACGGAATTTGGGGCGAGCGGGCTGGTGAACGGGGACAGTGTGAGCAGCGCGAGTTTGAGCAGCGTGGGGGCGTTGGCGGGGGCTGGGGTGGCGGGGTCGCCGTACAGCATCGTGATCACGAACGCGGTGGGGGTGGGGCTGACGAACTACACGATCAGCTACGTGAACGGGATATTGACGGTGAACGGGGCGTTATTGGGAGTGAGCGCGAACAACACGAACCGGGCATACGGGGCGACCAATCCGGTGTTCACGGTGAGCTACAGCGGTTTTGTGAACGGGGATACGACCAGCGTGCTGAGTGGCGCGCCGGTGCTCAGCACCAGTGCCAGGACGAACAGTCCGGTGGGCAGCTACGTGATTACGAACAATTTGGGGACGCTGGTGGCGACGAACTACGTGGTGAGTCTGACGAACGGGTTGCTGACGATCAATCCGGTGGGGTTGACGCTGACGGCGAGCAACCAGGCGAAGGTGTACGGGCAGACGCTGGTGTTTGCGGGGACGGAATTTGGGGCGAGCGGGCTGGTGAACGGGGACAGTGTGAGCAGCGCGAGTTTGAGCAGCGTGGGGGCGTTGGCGGGGGCTGGGGTGGCGGGGTCGCCGTACAGCATCGTGATCACGAACGCGGTGGGGGTGGGGCTGACGAACTACACGATCAGCTACGTGAACGGGATATTGACGGTGAACGGGGCGTTATTGGGAGTGAGCGCGAACAACACGAACCGGGCATACGGGGCGACCAATCCGGTGTTCACGGTGAGTTACAGCGGTTTTGTGAACGGGGATACGACCAGCGTGCTGAGTGGCGCGCCGGTGCTCAGCACCAGTGCCAGGACGAACAGTCCGATAGGCACGTACACGATCACGAACAATTTGGGGACGCTGGTGGCGACGAACTACGTGGTGAGTCTGACGAACGGGTTGCTGACGATCAATCCGGTGGGGTTGACGCTGACGGCGAGCAACCAGGCGAAGGTGTACGGGCAGACGCTGGTGTTTGCGGGGACGGAATTTGGGGCGAGCGGGCTGGTGAACGGGGACAGTGTGAGCAGCGCGAGTTTGAGCAGCGTGGGGGCGTTGGCGGGGGCTGGGGTGGCGGGGTCGCCGTACAGCATCGTGATCACGAACGCGGTGGGGGTGGGGCTGACGAACTACACGATCAGCTACGTGAACGGGATATTGACGGTGAACGGGGCGTTATTGGGAGTGAGCGCGAACAACACGAACCGGGCATACGGGGCGACCAATCCGGTGTTCACGGTGAGCTACAGCGGTTTTGTGAACGGGGACGGACTGAACGTGTTGAGCGGGTCACCAGTGTTGACGACGAGTGCGGTGACGAACAGTCCGGTGGGCAGCTACGTGATTACGAACAATTTGGGGACGCTGGTGGCGACGAACTACGTGGTGAGTCTGACGAACGGGTTGCTGACGATCAATCCGGTGGGGTTGACGCTGACGGCGAGCAACCAGGCGAAGGTGTACGGGCAGACGCTGGTGTTTGCGGGGACGGAATTTGGGGCGAGCGGGCTGGTGAACGGGGACAGTGTGAGCAGCGCGAGTTTGAGCAGCGTGGGGGCGTTGGCGGGGGCTGGGGTGGCGGGGTCGCCGTACAGCATCGTGATCACGAACGCGGTGGGGGTGGGGCTGACGAACTACACGATCAGCTACGTGAACGGGATATTGACGGTGAACGGGGCGTTATTGGGAGTGAGCGCGAACAACACGAACCGGGCATACGGGGCGACCAACCCGGTGTTCACGGTGAGCTACAGCGGATTTGTGAACGGAGACACGACCAGCGTGCTGAGCGGGTCGCCGGTGTTGACGACGAGTGCGGTGACGAACAGTCCGGTGGGCAATTACATGATAACCAACACGATTTGGGACGTTGGTGGCGACGAACTACGTGGTGAGTCTGACGAACGGGTTGCTGACGATCAATCCGGTGGGGTTGACGCTGACGGCGAGCAACCAGGCGAAGGTGTACGGGCAGACGCTGGTGTTTGCGGGGACGGAATTTGGGGCGAGCGGGCTGGTGAACGGGGACAGTGTGAGCAGGGCGAGTTTGAGCAGCGTGGGGGCGTTGGCGGGGGCTGGGGTGGCGGGGTCGCCGTACAGCATCGTGATCACGAACGCGGTGGGGGTGGGGCTGACGAACTACACGATCAGCTACGTGAACGGGATATTGACGGTGAACGGGGCGTTATTGGGAGTGAGCGCGAACAACACGAACCGGGCATACGGGGCGACCAACCCGGTGTTCACGGTGAGCTACAGCGGATTTGTGAACGGAGACACGACCAGCGTGCTGAGCGGGTCGCCGGTGTTGACGACGAGCGCGGTGACGAACAGTCCGGTGGGCAATTACACCATAACCAACACGATTGGGACGTTGGTGGCGACGAACTACGTGGTGAGTCTGACGAACGGGCAGCTGACGATCAATCCGGTGGGGCTGACGCTGACGGCGAGCAACCAAGCGAAGGTGTACGGGCAGACGCTGGTGTTTGCGGGGACGGAATTTGGGGCGAGCGGGCTGGTGAACGGGGACAGTGTGAGCGGGGCGAGTTTGAGCAGCGTGGGGGCGTTGGCGGGGGCTGGGGTGGCGGGGTCGCCGTACAGCATCGTGATCACGAACGCGGTGGGGGTGGGGCTGACGAACTACACGATCAGCTACGTGAACGGGATATTGACGGTGAACGGGGCGTTATTGGGAGTGAGCGCGAACAACACGAACCGGGCATACGGGGCGACCAACCCGGTGTTCACGGTGAGCTACAGCGGTTTTGTGAACGGGGACGGACTGAACGTGCTGAGCGGGTCACCGGTGTTGACGACGAGCGCGGTGACGAACAGTCCGGTGGGCAATTACACCATAACCAACACGATTGGGACGTTGGTGGCGACGAACTACGTGGTGAGTCTGACGAACGGGTTGCTGACGGTCAATCCGGTGGGGTTGACGCTGACGGCGAGCAACCAGGCGAAGGTGTACGGGCAAACGCTGGTGTTTGCGGGGACGGAATTTGGGGCGAGCGGGCTGGTGAACGGGGACAGCGTGAGCGGGGTGAGTTTGAGCAGCTTGGGGGCGTTGGCGGGGGCTGGGGTGGCGGGATCGCCGTACAGCATCGTGATCACGAACGCGGTGGGGGTAGGGCTGACGAACTACACAATCAATTATGTGAACGGGTTGCTGACGGTGAACGGGGCGTTGTTGGGGGTGAGTGCGAACAACACGAACCGGGCATACGGGGCGACCAACCCGGTGTTCACGGTGAGCTACAGCGGTTTTGTGAACGGGGACGGACTGAACGTGCTGAGCGGGTCACCGGTGTTGACGACGAGCGCGGTGACGAACAGTCCGGTGGGCAATTACACGATAACCAACACGATTGGGACGTTGGTGGCGACGAACTACGTGGTGAGTCTGACGAACGGGTTGCTGACGGTCAATCCGGTGGGGTTGACGCTGACGGCGAGCAACCAGGCGAAGGTGTACGGGCAAACGCTGGTGTTTGCGGGGACGGAATTTGGGGCGAGCGGGCTGGTGAACGGGGACAGTGTGAGCGGGGCGAGTTTGAGCAGCGTGGGGGCGTTGGCGGGGGCTGGGGTGGCGGGATCGCCGTACAGCATCGTGATCACGAACGCGGTGGGGGTAGGGCTGACGAACTACACGATCAGCTACGTGAACGGGTTGCTGACGGTGAACGGGGCGTTATTGGGGGTGAGCGCGAACAACACGAACCGGGCATACGGGGCGACCAATCCGGTGTTCACGGTGAGCTACAGTGGTTTTGTGAACGGGGACGGACTGAACGTGCTGAGCGGGTCACCGGTGTTGACGACGAGTGCGGTGACGAACAGTCCGGTGGGCAGCTACGTGATCACGAACAGTTTGGGGACGTTGGTGGCGACGAACTACGCGGTGAGCCTGACGAACGGGTTGCTGACGGTCAATCCGGTGGGGTTGACGCTGACGGCGAGCAACCAGGCGAAGGTGTACGGGCAGACGCTGGTGTTTGCGGGGACGGAATTTGGGGCGAGCGGGCTGGTGAACGGGGACAGCGTGAGCAGGGCGAGTTTGAGCAGCGTGGGGGCGTTGGCGGGGGCTGGGGTGGCGGGATCGCCGTACAGCATCGTGATCACGAACGCGGTGGGGGTGGGGCTGACGAACTACACGATCAGCTACGTGAACGGGATATTGACGGTGAACGGGGCGTTATTGGGAGTGAGCGCGAACAACACGAACCGGGCATACGGGGCGACCAACCCGGTGTTCACGGTGAGCTACAGCGGATTTGTGAACGGAGACACGACCAGCGTGCTGAGCGGGTCGCCGGTGTTGACGACGAGCGCGGTGACGAACAGTCCGGTGGGCAATTACATCATAACCAACACGATTGGGACGTTGGTGGCGACGAACTACGTGGTGAGTCTGACGAACGGGTTGCTGACGGTCAATCCGGTGGGGTTGACGCTGACGGCGAGCAACCAGGCGAAGGTGTACGGGCAGACGTTGACGTTCAGTGGGACGGAGTTCGGGGCGAGCGGGCTGGTGAACGGGGACAGCGTGAGCGGGGTGAGTTTGAGCAGTGTGGGGGCGTTGGCGGGGGCTGGGGTGGCGGGATCGCCGTACAGCATCGTGATCACGAACGCGGTGGGGGTAGGGCTGACGAACTACACGATCAATTATGTGAACGGGTTGCTGACGGTGAACGGGGCGGTATTGGGGGTGAGTGCGAACAACACGAACCGTGCGTACGGGGCGACCAATCCGGTGTTCACGGTGAGCTACAGCGGTTTTGTGAACGGGGACACGACCAACGTGCTGAGTGGCGCGCCGGTATTGACGACGGGTGCGAAGACGAACAGTCCGGTGGGCAGCTATGTAATCACCAATACGATCGGGACATTAGTGGCGACGAACTACACGGTAAGCCTGACGAACGGGTTGCTGACGGTGAACGGGGCGTTGTTGGGGGTGAGTGCGAACAACACGAACCGTGCGTACGGGGCGACCAATCCGGTGTTCACGGTGAGCTACAGCGGTTTTGTGAACGGGGACACGACCAGCGTGCTGAGTGGCGCGCCGGTATTGACGACGAGCGCGGTGACGAACAGTCCTGTGGGCAATTACACCATAACCAACACGATTGGGACGTTGGTGGCGACGAACTACGTGGTGAGCCTGACGAACGGGCTGCTGACGGTGAACGCGGCGGTCTTGGGGGTGAGTGCGAACAACACGAACCGTGCGTACGGGGCGACCAATCCGGTGTTCACAGTGAGCTACAGCGGTTTTGTGAACGGGGACACGACCAGCGTGCTGAGTGGCGCGCCGGTATTGACGACGGGTGCGAAGACGAACAGTCCGGTGGGCAGCTATGTAATCACCAATACGATCGGGACATTAGTGGCGACGAACTACACGGTAAGCCTGACGAACGGGTTGCTGACGGTGAACGGGGCGTTGTTGGGGGTGAGTGCGAACAACACGAACCGTGCGTACGGGGCGACCAATCCGGTGTTCACGGTGAGCTACAGCGGTTTTGTGAACGGGGACACGACCAGCGTGCTGAGTGGCGCGCCGGTATTGACGACGAGTGCGGTGACGAACAGTCCGGTGGGCACGTACACGATCACGAACAGTTTGGGGACGTTGGTGGCGACGAACTACGCGGTGAGCCTGACGAACGGGTTGCTGACGGTCAATCCGGTGGGGTTGACGCTGACGGCGAGCAACCAGGCGAAGGTGTACGGGCAGACGTTGACGTTCAGTGGGACGGAGTTCGGGGCGAGCGGGCTGGTGAACGGGGACAGCGTGAGCGGGGTGAGTTTGAGCAGTGTGGGGGCGTTGGCGGGGGCTGGGGTGGCGGGATCGCCGTATAGCATCGTGATCACGAACGCGGTGGGGGTAGGGCTGACGAACTACACGATCAATTATGTGAACGGGTTGCTGACGGTGAACGGGGCGGTCTTGGGGGTGAGTGCGAACAACACGAACCGTGCGTACGGGGCGACCAATCCGGTGTTCACGGTGAGCTACAGCGGTTTTGTGAACGGGGACACGACCAACGTGCTGAGTGGCGCGCCGGTATTGACGACGGGTGCGAAGACGAACAGTCCGGTGGGCAGCTATGTAATCACCAATACGATCGGGACATTAGTGGCGACGAACTACACGGTAAGCCTGACGAACGGGTTGCTGACGGTGAACGGGGCGTTGTTGGGGGTGAGTGCGAACAACACGAACCGTGCGTACGGGGCGACCAATCCGGTGTTCACGGTGAGCTACAGCGGTTTTGTGAACGGGGACACGACCAGCGTGCTGAGTGGCGCGCCGGTATTGACGACGAGCGCGGTGACGAACAGTCCTGTGGGCAATTACACCATAACCAACACGATTGGGACGTTGGTGGCGACGAACTACGTGGTGAGCCTGACGAACGGGCTGCTGACGGTGAACGCGGCGGTCTTGGGGGTGAGTGCGAACAACACGAACCGTGCGTACGGGGCGACCAATCCGGTGTTCACGGTGAGCTACAGCGGTTTTGTGAACGGGGACACGACCAGCGTGCTGAGTGGCGCGCCGGTATTGACGACGAGCGCGGTGACGAACAGTCCTGTGGGCAATTACACCATAACCAACACGATTGGGACGTTGGTGGCGACGAACTACGTGGTGAGCCTGACGAACGGGCTGCTGACGGTGAACGCGGCGGTCTTGGGGGTGAGTGCGAACAACACGAACCGTGCGTACGGGGCGACCAATCCGGTGTTCACAGTGAGCTACAGCGGTTTTGTGAACGGGGACACGACCAGCGTGCTGAGTGGCGCGCCGGTATTGACGACGGGTGCGAAGACGAACAGTCCGGTGGGCAATTACACCATAACCAACACGATTGGGACATTGGTGGCGACGAACTACGTGGTGAGTCTGACGAACGGGTTGCTGACGGTGAACGGGGCGTTGTTGGGGGTGAGTGCGAACAACACGAACCGTGCGTACGGGGCGACCAATCCGGTGTTCACGGTGAGCTACAGCGGTTTTGTGAACGGGGACACGACCAACGTGCTGAGTGGCGCGCCGGTATTGACGACGGGTGCGAAGACGAACAGTCCGGTGGGCAGCTATGTAATCACCAATACGATCGGGACATTAGTGGCGACGAACTACACGGTAAGCCTGACGAACGGGTTGCTGACGGTGAACGGGGCGTTGTTGGGGGTGAGTGCGAACAACACGAACCGTGCGTACGGGGCGACCAATCCGGTGTTCACGGTGAGCTACAGCGGTTTTGTGAACGGGGACACGACCAACGTGCTGAGTGGCGCGCCGGTATTGACGACGGGTGCGAAGACGAACAGTCCGGTGGGCAGCTATGTAATCACCAATACGATCGGGACATTAGTGGCGACGAACTACACGGTAAGCCTGACGAACGGGTTGCTGACGGTGAACGGGGCGTTGTTGGGGGTGAGTGCGAACAACACGAACCGTGCGTACGGGGCGACCAATCCGGTGTTCACGGTGAGCTACAGCGGTTTTGTGAACGGGGACACGACCAGCGTGCTGAGTGGCGCGCCGGTATTGACGACGAGCGCGGTGACGAACAGTCCTGTGGGCAATTACACCATAACCAACACGATTGGGACGTTGGTGGCGACGAACTACGTGGTGAGTCTGACGAACGGGCTGCTGACGATCAATCCGGTGGGGTTGACGCTGACGGCGAGCAACCAGGCGAAGGTGTACGGGCAGACGCTGGTGTTTGCGGGGACGGAATTTGGGGCGAGCGGGCTGGTGAACGGGGACAGTGTGAGCAGCGCGAGTTTGAGCAGTGTGGGGGCGTTGGCGGGGGCTGGGGTGGCGGGATCGCCGTACAGCATCGTGATCACGAACGCGGTGGGGGTGGGGCTGACGAACTACACGATCAATTACGTGAACGGGTTGCTGACGGTGAACGGGGCGTTGTTGGGGGTGAGTGCGAACAACACGAACCGGGCATACGGGGCGACCAATCCGGTGTTCGCGGTGAGCTACAGCGGTTTTGTGAACGGGGACGGGTTGAATGTGTTGAGCGGGGCGCCGGTGCTCAGCACCAGTGCCAGGACGAACAGTCCTGTGGGCACGTACACGATCACGAATAGTATCGGCAACCTGGTGGCGACGAACTACGTGGTGAGTCTGACGAACGGGCTGCTGACGATCAACCCGGCGTTGTTGGGGGTGAGTGCGAACAACACGAACCGTGCGTACGGGGCGACCAATCCGGTGTTCACGGTGAGCTACAGCGGTTTTGTGAACGGGGACACGACCAGCGTGTTGAGCGGGTCGCCGGTATTGACGACGAGCGCGGTGACGAACAGTCCGATAGGCACGTACACGATCACGAACAGTCTGGGCAACCTGGTGGCGACGAACTACACGGTAAGCCTGACGAACGGGTTGTTGACGGTGAACGCGGCGGTCTTGGGGGTGAGTGCGAACAACACGAACCGTGCGTACGGGGCGACCAATCCGGTGTTCACAGTGAGCTACAGCGGTTTTGTGAACGGGGACGGGCTGAACGTGCTGAGTGGCGCGCCGGTATTGACGACGGGTGCGAAGACGAACAGTCCAGTGGGCAGCTATGTAATCACCAATACGATCGGGACATTAGTGGCGACGAACTACGTGGTGAGTCTGACGAACGGGACATTGACGGTGACAGGGGCAGTGTTGACGGCGACGGTCAACACCGGAATCGCGGCCAACAACAAGGTGTATGACGGGACGACGGCGGCAACAATCAATTTGACCAACGTGATCCTGACGGGTGTTGTCAGCGGTGACACAATCAGCCTGTCAACCAATGGTTACACGGCCAACTTCGCCGGTGCCGGAGTGGGGACGAACATTCCGGTGACGGTGAGCGGCCTGACGTTGAGCGGGGCCCAGGCGACCAATTATACGCTGATTCAGCCTATTGGGCTTACGGCCAATATCACGGCCAAGGCCCTGACGATTTCGGCACCTACGCCAGTGATCACTTCGATTAACGTGACCAGCGGAATGGCCACCATTACGTGGAACTCGGTTCCTGGTGGCATCTACCGGGTGCAGTACATCAACAGCCTTAATGGCGGTGGCTGGACCGATTTGTCGCCGGACGTGACGGCAACGGGTTCAACGGCCACCCAAACCAATGCTGTTGGGAACGCGCCCCAACGATATTATCGGATCGTGCTGTTGAACCTGGGGATGAGTGCGAACAACAAGGTGTATGACGGGACGACGGCGGCGACGATCAGTTTGACCAACGCAGTACTGGTGGGTGTGGTGAATGGGGACAGTGTGAGCTTGGTGACCAATGGATATACGGCCAACTTTGCCAGTGCCGGAGTGGGGACGAACATTCCGGTGACGGTGAGCGGCTTGACGTTGAGCGGAGCCAAGGCGACCAATTATACTCTGATCCAGCCTATTGGGCTTACGGCCAATATCACGGCGGCGACCCTGACCTACACGGCGAACGCGGCGGGCATGACATACGGGACGGCAGTGCCGGCGTTGAGCGGTACGGTGAGTGGTTTTGTGGGGAGTGACACGCAAGGCAGTGCGACGACCGGAACCTTGACATTCACGACCATGGCGACCTCATCGAGCGGCGTGGGGAGCTACGCGGTCAACGGATCGGGGTTGACGGCCAACAACGGCAATTACACGTTTGTGCAGGCGGCAGGAAATGCGACGGCGCTGACGATCAGCGCGTTGCCGGTGAATCTGACTGGAACCCGGGGATATGACGGAACGGCGACGGTGTTGGCGGGGATACTGACGGTGGGGAACGAGGTGGGGAGCGACAACGTGACGGTGGCATCGGGGAGCGGGACGCTGGCGGGTGCGAGTGTGGGGATAGAGGCAATCACGTCGTTCGGGACGTTGAGCTTGGGTGGGCCGTCTGCGGGGAACTACACACTGACGGGCGCGAGTGGTTCGGTGAACATCACGGCGACTGGTGTGACCATTACCTCGGGCATTACCGCTAATAACAAGCCCTATGACGGTACGACGGCAGCGACGATCAGTTCGAACAACGTGGTGTTGAGTGGGGTCTTGGCCGCGGACGCGGGGAACGTGAGGTTGTCGACCAACGGATACACGGCCAACTTTGCCAGTGCTGGTGTGGGAACGAGCATTCCAGTGAGTGTGAGCGGCCTGACGTTGACGGGTAGTGCGGCGGCCAATTACACGCTGACGCCGCCAGTTGGGCTGACGGCGAACATCACGGCGATTGGTGTGAGCATCACTTCGGGCATTACGGCCAACAACAAGGTGTATGACGGGACGACGGCGGCAACGATCAATTTGACCAACGTGATCCTGACGGGTGCTGTCAGCGGTGACACAATCAGCCTGTCAGCCAATAGTTACACGGCCAACTTCGCCGGTGCCGGAGTGGGGACGAACATTCCGGTGACGGTGAGCGGCCTGACGTTGAGCGGGGCCCAGGCGACCAATTATACTCTGATCCAGCCAATTGGGCTTACAGCCAATATCACGGCCAAGGCCCTGACGATTTCGGCACCTACGCCAGTGATCACTTCGATTAACGTGACCAGCGGAATGGCCACCATTACGTGGAACTCGGTTCCTGGTGGCATCTACCGGGTGCAGTACATCAACAGCCTTAATGGCGGTGGCTGGACCGATTTGTCGCCGGACGTGACGGCAACGGGTTCAACGGCCACCCAAACCAATGCTGTTGGGAACGCGCCCCAACGATATTATCGGATCGTGCTGTTGAACCTGGGGATGAGTGCGAACGACAAGGTGTATGACGGAACGACGGCGGCAACGATCGGTTTGACCGACGCAGTACTGGCGGGTGTGGTGAACGGGGACAGTGTGAGCCTGGTGACCAACGGATATACGGCCAACTTTGCCAGTGCCGGAGTGGGGACGAACATTCCGGTGACGGTGAGCGGCTTGACGTTGAGCGGCAGTGCCGCGGCTAACTACACACTGACCCAGCCGGTGGGGCTGACCGCGAACATCACGGCCAAAGCTCTGACAGTTGGGTCGGCCGTACCCACGCCTGTGATTACCTCAATTCGCCTGGCCAACGGTGTCGTTACCATTACATGGAACTCGGCTACTGGCGGCATCTACCGGGTGCAGTACATCAACAGCCTCAATGGCGGTGGCTGGACCAACTTGTCGCCGGACGTGACGGCAACCGGTTCGATGGCCAGCCAAACCAATGCAGTTGGCAACGCGCCCCAACGATATTATCGCGTCTTGCTGTTGAACCCGGGGCTGAGTGCGAACAACAAGGTGTATGACGGGACGACGGCAGCGACGATCAATTTGAGCAACGTGGTGCTGGTGGGTGTGGTGAACGGGGACAGTGTGAACTTGGTGACCAACGGATATACGGCCAACTTTGCCAGTGCCGGGGTGGGGACGAACATTTCGGTGACGGTGGGCGGGCTTACATTGGGCGGGGCCAGTGCCGGGAATTACACACTGACCCAGCCGGTTGGGTTGACAGCCAACATCGTGCCAGCAACGCTGACGGTGAGCGCCGCCAATGAGAGCAAAACCTATGGATTGCCGAATCCGCCGCTCACAGTCAATTTTAGCGGCTTTGTAAATGGTGAGGGGACGAACGTGTTAGCTGGTACGCCAAGTTTAAGCACCAGTGCTACGATCAACAGTCCGCCAGGAACGTATGCAATTGTGGTCAGTGCCGGGACGTTGAGTGCGACCAACTACATCTTTGCTTTTGTCAATGGGACACTAACGGTGAATGCACCTCAGTTAAGCATTGTTCTTTTAAATGGCAGTCAGTTTACCCTGGCCTGGCCGACGATCGCAAGCCAGACCTACCAACTCGAATACACGACCAATCTTGCTGCGGCGACATGGACTCTCTTGGGTGGTTCCTTGCCCGGTACGGGTAATCCAATCATTGTAACCAACGGTCTGGGTGTCTCCCCACAACGCTACTTCAGGTTGAGCATCAGTCCTTAGAAAGGCTGTTTCGGTTCCAAAACGTCGAAGGGGGAGATGGTATATCGTCATGCAAATAAACGTTCTTGAGTATTTGGAAAAAGGCCCGTTGCTCAAGTGCCGGGACCGACTGGCGGTTATTGACCACGATCACCGGTTTAGCTTCGGGCAGATTGAGCGCTTCGCCAAGAACTGCGCCGCCATGATTCTTAAGCAAACTTCCTGCGTCAATTATCCGATAGCGGTGTTTCTTCCCAAAAGCGCGGAGGCGATTATCGCCGATCTGGGCATTCTCTACACAGGTAATTGCTACGCCAATCTGGACATCAAATCTCCACCCCATCGGCTCAAGAACATGCTGCAGAACCTCCAGGCGAGCCTGATTATTACATCGGCGACCCATGTTCCCGCTCTGTGCGCTTTGGAGGTTCCCGAAGATCAATTGCTGCTTGTCGAACAGGCACTGACACCCGAAACAATTTATGACAACACGCAATTACTGGGCCGACTCAAATCGGTGATCGACACCGATCCCGTTTATATCATTTACACATCCGGATCGACCGGCATACCCAAGGGAGTTGTCATTCCTCATCGTGGAGTGGTTGACTACATTGACTGGGCGCGGGATTGCTATCAAATCGCCGAAAGTGAAGTGATTGGCAACCAGGCCCCATTTTTCTTCGATAACTCAACCTTGGATATTTATCTATGCCTGTCCTGCGGTGCCACCTTGGTGCTGATTCCGGAGGAGATGTTCGGTTATCCGCTCAAACTGATGCAGTTCGTCGAACGGATGGGGGTCACCACTTTTTTTTGGGTGCCATCCGTGATGACCAATGTGGCCAATTACAAGATCCTGGATTCAGTCGCTCCGCGGTCACTCCGGAAAATCCTTTTTGCCGGCGAAGTTATGCCCACAAAGACGCTCAATTACTGGCGCGGTAAATATCCCCAGGCGCTGTTTTCCAATCTCTACGGGCCGACCGAGATCACGGTGGATTGCACTTATTACACCGTGGATCGGGATTTCAACGATGAAGAGGCTTTGCCGATCGGGTTTCCGTGCCGCAACACCGACATATTGATTTTGAATGAAAAAAACGAGCCGGCGAAAACCGATGAGGCCGGCGAACTTTGTGTCCGCGGGAGTTCGCTGGCATTGGGTTACTGGAATAATCCGGAGAAGACGGCCAGCGTCTTTGTGCAAAACCCACTTAACCCGCATTATCCCGAATTGATGTATCGGACCGGAGACCTGGTTTCCCGGAACGCACGTGGAGAAATCATGTTCGTCGGCCGCAAGGATTTTCAGATTAAACATCTCGGTTATCGGATCGAACTGGGCGAGATCGAACATGCCGTTTGCCAAGTGGACGGCATTCGTAACGGTTGTGTCGCGTATAACCAAAGTAAAAAAGAGATCGCTCTGTTTTTTGAGTCGGACCAGGATCTTTCGCCGGCATTTATTCGCGAGCGGATGTTAACCCGTCTTCCCAAATACATGCTGCCAACATTGTTTCGCCGGCTGGACAAAATCCCGCTCACTGCGAACGGGAAGATTGATCGTCAAAAGTTGGCGTCCAGTCTTGAACAGGATGGCAATGCAGCCGGTTGATACAGTCAAACAGGTTTTCACTGCCATCCAGCAGGTGAAGACGAATGCCACGGCGTTTTGCACCAATTTCTTCCCGGTTCCGCAGAAATTACAAAGCTGGATTGACCACAGTGAACTGTTCTGTGAACACCAGCCCGAAGCAGTGTTCTTCTTTAGAAAGGACCGCGACTTCTGGCGCATATATTATTGCGCCACGAATAGGCGGGGGGCTTAAACAGGAATTAATGGATTTGCCCGATATGAAAACCAAATCCATGGTCATGGACTTGATCGAACGTGAAGCTGCACCTGACAGCTCATTGCCCATCATGGAATCCATAGGCTTTCGGCTTTATACCCGACTTTGCCGCCTGGCGCGGCCGGGTTCACGCGGTTCACAACCGCCTTCGCCGGGAGATTTGCAGCCGGTTTATGCGGGTAATGATGATTTGCAGGCTGTTTCCGACCTGCTCAATGCTTCTTTTGACCATTATGCGGAACAACTGCCTGCGATTTATGAAATCGAAGCGGCAATCAACAACCGTCAGATTCTGTTGCTGAAGCACGCCCAGACACTGGCCGGCCTGCTTTTTTTCGAGACCCAAGGACTTGCCTCCGCGATCCGTTACTGGGTAGTGGCTGAAAAATTCCGGTCATTGCGTTATGGGTCGGCCCTGATACGCGCGTATTTTGCGGCGCATGCTGCGATTCAACGTTTCAACCTGTGGGTGATTGCCGATAATCAACCCGCGATTCTCAGATACCAGCATTACGGCTATGTTTCGGACAAGCTGGTTGACCACGTTTTGGTAAATGAAGCGATCCGCGCATGAAAACCGTTGTTGAAATACTGAAGGAGATTCGTCCGGAATTTGACTTTGCCAGCTCCAAGGATTTTATTGCGGACGGGATGCTTGACTCCTTTGACGTGGTGACTTTGGTCGCGATGCTGGACAAGAATTTCGGAGTTTCCATCCAAGGTGTGGATATTGTGCCGGAAAATTTCAAAAATCACGAAACAATCGAGGCGCTCCTGCGCAAAAGCGGGGTCAAGCAATGAATTTCACTTTCCGATGCAAACGCGTCACCGGCATTCTTACCGTCGTGCCGGCAAGAGAACAGTCATTTGTTGAGGACATGAAAAACTTCAACTTTTCCGAGTCGCGCTCACTGAAGCTCAAGGAAGTGATGGGGTACGATAAGCACCGGGTTGTCGAGCCGGGCGTTTGCGTGTCTGACCTGGCGGTGTATGGTCTGGAGCACCTGTTTAATCGGGGTTTGTTGGAGCGTGACGGGATTGACGCGCTGATCCTTGTCACACAATCACCCGATCATTTCCTGCCGCCGACCAGCAACGTCATCCAGGGCAGGTTGAATCTGAAGCAGGACATGCTGTGTCTGGACATCAACCAGGGCTGCGCCGGCTTCGTGATCGGGTTGATCCAGGCGTTTCTCTTGCTGGAGCAGGAAGACATCCAAAGGGTGATCATCGTCAATGCTGATGTGCTCAGCCGGAAGACGTCTCCGAAGGATCGCAACAGTTACCCGCTAATCGGAGATGCTGCGGCGATTACGGTCGTGGAGCATGACACGGGGGATTCTGCCATTTATGCGAATCTCAAGATGGACGGCACGCGGAACAACGTGCTGATGATCCCGGCAGGTGGCTTTAGAATGCCCAGTTCGCCGGAGACCGCCCGATTGGAGGATGTGGGTGACAACAACCTCCGGGCCAGAGATCACTTACACATGGATGGCTCGGCCGTTTTCAATTTTGTGCAAGTCGAGGTTCCGCCGCTGATCAACGACCTGTTGAGCCGTGCGGGCGTGGCAATGGATGAGGTGGATTATTTTTTTTGTCACCAGGCAAACCGGTTTATGCTCCAAAAACTCGCGGATAAAATGAAAGTGCCATACGCAAAAATGCCCGGTAACATCGTGGAGCGTTTCGGCAACAGCAGCGGGGTGACCATTCCGACAGCAATCACTCATAACCTCCGGGACCGGTTGGTAAGGGAGAAATTCAGGGTGTGCCTCGCGGGATTTGGCGTGGGCCTGACTTGGGGCGCCATGCTGCTGAATCTGGGCAAGGTTTGTTTCAACGACATGATTGAATACAGTTAAAACGGTGGACAGACTTTGGTGCCGGCCCGATTTGGAATGCAAAGTGCTTGTTAGTCCCGGCAATATGGATTTTAATGCAAAAATCGAACACAACTAATACGCAAAAAACACATGGATAAAGCTAAATTCTACGAACAACTGGCACAAATCCTCGACCTCGAGGAAGTGAAACCAGAGAACGTTCTCAAAGACTTTGAAACCTGGGATTCGCTGGCGGTGCTCTCGGTCTTGGCGATGGCCGACTCGAAATACGGCGTGACGATAAAAGCGGAGGAGATTCGTTCGGTTGTAACCGCGGTGGACCTGGCGAACATGGTGGAAGCAAAGCAGAAGCAGGTTCCGTGTTGAGGATCGGCGTTCCTGTCTGAACAGCACGTCTATGAGATGTATTTTTAAAAACAAGAAAATCAGCGCGATTGTCGCGGTCGTGCCGAAGGAGGAATATCGTTTTGACGATGAATATCCCATCTTCAAGCTCACGGAGGACAAGGCCAAACGGTTCAAGAAGATGATGAGCCTGGACCGGCACCGCATTGCGCCGCCGGGAGTATGTGCTTCGGACCTTTGCCAGTACGGCCTGCAGCGGCTGTTGAACGAGGGGACATTAAAAAAAGAGGAAATCGGCGCCTTGATATTTGTCTCCCAAACGCCCGACTACATCATGCCGCCCACCAGCAATGTCCTTCAAGGCAAACTGGGTTTGAGCCACGACCTGATTTGTCTCGACATCAATCAAGGTTGCGCTGGTTTTCTCATAGGGTTGATGCAAGCCTTCCTGCTATTGGAAATTGCGGCACTTCCCAAGGTGGTCCTGTTGAATGGCGAAACGGGCAGCCGACTGATAGACAAATGCAATCGTATTACCTATCCGCTGACTGGCGATGCCGGTTCCGTGACCGTGATTGAGCGTTGTGAAGCCGAGAGCCCCATCTACGCGGACGTAAAGAATGACGGTTCGCGTCACAAATCAATCATGATTCCGGCCGGCGCGTATCGGGTGCCCTCCACGCCGGAGACGTTGCAGGTGCGGGAAGTGGAGGAGGGCGTGTTGCAGAGTGAGGAACATCTTCACATGGATGGAGCCGCCATCTTCAATTTCACGATGACGGATGTCCCGCCGCAAATTGATGAGATTCTCGCCTTCTCCGGTGACACGCGGGACTCGATTGATTGGTTTTTGTTTCACCAGCCGAATCCTTTCATTCTGACGCAGATGGCGGATAAGATGAAAATTCCCCACGCAAAGCTGCCCAACAACATTGTGAGCATTTACGGCAATTGCAGCTCGGTGTGCACCCCGCTGAATGCCGCCTTCAATTGCGGCGAACAATTGCAGCAAAAGACCCTGCGCGTCTGCTTTTCCGGGTTTGGGGTGGGGCTGACCTGGATTGCGATGGTCATGGACTTGGGACCGTTGGATGTCTGCAAGGTGGTGGATTACGAACCCGTCTGACGCGGATACATGGGCGAAACTTACACCCTGATTACCGGTGCGGCTTCCGGCTTCGGTCGGAGCATTGCGCAGCGGCTTGCCCCTTCGCGGAAGCTACTCCTGACCGACATCAATGCCGAAGGTCTGGCGGCGACGCGAAACATTTGCGAATCGTCGGAACAGCATCTTTTATGGGCGCGGGATTTGAGCCGGTTGGAGGGGGTCGGCGACGAACTGGCGTCCTTGCTGGGCGCAAAGGGCATTGCCATTGATCACTTTGTCCATTCGGCGGGTGTCTTTGGGGTCCAATTTGCACGAGCCCACGAAATGGCGTTTGTGACTCGAATCTTCAACGTCAACTTGTTCTCCGCGATGGAAATCCTCCGGCCACTGACCCAGAGAAAGGTAAACAAGGGAATGCTGCGAAGCATTACCTTTATCTCCAGCATCGCCAGCCGGATGCAGGCGACTGGTGGTTATTCTTTTTACGCGGCTACCAAAGGCGCATTGAATGCGATGGCGCTCTCGCTGGCGGTCGAACTCGCCCCCGCAGTGCGCGTCAACTCAGTCCTGCCGGGGGTGGTCGGAACGGAGATGAACAAGGAACATTTTGCCGATCCTGATTTTGTGGCGTCCTTGCAAGCCACTCATCCGTTGGGTCTCGGTCGGCCCGAAGACGTGGCCGATGCCGTGGAGTTCCTGTCATCCGAGCGCGCCCGCTGGATCACGGGGCAGGAGATTGTCGTGGATGGCGGCAAATCCGCCATCAAATGAACAGGCGCAACTTCCTTGGGTATAAATGCACATGAACCAGACACTGCGGGGCTGGCAAAGTTGTGGATGGTGAATCAATCTGACTTTGGAAAATGGGCGAAACTTACACGTTAATCACCGGCGCGTCCTCGGGCTTTGGTCGAAGCAGCGCGCAAAAGCTTGCCCCGACCCGGAAGCTTATCCTTGCCGGCAGAAACGCAGAGAAGCTCGAGGCCGTGCGACGCACCTGTGAGGCTCCGCAACGGCATTTGTTGTGGGTGCGGGATTTGAGCCGGGTGGACGGGCTGGGCGACGAACTGGCTGCGTGGCTGGTCAAAGAGGGTATCAGGGTTGACCATTTCATTCACTCGGCAGGTGTGATCATGATTCAGCTCGCGCGCGCCACAGAGATGGCGTGTGTGACTCAGCTTTTCAACGTGAATCTGTTTTCGGCCATGGAAATCATCCGGCCGCTGGTCCAGAAAAAAACAAACCAGGGTGCGTTGCGCAGCATTACCCTCATTTCCAGCATTGCCACCCGGGTCGGTGCGAGCGGTTATGGTGTTTATGCGGCGAGCAAGGGCGCGCTGAATGCCATGTCCCTCTCACTCGCGGTGGAACTCGCTCCAGCAGTCCGCGTCAACACGGTTCTGCCGGGTATCGTTGGAACGGAGATGAACCGGGAGAATTTCGCCGATCCGCAATTTGTGGCATGGGTGCAGGCGACCCACCCGTTGGGCCTGGGATGTCCCGAGGACGTGGCCGATGCCGTGGCGTTCCTGGCATCCGACGGCGCCCGCTGGATTACCGGGCAGGAAATCGTCGTGGACGGTGGCAGAACGGTTTTAGCCTCACCCCCACGCGCATGAAACCGGGCGTAATATTCCCGCCTGTGTTTCGAGACACAATGCAATCATCCGACTCTGAATCCGCGGCATGAACGCGATGACATCAGCAATCACCGTCACCAGTATCAGCCATCCACCCTTTGGCACCAATACTTACGTGCTTACCAGGGACGAACACGCGGGCTGTCTGGTTATTGATCCGGGCGGTTGGGGAAACCGGCGGATCGAAGAAACGGTGCTGGGCTTGGGCCGCGAAGTCGAGTTGGTGGTCTTGACCCACGAACATTTTGATCACATTGGGGGACTGCCGGTACTGCTGGAGCGCTGGCCCTGCCGCGTGGTTTGTTCCCGGGTATGTGCTTCGGCAATGGCCGACCCGATGCGGAACTTCTCGCGTTACATGGTTAATCGCGATGTGGCATGCGAAGCGGAGGCCACGTGCTGTGAAGATTTGAATGGGTGTTTGCAGTGGGACGAGGCAACACTCCGGTTTATATCCACGCCGGGGCATTCGCCGGGCAGTATTTGCATCACGGTTGATAACCTGTTGTTCAGCGGGGACACGCTGTTACACGGTCGGAAGCGGGCGATCAATCTACCCGGCGGTGATAAGCAGGAGCTTCAGCGATCTGTGAGCCTGCTTTTCCGCACCTCCAGCCCGGATACCAAGGTTTATCCCGGACACGGCGAACCATTCCTGCTCCGAGAGGCCAAAACGGTTGCGCCTGCTCCATAGGAGAACTGATTTGTGAACCTGGTTTTTTCGTCAAAAGTTCAGAAACAATCCCGTGAGGCGGTGGAAAATCTATTTTTCCTGAATCCCCGCCAGTATCGGGTGCGCGACGGCATTACCGACGCGTTGCAGAAATTCGGACATCCCCGATTGGAAGAGAAGGATGATAATGTTTACCTTCGCGTTGGGGACGGGGACGCTCAAACCCTCTTTGCGTTTGACGGCAACCGCCCCGGTGGCGACCCCGTCGGTGTGGTGGTTTTCCTTCGCAACTCGCCCACTGAGATTATCATTGTGCACATGGCAGTACAACCGGACTATGCTCTGCAAGGAAAGCATGCCGGTTTGGGGCTGGGCCTGGCATTGATTGAAAAGGTCAGGGAAATCGCCTCGCGAATCGTGGGTGTCCAGCGAATTGTGTTTTTCTACCGGCCAGAGGTCGTGATACGGCTCTGAACCCGAAAAGATCATGCGACATTCATTTCAGTCAGAGGGTTTTGGCATTCGCCTGCGTCCGGTCCGGATGGAGGATGCTGCGTTCATTGTGTGGCTCAGGAATTTGGATCACGTGAAGGGAAAGGTTAGCGATTCAGCCGCGGACGTGGCCAGTCAGGAAGCCTGGCTCAGGACCTATTTTGAACGCGCAGGTGATTACTACTTCATTCCTGAGACACCGGGCGGAATCCCATTGGGCACAACCGGGATTTACGATGTGCGGGGAACTACAGGGGAGAAGGGATGGCACATTGCGCGTCCGGAAGTAATGGAGGTGGGAATCCCTGCTGGTATGTTGGCGACGGACCTGGCCTTTGGAATAATTGGACTGAGCGAATTGCGAAGCACTTCCGTGTCAACCAACCGGCCGGTTCATTCTCTCCACCGGAAGTCCGGATTCAAACAAGTTGGAATTCTTCGTGGTGCCCGGACTATTGGTGGCAGATCTGTGGATTTGGTGGAATTCATTCTCAAGGCGGAAGACTGGCCCAAATTCCGCGAGCGCCTGGCACCCTTGGCTGATTTGGCCGGCACCCAGGCGCGTGAGTGGGAAAAAACGCAGAAAGGCAAGCGCCAACCTTGGGAAGAAACCAGGAAGGAACCAGTTTGACCCCTTTTGGCTGCTGGGCATGAACACAAGGTTCGGAAGCAAAGTCTGGGTGGAACCTAAAGAGAAAACAAGGTGACATATGACGGAAGTAAAACAATGTCGAATCATTGACTTGCCTAAGATCACGGATCCACGGGGCAACCTGACTTTTATCGAGGGCGGACGCCATGTCCCGTTTGCCATCAAACGGGTTTTCTATCTTTACGACGTGCCCGGCGGGGCAGACCGGGCCGGCCACGCCTTGCAGGCGTGTCACCAATTCCTCATCGCCATGTCGGGCAGCTTCGATGTAGTGGTGTACGACGGGAAGGAAAAACAACGGTTCCACCTGAACCGGTCGTATTACGGATTGCATCTGCCGCCGATGATCTGGCGGGAAATGGATAATTTTTCCTCCGGTGCGGTGTGCCTGGCGCTGGCCTCGGAGCCCTATGACGAAGAGGATTATTACCGTGATTACCGCGAATACCTCCTCGCTGTGGGAGGCATTAAAAAGTGAAAGTCCCTTTTCTCGATTTTATCGCTCCCTACGAGGAGCTTAAAACCGGGCTGGATGAGGCATATTTCCGCTTCATGCGTTCGGCTTGGTATGTTCTCGGGCGCGAGGTGGAAGCCTTCGAGCGGGAGTTCGCGGACTATTGCGGTGTGGACCATTGCGTCGGCGTTGGCAATGGCCTTGAAGCCTTACATCTCGCTTTGCGCGCCTATGGCATCGGTGAAAACGACGAGGTCATCGTTCCGTCGAACACCTATATCGCCACCTGGCTGGCGGTTTCATATGCAGGTGCCACACCGGTGCCGGTCGAGCCGGATGCGAAAACTTTCAACCTTGATCCCAGCCGGATTGAAGCGGCCATCACGCCTGAAACCAAGGCCATCATGCCGGTGCATCTTTACGGACAGCCGGTGGACATGGACCCCATCATGAACATCGCACGGAAGCATAACCTGAAGGTCATCGAAGACAACGCGCAGGCGCAAGGCGCGCGTTACAAAGGGCGGCGGACCGGTTCGCTGGGCGATGCGGCCGGCAACAGTTTTTATCCCGGTAAAAACCTCGGTGCTTTTGGCGATGCCGGTGCGGTGACGACTAACGACAAGGAACTGACCGATAAAATTCGCGTTTTGCGCAACTACGGTTCGCAGAAAAAATATTACAACGAAGTGAAGGGCTACAACTCGCGGCTGGACGAATTACAGGCCGCGTTTTTGCGCGTGAAATTGAAAAAGCTGGACGAGTGGAATGCGCGTCGCCGCGACGCCGCCACCCACTATCTCGGCAGAATGTCTGGCTTGTCCGGTTTAACGTTGCCATTCGTACCGGCTTGGGCGGAACCCGTCTGGCACCTGTTTGTCGTTCGACATCCCCGGCGCGATGAACTGCAACAAAAGTTGACCCAAGCGGACATTGGGACATTGATTCATTATCCTGTGCCTCCGCATTTGTCCGGCGCTTATGCCGACGGGAAATGGGAGCGGGGTGCTTTCCCAATTGCGGAGGAGTTGGCCGATACCGTTCTGAGCCTGCCGATGGGACCGCATCTTTCGAAAGCGCAGGTTGATTTGGTGGTTGGGGAAGTGAGTGACGCCATTCGACTTCTTCCGTGATGAACCTTTTGCTTAAAGTCTTCAACCGCTGCCAACGGTACTCAGCGCTGTTCCACTCCGTGTGGTACCGGCAATGGTTTTTAATCACTGAAACACCACGGCACCGGAAAATCACTTTGGGCAAAGGCGTTATTTTCCATGTGCCAGTGATGGGAGGCGGGGAGGGGACCATTCAGGTTGGCGACCACACGAATTTGGGCTTCCGGCTCGCCGGCCGGTTGGGTAGTGGCGAAATCCTGCTGCAAGCTCGAACCCCTGAAGCCGAAATCGTCATCGGCCGAGACAACTGGCTGAACAACAACACGAGCCTCTGTGCGGTGCAAAGCATCCGTATCGGGGACCTTTGTCGAATTGGTGATTTTGTCGCGATCATGGACGCGGACTTTCATGAAATTAACCCGGCCACACGCGACCGCAGCGCGGGAGTGATTAAGCCCGTCCGCATCGGCAACAACGTCTGGATCGGAAGCCGGGTGATGGTTTTGAAGGGAGCGAGTATCGGCGATAACTCGGTCATTGCCGCCATGAGTGTGGTCACTTCCGCCATCCCTGCAAATTGTGTTGCGGCCGGCGTTCCGGCCAAAGTCATCCGCAAAATTGAATAACACCGGCAAACATACCTACGGCCAGATACTGAAGTCTTCGACGTTGATCGGGGGTTCCTCGGTGTTGAATCTTGCTCTCGGAACGGTCCGGACAAAGGTGATGGTTCTGTTGCTGGGGACGGCGGGCTATGGCGTGATGGGTTTCTACATGACCATTTCCGACCTGGTTCGCAGCATTGCCGGAATGGGGGTCAATACCAGCGGTGTGCGCCAGATCGCCGAAGCTGCCGGCAGCGGGGAGGCACAACGTCTTGCCCGGACGGTAATCACCCTCCGTCGTGTCGCCTTCTACACCGGCGCGCTCGGAGCCTTGTTGTTGTTGATTTTTTGCAGACAGGTGTCGCGGTTGACGTTTGGGGACGAGCATCACGCCCGCGGTGTCGCGTTGATATCGCTGGCGGTGTTTTTCGGCGATGTTTCCGCGGGTCAGGCCGCGTTGGTGCAAGGCATGCGCCGGATTGCCGACCTTGCCAAGATGAGTGTGCTGGGGGCCGTCTATGGAACCCTCTTCAGCATCCCCATCGTTTATTACTATTATCGCCAAGGCATGGCGGAAAAAGGTGTGGCGCCATCGCTGGTCTGCGTGGCGGCTATGAGCATCCTCACTTCCTGGTGGTATGCGCGAAAAGTAAAGGTGGAACGGGTCAAGGTGACCCTGCAAGAGACCCTCGGTGAAGTCTCCGCCCTGTTGAAATTGGGCATTGTCTTCATGTCAACCGGCTTGATGACTTTTGGTGGGGCCTATCTGATCCGTATCTACCTGCGACACGAGATCAGCCTTGAAGCGGTGGGTCTTTATCAATCCGCTTGGATGTTAAGCAGCCTTTATATCGGAGTTATTCTTCAGGCGATGGGAGCGGATTTTTTCCCGCGTCTGACCGCCGTTGCCGACAACAACCCCGAATGCAATCGACTGGTCAACGAACAGGCCGAGGTGGGGATGCTCATGGCGAGCCCGGGCATCATCGCCACCCTCACGTTTACGCCCATCGTCATCAGTCTGTTCTTCTCGTCCAAGTTCGGACCGGCTGTGGATCTTCTCCGCTGGACATGCTTGGGCATGGTGCTGCGGGTGGCCAGTTGGCCCATCGGCTTTATCTTCCTCGCGAAAAGCGAACGGAGCATTTTCTTTTGGACCGAAGTTCTTTGCAATGTGGCCTACGTGGGGTTCGTCTGGGTGAGCATTCTGAAGTTTGGATTGACCGGAGCAGGGGTGGCCTTTTTCGCGACCTACATCGTCAGTTTGAGCGTCAATTATATCATTGCCCGCCGGTTGAGCGGCTTCCGGTGGTCGCCGGCAAACCGGCGGCTGGCGTTCCTGTTTATTCCCTTGATCGCCGCAGTCTTTGTCACCCAGTACACCCTGTCCGCGCCGGCAACAATTACCTTGGGCGCGATCGCGACGCTGGTAACAGGAGTTTACTCGATGAAAACATTATGCACCCTGGTTCCGTTGGAACGGATGCCACAACTTGCCCGGAGGATGATTGTATTTCTCCGGTTGGCGACGCCAACCACAACGGCTTGATTCATTTGCCAGATGCAGTCCGTAAGGCCATTTCCCGCCAGCACCGTGGCAGGGACGTTTGACCGCCGATAAATCAAGGAAAACCAAGGAACTCGGATATTTAAAACCAGGAGAGGAGATAAATTGATGAAAATAGGGATTGTTGGTTTGGGTTACGTTGGGCTCCCGCTATCGCTCCAGTTTGCCCGTTCCGGAGTGACGGTTTTGGGGCTGGACGTTGACAGGGCAAAGGTGGAATCGCTGAATTCCGGACGGAGTTACATCAAGCACATCACGTCCGAGGACATCGCGCAAGCGGTGAAGGCGGGCAAATTTTCCGCTTCCACCGATTTCAGCGGCGTCAAAAAAGTCGAGGCGGTGATTATTTGCGTGCCGACGCCGTTGAACAAGAACCGGGAACCGGACATTTCATTCATTGTTGAAACCGGCAAATCCATTGCCCCACATCTGTCGAAAGGGACTCTGGTGGTCTTGGAATCCACGACCTACCCCGGCACCACGGATGGAGAATTGCGCGAGGTGCTGGAGGCTGGTTCCGGGATGAAGGCGGGCGCGGATTTTCATCTGGCATTTTCGCCGGAACGGGAGGATCCGGGAAATTCGCAAAGCAAAGTGGCGATGATTCCCAAGGTCATTGGCGGTTACACTCCCGCCTGTCTTGAGCGGGCGAAATCGGTTTATGGCAAGGCCATCAAAACTCTCGTGCCGGTTTCGTCCTGTCGCGCGGCCGAAGCGACGAAGCTGCTGGAAAATATTTTTCGCAGCGTGAACATCGCGTTGGTCAACGAACTGAAACTCGTTTATGGCGCGATGGGGATTGATGTCTGGGAAGTCATTCAGGCCGCGAAGACCAAGCCGTTTGGCTACATGGCATTCTATCCGGGGCCGGGCTTGGGTGGACATTGCATTCCGATTGACCCGTTTTATCTCACTTGGAAAGCCCGCGAATTCAGGCAGTACACGCGCTTTATCGAACTGGCGGGCGAAATCAACACCGCCATGCCCGTGCACGTCGTCAACCGGACGGCTGAAGCGCTCAACGCGCAAAAAAAATCAGTGAACGGCAGCCGCATATTGCTGCTCGGTCTGGCCTACAAGCCGAACGTGGATGATGATCGCGAATCACCGACCTACGAATTGATGGATCTTTTCAAAGGGCGCGGGGCGGAGGTGGCCTATTACGATCCTTTTGTCCCAGCGATTCGCCTGACCCGCGAACATCCACATTGGGCGGGGACGCGGTCGGTACATTGGGATCGCAAAACCATCGGCAGTTTCGATGTCGTGGTCATTGCGACCCATCATCAATCTGTCAACTACCGGGAACTGGCTGGCTGGGTGGATTGCATCGTGGACACGCGAAATCAAATGGCGGGTGTAAAAACCAAACCCGGCCAGGTTTGGAAGGCTTGAACGTCGGGTAGATAAACACTTGTTTTACTTTTGGGCAGAAACCCAATGTCCAGATCCGAAAGACCTTCATCGGTTGCATAACTCGTAACTTCGCCATGATTTTGCTCCTGGGAGCCAGCGGTTACGTTGGGCACGCATTTGCGCGCGAATTGCAACGGCGGCGCTCCAGCTTTATTCCGTTGACCCGGGCGGCGCTGGATTACACGAATTTCGATCTGCTATTCGATTATGTTCGGAAGATCCGGCCGGAATTTATCATCAACGCCGCTGGTTACACCGGCAAACCCAACGTGGATGCCTGTGAAGCGACTCGCGAGGAAACATTGTTCGCCAACACGCTGCTGCCCCAAACCGTCGCCCGCGTCTGTCTGCTGACCAACACGCCGTGGGGACACGTTTCGTCGGGCGGCATTTACACCGGTGCAAAAATCATTGAGAGCGGGAAAATGCGGGTGGTCCGCGACCTCAATCAGCCCGAGACGCGGCGGCTGTTTGAGCAGTCTCCAGAGAGCCTCTTCGGATTCAACGAATGGGATGAACCCAACTTTTCCTTCCGTCATGCGCCGTGCAATTTTTACAGCGGCACCAAGGCGCTGGCGGAGGAGGCCATCCGCGGCATCGGCCAAAGTTACATCTGGCGGCCCGGGACACCGTTCGGCGAGTATAGCGAACCGAGAAATCTCCTTTGGAAACTTCAGAATTATCCCAAAGTTTATGACGCCATCGCCTCGCTTTCGCACCTGGACGATTTTGTACGCGCCGGTCTGGATCTTTGGGAATACCGCGCCCCCTTCGGCATTTACAATATGACGAACCCCGGGGCCGTGGCCACCCGACAGATCATCGAGATGATTCAACAAATCCTCAAGCCGGCCCGCCGCTTCGAATACTGGAAGAACGACGAAGCCTTCTACGGCACTGACGCCGAATCACCCGGGCCAGCCATCAAGCCTTTGGGGCATGATTCAGTTTTGTCATCCGGCCGGCTTGGTGCCAAATCACCCCGTTCACACGCGATTTTGGATGTTTCCAAGCTGCTCACCACCGGAGCCAAAATGAGACCTTTGAAGGACGCGCTTGAGGATTCATTGCGCAACTGGCGCGAGGAAAGGCCGGCCGGGCAATTGGCAAACCACATTGGTTCCACCAATCACATTCGAAAATAATCCTATGAACATTAAATCCAAACATCATATTATTACCATTCACGGCCTCGGAAAATCTGCGGCATTGAATGTCACGTTGGCTTCCCTGCTGGCACTATCTTTCACGGCCAGGGCGCAACAGGTTATTGCGCCGGCGCCTTCGTATGTTGTGACTCCGCCTGCCGTCCAGGAAATCCAGGCCAATAATGAGATGAACGTGTTCAACGCGGAAGGGAACGCTCCCGGCGCCGCACAGCCGACGGAACCGTTTCAATATGGGATATTCACTCTGCGCCCTCATCCATTTTACCGTTTTCTGTACGGGAATGGAATTCTCTCAAGTACAAACCAGGCGCAAAGCACGATCATTAACCAGTTTTCCCCCGGTTTTCTTTTGGAAATCGGGAGGCATTGGACGCTGGACTATACGCCCACCTGGACGTTTTATTCGGACAGCCATTTCGAAAACACCTTGGACCATGTCGTCACTTTGACCGGTGGGACATCATATGAAGATTGGGCCTTTGGACTGTCGCAGGTTTGTGCTTTGACCTCTGATCCACTCGTCGAAACCGCCACGCAAACCAGTCAGGAAACTTACACAACCGCGCTCAATGCTTCCTGTGTGCTCAACAGCAAAATGTCCACGGATTTGGGAGCCAGCCAAAATATTATCTCCGCCGACCAGTTCAACAGTTCCCGTGAATGGTCCGCCTCCGGCTGGTTGAACTATGAGTTTTGGCCGCGATTGAATGCCGGCATCGGCGCAAATTTCGAATATCTCAACGTGCAGTCCGGCCCGGACATGACCGGAGAACAACTCCAAAGCCGGGTCAATTGGCGGGCAACGGACAAGATTAGTTTTCAGGTTCACGCTGGCGGCGAGGACGACCAGTTTCTTGGCGGCACGGGCGATTTGCTGAATTTCGTCTTTGGTGCCGCCATTCAATATCAGCCGTTTGAAGTGACAAAAATTTCCATCAATGCGGGTCGGGCGGTGTCCGCGTCTTATTTCACAAATTCCACCACCGAAAACACGGATTTTACCGGCGAACTGAATCAACGTTTGCTCGGCAGACTCTATCTGGATTTGCAAGGCGGGTACCACACGGTCAAATATGTCGCTTCGACCGGCGCCACTTCCCCTGTCAACAACCGTGAAGACGATTATTACTCGTTCAACGTCCAATTGAGCTATACCTTCGCCCAACGGGGAACGGTTGCGGCCTTTTATCAAGCCAGCAGCAATTCGTCCACCCTCGCCGGATACAGTTACTCAAGCAGCCAGATTGGATTCCAAATTTCGTATTCCTATTAGAGATCGGGCAGGCAGCCGCCGAAAGTCGGTCCCGCAGCCTTCAAACAAAAACTCTCGAAGTAATCGCTTCGAGAGTTTTTTGTTTGCATTTAGAACCACGTGAGCCGTTCCGGCACAAAAACGATGTCAGACGGTTGGAGATAGAACGGTTTGCTATCCTTCCCCTCCAGAATCAGCTTCAGGTTCAACGTGTAGTTTTCAACCCGGTCTCCGTTGTGACGAAGCACTCTGACTGCTTTCAAATTGGCCTTGGTGTAGTCAACGCCCCCCGCCTCCATGATGGCGTCAAGCGCGGTTATGGGGTGATCGGAAACTATCTTTCCCGGACGGATAACTGAACCGGTCACGAAAACCGGGAAGCTGGAGGAAGTCAGTGTGACGAGGACCTCCTTGGATGACAGTTGCGGTGCGTATAATTTGACCAGATCCTGCTGTAGTGCTTCGGTGGTCGTCCCGGCGGCCTGTACTTCGCCGACCAAAGGCAGTGTTATTTTGCCATCCCTCCGGATTTGTTGGGTGGTGTCCAAGGTTGGCGAGCCGGGAAAAGAAATTTTCAGGAGATCACCTTCTCGCAATACGATGACTGCCGGGGGAGTGGATGTCTGTTCCTTGACTACGCCGGCTTGAGGAGCGTGGGTCTGGCAACCAGCAGCCACTGCCAGCAACCACAGTGTCAATCCCCATTTGACCAGCGGGATTGCGACACGGTCTTTTCTCTCACACCAATCCACGCAGCCCGCTTCGACATTTGAATCCTTCTTCATATATTTCAATCGTCTCTGGTCCGCGAAAATAGGGCCGCAAAACCGGGAAGTCAATGAACTTCTGACCGAGGTTTGACCGTATGCCCTCAAAGCCAGACATGGGTTGGTGACCGGGCTTTTCAATGAGCACGAAACGATGAAATCACATAATACTCACTATTCGGGAAGGAGCATGTCTAAAATTCAATCGGTGTGGATGAAAACAGGACAAAGTTCCTCCGCTAACTTCCTTCCCGATTCACCGATTAACCCGGCACCGTATATGCTTAACAAACAGCATGATGAGCAAAATGTTATTGCCAGTTCTGACGTTGAATTTGCTGCTGTTCGGTCTTGCCGCCAGATTGCGCGAAATGATTGAAAGCAAAATCCCCCTCGGCTATCAGGACCAGACAGGATTCCATTTCGGCGTAAAGAGGTAGGCCGCAATCACACAGCGGCTTTGCCGCGAAGACGAACCCCTTAATCCCCGGTTTGTCCGGATCCACGCCGTTTCTCGTCAACAATTTCCCACACCGGTGGCTTTTTCCAAACTCCAGTCGTCATTTTTGATGGCTGCCACCGGGAGCTTTGCCATGTGTTTGTGAAAGATCTTTTGCACGCGCAAAAATGGTTGCTGCATCCGTTCGTTGCCTCGGCTAATGTGCCGCCATGCAACAGACGACGTTGACGCTGGGCCATTCGCCCGATCCCGATGACGCCTTCATGTTTTATGCGCTGGCGAAGGATTTGATTCCTACGCACGGCTTCCGCTTTGAGCACATTTTGCAGGACATCCAGACGCTCAACGAACGCGCCACCCGCGGCGAACTCGACATCACCGCCGTCAGCCTCCACGCCTACGCCTACGTCTCGGACAAATACGCGCTGCTGCCCAGCGGCGCAAGCATGGGCGATGGGTACGGCCCGCTGCTCGTGGCCAGGCAAAAGTTTTCCCGCGAAGAAATTGCGAGGAAAAAAATCGCCGTGCCCGGGACGTTGACCAGCTCATTCCTCGCGCTGCAACTCTGGCTTGCCGCCGGAAAGACTCCAAACTCCGGACTCCGGACTCCGATCTTCGAGTATGTCGTTGTGCCGTTCGACCAGATTTTCGGCGTGGTCCGTTCCGGCCGCGCGGACGTCGGCCTCGTCATCCACGAGGGCCAGTTGACGTATCAAAACGAAGGCCTCGTGGTTTGCGAAGACCTGGGCGCGTGGTGGGGCAAACAGAACGATGGCCTCCCGCTGCCGCTGGGCGGAAACGTCATTCACAAGAAATTTCCGCCGGACATTCGCAGGAAAATTTCTGATATTTTGGCCGCGAGCATTCAGTTCAGTCTCGACCATCGCGCCGAGGCGGTGCAACACGCGCTGCAATATGCGCGCGACATGGGGCGCGACCTCGCCGACAAATTTGTCGGGATGTATGTGAACCACTGGACGCTCGATTACGGCGAGCGGGGCCGGGAAGCCATCCGCCGGTTTCTCGGCCAGGCTTTCGAGCGCGGCCTGATTCTGCACCGGCAGGAATTGGAATTTGTCGTTTGACCTTGCCCGTTCAGGAAGAAACTCCTGTGTAAACCAACACCACCGACGTTTCAATCTGCCGCCCGGGAATGTTCCAATAAGTTTTGAGCAACCGGTCCTTGTCCGCCTCGCTGACCAGTTGGAATCCATGCTTCTCATAAAACCTGACGGCCCAATCGGCGGCTTTCCACGTCCCGACCAGAATTTTACCGTGCATTTGTCCCAGCAAATGCGCCAGTAATTTTCCGCCGATACCCTGTTTACGCATGTTGGTCCGGACATAAGCGTGCCGGATCAACGTGACATCCTTGACCGGTTGCATGCCCATGACGCCGACGAGCTGGCCGTTCTCCTCGACGCCCCAGAATTTGACACCGTCCGCGATTTCTTCCTTCAATTCCTCCATTGGCATGTACGGTTCATGCCAGCGATCGGATGGAATCACGCCCTGGTAAGCCCGGGCGGCGTCATTGACGATGGCGAAAATGTTCGGGATATCGAAATCGGTGCAAGGCCGGATCATTTTTGTTTCGATGAATTCGATTGTTTGCGAACAGAACCATCCGCTTCCATTTTAACAATGAGCGGGCAAACATCACGTTGCAGACAGAACGGCACGTCGTCGCGCAGTTCGGGAATGGCCAGCAACCGCCGCGCGTTTTCTGAACTGCGGACCGCCGCCGGTAAATCAGATTTCGCCTGCGCATAAACGCGCCGCGCCATTTCCGCCGAGTCACTCATTTGTAAAACTCCCTCTCCCCGCCCAAGCGGGGAGAGGGGTTTGCCCAAAAGAATTTCGCACATTGCCCCTGCCGCCAGCACGTCTTCGAGCGCCATGTTTTCACGCGTACCGGCGCAAACGAGCAACACTTGCACGGGATGAAGTTTCTCAACAAATCGCGCGGTGACTGTGAGATTCAAAAATGAGGCGGCCAGAACCGTTTTTGCGCCCGCGCAGGCGCGCAACGCCCGGGTGCCGTTGGTGGTTGTCGAAACGATGATTCGGCCGCGGACCTTTTCCGGCTTGTACTCGCGCGGCGAGTTGCCGAGGTCGAAATCAATTCCGCCGGTTTGCGCGGCGCGGATGCGCACGCCGTCCCGTTCGCCGCCGAGTAAAAAGTCCGGCTGTTTTCGGCGGAAGGCCAGCGCCTCTGAAATTTCGGACACAGGCACGACGGCCTTCGTGCCGTTGTGCAGCGCGGCCACAAACGTGCTCGTGGCGCGCAACACGTCGAACACGATGCACACCGCGTCGCGCAAATCGCGTCGGGCCAGCGCGGGCAGTTCCGCCGGGGTCAAAATGACTTCAAGTTTCATTTAATGTCGCCCAGGGCTGCGAAGAGCGATGGAATGTCAGGGCAGCGTATCCGAACCTTCGTCTTCAAGCGTCGGGATGAAACTCATAATTCTCATACCGGGATTTGACAAATGATTGAAGGTCCTCGGACGACTCGTAAAGCTCTGACCAAACCTCATAGCCGTCAATCAAAGGACTACCTTCCTGTTCATAGGCAATCTGCCAAGGGTGCCATTCCATGTCATTGGCGCCGGCGTATTGCTTCGCCTCCTCTTCCGCCTTGGCAAAAGCGTCTTCCCCGGTATTCGCGGAAAAAACCACGACGCGTTCTTCAAAAATGTTGGTGCCGTCCTTCTTTTGTCCGAAGAAGTAAACGCTGCGGATGCCAAACCATTTCACTGCGGGTTTGATTGGCGTGTTCATGAGATCATGAAAGCTGACTGGCCGGCTTCTATCAAGGAAAAGCTATTTTATCTTCGTCCGCATGTAATGAAAAAGATATTGCTGGGCGTAGCCGGCGCGCAGGCCAAAATGCGTCGCGGCAAAGCGGCGCAAACGCTTGGCGGTCACACGGCGGCGCGGAAAATAGAGCTGGCGCAACGCGCGTTCGACCCGAACGTCCACGGGAAATGCCGAATCAAAGCCGTAGGCGAACAGCAGGACGCAATCGGCGATTTTGCCGCCGACACCGCGGAGTTTCATCAGTTCCGCCCGCGCTTCGACCAGCGGCAGGCGGCGCGGTCGTTCCAAATCGAATTTCCCTTCGGCAATCTGTCGCGCGGCAGCGAGCAGGTGCGGCGCACGAAATCCCATCTTGCACGCGCGGAGTTCGGCTTCCGTCGCGCACGCGATTTTTGCCGGTGTTGGAAATGAGTAATAGCAATCGCTTGAAAGCGATGGCCGCGGCGCAAGCCGCTCGCCGAATCGTTCGCAGAGCAGCGCAACGATTTGCCGGATTTGAACGATTTGTTTGGTGGAGGACAAAATGAACGATGCCAGGCATTCCCAGGGTTCCTGGCGCAGCACGCGCAGTCCACGGCAAGCGGCAATGGCGGCGCGCATTGGCTCGTCGCCGGGAAAGGTTTTGAGCACAGCCTCCAAATCCACTTCGGTTTGCAGGAAATCCCGCAACCATCGCCAATCGGCGACCGGCGCGGCGGTTTCGGCGCGGATGCCGTCACCTGTTTGGGTCAATCGAACCCGGTGCCGCCCGATGACGCCGGTCCAGGAAGAATCTTGCCGCTGCCAGCGGAAGACCTGGCCGGAATCCAGCGTCGCCGCCAGAGCATAATCGCGGACGGGCAGGAAAACTTTCGTCGCTGGTTTTTTCTCCAAAATCATCTTTCTTGAAATGGCGAAAACAAGCGGGCGGCGGTGAAAATGACGAATGACGAATGGCGAATGGGAAATGAAGCGTCAAATCCAAACGGCGAAACGCAACAAACGAACGGCAGAGCTTTTGGATTCGTCATTGGGAATTATTTCATCATTAGGGCTTCGTCATTCGTCATTTGAGATCGTAGCACGCCCAGAGATGCAACCGGCGGAAGACACGGTCGCCCAGTTTGACTTCATATTCGCCCAGGTCGGTGACGGATTTAAATTCGTTCAACATTCGCTGCGGCTTGGGGAATGGCGGCGGAATTTCGGCGTAATTCACCCGCTCGCGCATCAGCCATTTCCACAGCCAGCCGCGTTCGAGCGGGTAGGGGTCAAGTTCGGTGACGTAAATGGCGTTCTGGCCTTTGCGCTCGGCGCGGTAATCGTATTGCGGCCAGAAATAAAATTGATTCTGCGGCTCATCCGCATCCACACAATAAACCAGCGGCTCGGATTTAAGGGCGGCCCTGGCGGCCGGCAGGTAAAACGAGAACAAGCCGGCCATGCCATAATGGTCGGATATGATGAACGCGGGTTTGCCTTCGGCCCCCAATTTTTCGCGCGCTGCTTCAACGAGCGCGGTGGTCGGTCTCCACGCGCGCACGCGTCGCAACGGGTCTTTTTCACCGGGCAACAGTTCGCCCGTGATTTTGCCGATGAGATTGCTTTGATACATCATCGCGACGGCAAAAAAACCAAGCGCGATTCCAACCGCCAGAAAAGGTTTAATCCACTTCGAACCGGCGCGCCAGCGTTCTTCCCAATAAGCGGCCATCAAACAAAACAGGGGCAGGACGGCAGCCACCGGCCAGTTCGGCAGGATGCGCGAGTGAAACGAATAGAGCCAATAGCCCAGGAAAAGCGGCGCGCCCATGCAGAAAAAATAGAGCCACAGCCCCGACATCTTGTGTCGGGGTTGCCGCCAAAAGGCAAACATCGCCCAGAGCAGGCCGGCGAAAAAGACCGGATTCAACAGCCCGGCTTGCGTAAACAAAAAATCCCAGAAGTAACGCAACGTCGGATGCCACGGGTTGTGCAACGACGCGTTTCCCGCCACCTCATCGAGCGTGACCCAGCCATGTTGCGCGTTCCAGATGACCACCGGCAGCGTGCAAATCATGAAAATCAGCAATGCCAGCCGCGGGCCGGGCTGCCGCAGATGCGCGCGCGCCGGTTGCCAAAGTGCAAAGAAAACCGCCCAGCACACGAGCTGGCTGGCGGCGGTGTATTTGCAGAGGAAGCCCAGCCCCATCGCCAGGCCGACGACGAGCCAGTCGCGCGTCTTGCTGTCCGGCTGGACTGCGCGCCAACCGGCCACCACCGCCCACATCCAGCACAGGACCAGCGGCGGATCAATTGTCATCAAAATCGTCCCGATGCCGAGCAACGGCGCAGCGGTGACGATGAGGAGCAGCCAGAATCCAGTGCGGGCGTTGACTTCCCGCGCGAAAAAGCGCAACACCATCAAGCTCAAAATGGCCGCGAACAACGGCGAGAAAAACCGGATGCCGAATTGTGTGTCGCCAAACAGCGACGTGCCGACAAATTGAATCAGCGCGATGCCCAACGGTTTGCTGAAATACGACAGCGCCAGGTGCTTCGACCACAGCCATTGGTAGGCTTCGTCCTTTTCCAGATCAATCGTGTTGCCGGCGACGTAAATCCAGCGCCCGATCAACATCAAGAAGATCAAAAGGTAGCCAAGGCGGAGCCACTCAGTTTCCGAAGTCCGAAGTCCGATGTCCGATTTGATTTCAGCCTGTGCCTCTGGACTTTGGACTTTGGACTGCTCGTCGCGCTGAAGCCCCGCGAAGGCGGATGGACTGGTGACTGTGGACTGTGGACTGTGGACTGGGTTAAGCAGCGAAGGCAGTTGCGTGTGCCAGAGCGGAAACCATTTTTTTCCAAGCCATCGCCACAGGGTTTCAAAGGTGACCATCAGCGCCGCCGCATAACCCGCGCCCAGGATCGCGCCGACCAGCACGTCGCCGGGGTAGTGGACGCCGTTATAAACGCGCGAAAACGAAACCGCCAGCGCCAGCGGCAACATGAACCATGCGCTGCGCCGGTAATAGATCAAAAAAATCATCGTGGCGGCGAACCAGCTTGAAGCGTGAGAGGACGGCATGCTGGTGCCACCGCCGTCGTTGTGTGACATTTCCGTGCCAATGTTGCCGGCTTCGGAGGCAATGTAACCTTTGCCGATGTGGCCGAACAACCGCGCCTCCGGCAGGACGGCATACGGACGCGGGCGGGCCACCGTGTGTTTGACGGTGTTGATGACCAGGTTGTCGCCCAGCGGCAGGATGACGGCCAGCATCACGATGCACAGCCGCATCCGAACGCCGCCTTTCCACAACAAGCCGAGGCCGAGGACAATCAGGACGGGAAAGAAAAAGACATTGTTGCTCAAAAGCGGCATCAGCCAGTCAAAGAACGGATTGACCAGCGACCGGTTGACGAACAAAAACAGCTCCGTATCGAGCGTTTGCAGCCAATGCATTGCTGCCAGTGTAGCGGGAAATGGAAAGTTGAAAACTGAATTGCGCGACTCAATAAACAATGATGGAGCGCACCGGATAACCGTTCAATTTTTTGCGGCCGTTCAAAAATTTCAGTTCGATGAGAAAACCGATTTCCAGGATTTGCGCCCCGAGTTTTTTGACCAGGGCGGCGGCGGCGGCGGCGGTGCCACCGGTGGCCAGCAGGTCGTCAATCAAGACCACCCGCGCCCCCGGCTTGAGCGCGTCCACGTGCATGGCCACGGTCGCCGTGCCATATTCGAGCGCGTAATCCTGTTCGATGGTTTTGTAGGGCAGCTTGCCCTTTTTGCGCACGGGCACGAAGCCGGTGTGCAGCTTCGTGGCGGCGGCGGCGGCGAAGATAAAACCGCGCGCGTCAATGCCCACCACCGCATCCACGTCGCCGGGCTGGAATTTTTCGGTCAGCAAATCAATTGCGCCGGCGAACAATCGCGCGTCGGCCAGCACGGGCGTGATATCCTTGAACTGAATGCCCGGTTGCGGGAAGTCTGGGACATTGCGGATGGCGCGTTCGATGTCGGCGGGGGTGGCTGAAGACATGATATCAATTATGGCTTTGGGCCGTTTGGGTTGAATGGGACTGGAAAATGACAAAGGCCGAAGCGCTAATGACGAAAGAATACCCAGGCTCGAATGACAAAACGGCTTCGGTCGCGGCCCGGGGCATTTCGGAATTGGTTATTGGGAATTCGTTCGTCATTCGGGTTTCGTCATTCGGGATTCTGCAAACCGGCCGCGGGGCCTGGCTTCAGTTGTTTTCGGTGTTGGTGCTTTCAAGCTTTTCAATCATTTTGCGGAGTTTCCGCAGGGCCAGGTTCTGGATCTGGCGGACGCGCTCGCGCGTGACGCCGAATTTTTTGCCGACTTCCTCCAGCGTTTTTTCCGCCCCGCCGTCGAGGCCGAAGCGATATTGCAGAATCGTCGCTTCGCGTTCATTAAGATGCTTGACCATGTCCCGCAACATGACGAAGACGGTTTTATCTTCAAGGTCTTCGTAGGGCGTCGCGGCGTTTTCGTCCTCGACCACTTCCGAGAAATTGTTCGATTCATCGTCGCCAATCGGCGCATCGAGCGACGCGGGCCGGATGGCTGCCATCCGCATCTGCCGCACGCGCGTGGGGGTCATGTCGAGTTCCTCGGCCAGCTCCTCGTCCGTCGGCTCACGTCCGAGTTCCTCCTGCAATTTCATCCCTACGCGGCGCATCTTGGAAATTTTGTCCACCAGATGCACCGGCAGGCGGATGGTCTTGGACTGGTTGGCGAGCGCGCGTTTGATGGATTGCTTGATCCACCAGGAACCGTAGGTGGAAAGCTTGCCGCCTTTTTTCGGATCGAATCGCTCGACGGCCTTCATCAAGCCGATATTGCCTTCGCTGATCAAATCCAACAGCGGCAGACCGATGCCTTCGTAGTCGCGGGCGATTTTGACGACGAGGCGGAGGTTGGCCTTGATCATCTGTTCGCGCGCCTTCTTGTCGCCTCTCTTGATGCGGGCGGCCAGCACGATTTCCTCCTGCGGCGTGAGCAGTTTCACCTGGCCGATTTCGCGCAGGTAAAGCTTGATGGCCGTGTCGGCGTCGTAACGCGAACTTTCCCGCCGGATGAAGGCCGTGGTGTCGCCTTCGCCGGGTTTCGGCGCGGCGGGTTGTAACGTGACCATCGCCTTTGCTGGAGACGCAGAAAGTTTTCTGCGCCGTCGCGGCCTGGTCACTTTGCGCTTTTTGGTCCTGGCGGCCATAAACAGGGACAAAAGTTAAAACCTCAGCGCCGGACCGCAAGATAATTAACCGTCCAGTTACCTGCGGCCGCCGCGCGCGAGGAGGATGTAATAAAGCAAAGTCATGGCGCTGCTGATGAGCGCGGCAACGTAGGTAAGCGCCGCCGCGTCCAAAACTTTGCTCACACCCGCACGTTCGTCCTCATGTACGAGGCCGAGCCGGAACAATTGTTCCTTCGCGCGGCGGCTGGCGTCGTATTCCACCGGCAACGTGACGAGCTGGAACAACGTGATCACCGCAAAAATCGCAATAATGATGGGCAGCACGATCTTCAACATGCCCAAAAAAATGCCGAGAAAGAAAATGCCCATGTAGGCCGCGCTCGCGAATTGCGTGATGGGCACCAGCGCCATGCGGGCGTTGAACAACCCGTAAGCCGCCTGATGCTGGAGGGCGTGACCGGATTCGTGCGCAGCCACGCCCACGGCGGCCACCGTCCGGCCGTGGAAATTGTCGGACGACAAAAACAGGGCGCGCTTGGTGGGGTCGTAATGATCGCTCAACTGGCCGGGGACTTCCTCCACCGGCATGTCGTTGAGACCGGCCTGGTCGAGGATTTCGCGCGCGGCCTCGGCGCCCGTCATGCCGGACTCCACGGGCACCTGGCTGTATTTACCGTAGGCATGGTGTAATTTCATCTGCGCCCAGATGCCAATGAGCAAGCCGGGCACGGCAAACAAGAGGTACAATGGGTCGAACCAAAACATATCGTTAATCAATCCAATTGACAGCTTGTAGCTGTTTTCATTCAACCAGGCTGGCGCTGTGCCAATTCGATTTCTGTGGAGTTTAGCGGATTTTGTGTGGGAAGAAAGATTATTTTGCGCCATCGCGACCCAAGTGGGACAGCAGGCGCTGGCACAATTACCGAGCCGACGTGCAATCTGCAACTGGCTATGACGTTGAATTAACTTGCTTAACAGAAGCAACAAGATTCATTCGCCGAAACAAAAACATGATTGCTCCCAATGGCAAAGAAATTGAAATTAGCCATGCGCCATACGGAGGAGCGAATGAGCCAGCGCCGAAAAGCTGAAAGGACAACGGCGCAAAATTCCACTGGCCGGTTGTCCAATTTACCGTGAGCTTACCTATCCCAATCAAAATGAAAATTATCCAAAGCCATTTTCTCTTTATCATTTTGGTTCGGATGCAAAGCACAAGAGCGTACAGGGTAAAAAGTGGAATTAAGAAAGCGAGCGCCAACGTCGCATATTGTAAAAAGGTTTTTCCTGCCAACGTAAATTTGTTGAGATTTTCCAGAGAGTCCGATAACGGATAAACGTTAAATCCGATGATAGTCGAAACTCCGTCTTTCTTCTGTGTCGCAACATTGATCAATAGCCATTTGGAAGGGAATTGATATTCAAATGTAAGGTTGATTTGGTAAGTGCCCGGATCACGAACTTGTTGGGCACCGATAACTTTGACTGAAATGGGGTTCTGAGTTGGAATTGCTTCTGCCATTTTCATCAGTGTGTCTTGAGTGAGAACACTTTTTAAGCTTGGGTCTAAATCTTTTTCAATCTGCTCAAATTCGTTTCGCCGTAGCAAAGCGATGTAATTCGTCGCAATCGCTTCGTCCTCGGGTGGCGTAAATTTCTTTATCAGGCTGGCGGGATCGGCGGGAGTGCAGCCGGAAAACATCGTCAAGAATAAAAGACCAACTGGAAGAACAAAACGCACATTCAATTTTTGTGCGAACGCTTTCATATTTCCAGCACCTTCTCAAACCGCGTCAGGTTGCGAGCGCCGTTGTTCGTCACCAGCGCAACGTCTTCAAGCCGCACGCCGCCGATTTCTGGATAATAAAGCCCCGGCTCAACGGTCACGACGTGGCCGGGTTGGAGCCTGCCGGTTGAGGTTGCGCCCACGCGCGGCGCTTCGTGAATTTCCAAACCCAGTCCGTGGCCCGTGCCATGAAAAAATCCTTCCATGCGACCTTTTCGGCGGCCGGTCCGGTAGCCTTGCTGCTCGAAAAATCGCTGCACGGCCCGGTGAACACCGGCGGTCGGCGCGCCCGCCCGGATTTTTGTGAAGGCGATTTTTTGTCCTTGGAAAACCGTGTGATAAAGCTTTCGCGCGGCTTCGCTCGCGCGTCCGCGCACGACCGTGCGTGTGATGTCGCCGAAGTAGCCGGTTTTTTGCGAGCGCGGGAAAATATCAATGATGATCAATTCATTTGCGCGGAGCGGGCCGTAGCCGCGTTCATGTGGATCGCAAGCCTGCCTTCCGCCCGCGACGATGGTGTTGGCGGCCAGCCCGCTCGCTTGCAGAATCGCGCAGTCAATCACGGCACGGAGGCGTTCGGAAGTCAGTGGAACGCCGTGATGAATCAGTTTGCGGTCGCGGCCGATTTTGGCCCGGCGCAAGACTTCCATGCCTTCGGCCATGCCGACTTCGGCCATCATCAGCGCGGCGGAAATTTTTCTGACCTCGGCGGGGGATTTGATTTCGCGCTCCGGGAAAAAAGTTCCGGGCCGCGCCCTGACCTTGACACCGAGTTTTTCCAGGTCCGTCGCCAGACCGAGCGGAAAATCGTCCGGCACAATGACGCGGCGTATGCCTTTTTCGCGCAGAATCCGGCGGACAACCTGCGCCAGACCCGGTCGTTTGATTCCACGGGCGCGGAGTTTTTGCTGGTATGCATTCAACGATGCGACGCGGCAGTGCGGGGCTTGCGCGCGGGCACGGTCAATTTCCAGGTCGCTCATGACGATGAGCGGACGTCCGCGGGTTTTGAGGTAGATGAATGGGTCGGGCACGAACAGGCCCGTGGCGTAAAGCATGTTCGCATCGCGCTCGCTGTCTGCGACGATGAGCAAGGTTTCTGGCCGGTTCATTTGTAGTCGTAATTCGTGAAACGTGAAACGTGATGCGTGAATTGCGTTCACGTTTCACGTTTCACGCATCACGTCCCGAAAAGTCGGTCACCCGCGTCGCCGAGACCGGGTAAAATGTAACCGCGCTCGTTCAATTTTTTGTCAATCGCCGCGGTGAAGATCGGCACGCGCGGATGACTTTTTTGCACGCGGTGGATGCCTTCGGGTGCGGCGACCAGATTGACCAGCCGGATGTGTTTCGCGCGCTGCTCGGCCAGCAAATCGAGCGCGGCGACGGCGCTGCCGCCGGTCGCCAGCATCGGGTCAATCAAGATGACCTCGAAGCGGCCAAGATTTTTTGGAAAACTTTTGTGATAAAATTGCGCGCGCAACGTGGTTTCCTCGCGTTTAAGGCCGATGAAACCCACGCGGGCGTGGGGTATCAATTGCAAAATGGAGTCCAACATCCCGAGTCCGGCGCGCAGCACGGGCACCAGCGCCACTTCGCGTTCCAGACGAAGGCCGGGCGCGCTCGCGAGCGGTGTTTCAACGGAGACGGCACGGACGGCGAAATCGCGCGTGGCTTCGTAAAGCATGAGCGAGGCGATTTCGCCGAGCAGCCGGCGGAATTCCTGCGATTGCGTCCGTTTGTCGCGCAACCGGCTGAGGTTGTGCTGCACCAGGGGGTGCGTGATGACGGTGACGCCCTTCACGTCAGTTCACCAGCGTGGGTGCCAGGAAGTATAACTGCCCGGCCTGCAACTTGGGCAGGTCCATGCCGAGATCGAGCTTGAGGTTGTGCGTGGCGGATTCGCTTTGCCCGAACATGCGCAAAAATTCCGAAATGTCGTAACGCTCGCGGTACTCAATCAGGTTCGCGTTCGAGAGGCCGGCGATTTTTTTCGCGGTTTTCACCGCGTCATTGAAATCGCCGAGTTGGTCCACGAAGCCCAGGTTCAGCGCGTCGGTGCCGGAAAGCACACGGCCATCGGCATAACTTTCCCAATCGGACGCGAGCGGTTTTCCATCCGTTTTGTTCAGGGCATGTGCCTGGGTGCGGCCATTGCGCACCACACCCTTGAATTTATCGTACGTGTCGTTGATCAATTTTTGCACCATCGCGCGCTCTTCCGGCGGAATCTCATTCGTGCTGCGCAAGCTGCTAAGCATGTCTTTGAACTTGCCGCTCTTGTAAACCACCGGTTCCACGCCGACCTTGTCCATCAGGCTGCGGATGTTCAAGGTTTCCATAATGACGCCAATGCTGCCGGTGATGGTCAGGTCATTGGCCACAATCCAGCGGCACGGCACGGAAATGTAATAACCGCCCGATGCTGCCAGGCTGCCCATCGAGCAGACGACCGGTTTGCCCCGCCGGGTCGGCTCACCCGGCTTGCCCGGCTCATCCGATTGGAACTTCACAAGGGCTTTGTTGATTTCGTCCGAAGCCATCACCTCACCACCGGGTGAATCCACCTTGAGAATGACGGCTTTGACCCGAGCATCGTCCTTTGCACGGTCAAGTTGCGCCTTGATCACGTCCACCATGTTGTTGCCAGCCTGATCCGTCGCGTGGTCGGTGATGATGCCGTCCACCGTGATGACGGCGATTTTGTTGCGCGCGTCGTTGTCTTTCAGAAGATATTCTTCGAGCCGCGGACCCGCTTCGCGCGTGATGCCCGTGGCGAAATTGCGGTTGAAACTCAGCGCGTGCGAGACGAACTGGGTGAAGTTGATGAGCAGGCTGAACATCAGCACCACCAGCAGGATGATCGCAAAAATCATCCAGCCCCGGCTCTTCCGCGGTTTGGGCGAGGGCGGCGGCGTGATGACCGGCGGCGACGTCACCGGCGGTGGGGCGGGCGGCGGCGAAGCCAGCGGCGGCGGCGCGCCCGGCGAATCAAAGGATGATGTTTCCATAACGCGTCCAAGCTAACCTAACGCGGGCAGGGGAGCAAGGCGGATCGGAAACCTCTTAATCTTAAACCATCTTAATCATAATCTTACTCTTAATCTTGATCGTCATCGCCGTTCGAAGGAGATTAAGATTAAGATTACGATTAAGACGGATTAAACTTCACCAATAATTGTGCACCAGCGGCTTGATCTGCCCGTCATAAATCGCGCGGATTTTCTTCATCGTGCCGGCTGACAGCGGCGCCAAATCCGACGCCCCGAGGTTTTCCGCGACCTGCGCCGGTCGTTTCGCGCCGGGAATCGCGCACGTCACCGCCGGGAATTCCAGGATCCAACGCAGCGCCAGTTGCGCCAGCGTCGCGCCCGGGAGAACGAACGCCTTCAATTCTTCAACCGCGCGCAGGCCGGTCTCGAAATCCACGCCGGAAAACGTTTCGCCACGGTCGAAGGCCTCGCCATGGCGGTTGAAATTCCGATGGTCGTCCTTGGCGAAACGGCGGTTGCGCGTGATTTTGCCCGACAACAATCCCGATGCCAGCGGCACGCGCGCCAGAATTCCAACTTTGCGTTTTTGCGCCTGGGCGAAAAACAATTCCGCCGGGCGCTGCCTGAAAATGTTGAAGATGATTTGCACCGTTTGCACTCCGGGGAATTCGACGGCCTTGAGCGCCTCCTCAACCTTTTCCACGCTCACACCGTAATGCCGCAGCTTGCCAGCCTTCACCAGGTCGTCGAGCACGCCAAAGACCTCTGGCCGGTAATAAACTTCCGTGGGCGGACAATGCAATTGCAACAGATCAATCGTGTCCGTTTCCAGGTTGCGCAAGCTGCGCTCGATCCACATCGCGAGGTTTTCGCGGCTGTAACCTTTCGGCGTCTGCTTCGGCAACCGGCGGCCGGCCTTGGTGGCGATGTAAAAATTCTCCTTCCGCTCCTTGCGCAACTTCGCCAGCAGCCGTTCACTGCGGCCATCACCATAAACGTCCGCCGTGTCGAAGAAATTCACGCCGCCGTCGAGCGCGGCGTGAAGCGCAGCGAGCGATTCCTTGTCATCCACGTCGCCCCACGCGCCGCCGATGGCCCACGCGCCGAAGCTGATTTCCGATACTTTCCAGCCCGTCCGGCCCAGTTCGCGATATTTCATGCGCGCAAATTAAACGAAAAGTTCCTTAACGCAAAGGCACAAAGATTTTAGCCCGCCCTCATCCTGGCCCTCTCCCCCGGGGAGAAGGAACAGCTTTCATGCGTTGCGTGAAATTCCGTTGTCTATATTGCAATCGCCATTTCTTGAACTTCGCCGGAATGGGCGCTCGAGTTTTCGGAAGGCGGACGATAATTCTTCCTCTCCCGGGGGAGAGGGCCGGGGTGAGGGCGAGCGTGCTCAAAAAACATTTTCCTGCTGACTTTTTGGCCTCTCCGCAATTTCAATTTCGCGTCTTTGCGTCTCCGCATCTTTGCGTTAAATTCAGCCGCGGCTTATGCAACCGGAAAAGTTGACTCTCAAATCGCAGGAGGCCTTGCAGGAGGCGCAACGGCTGGCCCGCGAATACTCGCACCAGGAAATTGACGGCGAACATCTCGCGCTCGCGCTGGTGTCCCAAACGGACAGTTTAATTCCCGATTTGCTCGAACGCATCGGCGTGCCGGTCGCCCGGCTTAAACCGGACCTGGAAGCCGAACTGTCGCGTCGGCACAAAGTCCAGGGCGCAGGCGATGCCTACGCCGGCGGCGATTTGCGAAAGGCGCTCGACGCCGCGCAATCCGAGGCCACCAAACTCAAGGATGAATACGTCAGCACGGAACATCTGTTGCTCGGCCTGCTGGACGGCGGCGGACCTTCACTGAAAAAGATTTTCAGCAAGCACGGCCTCAAGCGCGACGCCGTGCTCAAGGCGCTGGCGGAGTTGCGCGGCAACCAGCGCGTGACCGACGAAAATCCCGAGGCCAAATTTCAGGCGCTCGACAAGTACGGGCGCGACCTCACGGCGCTCGCGCGGCAGGGGAAGATTGATCCGGTCATCGGCCGCGACGAGGAAATCCGCCGCGTGATGCAGGTGCTGACGCGCCGGACGAAAAACAATCCCGTGCTCATCGGTGAACCCGGCGTGGGTAAGACGGCCATCGCCGAGGGCCTCGCCCGGCGCATCGTGAGCGGTGACGTGCCGGAATCGCTCAAGAACAAGCGGCTCGTGGCGATGGATCTCAGCGCGATGATTGCCGGGGCGAAATACCGCGGTGAATTCGAGGACCGGCTCAAGGCGTTCCTCAAGGAAATCGTTGCGAGCGAAGGTAAAATTATTTTGTTCATTGACGAAGTGCACACGCTGGTCGGCGCGGGCGCGGCCGAAGGTGCCACCGACGCGGCGAATATCATGAAACCGCAGCTTGCGCGTGGAGAACTGCGCTGCGTGGGCGCGACGACGCTCGACGAGTATCGCAAGCACATCGAGAAAGACCCGGCGCTGGAACGACGGTTCCAGCCGGTGATGGTCGAAGAACCGAGCGTCGAGGCGACCATCGCGATTTTGCGCGGGCTGAAGGAGCGCTACGAGGTGCATCACGGCGTGCGCATTCAGGATTCCGCGCTCGTGGCGGCGGCCACCCTGTCGCATCGCTACATCACCGACCGGTTTTTGCCGGATAAGGCGATTGACCTGGTGGACGAGGCGGCGTCGCGCATCAAGATGGAGTTGGATTCCAAGCCGACGGAACTCGACCAGTTGGATCGGCAGATTTTGCAACTGGAGATCGAGCGAACGTCGTTGGCCAAGGAAAAAGATTCCGCCAGCACGGAAAGATTAAAATTGCTCGACAAAGAACTCGCCGACCTCAAAGAAAAATCCCGGGCACTCACCGCGCAGTGGCAGAACGAAAAGGCCGCCGTCAACGCCGTCAGCGTGGTCCAATCGCAATTGGAACAGGCGAAGCTGGAATTGGAGCAGGCCCAACGCAAAGGCGATTTGAATCTCGCGGCGCAAATTCAATACGGCAAGATTCCCGAATTGGAAAAGAAGCTCGCGAAATTGGAAAGTAGCGCAGGCGTCTCGCCTGCACGAACCAGCCGGGACGGCCGGGCTACTCTGCTCCGGCAGGAAGTCACGGACGAAGACATCGCCAAAGTCGTGGCGTCATGGACGCATATTCCCGGTGTGCCGGATGCTGGAAGGCGAACGGCAAAAGCTGGTGAAGATGGAGGAACGGCTGTCGCAGCGCGTCGTCGGCCAGAAGGAAGCTATCAAGGCGGTGTCGGACGCCGTGCGCCGCGCGCGCAGCGGATTGCAGGACCCGAACCGGCCCATCGGTTCGTTCATTTTCCTCGGCCCGACCGGCGTGGGCAAGACCGAGACGGCCCGCGCGCTGGCGGAATTTTTGTTCGACGACGAGAACGCCATGATCCGCATTGACATGAGCGAATACATGGAGAAACACACCGTCGCGCGGCTCATCGGCGCGCCGCCGGGCTACGTCGGTTACGAGGAAGGCGGGCAATTGAGCGAAGCCGTGCGGCGGCGGCCATATTCGGTGGTGTTGTTCGACGAGATTGAAAAGGCGCATCACGACGTATTCAACGTGCTGTTGCAGGTGCTCGACGATGGCCGGCTCACGGACGGGCAGGGGAGGACGGTGGATTTCAAGAACACCATCGTCATCATGACCAGCAATCTCGGCTCGCCAAATCATCCAGGAGTATTTCCAAAACGAGGATAGAAGATCGAAGATGGAAGATAGAAAAAAAACGGCGATGGAAGAAAGCTGTGCTGGCGGAATTGAAGCGGCATTTCCGGCCGGAATTTCTGAACCGGGTGGACGACGTGATTATTTTCCAAAGCCTCGACGAGGAGGAGTTGGCGAAAATCGTGGACATCCAGCTTGAGCGGCTGGAGCAAACGGCTGGCGCAACAAAATCTCACGCTGGACGTGGATGCCGCTGCGAAAAAACTGCTGGCGAAGGAAGGCTACGACCCGCAATTCGGCGCGCGCCCGCTCAAACGCGCCGTGCAGGAGCAATTGCTGAATCCGCTGTCCATGAAACTGCTCGAAGGCGAGTTCAAGCCGGGGGATAAAATTAAAGTCAGCACAAACGACGGAGAATTGAGTTTTCTACGGAAGTGATTGGCTATTCTTCCGCGTCAGGCAGCTTGCCTTCCCGGTAACTGGCGAGTGTTTTCTCCAAGGCTCCCTTTTCCCGTGGGTTTTGTTCCACGCTCATCGCCTTTTCTTCAGTGGCAATCGCCTCCGACTTTTTGCCGAACATGAATTGTACCCGCGCCAAAGTATCAAGCGAGCCAGAATTTGTCCCCTTCGTCAAATCCACGGCGCGCCCGGCAAACGTTTCGGCGAGCGAAAGACAGTGTTGATCAGGGAGTTCACTGGTGACGATCGTCCAAGCCAGTTCGTTCTGCCAATATTCATCGGCCGAGTGCGTCTTGCCGAGGGAGTCGGCCAATTGGAATGCCTCATCAAAATTCTTCTGGCCCAAAAGAATTTTCAACCGCTGGAAGCTAAAGCTGTTGGTCATCCTTGGAATCAGCATGTAGATTTTGTTGAGTGCCGATTGCGCGTCGTCCCATTTCTTTTGCTTGATGAAGGAATTCAACGTCCCTTGGAGATCTTGGAATTGCATGTCTATTTCAAAACCCTTCTGGTAATCCGCCTTGGCCTTGGCCAAGTCTTGATGGCCGGAGACAATCTCATCCAAATCCTGCTCCTTCAATCCCATCGGATGGCCAATCCACGCGATGATGCCGTCGCGGTTGATGATGAATGCCGTCGGGATGCCGTGATGATTCACTTTACGCTTCCACCAGGTTGAACTCATGAAGCCATCGGGATCCTGGCTCTTGTCATCCAGCGCCACGCGATAGGTCATGTTGGTGCCCATCTTCTTCACGAACGGTGCCACCGCTTCGTCCGAATCCCAAACATCCTGTCCAATGACGATCACGCCCTTGTCCTTGAACTTTTGCCACACCTGATTCAGATGCGGAATGGAACCGACGCACGGCCCGCACCAGGTCGCCCAAAATTCCACGATGTAAACGTGATTGCTGTCAAAACCAGTCACCGGTTCACCTTGCACCCATTCGCCCGTCTGCAACTTTGGCGCCTTGTCGCCCACCATCAACTCAGCCTTTGCGGTGTGCGTCACAAAAATCAAGACAAATGCCGTTACGGTCAATTTTAGGAGCAATGAACTTTTCACGTTAGGATGAGATCAGCCTTGACCGGCTAAAAATTATTGTCAACCAAATCCTTCGGACGCTATTTGGCCTGATATTGTTCGTCGCTGACTTTTTCCAGCCAGTCAACGACCTTGCCGTCGAGCTGTTCCTGAATGGCGGTGTGCGTCATGGCCGTGGTGGGCGCGGCGCCGTGCCGATGTTTTTCCATATTTAATTTCCTTTGCGTGAATTATCCAGCGCGCGCCCCAGTCGTCAACCCTTCGGCAACTTGTCGAAGAAGGCTTCGCCGTTGAATTCGACACCTCACCCTAAGCCGAAGGCCCGCGAGGGCCGGGCGAGTGGGCGCGAGCGAGTCAATTCAAGCCGGGCGACAAAATCAAAGTTACGGCGAAAGACGACGTGTTCGTTTTCCAGCGGAAATAAATTCCGGCTGATTCGTGATTCGGGTATCGCGCTGATATGACCGGGCGGCGCAGCACGCGGTTGCTGCGGGAAACAGTTCCCGGTCTAATACCAGAGGCAAAAACCGGCGCGGAAGGCGTGGCTGGTTTCGTTGTATTGACGCAAGGTCTGGCCGTAGCCGGTAAAGTATTGCAGTTGAACGGCCGGGTTGAAGTGAGAGCGATGCGGCAGGTTGAACCGCAAATCGAACAGCAAGCCGGCATGGCTGCCTCCGTCGCCAAGGCGGAGTCGGGTTGCGAATTGAATTTTTTCTCCACTTTTGGGATCGGTCCAGCTTAAGGCGCCGAGCAGATCGGCGTAACCGCGATAGTCAGCCAGGTCCGGATTGTTGTCACTCAGGGTGATGTAGTACCAGGCGCGGGGCTGGAACGTAAGCTGGAAATGATCCGGCAGGGCAAAGCGGACTGTCGGTTGCAGGTAAACCGTGTTCAAGCTGCGTTCCATGGATCCGCCCTGGCCATTGGATTCATGCTCGATACCGCCTTGCAGATCGAACTGGGAGTTGTTCCTCCGAAAAATGTCGGGATAAAAAAGGAACGCGGACGGTTTGTAGCTGGTATCATAAAACGACGGGTTCCGGGAAATGAGGTCCCAGAAGGATGTCTGGGTGTAGGCAAAATAGGAGTGGGCCAGAGGATTCCAGTCGCCGGCGAGATCGAAGAGTTTGTATTTCAGGCTGAACTGAAACTCGGCGGCAGGATATTCGCCCAGAATAAAATAAATCGGCTCGTAGGCGAAAATATGTCTGCCCAGAAATTCCATGAGCGGAGATTGGGTGGCCGCGTTGGTTGCCGGCAGGGTTGCCGGCGTCGGACTGGTCAATGGAGCCCCGGAAGCGCTGCTTTTCACCAGGATGACGACTTGATTGTAGTTGCTGACGTCCAATGTTGCTTGACCACCGATGGCGGGAGGAACATCGAACAGATATTCCAGTTTCACGAAGCTGCCGGGGGCAATCGTTGCCTCACCCCTGCTGCGGTTGGTCAAAACCAGAACCATTTTGAACGCGCCGAGGTCTGAAGTGAACGTGCCATCCAGACGCGCCTCGAAGGTCCGGCTGACTTCATTGGACGAGTTGTTCAGACAATAAAGCCAGACACTGCCCCGGGAGCCGGCGGTCAGCGGGTGGGACGGTGAAGCCAGAACGCAAGTGACCTCCTGCGCCAGAGCGAACGCTGGATTTGCCATGACGAGGACTGACCAAACCAACCATGATCCCGTGCACCGCCAAACGGATGATCCTGCCAGTCTTAATAGGCATCTCACGGCAGGACGATTCAACAATTGAAGCGCAATCTTGTCAAGTTGGTAACCCATTTTTCCCTGTGCCGGCTCGAAGGCGAACTCAAGCGCGGCGATAAAATCAAGGTCACGGCCAAAGGTGGTGAACTGCATTTTGAGAGGAAATAAGCGCAGAGGAGCGAAGAAGCTGACGCGAATTTCACAAATTGACACGAATGTGGTGGGGCGAGATGCCCGGCGAGTCAAAAAGGATTTTAACCGTGATAAACGTTGAACGCGCGAAATATCCAGCCGCAACTTGGGGCGCCGGGAATGACAAATCAGTCCTGGCGGACACGGCAACAGTGAATCTGGCGCTTGAAGGTTGAAACAAAGAAAGGTATGGGTGATCGGCAAAATGTCCCTGAAAATTAAATGGTTGAGTGAGCTGGAAGAACATGACTATCCGGCCGCCCTGTCGTATTTGACTCTGATTTACGACAAAAAGACGGCCGCCGGTTTTCTGAACAAACTGAAAAAGGCACCGGTGTCGGAGTTTAAAGCGAAGGATATTTTCCGGGCATCCGGATTGTCATTGCTCGGGGCGGGCAACTCGCATGTCAAAAAGGACATCGTCAAGATCGAGTCCGGGTACAGTGTCTCGCCACTCCTGTTGATCAGGGATTCGGCCAATGGCAAGGTGGTCATTGCCGACGGCTACCACCGGCTGTGTGCCGTTTACACTTTCGATGAAGACGCCGTAATACCTTGCAAGATCGCGTAGCGCTGCTGGCTGCAAAGAAACCGTGAACACACCTGAGGGCTATTCCGTGTCCACCGAACGGCGCGAGGCCTTCTTTTCGGACTGGCGGGATTTGTCGGCGAGCATTCGTTCCTTGGCGCGGCGGGAGCGTTTGCGTTTTTGGCGGCGGATGCGTTCAATCTCGTCGCGCCGCGCCGCGACGAATCCCTTTTGCCGTTCCTCAATCTTGTCCAGCAACAGCCGCCGGGCGAGGAAACGATTGAGTCCTTGCTGGCGCGTGGCCTGGCATTTGACCTGCAATCCGCTCGGGCGATGGAGCAGCATCACGCAGGTGGAAGTCTTGTTGACGTTCTGGCCGCCGTGCCCGCCGGAGCGCACAAAGGTTTCTTCGATGTCCGCCTCGCGCACGCCGAGCGCAGCCATGCGTCGCGCGAGTTGAGTTTCTTTTTCCGGACTGACAGGAAATAAGCTCACCCGACGATTGAGGGTTGAGGGTTGAGAGTTATTGAGTGTCAATTAAATCACAAACGGCACGAGGGCTTTCACCTGTTTTTGATAAGCCGGATATTCGTCGGGAAAATGCCGCCGCATGAGCGATTCTTCCTGCTTGAGCTTGATCCAAAAGCCGATGCCAACCACGACGATACTCAGCCAGCAGCGAAGCCGGCCGATTTCGATGGCCGAGCCGAGGCCCATCACCAAAAGACCCGTGTAGATGGGATGCCGCACGAACCGGTAAGGCCCGGTTCTCACCAGTTCGTGGCCCTGCTTGAACGTGACATCACTGCTCCAGTTACCGGCGAGTGTCCAGCGCGCCCAGATCGTCACGAACAGCCCAAACACGCAGACTACCGCACCAGTCACCAACGCCCAATTCGTGCGCGATATCAGTGCCAGATTCATGGGCGGCGGCAGTCCTGGATACGCCAGCATCCACCAGCCCAATCCCACGGGAATCCGATGGGCGAGAGTGGACAACAGACTTTGCCTTTCTGCCATCGCCTTCTGCCCAAGTGCGCTGATCAGCCAATAGCCGAGAAAAATTATCCAGCAACCGATGATGATTGAGTCTGAAGCCGTTGCCATGATGAATTTGCATCAGGCATATCGTATTCAGTCAAAAATTCAAGCCCGGCTTATCACAGCCCGGCTTGTCACGCCGACTCGTCGCGCCGGAGCAAGCAGCGGCAATGAAAAACAAGACCGGTTGCGGCTTAACGAGGTCTCGCCCCGCCGCATCAGGTTTTATCGCGCGCCTGCATTTCATTTCGGCGCGGCTGGCGGCGGTGGTAAAGGGTGTTCGCGCCAGGCGTGTTTTTGCGTTTCCGCGTTTGACTTTCACTTCAATCTGTCCCTAATTCCATCAACGTGAGTCTGCCCGAATACATTCTGCTGGCGGCCGGTTCGCTTTTTGTGATTGTGGATCCGCTGGCCACGGCGCCGGCGTTTCTGGCCATGACGCCGAATGACACGCCGGAACAGCGCATCCGCATGGCGCGGCTGGCTTGTTGCGTGACGGCGGGCGTCCTGCTGGTTTTTTCCATTGCCGGACAATTGATTTTCAAGGTCATGGGCATCACCATGCCGGCCTTCCAGATCGCCGCGAGCATCGTGCTCCTGCTCGTGGCGCTGGACATGTTGCGCGCCCAACGCTCGCGCGTCCAGGAAACCCATGAAGAAACGAAAGCCGGCATCGAAAAGACGGACATCGCCGTGACGCCGCTGGCCATTCCCATGCTGGCCGGCCCGGGCGCGATTTCAACGACCATTCTGCTTCAAAATGAGGCAAAGGATTTCCCCAAACACATTGCGCTTTACGTTTGCATCCTGGTGGTCTCGCTGGCGAGCTATTTGATTTTACGCATCGCGGCCCGCAGCAGCAAGTGGATGAACCCGATTGCGATGAGCATCGCCACCCGCATCATGGGCTTGTTGCTCGCGTCGGTCGCCATTCAATTCATGCTGAACGCCATCAAAAGCTTTCACGCGGATTTGAGTTTGGCACCGGCAATGTAAATTCAAACCCGGCGACAGGATGGTGGCATCCCAATTTGCAGCCGCGTCGAGCCGGTCGCTCGAAATCGGCGCATTCACCCCGGCATCCGATGTCGGGGCAGGTCGCCGACATTACAACCCACAATTCAGGAATCGAGATTCTGTTTTTTAGCCACGCGGCCATACCAAATGCCCGAGGCAACAAAAACGACGCCGCAACCCGCCGTGAACGCAATCAGGAACGGCAGCGGTAGATAAAACCACGCGCCGACTGCCGCCGCCGCCGAGAGTCCGGCGCAAAGATAACAGTAAAACGCGCTGGCCCGCGCGCTTTGCAGACTCTTTTGCAGGATCAATCGCATGGCCTTGTCGTCGCGTACGAGGGCCGCCGCACAGGCGTCCGAGCAGACCATGCGTTGCGTCACCGAAGGTTTGGCGCAATCGGCGCACAGTGCGCGTCCGCAGTAAGCGCAAACCGCAATGGCTTCGGCCTGGTGTGCAGCGCATTTCATTAGCGGATGGGTACGCGTTTCAAAACTTCCTTGCAGACTGCCGTTGCCGATTGCGGACGGCCCAGTGATTTGGCGGCTTTGGCCATTTCAGCCAGCTTCTTGGAGCCAAGCAGTTGTCCGATGCGGAACGGCAGGTCTTCGACGCGGTTGACCTTGGCCGCTGCGCCGCGTTCGAGCAAAAAATCGCTGTTCGCCGCTTCCTGCCCGGGAATCGGGTTCAGGATGAACAGCGGCTTGCCCAACGCCAGCGCCTCGGACGAGGTCAATCCGCCGGGCTTGGTGATGATGAGGCCGGCGACGGCCATCAGTTCGTGCATGTTGGTGGCGAACCCGAGCACGTGCGTCGGATGTTTGCGGTTTTGAGCGGCGAGGTCGCGGCGCAATTCCTCGTTGCGGCCGGTGACGACAACGGTCTGGAACGGCCGCGGCACCTTGTCCAATTCGGCCAGAATTTCCGCGACCGGTCCCATGCCGAAACCGCCGCTCAACACCAGCAAAACCGGCAGGTCATCGCGCAGGCCGAGGATTTTGCGGACGGCACGCGCGTCGGGTTTCGATGAAAATTTGGCTGCGATGGGAATGCCCGTCGCGACGGCGTTTTCCGCCGGGGCTCCGCGCGCGACGAGCCGCGCCTTGGTTTCTTCCGCGGCGACGCAATACAAATCCACGCACGGGTCCATCCACAATGCGTGCGCCTCAAAATCCGTCACGATGCTGACGACGAAGGGATGTTTCCATTTTTCGGAGGGACGAGTTATACGAGTCCCCATTTTTTCAATTAAATTTGGGCCTCGTGTAACTCGGCCCTCCGAGGATTTGAGCAAAGCCAGTGTTTCCAGCGGCGCATAGTGCGTGCATAACACGGCGCCCGGACGGAAATGTTTCAAATGGCGGGTGAATTTTTTGCGTGAGCTGCTGGGAAAGGCGCGGCGCAGTTTGCTCAGGCGCCGGGCAACCCTGGGATTGTCGGTCTTGCCGAACAGCATCCCCCACAATTCCGGCGCGCGCTCGACGAGTTTCACGTAGCCGTCCTCGTAAATTTTTTTATGCAACGGGGAGAAAAACTTGATGAGGTCAACCCGCTCGACGATGTCATCCGGCCGCAACGCGCGCCATGCTTCCTCCAACGCAGCCGCCGCGGCGACGTGCCCGCCACCCGCCGTGACTGTCGCAATCAGGACGCGCATGAAATTGCTCCGAGCTTGCCGGAGCGGGCCGGGATTGAGAAGCAGAAACGCCGCGGGTTTAAGGCCGATTCAAACCTGCTTTTTCAACGCGGTTTATCCACCAGAATTTTCGCGGGGTCGTTCACGCCAAGCTGGAGCAGGGCGGCGTTGGTATAAAGTTCCAGGTTCGGCTTGAAGGCGGGCGCGTCCAGGGCGCGGCGTTCGCGGTCGAGCTCCTTCAACGCCAGCGTGTCGAGCGCGACGGGATCGCGGCTGAACCAAAGCTGGTTCGGCACTTCCGAATACTGCAACAATCCCTTATCGCCGCCTGCGTATTGGCCGATGAGCGCGTCGGTGATGTTCAATGCCACGCGGTCGCCCAGCACGGGCAGGGCGTAGATTTCCGGCACGGCCACGGCCAGGCGGTCGGCGTCGTTCTCGAACCGCAGAGTATTGTCCACGCTGCCCATCGCCAGACCATAAAGATGCCCGCAAACGCCGGCGGTGTTTTCGTTGAGCAACGGCGCAATGCTGATGATTTTGGTGATTTGCTGGCTGACGAGTTTGGAGACGAACGAACGGCGTCCGACGCCTTCGCCTTTCCGACCGAATTCCAAATCGCCCCAGACGAGATGACCGATGACGGCGGTGTCAGGGTTGTAGAAAGTCTTTTCGTCATAACCGGATTCCATGGCGCCGGCCGCGCGCACACCGAGTTGGGCGGCGAGCTTGAAAAATCCCGCCGTGCGCAAATCCTCCTCGCGTTTGTCCCAGATGATGATGTGTTCCGGGGCTACACCGGCCTCGAGCAGGCCGCGAACCACGGCGGCGACGACGGCGGGGCGTGTGCCGCTGATGGACCCGGCGGCGGAAAAAACCTTGATGCCGACAACATCCTGCGTGGAGATGAGGCTGCGCCAGGCTTCGGCAACGGCGGTTTTACCGGTGAGTTCGGTGATGCCGCGATTCACCATCGTTTCCACCCGGGCGTTGTCCGGCTGGAAATTGAACGTGGCATTTGCGTCTTCGAGGACGACGACGCGCACGGGGGGGTTGGTGGAGCGCAGCGAAAGGAAGTCGGCCGCCCGGGTTTGCAAAGTTGCAAGCCAAACGGCGATCACGGCGGTCAGCCAGCCAAAAGCCCGAACCAATTGTATCTGTTGCGGCATTTTAATCCTGCTCCCGACCGTAATCTTAATCGTAAACCATTTTGAGATTGCGATTAAGATCGAGCCTGCGATGGAACCGAGTTTGTGCGTTTCTTGACACGTCAGGGCATGGATGCTACCACCAGCGCCGATGCTGGCCATAAAAAAGGAAAACGAAGAGGGAAGATGGAAGATCGAAGATGGAATCCGGCGCGCTGTCGAAGAATTCCATTCTCCATTCTCCATCCTCCACCCTCGCTTTTTTTCCCTGGTCCTGCTCGCGCTCGCCATTTTCATTTCGGGGTGCTCACCGTCTGGGCCGCACGCGCTGCTCAAGGGCAAAAAATTGCTGGACCATGGCGATTACGCCGGCGCGGTGGCGCAACTGAAAATCGCCACGTCGCTGCTGGCCACCAATGCGCAGGCGTGGAATTATCTCGGACTGGCGTATCATCACGCCGGCCAGCCGGCGGACGCCGCCGTCGCCTACCAGCGCGCGCTCGCGTTGGACCGCGATCTGGTCGAGGCGCATTACAACCTCGGCTGCCTTTGGCTCGAGCAAAACCAACCCGACACAGCCCGGACGGAATTCACCGCCTACACGCTGCGGCGCAGCAATGCGCCCGACGGCTGGCTCAAGCTCGGACTCGCCCAACTGCGCGTACATGAACTGGCGGCGGCGGAAAAAAGCTTCAACACCGCGCTTTATCTGAATCCGAGCAACGCCGAGGCACTGAACGGCCTGGGCCTGGCGCAAATTCAGCGCGACCGCCCGCGTGAAGCCGCGCAGGATTTCAGCGCGGCGGTCAAGGCGCATCCTGATTACGCGCCGGCCATTTTGAATCTGGCGACCGTGGCGCAGGAATATTTGCGCGACAACAAACTTGCTTTGCAATATTACCGGGCGTATCTGGCGCTCACACCGCGCCCGGCAAACTGGAATGAGGTTGACGCGGTTGCCAGAAGTCTGGAACAGCCGCCAATAGTTGCCGCGGCAAGTCCGCCGTCGCGATCCGCAAACGAAAATCAAAAGGTTGCGCCCGTACCGCCGGTTGTGAGCGAAACCAAGGCGCATACGACGGGCGCCGTTCGTAAAGCGACACCGCCCAAGGCGCAACCGGCGGTCAGGACTTATTCCAATCCGCCACCGCCGTACGAAGAGCCGCCGACGGAGGTGGTGAAAGTCCAGCCGGAGCCTGTGATTGTGGCCACGCCGAATCAAACTGCGGCCAAGCCCACGCTGCCGGTGGAAGCGCCCCCGGGACCGACCCCGGCAGAAAAACCCGGTTTCTGGCACCGGCTCAATCCGGCCCACTGGTTTCAATCTTCCACACCTGAAAAAAAGTATGATGAAAACGGCGTGACCCCGTTGCCGCCGCCAGGTTCGAGTGAAGCCGTGAATCCAACTCCATTGCTGCCACCGAAGGCCGGTTCACCATCCGTTCCGTCGTCGCCAACGAGTGCGCCGCCCGTCGTTGAAGCCAAACCGGTGACTCTTGCCGCCGCCAAGCCAGCTAAAATTGTGCAACCGGCACCGCCGGCATTTCCGCGATATTTGTATCGGTCGCCGCACAAACCGAAACCGGGCGACCGGCGGACGGCCACGGGCGCGTTTACTCAGGCCAGGGAATTTGAGCAGGATTCGCGCTGGTTGGACGCGATGAAAGCGTATCAACAGGCGGCGGAAACCGATCCAGACTGGTTTGAGGCGCAATACAACTTCGGCGTGCTATCGTATCACTTGCAGGACTTTCAACAGGCGCTGACGGCTTTTGAAATGGCACTGGCCATCCGGCCGGATTCCGTGGACGCGCGTTACAATTTTGCGCTGGCGCTCAAGGCGGCCGGTTACGTGCCGGATGCGGTGCAAGAATTGGAAAAAATCGTGAAGGCCAATCCCCATGAAGTCCGGGCGCATCTGGCGCTGGGCAATCTTTACGCACAGCAATTGCACGATGTGGCGCGGGCGCGACAGCATTACCTGAAAGTGCTGGCGCTGGATCCGGCCAATCCGCAGGCGACCGACATCCAGTTCTGGTTGTCGTCGAATCCGCCATGACAGCAGGCCAGGAATGAGGCACTGCTGACACCGCAAGCTCCGGGAATCTGCCGTATGAGATAAAAGCGCAGTTGCCGTGCCCCTTGCGAAGCCAGGTTCCCTTTCTTTACAGCGTTTTCAGCCTCGGGTTCAAATTGCACAAACTAATACTGCACTGCCGAAATCGGGCGCGCGAATTGCTGTATTTTACCGCACGTTTGCCCCAGTTAGCTCTTACTTGGGGCACGTAGGGGCGTGTCGCTCCCCCTGACTGGCTCGCGGCACGCTCCAAAATCTTCAGGAACCCCTTGCAAGGCAACGCAGCCCCATTACCGGCGCATGAATTGCTTATTTTGCTCCCGCTTGCCTTAGGTTCCTGATTCATCCTGGGGCGAGCTGGGGCGTGTCGTTTATCGGTCAGGCGTGCGGCACGCTCCTAACCCATTGCACAATCCAGTAGAGCAAGACCGGAATTTGGCATGAAACGGGCTGTAAATTCCGCCGGTATATTGAATTTTATCTCTGGCTTATGACTACGGTGACCACACAATCGTTGGCGCTCGACAAGTTGCCGGTCAACTGGTTTGACATGGCGGTGCTGTTGATTCTGGCCTTGGGGCTGTTCCGCGGACGCAAAAACGGCATGACGAAGGAGGTTCTTCGGGTGTTCCAATGGCTGGCGGTGGTCATCGTCTGCGGGTTGTTCTACGAAACCGCGGCGCAAGCCGTGGGCAACATCGCCGCGTGGAACAAACCGACCAGTTACGTGACGGGCTATTTGATTCTCGCGTTCATGGTCTGGATTGTGTTTGCGGTTCTTAAGAGAATTTTTGTTCCCCGGCTGACCGGCAGCAACGTCTTCGGCGGCGGTGAATACTATTTGGGAATGTTTTCGGGAATGATTCGTTTTGCCTGCATGGTTCTTTTCGCGCTGGCCCTGCTGAACGCGCCGGTTTACACGCAGGCGGAGATCCTGGCCCACCAGGCTTATGCGAAACGCTGGTTTGGCGGCGGTGTCTATGGCGGCAATTACATTCCCGATCTGCATACGGTACAGGACAGCGTTTTTAAAAAGTCCTTCGCCGGGCCTTACATCAAGGGTTATCTTGGCACGCTGCTCATCAACACCGCGCCGCCCGAGGCCCAAAAGGCGGTCGCCAAAACCGGCGTGATCACGATCCGTCAATGACCCGCGCCGACGCGCTGGCGGAGAATGGATTTGCCGTATGTGCGCGCCAATGCTAGACCGGGTGCATGGCCGGTTTATTTTCCTCCGCCACGCTCGAACGCATCCGCGCCGCCAGCGACATCGTGGATGTCATTGGCTCGTATCTGCCGCTCAAAAAGGCGGGTGCCAACTTCGTCGCGCTCTGCCCTTTTCACAAGGAAAAGACACCCAGCTTTAGTGTCAACCCCCACCGCCAGATCTTTCATTGTTTCGGCTGCCACAAGGGCGGCGATGTGTTCACCTTCGTCAAGGAATACGAAAACATCGGTTTCATGGACGCCGTGCGCCGGCTGGCTGACCGCGCCAAGATTCCTATCGAATTCGACCAAAGCCCCGGCGAACAGCAATCGCGTCATCTCAAAGACCACCTTCTCCAAATCCATGAACAAATCACCCAGCGCTGGCAAAATTGTCTGCTCAATGAAGCTGCGGGACAAACTGCCCGTGATTATCTGGAGAAACGCGGCGTGTCGCCGGAAGCCGTAAAACTCTTTCGACTCGGCGCCGCCCCCGATGCCTGGGACGACACCGTCAACTGGGCCAAAAGCAAAGGCTACGACCTCGCCGTCGTCGAGAAAGCCGGCCTCATCATTCGAAGGTCAGAAGTCGGAAGTCAGAAGTCAGAGGTCGAGAGCGCAAACTCCGAACTCCGAACTCCGAGTTCCGAACTCCGCAATTTTTACGACCGCTTCCGCGGGCGGCTGATGTTTCCGATTTGCGATGAGCAGGGCAGGGTGATTGGCTTCAGCGGACGCGTTTTGGCTGGTGACGAAAAAACGGCGAAATACGTCAACTCGCCGGAGACGCCGATTTTTAACAAAAGCAAGGTTTTCTTCGGCCTCGACAAATCCAAACGCGCCATCCTCGACGCCGGGTTTGCCGTCGTTTGCGAAGGCCAGCTCGATTTGATCGCGTGTTTCATGGCCGGCGTGCAAAACGTCGTCGCGCCGCAGGGCACGGCGTTCACCGACCAACATGCGCGCATCCTCAAACGTTATGTGGACGAAGTCGTGCTTTGTTTCGATTCCGACGAAGCCGGTCAGAACGCGGCCGTGCGCTCGCTGGATCATCTGCTTGCGTCGGGCCTGGCCGTGCGCGTCGCCGTCGTGCCGGCGCCGCACGACCCGGACAGTTTCATCAAGGCCAATGGCGGCGAGGCGTTTCGCAAGCTTGTGGAAAGCGCTGAAGGATTTTTTGATTATTATTTGAATCGGCTCGGCAAGGTGCACGACTTGAACAGCGACAAAGGCCGGTCGGCAATTTTGCGCGGCATGGCCGAGGCGGTTCACAAAACCGGCAACGTAGTTTTGGTTGATACTTACGCGCAAAAAACCGCGCTCCGGCTTGGCGTTTCACCCGAGTCGGTCCGCACTGAATTTTCAAAGTTCAAGGTTCAGGGGTCAGGGTTCAAAATTCAAGGTTCCGAGTCGGACGACCCGGCTTTGAACGTTGAACCTGAAACTCTGAACCGCCCTTCGCCGCAGGAATTCTGGCTGCTAAAGCTGCTTTTGTTGCACGACGAATTGGCCGCATGGGTTGCATTGCATCTGGATGTGAACTGGATTGCGCATCCGCTCGTGCGGAAAATTATCGAGCAGCGATTGGCGGCGCAGGCGAAGGAGACTTGGAAAAGTCTGGCTGCCTTTCTGGATGAATGCGAAACGACCGAAATGCGGAGCCTTGTCACCGAAGCTGTCGCCGAAGACCGCAAAATTCCCAATCTCGAACAGCAGCTCGCTGATGTGACGCTGAAATTGCGCAATCAATTTCTGGACCGTCAAATTGCCGCGCAAGTTCAGCGTGCCTGCCTGCCGGAAACCTCCGAATCCGGGAAAATCCAGCTATTGCGGGAGCAACAGAAACTGCGCGAACAAAAGCGCGCGCCATTGAAGTAACGGGCGAAAGCTGGCAAGTGGCAAGTCCTGGCAGCACCCGGCACGCGTCAATTTTCCGCAACAATTCACCGCCGACCCCGGTCATGAAGCGCGATTGGTTTTGACAAGGCGTTGATTCAGTGCCAATTATAATGACCAAATGGACAGTCTGATGAAAACCCATCTGGGAAATTTTGTCCCGGTCGTGTTCGCCGTGCTGGCGCTCAATTTGACGGTCATCCCCCATGCTGCTGCCGCTTCCTGGATCGCCAACAGCTCGCTGACCACCGCACGTTACCTTCATACGGCAACGTTGCTGCCCAACGGGAAGGTGCTGGTCGCGGGGGGCTACAATGGCACCAGCAGTCCTCTTTCCAGCGCGGAGGTGTACGATCCGGCAACCGGCACGTGGACGGCGACCCACGCGCTGACCACCGCACGATTTAATCACACGGCAACCTTGCTGCCCAATGGGAAGGTGCTCGTCACAGGCGGCTATGGATCCAGCGATGTTCTTTCCAGCGCGGAGCTGTACGATCCGGCCAGTGGGACATGGACGGCAACCGGCCCGCTGATCACCGCACGTTACCTTCACACGGCAACTTTGCTGCCCAACGGGCAGGTGCTGGTCGCGGGGGGCTACAATGGTACCAACGGCGTTCTTTCCAGCGCGGAGCTGTACGATCCGGCCGCCGGGACTTGGACGGCGACCGGTCCACTGAACACCGCACGTTACCTTCACACGGCGACCTTGCTGCCCAACGGGCAAGTGCTGGTCGCAGGGGGCGAAGACACTAATTTCAACGCCATTTTCAGCGCAGAGGTGTATGATCCGGGTAGTGGGGCATGGACAACAACAAACCCGCTGAACAGCGCGCGATATAATCACACAGCGACTTTGCTGCCTAACGGACAGGTGCTGGTTGCAGGGGGCTACAACTACAATAACAGTATCTATCCTCTTTCCAGCGCCGAACTGTACGATCCATCCAGCGGGACGTGGATGACAACCAGCTCGCTGACCACCGCGCGCGAGTGGCAAACCGCGACGTTGCTGCCGAATGGACAGGTGCTGGTTGCAGGCGGCTTCGATGGTACCAACACCCTTTCCAGCGCGGAGCTGTACGATCCGGACAGCAGTACGTGGACGGCGACCAATTCGCTGACCACCGCACGAAATAATCACACGGCGACATTACTGCCTGATGGACGGGTGCTGGTCGCGGGGGGATACAACATCAACAGTGGCTACTATCTTTCCAGCGCGGAATCGTACGATCCGACCATCAATCCGGCCACCGGGACATGGACGGATACCAGCGCAATGAACACAGTACGTTGGGATGGAAATACGGCGACCTTGCTGCCCAACGGACAGGTGCTGGTGGCGGGAGGCGACGACGGCAACGCTCCCCTTTCCAGCGTGGAAGTGTATGACCCGTCCGCCGGGACATGGACGGAAACCAACGCGCTGGCCACCGCACGCGAGTATCACACAGCAACGCTGTTGCCAAACGGAAACGTACTCGTCGCGGGTGGTTATTACGACAACAGCTTCGATCCAAGCGCCAGCACAGAACTTTACAATCCGGCTTCCGGGACGTGGACAACGAATGCCGCGATGATTACCGCCCGCGCCGAGCATACGGCGACGTTCCTGCCTGATGGGAAAGTACTGGTGGCTGGCGGCAATAACGGCGGCTGTCTTTCCAGCGCGGAGTTGTATGACCCGGCCAGTGGGACGTGGGCGGTAACTGACCCGTTGAACACTGCGCGCTACGCGCATACGGCGGTTTTACTGCCCAACGGGAAAGTGCTGGTCATGGGAGGCATGGGCGCCAGCGGCATTCTTTCCAGCGCCGAGTTGTACGATCCAGCCACCGGGACGTGGACCAATACGGAGGCAATGAATGATGCCCGTATCGCGCATACGGCGACGCTGCTGCCTGACGGGAACGTGCTGGTCGCGGGAGGCGAGAATTATAGTGGTTCTCCCTATCCCCCCAACGCAGAATTGTACAATCCCACCAATGGAACCTGGATGCTAACCGGGGCGTTAAATACTCCGCGCCGGTACCATTCGGCTACCTTGTTACCTGATGGACGGGTGCTGGTCGCTGGGGGCTATAATAGCAACGATGGCGGCGACCTTTCCAGCGCGGAACTGTTCGATCCGACTACGGGCACGTGGACAACGACCGGTTCGTTGGTCAACGCGCGAGAGGATCAGACGGCGACCTTGCTGGCCAACGGCAACGTGTTGATTGCGGGAGGCGGTGTTGCCACCGCAGAACTATATGATGTCGGTCTGGGATTCGCCAATTCCTGGCAGCCGCAGATTACCTCATTTACCTCGCCGCTCGGTCTGGGCAGCAGCTTGGTTGTCACCGGCTCGCAGTTTCGCGGCGTCGCCGAAGGTTCTGGCGGCAACACTCAAGATTCACCGGCGGATTACCCGCTGCTGCAATTGCGTCGTTTGGATAACGAGCAAACCGTGTTTCTGCTGACCACCAACTGGTTCACGAATTCATTTACCTCCCTGCCGGTGTGGAATTTCCCGGCGGGCTATGCGATGGCAACGATGTTCATCAACGGCATCCCGGGCACCAGCTGCATCGTCAACATCAGTGTTCCGGTCCCATCTCCCGCCACTTTGACCGGCATGAAATTGACCAAAGGCTCGTTCCAGTTTGTTTTCACCAACAGCGTGGGAGCATTGTTCGGCGTGCTGGCGACCACGAATCTGACGCTGCCGTTGGCCAACTGGACGGCGCTGGGCGATGCTGTGGAAATCGCGCCCGGCCAGTTCCAATTCACCGATCCGCAGGCGACAAACAGCCCACAACGGTTCTACCTTATCCGTTCACCGTAAAAATCAAAAAGGCGCAAATCCTTTCGGACTGCGCCTTGTTTATTATCATTGAGAGTTACTTCGCCCCCTGGTCAATCCAAGCGCGGATCAGGCCGATTTGTTCCGGCGTGAGCGGGCCGATGTTCGCCCGGTTGTGGGGCGGAGGCATCCACTGGTCATGATCTTTCGTCACGTGCGCGGCTGCCTGAACCAGCAGGCTCCTGGCGCTGTCGCCGGGGGTGATGACCTTGCCGTCTTTGGCGCCTTTGAGCGCGTTCTCCAGAGTGTCGAGCTTCAGGTGGGCCTTCGGCTTGTCGCCGCTGTGGCACTTGACACAGGAATTGTCGAGAATGGCTTTGATGTCGGCGGCATAGGTGACGCCCAGTTTTGTCGAAGGGGGCGGCAATTTGCCTGCCGCGTCATCGGCGGAAGCAACGGCGGCCAGCCCGAATGTGGCGGCAAAGACGACGGCGCTCAGTTTAATCGGATTCATTTTTTATTGTTATAGTTGGGTTAATTTCGAGGACAACCTGAACTTAAGACACCGCAAACCTCAAAAGGTTGCAAGCAAAAAATGTCCCCGGGGACGCCCAGGGTACAGCTTGAAACCACTGCCACCGTGGCGGCGGCCATCCTGGCTGCCGTAGAGCCGGCGCTTCCAGCCCGGCGGCACCTCTTGGCGTCGCTTTCACCGAAACTTGCCTCGCTACAATGCTGCGGCAGCTTGGGCGGCTGGAAGCCGCCCTCTCTGTCAGGCAGAATGCCTGACGCTACGTGCAATGGCCTTGATCGATGACAGTACCCGAATGCGTCCGCTTGCAGGCGGGCGGTTCCTAGGTTAACCCTTTCCCGTGAACGGTGAAAAATTTTCTGATGCCTGGCTCGTGGTACTGGGACACGGCACGGAGCAAAACACGAGTTCGGCCGCCCCGGTTTATCAGCATGCGGCGGAATTGCGCCGCCGGAAAATTTTTGCCGGCGTCCGCGAGGCGTTCTGGAAGCAGGAACCGCAAATCAAAAAAGTCCTCGCCGAAATTTCAGCGCCGCGCGTGTTCATCGCGCCCCTGTTCATCAGCGAAGGCTACTTCAGCAGCGAAGTGATTCCTCGTGAGCTTGGCTTTGACGCATCACGCTTCTCGCATCACGCTTCACGCACCTTGGTTTATTGCTCACCCGTGGGAACGCACGACAGCATGACCCATGTGCTTCTGGCGCGTGCCCGGCAAATCGTCGCACAATTTCCGTTCCCGCGCCCGCCCCAACCGCAAGACATCACATTGTTCATTGCCGGTCACGGCACGGAGGAAAATGAAAATTCGCGCCAAGCCGTCGAGCGGCAGGCTGGATTGATTCGCGGGATGGACCTTTACGCTGGCGTCCATGCGATTTACCTGGAAGAATCTCCGCGCATCGCCGATTGCTACAAACTGGCGCAGACGAAAAATATGGTGGTCGTCCCGTTTTTCATCAGCGATGGTTTGCACACGCAGGAAGACATTCCGGTGATGCTGGGTGAAGCGCTGCCAATCGTCCGGCAACGGCTCGCCGCCAGCCAGCCAACGTGGCGCAATCCGACGGAGAAATGCGGCAAATTGGTCTGGTATGCGCCGGCCATCGGCAGTGAACCCCACGTCGCCGACGTGATTTTGGAGCGGGTGAAGGAAGCCGCGAGAATGGAGGGTTGAAGATGGAAAATGGCACACGATCTGACCATCTTCTATCTTCCATTCTCAATCCTCGTTGATTCATGTGATGGCGAAACGAATTTAGAAAAATGAAAAAATTGAGATTCGGGATCTTGAGCACGGCCAATATCGGCCGCCAGAACTGGAAGGCCATTTTCAATTCCGGCAATGCCACCGTCACCGCCGTTGCCAGTCGTGACCCGGAACGCAGCCGCGAATACATCCGCAACTGCCAGCGTGAGTTTCCGTTCGCTGATGAACCGGCCGCGCTCGGCAGTTATGAGCAATTGCTGGCGTCAAAAAACGTGGACGCCGTGTACATCCCGCTGCCGACCGGACTGCGCAAGGAATGGGTTTTGCGCGCGGCGGCGGCGGGCAAGCACGTTGTTTGTGAAAAGCCGTGCGGTGTCAGTTTCGCCGACGTTCAGGAGATGGTGGGCGCCTGCCGGAAAAATCGCGTGCAATTCATGGACGGCGTAATGTTCATGCACAACCCCCGTTTGCAGCGCATTCGCGAAGTGCTCGACGACGGCAATAGCGTCGGCCCGGTGCGGCGGATTTCTTCGGCCTTCAGTTTCCTCGGTACCGGCGGATTTTCCAATAACAACATCCGCGTGGACGGGCGGCTGGAGCCGACCGGCTGCCTCGGCGATCTGGGTTGGTATTGCATCCGGTTCACGCTTTGGGCGCTCAAATGGCAACTGCCGCACACGGTCACGGGCCGGATGCTTTCGCAATCCGAACCTGCCGGCGGTCGTGTGCCTGCGCCCACCGAATTTTCCGCCGAACTTTTTTTCGACGACGGTGCATCGGCGGGATTTTACTCGTCATTTCTCGCCGCCGTGCAGCAATGGGTTTTTGTCAGCGGCCGGGATGGCTGGCTGCGGGTGCCCGATTTCGTCCACCCGTTCAACAGCCGCGAACCGGCTTTTGAGGTCAATCGGACGGAAATTCGCGTGCGTGAGGCTGGCGCCGTTCAAGCGCAAACACCCATCCCAGAATCAGCCGAACTGGGCCATGCCACCGCGCAAAACACCGTCATGTTCCGCAACTTCGCCAACCAGGTTTTCTCGGGCAAGCTGAACGAGGAATGGCCGATGTGGGCGCTGCAAACGCAGCAGGTGCTCGATGCGTGCTATGAATCCGCCCAGAAGACGAAGAACGTTAGGCTGTGAGGATTTGCGCTCGGCATGAAACGTGAAACGTAAAACGTGATTCACGTTTCACGCATCACCCATCATTTCCATCTTCCATCCGCCATCCTCCATCCGCTATCTTCGCGGCGTGCAATTTCGTAAAATCACCATCGTTGGCATCGGTTTGCTCGGCGGCTCCATCGGGCTGGCCGTTAAACGCCGGCAACTCGCCCGCCAGACCGCGGGGTTCGTCCGCCGCGCCGCCAGTCTGAAGGATTGTGAGCAGGCGGGCGCGGTGGATTTTGCCACGACCGATTTGCTGGCCGCCGTTTGGGAAGCCGACCTCGTCATCCTTTGCGCGCCGCTCGGGCAGATGCGTCTGCTCGCTGAACGGTTGTTGCCGGCGCTGAAACCCAGCGCCATTGTCACCAACGTCGGCAGCGTCAAGGCCGGCGTTGTGCGCGAGCTGGAAGCACTCGTCCGGAAATCCGGCGCATCTTTTGTTGGGAGTCATCCAATGGCCGGCGCGGAAAAGACCGGCGTGGGCGCCGCGCGCGCTGACTTGTTCGAGAACGCCGTTTGTGTCGTGACGCCGACGAAAAAAACCAACCGGGCGGCCCTGAAAAGAGTCGAACAATTTTGGAAAGCGCTCGGCTCGCGGGTTATGAAATTAACGCCGGAGACGCACGACACGCTGGTCAGCCGGTCGAGTCATTTGCCGCACGTGGTGGCTGCGACGCTGGCGAACCTGGTTCTGAATCCGGCGCAACCGAAGTTACAAGCCGCGCTTTGCGCCAACGGCTTTCGCGACACGACCCGCATTGCGTCCGGCTCGCCCGAAATGTGGTGCGACATCGCGCTGGCCAACCGTAAGAATCTGGCGAAGTCGCTGAACGCCTTTGTCGCCGAATTGCAAAAATTCCAGCGCGTGGTGAAGCAAGGCGATGCGCAGGCCATTGCGGCCTTTTTTGATACGGCCAAACAACGCCGCGACGACTGGTGCGCCGGTTGCGCCTCGCCATCACCAGAATGAAAGCGAGGATGTAAGATTGAAGATGGAGGATGGAAAACGCAAACCGGCTACTGTGATTTCCATCTTCTATTCTCTATCCTCTATCCTCTATCTTCGCTCCAATGCCGCTGCCTGATCTCATCGAAATCGTGCCGCTGGACAAACCGGTGCGGGCGGAAATCACCGTGCCGGGCTCGAAGAGCATCACCAATCGCGCGCTCATCCTCGCCGCGCTGGCGGATGGTGAGGTCACGCTCCAAGGCGCGCTTTGGAGCGAAGACACGCAGGTGATGACCGAAGCGCTGCAAAAGCTCGGATTTCAAATCAGGGTTGAGCCGGACCCGGAGGAATTTTGCAATCGCACCATCATGGTCAAAGGTCTTGGCGGAAAGATTCCGAACGCCGGCACGGCGGAAAAGCCGTTGGAACTGTTTGTTGGCAACGCGGGCACGGCGGCGCGTTTTCTGGCGGCGTTCGTTTGTCTGGGCGATGGCGTTTATCGCTTAAGCGGTGTGGCGCGGATGCACGAACGCCCGCAGGCAGCGTTGTTCAAGGCATTGCGCGAACTGGGTTATCGCGTGGAAGCGGAGCAGGGGAATGACAAATTGCCGGCGACGATTGTTGGTGGTAGCAGCCGAGGTAACGAGGCTCCGTCTGAAAAATCTGAAATCCGGAATCCGAAATCCGAAAGTGATCAGAGCCTCCTTACGTCGGCTGCTACGAAGGAAAAGAAATGCCGCGTCAGCATCGAGGAAAGCTCGCAATTCGCCTCGGCGCTGTTGCTGTGCGCAAAACACGGCGGTTGGACAGTCAAAGTTGTCGGCGAAAATGCTGAAGAATCGCCTTACGTGGCGATGACCTCGAAAATGATTGAGGCATTTCCTCATTACGGCGGGAAATTCCCAATCGAGCCGGATGCTTCGAGCGGAAGTTATTTTTTAGCTGCTGAAAAATTTGTTAAACAGCCAGAATTTCTCGAATATTCAGAGCAATTTGGCGTACCAGTAAAAACTCAACTGCTTCGAACGATCAGAATCAATTACTGGCCGAGATCCGGTTGGCAGATTGACGAAAAATTTGATGGTATTTTATTATTAACTGCGAGTTTACATATGGGACTCGAATTGGAACGCGATGGCGAACCAATTGAAGAAAAACTCCAAAAGACTCTGCGCGAGAGTTCTGCTAAAGATGAAATATCGCGCGAAGAAGATTTGGGCGACAGCATCATGATTGCGATTGTATTGTCGCCATTTTCGATCAATTCCATTAAATTCACAGACCTCGGCCGTTTGCGCGTCCAGGAAACCGAGCGTGTTGTGGCGCTTCGCACCGAATTGACCAAGTGCGGCGCAAAAGTGATCGAGGAAGGCGACACACTGACGGTCTGGCCGTCTCAGCTTCACGGCGCCGAGATTGAGACCTACAACGACCATCGCATGGCGATGTGTTTTTCGGTTTTGGGATTGAAAGTGCCGGGTATCAAAATTAAAAATCCCGCGTGCGTGAAGAAGACGTTCCCGAATTTTTTCCAGAAGCTCGCCACGCCGCCGCCCAAAGGCTTGGGCGCGACGATTCTGGACGCGAAGACAGGAAGAAAATTGGGAGTTGAGGAATTGTTCGCAGATTAAGATTTAGATTACGATCAGGATTAAGATTGGGATTTGGATTTTGGCAAATTGAAACCTGAAACTTGACACTTGAAACATCCGATTATCATCGCCATTGACGGCACGAGCGCCAGCGGCAAGAGCACCAACGCCAAGCTGGTCGCCAAGGCGCTGGGCTACGTTTACGTGGATACCGGCTCGATGTATCGCACGCTGGCCTGGTATTGCCTGACGCACCGGGTGGATGTGCTCGACACCAAGGCCGTCGCCGCTGCGTGCCGCAAATGGAAAACGTCGCTGGTCTGCGTGGATAACCGGGTGCGCCTGCTCGTGAACGGTCATTATCCCGAAAGGGAAATCCGCACCGCCGAGACCAGCGCCGCCGTGCCACACGTGGCCGCGGTGCCCAACGTGCGCAAGTGGATGGTCAAACGCCAGCGCGAGTGCGTGCAGTTCGGCAACCTGGTCATGGAAGGCCGCGACATCGGGACGAATGTGTTTCCCGAAACGGATTTTAAATTTTACCTGGATGCGAAGCTGGAGGAACGCTCGCGCCGCCGCGCCGCCGATGGCGTCCAGGAAAATCTCGCCGCGCGCGACCAGCGTGACAGCCAGCGCGCCGTGGCGCCGTTGATGATTCCGCTGGGCGCCAAAATCATCAACAATTCGAACCTGACTTCCGAACAGACGAGCGGGCTTATTCTTAAGGAAATCCGCAGCAGGTTGGCGCAGGGGAAATAACTGATTTCTAAATCCGAATGACTCAAGAATTCCCGAATGACCAAATGACCAATGTGCCAGCCAGGCTGCTTATTCGAGCTTTGGGCTTCTCTCGTCATTATGGTTTAGGAATTAGTCATTTATGAATCTGAGCTACCGCCTCGGCTGGATTTTTTTCCGCACGATCTACACGGTTTGTTTCCGCTGGCGCGCTTTCAACGCCGGGCGTGTGCCGCAAACCGGCGCGGTCATTCTCGCCTCAAACCACGCGAGCTTCATTGATCCGCCGCTCGTCGGCGCTGCGCTGCGCCGTCCCATCAATTATCTCGCGCGCGAAAGTTTGTTCCGGTTTCCGGGCATCGGCGCGTTGTTGCGTTCGTGGAATTCCGTGCCGGTGGACCGCGACGGCGGCGGCGCGGCGGGTTTGAAGGGCATTCTCGATCGGCTGCTGGCCGGCGGCGGAATCATTTTGTTTCCCGAAGGCACACGGACGCGCGACGGCCGGTTGCAGCCGGCGCGCTCCGGCATCGGTCTGGTGGTGATCAAATCCGACGCGCCAGTGGTGCCGGTGCGGGTGTTCGGAACTTTTGAAGCGTTCGGGCGGAATCGCAGATTTCCGCGACCACACCGCATCGCGGTGAAATTTGGCGAACCGATGCGCTTTGAAAAACTGCGGGCCGAGGCGAAGAATTGTACCAAGACGCGGCTCAAGGAAATTTACCAGGAAATCGCCGACGAAATCATGGCGGCGATTGCGAAATTGGAAGCACGGGAAGATTAAACTATTTATGATTTACGATTTATGATTGATGATTTTCAGACGGCCTGCGGCAATCGGGAAAATCGTAAATCGTAAATCATCAATCGTAAATCCGGTCAAATCCCCAGATTCGACAGCGTGTTGCTGATGGTATTGACGATTTCGACGAGCTGCGGATGGGATTTTTCAAAACCTTCGACGGACGAACGCAGTCCTTGGATCGAAAGTTCGCGCAGTTGCGGATTTTGTTCCGTGCGCGTGGCTTCGTGAGCCGACAACTGGGCAAAGCCGGCGATGCTCCGGGCCTGTTCATCGTGCGTTTTTTCCAAGGAGCCGACCTCGGACTTGAGTTTGGCCAGCAACTGGAGCAACTCGCGTTTGCGGTCGTCGCTGATGGCCTCCGCGCTGCGGATGCGCGCCTCAATTTCGCCAATCGTTTTTTCGTTCATGGTTCCTGTTCAAACTATTACCCGTTGCTGCCAATTCGGCAAGCGTGCGAAAATGCCGGGCAGTGTCCTGGTTTTCTGTACCGTCGAGCCTGTGGTTCGAATGAATCGGCGCACACTGCCGACAATACAACCAAGATTCCTACCATCGCCCGATGCGGGGTAGAATGGGCTGGACGAGTTCCCAGATTCTTGCGCCAACAACCTCGACCGGCCCCGTCCCATCCACCACGCGGACACGATCAGGTTCAGCGGCGACGACGGCCTGGTAACCTTTGGCCACACGGTCGAAAAAATGACGGTCGCCTTCTTCCAGCCGGTCGCGGGCAAACGGCAGGATGACCTGGCGCGAACGCAAACGTTCAGCGCTGATTTCCGGTGGCACGTGCAGAAACAGGGTCAGATCGGGCCGGGTGTCGCCGACGGCAAAATCAATTACATTTTTGACCAGGGCCAGATCCAGTCCACGTCCATAGCCCTGATACGCTGTGGTGGAATCGTAAAAGCGGTCGCACAGGACAATTTCGCCGGCAGCGAGGGCGGGGCGGATGACTTCGCGGACGAGTTGGGCGCGGCTGGCGTTCATCAACAGCAATTCAGCTTCCGGGGTCATGGCCGCGTTATTTTTGCTGTGCTTGAGGGTGTGGCGGATTTCCTCGCCGACCGGCGTGCCGCCCGGCTCGCGGAACACGCGCACACGGTATCCCAGGCCGTGTATTTGGTTCGCGAGCAGTTCGATCTGCGTTGATTTACCGCAGCCTTCGGTGCCTTCAAAAGTGATGAGCGGGGCCTTCACGATTTTCGATTTACGATTTATGATTTACGATTTGCGCAAGGAATCAAACTACGAAATACGCAAAACACCCAAAAGAAATTTTCCGCCATGTTCTGTCTTCCGTTTTCGTGTAATTCGTGTGTTTTGTGGTTAAATTTTCTTCAACTTCGGGCCTTTGGGCGTGTCTTCAATGACCCAACCTTTGGCCTTCAGCTCATCGCGAATCGCGTCGGCACGCTTGAAATCTTTGGCTTTGCGGGCGGCTTGTCGAGCTTCAAGTAAAGCAACGATTTCAGCCGGGGCTTCGGCTTCGGCAGGCGCACCAACGCCGAGTACGGAATCAATTTTGTCCCACGCAGCCAAAGCGGCAGCGGCTGTGGTTGAATTTAAGGAATTATCCGCAAGCTGGCGATTGGTTTCTCGTACCCAGTCAAACACTGCTCCCCAGGCGGCGGAAATGTTCAAATCGTCGTCCAGCGCGGCGGTGAAGTCAGAAATTAAGTTTGACGGGCCCCTCACCCCGTCCCTCTCCCCGCCGGGCGGGGAGAGGGTGTCAGAAGGACGGGTGAGGGGTTGACCAATTTCGCGCAACTTGCCGAGACATTCGTCAATCCGCGCCAAGGCGGTTCGCGCACCTTGCAGGCCTTCGAGCGTGAAGTTGAACGTCTCGCGATAGTGCGCCGTGAGCAGCAGATAACGGATTTCGCGTCCGGTAAAACCCTTGGCCAGCAAATCGCGGAGCGTGAAAAAATTGCCAAGCGATTTGCTCATCTTTCTGCCTTCGACCAGCAGATGCGCGCCGTGCAGCCAGTGTTTGACGAATGGCTGGCCGGTTGCCCCTTCGCTTTGGGCGATTTCGTCCTCGTGATGCGGAAAAATCAGGTCTTCGCCGCCGAGGTGCAGATCGAAGCTCTGGCCGAGTATTTTCATGCTCATGGCGCTGCACTCGATGTGCCAGCCGGGCCGGCCTTCGCCCCACGGACTGGGCCAGAATACGTCGCCGTCCTCCGGCGCGCGCGCTTTCCAGAGCGCGAAATCGGCGGCGGCTTCCTTGGCGTATTCGTCGCTCTTGACCCGCTCGCCGGTGCGGAGTTCATCAAAGTTGATTTTGAGCAAACGGCCATAGGTGCAACCGCTGCCACGGTATTTTTCGATTGAGAAATAAACCGAGCCGTCGGCGGCTTTGTACGCGACACCGCGGGCGACCAGTTTTTCGATGAGCGCGATGATGTCGGCGATGTGCTCCGTGGCGTGCGGTTTGTGATGCGGTTCAAGGCAGTTCAACGTCTTCAAGTCCTTAAGAAATGCGGTTTCGTATTTGCCGGTGAATTCTCGCAGCGGAGTTTTCGTTTCGCGGACGCCCTTGATGATTTTGTCCTCAACGTCGGTGATGTTCATCACGTGTGTGACGGAGAAGCCCTTGAATTCGAGATAACGGCGGACGAGGTCGGCGAAGACGAAGGTGCGCCAGTTGCCGATGTGGGCAAAATCATAGACCGTCGGCCCGCAGCAATACATGCCGGCCGTTTTGCCCGTCGAATCGAGCGGCGCGAATTCCTGAATCGAGCGCGACAACGTGTTGAACAGTTTCAAAGGCATGTTCTGAAACGCCGCGCAGGGTAAGGTGGAATGGGTGAAAGAAAAGCGGAAATTATTGGTGCGCCCTTTGTTTGCCGGCGTCCGGCGATTTCGGTTGCAGCCGTTGGCAGCGTTCCGCAAACAGGAAAAACACGCCGGGGCCGAAGCAGAGCAGCATGACGGAAATGCCCGTGGCGATGCCCCAGAACGTGCCGGCGGGCGCGCAACAATCGTCGCGGCGGCGGACGATGACATGGCTGGGCACGGCGATGAGCAGTTCCAGGATGCTGCCGCGCAGCAGCCAGCGGGTGATGCGTTTGAGGAGCGCGTCGGGTTCGTCCGATTTGGCGAAGCGCCAAAAGACGGCGGTCCAAATCAGCCAGAAAATCAGCACGGTCAAGAGCATGCCCCATCCTGAATAGTCGCCGGAGGATTGGCCGTTTGGATTTGCTCCCGCGGTGAAAATGGCGACAGGGTCAAAATAGTTAAATGCGTTGTCGGTGAAAATGGCGCAGAGGATTGAAAAAATTCCGGCAAAGCAAAGGTTGGCCAGAAAAAATGCGCCGACGATGACGGGCACCTTGAGCGGACGCCGCGCGGGCAACCGGCGTTCGGTGATGTTCAGCGGCAGCAGGAGCAGCAACGCCTGTCCAGCGGCCAGTACGGTCAGCCAGACCCAATAGCCCCATTGTGCGTAAATATCGAGCGCACCCCGGATGCCCATGTTGCTTTCTTTCAGTCCCCAATTGGCGAACGCGATGAACACCACCGGCAAGGTGAGCAAGAGCAACGCAAGCGCATAGAGCAAGATGGTGAGAACGGCCCAGCGTTTCATGATGATTGGGATTGAGTCAAAAAGTTGAACACCGCGCCAGCGAAATCGGCGCGCAAATTTTTCTGAAATTTTGCTTTCACGCCTTGCCAAAAACGTTTTTCAACGCAAACTGTTGGAAAAAAGCATCACCACGATGCGAAAAACGGGGCGGCGTCCTGATTTGAGTGTAGCGTCGGCGCTGTGCGCCGATTTCGAGCCACAGGCTTGACGCTACAGCAATTCAGGACCTACCAAAAATGGAATGCACATGAGCAAAGAGGCAAAACTGGAATTGGAAGGCAAAACTTACACGCTACCGATCGTCGTCGGCAGCGAAGGCGAAAAGGCGGTGGACGTTTCGGCGCTGCGCGCGAACACCGGTTACATCACGCTCGACGAGGGCTATGGCAACACGGGTTCCTGCGTCAGCCAGATCACGTTCATTGACGGCGAGCAGGGGATTTTACGTTATCGCGGCATTCCCATCGAGGAGCTGGCGGAGAAATCCACGTTCATCGAGACGGCTTACCTCATCATTTACGGCGCGTTGCCGAACCGCGCACAACTGCGGCACTTTTCCGATTTGCTCACCGACAACCAGTTTCTCCACGAGGACATGAAGTTTCATTTCCAAGGCTTTCCCGTGGGTGCGCATCCGATGGCGATCCTCTCGGCCATGATCAACGCGGCGAGTTGCTTTGACGAGGGGCTGATGCACTGGCATTGGGGCAAGGCCAAGGAGTTTGACACCTATGCCGCCCGGTTGATTTCGCAGGTGCGCACCATTGCGGCCTATTCTTATCGCAAATCGCTCGGCTTGCCGTTGATTTATCCGAAGAAGGCCTACAAATACACCGCCAACTTCCTGCACATGCTGTTCTCGACGCCGTATGAGGACTATGAATTGAAGCCGGAGGTGGTGCGGGCGCTGGACTTGATCTTTCTGCTGCACGCCGACCACGAACAAAACTGTTCGACGTCCACAGTACGCATGGTGGCGTCGTCGCAGGCCAATTTGTTTGCCAGTTGCGCCGCCGGCGTGTGCGCGTTGTGGGGGCCGTTGCATGGCGGCGCAAACCAGGCCGTGCTCGAGATGCTGGACGACATTCACAAGACCGGTGACGACGGCTCAAAATTCATCGCGGCGGCCAAGGACAAAAACAGCAACAAAAAACTCATGGGCTTCGGCCATCGCGTTTATAAGAATTACGACCCGCGCGCCAAGATCATCAAAAAGGCCTGCGACGATCTGTTCAAGGTTTTGCATCTCGCCGACCCGTTGCTGGACATCGCCAAGCGGCTGGAAGAAGCGGCATTGCGGGATTCCTATTTTGTGGAACGCAAATTGTATCCAAACGTGGATTTTTACAGCGGCATCATCATGCGGGCAATCGGCCTGCCGGTGGAAATGTTTCCGGTAATTTTTGGCATCGGTCGCATGCCCGGCTGGATTGCCAATTACAAGGAAATCATGGAGGAGACGAGGAGCCGGATTTATCGCCCGCGCCAGATTTACACCGGACGCACGCTCAGCCACTACTTGCCCATCGAAGAGCGGAAGTAGTTCCACAGATAATAGTTACAAAAGACGGAAGCGGAGCTAACCAGACTGGCGGGCACGGTTATTGCTCCATACACGCGCATAGCTTGATGAAAAAAATCCTGGTCATAGACGATGAAGAGTGGTTGCGCGAGATGATGCATCTGGCGCTGAAGCAAAAGGGTTTCACCGTGGTCGAGGCGGCCAACGGCGCCGATGGCATTGAAATCGCCCGCAAAGAACTGCCCGATCTCATCCTTTGTGACGTCAATATGGAAAAGGTGGATGGTTATCTGACCCTGACTTCGCTGCGCAATGAAGCGCCCACCGCCGCCATCCCGTTCATTTTGATGACCGGCCTCGCCGACAATGTCGGCATGCGGCATGGCATGGAACTCGGTGCCGACGATTACCTGCCGAAGCCGTTCACCACCGATGCGCTTTACGCCGCCGTGGATGCGCGCCTCAAAAAGGCACAGACCGTGCGCGACGAAGCCGAACGCACGCTGGCCAGCCTGCGGGACAACATCAGCCTCATCATGCCGCATGAAATGCGGACGCCGCTCAACGGCATCATTTCCAACGCTGAACTCCTGGCCACCTCCGCCGCCACCCTTAAACCGGACGAGATTGCCGAAATGGGCCAGGAAATCCACAAGTCCAGCCAAAGACTCGAAAGGCTAATTGAGAATTTTCTGATTTACGCGCAACTCGAGCTGATTGCCGCCGACCCGAAAAATGTCAGCGCTTTGCGCATTGGGAATACGGAATGCACCGCCACCCTCATCAAGGAACTCGCCGCCGCCCAGGCCGCACAGTCGGGGCGTCCGGCTGATTTAAGCGTGGAGGTGGCCGACCTTTCCGTACCGATGTCCGAGGAGTATTTCCGCAAGGTGGTGGACGAACTGGTTCAAAACGCCTTCAAATTTTCCGAATCCGGTTCGCCGGTGCGCGTCACACTGGGCGAAGAGTTCAACAATCTTGTTCTCTCCATCAACGATCAGGGCTGCGGTTTTTCCACCGAGCAGATCAAACGTATTGGCGCCTATGTGCAGTTCGACCGGAAAATGCAGGACCGGCAGGGATTGGGACTGGGGCTGGTCATCGCCAAACGGCTGGTTGAATTGCATGGTGGCTCGCTTTTTATTTCCGGCGAAAAGGGCGAGGGTGCGACCGTCACTGTCAAACTGCCCAAGACAAGACCGGTGGACCATTTTCAGAACAACAGCCGCCCGTAGATAAAAGTCAATCCGCGTTCGGCCAACCCGGCCAGCAGAAACACCAGCGCGATGCCCACGATCGGCGCGAAATCCACCTTGCCGGCGCGCAACGGCACGCGGCGCAATGGCTGCAACAGAGTCCGCGCCGTGGCGTTAACGTAATTCCAAAGCGGATGCCTGCCCAAATAGACGTAGCTGTTCAGTAAATGCAACGCCAGCAGTGCGCCGATGGCATATTTCCAGACGGGATAACTGCCCAGACCGATCAGCAGCGACTGTTCAATCCGTTGCGCGGCTGAAATCGGCCCGGGAATTATCCCGCACCATTCCAACAACCAGCTTGTGAACCACCAGACCAACGCCGTCGCCACGAGCGGCAAAAGAAATTTCATCCACCGTGTCCAGCGGTCCATCGCGCCCAGTTGCATGCGCACCAGCCCATGAATCGGCTCCGGCCCGGCCAGGATCGAGAGCAACAACAGCCATAGATAAAACACCGCGAGCATCAGCCCGAAACTGAAAACGGAGAACAGGCACATCCGGCCAAATAAATTGCTCAGAAACGAGGGGGCGATGATGCCCAAATCCAGCGTTCCCGCCCAAACCGGCTTGGACACCAATCCGATCTGCCAGTATAAAACCGCGCGCACCAACAACAGCCCGCCGATGGCCGCCAGCAGGTGCCAATGCCGCAGACGCTGCGGCTCGACGCGCCGCAATGTGCCAATCAACGTCGCCGGCTTCCGTTTGCCCAGCGGGTCGAAGCGAAGCGCACGCCAGTTGAGCCACAGCAGCAAGCCCGCAAGGTTCAGTATGAAGTCAACGTAACCCACAAATTCGTTGAACTGCCAAACCGTGGTTCATTGAACCGATTCAACGATTCAACCATCCACGATGCAACAACGTTCACATCATTTTCAAAAGCGTGGCCGCGATTTCGCTCGGTGTGGCGGCCACGCCAATGCCCGCGTCCTTGAAAGCCGCGATTTTCGCCGCCGCCGTGCCCTTGCCGCCGCTGATGATGGCGCCCGCGTGGCCCATGCGGCGTCCGGGCGGCGCGGTCGCGCCCGCGATGAAACCCGCCACAGGTTTTTTGCAATTCATCTTGATCCACCCGGCGGCCTCCTCCTCGGCCGCACCGCCAATTTCACCGATGATGATGATGCCATGCGTGTCCGGGTCGTCGTTAAAAAGCTTGATGGCGTCCAGATGCGACAGGCCGGGCACCGGATCGCCGCCGATGCCGATGCAGGTGGATTGCCCGGCACCGCGGCAGGTCAACTGCCAGACCGCTTCGTAAGTGAGCGTGCCGCTGCGCGAGACGACGCCGATGTGGCCCTTTTTGTGAATATAACCCGGCGCGATGCCGATGCGGCAGCCACCCTGCGAATCCCGGCCTTCGCCCGGCGTGACGATGCCGGGACAATTCGGTCCGATCAGCCGCGTCTTGCCTCCTTCCATTGCGCGCTTCACACGAATCATGTCGCGCGCCGGAATGCCTTCGGTGATGCACACAACCACTTCCAGTCCGGCATCTGCGCCTTCGAGAATGGCATCCGCCGCAAAGGCCGCCGGGACAAAAATCGCGGAGGCCGTCGCACCGGTTTGTTTTACGGCTTCGGCCACGGTGTCGAAAATGAGAACTTTCCTCCCGCCGTGTTCAAAAACCTGGCCGCCCTTGCCGGGCGTGACCCCGGCGACAATTTGCGTGCCGTAATCCATCGAGAGCTGCGCGTGTTTCGCGCCGAAACTGCCGGTGATGCCTTGGACGAGGACCTTGGTATCGGGTTTGACGAGAATGGACATGGAGATATTTACGATTTACGATTTATTCCGCTTGTGAATGCAAATCGTGTTGCCGTCGGGATCGGAAATGAACGCCATGCGGCAGACGGGCGTGGAAATCGGCTCCAGGCGGAACTTCACCTCGTTCACCCGCAGATGCGCGATGGCGGCGTCAAAATCCTCCACTTCCAGCGCGACGGAGCAACCGTCTGCTCGCGGCGTCCAATCCGGCGCGCCGCAGCCGAGCGAGAGTGTGCCGCTGGCGATGTCGTATTCCGTCCATTGCATTGTGCCGGGTTCGCCGAAGACCATCGTGGGTTTTAAGCCTAGCACGCCCTCGTAAAACTTTCGCGCCCGCGCCATGTCTTTGACCGGATAGCAACTGAATGCAATTTCAATGACTTTCAGCATGACAGTGGTTATTTATGGTTGGACGTGCCGGGAGCGGTTTTTTCCGCGGTAAACCCCGACACGCGTTTCAAAAGCCTGGCCGCCGACCGTTGCAGGCGATGCCGCAAACCGCGGCGGTCGTGCCGCCGATCTGTGACCTCGCGCACCATTTGTTCGTGCAGGTCATCGCGCTTGCGTTTCGCATGCTCGTGTTGTTGGGCCAGTTCAATCATTTGTTTCTGCAAATCCACCAACCGACGATAAGGCTCGAGGTCCCTCGCGACCGTTTTCACCCTTGGATTTTCGTTCCTGCCCCGGGACATGTGTCTTAATTTTTCAAAACGTTCATTGTTTTCCAACCGCCTTTACGACCTTCTGCGCCGCATCAGCCATCGAATCGCCGGGGATGAGTTTCAAGCCGGATTCGGCCAGCGTCTTCTTGCCGGCCACAACGTTGTTGCCTTCCAGCCGGACAACCAGGGGAAGTTTCAAGCCGGTTTCCTTCACCGCCGCGACGATGCCGGTGGCAATGACGTTGCAATCCATGATGCCGCCGAAAATGTTCACCAGTATGCCTTTCACGTTCGGGTCCTGGAGGATAATTTTGAACGCCGCGGTCACCTGTTCCTTGCTCGCGCCGCCGCCCACGTCGAGAAAGTTCGCCGGCATGCCACCGGAATGCTGGATGATATCCATCGTCGCCATCGCCAGACCCGCGCCGTTCACCAGGCAGGCGATGTTGCCGTCGAGCTTGATGTAATTCAGGTTGAACTTGCTGGCTTCGATTTCCAGCGGCGCTTCCTCGTTCAAATCGCGCATCGCCTGAATGTCCTTATGGCGGTAAAGCCCGTTGTCATCGAGCGAAATCTTCGCGTCCAGCGCCACGACCGCTTCCTTGCCGTCGGGGAGTGCGATGACGCACATCGGGTTGATTTCCACAAGCGACGCATCGCATTCCCACCATGTCATGAAAACGCCGGTGACAAACTTTGCGGCGCCGTTGAATAAATCAGCCTTGAGACCGAGGGCGGCGGCGATTTTGCGGGCTTGAAACGGCATGATGCCCACGGCGGGATCAATCCATTCCTTGAAAATCTTCTCCGGCGTTTTGGCGGCGACCTCCTCGATATCCATGCCGCCTTCGGTGCTGGCCATGACGAGCGGCCAGCCCGCGGCGCGATCGAGCAGCACGGCCAGATAAAACTCCTTTTTGATTTTCGCGCCGCTGGCGATGAGCAGTGTCTGCACGCGGCGTCCGTCCGGGCCGGTCTGTCTGGTGATGAGCACGTTGCCGAGCATTTTCCCGGCGAGGGAAACCGCTTCCTCCACCGACGAGGCGGCTTGCACGCCGCCTTGAAATCCGCTAGTGAACATGCCTTTGCCGCGTCCGCCGGCGTGGATTTGCGATTTGACGACGACTTTCGCGCTGCCACTGGCGACAATCGTCTCTGCCGCCACACGGACTTCATCGAGTGATCGGGCGGGGATTTCGAGCGGGGCGGCTACGCCGTGTTGGGCGAGCAACTGTTTGGCCTGATACTCGTGGATGTTCATTTCAAAAACTAAGCCGACGCATTAAAAACGATTGCGCCCGAAAATCAAACTTTTAACGCAGAAGCCATCGAGTTGAAGGGAGAAGGCTGATGGCTGAAGGCTGAAGTTTATAAAAAGGCCAAAAGCTCAAGGCTAAAGGCTAAAACTTGAATTCAGTTTTTAGCGTTTAGCCTTTGATCTTTGCTGCTTCAGCCTTTGGCCCTTTTATCAATGGTCAGGAATATGGCGATGGATTGACGGGTGCCATGCCGCGCCGAAATCAGATGAAGGCGGGAGTCTTTCCGTTCCTATGGCCCGGTGTCTTTAGGTTTCGGTTCGTATCGCTGCCGCAAATCGTTGGGAAGTTCGTAGAAAAGAAGCTTGGTCATCGCCATTCCGCCATTGTCGAGCGTATAGCTGATGATGATTCCGTCCGACACCACCTTTTCCACATAAGCATTATTGTAAACGTCTCCCGTGACGGTCTTAATTTGATTGGTCGGCACCACCCGCGCCGGTGGACTTGGCGATCGGGTTGCAGCGGGTGCCGGGGTTGGCTTGGGCTTTGCCGGGGCCACTACCGGTTGAGTCGTGGCTGGCGTTGCAGTTGCAGAAGTGACAACGGCAGGGGTTTCAGGAATCGGAACAGGGGCGGCCACCGGCGTTGTTACAGCCGGAGCAACAGTAACACGAGTTTCAGCAGCCGGAGTGGCGACAGCGGGAGGCTCAGTAACTGGAGTAACGGCGGCTGGCGTTTCATTTGCGGGAGCTTTCGTAACAGGAGTTTCAATTGCCGGAGCGGTGGCAGCCGGGGCTTCATTTGGGGAAGCAGTGGTGGCAGCAGCTTCAGTCGCCAGAGCAGGGGCGGCTATCGGAGTCGTTTCGGTCGGAGCAACAGCTGGAGCTTGGTTTGTGGGAACTTCAGTAACAGGAGTTTGAGCCTCAAGTGAGCCGGTAGCAGGAGGCTCAGTAACTGGAGCAACGGCGGCTGGCGTTTCATTTGCGGGAGCTTCAGCGGTCGGAGAAGTTGCCGCAGGAACTTCAGCAGCAGGAACAGCCGGCGTGGCGACGGCGGGCGCCTCGGTGACTGGAGCGGTGGTGGCCGGAGCTTCATTTGGGGTGGCAGTCGTGGCAGTGGCTTCAGCGCCGGAGCCGGGGCGGCTACCGGAGTCGTTTCGGCCGGGGCAACAGCCGGAACCTCGTTTGTGGCAGCTACAGTAGCAGGAGTTTCAGTTGGCGGCGCGGTGGTGGCGGAGGCCTCAGTGACCGGAGTTTCATTTGTGGGCGCAGCAGCAGCTTCAATTGCCGGAGCAGGGGCAGCTACCGGAGTCATTGCGGCCAGGGCAACAGCGGCCGGAGCTTCATTTCTGGGAGCTTCAGCAGTCGGAGTAGTTACCGCGGGAACTTCAGCAGCAGGAACAGCCGACGTGGCGACGGCGGGCGCCTCGGTGACTGGAGCGGTGGTGGCCGGAGCTTCATTTGGGGTGGCAGTCGTGGCAGCGGCTTCAGTCGCCGGAGCCGGGGCGGCTACCGGAGTCGTTTCGGCCGGGGCAACAGCCGGAACCTCGTTTGTGGCAGCTACAGTAGCAGGAGTTTCAGTTGGCGGCGCGGTGGTGGCGGAGGCCTCAGTGACCGGAGTTTCATTTGTGGGCGCAGCAGCAGCTTCAATTGCCGGAGCAGGGGCAGCTACCGGAGTCATTGCGGCCAGGGCAACAGCGGCCGGAGCTTCATTTCTGGGAGCTTCAGCAGTCGGAGTAGTTACTGCGGGAACTTCAGCAGCAGGAACAGCCGACGTGGCGACGGCGGGCGCCTCGGTGACTGGAGCGGTGGTGGCCGGAGCTTCATTTGTAGTAACTAAAGTAGCAGTGGCTTCAGCAGCCGGAGGAGGGGCGGCTACCGGAGTCGTTTCGGCTTGGGCAGCAGCCGGAACCTCATTTGTACGAACTTCAGTAACCGGAGTTTGAGCAGCAGGAGCGCTGGCAGCGGATGCCTCAGCAGCCGGACCTTCGTTTGTGGCACCTACAGTAGCAGCGGCTTCAACTGCAGGAGAGGCGGCGGCTGGTGTTTCAGCGGGCGGAGTTTCATTTGTGGGCGCAGCAGCAGCTTCAATCGCCGGAGCCGGGGCGGCTACCGGAGTCGTTTCGGCCGGGGCCACAGCCGGAACCTCATTTGTACGAACTTCAGTAAGCGGAGTTTGAGCAGCAGGAGCGCTAGCAGCGGATGCCTCAGCAGCCGGATCTTCGTTTGTGGCACCTACAGTAGCAGCAGCTTCAACTGCAGGAAAGGCGGCGGCTGGTGTTTCAGCGGGCGGAGCTTCATTTGTGGCAGCGATAGTGGCAGGAGTTTCAATTGCCGACGCAGTAATGGCGGAAGCCTCAGTGACCGGAGTTTCATTTGTGGGCGCCACAGCAGCTTCAATCGCCGGAGCCGGGGCGGCTACCGGAGTCGTTTCGGCCCGGGCAACAGCCGGGGCCTCATTTGGACGAACTTCAGTAACCGGAGTTTGAGCAGCAGGAGCGGTGGCAGCGGACGCCTCAACAGCCGGAGCTTCGTTTGCCGTAACGGCGGTGGCGGGTGCCTCAGTAGCCGGAGCTTCAGGTGTGTGAGCGACAATGACAGAAATCTTAGCCGCAAGAGCGGCGGCAGTGAGTCCCTCAGCAACCAGACCAGCGGCGGCCGGTGCTTCAATTGTGGGAACTCCAGCAGTCGGAGCAGTTGCTGTGGAAACCTTAGCGGCAGGTACGGTCGGCTCGGCAATTAGCGAAGCCGCCCCATTGGTGGAAACCGTCCCGATTACATTGGTCGCAGATCTCTCGGGTGGCGCCACCTCGGTCCACCAATTTGTGTCCTCCGCCGGTAGCGGATGAGTTCGCGAATTGCCCGGCTCGTTCGACTGTTGTTCCAAAGTCGCGCGGGCGGCGGCCTGGACCGTGGATTTGTGCGCGCAGCCCGAAACGAAACTCGTTCCAAGGACGACGCATAAACCTATCGAAATTGTTGCTTTCATGACGTGCTCCTTCAGGGTGAAACGTAAGCAAACAGCCTGCCGTCGCGCGCGGAAATGCAAATTCCAAGCCCGCAACCCACAACAAGCATCTATCAACCAGCAATCAACCCTCAACCCCTCAGATAAGCGTCCTGTTTCGAGGCAAATCAAATTGCAAGAGGACATTTCAGCGTGGCCCGTCTTCTCCATCCTCGTTAGCC
>CAWHAH010000051.1:0-27338 GCA_963827205.1 uncultured Verrucomicrobiae bacterium
TTTTTCATGAAGCGCGAATGAAAGCGTTTCCTGCTTTGGTTCGGCCGCCACGTCCGCCGCGGCTGCTTTCATGGCTTCAATCAAATCATCGCCGCTGTGAGGTTCCGGCCACGGCCGGCCGCCGCGTTGGATGAGGGCGCGGTTGCCCTTGCCGCCATTGTCTCCGTTGCGTACAAAGACCGGCACAAAATGCAATCGTTCCAGTTGCTCGATGGCTCCCTCCCAGGTGCCGCCTTTCTGAAAGTCAGCCGATACCACCAACGCCGCATCCGCCAACGCATAGATGAATTTGTTGCGTTGCATGGCGTGGCCGACGTTGAAACCCGCCGCCGGGTCATAGGGCGAGACCAGAACAAGCCTTTTGTCCATCAAGAATTCCCGGTTATCGCTGGCCACGGCTGCCCGCTCCAAGCTGTCGCTCATCACGCCAGCAACGGTTCCGCCGGCCTGTAAAGCTCCGTTCATGGCAGCGCGGTCAATCCCCCGCGCGGCGCCCGAAATGAGCGTGCGGCGGGCTTCCGCAGCAACGCGGCCGACACGTTCCGTGTAGGCAATCAACTCGTCATCCACGTGCCGCGAACCGACCACCGCCAATCCACCCTTTTCCAACAGAGCCGCATCGCCGCAACCGTAAAGCAGCGGCGGCGCGTCCTCCTTCAACCGTGTCTTTAACCGGCGCGGATAATCGGCGTCGGCGCGACTGACGACCCAGATGGAACGGGCGTTCCACCGCTCCACCGCCTGACTCAGCAGGAAACCGCGTCCCAGCAAGGCATCCAGACGTGGGCGGCCAAAAACCTTCGCGCACAAATCAATGACGTCACCGGCGTCGGAACCAATCAGGTCGGACGGTTGCTTCTGTTTTTCACGCAGCGTGCGGGCAAGACGGTTGTATTCGCCAAAAGTCAGAAGCTCGGCCGACGAGTCGTTGCGCCCCGCGATCAGCGGAGCCGTCAGCAGCAGGATGGCCTGCGTATTCGATGTCAGCGGCGTAATCATTCGTCAGCGTTTGCGGTCGAGGCCAGGGCCAGTGGATGAACCGGCCCGCTGCCATTGGTGAGCAGGAGATAAGCGGCGACCGTCATTGTCCATCTCGAATCCACCATATCATCCACCAACAGGACCGCGCCAGCCGGAAGAGTGCCTTTGATTCGCAATGAACCATCCACATTCCGGGCCTGCTGGCTGCTGTTCTCCATTTGTTTTTGCGCCGGGCGGTCGCCGGTCTTCTCCAGCACCGGATAAAACGGCAGATTCAATGCGGTGGCAAGCCGGCGCGCAAAGTCCGGCACGAGGTTCGGATGCCGGAGGGATGGTATACAGGCAACCCAAGTCGGTGCCGGTTGCGGCGCCCACGTTCGCACCATGGCGGCACAGGCTTCAACCAATTGATCGGCGAATCGTCCGTCCTGTGATTTTCCCTGACGCACCAACGAACCCCAGCCCGCGTCGCCCCACATGCAGAGCACCCGGCCGGGCTGGGCCTGGCGTTCCGGTGCAATTCGTCCGGTGACTTGCATCTGGGGAAGTCCGCCGGTGGGCCATTGGCGGCGCGGTTCCAGTGGCAGGCTGGTGCGGCGCAAAAGTGCCACTGCTTCCCGCGCCAGCCCGGCATCAAACGTGGCGGGCAACGGAGCGATCTTCGGTGCGCGATAAGCTCCCGGATCACCATCCAGCGCGCGGATGAGAAAATCCATATGCCCCGAGGTCAGCGCCACGTATTCCTGCATCTGCTGCTGTTCGACCCGGCGCAATCCGGTCAGCCGCTCCGCCCGCTGCCAGAATGCCGCTGAAAGTTCAGCCGCCGTAAGCATCCATTTGCTGCCCTGCTTTATGACCGGGGCCGGCGATTCCAGCGACATGAGTTGCAGCGCCTTTTCAATGCGTCCTCTTCGAATGTTCACCCGGCTCAGAAATTCATTGACGGAAAGCCCGGCAGCCACACCCCGAAGCGCGGACAGCACGGACTCCACCTCTTCCCGCGAGGGGAAAGCGCTTTCGATGAAATAATCGTTGATGTCAGTTTCTTCCTGCCCGCTCAACAGCACGCCATGAGCTTCCGGGATTTGCCGGCCCGCGCGGCCCACCTGCTGGTAATAGGCGACCACCGAACCGGGCGTCTGGTAATGAATCACAAAGGCGAGGTCCGGTTTGTCAAAACCCATTCCCAAGGCCGTGGTCGCCACCAACGCTTTCACGCGATTCTCCAGCAGGGCATTTTCCAGTTCCACACGCCGTTCGCCGGTTTCGCCGCTGTAGGATTCCGCTTGAATGCCCCGCGATTGCAGCCAGCCCGCGACCTGGACGGCATCGCGCACGGTCAGCGTATAGACGATGCCACTGCCCCGGATACCCGGCAGATGCGTGGCCAGCCAGGCCATGCGGGCGGCCTGGCCCGGCATACGCATCGTCTGGAGCAACAACGTAGGCCGGCCCAGTTCGCCGCGCGATACCGTCAGATTCGGCCCCAGGATGGTCTGCAAATCCGCCAGCACGCGGTTGTTCGCCGTCGCGGTCGTGGCCAGCACCCGCAGGTTCGGCGGCAGCGTCCGCATCATCCGCTCGATGAAACGGTAATGCGGACGGAAATCATGGCCCCAATCTGAAATGCAATGCGCTTCGTCCACCACCAGCAACGAGATGCGCCCCGCCACCGGCCCCAGCACTTCCGCGCGAAAATGCTCATTGGCCAGCCGTTCGGGGGAAATTAAAAGGATGTCCACTTCATCACGCGCCAGCGCTGCTTCCACATCATTCCATTCCTCCTGGTTTTCGGAGTTGATGGTTTTGGCCCGAACGCCCATCCGTTCCGCCGCCGCAATCTGGTTCCGCATCAATGCCAGCAGTGGCGAAATCAGAATGGCCGGGCCCAGGCCCGCTTCCCGCAGCAGTTTTGCGGCGATGAAATAGACGAAGCTTTTGCCCCACCCGGTCTTTTGCACGACCAGCAAACGCCCCTGACCTTCAACCACATGACGAATTGCGTTTTCCTGACCCTCACGAAAACCGGCCCCGGGATTCTGCGTTCCGAGCCGCAGGAGTTCCAAGGCACGTGGCGCGTTATAGTTCATGCACAAAGTTGGTCTGCAATTATTTTTCGCCCTGGGGTTTGCTGGCCTCGACGTAGAACTGCTTGTTGGTCCGAGAATCTGCCACAAGTTCTTTTACCCGTGCGAAGGTCGTATAAAACCCGGCTGGTATGTTGGAAACGAGTGTGCGCCGGGACGGCGGCGGCGTCAATTCCGGGTTGTCCGCGATTGATGCGGGACCGGCGATCCAAACAAGCTGCGGCTGATTATTTTTCGTCCGGCTTGTTCTCGTTTTTCTCCGGTTCCTCTTTCGGCGGCGCCATGCGTTTCTCCCACATCGTTTCGACGGCGCGTTTGCTGCCCAGACCGAAAGCGAGGGCAAACCCCAATGCCAGCGCGCCAAACGCAATCAGAAATGCACCCGTCACAATGCCCACGGCGATGTCCAGTTCCACCAGGGCGATCGCGCAGGTGAAGACGAGGATGGCCGCGCGCACAATCCGGGCCACGAGCCGCGCCCGCTCGAATTCCTCCTGGAAAAGAGCGCGCAGCACCGAGCGCGACACGGCCGTCGCCACGCCCCAGCCGATGAGCAGGATGACCCCGGCGGTAATCAGTTGCGGAATCAACCCGACGAGCTTCTCCACCAGTTGAGAGAGCACGGTCAATTTCCAGATCAGGATGGCGTTTTCGAGAAAGACCAGAAACACAAACAGACCGACGACGGTTCCCGCGAAGTTGAACAGCGAATGCCTGACATCGCCCTTTTCCAGCGCGCGGCCCCAGCCCAAACGCATTATCACCCGGTCCAGCCGGAGCAGAATCAGGACGCGGACCACCAGTTTCGAGATGAGCCACGCCACGAAGATGCCCAGCACGAGCACGACCAGCCCGGAAAACAGGGTCGGCAGGTAGCTGACGATGTTCGCCATCACGTCATTGAGCGATGCAAAAGGTTTTTCATCCATAATGTTTCCTTTCTCCTACCAGCCACCGTCTGGGTTCCGCCGGCATTTCATAGACGGTAACGACCGCCTTGGCCGTCCGGTCCGCCAGTTCCAATGGCGGTGCGTAACCTAAAAGTTGTTCGAGCATCCCCGCTTCGGTGCCGCCCATCACGATGATGTCCGCGTCCTTCGATTCGCGCAAGAGGCCCGTGACGATGTCGCCGGAGCGAACCACTTTCAACTCGCAGCGCGCGTAACGCGAACCCAGCGCCTGGTTGAGGCCCGCCTCGGCCATTTGCAACCGGGCGGCGCTGGCCGAGCGCGGCAGGACGTGCACAGCCCGCACCTTGGCGCCGTTAATTCCACTGAAAGCCCCGACCACGTCGGCCGTCAATTCCGAGTGCGGCCCGCGTTCGTAGGCAAAAAGGATTGTCCCGGGCTTCTCCGGCCAGCGTTCGGCGCTGATGACCATCACCTGGGCGGGAGCGGAACGAACGACGCGATCCACCACCGTCGCTGCCAGCCGCTCCAGCAAACCAACCCGGCGCGCCCGCCCCATCACAATCATGTTGCATTGTTCCTCCAGGGCCGTCTCCGTGATGCCGTAGGAAATCCGATGCGAGATTTTGACCACGACTTTGACGGGGATGCCGTCATTGCGCAAATCGGCCACCGCCTGGGCGAGCATCTCCCTGGCCTTTTGCGCACGATCAAAGCCTTGCGCCAGCAATTCACGGTCGTGCACCTCGACGACCGAGAGCGTAATCAACTCGGCATCGTACTGGCGGGCAACCGCAACCGCCGCGTCGAGGATGATGCCGGCCTGCCGCGGGTTCCCAACGCAGGCCAGGATGCGGTATTCCCGTCTTTCAGCCGCCTCGCGCACCGCCACCATCTGTTCGTAGGAGCGGTCGCGCCGGCACGCGTAAGTGTAAAAAACCACCAGCCCCAAGCCAATCCACACCGCCGCGCTCAACCACGCCATCGGGCTGTAGAAAAACAGGAACACTGCCAGTGCCAGTTGCAGGATGATGCCGACGATGGGCACCAGCGGCACCCACGGCACTTTGAATCCGCGTCGCAGGTCCGGCCGTTGCTTGCGCAGGGTAATCAACGCCGCCTGCACCTGGATGAACAGCAGCAGGAACATGATGTTCGCCGCGCTGGCCACCGCCTCAATCGGCAGGGTCACCGCCATGATGACGCTTAACATGCCCGAGGCCAGAATCGCCCAGTGCGGCGTCTTGCGCCGTGGATGCACGCTGCCGAACCACGCCGGCAGGTTGCGGTCGCGCCCCATCGCAAACGACACACGCGAGGAGGAATAAATCGTCGCGTTCAACGCGCTCATCGTCGAGAACAGCCCGCCCAGCAGGATCAGGATGCCGCCGCCGGGAAAGAAGTTCCTTGCGACATCCACCAGCGCGGTTTCCTTGAGCCGGCCCAGATACTGCCAGCTTGGAATGCCTCCCGGCTGCGCCGCGCCGAGCGCCGCAAATGCCACCAGCAAATAAATCGGCACCACGATCAGCAACGACAGGAAAATCGCGCGCGGCACGTTGCGTTCGGGAGCGCGCACCTCCTCGCTGCATTGCGCGATGATTTCATAACCCTCGAAGGCGATGAACGTCAGGCCCATGGCGATGAACACGTGCCCGATGCCGTTGGGCATGAAATTTTGGGTGAACGTCAGATGCCAGTCGGGCCGGTGAACGGTGATCCAGACGCCGAACCCGATGAACACCGTCAGCAGCAGGATTTTGCCGCCGGTGATGATGTTGCCGGTGCCGCCGGCCTCCGACGCACCGCGATAGTTGATGAAGGAAAACACCGCCACCACCGCCACCGCTGCCCATTGCTGCGGTGAAAGGAACGGCGTGACGATGTGCTCCCAGCCAAACAGCGGCAACACCTGTTGAAAATACGCGCCGAACCCCAGCCCATACAGCGCGCAGGCCACCACGTAAGCGAACCACGACATCCAGCCGCTCATGAAGCCCAGCGGATCTTTCAATCCGGTCTTTACGTAAAGATAACCGCCGCCCGCGCTGTGAAAGGACGAACCCAGTTCCGCATACGCCGCCGCGGCAAACAGCGTGACGATGCCGTTGAGGAGAAAAACGAGAATCAACGCCGGACCGGCCACGCCCGCCGCGATGCCGGTCAGCACGAAGATGCCCGCGCCAATCATCGCGCCGACGCCGATCATCGTGATGTCCAGCAACCGCATTTCGCGGCTCAACCGGACTTCTGAAGAAGTCGAGGCCATCAAATCTTTTGCGTTTATCCGTTCCCAACAATCCACCTGCCGGGCTTAAAAAGCCGCCGGTCCCGGTTCACGCTGCGGCGGGCTTGGATTTCCACGTGATGGAATCAATGTAAGTGAGCCATCTCAATCCAACCAAAGCGCGCGAGCGGATTTGAAACGAATCGTTCGGATAATACACCAGATAGTCATCCACACCGGCCGCCAGTCCTTCCCTGATTTCCTTGAGTTGGCCGAGCCGGCTGCGCATGAGCACATAGACGTAGGGAAGCTGATAATTTTTTCGGATCTGCCGGACCAGTTCCATGCCGTCGAAACCGGAACCGAAGCGGCGGTCGGTGATGACAAAGCGAACCGGGCGGGTCTGGAAGTGTTTCCAAAGATCCTCGGCGGAAGCGAAGCAGGAAACATTTGCCCCGTCGAGCACGAGTTGATCTTCAATGTGAGAGCGTTCGTCGTCTTTCCGAATCGCCAGGTAAATATCAGTTGTCGTGAGGCTGGCCATGGTCTTGTCTGGTTGACGGTTCGTTTGGGATGGTATTGATAACTACGATAATGGCAAGCCTGCCGGCACCTTTACAGGCTCTCCCGCAGGAAATCGGTTTGCCATGCCGGAGTCACTGACGTTGTTGGCCACACGAACTACGATTTGATTGCCGAGCCGGTTTTCTGAGATTTTTGGACCGTTGGCTTGACAATACCGGCTGCAACAAGCGAAAAGTGTTCATATGAGACTGGTAGTCGTTTCAAACCGGTTGCCGTTTACCGTGTCATTCAAAGACGCGATGCCGCAATTCAATGCCAGTTCCGGAGGATTGTTACGCTGGGGGCTGATGCTGGCGGATTTCGATGATGCGTTTGCGCGGGTCAAACAGCTTGTGGCGGATTTAAAGTTCGCCCGTCCCACGCAAAGACTGTTTTCTCAAGAAGGGGATGTTTCATGCGCATAACTTTTCGTCTCATCGTGTCGCTAGTGGTAACCGTGGCTGCCGTGGCTGCTTTTTCGGCTTACTTTCATGTGCGGCAGGAAAGTTCGCGCTTAAATGATGAATTGGAACGCCGTTCCCGACTGTTGGCGGATAGTTTGCAGGAATCCGTGCAGCCCGCCGTTCAAATGGGCCCCTCCACGAACCTGCAGCGGTTGGTGGAGAAGTTTGGCAACCGCGAACACATTGCCGGAATGGCGGTTTACGACGCAAAGGGGAGTGCCCTGGCGGTGACGGAAAAGCTGACCTCCAGTTTGTCCTCTGCGCCGGATCTGGTAGCCGACGCCTTGAACCGGGGCATTGACGTGAGTGCCTTTAAAATGGTTGGGAGCAATCGGATGCACGTTTATGTCCTGCCCCTCCGTGGCAAGGATGGGATGGTTGGCGCACTGGTGATTTTTCAAGACGCGACCTATATCCAATCCGAGCTTGCCCATATTTGGCGGATCACGTTTTTGCGTGTGTTGGTCCAGGTCTTTCTCATCACACTGGTGACGCTCCTGGTTGTTCGCTGGAGTATCGTAGGCCCCATCGCCAGAATGGCGGAGTGGATGAAACAACTTCGCGCGGGCGAGGTGTCGGCACCGACCTTCGCCCTGCCCAAGGAAGACTTGTTCGCTCCCATTGCCAAAGAAGTGACCACCTTTGCCCGACACTTGTCCGCCGCCAAAGCCGCCGCCGGGGAAGAGGCGCGCCTTCGCCAGTCGTCGGAATCTCTGTGGACGCCGGAGCGACTCAAGGAGCACGTGAAGGCCAAGCTGCATGGGCGGCCTCTTTTTGTGGTTTCCAACCGGGAGCCCTACATGCACATGCACAAAGGGCGCAAGGTGGAGTGCATGGTGCCCGCCGGAGGTCTTGTGACGGCGTTGGAGCCGGTGTTGCGTGCCTCGGGCGGCACGTGGATTGCCCACGGCGCAGGCGATGCGGATTTTGAAGTGGTGGACGGCAAGAAGCACCTGAAAGTCCCACCAGACGATCCCCACTACACTTTAAGACGCGTGCCCCTCACCAAAGAAGAGGAGAACGGTTACTATTACGGTTTTTCAAACGAGGGGATTTGGCCCCTTTGCCACATTGCCCATACGCGACCCGTGTTTCGCACCGAGGATTGGGCCCAGTATCAGGCGGCCAACCACAAGTTCGCTGAAGCCGTAGGTGAGGAATTGAATGGCGTGGAGGAGCCTTGTGTGCTGATTCAGGATTATCACTTCGCCCTGCTGCCTCGGATGATCAAAGAACTTCGTCCCGACGCGCGAATTGCGGTGTTCTGGCACATCCCCTGGCCCAACCCCGAGGCCTTCGGCATCTGCCCCTGGCAGCGGGAACTTCTTTACGGAATGCTGGGCGCCGATCTCGTGGGCTTTCACACGCAGTTTCACTGCAACAATTTTCTGGACACGGTGGACCGGACGCTGGAAAGCCGCATTGACTGGGAACGGTTCGCGGTGGAGAAAGGCGACCACACCACACTGGTGAAACCGTTTCCCATCAGTGTGGCCTTTCCGGAAGCGTTTCAGGACGTGCCAGCCGAGCCAGGTGCGCCGACGGCAGCCCGTGCGGCGCTGCTGAAGGAGATGGGCATTAAAACGAAGTTTTTAGGCGTGGGCGTGGAACGAATGGACTACACTAAGGGCGTGCTGGAGCGCTTTCATGGCATCCAGCGCTTTTTGGAGAAGTACCCACGCTATCAGGGCGAGTTCACCTTTGTGCAACTGGGCGCGCCCAGCCGCACGCACATCAAACGCTACCACGACTTTTTGGCCGAGGTGGAGCAGGAGGCCGAGCGCATCAACTGGAAATTCAAGACCAAGGATTACAAGCCCATCGTGTTTTTGAAGAAGCATCACAGCCACCAGGAGATATTGCCCTACTACCGTTTGGCAGACGTGTGCATGGTCACATCACTGCACGATGGGATGAATCTGGTAGCTAAGGAATTCGTGGCCGCGCGTGAGGATAAGGGTGGCGCGCTCATCTTAAGCCGCTTCACCGGCGCTTCGCGGGAATTGCGGGACGCATTGATCGTAAACCCCTACGACGCGGAGGAGTTGGCTGATTCCATCCGTTTCGCCCTGGAAATGGAACCGGAAGAGAGGACGGCGCGAATGCGGCGGATGCGCGAAACCTTGAGGGAACACAACATTTACCGCTGGGCGGGGAATCTGATTGAAGAGCTTACGAGAATACGGATTCCTCCGGCGACTTCAACGAAGGTTTGAGAAGGACGGAAATGCGCGACCTGCAGAGACATTTGACAGAGATTCGAGCGCGGCTTTCGCCGCAGAAGCGCGTGTTGCTCCTTATGGATTTTGACGGAACTCTCTCACCCTTGGCCGACGCGCCGGAGAAGGCCCATCTGCCGCAAAACGTGCGACGGATGCTTTTGCAACTGGCCTTTCAGCCCCGGGTCCGCGTGGCCATATTGAGCGGGCGGCCTCTCGGTTATCTCAAAGCAGTCTTCGGCGTGCGATCGTTCTTCTACGGCGGGAATCACGGCCTTGAGATGGAAGGGCCGGATTTCTCTTTTCGTCATCCTGGCGCTCGCGCCCTCAGAAGTGTGATCCAGAAACTGGTCCGTCAATTGCGGAAGCCGATCAAAGGAGTGACCGGCGCTTTGCTGGAAAACAAGGGGCTCTCTTTGGCCCTTCATTATCGAAATGTCCCGCGTGCGCACAGACCGGATTTCGACGCGCTCGTTGAAAAGCTCCAGAACAAAACCGCCGGCTTACCGATCCGCTGGCGGGCGGGAAACAAGGTGTGGGAACTGCTCCCGCGGGTGGCCTGGGACAAGGGCCGGGCGGCTGAAGCGTTGATGCAGCACCTCGAGCATCCCTTTCCCGTGGCCTTGGGGGATGACAGAACCGATGAGGATATGTTCGATGCTCTGTCAGGAATGGGAATCACCGTCCACGTGGGCGGTGATGGCGATTCCTCTGCCCAGTTTCGTTTGACGCGTCAATCCGAAGTGCCTCGGTTTTTGAGGTTTCTGGAGGGGGTGTTGAAATGAATTCAAAGGCCCGGACCCCCTTCCGCTTTTACACTCGTCTCACACCCACGCTCTTGACGGGGAGAAAGGCTGCTACACTTGGAGGACTTGTGGAAGGTCTCAAGGCCGTGCCGGATTCCGTCGTCTATCAACACACACATCGTTATCTTTATCAGCACCAGTTTTTGGTGCCGGAGCCACTCAACGATTTCGCCTATTGGATCGCGCACATGCTGGGAAACGAGGAGCTGGGTGAGCGGCTTGCCGCCGTGGATACCGTGCGCTTTAACACGCTGGCCGAGTTGAGGGAGGCCGCAACGCTGTCGGGTCAACCGCCATCGGCCGAAACAGCGGGCACAAACCAATCACCGTCGTAACCGTCATGCCCGCCCCCGACCACAATCGCGAAGGTTTGACCCAGGACCCGTTCTGGTACAAAAGCGGCGTCATTTACGAAGTGCATGTGCGGGCGTTTTATGATGGCGACGGGGACGGCATGGGTGACTTCCGGGGATTGACGGAAAAACTGGATTACATCAAGGACCTGGGCGTCACTGCGCTCTGGCTGTTGCCGTTCTACCCTTCGCCGCTCAAGGACGACGGCTACGACATTGCCGACTATTTCAACATCCACCCCATGTACGGCACGCTCAACGATTTCAAGGTGTTCCTGCGTGAAGCGCACCATCACGGTTTGCGGGTGATCACGGAACTCGTGCTGAACCATACCTCGGATCAACACCCTTGGTTTCAGCGTGCCCGCCGCGCCAGCCCCGGCAGTCGCTGGTGGAATTTTTATGTCTGGAACGACTCGCCGAAAAAATACCGGGACGCCCGCATCATTTTCAAAGACGTGGAGGTCTCGAACTGGACGTGGGATCCTGTGGCCCGGGCGTATTTCTGGCACCGATTTTATTCGCACCAGCCCGACCTCAACTACGACAATCCGGAGGTGCATCAGAAAATCACCAAGGCGGTGGACTTCTGGCTCGACCTCGGTGTGGATGGCCTGCGGCTGGATGCGGTGCCCTATCTCTACGAACGCGAGGGCACCAACTGCGAAAATCTCCTGGAGACGCACGCGTTTCTGAAAAAGCTTCGCGCCCACGTGGACGAAAATTTCAGCGACCGCATGTTGCTGGCCGAAGCCAACCAATGGCCGGAAGATGCCGTGGCCTATCTGGGGCAGGGACGCGGTGACGAATGTCACATGGCCTTTCATTTCCCGCTCATGCCGCGCCTGTTCATGGCCTTGCGCATGGAGGACAGCCTGCCCATCGTGGACATTCTCGAACAAACACCGCCCATTCCCGAAACGAGCCAGTGGGCGTTGTTCCTGCGCAACCACGACGAGTTGACGCTGGAAATGGTCACCGACGAGGAGCGTGACTATATGTACCGGATGTACGCGCAAATGCATCAGGCCCGGTTCAACCTCGGCATCCGGCGCCGCCTCGTCCCCTTGTTGAACAACGACCGCAAGAGCATCGAACTCCTCAACGCCCTGCTGTTCTCGCTGCCCGGAACGCCGGTGCTGTATTACGGCGACGAAATCGGGCTGGGGGAAAATATTTATCTGGGCGACCGCAACGGCGTGCGCACGCCGATGCAATGGAGTCCGGACAAGAACGCCGGTTTTTCCCGCGCCAATCCGCAGAGCCTCTACCTGCCGGTCATTCTCGACCCGGGCTACCATTACGAAGCCGTCAACGTGGAGGTGCAACTGGCCAATCCGCACTCGCTGCTCTGGTGGATGCGCCGGCTGCTCGCGTTGCGAAAACGCTGGCGCGCGCTGGGGGAGGGCAAATGCGAATTTCTCCACCCCGACAATCGGAAGGTGCTGGCCTATGTGCTCCGGCACGAGCAGGAGACCCTGCTGGTGGTGGCCAACCTCTCGCGCTTCGTGCAATCGGTCGAACTGGATTTGTCGGCCTTCAAACCACGCGTGCCCGTCGAACTGTTTGGCCGCGCGGAATTTCCCGCCATCACCGAGCGGCCTTATTTCTTTTCGCTCGGCCCCCACACTTTTTACTGGTTTTCGCTGGAGGACAAACCGGTCCCGGCCGCCGTCGTCCCGGCTTCCGGTTTAAGGACGCAACTGCCAAAACTCGCGGTTCGAGGGGAATGGGACCGGATTTTTGACGGAAAGAACAAAGCCCGGCTCGAGGCTGTTCTGCCGCCTTACCTGAAACTGCACCGCTGGTTTGTCGGCCGGGACCGGAACATCAAATCAGTCACGATCAAGGAAACCTTTCCCGTGCCGTCCAACGGCGGCAGTTGCGCGCGACTGGCCTTGCTGCAGGTGGATTACAGCGCGGGTGATCTGGATTTTTACACGCTTCCGCTGGCGTTTGCCGCCGGGGCCGAGGCCGGACGGCTGCGCGAAGCCTTTCCGCAATTGCTCATTGCCGAACTGCAAACGTCCGGCGACGCGACCAGTGGCATTTTATACGAAGCCACCGTCAGCCAGGCGTTCTGCCGGGCGTTGCTGGAGCTGATGCTGAATCGCCGCCGCCTCAAAGGCGCGCACGGTGAAATTGAATCCGAGCGAACGCCGGCGCTGCGCCAAACCATCGGCGACGCGACCCTGCCGGAATCGACGCTGTTGAAGACTGAACAAAGCCACACCTCGATTCTTTTCGGCGACAAGGTCGTTTTGAAACTCTTCCGCCAGATTGAATGGGGCCTCAACGCCGAACTTGAAATCGGACGGTTCCTGACGGAAAAGAACTTTCCCCAAAACAAGCCGCTGACCGGCGCGCTGGAATACGTTGACACCCGAAACATCCGGACCACGCTTGCGGTCGTCAACCAGTACATCCCGGAAGGCAAAAACGCCTGGGAATACACGCTCGACACCCTCGGCCGTTTCTACGAGCGCATGACCACGTCCAACGCGCAAGGCTTCCCGGCGCCGGCCGCCCCCACCGACCCGCTGAAATATTTTGAGCAGGACATTCCCCCGGCCATGCTGGAGAATATCGGCACTTATCTTGAGTCCGCGCGCCTGCTGGGTGCGCGCACCGCCGAATTACACCTCACCTTGGCGTCGGATTCGGAGGACAAAAATTTTGCGCCCGAACCCTTCACGTCGTATTACCAGCGGTCGCTCTTCCAATCCATGCGCAACCTGGCCGTCGAAAGTTTCTGGCAACTGCGCAGACGACTCAAAACCCTGCCGACGGAGGTTTTGCCTTTGGCTCAACGCGCCCTCGAATTGAAGCCGGCCCTCATTCAGCAATTCCGGCAGTTGTTTGAACATCGCCTCGCCGCCCAACGCATCCGCATCCACGGCAATTTGGACCTCGGTGAGGTGCTTTGGACCGGCAAAGACTTTGTCTTTCTCGATTTTGAAGGCAGCATCATGACGCCCATCAGCGAGCGTGGCCTCAAACGGTCGCCGCTGCGGGACGTGGCCGGCCTGGTCCGTTCATTCCACCACGCCGCTCATGCCGGGCTTTCCCAGCATGGCGAGCGCGGCAATGTGCATCTGCCCGCGTTCGAAGCCTGGGCGCAATACTGGAGCGACGGCGTGAGCGCGGTGTATTTGAAGGCGTATTTCCAGCGGCTCGGCAAAACCGGGTTGTACCCCGCCGGCGAAACGGAACTGCGGGCGATGCTGCAAGCTTACCTGTTGAACCGGATGCTCAGAGAATTAAATCACGAGTTGGGGACCCATTCGGACAACCTGAGAATCCCCCTTCAAGACATTCTCCATTTGATCGGCGAGTCGCCATCGTCATGATGGCCGCCGGCGGCCGGCAATTCATCTTGGGAACATGGCCTCGTTCGCGAAGATGAACTCCGCATTTCCCAATTCGCACCAATTCGGTTCATTATCGGAGATCATTTCGGGCTTTCTCTTTTTGACCGGAACGATTTAGCTCTTGGACAGGCAAAGACATGGAACCGGACAAAACCGCGCCGCCAAAGAAAATCCCAGCGCCCCCCCTTTTTATTTGTCTCCTGCTGATTGTGGTGACGCTGGCTGTTTATTGGCCCGTCATTCATTGTGATTTCCTGAATTACGATGATCCGGCTTATTTCACGTCCAATACCCACGTGCTGACGGGCCTCACGCCGGGCAACGCAGTCTGGGCGTTCACAACGGGGCACGCGAGCAACTGGCATCCGGTGACGTGGCTGTCACTGATGTTGGACGCGCAATTGTTCGGCAAAGGCCCGGTCGGCCCGCATTTGACGAATCTTTTGTTCCATGCCGCCAACACGGCGCTGGTGTTTCTATTGCTCCGGCGGTTGATGGGCCTTCGCCCCAACCAAAGCGTTGGGGCTACGGCCCCACAGGCGGCGGCCATCTGGCGGAGCGCGTTGGTGGCGGCGCTGTTTGCCTTGCATCCGCTGCACGTGGAATCAGTGGCCTGGGTGACGGAGCGCAAGGACGTTTTGAGCGCGTTCTTCGGGCTATTGTCGCTGTGGGCGTATGCGCGATATGTTGAAGAGTTCAAAGTTCAAAGTTCGAAGTTCAGAGTTTTTTTCGCCTCGAGCCTGTTGTTTTTTGCGCTGGGTTTGATGAGCAAGCCCATGCTGGTCACGCTGCCGTTCGTGATGTTGCTGCTGGATTGGTGGCCGCTTGGAAGGATTTCGGAGTTCGGAGTTCGGAGTTCAGATTCAGCACCGGCGCGCGAAAGTTCTGCCACTCTCAACCCTCAACCTTCGAGCCTCAACCAATTACTGTTTGAAAAATGGCCGTTTTTCGTCCTGAGCGCCATTTCCTGTGCGATCACGTTCCTCGTGCAGCAGAAGGGCGGTGCGGTGGCCACGCTGACAAGATATTCGCTGTCGGAGCGGACCGAGAATGCGTTTGTTTCCTACGCCCGGTATTTGGGCAAGATGTTTTGGCCGACCGCGCTTACCAGTCCGTATCCGCATCCGGGGCATTGGCCGTTGTGGCTGGTATGGTTTGCCGTGGTGCTGTTTATGGGCCTGTGTGTCGCCGCCCTGTGGTTGGGCCGCCGGTTCCCCTTTGTGCCGGTCGGTTGGTTTTGGTTTGTCGGGATGCTGGTTCCCGCCATTGGCCTGGTTCAAGTCGGCAACCAATCCATGGCCGACCGCTACACGTATTTGCCGTTGATTGGCGTGTTCGTGGTTCTGGTCTGGGGGATGGGCGAAGTGTGCCTGAACTGGCGCGTGCCAAAACAACCGGTCATTTTTCTGGCTACGATCGGGCTTGCCGCCTGCGCGCTGCAAACCAGAAATCAACTGGGCTATTGGCGGAATAACGAGACCTTTTTTCGGCATGCGCTGGCCGTGACGAAGAACAATTACCTTGCCTGCGTCAATCTCGGCACTTGGTTGTCGAAACGAGGGCAAATGGCGGAGGCAATGGACCTCTTCCGTCGGGCCTTGCGAATGAATCCCGATGATTCCGACGTTTTGTATAATTTGGGCAATGCCTTTGCCAAACTCGGCGACTGGGACAATGCCATCACCGATTATCGTCGCGCCCTGCAAATCACTCCGGACCAGGCGGACATACTGGATAATCTGGGTTTTGCGCTGGCGGCCAAGCAGCAGTTCGCTGAGGCCATCACCGATTTTAACGCTGCCTTGAAACGGAACCCGGCTTCCGCCAGCGCGCACAACAATCTGGCCACGGTATTGTTCAGGCAACACCGGTTTGAGGAGGCCGAGCAACATTACCGCGCCGCGCTCCGCCTCACGCCCGACGACCCGCAGATGGAAGCGAACCTGGGGGACACGCTCGTCCGGCTGGGCCGGCTGGCCGAGGCGGAGAAGTGTTATGAGGCGGCATTGCGGCTCAAGCCCGATGATGCCAAAATCGCGGCAAAATTGCAGGCGCTGGGCGCGCCGGCAAATCTCAAGTCTCCCGCCAACTGAATTCACGAATCATGGCTTTCCACCACGGGGCAAGCAATTCATCGGGCCGCAGCCACGCCTGCTGGTGCAGCCATACCAGCGTATGCGCATCTGCCATGACCAGCGACCGTTCTGCGGCAGTCAGTTTGTCCGGGCCTTGGGCCAGCAATTTTTCGCCCAACACCCGGGCCGTTTCGCTGCCAGCGCCCAGCCTGACAAGTTCCTCGGCATAAACCGGATTGAGCTGTTTCTCGCGCAACAGCGAGACATGGATGGCGTTTACGTAGGGGTCGAGCACGGCCTCAGCCAGGCCGGCGTGACGACGGCGCGGGGTGGTGTCATCGGTGAGTTCGTGCACTTTCATGCTCGCGCGCAAGGCGACCAGTTCCGGCGGTGGCGCGGTTTCCTCGGGGGTGAGGAACAAATCCATTTTGCGCACCCGCGCGCCCAGATGGCGCCGGCTGGTGAACACACTCAGCGGAATGGAAAGCGCCATGCCCGCGAGCACGGGCGTGAACCACCAGAACAACGTCCGGTCGAGCTGCCACATGAACACGCCCCAGATCAATCCCACCAGCGTATGCCACCAATGTCGCTGGATGGCGGAGACCCATGCCGTGCCGTCCGCCGCGCGTTTTTTGGGGGCCCAGCCCACGCTGAAACCAAACAGGTTGGAGATGACGAAGCGGGTGTGCCAGAGCATCAACTGTGGCGCATGCAGGGTGGAAAAAACAGTTTCACCAAGGACCCCCAGCGAGGTGCGCGCCAGTCCGCCAAAAGCGCGTCGGCGCGCCCCATCGAACGCGAGGTCAACCAGCGCGAGCGCCTTGGGCAGCATGATGACCACCATGCAGATGACGAAGACGAGCAAGGCATGAGCCGTGCCGCTCCAATTGGCGAGATAGGGATTGAACGCCGGCAAGGTGATTTCTGACAGGCCGGAGTTTTTTTGGTACCAATGAATCCAGTTGAAGGTGATTAGAAACAAGAGCCAAAGCGGCCCGGCCAGATAGCCGCAAATACCGAGCATCAGATGCAACCGGCTCACGCCGCGCAGTCCCTTGGCAAAAAGCACCATACTGTGCTGCAGGTTGCCCTGGCACCAGCGGCGTTCGCGACTTGCGTTTTCGATGATGGACTGCGGGGCCTCTTCGTAGCTGCCTTCGAGGTCGTAGGCGAACCAGATGCCCCGGTCTTCGCGCGACAGCAAAGCGGCTTCGACAAAATCGTGACTGAGAATCTGGCCGCCGAACGGCCGGCGTCCGGGCAGTTGGGGCAGATCGCAAAACTGCATGAACGGCTCGGTGCGGATGATGGCGTTGTGTCCCCAATAATTGCCCAGGTCCAGCGCCCAATAATTCAATCCGGCAATGAACAGCGGCGCATAAAGGCGATTGGCAAATTGCTGGATGCGTCCGAACAACGATTCGGCATTCACCACCCCCGGCACCGTTTGAATCAACCCGACTCCCGGATGCGCCTCCATCAATTTCACCAGGTCCACAATTGTCGCCCCGCGCATGACGCTATCGGCGTCGCAGACCATGAAGTAACGGTAACGCCGGCCCCAGGCGTTCAGGAAGTCACGCACGTTACCGCTCTTGCCGCCCTCGTTGTTCAGGCGGCGGCGGTAGTAAATCCGGCCGAGCGCGTCGAGGTCGCGGACCAAATCACACCAACATCGTTCTTCCTCGACCCATTTGTCCGGATCGGTCGAATCGCTGAGGATGAAAAAATCAAACCGCTCGAGTTCGCCGGTTTTCACGAGTGACTCATAAGTGGCGCGCAACCCTTCATAAACGCGCACCGTGTTTTCGTTAAAGACGGGGAAAACAATCGCAGTGCTGATGCCGGCGATGCTTTGCCCGTGGTAATCCGCCAGCCGGGTGAGGCGGTGCCGGGTGCCAAACATCCGCAGTGCGAATCCATAGACGCCGTGCATGCAGCCGATGGCGATGAACAAAAACAGGATTACGAACAAAATCAACAACACCGTCCGCGAGGCCGACCAACCGGTGCGCCAGAGCAAATCCGCAAACAGCATCGAAACCAGTCCCGTCAGCAACACGGCGGATGAATAAAAGATGAACAGCCGCCAGCCACGGCGGGGACGCCGGATGGCCGCTGCGGAAATGATCGGGGCGTCGGCCATGTCAGCGATAGAATTGCGTGAACCAATCAATCAACGACGACAGGCGGCTGTTCATCTGCTCGAACCCTCCGTGGGTGAGCCAAAAGACCCCGATGAGCAACAGCGCGAATCCGATCCAGACCAGGGTCATGCGGACATAAGGCAGCCGTCCCAGGTTCGTAAGCGTTGTAATCGGGCCAAGATCGAGCGGACGCGGCGCCATTTTTGAGAGCTGAAAGTCCGGCCCGGCCCGGAAGTAGGTTTCGCGCATGGCGCTGACGAATTCCTGTGGCCACGGGCCGGGCCGCAGGAATTGTTCCTGCCATCGGCCGGGCATATCGGCAAGCAGCAGCGCCAGCCGTCCGCGCGTCGTCAGCATTTGATCGGCATTCGCGGGCGATTCTTGCAGCACGGCGGCAAACCATTCGATCACCAGCCGGTCCATTTCCTCGGCGGCGAGCTGGGTGGCGGAGCGATCCGGTTCCGCGGGGGCGCGGCGCATGGCGCGTTCGAGCACGCGGAGGACGAGTTGGCCGAGCAACGCCTTGTTGCGCACCCGCAACGCGTGGAAGTAGTTTTCCACTTTCACATAAGCGGCGTTCCACTCATCCAACGGGCGGCCAGCCAACTGGCCCGCCGCGCCGGTTACGGCGGACTCCATTGATACGTCCATGTCTCACTCAAAATGTTGGTCCCTTTTTGCAGCGTGCAGCGCAGGTCCACCGGGTCGGTGTTGCCCGGCCGCGGCTGCATTTTCAGGACGACCCGCCAGGTTTTGAGGAACGGGTTGCGGACGACGAGGGGGTTGTCCACGAACACGGCATTGGAACTGCAACCGGTGATGGCCAGCGGCGGCTGGTTTTCCGGCACGGCATCCAGCTTCGGCCCGGCAAACTCAATGACAAATTGACGGGTGTTTGCAAAACTCAAATCCAAGCCGACGCGCGTGGAGACGGCCCGGTTCTCGGAAAGCTTCAAGTCTGCGCCGCTGCTTTGCCAGCAGAGCGTGTAACTGAAGCGATAAGGTTGCAACGGCGCAGGTTTGTCTTTCGGGTCCCAGAAAGCGACGATGTTGTCCAAGCCTTCATAACCTGCGCTCAATTCAACCAGGTGCAAATCACCATCGCCCCAATTGCCGTGCGGTTCGACCCACATGCTCGGCACAAGCTGATCGAGATTAAAGATATCCTGGTACGCCGCGAACGAGCGCTCGCGCTGGAGCAACCCGAAGCCGCGAATGCCCGGCGCGTGGAAGATCTGATGCCGCATCACCGGCGGATTGTCGAGCGGACGCCACAGGATTTCGCCGTCGTTCAGGTACAGCAGCAGCCCGTCGCTGTCATGGACCTCCGGGCGGTAATCGTCGAACTTGCGCTCGGAATTCTTACCGAACCAGAACATGCTCGTCAGCGGGGCCAGCCCGATGGTTTTGACGGGCTTGCAGGCCGGATTCACCGCCAGTACCGTGTTGGTCCGCCGGAGGAAAATTTCTGCGGTGACGTCCACCACCGTCGTTTTGCCGGGATGGATGTGGAATTCATACGCGCCCGTGCACCGCACGCTGTCGAGAATGGCGTACAGGGTCAAGGCCGTGTCGTCCATTTGCGGCTTGCCCAGCCACCAGTCGGTGAAGATGGGAAATTCCTCCGGGCGATCCGTCTCGCCGCAATCCAGCGCCAGCCCGCGTGCCGACGGGCCGTAACACTGGTCCTTGCCCAGCAGCCGGAAGTAGCTCGCGCCGAGAAAGGCGCCCAGTTCGTCCCATTTGTTTGTTTCATTCAACTCGGTCAACACCCGAAATCCGGCATAGCCCGTGTCCGACGGGATCTGTTTTTGAATGGTCAGGGCGCGGTAATTGAAAAAATCCTGCACGAAGCGGATCGGCTGCACGTGCGTCGCGGTGAATTCATTCACATGCACCGGTTCCTGATACAAATATCCTGGATGGAAAAATTCGATGCGAAACGGCAACCCTTCGGATGCCCACAGCGCCTTCTCGTGGCGGAACTCGATCTCCCGGTATTTGTCGTAATCAAGATTGTCCTGCCGCAGCACCTTCGGCAAATCGGCGCGGGGCGAGTGGAAGGGATGCTCCGCGCGTTCCAAAGCCCGTTTGGCCACGTAGTCCAGGTTCACCTCGGCCGACTCCGGGCCGGCCAATGCTTGGCCCGCCAGCACCGTCCCGATGGTTAGAATCAAACAACTCCGTTGCCACATGCCGCCCACAAGGAAATCAAACCGGCGGAAATATGCAAGTTCGGCGCGGAACTGATTGGAAGCCAGGTTGTTCCGTGGCCGCCGGTGGCCTATCGGGTCTTCGCAAACAAAAAAGGCGCGAAAACAACAATTTCTCGCGCCGTTTCAAGTTTCAAATCCCGGCTACGTCAAAACAATCTTGTCGCCGTCTTTCAACGTCACGATGGCCTTTTTCCAACTCGGCGCCTGGCCAGCCTGATGCGTCCGTTGGCGGCGCAATTTGCCGCGGACGTTTAGTGTGTTCACTTTGATGACCTTGACCTTGAACAATTCCTGCACCGCCTGCCGGATTTCCGCCTTGTTGGCGCGCCGGTCGGCCACGACGGTGTATTGATTGTATTTTTCGCCCTGGCGCGTGCCTTTTTCCGTGAGCCGGACGGTTTTGATGACTTCAAAAGTGTTCATGGTTCGTCAGTCTTTCGCCAGATGCTGTTCCACTTTTTCAAAGGCATCCTTCGTGAACAACAATTTGTCAGGGCGCAACACGTCGTAGGTGTTCAGCGAATCGCAGGTCGTCAGCGCAACGTCGGGAAGGTTGCGCGACGCGAGCCTGAGATTTTTGTCCGTGCCTGCCGAGACAATCAGCGTGGAGCCTTTCAATTCCAATGCGGACATCAGACCCGCAAACTCCTTCGTCTTCGGCGAGGTGAGCTTCAAGGTGTCCACGACGACCACGTCGCCCGCCTTGAGTCGTTCACTCAATGCCTTGCGCAACGCCAGCACGCGGGTCTTCTTGGAAACCTTTTTGCCAAAGTCGCGGGGCCTTGGGCCAAAGACCACACCGCCCCCGCGCCACAAGGGCGATTGAAACGAGCCGGCGCGGGCGCGGCCGGTGCCTTTCTGCCGCCACGGCTTTTTGTTCGTGCCGGCGACTTCGCCGACGTTTTTGGTGTTGGCGGTGCCGCTGCGTTGCGCGGCTTGATGCGCCGTGACAACGTCGTGCACGGCTTGCGTGCCTTTCCCGCCTTCAACCAGCGGGAACTTCACTTCGAGTTCGCCCTGGTTCTTCCCTTCGATGTTCTTGATGGCAATCTTCATGGCAATTGTTGGCAGGGCCGACCTGCCGGTCGGCCGGACGCGCGGCAGCGCGTCCCTACCAGATTATTTTTTGGCCTCTGCGGGTTTGGGTTCGGCTTTCCTGGCCTCGGCGCCCTTCCGTTTCATCGGCGCGACGCTCACCGGCGGTTTCCAGCCCTTGGGCCGTTTCTTCGATTCGCGGATGATAACGTAATCGCCCTCCGAGCCGGGAATCGCGCCTTTGATGAGCAACAAATTGTCCGCCTCACGCACTTGAATCACTTCCAGGTTCTGCGTGGTGCGCTGGACCTGCCCCATGTGGCCGGGCATTTTCTGGCCGCGCATGACCGTGCCGGGAAACAGGCGCTGGCCAATTGCACCGACGCGGCGGTACCAGCCTTTTTGGCCGTGCGACGCCAGCCCGCCGGCAAAGCCGTGGCGCTTCACGACGCCTTCAAAGCCGCGGCCTTTCGTGATGCCGATGGCATCCACAAAATCGCCGGGGGCGAACAGCGCCGGGCCCACGACGTCGCCCGGTTTCACTTCCTTGGAAAAGTTGCGGAACTCCCGGATGCGTCTGACCGCCGTGCCGTTGTGCTTCTTGATGTGCCCGAGCAACGGTTTCGTCACGCGCTGTTCCTTCTGGTCGTCGAAGCCAAGTTGAACAGCATTGTAGCCGTCCTTGCCCGCCTGGGTTTTTACCTGCAGGACGCGGTTCGGTCCGGCGAGAACGACCGTCACGGGAATCAACACCCCGCTCGCGTTATAGACGCGCGTGCTTCCGAGTTTTTTTCCTAAAAGTCCGAGTGGCATGGCGGTTCTCCTTAAATCTTGATAGTGATGTCCACGCCGGCGGGCAAATTGAGCTTCTTCAATTCGTCCACGGTCTTGGCGGTCGGCTCGATGATGTCAATGAGCCGTTTGTGCGTGCGTTGCTCAAAAGTTTCCTGCGACTTCTTGTCCGCGTGCGGCGAGCGCAGCACGGTGAAGCGCTCGATACGGGTCGGCAGCGGGATGGGCCCGGCGACGCGCGCGCCGGTGCGTTTGACGGTGTCGGCGATTTCGCGGGCGGACTGGTCTATGACGCGATGGTCATAGGCCTTGAGGCGGATTCGGATGCGTTGGGCAGCCATACAAAGAACAATTGTCTGTTAATGGTTTGGTTACATTTGCCGCTTCACTTTTCAAAAGCGGAGGCGGAGTGTAACAGTTAAACGGTTCCGTGCAACAAGTTTTTTTTGGGAATTTCACCGTGGAAGGACAGGCACGGCAGCAGAGGTGGATTGGCGTGCACGATTCGCCTCTGCATCCCAGAATGTTACAAACGGGGGCGTTTGTCGCAAAAACGTAACACTTCCGCCACGCCCTCGACACAATGCGCGGCCATGCTGCGCGCGATGGTTGAAATCAAATTCATGAAAAAAATCAGAAGCGCCAAAACCGCCCGGATGGCGTTGTTTGCCAGCGCCGCGGCGTTGATGTCACTTGCCCGCGCTACGGACGCGCAATCTTCCGACGCGCTGATTGACAAGCTGGAACAAAAGGGAATCCTCACGGCGGCCGAGGCGAAGGAATTAAGGGCCGAAGAAGCGGCGGCAGATACCAATCTGGTCAATCAGCTCCCGGCTTCCAAATGGAAGCTGGCCGATTCGATCAAGAGCATTGGCCTTTTTGGTGATGTGCGGCTTCGTTATGAATACCGCGGCGTGGACAATCCCACGCCGAACAACCCCGGGTTGGGCGGTCCCACCAGCGGCGCGACGGGCAACACTTACTATCGGGAGCGGTTTCGTTACGCTTTGCGTTTGGGGTTGCGGGGCGACCTGTTTGATGATTTTAACTACGGTATCCGCCTGGAAACTTCGGCCAATCCGCGGTCGCCGTGGGTCACCTTTGCCGATGACACCGGCAAGAGTTCTACCAGCCCGCTCAGCGGCACGCCGACGGACAAATCCAGCGATGGCATTTACATCGGTCAGGTTTACCTCGGCTGGCACCCGACCGATTGGTTTGAAATGACCGTAGGCAGGATGCCCATGCCGCTTTACACCACGCCGATGGTCTGGGATAACGACATCAACCCCGAAGGCGCGTTTGAAAAATTCAAGTATTCCGCCGATGATTTTGATTTGTTCGCTGGCTTTGGTCAGTTCGATTATCAAGATCCTAATCCCGCTTCGGCGTTTCCCTCCAGCGACACTTTTCTGCTGGCCTGGCAGGCTGGCGGTACCGTGAAGTTTGGCAGGGACATGTCCATCAAAATTGCGCCGGTGCTTTACACTTATACCGGCCAGGGAAACACAACCCTACCCGGGGCCAATCCCGACTATGACAGTCCCTATTACTCGTTCGTTGGGCAAGGTGATATCAATGGGCTTAATGGCGGCTATAATCAAGCAGGCATCAATGACCTCCTGGTGCTGGAAATACCCGTGGAATTTGACTTCAAGATTTATAACACCGTGCTGGGCACGTTACAGGCGCGCCTGTTTGGTGACGTGGCCTACAACTTCTACGGCGACGACCGGGCGCGTGCGGCGTATCAGGCCGGAGGTGGTTCCGCGGGCGCGTTTCCGGGGCTGTCTTCCGCGGCCACGGGTCAGAACAAGGCTTACCAGGTCGGCTTCGGCCTCGGCAGCCCCGGGCCGGTTTATGGCCCCATGCAAGGATTGGTCTATGGCACGACTTCCAAGAAAAACACCTGGGAAGCCCGGTTCTACTGGCAGCACATCGAACAATACGCCTTGGACGTGAATCTGATTGACTCCGACTTTTTCGAGGGCCGCGGCAATCTCCAAGGTTTTTACACAGCGTTCGCCTACAGTATCACGGACGCCATCATCGGCACGGTTCGTTACGGATACGCCGAACAAATCAAGGGCGGTCTGGGCACCGGCGGCAACAATCTGGATATTCCCGGCATCAACCCGATCAATAACTATAACCTGGTACAACTTGACCTTACTTGGAGGTTCTAAAATGCGCCGGCGGTCAGCCAGACGCAACTCACCGGGCATAGGGCTTGAGCCGGAATGATTTTTGTCAGTGTAGCGTGCCGACCTGGTAGTCCAAATCGGCTTCCTGAATCAGCACATTGTAACGCGCGGCGGTGTTCGCAATTTGCGCCGAGGTCAAGTTCAACTGCGCCTCGCTCAATTCGACGATGGAACTGATGCCGGTCTGGTAGCGCGCCTGGGCCAGCGTGTAAGCCTCGGTGGCGTTGAGCGCCAGTTGTTCCGTCGTCTGAAGCTGCTCCAGCGCGCTGTTGACGTTCAGCCAGGCGATGCGCACATCGCGGATCACGTCGTTCTCCATGGTGCGCAACAGTTCAGCGTCGGCCTGCGCCTTGAACTCGGCCGCGTGCTGCCGGGCGACGTAAAGGCCGCCGGCAAACAGCGGCAGGCTCAACTGGATTCCACCCGCCGCGTAGTTGTCCGGCAGATAATTGTCGTGCGTCGGCGCGTCGCCGGCCACGCCTACCGCCGACAGGGTAGGCAGCCGCGCATCCCGTTCGGCTTTCGCCAGCCGCAGCGAGGCGTCGCGCTCGTCGCGCAGGCTCAACAATTCCGGACGCCGGGCCAATGCCGTTTGAATCAGGTCGGGAACAGCGTTGGTCACGGCGTTCGCCGGCGGCGTCTGTTCCACGAGTTGGAACTGGTGAAAATCCCGGTAGCCCAGCGCCGTCGAAAGCGTCGCCATCGCAGCGTCGGCGTCGTTCTGGGTTTTTTGCAACAACAACCGGGCCTGCTCCACTTCCACCTGGGCAAAGCTCACGTCCAGTTCGGAGCGCAATTTATTCGTGGCCAGCGCGGTGACCTGGTCAAGCAGCAATTGCCGCGTGTCGAAGGTCTGATGCGCGACGCGCAGCACGGCTTGCGCCGCCAGCACCCCGTAGTAGGCGGTGTCCGCCTGCAACAGCACCTGTTCGCGGGTGGTGCTGGCGTTTTGGTTTGCCGCCTGCGCCTGAAATTTGGAACTGGCCGTAAGGTTCGCCGTGCGGCCGAAGTCAGTGATGAGCTGGCTGACCTCCAGGCCGCCGGCCGCGCGGTCATAAATGCTGGGATTGTTCAAATTACCCGCCATGATGCGGGTGCCTTCCACATTGGCGCCTGCCGCCGTGCCGTAGAGGTTCACATTTGGAAAATAACCGGACCGGGTTTCCGTGACGACTTCCTCCGCGGCCAGGGCGCGGTAGTTCGCCTCGGCCACCTGCGGGTGATTTTTCAGTGCCAGTGCCTGAGCGTCGGCCAGCGTCAGCACCGGCCAGGCGTTGGTTCCGTCCGCCAACGCCACGGTGGCGGCCAGCACACCGGCTGGTAGAATGAGGAAGATTCGTTTCATGATTCAAAATTTTCAGTGTGCGGGCACCGGCGGGGTCGGACCTTCACCGGAAGGTTTTGCCGGCGCTTCTTTCCGACAGTAAATGATGTAATACGCGCATGGCACAATAAACACCGTCAGTACCACGGACACCGCCAGTCCGCCGATGATGGCGCGGGCGAGCGGCGCGTAGGCTTCACTGCCGGTGCCGAGTTTTGTTGCCAGCGGAATCAGGCCGATGAGCGTGGCGAGCGAAGTCATCAGCACCGGCCGCAGGCGCACGCGGCAGGCCAGCGATACGGCTTCGCGTAGCGGGCGGCCTTCTTCGCGCAGGCGCCGGGTGAATTCGACGATGAGGATGCTGTTGGAAACGACGATGCCGACCATCATCACCACGCCCATCAGCGACATCACATTCAGGGTCGTCCCCGTCGCAAACAGCATCAGCAACACTCCCGTCAACCCCGTTGGCACCGCCAGCAGGATTAACAGCGGATCGGTGAACGACTTGAACTGCGCCACCAGGATCAAATACACCAGCACCGTGGACAGCAGCAAACCCAGCCCAAAACTCCGGAACGACACCTGCATCGCCCGGGCCGAGCCGCGAATGTTCACCCGCACGTCTCCCGGCAGTTTCAGACCGTGAATGATCCGCTGCAGACCGCCCAACACCCGCCCCAAATCTTCCCCCGCCGGCGAGACATAAACGTCGGTCACCCGCTGCAACTGGTAGTGATCCACCTCCGTCGGCGATTCGATGTGCCTTATCTGACTCACCGCGTCCAGCCGCGTTGTCAGAGCTGAGTTAACTCCGCGCAACGGCACGGACATGAGATCGGCGAGATTTTTGACGAAATCTTCGGGATACTGGACGGTGAGGAAGTAGTCGTTGCCGCTTTTGGGGTCCACCCAGTAACTGGGGGCGATCATCTGGTCGGAGGTCAGGGCGGTAATGACGTTGCCCACCACCTCCTTCTCGCTCAACCCCAGCTCGCTGGCGCGCAGCCGGTCAATGTTCAACTGCAACGCCGGGTAATCCACGTCCTGCGGCACCAGCACGTCGCTGACCCCCGGCAGGGTGCGCGCCTGCCGGGCAATCGCAACGGCCACCTGATGCTCCGCCTCCAGATTCATGCCGCTGACCTGGATGTCCAGCGGCGCCGGCAACCCCAGATTGAGGATCGCGTCCACCAGCCCGCCGGTTTGCAAATAGGCGTCCACCTGCGGCAGTTCCTGTTTCAACCGCGCCCGCACCAGGGCCATGTATTGAAAGCTGCTCAGCCGGTGGCCGTCGTTCAAACCCACCTGGACAAACGCCGTGTGTGGTCCGGAGTTCGGCGTGTAGATCGAGGAAAAACCCGGCGTGACCCCGATGTTCGAGACGATGATCTTCAAATCCTTCGCCGGCACCACCGCCCGCACCACCTGTTCCACCTGCTTAATCAATTTGTCCGTCAATTCCAGCCGCAAGCCGGTCGGTGCCTTGAGGTTGATGACAAACTGGGCGGGGTCGGTGCGCGGAAAGTAGGCTTCACCGATCAGCGGATAGAGACCGAGAC
>CAWHAH010000052.1:0-27596 GCA_963827205.1 uncultured Verrucomicrobiae bacterium
TGGACTAGATCAGAGAGAGTCAGTTGTTCAAAGTCCACCCAACGCCAAAGTCGGCGTTGGGTTTTTTGTTTTTATAACAAGGTCATACCAAAGGAAAACTTGCACTTTCTGAGCCGGCCGCTGAGCGGCAGGTCCGGAGAGGAATTGCACGTACATCATTTGCCCCATTCGCCATAGCCGCAGCGCCACCGAGGGCCAGATCATGAGGGTCATCTGCAGGTGTACGTGTCCGCGCAGCGAGGGAGCTAATCAACTAGACCAGAAACAGTCAGTTGCACAAAAGCCACCCAACGCCACAGACGGTGTTGGGATTTTTTGTTTTCGGGGCCAGGGCATTCCCGATGGTCGGCCCGAAGATTTGCGCGACAGTGCCGGACTCGAACTCGCCCAGTTCGTTCGACGTGCCGATGAAAAGATTGTTGACGGCGGAGACGCGCCCGCGCTTGTCGTCCGGCGTGAGCATCTGCACCAGCGTGTGCCGCACAACCACACTGATATTGTCCACCGCCCCGCATGTGAACAGCATGAGAAGCGAAAACCAGAACCACTGCGAAAACCCGAAGGCAATCGTGGCCAGTCCGAAGACTGTCACGGCCCACAGCAGCGTGCGTCCGGCTTTTTGCAATGGCGGCCGATGGTTCAGGATGAACACACAGAGGATGGAGCCCAAGGGCAGCGCCGCTGCCAAAAAGCCGAGTCCGGTCGGCCCGACAAACAAAATATCCGCGGCATAGATCGGCAACAGCGCCGTTGCGCCGCCCAAAAACACCGCGAACATGTCGAGCGTGATGAGTCCCAAAATAATTTTGCTCGCATAGACAAACTTGAAACCTGTCAGCAGCGCCTGGAGCGTCATGGGTTCCCTGGTCTTGATGGTGTGTTGCTGACGGATCAGGCCAATCAGAACGCAAACGACCAATGATGCCAGCGCATTGATGACATAAACCAACGCCGCCGGAGAAGCGGAATGATGCCCGGCCATCCAGGCGATGATGGCGCCGCCGGCCACCCGGCCGATGATGCAGGAGAGTTGAAAGGCGCCGGCATTCCAGTTCACCGCGCGTGGGAAATCCTTTCGGTCCACCAGCGCCGGCAAAAAGGCGGCATTGGCCGCCCGCATAAACGTGTTGGCCGTGCTGCCGATGAACAGGCAAAAATAAATCCAGACAACCGGCGCGTGGCGCCAGGAGACAAAGGCCACACCAAGGCTCGCAGCCGCGATTACCGCCGTCATCACCACCACGATCCGTTTGCGGTTGTAATTGTCCGCGACGTGCCCCGCTGGCAGCGTGAACAAAAACATCGGGATCATTTGCACCAATCCTATGAGGCCGAGCGCCAAGGCCGAACGGGTGAGCGCATAAATTTCCCAGAGGATGGCGATGGTGAACATTTGCTGGCCGGTGACGGCCACCAGGCGGCCAATGAGATATAACGTGAAGTCTCGGTTCCGAAAGACGGCATACGGATGGCCGCCGTCAGCATTCGCCGGCGGCGACGGCAGATTTTCTGGCGATTCGGCTTCGTGCATGGGCGCGACGCGGAGAAGTTAGCGGAAAATCGGCGCCGGTCGAGTTTTCGCGCAATTGAATATCTTCATAATCTTAATCTTGTTCTTAATCGTGATCGCCAGCGAAACGGATTAAGATTAAGATGGCGATCAGGTTTAAGATGAATGAACCAAATGGAAAACCGCGACCACCTCGTTACAAATGGCCGTGGTTTGTGCTGGCGGCGTTCCTGCTGGGCGTGGTGCTGGCGATTCTGTGGATGAGCTTTGAGGTCCGAAAAGTCGAGCAGGAGCGCAATGTGAATGCGCCATTGCCGGGCGCCCTGACGCATTAGCCGGCCACTCCGAAAGCTTTTATTCCCTCAAAAATTCGTGCCGGTTGGTTTGCGTCTGGCCGGACAAGGTTGGCAAAATCGAAACGCCATCAATGTCTGGCCGCGGTTTTAAAAGCGCGATGGCCGCCGCCGTCGGCAGAAAATCCGAGGCCGTCCAGGCAAACTCGCTGACCTTTCCCGCGGGGATCCCCCGCGGCCAGGAGACAATCATCGGGACCCGCAAGCTGTTGGATGACACGATGCTCTGGAAAAATCTCGGATCAACGCCGCCCCCTTGCTTCGGTCCCGTGTCGCTGGTAAAGAAGATCACCGTCTCGTTCGTCATTTCCAGCTTTTGCAATCGCTCAAGCAACTGGCTGATGTAGCCGTCAAACCGCGCAATCATGGCGGCCTTGTTTTTCTGAGGCTGCGGCCACGGTTCATCGGAGTAAGGAGCGTCGGTCGGCACCGGCCCGGTTCCGGCGCCCAGAATACTGTAATGCAACAGCAGGAAAAATGGGCGGAAGTGGTTGAACTGGTCGGGCTGGTTGTTTTGGACAAAATTCAGTGCTGCTTTTGTGTATAAATCGGGAATGTATTGGCCCTTTTTGCCGCCGGTGTTGGGATAAAGCATCTCCTTGCCGACAAAATCTTCCTTCTGATTGTTCGTCGGGTTGAGGAAACTCCCCGGCGCATAACGCCAGATGTAATCGGCGTAAAAATTTTCCGCGTCGGTCGGATTGAAATAACCAGCGAACTCGTCGAATCCCTTTTTCCATGGTGCACCTCCAGTGGCGTTGTCGCCCAAGTCCCATTCGCCGATCAAGCCCGTGTGATAGCCGGATTGCTTCAAAATCTGCGCGACGGTGATTTCGCCGGGCGCCAACGGAATGTTCGTGTCCGCGCGCTGCCGCAAATGCTCCGAATCCCGGCCGATCAGGAGTGCCGCGAAGGCCGGCGAACTTGCGGCGTCGCCCGCGTAATAGTGGGTGAACCGGATGCCTTCGGCGGCGAGCCGGTCGAGGTTCGGCGTCTGGAATTTTTTCTGACCGTAGCAGCTCAAATCGCCATAACCGAGGCCGTCGGCGACTATCAAGATGATGCTGGGTCGGCGCGGCAAGGTAGGCGTCGGTTGGTTGGTAAAAACAAACGACAATTGGCCGTTTGCACCCGGTGGAAACCCCGGCAGCACCACGCCCGTCAGCAACGCCGCAACGAGCACCCGGCTAAAACTGCTGAAACAGTTTGATTTCATCGTGAATGCGCATTCTGCGAAGCGGGTTGCGCACAAAGCAATTCAATTTTTCAGCCCGCAGCCGATTTTTTGCCGAATTGTGGATCAATTTTCAGCCGCAGCGCGATCACCAGGCCCGGAATCGTCGAGCAAATAACCCACACAAAAAAATGTTTGTAGCCGACGATGTCCGCCACCCAGCCGCTCCACATGCCGGGAATCATCATGCCCAGCGCCATGAAACCGGTGCAGAGGGCGTAGTGCGCCGTCCTATGCGGGCCGTCCGCAAAATAAAGCAGGTAAAGCATGAACGCGGTGAAACCGAACCCGTAGCCGAACTGCTCGACCGCGACCGCGCCGCAGGCGACGAGAAAATTTTCCGGTTGCGTGAAGGAAAGAAAAATGAACGCGAGCTTCGGCAGATACATCGAGCCGACCATGATCGGCAGCATTTTTTTGAGGCCGTATTTCGCTGCCGAAAATCCACCGAGCAATCCGCCGCACGTCAGCGCGAGGACGCCGAACGTGCCATAGACCAGGCCCACCTGGCTGGTGGCAAGGCCGAGACCGCCGGCGGAACGGCTGTCGAGCAGGAACGGCGAAATGACCTTGGACAACTGCGCTTCGTCGAAGCGGTACAATAAAATAAAGGCCAGCGCCAGGACGATTCCCGGTTTCTGAAAAAATGAGCCGAGAGTGGCGAAAAATTCCCCGGTCAGGCTTTTATGGGTGATGACCGGGCCGTCGGTCGGCGGGTGCGGCAGCATGACGCTGTGCCAGCAACTGAACGCGAGAAAAAGTCCGGCGACGGTGAAAAGCGTGATGGACCATGCGAGCGGGATGTTGCCGGAGCTGGTCACAAAAATGACCGAAGCGTCCTGCTTCAATTTGGGGTCAAGCTGGATGACGGCCATCGCCGGCTGGTTCCAGTTCGTGGCGTTGAATACAATATGCTCGCCTTCCATCAGCCGGAATCCTTTGTCGCTTTTGCCGAGGCCAATGTATTCAAGGCCGCGCGGCTGGCGCGCAAAATTGACGGCGATTTTCCGGCCCGCCGCCGGTGCCTGGGACAGCGCAAAATAAATCACACCGAAATTTCCGGCGGTGGCGGCAGTTTCAGTTTTTCCCGGCTTCGGAAAGTGCGCCGTCAGGAAATTCCGCAGCGGCCTGGAAATATGGCCCGTCCACCATGAATCATTCTTGTCATCCGCCGGTTTGGCTGCTGGTTTGTCGTCCGCCACCAAACCGTGTTGCACGTTCCATGACTTTGCCTGTTCGATTACCGCCTGCGCGTCGGGCGCACTGCGTTCGGCCAGCGCGATGTCGAGCAAGCCGGGTTGCGCCAGGACACGCAATTCACCGGGTTGCTCCGCGAATTTTATTTCCGCCGGGTTCCAATGGGTAACGATTGACGCGTTTGCCTTTGCCGACACGGGAACTTCCACCGGCGGCAGCCCGTTTTTGCTTTCCAGGACGCCGGCCAGCACCACGAGCAATCCGCTGCCGACAATCATGGCCGTTCGATAAAATGTGCTGCGCAGCCCGACCCACCAGGCTTGCTCGTGTTTCGACATGCTCAACATGTAAAAGCCGTCCGCCGCAATGTCATGCGTGGCGGACGCGAAGGCCATGATCCAAAACAGGAACAGCGACCATTTGAAAAACGAACTGCCGCGCACCGAAAATGCGATGAGCGCCAGCCCGAACGACACGAGGAATTGCATCAGCACGATCCAGAACCGTTTCGTGTGTGTGATGTCCACGAACGGGCTCCACAGCGGCTTGATGACCCACGGCAGATACAGCCAGCTCGTGTAAAGCGCGATGTCCGTGTTCGAGATGCCCAGCCGCTTGTACATCACCACCGACATCGTCATCACGATGACGTAGGGAATGCCCTGCGAAAAATACAGGGTCGGCACCCAGAGCCACGGGCTGCGGGAAGTTGTTTTTGCGTCGGCCATCTGTCACCGAGTAAAACAGGCTCCAGCCATTTACGCAAAATTTTAAGGAAGGCAGGGTCGCTTGCGAGCTCGCGATAGAGTTTTAACGGTCAGGGGCCGCATCCCAATTCGAGGTTCGGAGCGCGAGTTGTCCCAACTCGCAGCGCGTGTTGCGTGGAGAACCATGATTGGCAAACACCGACCCGTTCCTTTGCGTACGGTAACGCTGCGGTTTGAGACAAACCGCACCCCCCAATCAGGACACGCCCCGAATCCGGAATCGCCGCCCTCACTTTGAAACCGGGGCCACCGGCGCGTTGGTCGCGGACGGGTTGGTTTCAATCTCCGCCGGCTTGACCACCAAAAGTTGCGCGCGTGTTTTGAGCAGCGGCTCCAGCGTCCAATTCGGCACCAGATAGGTCCACGGGTTGAGCTTGCATTCCTGCGCGAGCTTGTCCGCCAGCTTCTGGCTTTCGTCCGGCGCATTGGTCTTCGAGAACGTGGCGGACACGGCGACGGTCATGAAATAGTTGTCGTTGGTTTTGCCGCCCACGTTGATCGAGTAGCTGAATCCATCTGCCGTTTTGATCCCAATCCGCGTCGGATGGTCCAGGCCGGTTTGTTGTGGCGGCAGTGCCACCGCAACGTCGTTGAAACTCGGCGACGAAAGCGAGTCCGCCGTTTCCAAGGCTTGCGAGTCGTCCAGTTTTTCATCCGGTTTGGCGGCGGCCAGTTTCCAGCCGTTGGTTTCGCTGATGAGTTCCCAGGAATTGGTCACGATGGGATACGTCACGGATACGGTGTGCGGCTTTTCCACCTTGAAAAAGGTTTTGTCGAGCCACTGGCTGGCGTCGGAATTCACCTCGGTCAACGGGTCGGCAATCACGGCGACCGTGTCGGCATTCGTCGCCGCCCGGACGTAACGGCCATCCGGCCAGCCCTGATCGCCCATGTCGGGCGCCACCCCCGGCTGCGTGTTCTGATGCTGATGGGATTTGCCGAGCCACAGCGTGCGCAACGGTTTTCCGCCAGCATCAAGAAATTCAAGCAGCGTCGCGGCATTGGCTCCCGGTCCCGGCGCGGCCAGGTCCAGGCGCGCCCACTGCGACGGCCCGACTTGCTCGGTCTGAATAATCTTCAAATCGCGCAGCTTCAGCAAAAACCGGGTGATTTGTGAAAAATCCGCCGGATAGCCGCCGCGTTGCTGCACGCGCCACAGGCCGTTCGTTTGCACCAAATCCACGGTATCCGCGCCATGCTGCATCCGGATTTGCGCGACGTCGTTGACCTGAAAATCACCGAGCAATTTTTGGCCGACGGCCGAATTGGGGCTTGACCACGCCGCCGCCTGTTTGTGGGAATGCAGCCACGCCGCGCCGCCCACGACAACCACCAATACGAGCAAAACGATGAGTTGCTTTCGATTCACTTCAGTTCCGCGGGTTTGGTGGCGCAGATTGGCAATCTGCTGTGTCGCCGACTGGCGGTCGGCAGGCGCTCGCAGGTTGTCAACCTGCGATACAGCAGACTATCAGTCTGCGCTACGCCAACTTCGATTTGGTTTCGTTGGGTCATGTTCATTTCGCTGAAGTCCGTTTGCGTTTCCACGCCGCCAGGCCGATGCCGAACGCGCTGACCAGCACGGGCACGGCGGCGATGTTCAGCCATTCGATGCGGGTCTGGAGCGAAACCACGTCGCGGCGCAGGTCCTTTTGCAGCTTCTTCAAATCGGATTTCACCTGCGCCTCTTTCGCGCGGAAATTGTCCAGTTCCGCCTGCTGTTGCGGCGAGAGGATGTAACGCTGGTTCTGGTTTTTGTTCTGCTGCAATTCATTGAGGCGTTGCTCGGTGTCTTCCAGGCTGGTCTGCAAATCGTTGATCTTGCTCTGATAGGCTTGTTCCGCAGCGGCTTCCATGCGTTTGATGACCGTGAACGGCCGGTCTTCCACCGCGCGGCTGCGCATGGCAATGAGGTCTTCGCCGCCGGCCAGTTGTTCAATGGCGTTTTCGGCGAAACCCAGGTTGCCATTCAACGCCGAGGCGAACGTGCCGAACGGCGTATTTTCTTCGCGCAAGGCAAAATCGTCCGCAATCAGGTCCGCGTCGCCGACCAGCACCACCGTGTTGGTCGCGGCGCTTTGCTTCAAGCCGGCGGCGGCTGGGGGAGCCGCATTGGTTCCGGTTTTGGGCGGGCCGTCGGGAAACGCCGTCTTGAATTTGCCGGTCAATTCGATGGCCAGCGGATATTCGACGCCGGATGATTTGAAATTCTTCAGAATCGAGTCGCCGGACAGATTGGCCATGAACGCATCGGCCAGTTCCGAATCAGTCGTGCTTTTCAACAGCACCGTTTCCTTCAAGCCCGCGACCGGCGCGCCGGTGAATGCGCCCGCAAACGGCAGCCACACGTCGCTTAAGGAGCTGGTGATGATGTTGTTGGTGTTGATGCCGTCGCCGGTCACATCCAGAAACGCTGGCGCGTCCTGGGGCTGGCCGGTACTGCCGCCCACCTGCATTTTGAAGTTCAAATCCGCGACCACATCAGTTGTCCCGAATTGGAAGCCCCATGCCGGAAGGAGCTTGTCGAGTGTGGAAGCGCCCCGGCTGGTTTCCGGCATCATCATGCCCATCTGGTTCTGGCTGCGGGTGTCCACCAGGTTGAGCGGATCCAGAAACGCAATCAGCTTCCCGCCGCGCAAAATGAACTGGTCAATCGCATATTGCGCGCCGTCGGTGATGCCGCGTGGATGAATCACCAGCAGCACCTTGATGTCGTCGTCAATTTTGTCCGTGTCCAGCGGCACTTGCCGGAGCGTGTAATCGCCGTTCAATTCATTGATGAGTTCCCACGGCTGCGTTCCCGGTTGTCCCATCTGCTCCATCATCGGATTGGCCGGCGACCCGAACACGGGCAGCGCGCTCATCACGCCCACGACGGTCTTTTCCGGCGTCGTCACGCGCGAAATCGCCCGCGAAATGTCGTATTCCAGCATCCGTTCGCGATCGGGATTCAGCGGGACGGTCTGCTTGGAGTCGAGCTGGCTGACCGCCAGACCAAGATAAAATTTGTCGCCGGTCGAAAGTGTCAGCGGGTCAATCCCGTCCAGTCGCGCGGAGTCCTCCGCATCGGAGTCCGGCTCTGGGTCGAGTTTCTGGACAATGATTTTTCCATGCGCGGTTTCCTGGTATTCATCCAGCAAATCCTGGACGCGCCCGGCGTAGGTCTGGAGATAAACGCTTTCCGCCGTCGGGGTCACGCCTTGCGAACAGTAAAACCGGATGGTCACCGGCGTGTCGAGTCTGGCCAGAATCGCCTTTGTGCCCGCCGACAGTGTGTAAACCCTGTCCTGTGTCAGGTCGGCGCGGAGCTTGAACGCCGAGCTGCCCAGGTTGATGGCCACCAGAATCACCGCCATGGCCGCGACGCCCGCCGCCGAGTAGAGAAGAGTTTCGAAGGATTTTTGTTTCATGACGCTCCTCAACCCCGGCGGTGCCCGCGGAGAATCACAGCGGTGGTGAACAACGAAAACACGATGACCGACAGAAAGAAAATCACGTCGCGCGAATCCAGCACGCCCTTCTCGAAATTTTCAAAATGCGTGATGAAGCTGCACGACGCGACGGCGCTCACGACCGCCGGGCTGGCCCAGCCGGACAGAAACCGGATGACCGGCGAAAATCCCGCCAGAATCAAGAACAGGCACAGCATCACCGAAATGATGAAGCTGACCACCTGCGCGCGCGTCATCGCCGAAGTGATGCAACTGACGGCCAGATATGCCCCGGCCATCAGCCAGCTCCCGATGTAGCCGCAGAGAATCACGCCGTTGTCCGGGTGGCCGAGATAGTTCACGGTGATGACCAGCGGGAAAGTCAGCGCCAGCGCCAGCGCGAGGAACAGCCAGGACGCCAGGAATTTCCCGACGATCGCCTGCCAGCTCGTGATGGGCATGGTCAACAGCAGTTCCAACGTGCCGACGCGCCGTTCCTCGGCCCACAATCGCATGCCCACCGCCGGTACCAGAAACAAATAAAACCAAGGATGCCAGTCAAAGAACGGTGTCGCCAGCGACGCCTGCCCTCGCTCAAAAAAGCCGCCGACCATGAACGTGAAAAATCCGCACAACAGCAGGAAAATCACGATAAACACGTAGGCGAGCGGCGACGCAAAATACGCGCCCAACTCGCGTTTGGCCACGGTTTTGATGTTGGCAATGGCTGTGTTCATGTGGTTTTCATTTTTGGGTGTCCGGCATCGTGAGGTTGCGGAAAACCTCGTCGAGCCGCCCTTCCTCGGTTTGCAACTGTTCGATCCGCCAGCCTTGCGCCGCTTCGCCCACGGCGCGCGGCAATTCGCCGTCGGCGGCGTTCGGCTTCGGATACACGCACACCGCCACGGTGCCGTTTTTTTCTTCGAGCACGATGACGCGTTTCGTCTGGGGAATCTGGTAAAGCCTGGCCGACAGCACCGCTGCGGCGACGCCGCTGACGCGCAACGTCACCGCCCCGGCCATTTCCGACTTCCCGCGCAACTCGGCCGGTGTGCCATTGGCGACGATTCGGCCGCGGTCAATGATGATGGCGCGCGAACAGACCGCGTCCACCTCCTCCAGGATGTGCGTTGAAAAAATAATCGCCTTGGTCGCGCCCATGCGCCGGATCAGACCGCGGACCTCGTGCTTTTGGTTCGGATCGAGGCCGTCGGTCGGTTCGTCGAGCACCAGCACATCCGGGTCGTGCAGGATGGATTGGGCAAAGCAGGTGCGATGGCGGTAGCCTTTCGACAGCGTGTCCACGCTCTGGTGCAGGACCGATTCCAGAAAGCACAATTCCACGACGCGCGCGATGGCCTGTTTTTTCCCTTCGCCGCGCAGACCTCGGATTTCCGCCGCAAAATTCAGAAAGCCGGCGACCGTCATGTCCGTGTACGCCGGCGCGTTTTCCGGCAGATAACCGACGAGGCGCCTGGCCGGAATTGGATTTTCCATCACGTCGAATCCGCCGACGGTCACGCGCCCCGCGGACGGCGGAATGAAGCCGGTGATCATGCGCATGGTGGTGGATTTGCCCGCCCCGTTGGGGCCGAGAAAGCCGAGCACTTCGCCGCGTTGAACGGAAAAGGAAATCCCGTCCACGGCCCGTTTTGCCCCGAAAAATTTTGTTAAATGATCAACTTGAATCATGCCCGCTTCGCGCCTCCGCCCGGCAAAACTCATTAAAATCCAACGGGAGGCCGTGTTCGTTTGAAAAATTTCCCCGCCGGACGTTCAAAAATTTTTCCGCGATCATGCCCGGCATGGCGGGCCAACGGTCACCCGGTGGACGCGGAAGAGCGATGCGCCGACGCATTTTCCGGCTTGCGCTTTGAGCGTACGCAGCGTTGAGTTTGTGCGTGACCGGCGCATTTCTGAACGCCATCGGCATCCTGCTCGGCGGACTTTGGGGACTGGCACTGCGCAAACCGCTTTCCCTCCGCACGCAGATTTTCTTTCGTTCCGCGCTCGGCCTGTCCACCATTGTCTTCGGATTGCGGCTGGTTTGGTTGAGCTTGGGCGGGACTTTGTCATCGGTGCTCGGACAAATTCTCGTTGCCCTGCTCGCCATCATGGTGGGATTTTGGATTGGCAAGCTGCTGCGCCTGCAACTATGGTCGAACCGCCTCGGCCGGCGCGCGGGCCACGCAATTGCCCCGGCACAGACCAACGGGCCGCGCCAAGGCGGCGACGGCTTTGCCGCATGCACCGTGCTGTTTTGCGCCGCGCCGCTTGGCTGGCTCGGCGCGGTCACGGACGGGTTGTCCGGTTATTTCTGGTTGTTGGCAGTGAAGGCCATCATGGACGCGCTGGCGATGACCAGTTTCGTAAAAACCTTCCGCTGGCCGGCGGCGTTGTCAGCCTTTCCGGTTTTGGTTCTCCTGGGCGGAATCGCGCTCGCGTGCCGGCTTTACGTTGCGCCGTTTTTGGATTCGCACAGTCTGCACGAGCATTGCCTGATTAATTCGGTCAATACCGCCGCCGGTTTCATCGCCTGCGCCGTGGCGCTGGTAATTTTTGAAGTCCGCAAGGTTGAACTGGCGAATTTTCTGCCGGGGCTTGCCGTCGCGCCGCTGCTCGCATGGCTCTTCAGGTAACCTTCAAAATCATTTGCAGGTCGTGGTGGTTTGCAGTAGGATAAGTCGTGTTTTTTAAGGGAAATAATCAGCGTAAAAGCAATCCGTCGCTTCACCAGAAACAAATGCGGTTCTTTACCGTGTTTTTCCTTGTCATTGTGCTTGCGCTGTTTGGCCTGCTCCTGTGGCTGGTCAACAAACCCAGCTACTCCACTCACTGAATCAGGCCGCGTTTGCGCAGCAGCGATTCCATCGCCTTGTCCATGAGCAAATCCGCCAAAGGCTTGGTGGCTGCATCCAGCACGGCCACCGCCGTCTGCAATATTTTCAAGTCGCCAGAACCACTCGCGGCATCTTCCGTATTCAGGGCCTCCTCCACTCCGCGCGCAGCGGTTTCAATTTTTTCGCGGTAATTCGCATCCATTTCAGCCGCGGAATCCATGAGCGCCTTGCGCGTGGCCGCGAGCGTTTCCTTCGCGCGCACCTTCGTCTCAATCCACCGGCGCGCCGCCAGGTCGGTGAACGCATGCTCGACGGATTCCTCGACCATCTGCTGCACCGCCACGTCGTCCACGTCCACGGCGGACTTTATTTCCACAATTTTCTCCCGGCCGGTCCGGGTGTCGCGCGCCAGCACGTGGAGAATGCCGTCGGCGTCAATTTCAAACTGCACGCCCACGCGCGGCAGGCCCCGCGGCGCAGGCTCAAACTCAATCGTAAATTTGCCCAGGCTCCAGTTGTCCTTCGCACGCTCGCGCTCGCCCTGCAAAACGTGGATGAGCATCGAACGCTGGTGATCCACCGCGGTCGTGAACATCTCGCCGGCCTTGACCGGAATCGTCGTGTTGCGCGGAATGAGCACGTTCATGAGTCCGCCGAATGTCTCGATGCCGAGCGAGAGCGGTGTCACGTCGAGCAGCAAAACGTTCTTGAAACCGCCGGACAGGATTTCCGCCTGGATCGCCGCGCCGAGCGCAACCGCCTCATCCGGATTCTGCGACGTGTTGAGTTGTGGCCCGGCCACCCTGTGATGTTCTGTGCCAAGGCGAATGCCGCCGCGCGTCTCCTCAAATTCCCCGCAGCCGAAAAGTTCGCCCACAAATTTGCGGACGAGCGGCATGCGCGTTTGCCCGCCGACGAGAATGACCTGGTCCAAATCCTTTGGCTCGACCTTCGCGTCCGCCAGCGCGCGCAGGCAATGCGGCCGCGTGCGGGCGATGATGTCGCGCGTCAGGTTTTCCAGTTCCGCGCGGGTGAGCTTGCAGTTGAAACTGAAATCCGGCGTCAAAAACGGCAAGGCGATCTCAATTTCGGTTTCGGTTGAGAGTTTAATCTTTGCCTGCTCGGCGGCTTCGCGGATGCGGGAAAGCATGGGGAGCACACGCGCCTCGCGTGTGGCGGTTGACGCCTCGTCGACCGCGACTGTGCGCGACGAGGCGTCGCGCACCGCAGCCGGGGCGGCTGCGCTCCCCGGAAAAACTGAACAGCCTGTGGCTTTGATTTTTTCGACGAGAAAATCCACGAGCCGCCAGTCCAGATCATCGCCGCCCAGCCGGGTGTTGCCGTTCGTGGCCAGCACCTGAAAGACGCCGTCGTTGAGTTCGAGAATCGAAAGGTCAAACGTGCCGCCGCCGAGATCGTAAACGGCGATTTTTGATTTTTCCCGGAGCTTGTCCAACCCGTAAGCGAGCGCCGCCGCCGTTGGCTCGTTGACGATGCGCTCGACGGTGAATCCGGCAAGTTCGCCCGCACGCCGGGTCGCGCCACGCTGCGCGTCGTTAAAATAGGCCGGCACGGTGATGACCGCGCGCGTGACCGGTTCGCCGAAATAATTCTCCGCGTCGCGCTTTAATTTTCTTAAAATTGCGGCGGAGACTTCCTCCGGCGAAAAGTTTCTGCCATGAATCGGGATGGTGGCGGGGCCGCCACCGGCGCAGTCGAGCGGAAACGTGACCGATTTCTCCTCTTCGGCGATTTCCACGCCGCGCCGGCCGATGAAACGCTTGACCGAATAAATTATTTCCGCCGGTTTGACAACGCGGACCCGGTTGGCTTTGCAGCCGACGATCGGCTCGGCGTCCACCGTTGGAAAATGGACGACGGACGGCGTGAGGCGGCGGCCTTCGGAGTCTGCGATGACGAGCGGGATGCCCGAATCCACCGTGGCGACCAGGGAATTCGTGGTGCCCAAATCTATGCCGACGATTCTGCTCATGATGCGGGCGGTATTTGAACCCGGAACGGTCGCGAATGCACACGAATTTTTAATCCACAGCCTGAGCAGTGCCAGAAGAATGCTTGCAATCCCACCAGTCCTTTTTTAAATACCGTCATGAACGTGAAACCACTCATTCTTGTTGTCATCCCCTTTCTCCTGACTTCCACCCTTCAACCGGCCAGGGCGGACGATGCCGCCGCAATGGTTCCCACGACGAACTCGCTGGTCATCCACGCTGACCAAGGCCAGAACACCATCAGCCGCAACCTTTACGGCCAGTTCTCCGAACATCTCGGCCATTGCATTTACGGCGGCGTGTGGGTCGGCGAGGACAGCCCGATTCCCAACACGCGCGGCATCCGCAACGATGTGGTTGAGGCATTGAAAAAAATCCAGATTCCGGTCATCCGCTGGCCAGGCGGCTGTTTCGCCGACCAATATCACTGGATGGATGGCATTGGCCCGCGCGACCAGCGGCCCAAGCGCATCAACACCACTTGGGGCGGTGTCGTGGAAGACAATCAGTTTGGCACCCACGAATTTTTGGACTTTTGCAGCCAGATCGGCGCCGCGCCTTACATCAGCGGCAACGTCGGCAGCGGCACGGTTGAGGAACTGGCCGAATGGATTGAATACATGACCGCCGCCACCAATTCCATCATGAGCGACCTGCGGCGGAAGAACGGACGCGAAAAGCCGTGGAAAATTCCCTTCGTCGGCGTCGGCAACGAAAGCTGGGGCTGCGGCGGCAGCATGACGCCGGAATTCTACTCGGATAATTTCCGCCGCTACAACGAATTCGTGAAGGATTATCCGGGCAACAAGATTTACCGCGTCGCCTCGGGCGCAAATGGCGATGACGCGAACTGGACGGAAGTGCTGATGCGTGACGTCGGCCAGCGCATGAATGGCCTGTCGCTGCACTATTACACGCTGGTTTACGGTTGGCCGCCGCGCGGTTCGGCGACCCGGTTCCCGGAAGCCGAATGGTATGACACGATGCGTCAGGCATTGGCCATGGACGCCATCGTTACCAAACACTCCGCGATCATGGACCGATACGATCCGGCAAAAAAAATCGGCCTGATTGTGGACGAATGGGGAACCTGGTATCAGGTCGAGCCGGGAACCAATCCTGGATTCCTCTACCAGCAAAACACGCTGCGCGACGCGCTGGTCGCCGGCCTGACGCTGAACATTTTCAACAATCACTGCGCCCGCGTCAAAATGGCCTGCATCGCCCAGCTCGCCAACGTGCTCCAGGCAATGGTGCTCACCGACGGCGAAAAAATGACCGTCACCCCGAGCTATTGGGTGTTTGAAATGTATGTGCCGCATCACGACGCGACGCTGCTGCCCAGCGAATTGCAAAGCGCGGATTACGAATTCAATGGCCGGAAAATCCCGGCGGTGAGTGTCTCGGCCTCGCGCGACCGGGAAGGAAAAATCCACGTCTCGTTTTGCAATTTGAATCCGAACCAGCCCGCCGAGGTCACCTGCGATTTGCAGGGGGCGAAGGCGCGAAAAATTTCCGGCCGCGTCCTGACCGCGCCGGAAATGAACGCCCACAACACCTTTGACCACCCGGACGACGTGAAGCCGGCGGAATTTGACGCGTTCCAGGTAACGGACAACGGGTTCGTCACCACCCTGCCTTCAAAATCGGTGGTGGTCCTGGAAGTGGATTAACGCGCCGGTTGCCGTCAGCGGTTCGCCGAAAAATTTTGTGCCTTTTGCTCCGCTTTGGGGCTAAGTTCACGGCATGAACTGCATCGTCACCGCCGGTCCGACCTACGAGCCGTTGGACGCAGTGCGCCGGCTCACGAACTTTTCCACCGGGCGGCTTGGCACGGAACTCGCCAATTTTCTGGCCGCCCGCGGGCACAAGGTGACATTGCTCATCGGCGAACAGGCCACCTACTCCGGCGAACGGCGCGCCCACCACATGGAAATTTTCACCACCACCGCCGATCTGCGCGCACGGTTGAAAACGCTGGCGTCGCGGCAGATGGAAGCAGTCTTTCACGCGGCGGCAGTCAGCGATTTTGTCTTCGGCAAATTCTGGCTGCGCGCGCCGACCGGCGAACTGGCTGAATTCAAATCCCCCAAAAAAATTCCGACGCGGGAAGGCAAATTGCTGGTCGAACTGGCGCCCACGCCCAAAATCCTGCCCGAACTGCGCGCGTGGTTTCCGTCGGCGCGCATCGTGGGCTGGAAATTTGAGGCAAACGGCGCGCGCGCCGACGCCCTCAACGCCGCCAAACAACAAATCACCGAATGCCGCACCGACGCCTGCGTCGTCAACGGCCCGGCTTACGGCGAAGGGTTTGGCGTGCTGTTGAGCAACCACAAGGCCGCGCACCTGCCGCATGCGCCGGCGCTGTTCGTAACCCTGGAAAAAATCGCCCGTCGCGATTTCCCGTCGTAACCGCGGCTTTCAAGCCGTGGCATGCTGAGGATTTTACACTTCGATATTTTCCAGGCGTTGCAGCGCATAGCGAAGCGGCAGCCAGCCGAATAAAAGCGACAGCAGCACAAAAGCGCCGATGCCTTCCAGTGCCCAATGCGCGTGTGCGTGCAGGCCGCCCGCGCCGAATATCAGCAACGCAATGGACATGAGGATGTAAACCGAACTCAACACCAGGCACAACGTGCCGCCGAAACCGCTGACGATTTTGGCCGGGTTCGCGTCCTTGAAGTTCGGGTAAAGCACACCTAGGCCGACGGCGAGGCCATTAAGCGTAAACGTCATGACACCGACCACCGCGCCGAAAAACGCCAACCGGTCCCACGACATCTTCAGCAAATGACACGACAGCATGATGAGGCTGGAGGTCACGACCAAGGACATGATGCTGGCGACCCAGTATTTGGTTTTGACGACGCGCGCCAGGCCCATCGGGGCCATGCCCACAATCCAAAGCCGCCGGCCTTCAAGCGAAAATTGCGGAAACACAAACCGCGTCGTCACCGTGGCCAGGTTCAACGAGCACGCGAAGAGGTTCAGGAACGCGACCAGGTTGATCCAAAATTCGCTGTTCAACTGGTGCGTGAAGTTCCGCAGATTGATGATGTAGGCGCCGAGCAGACCGAACAGCATCACCGACTGCCCCCATTGCGTGGTGTCGCGCCAGAACATGCGCAGATCCTTGACCGCCAGCGCGCGGCTGTCGCGGTCGAGCCAGAAACATTTCGCAAAAACCCTTTCGAGCAGGCCGATGGAGTTTTGGTGTTCACGGCCGGCGCGCAGCCAATGCCACTGGCTCCCTTTGCCCGCGCGGCTTTGCACCGCCGAGGCTGTGCCGTAAAACAAATCACCGCACCGCGTGAACGCGAGACCGCCGAAAAAGAGCGCGTGGCTCAACAGCACCAGCGCGAAAAAAGCCGCGCCGCGCAAGATGCCCTCGGCCCATTGCAGCACCGACGCCGACAACCAGTAGCTCGGCAAAAAAGGGAACATCGTAAACCGCGTTTTGGCCAGGAGCTGGTCGAGCGCCTGCAACGTGCGCACATCGAGCAGTTCGTCCGTGGCGGGCTGCGCCTTCCACCAGAACGCCGCCAGCGCCAGCAACACGACCGCCGTCACCACCGCCGCAATTTGAAAGCTGCGCCGGTCCAAAAACCTCCCGACCACAATGGCCAGGCCCGCGCCCAACACGCCCGGCAACACGATGAACAACCCGATGAGCAGGACAGCAAACGGATAGAAATGCCACGGCGCGCCGTGCACCAGGCCGAACGCCGCCAGCAACGGCGCGATCAAAAACAAAAAAGCCCAGGATGCCAGCAGCGCGGATTCAATGAATTTCCACCGGAAAATCGTCTGGGTTGACAGCGGCAGCGCGGTCAGAAATGCCGTCTCGCGATTGCGGAACAGGTTCGTGTAGCTGATGATGAGGTTGCTCAACAGCAGCAACGCGAACAAAAACGCGAACAGCACGTACATCAGCCGTTCGGTCAGCACCGCACCCAGGCCCGGGAACTTCGCGATGAATTTCATCCCGTGGTAAAACAACCAGAACGACAAAACGAGGTACCCGCCGATGAACAGCGCGATGATGCCCGTGAGCAGCCGCGACTGCTCGCGCACCGACAACAGCCGCCGCCAGCTTTGCAGCACGTTCACGCGCACCAGCAGCCACAGCGGCGCGGGCGCGGTGTTTGTTTGAACGGAATTTGCCGGCACAGGCTCAAACTTAAAGCCGGGGAATGCGGCGCGCAATCCTTGCCACGCAGATCGTCTGGCTTCAGGTTGCATTTGGAGCCGCCAATGAAATTGAGCAAAATCAACCGGCGCCGGTTCATCTTTCTCGGCGCGTCGTTGTTGGCACCCTGTGCCGTGGTCGCCGACGCCCGATGGTTGGAATTGGAATGGGTCAAGGTTCGTCGTCTCCGCCTGGCGGACGGCAAACCAACGCATCGCTTTGTTCACTTCACCGATTTGCACCACAAAGGCGACCAGGCGCACACCCGGTCCGTTGTGGAAATGATCAATTCGTTATCGCCCGACTTTGTCTGTTTCACCGGCGACATCATGGAAGAAGGGAAATACCTGCCCCAAGCGCTCGAAATTCTCTCCGGCGTCAAATCGCCATTGTTCGGTGTGCCGGGCAATCACGATTACTGGAGCCGGGTGCCGTTTGATGGAATCACCAAATGCTTTGCAGCGACCGGCGGCGCCTGGCTGGTGGATGAACAACAGGTGATTGCCGGCGGAAAAATCAACCTGATTGGCATGGCGCATATCGGCCCAAGACACCTTTTGCCCTCCGCGGCCGGAGGAATGAAAAACATTGTGCTGATGCACTATCCGGCATGGGCAAAGTTGTTTGCCGACCGGAAATTTGACCTGCTGCTGGCCGGTCATTCGCATGGCGGCCAGGTGCGCATCCCGTTTTACGGGCCGATCATGCTTCCTTTCGGGGTGGACGAATACGACCTTGGACTGTTTCAAACCAAGGCAGGTCCGCTTAATGTGAGTTCCGGCATTGGCTGGTACCCGATTCCCGTGCGTTTCAATTGCCGGCCGGAAATTGTGCTCGTCGAAATCTGACGCCCCACAAATTTTCCAAACTTTCTGTTGACATGTCTAGCAGTTCAATGTATAACACTGCCATGCTTACGAAGGATTTGGTCGCCGCGTCATCGAAACCGCTGCTGTTGTCCATCCTCGCCGACGGCGAAAGTTACGGCTACGAAATCATCAAAAAAGTGCGCGAGCTGTCCGGCGGCCGGATCGAATGGAGCGATGGGATGCTTTATCCCGTTTTGCACCGGCTGGAACGCGACGGCCTGATTGATTCCGAATGGAAGGAAGCCGACACTGGACGCGAGCGGAAATATTATTTCATCAGTTCCGACGGACGCAAAGCCCTCAAAACTGAGCGCCAGCAATGGCTGGCCGTTCACAACACCTTGAGCCGATTATGGAAAATCAAACCCGTTTCGATCTGAACGCCGTCCTGGAAAACTGGCGGCAGGAACTGGCCGCGCAACTAAACCTCGCGTCCGATGACCGGCGCGAATTGGAGACGCATCTGCGCGATACCATTGCGGAATTGCGCCAGCGTGGTTTGAACGAAGAAGAATCTTTCTGGCTCGCGCGTCGCCGGGTCGGCCAACCCCAACAACTCGCCGAGGAATTTGCAAAAGCTGATCCGGTTAGCGTTTGGCGCGAACGGGTAATTTGGGTTGCGGCTGGAAGCCTGTTTGTCGATTTCTGGCAAGTAACCCTTGAATGTGTTCCTTTGCATAATTGGATGAAGCACCCCGTTGAGATGTACATTTACCTCTTAATGATTTATTTGCCTCCAATTTTTGTTGCCGTCTTGTTGGCAGTGGGCCGCATGAGCAAGTTGATTTGTGCATCCGCACGATGCTTTCGACCTCGCTTGTGGTTGGTTATTGGTGTGATGGCTTTCGTTTGCATGCGCGTATCTCAAGCGTTCGTTGAATACGCAGGACTCAACCATGTCCACACTCCTAATTCAAACGCGATGGAAATAGTCTGGTTGGACTTGTTTTCCGGCCTGATTTGGCCTTTGGCTCTCATTGGTCTGATTGCGTGGCTTATGCCATCGCAAAATCGAAAGACTCCAAGGCGTGCTTAAAATGGTTATGGAAAATCAAACCCGTTTCGATCTGAACGCTGCCATTGAAAACTGGCGCAACGAACTGGCTGCACAACCGAACTTCGCGTCCGACAACCGGCGCGAACTGGAAACGCATCTGCGCGATGCCATTGCGGAATTGCGCCAGCGTGGTTTGAACGAGGAAGAATCCTTCTGGCTGGCGCGCCGCCGCGTCGGCCAACCCCAACGACTCGCCGAGGAATTTGTTAAGGCCAATTCGGCGGCAGTCTGGCGCGAACGGGTGTTTTGGATGTTGCTGCAATTTTTCTATCAGGCACTGTGGGCGGTTTGGCCAATTCAATACTCTTTGCCTTGCTGCCCGTAAATTCAAACTCCACATTTACCGTAGCAATGCAAGCGGTGTTATTTTTCCTGGCAAGCTTGATTCCCATAGTGATTGCGGTATCGCTGGCCAGGGGGAAGCTGGTTGCGCTGTTTTCCAAACTGATACTGCTGGTTGACAATCGGCCGCGCCTGGCGACTGCCGCCATAATTTGTATCGTCCTGTCGTCCTTAATCAAGATTACCGCCTATGCCAGTTACTATTCGCGAATGAATGTTCACCATTTCAATCCCCTTTTGCCGGGTTTAACGTCAGCCATTTATCCGCTTATCATCGCATTATTGCTCGTCTGGCTCATGCCGACGCAAAATCGAAAGACTCCAAAACGCGCTTAAGTCCGGGGTGCGGGCGGATTGCCCGCGTGAACCCGCCGATCTTGCGGACGAGCCGTCCGCGCACCTTTCCCGTTGAAGCCGCGCTGAACGGTTTGTATCGTGCGGCCAATGTCGCCGCCGGAAACACAAAATAGGCACGCTCCCGATACCGGTGGCGGCGGTGCTGCTGTACCGCCGCGCGCCGCGGCAGCGGCGCGACCACCGAAACAAACCGGGCCGGGAGCAACGCCTGCGTTGCGAAGGCCGGTCACATCGCTTTGGGGCGTCGGCGCGGAACGCACGGCGCAACTGGCGCGCCTCGACATTCACACCATCGAGGATTTGCTATTGCACCGGCCGCGGCGTTACGAAGACCGCCGGCACTTCCGAGCCATCGCCGAGTTGACCCGTGACGAAGCGGCCACCGCGCGCGGCACCATCATCGCGCAGGGACTCAAACGTTTTCGCAAGGGCACAAAATCCGTCTTTGAATTCGTGCTCGACGACGGCACGGGCCGGCTGCATTGCCGCTGGTGGAACCTGCCGTTCATGGAAAAATATTTTGCCGTCGGCGACGAAGTGTTCGTCTTTGGCAAACTCGTCGAAACCAAGCCACGCACGATGGACCATCCGGAATCCGAGGTCATCGAAGGCGGCGAGGAAGGTTTCATCCACATCAACCGCATTGCGCCGATTTATCCGCTCACGGAAGGTCTGCCGCAACGCTGGCTGCGCGGACTCATCTGGCGGACGCTGGAAAGATTTGAAAAGCAAATCGGAGAGCCACAGGTAGGGCGCGGCACTCCGTGCGCGCCGCTTTCCAAAACGCCGGGACGGCGCGCAGAGGACTGCGCGCCCTACCAACATTTGCCCACCCGGGCGAACGCTGTCCGCATGATTCATTTCCCCGAGGAATTGACCGATGTGGAAATCGCGCGGCGGCGGCTGGCGCTGGACGAATTCATCGCCCTGCAAAGCGCAATGCAAGTTCGCCGGAAAAATTTCGAGGCCAGGTCACACGCCTTGCCCTGCGGCGGCAACAACCGTCTGATGAAACCGTTTCTGGCGCAACTCGGCTTCAAGCTCACCGGCGCGCAAACGAAGGTGCTCCGCGAAATCCGCGCAGACATGGGCGGTGTACATCCGATGCGGCGGCTGCTGCAAGGCGATGTCGGTTCCGGCAAGACCGTGGTGGCGGCTTGTACGGCGTTGATGGCGCTCGAGAGCGGTTTCAACGTTGCGCTCATGGCACCGACGGAAATTCTGGCGGAACAGCATTTCAGGAATTTTCAAAAGTGGTTCAGGCCACTGGGGGTTCAGGTCGCACATGCAAACTGGGGCAAACGACAAGAGCGGCGAAGATAGAGAATGGAAGATGGAAGATGGAAAGCGCGTTCGATCCCGCCATCACGCAATTCTCCATCCGCCATCTTCATTGGAACACACGCCCTCTCACGTCCGGCTTTGATATTCCGAAAATCTCGGCCTGGTCATCATTGACGAGCAGCACAAGTTCGGCGTGGCCCAGCGCGAACAGCTCGTGCGCAAGGGCAATTATCCGCATCTGCTGGTGATGACCGCCACGCCGATTCCGCGCACGCTCGGCCTGACACTCTACGGCGACCTCGACGTTTCAGTGATTGACGAGATGCCGGCCGGGCGCGGCCGGGTGAAAACGTTTGTGCGGACGGCGGAGAAATTGCCGAAGGTCTGGGAATTCATCCGCGCGAAACTCGCCGCCGGCCGGCAGGCTTACGTCATTTATCCGCGCGTGGAGGAACAGGACACGGCGAACGACCTCAAGGCCGTGACGAAGGAATTCGAAAACGTGCAGCGTGTCCTTGCGCCGTTCCGCATCGGGCTGCTGCACGGACGGCTGAAAAGCCGGGAAAAAGACGAAGTGATGACAGCCTTTCGCGCAAACCAGATTCAAGCATTGGTTGCCACGGCATTAATCGAGGTAGGGGTGGATGTGCCGAACGCGACCGTCATGCTCATCGAAAACGCGGAACGGTTCGGTTTGGCGCAGTTGCATCAGTTGCGCGGACGCATCGGGCGCGGCGCACATGAATCGCAATGCGTCCTGATTTCCGATGCCAAAACCGAGGAGGCACGGCAACGCTTGAAAGTTCTGGAGGAGACGGCGGACGGGTTCCGCATCGCCGAGGCGGACTTGAAATTGCGCGGGCCGGGCGAATTGCTGGGCCAGCAGCAAAGCGGTTTGCCCCCATTCCGCTTTGGCAATCTGGTGGACGACCTCGATTTGATCCGGCAGGCGCGGGAATGGGTCTCGGCCAATGGCGGCGCATTTTGAACAGCCTGCTTCCGGGAAAGGTCGAATCATTTGAAGTCGGGTCGTTTCCATGTTGTTCATGGAATAATTCATCAAACTATGAAAAAAATATTCTATATCATCGCAATTTTCGGTATCGCTGGCACGGCGCTATTGACCGGCTGCCAGAAGGAAGAGACGCCTCCTGCGCCGTCAATGCCAACCACTAATGCCGCCCCGCAGATGCCGTCCACTAATACGCCGGCCACGAACGCGCCTGCGCATTAAAACGGATCATCCGTCTGCGGAATTTTACGCCGGAAAGAAACGGCACGCCTGGAAGGGTGATCTGTTGCTGGAGAATTGTTTCCAATGTTTAGATTTTCAGTCAAACGCGATTAAAATAATGGCATGAAAGTGCTCTTTTGGGTTTTGGCTGCTACCGCGGTCGTAATGACCGGCTGTGGAAATAATAATTCCGGCAAAGCCGCGCCATCCACCAATTCAACGGCCGGTGCGACCAACGGCGGCAGCTTGGTCACCGCGCCGGTGGATTATCTGGGCACGGTGGTGCAGGCGGACAAAACGATGACCAAGACGATTGACGTGTCGTATCTCAGCGAGGCGATTCAACAGTTCAACGTGCAGGAAGGGCATTATCCCAAAGACCTCCAGGAACTCGTGCCGAATTACGTCGGCAAACTTCCCACGCCGCCTTACGGCTACAAACTGGACTACGACGCCAACAGCGGAACGGTGAAAGTGGTGAGCCAATAGGGGGACGATCTCCTCCCGGCGCGAGATCAAACGGGCCCGAAATCCTGTGCTCAAAGCGAAAAGAATTTCAGCACCTGCACTTCCTTTTTGAAGACGAGTTGAATCACGTTCCCATTGAATTGCACATTAAGCGGCGCGCGCTCCTGATAGTAATCCCACATGACCTCACCGTTCCGGGGATTCAGCCGGCGGATGTGGATAAACGGCGGGTGGGGAGTAATCCCCGCGAGCGCCGCGCCGGCCTCCTCGTCTTCGTCGGATTGATGAATGTAAACCGCGTAAATGTATTTCCCTGACAAATAGGAAATGAAGCCGCCCGGTTTCACGCTCCACAAGGTCTTGCCGGTTTGGGGATCAATCTTGAGCAGGATGGCTTCCGTTTTCTGGTTGATGTCAATCTGCCTTGAATACTTGATGTTTTCCGGGCTGGCGGTGGTGCTGTTCACGTACATCATTCCCTTGTCGTCAAAAAACAGACCCACGACGCCGACGGACGGCAAGCGCCAGCGCACGTTGCCCGTCGCCACGTCAAACGCGGTCAGCACCGCCTGATCAAAAACGTAAAGCGAGTCGCCGCGCTCGACACAAGGTCCTTCGCCAAATTGGGTGTTTTCACCACCGAAGGCGCCTGCGCCAAAAGCACCGGCGCCGTTCAGGACGCTGTAAGCCAGCGCGGCCTGCCACAGTTTTTTGTTGGTTTTGTCAAAAACGGTGATGGTCTTTCCTGCCGTCAGCACGTTGACGGTTTTCAGCGGGAACAGCGCCGGCGGGCCGATGACCTCGCCGGTCCAATCCGCCGCTCCGGTCGAATCCGGGCGGCGAATGGCGACTTGATAACGGCTTTCGTCCTCCTCCACCGTGCCGCCGCCGCGGTTGCGTTGCATCTCGTTGAGAATTTCGTTGGCGACATCAGCCGTCCTGGTGACGTTCAGATTGCCGCTGTCGAGCGCGGATCTGGCCGGCGGGGCCTTCATGGCTTCGCGCGTGACAATCCGCGATTCGAGCAAACGCGTGGAGAATTGAACGAACCCATACTGGCTGGGGATGAGCGAGTAACGTTCGACTGACTGAAACTGATTGGTCGTTGGCGATGCCGATGCGCCTCGCGGTGGCCGGGGGCGCGAGTCATCCGATTCATCGTTCGCTTCCTGCATGATGCGCTCCTGGTGCATGCTGCTGGCCAGCAGCGCGGGCAGGGCGATCCGGGCAGGCAACGGCAAACTTTGCGCCTGCTCCGCGACTTTTCCCGGATTCAGCGGTCTCCCGGCACTGGCTCCCGGCACCAGCGGCAGACCGGCGGCTGGCGAACTGGCCGCGCCTCCGGCGGAAGCCACAGCCATCGTGCCGGACGCATTGCGCGCCATGGCAACAGCGGATTTCCCCGCCGGGCCGATTTCCTCGGTGTGCGACTCACCGGTGGCCAGATTGACCTGCATAATGAGCGGCTGGCCGCTCTCACTTCGACCCATCATCAGCAGTTCGCCGCCTTGTGAAGCCATTTCGCCGAAGCCGCCCGCCAGCGGGATTTCCTGCAACACCTTGCCGGTGTCCCAATCATAGTGTGTAAGTGTGTCGGGTGAGCTGACCCAGACATTCGAACCGCCAACCTGCAATTGCAATCCCTCTTCCATCCCCCGTTCGATGAATTGGTTCATATCCATTTTCCCCAAGCCAGCCACCGTCTGTCTGTCTCCACTTGCCTTGGCGACAGCGTCCTTGATCAGTTGCGGGTCAATCAACTGATGTGACCAGATTTCCTTTTTTGACCTGAGGTCGTAGCGCGCCAAAGTCCCGCCGTGCAGGAAAACAATCTGGTTGTTCCCGCAAAGCCGGGACTGGCCGGAATGCGCGACGCTGGTGAAGCGAACGGAAAAAATCGGGTGAGGAATCGAACCAAACCACGCATACCAAAACCAAAACCCAAGCAACGCGACCACGACGGCGGCAATGGCGCTGGAGATTTTGCCGGTCTTCCGCCAGAATTGCGCTTCGACAACGGTTTTCTGTCCGGCATAGACGGGAACCTTGATTTTTTTCGCTTCGGCCCTGGCTTTGCACAGCGGCGAGCAGACGTAGCCGAAAAGTTCCATGCACTTAGGGCAAATCGGTTTCTGGCAGACCACGCAATGTTCCGTGCAAAGTTCGCCCCGGTGCTTGAGGCAGAATTGTGGAGCTTGGGAGCCGGCGGCGATTTCGGCGGCCGGACCAGACGGTTCAGCCGCGTGCGCCACTTGGAGCCGCGGCGTCGCAACGGGAATCGACGGCGCGGGTGGCGGCGGCGCGATGACGGGCGTACCCAGGCCAAGCTCCTGCCGGATCAGGCCGTTGACGTAATCGGAGGAATCCAGCCCGCAGTTCTGACAGACGAACCGCACCGGGTTCTCCGCCATTTCCGGCGTGACGTCGAAGGCATATTTCGCGCCGCACGCGCACTGAATTTTCATGGAACGCCTAAGGTCTGGGATTCAATAGCACAACGCCTTGAGTGATGGGGAGCGAAAAGGGAACGCGCGGCGGGGTCATTTCCATGTGTCCGTCGCTGAAAAGAAAATTCCCGCCGTATTTGTGATGATTATTCCCCGGTGGCTTGCCCGTGGTGGAAAATGCGTCATCACCGGCATTCTTCGGCAGGGTGTTCACCTGCCGGTCGGACATCAATGCCAGTGGTGCGTCATTCAGGCGCACGCCCATGTAATAGGCATAGCTGATCTTTCGTTTGCGAAATGATTCGCCCTCAGGCAACGCTGAATCCCTGCCGCCCGGACAGATGAAAATGGACGTGTCCACGGTATAACGCGGCACCAGGACGTACAGCACCTCTTCCGAAGTTTGGACCCCATTCGTTTCTGGAAATTTTCCACGGTAGTCGTTGGCGTAGATTTGCATCGCCAGGTAAATTTTTGAAAGATTCTGCTGGCAGGCCTTTTTCTCGGCGCGTTGACGGCTGGCGGAACCGAACCCCCACATCATCGTCGTCATAATGATCATCAGCACCAGCACGATCAGCAGCTCGACGAGTGAAAAACCGGCTCGGGCCGGACGCAGGGTGAAACGAACTTCCCGAAAGCCGCTCGCCTGCTTGCGCCCACTCTGCCCAAACGCCTTCATATTTGAAGTATAACGGAATTTCCCGCGCGCAACAATGCAAAGTTGCCCGCTTTCACATGTCGGCAGGGCCTCGACATTTCCCGGATCTGATCTCGTGGGAACGGGTCAGGACGGGCATCATCATTTGGTGCGGGGGGCCGGCGCGGGAGGGACCGGCCCCAAGACATAGACATGCACAACTTCCGGCGGCACTCGGCCGAAGACAAATGGCAGCGGCCCCCAAAGTGACGCATAAAAACCGGCGCCCATTGGTTGGTTCATGGTCGTCAGCAGGTTCGGCCCGGAAATGGTAAGTATCTCCTGCGACTTTACCGCTTCCGGTCTCGGCGGAAAAAGGCTTGTATTGTTCACAGGGACGGCGAGAGCGTCTCCGGGTTTCAGTGGGGAGCGGGCGAAGTCCAAGGCCGACGCGCCAAAGGCTTCCATGTAATATTGAAATCCCCAGTGCCCCTGGAACCACAACGCCTTTTGCTGATGTGTGTACCGGAGGCATGTTTGTTGCGCACATTGGCGGACTGCGGTGGCCAGGAGAAAATCAGCCCTTGCCACCAGCAACGCGAACAATGCCCCAACCGCCAGGCAAACGGGTACGGCCCAGGTCCGGGTCGGTTCATTCGCCGCAGGGTTCCGTTCCCAACGTCGGGCAAGCAATATCCCCACTGCCGGCGCCATCGGCAGGATCGAGCGGCTGTTGACGTCCCAGTTGAAAAGGCTGGTGAATAAAAAAGTGCCGAACACCCACAGCAGCAACAGCCACGATCGCGGGTCGCGTGCGCACAAGATGTTCGCAACTGGCAGCGCCAGCACGCACACGCCGCCAAAGGCCCAAATGACGATTTGCACTTCCACCGTTGGCCAGGAAACCGCCTGGATCATGGCGTATTTCTTGAAGAGCGCGCCCGACAGGAACAGCGGGGCCGCCAGGAGAATTGCACCGGCGGCAAATCCAGCCAACACCCGCATGCGCCATAACACGGGTGCAAAAAACATTGCGCCTGCAAGACATCCGCCGGTGAATGTCAAAGAGGTGAAACCGGCAGCCGATATAGTGTACCCGTGGGTTTCTTTAAAGGCAGTGGCGTGGTGTCCGGCGTCGAACAACAAACCGCGCCCGTAAAGCAGGTCTGTAATCCACTGGTAAAGCATGAGCATCACCAGCGGTATCAGCAAACAGGGCACCCAGCGTCCCGACCGGCCTTTGCTGATCATGCTGTAAACCGCCAATAATGGGATAAGGCTTATGCCAAAATGCTTTGTCATCGCCGCCAGAGTGACCAGCAATGCAGCACCGGCCAGTTGCCAAGGGTTGTCGCGCTCGATTCC
>CAWHAH010000053.1:0-4459 GCA_963827205.1 uncultured Verrucomicrobiae bacterium
ACGCGGAGCGCGACTTCGGAGAACAAATTGCCTGATTTAACCGCCGGCGCGGGATCGGATGCGTTCTGATGAAAACGGACGACGTTGAGCTTCGGTTGGCTGTTCACCCAATGACCGTGTTAAACAGGTGAATTCGCGATGCGCCCCCCCCAATTCCACTCCAACTCAACGCGGAAAGCCATGCGATCAACTGGCCTCCGGTCAGATTGCGTTGAGCCAAAACCCGCACTCGCCAAAGGGCCGGGCGCTTGAGTAAGTTGGCCTCGTGACCGGCCCAGTTGAACTGAGCATCGTAATGCCGTGCTTGAACGAGGCCGAGACCATCGCCCGTTGCATCGAAAAGGCGAGGCTCGGCCTTCAGCGCGCCGGCGTGCCCGGTGAAATTGTCGTGGCCGACAACGGCAGTACGGACGGTTCACAGGCGATTGCCGAAAAACTCGGCGCCCGCGTCGTGCCGGTGAAGGAAAGAGGCTACGGCAGCGCGCTGCGCGGCGGCATTCAAGCTGCGTCCGGAAAATGGATCATCATGGGCGATGCGGACGACAGCTACGATTTTTCCGACCTCACCGGCTTCGTTAAAAAATTTCAGGAGGGTTTTGAACTGGTCATGGGCTGCCGGCTGCCGATTGGCGGAGGGACGATTTTGCCGGGCGCGATGCCGTGGAAAAACCGCTGGCTCGGCAACCCGGTGCTGTCGTTCATCGGCCGGTTTTTTTTCGAGTGTCCGGCGCACGATTTTCATTGCGGACTGCGCGGCTTCACCCGGGCGGCCTTTGAAAGAATGGAATTACAGACGACGGGCATGGAATTCGCCTCCGAAATGGTCATCAAGGCCACGCTCGGGAAGTTTAAAATTTCCGAAGTGCCCATCACCTTGCACCCGGACGGGCGCTCGCGCCTGCCGCACTTGAAGCCGTGGCGCGACGGCTGGCGGCATTTGCGGTTCATGTTGCTTTTCTCGCCCCGCTGGCTGTTCCTCGTGCCGGGGCTTTTGCTCTCGGCGCTGGGAATCCTTTTTGCCGCTGCCCTGTCGGTAAAAGATATCAAAGTCAGTGGCGTTGAGTTGAACGTGGGCACGCTGATGATGGCGTGCATGGCGGTCGTTGTGGGTTTCCAACTGGTGGCGTTTGCTTTTTTCACGAAGGTTTTTGCCATTGCTGAAGGCCTGCTGCCGGAGGACCCGAGGCTGACGCGCGTCTTCAAAATTTTTACGCTCGAAAAGGGGATTGCCGCCGGCCTGGTTGTGTTGCTGGTGGGAACGATTTTATTTCTGCGGGCGCTGTGGCTTTGGCAACAGGCCCACTTCGGCCTGCTGCCGTCCACGGAGGAAAACCTGCGGCGGCTGATTCCGGCGGCGACGCTGATGATCCTGGGCATTCAGGGTGTTTTTTCGAGCTTCTTCATGAGCGTGCTCGGCCTGAAAACCGTCTCGCGAAAACCGCCTGCAACTTGAAGTTTGTTTCACAAAAGGAGCGCGGACAGCCTTGTCCGCGCGTTGCGAACGCTCTTCAAATCTCCGAATGCATTGGCCAATGGATCACGCGCACTCTGCGGTCCGCGCTCCGGGCTTTCGGCAAAACGCCCGCGAGTTGCGCCGCGTCGCGAGGAGCCTCGAATCATTTCCGATTTCTCATTTCTGATTTCCGATTTTAATTTGAGTCTCGTTACCTCGACGCCTACAGTTTCAATGTCTTGACTTCAAACGGACGGCAGGTCAATCCCGCTGCCTGGTTCGGTGAGAAATCCGGCGCGGGATTTTGATGCATCAGGCTCACCACGTTGTCGCTGCGGAACTTCAATCGCAACCCACAGGTTTCGGCGCTTTTCAAGCCCGCCCATACCAGCCACCACGGCAGCGGAACTAATTTTACTTTTTTGTCCAACCCGCGCGCGATTTCCGAGAGCAGTTCCCGGAACGGCCAAGGCCGGTCATGCGCGGCGGTCAAGACGCGCGGCGCCATTTCAATTTTCCCGGCGATGAATTTTTCGATAAACGCGGCCAAATCCTCGTTATGAACCAGAAACTGGATTTGCGAACCGTCGCCGATCAGCGGGATGACGGAGGATTTCCAGACCTGCGCGACGAGTTTGCCGAACATGCCGCCCGCCTGCGTGGCCGAAGCATGGTGATTTTCCATTTCGCAAGTCACTGGAGCGTTCAATGGTTGAACTCCAATGCCAGATACTCCGGCGCGGCGAAGGCCCGGCCCGCTTCCGAAAACCAGACCCGGTCGAACCACCAGCGCGCCACTGTCCAGCGCGATCTTCTCGATGTCCAGTTTCGCCCGGCCGTAAAGCGAATGGCACCCGTCGTAAGCGCTGATGGAAGAGAGGCAAACGATTCTGTCAACGCCCGCGGTGTGCGCGGCTTGAAAAAGTTTTTGCGTGCCGGCCACGTTCACCGCGTAAATTTCCTTCCAGCGCAGCGGCTGGAAATCGTAGGCGCAATGCACGAGCGCGTCCGTCCCCGCCAGCGCCTGCGGGGAAACTTCCGCGCCAAGTTGGAACGCGACCGCGCACGCGCCGGGCCCCGGGCGGCGGGTCAGTTCCAGAATTTCCCGGCCGCGCGCCGCCAAATAATTTTTGAGGCAGCCGCCGACGTAGCCGCCGGTGCCGGTGATGGCGCACACCTTTTGCACGGGCCTATTTTGAACCATTCAACCGCGAATGAAAATGACGAATGACAAAACCATGCCGCCGCGCGGAATGACTGATTCCCAAACCCTAATGACGAAATAAGCCCGAAGCTCGAAAGCGCAACCTGGCCGGCGCGTTGGTTATTGGGCCATTTGGACATTCCTTAGTCATTCGGATTTAGTCATGCGTCATTTTTCAATGCCGTTTCCCAGCCGATGCGATGGGCGTTGGCCATCACGGAAAAAGTAATGGTCGTCGCCGGCACGCTCGGGAACACCGAGGCGTCCACCGCGTGAACCCGGGTCCAGCCGTGGGGGCGGCCCAGGCAATCGCTTTCCCAGGGACCCGGTTGTGGTCGCATAGGGATCGAACCACCGCTGTGAAAACTGCGACCGGGTTTGGCCAGTTGCAACATCGGCGGCAAAACCATCCCGCCGAGCCGGCGCGATTGCCGGAGCAGTTCGCGCATGACGCGCTTGACCGTGCGCCGGGTTTCAGGATTGGGCAGCGCATTCAGGCGCAGACAGTCCTTTCCGCCATCGCGTTTCAACGTCATTTCAATGGTCCGCGACTCGTCCGAGTGCAGGTAGCCCTGCACAATCAACATCCGCTCGACCAGCGGTCGCCCCAGGAATTTCAGGGGGCCGAGTGACTGGCGCACGGCCTGGCCGATCAAATCGCTGTAGGTGTAAATTTGCAGATGCACGGTGCGCCGGCTGATTCGCGGGTTGCAGATTTCGATGAAGGCCTGGCTCAGGGTGTAAAGCGGTTCCGCTTCAACACCGTGCGTGCCCCGCGCCATGAGGAGCGGCAGCAAAAAATACTGGCTGTCGCGCAGGCACAGCGGATGGTCGTAAGCCGCTTGGGAGCGCAAAAGAATTTGCGCGGTCGGAATGACGCCCGCCGCCAGGTACACACGGTGCGCTTCAAACGAAAGCGGCGCGCGCGTGTGGCGGTGGAAACCTTCAATGGCGACCTTTCCCGGGCTTTCACGCAAGGACGTGACGATGACATCGCGCTGATACGAAAAATTTTTGCCGGCGCATAATTCCCGGACGGTATCCGCGCTGTTGTAAATGCAACCGTAGGGACAGCCATACATGCAAAAGCCACAACGGATGCAACCGATTCCGGCGGCAGTGTCGGCGGCGCGCACGGCGACCCGCGCACGGCCAAAATGCCATCCGCGTTCATGAAAATGGGCGCGGTGCCGGTTGAGACGGCTTAACAACAGGTTCGCCTGCCGGCTGGGAGGCAGCGGTTGCGCGTCATCGCAATACAGTGGGAACCGTTCCGCCAGGGTGTCGGGTTCGGCGGCGAGGCGGGTGATTTTTGCCGCGGCGCGGTAATGCGGTTCCAAATCTGCGATCTTGACGGGCCAGTCGGCTATATCCGCAGCGCAGTACGGCAGCATGGCCGCGCCCCAGGTATTGCTGAGGCCGCCCAGCGCCAACGACGGCCGCATACTGGTGCCCGGACCCTGCCAGGGAATGAGCGCCTCTGTGTCGCGGTAGGGAAAATCAGAGCCAAAAATCAGTTTTAGCGGGATGCCACCGGCGCTGGCGGTCATGCCTTCCTTCAATCTGGAAAGCTGACCGGATGGCCACGCCGGGGGCTTGACCGACGCAAGCTCGTGCACGAGCCGGGCGCGGTCGGGTTCCAATTCGAGGCCGGCATCGAGCATCCGCACGGTCGCGCCGCGCGCCAGCAGCGCCCTGGCGCAGGCGACGCCCGCCGGACCGGAACCGATGACGCAATGCATATTTTGCCTTCGTGAGAAACGCGACCGTGGAATGGAAGCAAAGCGGCGGCGGACTGCAAG
>CAWHAH010000054.1:5000-167312 GCA_963827205.1 uncultured Verrucomicrobiae bacterium
GATTTCTTGGGTCACAACGCCAACGCCGTGCGCTGGCAGGTCTGGACAGCCTTGCTGGCCTACGTGTTGTTGCGCTTCTGCGCTTGGCTGGGGCGGTGGGGCCACAGTTTCACCCGCCTCTTCGCCCTGATCCGCTCGGCCCTCTGGCAAAAACTGGATTTGCGCAGCCTCTTGGAAAGCTGTGGGACAGCCAAAGGCGGCGGTCGCTTCCTCGGCCAGCCCGAACAAGCCTATTTGCCCGGCTTCGCCTGACGCTGTGGGACAGCCACACCATTCAAACCGACTACGACCGCTCAAATTCTTAAACCGATTTTTCATTCTCCCATTCGCGTTTCAGGCAAATCCGCTCCAAAAAATCGCGGCGTCTGTCGCTATTGGTCGGCACTGGTTTTTTTTCATATTCGTTTTTCTTTCAATCAACCCATTTTTTCAGCTTTAACTCAAGTCTGATTCAACCCGGCGGCCGGACTGCCACGGCCAGGCCAGCCGCCGGAACCCAGGATTTTGTCTTAATGCACCTGCAACATATAGAATCGGCTTTGTGCAGTAATGAGGTCGGACACCGTAACGTTCGTGCTGGTGCCAATGGATTGGACATTTGTTTGCCAGCTCCATGGCGCTGTAACGGTCGTCAGCGTACTCCAGGTGGCGTCCGACAGGTTGGTTTTATAAAGAACTGAATAGTCAAGCCCGGCTCCGGCCGAGAACGACAGCGTCATCGTGTTGCCACTGACCGACGCCGTAAGATCCGTCACCGGCAAGATTTGAATCAGCTCCATATCGTCCCAATACACGGCATCGGTGGCATTGCCAAGATATTCGGGAGGTTGTCCAAGCGAGTTTGTGTCGGTGGCCAGGGGAGAATACTCATAAACTTGAAGATTAATATTGGCCGCCGCCGGGGTGGTGTTTGTCGGCACCATGAAGATGCCGTTAGGCAAAGTGTTGGTGGGAAGATCGTAGTCAAGAAAAAGTCCGACCGACGTGGAGCCTGCTGGATTATTGACCGCATTGCTTACCGTCAAAAAGCACCACTGATCCCTCGGCAACTGGGCATGGTAACCAACCTGGCCAAAATCAGCGCTGCTCGTGTCAATGTTGGTATATTGCATATCTGCATTCGTATAAGCCAGACCATAAATCTTGAACGATTCGTAAGTCGGAGTGCCGGGAACTGCGGTATTCCCGTCTGCCTCCTTAAACCAAATCTGGAGCCGACAGGTATTGCCGGCGGTGAAATCATTTGAACTCGATATGTAAGCATAACCAGCCGCCTTCCACCAGGTGCCGGGCGCGGCTGGAACCACCATGTAGCAACCGTTATCGCGATCGCCATTGGCGCCAATCTCGGCAGAAACATTTCCGTCATAAGGAGTGAACGGAAAAGTATCGGCAGCGTCAAAGAAATCGTTCGTCGTCGCAAAATAACAGCCGTTGAAAACCTGCCAAGGATACCAAGTTGGGTCGTTTTCGAAACCGGAATTGGGACCCAAAGCATTGACCTTCTGGAGCGGGCTTAAAGTCAGCACATTCAGAGGCACTGGAACACTAGTGATGGAGTTGGTGATACCGGCAGATGGCGAGTCTGAAACCACCACGTCGTACAGCCCGGCGTCAACCGCCTGACAGTTGGTAAGGTACAAGGTTGGGTTTGTCGTAGGACCTTCAATATCGCCCACCCCGCCGGCTGCTGGCAGGTTGGTTCCATTCAACTGCCATTGATATTGCAACGTTTCACCTCTCAGCGCCTTGCTGGCTGCCACCGTGAACGACGCCGGCAAGCCGGCAAAAATTGCCACGCCGCCGGACTGGCTTGTAATATCGGGATCGGTCAAGTTCAGCTTCTCCAAAACACAGTCGTCAAAGTAAACGTCACCTCCGGCATCTGCGAAATTATCAAATTCAAGTTGATAGCGAACTTTGACCGTGCCAGCGGGAGCGACAAGGTTTGTTGACACCGGGTCTTGATTACCAGATTCGACTTCAGTGCCAGGTGGCGGATTGGGTGGGGGAGCCACTGGAGGTGTGTAATTGTAATAAAAGTTTGTTGCCGGAAGATACAGCCAGCCGCTCGCGTCCACGGCCTGGGGCGGAGCAATAATCCAGCCAATGCCCGAGGAACCTAACGGATCAAGAACGGCTGATCCGAAAACCCCGGAGGTACCAACAAAGTTGGTGTCACCACCCAACACGTTATTGTTCGTATCATAAAAGGCAACACTCATATAAGCGATGGCCGTGGAGAAGTAGTTCGACGCATAACAGATGGCCCAACAACTCGCCGACCACTGCGAGCCGGCAATGGCGGGGTAATCCTGATAAATGCTCGCCGTAGGCGCCAATTCAGAACCGGTGGTGTCGAATAGCTGGAACGTATCTGCGCCGGAATGAGCCAGAAAATTACTGGATGTAGCGGTGTCATTGGGAATCGTGCCGTTGGTTGAAACAACAAACATGTAGCCCGTGACTGACCTGGTCCAGCCAGTCAGGTCCCCCGTTTCCGCCCCCGGGTTAACCAGGACATTGTAGGGCGGAACCTGCCCCAAACAATCCCTTTGTGCCGCGCCGAACAAGATGAGGGCGCCAAGCAAGACCGCGCAGACCCGATTGTTGGTTTTTGAATTTGTCGAATGCGAACCGGAATGAACCGATGACACGGGCAGCCGAAGATTGTTTTTAGAAATGCTCATGGCAACTGAGTTGGTTTTTATTGGTTGTTAATGAACTTGTAACAATTTGTATCACAGCCACAATAAAGTGTCAACATTTTTAATTACGTGTCAACAATTATTTTCGGCCTGCTGCCGCCTTTGGGGCGCAGACCATTTTTTGCACAAACCGGCGAGGTTGAAGGCAAAAACCCTTGGAAGTTGAGGGCTCATTGAGGATGGCGTGTTCGCAGTGAGGACTTGATCGCTTTGACCATAAAATACGAGTTTTACCAGGCAGTGTTATTTGTTTGGCCTTGAGCGGCATACGAAACGTGGTTTGAAAGCCAATTTGGGGTGCGCAAAAACTGAGATGCGTCCGCAGCCTGTGTCGAATCCGGGAATCAGGCGTTTTCGTCGGTTGCGCAATCATGCGCCAGCGTCAATAGCGTCAGGCACCGTTGGCGCTACGCTTGTTAAGCATAACTTAACATCGTCATGATGAGATGTGCTGGTAAAAAATGATGGCACCGCGACCTTGTTCAGTGATGTGCCAGCCGACTTTCCAGATATCGCGCATGGATTTGATTGGCCCAAACGCCAAATTCACAGAGCGTGCCAGGTTAAACGGGTTCAAGGGCTCGTTTTTGCGAAACAAATTTGCAAAACAAAAAAGCCACTCGATTCAACATCGAGTGGCATTATGTTAAACTTGATACAAATCAGCTTTGCCGCCGACGCAAGAAGTAGAACGGAAGGCCCAACCCCATAACGAGAAGCGCCAAGCTGGAAGGCTCAGGCACTGTCAGTAAGGCATTATCAAAATATACTTCTTCGGTTACAACCTGGCCATAATCCATAAACATTATATACGGTGATATATATACCGTTCCTGCTGGTGCAACGCCACTAATGGTCTGGCTGGTCCACGTATTCAAACCAGGAGCAAGAGCCCAATTACCGTCGATGGTTGATATATTAGCCAACGAAGCATCCAAAAACTGAATCTGTAAATCCACACTACCATAATTTGCTGCAGCGCCGTTGTTCCAAGTGAGAGTAGTATCTGTCAGTGCACTTACGCTGAACGAATAAGTCGCACCAGGGATGCCACCACCCACTATCTGATAGGCTACAGTAGGATTCCATGCAACCCCAACAGTTTGTTGCTCAAGCAATGTACTATTGCCAGATAAAGGACTGTCTGTGATCGGCGCGTTCCACATGTCACTTTGATAAACGAGTCCTCCACCACCTAGAGCCCAACCCTGATCAACGCCCGAAACGCCGCCGGTCCACGTAGTGGGGGGGGTAGTAAGTACGGCGCTGGGACCTGCTGATACAAAACTTATTGCGTTTTGGGTCCAGCCAGCATTCAGTGGATCTCCCTGTGAAATGCCAGTAGGCGTCTGTTGTGCACCTGCAGAACCCGTAAGACCTCCCATATCAAAGCCGGGATTGACAAGGAGGTTTTGTGCCTGTGCGGTTGATGCGCTGAATGCGAGAACTGCGGCAATCGCAACGCTCCCGCCGATAATTTTACTTAACATTTTCATATAGTTTTTTAGTTTTCGCTCTTGTTTATTTGATGCTACTCACTGCGATGTGATACTTTTTACTATAATATGTTGATTTTGTCAATAGCTTTTTTTAGAATAAATCAGAAGGCCTTTGTGTGGGTCAAAATGACGGGTTGAAACGGTGGTTTTTTGCTATGAAGCACAAGTATCCTATTAAATATAAGGAAGTTACATCTTTAGGGCGTCATTCCGGGTCGAATTGGCGAGACAAGAGCGATTTCCTTCGAAGGTCACCCCTATGATTCCCATAACCCCAGTTTCAAGGCGTCGTTTGTGGCTGATGCGCCTTTTTGCGATGATTTTCACGCCCCTGCTCGTTTTGGGCGGCATTGAACTTGGACTGCGTCTGGGGGGATATGGCTACGATACCGGTTTCTTTAGCCGCATCCGGATTGACGGACGGGATTTTTATGTGCCGAATGAGAAATTCGGTTCTCGCTTCTTTCCGCCGGCCATCGCTCGCACAATTGCACCATTTCGATTCGCTGCAAAGAAATCAACCAACACATATCGGATATTTTTGTTCGGCGAATCGGCCGCCATGGGAGACCCGGATTCAACTTACGGCTTTGGCAGATATCTGCAGGTATTGCTTCGGGACCGTTTTCCCGGAACAGATTTTGAGGTGGTTTCCGTTGCGATTACTGCGATTGATTCAAACGTCATTCTGCCGATTGCGCGGGATTGCGCCCGGCAACAGGGTGATTTATGGGTCATTTACATGGGCAACAACGAAATGGTAGGTCCCTTTGGTGCAATCAAGATGGTTCCGTTTGCCGCTGATTTCACGGGAGGGAACAAGGCGCCGCCCCCCTTTGGGGCGGAAACGGCTTATGGACTGCAAGCGCCGCCCCTGGGAATTATCCGTACCGTTCTCGCCATCAAGGCCACCCGGATCGGGCAATTGTTGGACAATGTCATCCGGCGGCTTAGAAGTGATTCATTAACGCCGAAAGAATGGGGCGGGATGCAGATGTTCATGAATGGCCGCATTGGATATGACGATCCGGCCAGGCTGCGGGCCTACGCAAATTTCAGGGGAAATCTGGAAGACATTTTACGCACAGCGCAGCGGGCAGGCGTGCCGGTCGTTTTAAGCACCGTGGCGGTCAACCTGAAGGATTGCGCGCCGTTTGCTTCAATCCATGAACGCGGTTTAAGCACGAACCAATTATCCGCATGGAATGAGATTTTTGAAGAAGGCATTACAAATGAAACGGCAGGTTCCTATGGGAGAGCTTTGGCTTTGTATCGCAAGGCTGCCGAGATGGACCCGCAGTTTGCTGAATTACAGTTTCGCATGGGAAGCTGCGACCTCGCGTTGACCAATAATGACCAAGCCCAGCGGGATTTCGAGTTGGCAAGAGCTTACGATGCGCTGGATTTTCGGGCGGACACGCGCATCAATTCAATCATCAGGGAAGCGGTGTCCCGTCATGCCGGACAAGGCGTCTATTTGGTGGATGCCGCCAGGATTCTCGCGCAAAACTCTCCAGCGGGAATTCCCGGATTGAACTTTTTTTACGAGCACGTGCATCTGAATTTTGCCGGCAATTATCTACTGGCGCTTAACTTTGCCGAACAGGCGAGAAAACTATTTCCAAACGCGATTACCGCCCACGACAAGGGAAATTGGGCATCCGCGGAAGTATGTGATCGCCGCCTCGCGGTTACCGTCTGGGATCGCCGACGGGTTTGGCGGCCTATTCTGAACCGCATCATGTCGCCGCCGTTCACCGGACAGTTCAACCACGCCGCCAGTCTCAAGGTTTACGAGGCGAAATTGGATGAGGCAAAATCTCAAATGAGTTTCCAAACGCCCGAACAGGCCTGGCAGATGTATGAACAAGCATTGGCGTTGGCTCCGGATGACAACTTTTTGCATGGAAATTTTGAGCGATTTCTGGAAGCAAGGGGATACTTGGCACCAGCCATCGCAGAAGCCAAACGCTGCTGCGAACTTGTTCCACAGTCGCCGGGGGGGTATTATTATACGGGCACATTGCTGGTTCGCGAAGGGAAAATCGGTGAAGCTGCCGATTATTTTTCCCGCGCCCTTGCCATCCGCAGCGATTATGCGGAGGCCGAGGATGCCATGGGAGAAATCCTTGCGAATCAACAGAAATCCGCCGAGGCCATCCATTGGTTTAAGCGGGCGATCCGGTCAAATCCTGACTACGTGGACACGTATCTAGATCTGGGATTTCTCCAGCAAAATCTGGGAGAAGCCGGTGCGGCGATTGCCAATTATCAGAAAGCCGCGGATCTGGAACCAGAGGGTCCGGCCGATTATTTCAATCGCGCCAACGCCGCCGCTGCGCTATATCGCTGGGATGAAGCCATGGCAGACCTGCGCGCGCTACTGAAAGCCAAACCTGACTTTTGGCAGGCGCATTACCTCTTGGGAACTGAATTGGCAGCAAACGGGAAAACCGAGGAAGCGCAAACCGAATTCGCGGCGGCGGTTCATTATCGTCCGGACTTTGCTCCAGCTCATTTTTCTCTGGGAACAACCCTGGTTGCTGAGAAAAAGCCTGACCAGGCACTCGCCGAGTTTCGCACCGTGTTACAGATTGTCCCGGCGAACAGTTCGGCGCAGCAACAAATCGAAACCATCGAAAGCGCATTGCACCACAGTCCTTGATTCTGCGGACTGCTGACATCCCGGCAAATGCGGCCACGAATTTGGAACAGCGCGGAAAGCAACAGTGCCGAGCCTTCTTCCGGAATATCAAGCGGTTACCGGCTTGGCAATTCCGGCAGCGGGGCAGGGGAGCATCTCAATGGTGATCCGTTGTCTTGATCTCGTACGTTTGTTTGCCGCCTCTGCGCCAGTGTATTCAAAATCATGCTTTTGCCCTTTTCGAGACAGATTTAAAAAAATTGTCTGTCAACGTTGTTGTCACAACCTTAAATTCACTGAAAACCCATGATTAAAGCCGGAATTCTTAATCCAAAAATTCTTTCATTGCTGGCACGCGTGCGCCACACCAATGCGCTGGTCATCGCCGACCGCGGTTTTCCATTCTGGCCGCAAATCGAAACGGTTGACATCTCGCTGGTGGACGGCGTGCCGACGGTCCTGCAGGTGCTGGCCGCCGTTCGCGCCACGGGCAGCTACAATCAGGCTTACATGGCGCGCGAGTTTAAAAAACGCAGTTCCGCCGCGACCCGCGCCGCTTTCGCCAAAAGACTGGCGGGCATTCCTGTAATGTTTGAACCGCATGTGCAGTTCAAAAAGCGTGTGCCAGGTGCGATTGGTTTGATCCGTACCGGCGACACAATCCAATACGCGAACCTGATTTTGATTTCCGGTTGATGCCGGCGCGGTTTTCTTCAACTGAAAAGAAACGCCCACGGATTTCCGTGGGCGGCGGCGTTTGATCGGTTCAAGTTGGCTGGGTTATTTCGCTGCGTCCCTGGCTTCCAGCATCTGCCACATCGCTCCGTAAATGACAATGAATACAAAGCAGAGCAACGGCACCACCATGCCAATGCGCATCGAATGAACGGCGGCGATGTGGCCCATGAACGGCGGCGCAATCGCCCCGCCGACGATGGACATCACGATGAGCGACAAGCCGGGCTTGGCGGACGCTTCGAGAAAACGCAGGTCGCGCGACCTGATGTCGTCGAACCCGCCGCTGAGAACGACCTGTGATTGCGCAGGCATTTTTAAGACTGAATTTTAAGCGCGAGCGCAATTTTGCCCGGCTGCTTTTCCGGCAGCGTGATGTGCAGGCCATTTTCATCGCGGGTAAATTTCAATTTGCCCCGGGTTCCGAGCTGCCGGACGCTGCCGATTTGGCCCGGCCAACCGGGAGAGTCGCTGGCAAGCGATTTGATGGTGACTTTGCCATCGGCCGGAAGCGCGAGGACAATGGCGTAAAGTTTCTTGCCGTCCTTGGACTGCGTGAAGCGAATGTCCTCCGCCGTGAACGGTTGTCTCGGCACGTCACTCTGGCCGCCAAAAGGTCCCTTCTCGACCACCGCCGTCGAAGGGCCTTCCCCATAAACCTTCCACGGCCGCGTCGCGTAGATGGCTTCGCCGTTGACTTTCAGCCATGCGCCGATGTCGTTGACGATTTTGATCTCGTCCGGGTCGGGCGTGCCGTCGCGTTGCAGCGGGACGCTCAACATCAGGTTGCCGTTTTTGCTCACGATATCCGCGAGCATGGGAATGACGGCAGCGGCGGTCTTGTAGCGGTGGTGTTCAAAAATCGCGCGGTCGTAATGCCACGAACCGATGCAGGTGTCCGTCTGCCACGGCAGCGGCAGGATGCCCGGCGCCTTGCCGCGTTCAATGTCATAGACCTGCGCCTGGCGCTCCAGGTCATCCAGATGCTTGTCAGTCATCACCGCCTCGTTCCGGCCGTGGTGCCACTGGATGCTGGAATTATAAAAATGCGCCGCCAGATTCAAGCCGATCTCCTCCGTGACGCCGTGAAATGGCAGCACATCGTCGTCGAAATAAATCATGTCTGGCCGGTAATCATCCCAAAGCTGCTGGGTGCGTTTGAAAAACTTTTCCATGTAGGCCGGGTCGGGAACGCTGCTGCCCTGTGCGGGATCCCAGTCCCACACCAGATGTTTGCCGGGGACATGGTTTTGCGCATAGAGATCCTGCGGATCGAGGCCGTCCCACCAAAGCCCCTTGCCGTCCGCCTTGGTCAGCTTGCCGTCGTATGGCACGCCGGCGAGCGGGCCGGTCTTGTCCGCGCCTTGCGCCACCTCATACCACGACCACGCGCGAGAGGCATGGACGCTTACCGCAAAGCGCAGTCCGTTTTTGCGCGCCGCCGCCGCCCAGCCGCCAATCAAATCCTTGTGCGGCCCAACCTTGACGGAATTCCACGGCTGATATTTGGAGTTCCAATTATCGAAGTTGTCGTGATGCACGGCCAGCGCCATGAAATACTTCGCGCCGTTCTGCTTGTAAAATGCCAGCAGCTTGTCGGGATTAAAATTTGCCGCCTTCCATTCATGAATGACATCTTTGAAGCCGTTGGTGGAAGGGTGGCCGTATTCGGCCAGATGCGATTTGTAGTCCGGACTGCCCTCGATATACATTTCACGCGCATACCAATCGCCGTGTTCCGGCTGGCACTGCGGCCCCCAATGCGCCCAGATGCCAAACTTGGCGTCGCGGAACCATTCGGGCGTCTGGTAATTCGTCAACGAACTCCAGTCCGGCTTGAACGGCCCCCTGGCAATCGGCGGCAGCTTCAGCGCGGATGATGCATCGGTTTGCGCGACTGCCGCGGTGAGCGTCAGGCCCAGCAGCAGCACAGTGAGTTTGATTTGGTTCAGTTTCATGATTTTTATTTGGCGACACGGACATTGACTTTGAAAGCGCCGGCAACTGGCTCGTTTGAAACAACGATCAGATAACCGCCGCCGCTGCCGGAATACATCGCGCCCAGATACTGGTTTTGATACGCCCTGAGCAGCTCCGGCAAATCCAGCCGGAGGAGTGGATGCCTGACGACTTGCGACAGCAGCGTCTCCCAGCATTTCATGTTCAGGTTGAGCGACGCGCCGAGCGCCTGCGCGTCCAGGCGCACAATCGCGTCGAAGCAATCTATTCCCGCCTGGCCGGGCCTGGCAACACGCTTCGGCTCCAGATTTTTGATGCCGAGCGGATTGTAGGCTTCGGGCCGCGGCTCGATGGGAATCAGGGGCAAAACACTGCCCAACCAGGGCGCGACCTTCGGGCTGTTGCAGGATTCAATGTGCGCGGGGGAAATGCCGTTGTCATAATGGAAGTCGTAGTCGAGCCGGTTCACGCCGGAGTAAACCAGGCCAATCATGTCCTGCGAGCCGCTCGGTTCGGCCTTGCCTTCGTTCTCGGCGTCGTAAAGTTCGCGTGCCAAATCGTCCGGTGGACGGTTGGGAAATTTTCCCTTCCAAATCTTCATTGCCACCGCGCGCATGCCGCTGGCGACGCCGGAACGGTCCATCGCGCGAAAATGCGGTTCAATCTGCACCACTGCCATCGAGCCGGGCGGTTTCGGGTTGTGCTGCGAGACAAACGGCTGGTCAATCCAGCCGCCCGCCAGTTGCAGGCGGTTGGGAATGGAACCCGTCAGTTTGGCGACGGGTGAAGCGGTTTTGCTTTTCATCAGCCGATGCCCACGTGTTTGGAGGCCTTGCGGTTGTTTTATTGTTCCTTGGACCACTAATAGGTGGCAGCGAGCTTCTTGTCCAGCTTCGTGTTCCGTTGACACGATTTAGTCCAAGCGAGTCCAGCCGTGTCCGGCGTTGTCCATGTCGAAGGAATTTCAGAAGCACAGAAAGCCTTTGAAAACAAAGGGCCAAGTCACCTTGGGTCAGTCTGTGTCACTGAGAATCATGGAAAGTCAGAATGGCGGAGAGAGGGGGATTCGAACCCCCGATACGGCTTTTGACCGTATAACGGTTTAGCAAACCGCCGCCTTCAGCCACTCGGCCATCTCTCCAAACTCCAATATAATCAAGGTGTTTATGAGTTTTCAGACACCCTGAAAAATTTCGCATTTGACATTTGCCGACAATTTGCCGACATTAAGCGGCATGAACGCAACCAAAGAACGGAGCTGGTCCCCGGTCGAGGGCGAGACATTCGAGGCTATCACTGTTGGAAACGTCATGGTCAAAATCTACCGGCGCCGGCGCACAACTGCAAACCGAAAAAAGAAGCGTTTCATCTTCGAGGTGGGCGATTACACCAGCGGCCGGCGCCGACTGCGCAGTTTCTCCGAACATGGTGAGGCGCGCAATGAAGCCAAGAAAATCGCCGATCAACTTTCGACGGGCGATGCAACGGCGGCAAAAATGAGCAATGCCGAGGCCGCGAGCTTTGGCCGTTCAAAGGAATTGATACGGCCCACGGGCGCGGCCCTGGAAGTGGCCGCGGCGACTTACGCGAAGATTTATGAAATCGTGGGCGATGCTGGAATTGAGGCGGCGCAATTCTATAAAAAGCACCGCATTGATCAAAGTGACCCGCAAGCGCATTGCCGACGTGGTAACAGAATTGATTGCGGCGAAAGAGGCGCGCGGCAGGTCTGCCCGCTACATCGGCGACTTGCGGGCGCGGCTGACACGGTTCGCCGACAACTTCAGTGTAGATATTTCCAGCATTACAGGCGCCGACGTGCAACGGTGGCTCGACGGCCTGAAACTCGCTCCGCAAACGGCCAAAAACTTTCGCACGGTGCTTCACACGCTTTTTGCGTTCGCCGAGTCTCGAGGTTACATTTTTAAAGGCGGCAATCCGGTTGCCGACACTGAGCACATTTCGGCCAACGGCGGCAAGATAGAGATATTCACGCCAGATGAAATCGCCGGACTACTCAAAGCCGCATCGCGCGATTTCCTGCCCGTTGTGGCGCTCGGGGCGTTCGCCGGGCTCCGCACCGCTGAGATCGAGCGGCTTGAGTGGCAGGACATAGACCTTGCCGGCGGCTTCATTCACGTTTCCAGTGACAAGGCCAAGACGCGATCACGGCGGCTTGTGCCCGTCCTGCCGAATTTAGCGCAATGGCTCGCGCCCTACGCCGAGCACACGGGTAAAATCTGGAAGGGCACGAACAACGATTTACAGGACGCCCGGGCGGAGACGGTGAAGGCGGCCGGCGTGCCGTGGAAAGACAATGGGGCGCGGCACAGCTTCATTTCCTACCGACTTGCCGAGATCCAAGACGCGGCGCAAGTCGCACTTGAAGCGGGCAATTCGCCGAATGTGGTCTTTCGCCACTACCGCGAGCTCATGAAGCCGAGCCAGGCGAAGGCATGGTTTGCCGTGGCGCCTGAGCAAGCGGACAACATGGTTCAACTATCCAAAGCAAAAGCACTATGACCTTGAAACCGACAAAACATATCGTGCCGCTCGCTGTTGCCTTGGCTTGGACCGGTGGTGGACTGATTCAGCAAAAACTCGACGGACGTTTCGCCACGCTCAAACCCGCTGGCGGCACGTTGGCCGGCGAGAATGTCCGCAGCACCTTCACGGCCTTTGATTGCATCGCATGGCAAGGTCAGGATGTTCGCTCGCTGGCGTTGCGGGACCGGCTCGCCATGCGAAACGAGCTTTGCGCGGCGGCTCAAATTCCAATCGTGCCGGAAACCACGGAGCGCGGCGGAGAGTTTTTGAAATCCATTTTGGATGCCGGCGGCGAAGGCGTAGTTTTCAAGCGGCTCACTGCGACATGGTTTGAACCAATGCTCGCGGCGAAACGGCTGGAAACATGGATTTGCCGCGTCGCGGAATTCAACGGCGGTACACAGTCAGTTTCCATCGTGGATAACGCCAGCGGCCAGGCGCGCGGAAATCTTCCGTTGCTTGGCGGGAAGTGTGATCGCGTTCGTGTGGGCTCGCTCGTGAAAGTCGAAGGATTCGGGGTCCACCGCTCTGGTCTGATACGCGAGCCGAGAATCTGCAAAGACAAGCCGGGAAGCTGGCTGGTTCAATTTTGACGCCATGAAAACGACCGCAAAGAAAACCAGAGGCATCAGAAGGCCAGACCCTTATGCGCCCGGCCGCATCGCCAAAAATTTGCACGTTGCCCGGACCGCAGTCGTGAAAGGCGACAGGCTTGTTTCCGAGGGCGCGGCGCGCTTCATTTCCAATGTCCAGATGTTTTCGGAAATAATCGGACTGACGGTGAACAGTGAACGCGAGCGAATTGAATTTGAAATTGACGGCGCCCACCGGCCGGCGATAAAAGCGCGACAGGTGAGAAAGCGGGATGGCAAAATCCTAAAAGCCTGGCGGAACGTTTCGTGGATGAAGTTCCTCAAGCTCAAAGAAAAAGACATCGCCAGAAATGCCCACTGGCTTGCGATTGAGATCTGCGCCCGGATTCTGTGGGCCATTAAAAATAAAACCGGAGTATTTTTCGACGACCTGGCCCGGCTTTGCGAATCCCCGGAAGAAAAAATGACCGTCATGGAATATCTAATCCTGGCGCACTGGGATTTATCGAAAGGCACGCAAGACGGCCGGAAGCAGGACCACAGACACTATGTGTCCGAACTTAAAAAGCAACTCACCGCGCGCCTGGGAACGAGCATTGAAGAACGCGACATTTACCCACTCCTGAAAAAAATCGGGGCAGAATATCGTCCCGCCAAGCATCGCCTCAAATAATCGGTCCGGTTTCAAATTCATCTTCCGAAATCTTCTTCCGACGCCGCGTTGTAGTTTTGCGGCATGGAAAAGAACGAAGAGCATAAACCAAAAGCGGTTCAAATCGGCCGCGACCTGCTCAACTGCCAAGCGGGACCGGCCGTGGCCGGTGATATCCTGGATGATGCGGCGCTGGCGGCGTTGTTGGGGGTGACGCCGCGAACGATCCGACTCTGGCGGGATCGGCGCAAACTTCCTTTTTTGCGCATCACGCCTCGCGTGGTTAGGTTCAGGTGGGCCGACGTGCAACGATGGCTCGATGCGTCCAGGACTGTCATCAGCTAACGGAATCCGTGAAATCTACTCCCGAAAAAATGCCACCACCGGCGCTGCCTGGCTCGATTCAGCCGCGAACACCAAGACGATCAAAAAAAACACTGCCCTAAAATGTACGCAAAAGTTTTTACTCAAATTCTCGATTCGTCGCTCGCCGAAAACTATCAGGCCCGCCACGTATTCGAGGATCTTCTGAAGTTGTGCGATTGCAATGGAGTTGTGGACATGACGGCCGAAGCGATTGCCAGACGAACAAATGTTCCGCTGGAAATTATAAAAGAAGAAATCGCCATCCTTGAGGCGCCAGATCCGGCGAGCCGAAATCCGGCACACGATGGCCGGAGAATCGCCCTTCTTGATCCGGAAAATCGAAATTGGGGCTGGTGCATTCTCAATTACCCGGAATATCGAAAATTGGTCACGGAAGAACAACGGCGAGAAAAGACCAGGTTGCGAATGCAAAAAATCCGGAACGGCACCAAAACCCCTCCCCCTGCACCCCCACCTTGAAAAGGCTTTTAAACTTTGTCGTGTTCCTCTCCATCTCCATCTCCCTCTACATGGCGTCACATTGCGTACACAGCGTCACACACGCGCACAAGTGCGCACACGGCGTCACACGCTGAGATCACAATGAGCACCCCGCTTTCGCAATTTCAGAAATCTGTCGCCAGCAGGTTTGAAACCTGCCTGGCCGGTCAGTGGGTGAACGACGCCGGCAAGTGGATCATCCGCATCCGGGGGACCGCGGCCGTTTGCGAACGGCTGATCGCCGAGGTTGAAAACGCTGCGAAAGAGGGGCGCATTCAAACCACTCCCGCCCAGTACTCTGAATTTCTCTGGAAGCAGTTTTGCAGAAACCAACCGCAACCAAAGAACTGACAAAATGAAAAATGTAAAAGCGAAGTGGCCCGCGAAAAATGCGCGCGCCGATTACCTCGCCGCCAATCCAAAAGCGGCGGAACTTCAAAAAGCGCACCTGAAAGAAATCACGCGGCGCATCGGGGCGTATCGCAAGAAAATGCTCGGACGCGCCCAGGACTGGATTGACGCCGCCAATGAAGCCCGCGCCATCGGCATCCTCATCAATGATTTCCTGGATACCCTGCCCGGCAAACAGATGACCACCGATTTTTGGGGTCAAATGGAGAAATTGTTCGTAGATCCATACGGCAACCCCATCACCCAGGACCAGTTGAAATGGTTCGTGAAGGTGGCTAACGCGGCGCCGGCGCCATTCAAAGATATCCTCGGAGCGCTGGCCTATCGCCAACCGCTCTTGCTGGCGGCCGGGGACAATGAATTGCTGGAATTGATCGGCGAACGCCCGCCCCAGACCTTGCACGCCCCGCCCAACCCGCTCAATGAACTCAAGACGGTGCTGAATCATGTGGAGCTCGAGGGGATATTCAAACGGTTGCGCGGCGACGTGAATTATTGCCCGGGCGGCCGGTTGCGCGATGATTTGCGCGAGATACTGCGCGTGGAGCTGGCACCGACGAAAAAAATCCTCGATGAACTCTGGACCGAGCTTGGAATGTAGCGCCGGCCCCCGGTGCGTAAGGATTCTTTTTGGTCAAAATGGGTGACAATTCAGTTACCAAACCGATTGAAACGTCTGAGCGGGCCGTCCGGGGCGCGTGTTACACCGAAACGAATGAGCAGAAAACGCAACAATGCCAATGGTTTTACGATGTTTATCGGGCCTTGTATGGGTGCGCCGTCAGGAATGAAATTGATTTCGTTCAATGAACACGCGGGTTTTCTGACTTTTGGAATTGCAGCAAGTTGCGGCTCGCGGCGCGAACCACGGCGATTTCAAGTCTGCGGAAATCGGAAAAAAAGCCGGTCGCAGTGTCGAAATCTATGGGGCGCCGTCGCACGCTACCCGTGCTTGGGCGCGCCGCAGCGCGTGGACCGTGTGATGAACGGCAGCGATTCGTCCTGGGGCATCGTAGAGCGAAGGTGATGCGGATGCGACGGATGCGCGCGCGCCGGGCAGCCAGCGGGACTGCACGGCTTTTGTGAAAATTATGAAAAAATCAAACGTTGAAAATTGGTTGGTCGATTCAAGGGCGGATCAATACTTCGGAAAAAGTTTTGTCTTGAGATTTGCCGTGCTGGCGTGGCTTGTAAGCGGCGATGGCACATTGACGGACCTTGCACACCGGCACGGGGCAACCAAACAAGCGTTGAGCCGACACGCCATAAAAGCCCGGCGTGTGTTCGGGTTAAAGGTGAGGAAAATGTCCCTCAGGTTAAGGTAAGTCGGCACTCCATAAAAGCCCGGCGTGTGTTCGGGTTGCCGTCAACGGCACGTTGATTGACTCGCCCCGATTGTAAATTATGGATCCGAAAATCGTTCGCCAATTGGGTGCCGTTCTTCCGCCAAGACCGCCAAAAATTCGGTTCCCGCATGTCACCGAAGCGCACGCGGAGATTCGACATTTGGAAATGTTACTCGGCCTTCCGCCGGGCCGGCTTGCCTTTAACATTTTCGCGGCTAATCTTCGCGTAGCCGAGCTTACCGAACAGCTTGCGCGCAAAACCGCACAGCCGACACCGGCGCCGACATCCGTGCCCGCCGTGATCCATGCGGCGGCAGCGCCAGTTCTCCGCGGTAGGGAACGCCAACTGGCCGCGACGAAAATCAAAATGCCGAAACCATCGGCGAACCGGCCTGATTTGAAAGGCCGGGACCGCTTCAAAGCCGGGATCAAACTGGAAGGCCAGAAAAATTCCTGATTACTGGAAGGCCAGAAAAATTCCTGATTTATGGACGCGAAAATGAAATTCCTCGACGGCCAAATCACGCGCGACGATGTCTTGGCGGAACAGGCGAGAACGGGCGAGCCAGATTTTTGGCGGGCGAAGGATGCAATCGTCAAGCGATTGACCGAGGAATCCAACGAGCTTGAACGCCAACGGGACGCCGACCTCGCATCCCAAGGGCCGGCGTGGCGCATTGAGCCGACCGCGCTTGAGCTTCAAACCGAAATGCGAAATTTTGGTTTGAGCGCAGCAGATGCGCGAGAAAAATTGCGCCGGGAATTGGCCGAGGATGCACGGCGACTGAATTTGTTCAACCCGTCCGCGATATCTGAAATTACCGCCGCGATTGCCACTGCAGACGAGGCCCAGAATCGCGCGCGCCAATTAATCGAGTCTGAGCAGGCGCTGGTTGACGATTTGAAAGCCGGCATTGTCCAACTCGCGGGCATCCGCCAGCAAATCCGCCGCATCCGGCAGCTCGCTCTCGACAAGGTTGGCGCGAGGGAGCTTCGCCGCGCGGCACTCCGATGGTGGTTGGCCGCGAAGGCCGCCGCAACCACCCAGAATGTTTCCGGCCTGGAGAACACGGTGAAAGATCTGCTGTGGCGCACTGCACTCGGGCCGGAAATCAACGAGTTTGCCACCGAGCTGGAAGGGCAGGCCAGTGCGTTGATTGGCCAGATCCGCACGCGCGCCAAAAATTCCAAAATCAACCTGCGCGAGTTTGTCGAGTTTTGGAAACAGGAAAACGCAAAACGGCCAGGTGCAAATCTGGAAGCGGATTTCGACATCTACGCCGGCCTGGTTCAAAACGCGGAGCTATCCCACGCCGGCGATGAACCCAAAACGTAATATGCGGACTCAACCAAACTCAAGCGTGGCCGTTCCCGGCGTCGCGGATCAGCGACTGGTTATGCCGCCGGAAATCGAAATCGAACGGCTTGAATGGAAGGTCGCAGGAATACAGGCAGAGATCGAAGATGGCCCAATGCCTCTCGAAAAACTGATAAATCTATGCGTGCTAAAACATGACTGCATGGCAGCAATCAGCCGCTTCCGAGCAATGCGGCATAACGGCGATGAAACGCCTCACCAATTTCTGGCTGCCAAGCCGGAAACCGGCCGCCAGGCCGGCTCAGGAGCGTATGCGGCCCGTCAGCCGCAACGCCCGCATTATCGGCCGGTGGGGTTTTTTCAACCCTGCCGGCCGTTTTCAAAACTCCGTTCTGACTCATGCCCGGGCTAAATTTAATTTTGGGCGGCCGGATGGACCCGACGTTCCGTGGTTCATTGACGCAATCGGTGGCGGAAGCGAAGGCGGCCGGGCTGGCGATCCAGAACGCCTTACGGATGGACATTACCCGCCAGCAGAAAACCATCGGCGGATTGACGTCGGCGGATGCGGCAGAAATCATCGGGCGCTCGCGCTATATCTCGCAACAGCAATTGAAGCTGAGATTGACGCAATCGGCCCAGGAACGGGCATTGAATCAGGCGGATGTGGCGGCGCGCATGGCGGCGGAGGCAGAGAAGGTGGCGGCGGTGAAGGCATCACAATTGGCCATGCTGACGAGCATAGCGGCGCGGGGGACGGTGGTGGAGGGATTGGGGCACGGCGGCGGGCCAGGTGGCGGGTTAAGCGGGATCATGCGCGAGACGCTGGTGATTATCCGCGAGCTCGGACGTGGGAACCTCACGCGCGTGCCGGGGAGCGTTACGTTGCTGGCGCAATATCTTGGGGTTTTGGGGAAGCTGGTGAAGAGCACGGCGGCCGATGCGGTGGTGGCGGCGGCGGGCGAGGACCGGCTGGCGGCGAGCATGGCCCGGTCGGCATTAGGGGCAGAGGCCAAGGCGAGTGCGGCGCGGCGCGCTGCGGCGGCTGAGACGGTGGATATCGAGGCGGCGAATGCCCTGGTAGCAGCTAATGAACGCCTGGCCCTGAGCGCGCGTGAGGCGGCAGTGGCCCAGGCGGCAAAGGCCACAGCGGCGCAAACGGCCGCGAAGATTGAGACGGCGGCGGCCAGCGTGACGATATCGCCTTTGGGTTGGACGGCGGCGGCAGTGGTGGCATTGGGGGCGGCGGCATTTTTCACCTGGCGCCATTTCCACACTCTGGCGGTTGAAAGCCGGAACCTGGCCAGCCTGCTGGATCCGTTGAAAAAGAAATTCTCAGAACAGGCGGATGCCCTGCGGGATGACGCGAAGGAGCATCAGGCATTTTTGGATTTCCTGAAAAAAGTGGGGGCGGAAGCGGAAACATTGCCGGAGAAGCTGGAACGGATCATCAAAGCGATGCGGGAAGAGGCCAAGGCGGAACAGGAATTGGCCCGGTTGCGCGGCGCGACGAAGCTGGAGGTGGAGCGGATGGAAGAGGCGGAGCTGGCGGCGGAGCTGGAAATGGCGACGCGGATGAAGTTGCAGGCGCAACGCGAGGCGGAATTGGCGCAGATAGCGGCCGAGGAAGCGGACAAGGCTTTTACAAGCAATCCGAGCGAAGGCGGAATAGATTTGCTCGGCGCGGAACGTGTTAAAAAGAACGCTGGCGAAATACTCAATGCGATCCAGGACGCCATGGATAGCAGTTTCGGCAAGGCGGAAATTGGACGCTTCCGGGAAGTTGGCAAGAAGACGCCTATTGGCGAAGAAGAGGCAGGGTATGTGAATATGCGGCAAGGGGCCAATACTCTGACCGGAAAAGAGACGGCCGAGCAGGCCATCGCAATCATTCAATCGGTCCTCGATAAAAGCGCGTTCACGGCTACGGTGCAAGGGAAGAAGGTGCGAAGCACGGTCTCAGACGCGCAGGCGGCTTATACGAAGGCGACGGCCGAAGCGGACCACTTGACGAATATCCAAAAGGAGCTAGCCGATACGTTGTCGAACACCAAAACGACGTATCAGGAGAAGCAACGCGATTTGCAGCGATTGACGAAGGAAGCCTCGGACATCATGGACCAACTCGGGATAAAGAAGAAGTACGGGAGCCAGATTGCGTCTTTGGAAGGCGGTGCGGGCGGACGGCGCGAGGCGACCGAACGCGAGCGGGTGGGGTTGGGGTCGCCGCAGGTGGCTTTGCTGGATGTGAATCGGAAGATGGAAGGGCATCTGCGCTATATCCGGGACCAGTTCCAAAATCCGGCCAGTGGGTTATCGAAGGAACATATACGGACGGGAGGGCATCGTTATACAACGTCTTGGCAAAATCCTGATTTGGGAGGGTTTTGATATGACCGATGAGCAGCTTCAGTTGCTTGCTGAATTAGCAATCTCAAATGAAGTAAGAATCGACAAGTTGAGCGAATTGTTTTACACGCGCCTCGAGGCGGATCTGGCTGCGGGGCTCTTCCCCGCTAGTGCAAACCTTCTGCGAAGTGAAATTGAGCAAGAATCCGGCAGGTTCGCAGACGCGGCCAAGCGCCGGGCGAATTTGCGGCGGATATTTGGCCTTCCCGAAACCGATCCGGTTGACGCGGTTTGAAAAACCGCTACCAGTTGCCGACACTTGCCTACAGAATTCGTGTCAAAACAGTGTTGTATCATGCCGCGAGCGTAAAAATGCAAACAGCAGGCAACTCCTTGGAAACATTAATTTAATTGGGGTTCCAGCGGATTTTTGGAAAATCAAAAACTCGGTTTAGCAAACCGCCGCCTTCAGCCACTCGGCCATCTCTCCACTTCGTCCAGTGAAACCCGCTCCCGCCCGGTACTCAAGCAAATTTTCTGCCGCCCCGAATGATTTCGAAAGATTTCGAGCTTGCGTTTTTGGGGTTCGCACGAAAGATTGCACACCCATTATGCAATCACAAGACGCTTCAACCGCTTTTCTTTTAAAGTTGTGGCCATGGATCGAGGCCAATAAAATCCGGGTTATCGTCGGCACGGGAATCATCATTGTCGCCGTTTTTATATATTCTTTTTTTTCCTGGCAACGGGAACAAAAAGAAATCACCGCGGGAAGGGAGTTGACGCAATTGACTCTTTCCAACCCGGCCAGCGCGAGCGCCAGCCAGTTGGCCGACGCGTATTTGAAAATCGCCGCCGAATATCCGGGCACGCTCGGTGGGCGCCGCGCGTGGTTGCAAGGCGCGGCGGCACTGTTTGATGCCGGCAGGTTTGCCGACGCGCAGGTTCAGTTCCAAAAATTTCTCGATGTCCATCCCGACAGCGATTTTTCGGCGTCGGCGGCGCTTGGCGTGGCAGCCAGCCTGGAAGCAGCCGGCAAGTTGGATTTGGCCGTCGGTGCTTATCAGCGGGTCGTCAACGGTTTTTCCGATGTGGTGGCGGTGAACATCGCGAAATTTGCGCTTGCCCGGATTGACGAACGGCAGGGAAAATTCACGGATGCGCTCGAGCTTTATGAAAGCATCGCCCGGGCCAGTCCCGGCAGTGCATCCGCATCAGAAGCCGGGATGCGCGCGGCGGAATTAAGAACAAAATTGGCATCGGTAGCGTCATCCGCCGGCAATCCCTGAGTATGAAGCTTTCCATCGTTGGCACCGGCTACGTTGGGTTGGTCACGGGCGCTTGTTTCGCCGAGGTCGGCCACCACGTCACCTGCGTGGATAATGACGCGGCGAAGGTCAAACTGCTCCAGTCCGGTGGCATCCCCATTTACGAGCCGGGACTCGAAGAACTGGTGAAGAAAAACACGGCTGCCGGCCGGCTTTGGTTCACGACCAGCGTTGCCGATGGCGTCAGCAAATCCGACGTGATTTTCATCGCCGTGCCTACGCCGCCATTGGCGGACGGTTCGGTGGACTCGAGTTTCGTCGAAAAGGTCGCACGCGAAATTGCTGCTGCCATGACGACCTACAAAATCGTTGTGGACAAAAGCACCGTGCCGGTCAAGACCGGTGAAAAAGTTGCCGAAACCATCAAGCGCTATTGCCAGGCGAAGGTGGACTTTGATGTGGTGAGCAACCCCGAATTCCTGCGCGAAGGTTTCGCCGTCGGCGATTTGATGAAACCGGACCGGATTGTCATTGGCGTCCGTTCGCAACGTCCCGCTGCGGCGATGAAGGAGATTTACACGCCGTTCAATGCGCCCATCATCATCACCGACATCAATTCCGCCGAACTCATCAAGCACGCCTCCAATTCGTTTCTGGCGCTCAAAATCTCCTACATCAACGCCATCGCCGCGCTTTGTGAAGTGGCCGGCGCGAATGTGCAGGAAGTCGCCGCCGGCATGGGCATGGACGAACGCATCGGCCGCCGCTTTCTCAACGCGGGCATCGGCTTTGGCGGCAGTTGTTTCCCGAAGGACCTCAGCGCCTTCATCAAAATCGCCGAGCAAATCGGATACGATTTCCGGCTGCTCAAGGAAGTCCAGCGCATCAATGCCGAACAGATGGAACGGTTCATCAAAAAAATCACCGACACACTTTGGGTGCTCAAAGACAAGACCATCGGCGTGCTCGGCCTCGCCTTCAAACAAAACACCGATGATGTGCGGATGTCGCCGGCGATTGAACTCTGTCAACGCCTGCAAAAAGAGGGCGCGGTGCTGCGCGTCCACGATCCGAAGGCGATGGACAAAGCCCGGGCGGTGCTTTCGAACGTGACTTATGTTGACGACATGAACGCCGTAGCCGACGGTTGCGACGCGCTGGTGGTGGCCACCGAGTGGGACGAATTCAAAAAGCTCGACCTCGAGCGCGCCCGCAAGTCACTCAGCCATCCCATCATGTTCGACGGTCGCAACCTGTTCGACCGCGCGGAAATGGAACGGCTCGGCTGGATTTACAAAAGCGTAGGCCGTTAAATCGTAATCTTAATCGTAATCCTTTTCTTAATCTGTTCAGCGGCGATTAAGATTACGATTAAGAGCCGGATTATGAGATGAAACCCAAGATCATTGACGTTGCTGCGGCTTTAATCTTTCGCGACGGCAAGGTTCTCATCACCCGGCGACACGCCGGTTTGCACCTCGGCGGACTTTGGGAATTTCCCGGCGGCAAACGCGAACCGGGCGAAAGCTTCGAACAATGCCTGTTTCGCGAATTGCGCGAGGAACTCGGCGTGGAATCTTCCGTTGGCGACCTTTTCGAAGAAGTCACACACGCTTACCCGGAAAAAACAGTCCGGCTGAAATTTTTTATCTGCCGGCTGGCGCAGGGCGAACCCCAGCCGCTCGGTTGCGCGGCGGTCAAATGGGTGAGCCAATCGGAATTGGACGAATACGCGTTTCCAGCAGCGGATGCAAAGTTGTTGGAAAAACTGCGCGACGCGTTGGAGTTCAAGCTTTAGCTGGTTGACGGGGGGACAGGCTGAAGCCTGAATTCCAGCTCACGACTTTCCGTAAATCTCCTCGATGATCTGGCGGAAATTATTTTCGCCCACGTTGACGATGTTCATTTCACGTTTGGCGTTTTCCGGCGAATCGCTGGCGTGGGCGGCGTTGACCATGATGGTTGAGCCGAATTCGCGGCGGATGGAGCCCGGCGGCGCCTTGGACGGATCGGTCGGGCCAAGCACGTCGCGGATCTTGGAAACGGCATTCACGCCTTCATAAATCAGCGCGATGCACTTTTCGGTACCGGGCCGGGTCCATTCTTCGCGCGGCAGTTCAGACGGCGCATGGCCGGACATGAAGCGGATGATATTTTCAAACTGATGCTCGCCGAAGGTCTCACAGAGAACCTCTCCAAGCCGCTTTTCCTCGGCGTCGCCAATTTTGATGGAAAACTCCTTCTCCAGCGCGGCCTTGGTCTTGGAGCCGACCACTTCCTTGAGTTTGGTACGGAGGACATCGCGGACGGGTCCGTAAAAATCCATCGCCTGTGCCACGCTCATGCGGTGGACCTTGATGCCCACGATGAACAGGCCGGCGCGCGAGAAGAAATCTATGACGTTGCCGGGGCGTCCGGTCGCGAAACGGAAATTATCCGGTTTGATGAGCACGAGGGTGCGCTGGCCGATGTCGCCGGGCTGGTAGGAGATGACCTTTTCCAAAACTCCGCCGTCGCTGTCGGAATAACGCGCCCACAATTTAAGTTTTACCCCGGCTTCCTCCGGGTTGGGCGCGGCCAGCACCGCCGGCTCGAAATAGCGTACCTGCCCGTTCTCCTCCAAAATCAAGTCACCGTAAGTGTCGCGGATGGTTTCGCCCATGCGCCGGTCCGGACCGAGATTGCCGACGACCGACCGGATCTTTCGCACCGCCTCATCGCCGCGGAACAAGAGTGTCATCACTCGCCGCCGCCGCCCGGTTTTGGGGTCCGGAGAAAAATTCTGCAGCACGTATTGTTTGAGGAGTTCCTGGATTTTCCGGTCCTGCGGGTCGTGCGCCGATACAATCGTTTCGACGTATTGCGTTACCAGTTCGGCGCTGGGCGCGAACATGCGCGCCGCTGCCAGGTCCAGGCCCGTGCGGGAAATGAGCCGGCTCAGGATTCCGCCCGTGCGCGACTTGTAGAGCGAATAGGGGGTGATGATGACGTAAGCGAGCTGTTGGGACATAATTAGCCCGTCGCGGCCGGTGGGGTTTGGGTTGCGCCACTCGGAGCGGCCTTGCCGCCCAAAATCTTGAACATGACCGTGCCGCAGGTCGGGCATTTGCCCTTGATGGCCTTGCGCCCATTCTTCATCGTTTCTTCAACGCCATTGGCAATCTCTTTCTTGGCCTTGCATTTGACGCAATATCCTTCAGCCATAAAATTTTTACCGCCCACGCTTCATGCCCGAACGGTGAAAGCAGGATAACGGCTCGAATCCACCAAAGCAACTCGGAAAAGGAAACCGCTTAACCTGTTGGAGACAAATTGGTTGTAGTCAATCAAACCACCTGCACCGGCCCGAAATTGCCCGACCAGCTTGCCAAATCATTAAGTACGGGTTATACACACAACTTAATGATTATTACCGCCGATGCCCGACGTCGGGTGACGCTGCCCAAACCCGCCCATCCCGGCGACGCTTTTGACTTGAAAACGACCGGACTTGGCCAGTTTCTTCTCACGCGGCTGGAAAAGCGGCGCGCAAGGTGACCTTGCGCCGGGAAAATGGATTTGGGGTCGCCACTTCCAGCAAACGCATCACGATGGCCGAGACCCGCAAATTGATGGACCAATTTCCATGACCTACCTGCTGGACGTGTCCGCCTTGCTGGCCTGGCTGTGGCCGATCACGAACATCACCAGCGTGTCATCCGTTGGCAGAAAGGAAAGTCCCTTGCCGTCTGCCTGATCACTGAACCGGGTTTTCTCCGCATCTCGACCCAACCGGCTTTTGGCGCAACGATGGCGGAAGCGCGGGAACTGTTGTCGTTCTGGCACAGGAAAGTGCAACCGCATTTTGTTCCCTGCGATTTGAAAATTCTCGGCGGCGCGCCTGCGCCCGCGAGCGGCAGGACAACAGATTTCTATCTGGCGAGTCTGGCTGACAAACACGGAATGAATTGGGCGACGCTGGATGAGAACAGCAAACACCAGGCTGCGTTTGTGTTGTCGGCGTAAAACCATTTTGCAATGGACGATTGGGAAACCGGCGGAAATGCGCGAAGCGTCTTGGCAGTGCGGCGGCTGTGACGCCGCTTTGGGAGGGCGTTTGACTCCGGGGCAAAAGCGGTGTCGCGCTGCGCTTGCCACCGCAGTCCAAGACGACAAGCGTTTTGGGCGCAACCGCAAACGCGACATGTAGAATCGGCGCTGTCCACCCGCCGCAGTACCGCTACGGAGGACGGGTGCGCCGATGCTTTCGAGCCACAGGCTCGACGCTACAACTTTCGGCTCGCGGGGACGCTCGCTCCACCAAAAAGGACGAGGGTGCTGGTGCTCGTTTATTGAGATTTACTTTACCGCCTGTTTCCGCAATTCCGTTTTCAAAATCTTGCCCGTTGCATTGCGCGGCAGCGCGGGCAGAAGGACAATTTGCCTGGGCAATTTGTAATCCGCCAGTTTGCCGCGAATAAATTGCAGCAACGCCTTTTCGTCGAGTGTCTGGCCTTCCACCGCCGTGACAAATGCCACCGGCTGCTCGCCTTTGCGCGGATCCGGCATACCGATGACCGCCGCTTCCTTCACGCCGGGAAACTGGTAAATTACTTCCTCAATCTCGCGCGGATAAACATTCATGCCGTTCACCAGCAGCATGTCCTTCTTGCGGTCGGTGATGTAATAATAACCTTCCACGTCGCGATAGCCCACGTCGCCGGTGTACAGCCAGCCGTCCCGCAAAACTTTCGCCGTTTCTTCGGACTGATTCCAATAGCCGCGCATCACGTTCCCGCCGCGAATGCAGATTTCGCCGGTTTCGCCGACAGGCAGTTCCTTGCCACCATCGTCGCGGATGCTCAACTCCACGTTCGGGATCGGTTTGCCAATCGAGCCGGGTTTGTTGATGCCGTAAATGGGATTCACCGTGGCCACCGGACTGCTCTCGGTCGGACCGTAACCCTCGCGCAGCGGAAACGGAAACTTGCGCGTGAATTCGTTGAACACTTCCACCGGCAATGGCGCGCCACCGCTGACGCACAGCCGCAGCGGCAGCCGGCCGAACTCCGGCACCGCCAGCAGCGCGCGGTAAAATGACGGCACCGCCGGCAGAATTGTCCCACGATGCCGCGCGATCTCCTCGAGCACCTGCTTGAACGGATGCAGTGTTTTCAGCAGCAGAATCCCGCAGCCGCAGAGCACTGGCAGCAGCGTGCCCACCGTGAACATGAAGCTGTGAAACTGCGGCAACGCCACCACGACGCGTTCGTCCTCCCGCACATCGAGCGCCGCCACGCAACTCGCCACGTTGTGGAGAAAATTGCCGTGCGTGAGCATCGCACCCTTCGGATGGCCGGTCGTGCCGGAGGTGTAAAGCAGGGCCGCGAGGTCGGACTCCGTCCGATTTACGATTTGCGATTTACGATTTACGCTTTCGGATCCGCTGCGGCGGGACTCCGTCGAGCCCAAACTTTCAAACTCTTCCACCTTGAAAAGTTTCAATTGCGGACGCGCGGTGGCCAATTCGGGAAAATGCGCACCCAACTCTGCGCCGGTGATGAGCACGTTCGCGCCGGCATCATTCAGGATGTAACTCACCTCGGCGGGTTTCAGGAAGTTGTTGATGGGGACGACCACGCTGCCGGCGGTCAAAATGCCGAATACCGCCGGCACGAACTCCGGACAATTCTTCACCCACAGTGCCACACGGTCGCCGGGTTTTACGCCGAATTGGGTTTGCAGGCGGGCGGCAATGTTCCGTACCTGTGCGGAAAGTGCGGCATAGGATATTTCCGCTTCACCCCAAAAAATGGCGATTTGGGGCGCGTGCTTTTCCGCGCAATCGGCAAAGGCCGTGGCCAGATTCATGTGGCAAGAAGCTATGAAAAATGCCTGCCGGCTGGCAAGGGATGAAACCAAGCGGCTGGGGTACTGTTTCGGTGGGGCGAGGCCATTGACGAGCCGGCTCGCGGGGACGCTCGCCCCACCCGGAAGGCAAGACTTACCAATACCAAACAAACGGCGGAGTGGTGAGGCTGCGCGCGGGTGGCATCAACCGGCTGTGTCATCGGACGCGTTGCAGCAATTGGTTCAGCAACCCTCCCACCGGTGTTGCAGGATTCGTGGCTTGATTCAGTAGCCCGCTGCCAAAGGATTTTACCGTCAAGCCGACCAGAGCGGTTTTTTTAATTTGTGTCTTCGGATCGCCCAGCGTGCCGGTCATTGTTAAAAATTGCGGCAATGGGACGTAGGTTGTGCCCGACGAATTGTTGGCTGAGGCTAGATTGAGCTGTTTGGCAATGGGCTGGCTGACCGAAATGGCGATGGGAATGTTGATGGCGGAATTGGTCAGGACGGGCGCGAGCAGGATGCTGCCTTGGGCGTCGGCTTCAAAGGCGGCGCTTTGCACGGTGGCCGATTGCAGGTCAAGGCGCCCGGTGCCGACGCGGCCTTGCGCAGCAATGACTTCGATCGGCGATTGCTGAAGCTGGTTCATCAATCCGCCGCCTTGCCCCGTCACCTGGCCAAACAGCGAAAGGATGGCGCTTTCGGGATTGCTCAACAATTGTGGAATGGTTGCGACGACGTTGATCAGTGATTTGAGGATTGAGCTGTGAATGTTAATTACGGACAAGTTCAAGTTGGTCGCACCGATGTTGAACTGGCCGGCCAGATTTTTCTGCAAATCAGCGCCGGTGAGACCTGCGCCGCCGATTTGAGCGTGCGTCGTCAACATGCCAACCAGTTCTCCTTTGCGGTCGGGCGCGAAGGAATTTACCAACGGCGCAAACGGGACCTGATTGGCATCCAAGGCAAGGTTGTATTTGTACCCGGGCACGCCCAGATCCAAATCCGCGGTGGCATTTACCGGCGCACCGTTGAGCACGAGTTGGAATGGCTTGATGCTCACGCGGCTGCCGTCCAGTTTCACCGTCGTTTGAAGATTGGTGATGGCAACTTCGCGCAGGTAAAGGCGTGCGATGTTTGCGGCAACCGTGAAATTCTGCAGAGGCAGGTTAATCGCCGGCGGTTCCTGATTGGTGGCGGTGACCGGCCCGGCTTGCGGCGCGGTCGTCAGTGATGCTTTTCCGCCGGCATTTGTACCGCCCGCAAACAAGTCGTAATAGCTGGTCAGGTCGAGCGAATCGGATGAGAGTTTGAGGTTGCCTTGAACGGCATTCGTCCTGGAAAAGTCAACATGCCCCTGCAATCGAATTTGATTCTGCGCACGGTCAGTCGGGGTCAGCCCGATCTGGAACTGGCGGATGTCGGCCGCCTGATTTTGGAGCGTGGCGTCAATTTGCAATTTGGCGGCCAGCGGCGTTTTGGGAAACTGTCCTGTGGGATCATTGACGACGAGGTTGGTCACCTGCAAATCGGTCTTGATAGTGGAACTCCGGTCCGGGGCGTATTGAACGGAGGCATTGCCGTTGATGGCCAGCGAAACCAGTTTCTTGTCCGCCAGCAACGGTTCGAGGAACGGACGGAGGCCGTCCTGGTTGAAGCCTGACAGGTTGGCGGTCAATTGGGCCGTTTGGTGCGCGGGATCATACGAGCCGGTCAGATCAAAATTCCCTCCGGGGTTTCCACTTTGGGTCAACGCCCCCGTTAGCTTCTTGATTTGGATCCGTTCGGGCGTCCGGCTCACGTCCACATCCATTGTGCTGCCGAAGTCCCGAAATGAATTTTTCCCCGTCTGCCCCGTGAAATTGGCCAGCACGAGCCGGCCCGTGATCGTTTGCGCATTTTGTTTCTGCGTGATGCGGCCGTTTAATTCAATGTTACCGGACGAAACACTTGAGCCGGGCTGCGGAAATGCTTCGCTCAATCCAGCCAGCGAAGCCTGCAACACAATTTGCGCGTCCGCGCTCGCATCCGTCAGGTCATACGTGCCGGAACCATTGATGGCGAGCAACGGCTGGTTTTGGCGGCTGATTTGCAATTGGTATTCGCCCAGGTTGAATTTCTTGAAATCTGCCGTCTGGCCCCGCGCCTGCAAATTCACCGTTGCCTGGAAGGTCTGATGGCTGCTGATCCGGACTGCAAGATTATTGATTTGCGAATTCAGTCCAAACCCAAGCTGCCGGCCTTCCTGTTGCGATGACAACTTCATTTGCAGATTCACGTTGCCAGCCGACACGGTGTCGCCGAGGAAAGGCCGCCAATCGGCAAGATTCAGATTTGTCACGTCCAGGTCGAGGGCGGAATTGCTGACGCGGCCGGCGTTGTTCCCCCACGCCAGGCTCATTGGCTCGGACAGGCGCGCGGCCAGCAGCGGGTGGCCTTCCTGTGTGCCGGTCAACGTCAGCTTGTCCAGCAGCGCCGTTTGCGCCGTGTTATCCAACGTGACCGCGTAATCGGCGCCGAAATCCAGTGTTGGCGTGGTCTGCCCCGCGCGCGTCACCTGGAACCTGTCGGCGATGAACCGGCCGGTCGCGGCGATGGTCTTGCCGGATTTTGTCAGCGTGATTTCGTTTGTGGAACTGATGGCCGTCGAGCCGAAATCAATACCGCGCGCGGCCCCGGCCAGATTCAACAGCCGCCGGTCAATCCCCTGCAACTTTACTTGCAACTGGCCTTCCATTTTCTCCAGGTCCAGCGGGCCGCTGACGGTCAACTCGCCCAGCGACGCGCCTGCGTTTTGAAAATGCAAATCCAGTTGCTTGATCTCCGCGGCAGTTACATCACAATCCAGTCCGGCGCCAAACGCGGCGAAATCCCCAAACGCACCGCCGGCATCGGACACCGCCAATTGTGCCTTGCCGGAAGCGGAGGCGGGCTTCAAGTCCGGTGTCAGGGCAACATTGAAATTACCAGTGATGGCTGCTGCGAGAAACCCATTGGTGCCACCAGGCGGGTGGTCGTCAATCCAGAGGATGGCGGACCACTGAAGCACGGCGGGCTGCCCGTTTTTCACGTTCGACAGGGTGAGGTCCAGATTTGTCAACGCCAGCACGTTGCTCCGGCCGCCGCTGTAATTTTTGATTTCCACAAGGCTCGCGTTGCGCAACGCGAGCTTGCCCAGATCAATCCGTGGCGCCTTCGATGATTTGGGTTGCGGCGTCCCAGCTTCAGCCGGCTTTCCGTGCAATGCCTTCAACAGCGGGTCGAGGTTGCTGCTGCCGTCCGGATTCTCGACCAATTCAACCGTGGGCGAGGAGAGCGCAATCTCATCCACGTGAAGGTTGCCGCCGAGAATGTCCCAGAGATGGTAGCGAACGCTCACTTCCGCCGCCGAAAAGACCGGTGCCTGCCCTTTTGTCTGCACCTTCAAATCGCGCAGCACGATTTGTTTGGAGGGACTGAGAGAAACATTGCTGACGGTGACGTTCGCGTCCAACGCGCCGCTCAAGCGCGGCAACACGACGCCCTTGATAAAGGCCGGATTCGTCACGACAAAATACGCGACGACAATCAATATCAGCAGCAATACGACCAGCCATGCCAAAATCCGCAGCCAGCCGCGCCGCCTTTTACGCGAGGGTGTGACAATCGTTGTGTTCGCCATATAACATCAAATTCAAACGGTCCATCCATTATGCCGGCAGCCGTCAGTTCAACACAACTGCCTTTCCCCGGAGGGGCTTCTCTTTCATGGACACCGCCCCTGGCCCAAACATTCAATCCGAATTGCGGTGGAATTTCCCGTTCAAGACCGGAATCCCATCGGAGAAAAAATTGCCGGCGTCTGTAATTTCGTCTTCCGATTGGCTGCCACCCGATTGTAGTATAAATCAACCGTGATTGACACCGACGCAAAACTCGCCGCGCTGCTGCCCACCATCAAATCCGCCAACTGGCTGGCGCTCGACACCGAGGCCGACAGCCTCCACGCCTATCCCGAAAAACTCTGCCTGATTCAAATCAGCACTGACGCCGGCGACCAATTGATTGATCCGCTGGGCGAAATCAATCTGGATCCGCTGCTCGACGCGCTCAATGCCCACGAGCTTATCATGCACGGCGCGGATTACGATTTGCGAATGCTGCGCAAACATCATGAGTTCGTGCCGTCGGCGATTTTCGACACCATGCTCGCGGCGCGGTTATTGGGTGAACGGCAATTCGGCCTGGGTTCGCTCGTCGAAAAACTGCTCGGCGTGAAACTGGACAAAGGTCCGCAAAAGGCTGACTGGGCGCGCCGCCCGCTCACAGAGCGAATGGAAACCTATGCGCGCAAGGACACGCGCTATTTGAAACCGCTCGCCGACAAACTGAAGCTTGAATTGCAACAAAAAGGCCGCCTCGCATGGCATCAGGAATCTTGCGTCCGGTTGATTGCGGAAACCTCCCGGCCGCCAGTGATGGACATGGATTCCGTCTGGCGCGTCAAAGGCAGTTCCCGGCTGGGCCGCCCCGCCCTGGCCGTGTTGCGCGAGCTTTGGCAATGGCGCGAGCGGGAAGCCGTTGCCGCAAACCGTCCGCCGTTCTTCATTCTGACGCACGAAAAGCTTGTAGCTATCGCCGCCGCCGCGGCCGCGCACAGACCGGTCGAACCGCTCGTGCCGCTCCGCCTCGCGGGATCAACGCACCGCCGCGACGGTTTGGCCAACGCCATCAAAACCGGCCTCCAGCTTTCCGCGGAACGGCATCCGGAATTTTTGCGGCCCAAAGGCCATCGCCCGACCGAGGCGGAGATGCGCCGTTACCGCGAACTGGAAAAAATCCGCAACGTCCGGGCGCACAAGCTGGGCATTGACCCGACGCTCATCGCCAGCCGCGCCACGCTGGGCGAACTCGCCCGTGACTGGGACCGGCACGCGCCAGAATTGATGAATTGGCAGCGGCAACTCTTCCTGTAGCAGCGGACGTCGGCCCGCTCAAATTTCCCGCAAATAGTGGCCGCAAACTTTGGCTTGCGAGGGTGTCAGCTCGATCACGATGGTCAAAACGCGATCGGAGGAGACGGCTGTATCGCCCCGGACGCGAAACTCTGTGACCATCCCGTTTCAGGCTTGCTTTTTAAACGCAGCAATGATAATTATTAATCATTCTCGGAACCGGCGTATGAAAACTCACCTTTTGTCGCCAACGGTCATTGCCTTCGCATTTTTGTCCTCCAATGCTTCCGCGACGGTGCATTGCGTGGACATGAACAGCACGAATCCGGTACCGCCCTACACCGATTGGAGCACCGCCGCGGCCAATATTCAGGACGCCATCAATTCCTCGGGGGTCAGCGATACCGTCCTCGTCACCAACGGCATCTATCAATACGGCGGCGCTTCTTTTGCCGGCTCAAACCGCGTTTATGTTCCCTCTGGATTGGGACTGACAATTCAAAGTCTCAACGGCCCGGCGTTTACGATGATTGTGGGCTATCAAATTCCCGGCACAACGAACGGGAACAACGCGGTGCGATGCGTTTATTTGACCGATTCCTCGACTTTGTCCGGTTTCACCCTGACGGGTGGGGCAACGCAAAACTCCGGCAACGGCGGCGGCATCATGTCCGGACCGGGTTGTACCGTCACCAATTGCGTGATTACCGGAAATGCGGCCGCCGGTAGCGGTGGAGGGGTTTTTTCAGGCGACTTGTTCAATTGTTACATCATTGGAAATGTCGCCAGCATGGGTGGCGGTGTGGCTGGGGAAGGCACCTTGGACAACTGTCTTTTGACGGGGAACACGGCGGCTTCTGGCGGGGGCGCTTACGACACCTCGCTTATCAATTGCACGTTGGTCGGGAACACGGCCACTGTCAGCGGAGGTGGTGTTGATGGCGGATGGAATTACAATACCGTCATCTATTACAACTCCGCGCCGAGCGGCCCGGACTGGTATATGTCAAAACTCTATTATTGCTGCACGGCGGCGAACGCCACCGGCGTGGTGACCACCAACGCGCCGGCTTTTGTGGATTTGCCGGGCGGAAACTTCCGGCTACAAGTGGGTTCGCCTTGTATCAATGCGGGAACTAATTCTTTTGTTACCAACACCACGGATTTGGACGGCAACCCGCGGATCGTCGGCGGCACAGTGGACATCGGCGCTTACGAAAATCAAAACACGAACCCGGTGCATTATGTGAGTTTGACCAGCACGAATCCGGTCGCGCCTTACACAAATTGGATGACCGCGGCGACCAACATTCAAAACGCTGTGGCCGTGGCGCAGGCGGGCGAGCTTGTGGTCGCCGGCGCCGGGATTTATACGAATGGCGGCACCGTGATTTACGGCTCGGAAACCAACCGCGTGGCGCTGACCAACGGCATCACCTTGCTGGGGGTTTATGGCCCTTCGTCAACTATCATCGCCGGTGGCACACAAACGCGCTGCGTGTATGTCGGCAGCAATTCGGTGGTGAGCGGGTTCACCATCACGAACGGTCACGCCAGCACCAGCGGCAACTTGACCAACGAGCAAAGCGGCGGCGGCATCTGGTGCCAGCCGGGTGGTGTAGTCGTCAATTGTCTGGTGATCAGCAATTTTGCCAACTTTCCCGGCACCTACAGCGGGGGCTATGGTGGTGGCGTTTATGGCGGCACGATTTCCAATTGCACATTGATGGGCAATATCGCCGGTTCGGGCGGCGGGGCTGGCGGGGCTGGCGCGTTGTGGAACTGCACGCTGATGAACAATGTGGCCAACAGCGGCGGCGGCGCTCGCGGAGCCACTCTTTACAATTGCACGTTGAGCAATAATTCGGCGGTGTATAATGGAAACGCCGGTACCGGGGCCGGGGCCGCTCAATGTCTGGCATACAATTGCCTGTTGACCAGTAATGCAACCGACAGTTCCGGCCAGGGCGGCGGCGGGTATCAAGGCACCAACTTCAACTGCTTAATCGCGGGAAACGCGGCCAACTATGGCGGCGGAACTTACCAAAGTACCAACTTCAATTGCTTCATCCAATGGAACACGGCCAACTATGCCGGCGGCGGAGCTTACCAAGGAGCGCTCTACAATTGCGTGTTGGACGCTAATTTGGCCACCAATTCGATTTCAGCTTATGGCAACGGCGCGGGCGCTTATTTGGCCACGCTCGTCAACTGCACGGTGACCGGCAATTCGGCAACCGGCGTTGGCGGCGGCTTGTATGGCGGCATCGCCTTCAACAGCGTCATCTATTTCAATTCGGCATCGGGTGGTGCCAACTGGACCAACAACCCATACATGTATTATTGCTGCACGGCCCCGAATCCTTTCTACGGGACTGGCAACATCACCAACGACCCGGACTTTGTGGATGCTGCGGGCGGCGACTTCCAATTGAAGTGTGGCTCACCGTGCATTGATGAAGGTTCAACCAATTGTTTTTCGCCCATCGGTATTATTTTCGCACCCACCAATGATATTCGCGGTGTCACCCGGCCGTTGGACGGAAACGGAGACGGCATCGCCCAATTCGACATGGGGGCATACGAATATGATCCAGCGATTGATCAAACACCGGTCATCCGGGTTGGCTTCACCTTTGCCAGTTTTTCGACGGACTACGCCGTGCCGTTTGTGGCGGAGATTGGCGGGTGCGCCGATTATTTCTGGTGGGATTTCGGCGACGGCACCACGGTCACCAATCAATCAAACGTGAGCCATGCCTGGACTTCGCCGGGAACGTACAACGTGGTGTTGACGGCATATTATTCCAGCTTGGGGCAGGCGCTGTCCGCGACGACCGCCGTGCAGGTGGTGCCGCAGCCGGTGTATTACGTCAATGTTTCCAATACGACGCCGGTCGCTCCTTACACAAACTGGGCGACAGCGGCTGCCAGTATTCAACCAGCCGTGGCTGCCGGGACAACACCCGGACGGCTGGTGCTGGTTACGGACGGTGTTTACCGCAGTTCCGGTGTGATCGTGTTCGGATCGGAATACAACAACCTGGCGCTGACAAATGCCGTAGTCGTGCAAAGCGTGGACGGCCCCGCTGCGACAACCATCTGGCCGTATCAAGGCCGGTGTGCCTACGTGGGAAGCAATGCCATTTTAAACGGATTCACTTTGACCGGCGGGCGTACCTTGTCCAGCGGTGACACTTTCAAAGAACAAAGCGGCGGGGCACTGTGGTGCGAACCCGGCGGGACGGTGACGAATTGCGTTCTCGCCGGGAACTCCGCCTATGTTAGCGGCGGGGGTGCTTACCAAGGCACGTTTTACTACTGCACGTTCACAAATAATTCCATTTACAGCAGTGGTTCAACTGCCAGTGGTGGAGCGGCTTATCAGGCCGTGCTCTACAATTGTTATCTGATCAGCAACAAAGTCTCCACCTCATTTCCGGGTGGAAAGGGTGGTGGTAGCTTTGGCGGGACGCTGTTTGGTTGCACGCTCGTCGGCAATTTGGTGAACAATGGGGATGCCAATGGAAGTGGAGGCGGCGCGTATTTGGGAACGCTTTACAACTGCGTACTGACCGGCAATACCGGCTTTGGTTACGGTGGCGGGTCGTGTTCAAACATCCTATGGAACTGCACGCTTTCAGGAAACTGGGCGGACTACGGCGGCGGGGCGTATGCCGGCACCCTCCACAATTGTCTGGTCACAAGTAATCAGGCCTTGCTTGCCGGCGGCGGCCTGTATTCCAGTACGCTTTACAACTGCACGGTGGCGCAGAACACCGCGGCCAACGGCGGCGGATTCTACGTACCGAAACTCAACACGGTTTACAATAGCATCATTTATGGCAACACGGCTTCAGCCAGCGGCAATAATTGGCAGGGTAGTTTGATCGGATCCAACAATTGCACTTTCCCTCAATTGCCGATTGCTGCCTGGGGCAATATCACCAACGATCCGATGTTCATGGATGCTGCCTGTCACTTGTCCGCCGCTTCCCCGTGTCGCGGCGCCGGCAATTCGCTTTTCGCAACGGGCACAGACCTGGATGGCGAGGCATGGAACAACCCGCCTTCGATGGGGGCTTATGAAGTTTATGACGCCGATTTCATCGGGGCATTGTCCGTGGCCATTCAAGCAAGCCAGAACTCCCTGCTGGTAAATCGTTCTCTGGCGCTGACCGGACAAATCACCGGGCGCGCCGCAGGACTGGAATGGTCGTTCGGTGACGGGACCATCGTCACCAACGTCAGCTATTTCACCTCGCATTTGTGGACCAGCCCCGGCGATTTCAACGTGGTCTTTACCGCTTACAACGCGGACAATCCCGGCGGCGTTTCCACCAATTTGCTGGTTCATGTCCTGCCGTTGGTTCCGCCCCTGTTGCAGCCTGCTTCATTTTCCATGTCGTCAACCAATGGCTTTCAATTCCAGTTCAACGGACAGTCCAATGCCATTTACACAGCACAAGTGACCACCAATCTCGATCCACCCGTTGTTTGGCAGAATCTGCAAACCATCACCAGTACCGGTGGTGTGGTTCAAATTACCGATGCAAACGCCACCAATGCGACGAGCTTTTATCGCGTCGGCGTGCAATAAGGAACGTAACGCCGGTCTGTGGACCGCCGCCAATTGATTCTAAACCGGCATTTATCAGCAGACGTGCGCTTTTTCACCCTGCTGAAGCATTCCCTTGTTATTTAACATTATGCCTGCCTCGGGCGGCAAGCGGGACCAGTAATTGGGCCAGGCAAAGAAATGCTTCTTGTGTTCCGCTCCAAAGAGTCCATGATCGTGAGCATGGACAAATCCTGGTATAGCAAATTGTTTTCGCGCCCGCAAAAACCCGACCAGGAAACAAATCCCCCCAACGTCGACTGTGGGGATGCGGATGTGCAATTCAGCATGGCGTTGAAATTCGCCAATGGTGAAGGCGGGACGCGGAACTACGCGCAAGCGGCGGAATGGTACCACAAGGCGGCGGATCAAAGTCATTCACTCGCGCAATTCAATCTCGGAATGATGTATGCCCATGGGCAGGGAGTCATCCGGAATGCCGCTCAATCAGTGATGTGGTTTCGCAAAGCCGCGCAGCAGGGAGACGCCGGGGCCCAGTTTAATTTGGGGGAGAGTTGTCACCGTGCGAGCCTGCAGGGGGAGCGGAAGGATGCGCCAGAATCAAGGATTGAAGCTTATAAATGGTATCGGCTCGCAGCCGCGCAAGGCTACCAGGATTCGGAAACGGCTTATTTGACCCTGACCGTTAATATGACTCGTGAGGATGTTGCCGTCGGCAACCGCCGCGTTGCCGAATTCAAAGTCGAGAAACCGGAACGCGCTCATGATGGTCCAACTTTCACCTCACCACCTCAAACGCGAAACCCTTCAGATATTCCGTCTCGGGAATCATCGGGATGATGGGATGGTCTGGACTTTGCGAATAGGTCGCAACGCGGCGCAAAATCCGGCGCGTGTCGTAGGCGGCGGAAAGTATCACGTCCTGAAACGTCGCCGCGTTCACGTGGTGCGAACAGCAGAACGTCGCCAGCGTGCCGCCGGTTTTAAGCAGCTTCAACGCGCGCAAATGAATTTCCTTGTAGCCACGCAACGCGTCCGGCACCGAGGCGCGGTTGCGCGTGAATGACGGCGGGTCGAGCACGATTAAATCGAATCGCCGGATGACCTTCTCGTGCGGCTGGACGGCGGTTTGCGTTTTGAACCAGTCGAAAACGTTCACCGCTTCAAACGAGCATTTTTCCGCCAGACCGTTCACTGCGGCGTTTCGTTTGGAAGCTTCGATGGCCTCGGCGCTCTGGTCGAGGAAGTGGACGTGCGCCGCGCCGGCACGCGCCGCGTGCAACCCGAAGCCGCCGAGAAAACTGAAGCAGTCGAGTACGTTATCACACTTTGCAAAGTGTGCAATGGCTTCATAGTTTACCTGTTGGTCCAGATACAAGCCCGTCTTGTGGCCCGTGGCCAGATCGGTTTCAAACTTCAGGCCGTTCAAATTCACGGTGATGGAAGGAGCGTGGACAGCTTTGTCCGCGTCCTTTTCCGTTGGCGAACTCGCGGACATGGCTGTCCGCGCTCCGCATTCGCCGAATAAAATCCCGTTTGCCTCCTCCAGCCCCTCGAACTTTCGTGAGGCCACGTCGCTGCGCTCCACAATGGCGCGTGGCGAGAAAATCTTTTGCAGCGTGCCGGCGATTTGTTCCTTCCGTTTGTCCATGCCGAGCGACGAAATTTGCACGACCAGCACGTCCTCATATTTGTCCACGATCAGGCCGCTCAGGAAATCGCTTTCGGCGTTGACGACGCGGAAGGAAGTCGCATTCGGCAGATGCTTTTGCCGGACGGCGAGGGCGGCACGGACGCGTTCCTCGAAAAACTGTTCATTCACCTCGACACGCTCCGGAGAGAGGACTCGGACATTGATTTTTGATTTGGAATTAAAAAAACCCACGCCAAGAAACCGCTGGCGATGGTCTTTGACCTGGACAACCTCGCCGTCGGCGGGCGGCCGTGTGAGCCGGAGAATTTCGCCGTGATAAATCCACGGATGACCGGCGACGATGCGGTCGGCTTCGCCGGGCTTGAGAAAAACAGTCGGCAACGAATCCATAATTTGTAAACAGCGGGCTGGAGTCCGCGCTTCAGCGTGCCCGGCGGACAAGCTGAAGCCCGGACTCCAACGCGCAAATGAAGTCAGAACGGCGCGGGTGAGGGAAGGAAAATATCCGCCAGATTGCGGTTGCAGTTTTCCTTCCAGCCTGCGCCGGAATCATTCCCACCCGAATCGGTTGCTTCCAAACTTGCTTGCCTTGCCAGCCGCCTGATTTGTAAGCTTTGTTTATATGGGCAAAATCCTCATTCCGTTGGTCCTCTCAATCTCATTCACCGCCGCGGTTTCATCGCCAGCCGCCGAATTGAAGGAAGCGTCCTGGTATCTGACGGCCGGAAATTCCCCATCCAAGCTGGAGTACAAAGGGAGAAAAGCCTTTGAACCTTTGAGCCAGCCGGATGAACATTATCCAACGATCATGGTGGACCCGTCCAAAACGTTTCAAACCATTGAAGGATTCGGCGGGGCTTTCACCGATGCTTCGGCGGTCAATTTTTCCAGATTGTCTCCCGAGCAAAAGCGGGAATTCCTTGCCGCCAGCTTCGACCCCGTGAACGGCAACGGATACACCCTTTGCCGCACGACGATCGGAAGCTGCGATTATTCCCCGGAGTCATATTCGTACGACCCGGTTGAGGGCGACAAGGAATTGAAATATTTCACCATTGAGCATGACGAAAAAGACCGGATTCCGTTCATCAAGGCGGCACAGAAGCTCGCCGGAAATGGCCTCAAGCTGTTTGCCTCGCCGTGGAGCCCGCCGGCCTGGATGAAATCCAACAACGATATGCTGTACGGAGGAACGCTGAAACCGGAATACGATCAAACCTGGGCGGACTATTTTGTAAAGTATATCAAGTCCTTCGAGAAAGACGGGGTTCCCATCTGGGGCATCACCGTCCAAAACGAGCCGATGGCCGTTCAAATTTTTGAATCGTGCGTTTTTACCGCGGAAGAGGAACGCGATTTCGTCAAAAATTATCTGGGACCGGCGCTCGTGAAAAACAATTTATCGGATGTGAAACTGATGATCTGGGATCACAACCGGGGAATCATGTACCAGCGCGCCCAGGTGGTTTACGACGATCCGGCAGCCTCGAAGTATGTCTGGGGCACGGCCTTTCATTGGTACACGGGTGACCATTTTGATAACGTAAGGCTCGTCCATGACGCCTATCCCGACAAACACCTGATTTATACCGAGGCCGGGCTGGGTGGGGGCACGCTCGATGACGCCGGGAAGTTGAAAGACTGGGAGATCTCGGAACGACTGGCCAAATCCATGATTGAGGATCTCAACAATTGGACCGAAGGCTGGGTGTTCTGGAACCTGTTGCTGGATGAAACCGGCGGCCCTTGTCACGTCGGCTGTCACGGCCTTGCCCCAATCATGTACGACAGCCGGAAGAACGAACTGGTGTATCTTGATTCGTATTATGTCTTCGGCCAATTCTCCCGGTTTATCAAGCCCGGCGCAAAAAGGATCGTCGCCTCTTCCGATGATGACAACCTCCTCACCACCGCCTTCCTCAATCCCGATGGCAAAGTGGCCGTCGTCATCCTGAATGTCGGCAACCAGGATACCCCCTGCCAGGTCTGGACTGCTGAAAAAGCCGTCAAAGCCACCATGCCGTCACAATCCATCGCGACTTTTATTTTCGACAACTGATTGCCGCAAACCCGGTCCGGCATTGAATGGGCCGGTGTTCCGCGTCGAACGGGCGTCCGTTCCGAACCGCCCTGCCGGGGCCCCCGAAAATCGCAGGCTCAGGATTCCCCTGGAATAATTTCATCGCTCTGGCCGCCGCCCAACCGGCCGGGGCGCGGGCCGTTCCGAGAATATAATAATTGAAATTATTTTCTTGAATTATTCCCCGATTCGGCCGATAACAAAGTTAAGCCTATGAAAACCAGCCCCATCAGCACGTTGTTGCATCATAAAAACGCGGCGCTCTGGTCCATTGCACCGGACGCGACCGTCTTCGAGGCCATCAAACTCATGGCGGAAAAAAACATCGGCTCGCTGCTCGTCATGTCGGGCGACCGGCTTACGGGCGTGTTCACCGAACGCGATTATACGCGCAAAATTGCGTTGCAGGGGAAATCCTCCAAGGACACGCGTGTGCGGGAAATCATCTCCAGCCAGATTGTGGCCGTTACGCCGCATCATTCCATCGAGGATTGCATGAAGCTCATGACGGAAAAGCGCGTGCGCCATCTGCCGGTCATGGAAGGCGAAAAGGTCGTCGGCCTCGTGTCCATCGGCGACCTGGTGAACTGGATCATCTCGGCCCAAAACGCGGCGATTGCCCAGATGGAACAATATATCGCCGGCGGCGTGGCGGCGTGAGGCACTGGGGACCGGCCAATCGAAAGAACGATGGTTGGAGCGCGGACAGCCATGTCCGCTTGAACGCATCACGCGCAGTTGGAGTGTGGAGTGCCATGTCCGCTTGAAGGCATCTTTTGCAAGCAGGCCGGCATTCTTATTCCTGGTGAACATGCGGACTTGGCAGTCCGCGCTCCATTCCGTTTGAGCAAGCGGCATTTCCCTGGCCGCCACGAAAACAGGTGCAGTTAAATGTCCGTTACGGCTTTGCCGGCAACGAGTTGGTGCCGGGTTTGGGCTCCGGTGCCGTTTCGGGTGTTGCGCTGCTTTCCTTGACCCGTTTGGCAACAAGGTCTTCCTCGGCCACGTCGCCGACCTTGCGATGGAACTTGATTTCGTCGCCGGAAACCTTGCCGCTGTATTCGATGCGAAGCTCGTTGTCGCCAAACTTGAGCGGTTCGACAAAGAAAATTCCGTTCGTGCTGACTGTGCCTTCGGTGATGGCCACTTCATTCGTGCCCATTTCGCGTATGCCGATGGCCTTGCCGGTGAGGTTGGTGCCGGTCACCTTGAAGTCATAGGTGTATTTTTGAATTCCGATTTGACTGTCGAATTCGGCCTTCCATTTCCCGGTGATGTTTTCTTGCGCACCCGCCCCCCCGACAATAGTCAGCACGCAAGCGGCGAGTGTGATGGCATTGACAATTTTTTTCATAGACGAGTTTGGTTTGAACTGGATCGCCGGTAGAAAACCAGAAGCCGGCAGGCGAGGGAAGGAAATACACGCCCCAAATCATTCCAGGGTAAATCGAATCATTGCTTGACGCCGGCTGGCGTCCGCCTAGCATCCTCGGCGTCGTTCCAAGAAAACCAAACAAAAATCCGAAAGGAAACTGTTATGGATACCACGACTCCGGTACAAACTCCGCCACCGGCAACCGGCGGTGAAGACAAAACCGTCGCCATCGTCAGCTACCTCACCTTGATTGGCTTCCTGGTCGCCATCATCATTCACAGCAACAAGAAGACGAAGCTGGGCGCCTATCATCTCCGGCAAATGCTCGGGTTTATGCTGACGGTAATCGCTGTTGCGTTTTGTGAAATCATTCTCGTCTTCATCCCCATCCTCGGCTGGTTAGCCATTTTCGTCTTATGGATTTTTATGCTGGTGTGCTGGATCATTGGCTTAATCGCCGCCATCAACGGCCAGATGAAACCCATGCCGGTCGTTGGACCCATGTACCAAAAATGGTTCGGCACCACGTTTGATTGATAGAAGACGAGGCCTCGGCAGAATGGGCGTAGCGGCCTTCGGAAGAAAGCCGCACTATTCAACTTTCTGAAGTTGGTGCCGGTCTGTGACCGCCGGATTCAGCCGCTGGCGTGGTCAAAACTGCCGGCGCGCAGAAATTGAATCGTCTGTCGGATGACTTCGCGGTTGCGCATGATGAATGGATGCGCCGTGTGAACGACAATGTGGTCGCTCATGCCCGCAAGTCTGGTTCGCTCAACGGAAACCTTGCCGTCGTCGCGGCCGGGAATGAGCAGGCTGTTGATCCAGTTGATGGAGCGGTCGCCGGCGATAACGCCAACGGGAAAATCTGCCGGGCCGAGTTGGTTGGGCGTGGAATTTGTATCTGTGCCCAATTCAATTCCCGCCGGACCGTTGATCCATTTGTAAAGAAACAGCCAGCCGAGTTTGTCCGCGACCTCGCTGCCTTGGTTCGGCGGCGCGAGCATGACCACGCGCCCAAGTGACGGAATGGAATGCCGCGCGAGATAACTGCGGACCAGAATCCCGCCGAGCGAGTGCGTGACAAAATCAATCTTCGTCGCGCCATCCCGCTGGCAATCGCCGACGGCTTTTCCAATTGCGTCATCGGCGAGCTTTTGAACGGAGGCCGTGCGCGAGGGATAACTCACGTTTTGCACTCGATAGCCCGCTTCGGTGAGCGCGCGTTCCATTCTCGCCATCGAACGGGTCGTGCGGCACAAACCGTGCAGCAAAATCACCTCTTCCGGCGCGCTGAAAGCCGGTGAAGAAGTCGCGACGATGGCCATGAAAATAAAAATTCTCGAAAACATCCAAACTGTGAAACCATTTTGGTTGAACCGGCCGACAAACGCGAAATGAATTTTTGGAACCTCGCTGGGATTCGGGAGCGCGGCCTTCATGTGTGAAACGGGGCATGACAACAGCTCCGGCAGGAGCGAAATCTTTGTAGAACCCAATCGCAAAAAATCTCCCAGCCCCGTCGGAGCAACATATTCAATGCTGTCGGATGGCCAAATAAACCCGTCGGCGCACGAGAAGATGTCGCTCCTGACGGAGCTTGAAACGATTTTGTTGGTTGTTTTCTACAAAGATGTCACCCCTGACGGGGTTAAGATTGTGGGAAGAATTGGATTCCCAAGCCCGCCACTGGATGGATGCATCAATTCCGCATGGTTCGCTGGTGCGAAACGGGGTCAGGCGCGTGCCCCAATTGATCTAAGTGCGTTCAGCAGTCGGTAGCTGAGTTCGGGATGCAGGTGCAGTTCGGGTTCATCGAAGAAGACAACGCAATGAGACGGCGACGGATTTTGGAAATACTGAAGTATTTGCGAGATGAGGCGTGACTTTCCGACGCCATTTGGGCCAGCCAAAACAATAACATCGCTCAATCCAGACACCTCAAAGGCACGAATGGGTGGAATATTTTGAGCTTTAATCGCTGACAGTCGCATTGGGTGCCGCCTACAATTTCAAATCCATATCCGTCACCGCGCCAAATGACGCGCTCGTCACGTGTGCTGCGTACTTCGCGAGCACGCCGCGGGTGTAGCGGGGCGTGGGCTTTTTCCACGCCTTGCGGCGCACCGCCATTTCTTTGGCCGAAATGTCCAGGTTGATTTGCCGCTTCCCGGCGTCAATCGTGATGGGATCGCCGTTCTTCACCAGCGCAAGCGTCCCGCCCACGTACGCCTCCGGCGTGATGTGGCCGACCACAAAGCCGTGGCTGCCGCCGCTGAACCGGCCGTCGGTGATGAGCGCCACGTCTTTGCCCAGTCCCTTGCCGACAATCGCGGAAGTCGGTGAAAGCATCTCGCGCATGCCGGGACCGCCGCGCGGTCCTTCGTAGCGAATCACAATCACATGGCCTTTCTTCACCCTGCCGGCGAGAATTGCCTGCAATGCTGCTTCCTCACTGTCGAAACAAATCGCCTTGCCGCTGAATTGCAGCCCTTCCTTGCCGGTGAGTTTCGCGACCGCGCCTTCGGAGGCGAGATTACCGCGCAGAATCACGAAGTGACTGTCCTTTTTGATCGGTTTGTCGAACGGCTGGATGATGGTCTGGCCTTTGGGATACGGTTGCACGCCTTCGAGGGTTTGCGTCATCGTCTGGCCGGTCACGGTCAGGGCATCGCCGTGGAGCAGTCCCTGGTCGAGCAGCGTTTTCATCAACGGCCGGATGCCGCCAATGGCCACCAGCTCGGACATGAGATGTTTTCCGCTCGGTTTCAAGTCCGCGAGCACGGGCACGTTTTTGCCCAAGCGGCTGAAATCGTCGAGCGTCAGTTTCACTTTGGCTGAATGCGCAATGGCGAGCAGGTGCAGCACGGCATTGGTCGAACCGCCCAGCGCGATGACCACCGCGATGGCGTTCTCAAACGCTTTCTTCGTCAGGATGTCGAGCGGACGCAAACCGCTCTTGAGCATTTCGATGACGCACGCGCCAGCGCGGTGGCAATCGTCCATTTTGGCCGGCGAAATGGCGTTTTGCGCTGAACTGTTCGGCAGGCTCATGCCGAGCGCTTCGATGGCACTGGCCATGGTGTTGGCGGTGTACATGCCGCCGCACGAGCCGGGACCGGGGATGGCGCATTGCTCGACGGCCTGCAATTCGGCATCGGAAATTTTCTTGTTGGCATACTGGCCGATGGCTTCAAACACGGACACGATGTCGAGCTTGCGCGTGTCGCCGGTGATGCAACCGGGCAGGATGGTACCGCCATAGACAAATACTGCGGGCCGGTTCAGCCGCGCCATGGCGATGACCGAGCCGGGCATGTTTTTGTCGCAACCGCCGATGGCCACGAAGCCGTCCATGCCCGCGCAGCCCACGACCGTTTCGATGGAGTCGGCGATGACCTCACGCGAGACGAGCGAGTATTTCATACCTTCGCTGCCCATCGAGATGCCGTCGGACACGGTGATGGTGTTAAAGATGATGGCCTTGCCGCCAGCCTCGTTGGCGCCCTTTTCGGATTCGAGCGCGAGCTTGTCAATGTGCATGTTGCACGGGGTGACATCGCCCCAAGTGGAGGCAACACCGATGAGCGGCTTTTTGAAATCCTCCGGCTTGAAGCCGATGGGATAAAGCATGGAACGGGCGGCGGCGCGTTCGTAGCCGTCGAAGACAATGCTCGAATGGGGCCGCATGGATTCGGACGATTTGATATTTTTCATTGCGTCAGATTCTGTCTGAAAATCGGCCTGACGGCAAGCCAACAGCGTTTTGGGTTTGTCCGAATTCGCTGTAGTCGCAACATTCATGTTGTGCGCGGACGCAGCCCGAAGGCTGCGGCGACGACGTTCAAACCGGTACGCCGCCGAGTTTTTGAATTGAAAACCGCCGTTAGCTCGGTCACAGTAGCGGTCGTGCGGAGAGATGGCTGAGCGGTTTAAAGCGCACGCCTGGAGAGCGTGAGTACCCCAAAAGGGTATCGGGGGTTCGAATCCCCCTCTCTCCGCCAACTTCATTTGTATCCCTTAAAATAAAGGCTTTAATCAGATTCGTGTTGAACGAAATTAGGAAACTGTATGTATAATGTAACTGCCTGACTACTATTGTGATGCCATTGCTCACCGTGCTTCAAGCGGCAGGTCATGGGGGTGATCCGATACCGATCAAATGTCAATTACCGTGAACCTTGGCCTGGCTGGGCGTCGAGCACGCCGCAGTGACCGCATGAAAGTTCGGGCGGCAGAGCGCAGTTCCGCCTGCATGAGCGTTGCCGGCCGGAGCGCCGCAGGCGGGCCATTTCGTGCAGGACATCGTAAAGGGGCAGCTCCAAACGAAGGGAAACGATGCGGCGCGCTTTTTTTGGGCGCCCGGCGCCTGGCCGCTTGCCGCCGCGCCTTGGGGTGTTTTCCATTTGAAAAACGTAGTGCGAAAATCAAACCGCGTCAACCGGATCGGTTTCGGGAAGGCCAGCGTTTCCCGCATGATGCCTGCCGCCCAAAATTAAATTTAGCCCGGGCATGAGTCAGAACGGAGTTTTGAAAACGGCCGGCAGGGTTGAAAAAACCCCACCGGCCGATAATGCGGGCGTTGCGGCTGACGGGCCGCATACGCTCCTGAGCCGGCCTGGCGGCCGGTTTCCGGCTTGGCAGCCAGAAATTGGTGAGGCGTTTCATCGCCGTTATGCCGCATTGCTCGGAAGCGGCTGATTGCTGCCATGCAGTCGTGTTTTAGCACGCACAGATTTATCAGTTTTTCGAGAGGCATTGGGCCATCTTCGATCTCTGCCTGTATTCCTGCGACCTTCCATTCAAGCCGTTCGATTTCGATTTCCGGCGGCATAACCAGTCGCTGATCCGCGACGCCGGGAACGGCCACGCTTGAGTTTGGTTGAGTCCGCATATTACGTTTTGGGTTCATCGCCGGCGTGGGATAGCTCCGCGTTTTGAACCAGGCCGGCGTAGATGTCGAAATCCGCTTCCAGATTTGCACCTGGCCGTTTTGCGTTTTCCTGTTTCCAAAACTCGACAAACTCGCGCAGGTTGATTTTGGAATTTTTGGCGCGCGTGCGGATCTGGCCAATCAACGCACTGGCCTGCCCTTCCAGCTCGGTGGCAAACTCGTTGATTTCCGGCCCGAGTGCAGTGCGCCACAGCAGATCTTTCACCGTGTTCTCCAGGCCGGAAACATTCTGGGTGGTTGCGGCGGCCTTCGCGGCCAACCACCATCGGAGTGCCGCGCGGCGAAGCTCCCTCGCGCCAACCTTGTCGAGAGCGAGCTGCCGGATGCGGCGGATTTGCTGGCGGATGCCCGCGAGTTGGACAATGCCGGCTTTCAAATCGTCAACCAGCGCCTGCTCAGACTCGATTAATTGGCGCGCGCGATTCTGGGCCTCGGCTGCAGCGGCAATCGCGCCGGCAATTTCAGGCGACGCGGCAGGGTTGAAGGCATTGAGCAACCGGGCATCCTCGGCCAATTCTTTGCGAAGCTTCTGCGTGGCGTCCTCGATGGACAGGCCAAATGCCCGCATCTCGTTTTGAATTTCAGCCGGCGAAGGTTCCAGCCGCCACGGCGGCCCTTGGGCTGCGAGGTCGGCGTCCCGTTGGCGTTCAAGCTCGTTGGATTCCTCGGTCAATCGCTTGACGATTGCATCCTTCGCCCGCCAAAAATCTGGCTCGCCTGTTCTCGCCTGTTCCGCCGAGACATCGTCCCGCGTGATTTGGCCGTCGAGGAATTTCATTTTCGAGTCCATAAATCAGGAATTTTTCTGGCCTTCCAGTAATCAGGAATTTTTCTGGCCTTCCAGTTTGATCCCGGCTTTGAAGCGGTCCCGGCCTTTCAAATCAGAACGGTTCGCCGATGGTTTCGGCATTTTGATTTTCGTCGCGGCCAGTTGGCGTTCCCTACCGCGGAGAACTGGCGCTGCCGCCGCATGGATCACGGCGGGCACGGATGTCGGCGCCGGTGTCGGCTGTGCGGTTTTGCGCGCAAGCTGTTCGGTAAGCTCGGCTACGCGCAGGTTAGCCGCGAAAATGTTAAAGGCAAGCCGGCCCGGCGGAAGGCCGAGTAACATTTCCAGATGTTGAATTTCCGCGTGCGCTTCGGTGACACGCGGGAACCGAATTTTTGGCGGTCTTGGCGGAAGAACGGCACCCAATTGGCGAACGATTTTCGGATCCATAATTTACAATCAGGGCGAGTCAATCAACGTGCCGTTGACGGCAACCCGAACACACGCCGGGCTTTTATGGCGTGTCGGCTCAACGCTTGTTTGGTTGCCCCGTGCCGGTGTGCAAGGTCCGTCAATGTGCCATCGCCGCTTACAAGCCACGCCAGCACGGCAAATCTCAAGACAAAACTTTTTCCGAAGTATTGATCCGCCCTTGAATCGACCAACCAATTTTCAACGTTTGATTTTTTCATAATTTTCACAAAAGCCGTGCAGTCCCGCTGGCTGCCCGGCGCGCGCGCATCCGTCGCATCCGCATCACCTTCGCTCTACGATGCCCCAGGACGAATCGCTGCCGTTCATCACACGGTCCACGCGCTGCGGCGCGCCCAAGCACGGGTAGCGTGCGACGGCGCCCGTAAGGTCAAAAAACTCGAACGTGGTGCTTTGCCGATAATTTAAGTGATGTCCGGGTTGACCGAGGGGGTGGTTGTTGGTCCAATTTGTCGCGATGAATTGGAAGCGCCTTCTGGCCTACCTCACGGGGTCCGTTGATCAGGAACTGTTGCTGCGCAACGAGTATCTGGCGACGGAGAATCGAATTCTTAGGAACCAGCTCAAAGGTCGGCTATGCCTGAGCAATGATGAACGCATAAGTCTGGCGAAGATCGGTAAGCAGTTGGGCCGAAAGGCGCTGGAAGAAGTGGCCCAGATCGTCAGACCCGAGACCCTCCTGGCTTGGCACCGGAAGCTGGTGGCCAAGAAGTTCGACGGCACCAAAAACCGATCCACCTTTGGGCGTCCGCCCACTCCCAAGTCGCTCGAAGCTGTGGTGCTGGAAATGGCCCGGGACAACCGCCCGTGGGGCTACAAGCGAATTGTGGGCGCCCTCAAAAATCTGGGGCACAAGATCAGCCGCGAAACCGTAGCGAACATTCTCAAGCGCCACGGCCTGTCCCCAGCACCAGAGCGAGGAAAGCGAATGCTCTGGAAAGATTTCATTCGATCGCATCTGGCAGTGTTGGCCGCAGTCGATTTTTTCACGGCGGAGGTCTGGACGACCAGCGGATTGATGACCTACTACGTGTTGGTGTTCATGCGGGTTGCCCCGAGACAGATCTGCCTCGGCGGTTTCACCCTCGCCCCGGATGCCGCTTGGGTGAAGCAGATGGCCCGGAATATGACGATGGCCGGGGAGGGGATGCTCAACGGTTGCCGTTATCTGCTGCACGATCGCGATGCCAAGTTTTGTGCCGCCTTCGATGAGATTTTCCGATCGGCGGGAATCCAGCTCCTCCTCCTGCCGGCCCGCAGCCCAAACTTGAACGCGTATGTGGAGCGGTGGAATCGGTCGGTGAAAGAGGACTGCCTGTCGAGAATGATCTTATTCGGCGGGGCCTCGCTCCGGCACGTGCTTTCAAATTACGCCCAGCATTTTCACAGCGAAAGAAACCACCAAGGAAAGGGGAACATGATTTTGTTTCCTGCGTTGGTGGATCGAATCGGCGAATCGTCTGGCGAGATCCGCACCCGTGAGCGCCTAGGCGGGTTGCTTAAATTCTACTACCGGAAAGCGGCATGAATTTTTTGACCATACGGGATTCGCTTAAAACGAATTCATTCCAATTTAATATTGGGTTCACTTCGCTCAAAAATACGGTCTGATTGGTAGCGGGGGCCGGAACGCAGCCCGTCCTTTTACATCACCAAGAACCTTATTCCATGAGTCTCACAAAAAGCTCGCACCTCGTCCACCGAACGTGACCGTTCCGGCACATTCGAGAACAGCCGTGGCGCCAGCGGCGCTTTCCAGCAGGAAATTGACCGGCAACCCGGCCAATACTCCCGTGATACCACTGCCCAAACCGCCAACGGCAAGGGTTGGAATCGCGATGTTCAGGACACCTGGAACCGCCAGGCTGCGACCGCCAGCCGTTCGGTCACAACCACCGCGCCGAATGGCAAAACTGCCACTGTCGGCGAAACCGCTTTGCACAGTGGCAACACGACAATCATCAATGGCAGCCGCACCGGTTACGACGGCAAGACAAGTTCATGGAATAAAACCATCGCCAGAAATGGCAACGGCACGGCAACCGTCACCGGCCAATATACCCGCCAGAATGGAAACACCATTGATACCAGCTCGATAGTGGCCAAAACCGCGACGGGGCACGATTTGACCGGCACTTACACGACCAGTTCCGGCAAGGGCGGCTCGTTCAACCAGACGGTGGTCAATAGCGACGGGACGCGTACGAAAACGGAAACTGTCACCGGTGCGAATGGGAAAACCGCCGAGCGCGTTGCGACAACGAGCAAGGACGGTGATACAATTGAGCACACTGTCACCACGACCGGACCAAACGGGAACACCGAAACTCATTCCGGCAGCGTGACGCTCAACCAATAATTTACTGAAGATCAAAACCAAAGCCCCGTCGAAAAATCGGAGGGGCTTTTTGTTTCTCCGGGTCGTCATCTGCGCTTTGTGGAATTGACATCGCGCGCCTTCGTTTCTAGCCTCCCATCGCAAAGACATGCGCTTTGCCCCGCCTGCGTGGCTGAAGCCTCCCGCGGCCTGTATCTTCGATCCATTAGTCGAAATCGAAATGCAGCCGTTTTGGCCGGACACTCCGGCGCGGCGAAGGCCCGAATTCACGTTCGGGGATTTTTATTGTGTGGGACAGGCATCCTGCCTGTCAACGGAAACAGCGACAGGCTGGAAGCCTGTCCCACTTGATTTATGGCAAACACAATTCTGGTTGGCGCCCAATGGGGCGACGAAGGCAAAGGCAAAATCATTGACGTGCTTACTGAAAATGCGGACGTCGTCGTCCGCTACGCCGGCGGCAACAACGCCGGCCACACGGTTTTCATCGGCAAAAAAAAATACGTCCTGCACCTCGTCCCGTCAGGCATCCTGCGTAAAAATAAATTGTGCGTCATCGGCAACGGCGCGGTCGCGGACCCGGTCAGCCTCGTCGAAGAAATCCAGGGATTGCGAAAACTTGGCGTAAAAGTCGGCAGCAACCTCGTCGTGAGCGAAACGGCGCACGTCGTGTTTCCCTATCACCGCGAGCTGGACGCCCAGCGCGAAGTGCTCAAAGGCCGGCAAAAAATCGGCACCACCAAGCGCGGCATCGGGCCCGCTTACGGCGACAAGGCCGCGCGCATCGGCCTGCGCATGAGCGATTTGGTCAACCCCGACCGGCTCCAGGAAAAGCTTTCCGCCCGCATCGAAGAGAACAATGCCGTTCTAAAATCACTTGGCGCGCAACCGCTGTCGTTCAAGCAGGTTTTTGCCGAATACAACGCCGCCGGGAAATATTTGAAACCGTTTGTGGCGAACACGGTGGTGTTGCTCCACGAAGCCATGCGGCGCGGCAAAGACCTGTTGTTTGAAGGCGCGCAGGGCACGTTTTTGGATATTGACCACGGCACGTATCCGTTTGTCACGTCGTCCAACACGACGGCGGGGGGTGCCTGCACCGGCTCCGGCGTGCCGCCGCACCGCATGGACCGCGTCGTCGGCGTGATGAAGGCCTACACGACGCGCGTGGGCGAAGGGCCGTTGCCGACGGAAAACCCGGAAATCGCCGACATGCTGCACGCGATGGGACGCGAATTCGGTGCGACGACCGGGCGCGCCCGCCGCTGTGGTTGGTTTGATTCCGTGGCCGTGCGCCACGCCACGATGGTGAACGGCATTGACGGTCTGGCCGTCACAAACCTGGACGGTCTCGACACGGTGGAGACGATCAAAGTCTGCGTGGCCTATCGCCGCGGCAAAACGCGTTACGATTTTGTGCCGAGTGACGCGCAAATTCTGGCCGAGTGCGAGCCGGTCTATGTGGAGTTCAGAGGCTGGCGCACGCCGACCAGCAAGGCGAAGTCGTGGAAACAATTGCCGTCGAAGACGCGTGCCTACTTGAAGGCCATCGCCGAATTGAGCAACGCGAAGCTGTTCATCGCGTCTGTCGGCCCGGCGCGTGCCCAGACGATTTTTGTCTGATTCCGCAAATAGCCAGCTATTCACCTCGAGGATGCGTCGCGTTCGTTTTTACAAGCACCCAAACATCGTTTGTGTGAAGAACGACGCGCAAAATGATTTTGTTGTCGGCATCGGTTGAAGCAAAGGGGTAGAAAGTCACTTCCGGATTGTTCAAGAAATTCATCGTGTGAAAATCAAAGACCCCGCTTCCGTTTAACTCATCCGCCGTCAGCGCCGGGAAATTGGTTCGGTTTTCATAATAACGGCCAAGCTCTTGTTCGATGTGGGCAATTGAATCGTAAGCTGTGATTTGAAAGGTTTTGTGTTGGGCATATCGTTTCGCCTTGAGAACCGCCACGAGTAACAGCGATGCCAAAATCGCGATGATTCCAACGACCAGAAGAAGTTCAACCAGTGTGTATGCAAGCTTTTTCATACAGGTTGGATTGCTTCATCGCATTTGTGTCACGTCCAGTTTGTCATTCAGTCAAGAATTGAGCGCAAATTTTGGTTTCAGAATGTTTGCAATTTCGTAATCTGTATTGAATGAGTTCCGTTCCGCATTTGAGTACTGAGGCCAAAGCTTCCCTGCCACGGCACGTCGCCGTCATCATGGACGGCAATGGCCGTTGGGCGAAGGCGCGCGGCCTGCCGCGCATCGAGGGGCACCGGCAGGGGGCGGAATCCGCGCGCATCATCATCCGCACCGCTGGTGAACTCGGCATCAAGTATCTCACGCTCTACGCTTTTTCCGCCGAGAACTGGAACCGGCCCAAGGACGAAGTGGACGCGCTGATGAAATATCTCGTTCACTATCTCAAAACCGAGACGTCGGAACTGAACAAGAACAACGTCCGGCTCGAAGTCATCGGGCAAATTTATCGCCTGCCGGAAAATGTGCAGGAACACCTCAGGAAATCCATTGCGACCCTGTCCAGAAACAACGGCCTCACGCTCGTCATGGCCTTGAGCTACGGCAGCCGTATTGAAATTGTGGACGCCGTGCGGCGAATCAGTGAGGAAGTGAAGCGTGGCAAGCTCGAACCCGCCGACATCACCGAAGACGTCATCTCCCAGCACCTTTGGACGCGGAACATTCCCGATCCGGATTTGCTCATCCGCACCAGCGGCGAGATGCGCGTGAGCAATTTCCTGCTCTGGCAGATTTCCTACGCCGAACTTGTCATCACGCCGACGCTCTGGCCCGATTTTCGCAAGCCGCAATTTTACGCCGCGCTGGAGGAATACACCCGCCGCCATCGGCGGTTTGGCGGAGTGTAAAATTTGGAGAGTGAATCCGCCGGAAAGTGCGGTGCCGATTGGGGAAGGTTTACCTGGCGCGCTGAGGCTCCACCTCGATCAATTTTTCCTTTTCCAGTTTTTCGAGTTTTGGGGCGATGACAATTTGGCAGTAAGGCGCGCTGGCGTTTTTGTCGTAATATTCCTGGTGATGGTCCTCGGCCTTGTAAAATTCGGTGAACGGGACGATATCAGTCACGATGGGGCGCTTGAAATTTTTCTGCGCCCCGGCTTTTGATTTTTCCGCCGCCAGTTTTTGCGCTTCACTGTGGTAAAGGATGATGGAGCGGTATTGCGTGCCTTCGTCCGCGCCCTGGCGGTTCAACGTGGTCGGGTCATGCGCCTGCCAGAACACGTCGAGGAGTTTCTCGTAGGAAATTTTCGCCGGATCAAACACAATTTGCGTGACCTCGGCATGGCCGGTGCCGCCGGCGCAAACCTGCTGATAGGTCGGGTTTGCCGCATAGCCGCCCGCGAAGCCGCTGGTGACGGAGATGACGCCGGGCAGTCGTTCAAAGACGGCTTCCATGCACCAGAAGCAGCCGCCGCCCAGTGTGGCGGTTTCAGTCGTGTTTGTATCCATAGAACGCGCGGATTGTGCCAAAGCGGCCAGATTCAGTGTGCCGGCCGCCAGCAAGAGATAAATTGGCAGTTTCATGGATTTTCGCAACTCCGGAAGGTAGCACAGGCTTCCCGCCTGTAAAATTTCAACGGTGCCGGCAGGACCCGCGCCGCTGGTTATGCCTCCTCCGTTTTGTTAAAATGTTCCGGCCGCAGCGGTTCGAAAATCGCGTGTTCCTCGCCAAGCCATTTGCCAAGGTCAATCAATTTGCACCGCTGCGAGCAGAACGGCCCGTATTGTCCGGCAAACCAGTGCCCGGATTTTTTGCAAACCGGACATTTGATCCAGGAAACGCGCTCATTTGGTTTCCGTTGCAATCGTTTTGATGTCGTTGACGACATTGGTGGCATCCTCGGGCGATGCCCCGCCGCTTTGCAATGTTTTTTGGACGTTGTCAAAAATCATTTGTTGTTGCGCGGGCGAAAGATATGAGCTGTTGAAGATGGCGTGCACGTACTGCGCCAGTGTCTGCTGCGTCGTGTCCGTTTTTACCTTCCCGGCGGTTGCCGTCACCAGATCGTCGGTCAATTTGGAAACGGAAGCCGGCGACGGCTTCGCGCCCTGGGCGGCCGTTGCCAGATCGTTCAGCAACAACTGCTTCTGGGTGGCGGTGGAATTGGTGGGGGCCAGCTTGCCGAGGGCCGAAAAATCGGCGTGCAAATTGGCGACGTTCCGCAGCGTGGCTGCAAGCACCGGATCGGTTTGCGGGTTGGCTTGTGACGATGCCGGGGACGACGGCGCGGGTGACGGCTGATTCCCCTGATCCGCCTTGGTCACCTTGGCGGAAACGTCCTTGGCCTGTCTTATCGCCGCTGAATACGGATCGGCAAGCAAGCTGCCGCCCACGCATAACCCGCCGAAAATGGCGATGAACGTCTTCATAAATCAGGATGGTTCGCTATCAAGATATTGCTTTTTGACAGCAACGAAACGTAATCCTCAAGAATGTTTTCGGTTTCATCGAGCATTGGATCAATCTGCGGTGGCGATGTTTTTTCGGCATCGGCAGTCCGATAGAGGGGGTTGCTCAAGCTCAAGCCTGCCGCCGTGACTTCATTCGTCTGGCCAAGAGGGGGGGGCAGGCCGGGCTGGTCGCAGTTCTCAACCGTCAGTTCATAGATTTTTTCGTTGGGCGCTTTGCGCGCGGCGCGCTCCGCCTCACGGGCCTTGTTTTCCGCGATGGCCTTTTCACGTTCCTTCAACGCCTCGCGTTCGTTGAGTGTCGCAAAATCCCCAGCGCCAAAAGTTTGGTATGACTTGCTTAACAGGAGATTGGGCGCGCCGGCGACGGATTGGGGTCTGGCGATGCCAGGCGGATGGTTTTGCGTCGCGATGAACGGTTTATCACTCTGCGATTCATTGAGTTCAGCGATGTCCTGCCGGATGTAGATAAAATCCTGGTTGGTGGCAACGCGCGCATCCGAACGTTCGCGTAACAAGGCGAGGTAGGGCTGCACCAGGTTTAGCTGGTCATAGTTTACCGGCGGAATTGTGTCCCACGGCAGGGCGTTCTCCAGGGTGCGTTCGCTGGTCACGTCGGCATAGCTCAACGTGTCCGGCAGAATGATGTCCGGGATCACGCCCCGTAATTGCGTCGAGGCGCCGGTGACGCGATAAAATTTGCGGATGGTGATTTTGAGTGTGCCGGGGTCATTGGTCGCAGACGGGATGGCTGGCCAGATAATCGGTCGCAACGGATTCAGGTTTTGCACCGTGCCCTTCCCGAACGTGGAAGTGTCGCCGACGATCAGGGCACGTCCGTAGTCCTGCAACGCGGCGGCGGCGATTTCCGAGGCGGACGCGCTGAACCGGTTGACCAGCACCACCAGCGGGCCGTCGTAAAGCACGCCGGAGTCGGTGTCCGAATCCACCGAGACGTGGCCGCTTGGATTGCGGGCCAACACGACCGGGCCGTCCTTGATAAACAAGCCGGTGAATTTGATGGCTTCTTCCAGCGAACCGCCCGGATTGCTGCGCAAATCAAGTATCAGCCCGGCGATTTTTTCCTGTTCGAGTTTCTTGACAAGGCACGTGACATCGGCGGTGGTGATTCTTTCCGAGTGTCCGGAATTGCCGGGCAAATCCACCGTGGCGTAGAACGACGGCAGATCAATGATGCCAATGCGGTTGGTGCCGCCATGACCGTCCGGCAATTCAATCAATTGGGCCTTGGCTTCCTGGTCTTCCAGCTTGATTTCGTCGCGCATCAAGGTCACGACCCGGTGCGCGGCGCGGTCATCCGCCGGGCTGATGGTCAACCGGACTTCGGTGCCTTTGGGGCCGCGGATGAGTTGCACGACCTTGGAAAGTTCCATGTCCACGACGTTGACGGGTGGTTGATTGCTCTGGGCGACGGCGATGATGCGGTCTTTTTCCTTGAGCAGCTTGCTTTTGTAGGCCGGGCCGCCGCGAACCAGCGAACTGATGGTGCAATAGCCGTCATCCTCGGTCAGTTGCGCGCCGATGCCGAAAAGCGAGAGGCTCATGCCGATGGAAAAATCCTGTGCGTGCTCGTTGTTGAGGTAATCCGAGTGTGGGTCATAGGCGTGCATGAGGGCGTTCAGGTAAGCTTGCAGGACGTTGTCGCTGTCCCGGTTGGTGGCCATTTGCAAATTCCAGCGGTAATGCTTCGCAAGCGTTTCGGTGATCTCGTCCGTGGCGGACTTCGGCAGGTTTAAAACCACGTTGTCGTTGGTCGGTGAAATTTCGCGGCTCAGTTTTTCCTGTAGATATTCGTAACGCAGGCGCTGCCGCCAGAGCTGTCGTGCCTCGTCGAGGTCCTTGGGATAAGGCGCATGGCTGCGGTCGAGCAGAATGTGTTCGTCGGTGTTGAATTTGAATTTGTCCTGTTGGAGCAACTCGTCCACGTAGGCGACGTGCTGTTCGAAGCGCTCGACGAATCGCTGGTAAAGGGCGAAGGCGGGCGTCAAGTCGGCGGTATCATGGCGGCCGAGCGTGAGCCGGTCGAGATTCGTCCGGTAATGCGCGAATTCGGCAAGGTCCGATTGCAGGAAATTTTCACGGCGCGGGTCGAGCGTTTCCACATAGCCATCGAAAAATTTCTCGGACAGCTCCGTGTCCAGCAGTTGCTGCGAGTAATGATAATCTTCCAGAAACCGCGCCGTCCAATAAGCGATATGACCGTCGTTCGGGCCGGGCTTCAGCCTGGCCGGCGCCTGCGCGGTCGGGGGTGGCGGCGGGGTTTTCCGGGTGGTAACGCAACCCGCGGCGATGAGAAAGCAGAACCCCGCCGCGAGGACGATAAACCCGATGTTTTTTAATTTCAAATGGCGCATCATTTGCACAGCTTCGACCAATCATAATACAAATTGTTCAGCGGCGAAACTATTTTGAGCGCATCCCAACCGGATTTTTCCCTTGAAAAAGTGGATTGCGTTTGGGAATTGATTGGTGCAAAATCTGCCCCCGCAAAATTAAACTATGAAAAACGCCATTTGTACTGTGATTATTTGTCTGGGTGCGGTCGTGCTTTGGAGTGGTTGTAAAACGCCGTCCGCGCCGAACACCGCCAGCGTCGCCACCACCAACGCCGTCAGCATGAGCATCACGAACGCCGCCAGCGGCACCAACGTTTTGAAAGATGAAAAGGCGCGGCTCAGCTACGCCATTGGCATGTCCATGGGCCACACCTTGGAGAGCCAGGAGATTGAGGTTGACGCCGATCTGACCGCGCGCGGCATCACGGACATGCTGTCCAGTAACACGACGCTGCTCACAACGGAACAGATGCGGCAGACGCTCATGGCTTTTCAGAGGGAATTCGCCGCCAAGCAGCAAAAAAAGCGCGAGGAACTCGCCGCCAAAAGCAAGGCCGAAGGCGAAGCCTTTCTGGCCACAAACAAAAACAACCCCGGCATCGTCACGCTGCCCGATGGCCTGCAATACCGGGTCATCACCAACGGCACCGGCGCCATGCCCACGAACACGGACATCGTGACGGTGAATTACCGCGGGACGCTGTTGAATGGTACGGAGTTCGACAGTTCCTACAAACGCGGCCAGCCCGCGAAATTTCCTGTCCGAAACGTCATTCCCGGATGGACGGAGGCGCTCCTGAAAATGAAAGTCGGCTCCCGGTGGCAGTTGTTCATACCCTCAAACCTGGCTTATGGCGAGCGGGGCCGGCCCACCATCCCGCCTGATTCCGTCTTGATTTTTGATGTTGAACTGCTTTCAGCGGAAAACCCGCCTCCGCCCCCGTCTGCGGCTTCCAGCGGTCAACCACTTACCAGTGACATCATCAAAGTGCCCTCCGCCGAGGAACTCAAGAAAGGCGCGAAGATTGAAGTCATCAAGCCGGAAGACGTGCAGAAAATGCAGCAGCAATAGCCGCGCCGCCGGCCACTCTTTGAACGTTCGCGCCCTTGCGGTGTCAATTTTTGGAGAGTTATGAAATTGATTTCGAGATCGCTGGCGGGCTTTTTTTCGGTGCTGGCGGCCGCGTTGGCCATCAGCATCGTCTTTCATCTGACTTCCTGGGGCAAGGATCCCGGCCCGGCCATCAAAATTGACAACACGACACTCGAACGCAGCCCGCAACTCGGCACCAGTTTCTCGCCCGTTGTCAAAAAGGCCGCGCCGAGCGTGGTGAATATTTATTCGACACACATCATTCACATGCGTCCGTTTCGGTACCCGTTTTTCGACGACCCCATGTTCCGGCAGTTTTTTGGCGACCAGTTTGGGCCGAATGACAATCGTGAAATTACGCGGCGGCAGCAAAGCCTCGGCTCCGGGGTCATCATTTCACCGGACGGTTACGTTTTAACGGCCAATCATGTCGTGGAGGGGGCGGACGAGGTCAAAGTGGCGGTTGGCGATAGTGACAGCAAAAAATTTACCGCCAAAGTGGTTGGCACCGACCCGGCGACAGATGTGGCCGTGTTGAAGATTGACGCAAAGGATTTGCCCGCCATCACGCTGGGCAACAGCGACCAATTGGAAGTCGGTGACGTCGTGCTCGCCATCGGCAATCCCTTCGGCCTCGGCCAGTCGGTGACGATGGGGATTATCAGCGGGCTGGGGCGTCACTACCAGGAAATGGGCGGTTATCAGAATTTTATCCAGACCGATGCCGCAATCAACAAGGGCAATTCCGGCGGGGCGCTGGTGGACGCGGGAGGCCGGCTCATCGGCATCAACACTTGGATTGCGACCAGCAGCGGTGGCAGCGAGGGTGTCGGCTTTGCCGTGCCCATCAACCTGGCGCGTCACGTGATGGAGCGCCTCATTTCCGGCGGCAAGGTTGTCCGCGGCTACCTCGGCATTTTCCCGCAGGACGTCACGCCGGAACTGGCTGAAGCATTCAAGTTGCCCGATCAAAACGGCGCGCTTGTCGGCGACGTGGAAACCAACACGCCGGCGCAGGCGGCCGGAATTAAATCCGGCAACGTCATCACTGAGATTAATGGCCAAAAAATCGCCGATGCCAACAGCTTGCGCCTGATGGTTTCCGATCTGGCGCCGGGAACCAAGGTCAACGTAAAGCTGATTCATGACGGCCACGAGAAAACCGTCACCCTCGCCCTTGCCGAGCTGCCCGGTCAAACCGGGGAAAATGGGAATGGCCAGAGCGGTTCCGGTTCAGCGATTTCAAAAACCGACGCGCTTGACGGCGTGACGGTCGCGGATCTGGATCAGGACGCCCGCCAGGAATTGCAGCTTCCTGACAACATCCAGGGCGTGGTGGTTACGGATGTTGACCCGGACTCGAATTCCGCCGACGCCGGCCTGCAACGAAGTGACGTCATCGTGGAAATCAATCACCATCCCATTACCAACACCGACCGGGCGGTTGAACTTTGCAAGCAGGCCCGGGGGAACCAGATTCTTCTCAAAATCTGGCGGCGCGGAGACGGCCTGGCCGGCACGCTTTACCTGAGCGTGGACAATACCCCAAAAGTAAAATAGCGCGCTGGTTTTGGCCTCGCCGGCAAAATTTTGACAAAATTCCCGTGCGGGCACATTCTTCCGTAACGCTGCCCTGAACCGCGGCGAAGGTTATGCCCGTTCAATACAAAGATTACTACGAAATTCTCGGCGTGCCGCGCGGCGCGGGCGATGCGGAAATCAAAAAATCGTTCCGCAAGCTCGCGCGCGAATACCATCCCGATGTCGCCAAGGACAAAAAACGCGCCGAGGAGAAATTCAAGGAAATCAACGAGGCCTACGAAGTTTTAAGCGACCCGGCCAAGCGGAAAAAATACGACGAACTGGGCGCCAACTGGAAATCCGGCGCCGACTTCCGGCCGCCGCCCGGATGGGAGGGTTTTTCCGGCGGCCAGGCCTTTCGCGGACGCGGCACGGGCGGCCAGGAATTTGAATTTCATTTCGGCGGCACCGGCTTCAGCGATTTCTTCGAACAACTCTTTGGCTCACGGATGCGCGGCGGGGGCTTCCATCCGCGCGGCGGGTTCGCCGAAGAAGAGGAATTTGCCGAGCGCGGGCGCGACATCGAAGGCGACATCATGGTCACGCTCGAGGAAGCGATGCACGGTTCGGTGCGGTCGGTCAACGTGCGCCGTCCCGCGGGTCGCTCCGTGAAAACCGAAACCTATCAGGTCCGGATCCCGCCCGGCGTGACCGAAGGCCAGAAATTGCGCGTGGCCGGACGCGGCGAAGCCAGCAGCAGCGGAGGTGAAGCCGGCGATTTGTATTTGCGCGTGCGGCTGGCGAAACATCCCGACTTCGAGGTCGAAGACCACAACTTGATTTACGAAGCGGAAATTGCGCCGTGGGAAGCCGTCCTCGGCGCGGAAATTTCCGTGCCGACGCTCGACGGACGGGTGAACATCAAAATTCCCGCTGGAACTCAAAGCGGACAAAAACTTCGCGTGCGCGGGCGCGGGTTGCCGATGCGCGGCGGCCCGCGTGGCGACTTGATGGTGGTCACGCAAATTGCAGTGCCGGCCAGGATTTCGGATGCGGAGAAAAAATTGTGGGACCAACTCGCCAAGGAATCGCGGTTCAATCCGAGGAGCTGAACCGGAGCGCGGACAGCTTGTCCGCGTGTTGGAGTTCAAGCTTCAGCTTGCTTACCTGGCACAGGCTAAAGCCTGAACTCCAACGCAAATTTGTGTCCGAAAAAACATTCTCATTGTCGTCAACGCCAACGGACACTGACCCGGTCACCGATTTTCAATCCGAAACGTTTGGCGGCGGAACCACCATTGACGGCGATTTCCCAAAAACCGCTTGAACCAGCCACGGCCACGGCCTGGCCCGCCGGCACCGATTGATAAAATGCCTTTGCCTGGCAAAGCCGTTTCCGCCCCGTAAAAATTTCCAGCTCCCTTCGCGCGTTCAAATCCTCGTTTTCGATGTTTGTAATCGCGTTGCCGAACCGGTCAACGAAAACCACTTCGCCTTCAATCCGATTGTGCCGCGCGCGCGGTCGGGGCCAAGGCAACCGGACAAAATCCTTTTGCGCCGGACCGAATTTACGAATCGGCGTGCCGCGGCTCAGGTGCGCCGCGACCGGAGCAAAAATGTCGCGGCCATGAAAGGTATGGCTGACCGGCTGCAAAAAGTTACTCGCCTTTTCGAGCCGGTGCACGGATTTGATTTTCTCCCGCGCCAGCGCGAAGGACAACACGCCGTTGTCCGGTCCAACAAAAAAGTAGTTTGCCGTTTGCACGGCTATGGCCTTGCGCGCGCCACCGACACCCGGGTCCACCACAGCTACGTGAATCGTTCCTTTCGGGAAAAACCGGTAACCGGCTGCCAGCGCAAACGCGCCCGCGCGAATGTCGCCAGCCGGGATTTCGTGCGTGATGTCCACGATGGCCGCGCGCGGCGCGAGGCCGAGGACGACGCCCTTCATCGTGCCAACGAACCAGTCCCGCGTGCCGAAATCGGTGGTCAAGGTGATGATTTGCACGGGCGAAGATTACCTTGAGCCACGCCCGGTTGAAATCCAGAATCAAATATGCCCGACGGCAAAACCATTTTAGTCACCGGGGTCACCCGTGGACTTGGTCGCGCGATGACCGAAGAATTCATCCGGCTTGGCCATACGTTGCTCGGTTGTGGACGTTCGGAGAAGGAAATCGCGCAACTGCAAGAACAATTCGCCGCGCCGCACGATTTTGAAATCCTGGACGTGGCCGTGGACGAACTGGTCGCGGCCTGGGCGAAACGGGTTTTGACAACCCACGGCGCGCCGGATTTGTTGCTGAACAACGCCGGGCTGATCAACCGGAACGCGCCGTTGTGGGAAGTCGGCGCGGAGGAATTTTCCGATGTCATTGATGTGAACATAAAGGGCGTGGCCAATGTCATCCGGCATTTCGTGCCGGCCATGGTCCGGCGTAAAAGCGGTGTCATCGTGAATTTCAGTTCCGGCTGGGGCCGGACGACCGACGCGGAAGTGGCGCCGTATTGCGCGACGAAATGGGCGATTGAGGGTCTGACGCAGGCGCTGGCGCAGGAATTGCCGCCGGGCATGGCCGCCGTCCCGTTCAATCCCGGCATCATCAACACCGGGATGCTGCGCAGCTCGTTCGGCAGTTCGGCGACGAGCTATCCCAGACCGCGAGAATGGGCAAAAATCGCTGTGCCATTTCTGTTAAGACTAGGCCCGTCGGATAATGGCAAACCGCTGACGGCGCCTGTTCGCGGTGCGAATGATTGACCTTGTAGCAGCGGACATGAGTCCGCTCGATTCAAATCGAACGAAAAACAGAGCCGACGTACGTCGGCTGCTACGAGTCTGAGGGAAGAGACGTCTATCTGATCGGGAAATCCTCTCCCTATCGGACAGAAAGAGGATGGACCATTTCAGCGGATTACTTTTTCAGGGCATTCAGTTCCACCGTGGCGCTGCTGAATTCCAGGCAGCCTTTTTCTCCGGTACCAAGACATTTTTTGAAAAGGGCCGTCGCGCCAGCCTTGTCGCCTGCCAGAAGATGTTTCATGCCCGCATAATAATTGGCCTGACAAAACTGAATGGTTTGCCCTTTCGAGGTCCGGGCGGAAGTTTTGGCAACATTCAGGAAATCTTCGTCGGTCATTGTGCCCGTGAGGAACTGTCCAATCCTGGCGGTCCAAGCGGTCGCCGCCGCGCCTTGGACGGATTTCACATGCTCTGCCAGTTCCCGGGTGGCGTCCGCCTGTTCGCCGAGCCGGGCGCGGATAACCCAGATGCAAAAGCGGGGATAGTCCAGCAAAGGGTCGAGTTGAAGTGATTTACGAAGGCTCTCCAACGCTGGTTGGAATTGCAACAGGCCGTTCTGCACATACCCCAGATTCTCCCATGGCCGGGCATTTTGAGGATCGAGCTCGGTGCCCTTGGAACAGTCGGCCAGCGCTTCCGCGTAGTTCTTGAGACCGACCTTGACCAGGCCGCGATACGAATAAGCCATGGCATTTGTAGGAGCCGTTTCGATCGCTTGATTAAAGTCGTCGGTGGCCGCGCCGAAATCCTTGAGCAGGCGCCTGGCTTCGCCGCGGGCGACATAGGCATCGGCATTTTTTGCGTCTAATTCGATTGCCTGATCACAATCCGCAATCGCGCCGGCGAAGTCCTTGAGGTCGAATTTCACCCAACTCCGGTCCACAAGGCAGGGCGCGGATTCAGAGTTCAGTTCGATGGCTTTGCTGAAGTCGGCGAGCGCGTCGTCGTAATTTTTGAGGCGTCGGTTGGCCTGGCCGCGAAGGTCAAGTGCGGTCGCGTCTTGCGGATTCAACTGGATGGCCCTGGTGCAATCGGCAAGGACGCCGTCATAATCCCGGAGTTCATATCTGGCGCGGGCGCGGGTAAAGCAGGCCGCGGCATAATTGGGATTCAACGCGATGGCTTTGGTGCAATCGGCAATGGCTCCGTTGTAATCTTTGAGATTATATTTGGCGCTGCCGCGGGCGCCGTAAGCATCCGCGTATCGAGGATTCAGTTCGATGGCCTTGGTTTCGTCAGCGATGGCCCCGGCATAATCGGCGAGTTGAAATTTGGCGGTTCCACGGTTCCAGTAAGCGTAGGTGTATCCGGGATTGAGTGCGACGGCCTGGTCGAAGTCGGCCACGGCTTCCTTGTATTTTTTGGCGTTGTATTTGACGGCGCCGCGGGCGCCATAGGCGTCCGTGTAGGCAGGATTGAGTTCAATGGCACGGTCGAAATCGGCCAAGGCCCTGGCGTAGTAAACGAGCGCGGACTCGGCGGTGCCGCGGGCGCGGTAGGCGGGGGCGTAATTCGGACTGAGTTCGATGGCTCGGTTAAAATCAGGGATGGCCTCGGAGTAACTTTTGAGCATGACCTTGGCGTTGCCGCGACTGACGTAGGCCTCCACGTTATCGGGAACCCGGTCCAGGGCTTTGGTCTCGTCCGCGATGGTGCCGGTGTAATCTCCGAGACGGAACCTGGCGTTGCCACGAACGAAGTAAGCATTTGGATACAGAGGATTCAGTTCGATGGCTTTGTTAAAGTCAGCGACGGTTCCGGCATAATCGCCGAGATGAAATTTGGCGTTGCCGCGAATGTAGTAAGCGTTCGGATATTGGGGATTTAATTCGAGGGCCTTGGTGTCGTCGGCAATGGCCCCGGTAAAATCGTTGAGATGGCTCCGGGCTTCGCCGCGGTTGATGTAGGCATCGGCATTGGTGGGATCCAGCGCGATGGCCTGGTTGAAATCCGCGACGGCTCCGCTGTAATCCCCGAATTGGCATTTGTTGATCCCGGAATTGAGGAATGAGTCGGCGGTGGGATGAGAAAAGGTGTGATGCCGCTTGCACGAGGAGCAGGCAACCATCACGGCCAGCAAACACATGGAGTAAAAACCCACATGCCAGGATTTCATGGCTGGAGTTAAGCAGGATAAGTGCCGGGCGCAACCACCGCTGAAATTCATAAATCCGGTTGATTATTCCGTGAATTTGCCAATCGCCTTGCATCACATTTCCGGGGAGGTAAATTTGTCGCCCAACAAATGAAAGTTGCTGTTCTCAAAGATGTCAACCAGCTCGCCATTGAGCAGCGGCCCGACCCGGCCGCCGGAGCCGGCGAAGTGATTGTGCGACTGCGCGCGGCGGCGTTGAACCATCGCGATGTCTGGATCAAGAACGGGCAGTACGCGGGTTTGAAATTCCCCATCGTGCCCGGTTCGGACGGCGCGGGCGTGGTCACCCAAATCAGCTCCGGCGTTGAATCGTCATGGCTGGGACGTGAAGTGATTATCAACCCGGCATTCGATTGGGGGCAGGAAGAACGGGCACAGGGAAAGAACTTCACGATTCTGGGCCTGCCGAAAGACGGCACGCTGGCTGAGGCGATTCACGTGCCGGCGGAACAACTCGCTCCCAAACCCGCGCACCTTTCGTGGGAGGAAGCCGCGGCGCTGCCACTTGCCGGGGTCACGGCTTGGCGCGCTCTGTTCAGCCGCGCGCAGTTGCAGCCGCGCGAAAAAATTCTGATCAACGGCATCGGCGCGGGCACGGCGTTGTTCGCGCTGCAATTCGCCGTGGCGGTGGGGGCGTTGCCGTTCGTTACCTCCAGTTCGCCGGAGAAACTGGCCCGAGCGCAACAACTCGGCGCAAAAGACGGTGTGCTTTACAGCGGTGAGAACTGGGCGAAAGAATTCGGCGCGCAACACGGCCCGTTTGATGTCATCGTGGACAGCGCCGGTGGACCGGGCTTTGGGGATTTGATTGATCTGTGTGCGCCGGGCGGACGCATCGTCTTTTTCGGCGCGACTCGCGGCAATCCGCCGGAGTTGCCTTCACGCAAAATTTTCTGGCGGCAGATTTCGCTGCTCGGCACGACGATGGGCAGTCCGACGGATTTTGCGGCCATGATGGACTTGGTCACACGCAAAGCCATTCATCCAGTCATCAGCGAAGTGTTTCCGTTGGAGAGGGCAGGGGATGCATTCGCATTGATGGAACGCGGCGGGCAATTTGGAAAGATTGTGGTGCGCATAGAGTAGCGCAGGCGACCCGCCTGCAAAAATGCCAAGCATACAGGCCAGAGGCCTGTGCCACTTTCATTCGTTCACCACGTGCAGCGGGAGCCGTTCCTGCCAGTAATGCACGGGTTCGGCGAAGGCGGCGAAGTTGTGACGCCGCTGCGCCTGCGGCACGCTTGCCGAGCCGTAGCTTCCGAGCGAAGGCTGGCCGCCGAAATCGCGGTAGAGCGTGATGGCAATGTGCTCGTTGCGGCGGATGCAGTCCTTGATGGCTTCCACGTCCTTTTCGCAATGGATAAGCGTCTTCCACGAATAAATGTGTTTAGGTTTGTGGAAGTCACTGTTGGCGACGAATGGCAGGCGTTTGAGGCCGACGTCGTTGAAGATATTGTCGCGGTTCGCAATTTCCCAGGCGTCCAGCAGCGGCGCGAAGATGTCCTGGTTTTCCCAAAAAAAGAGCGTGTTCTTGCCCCACTCGCTTTTCATGATGTGCGGATGCGATGCGATGGCGAGGCCGCCCTGCTCGTGGATTTTCCCGATGATATTCGGAATGTCGAGTGACGGATCAATCGGCTTGGTGAGGTCAACGCCGAGCAGGTGCGCGGAGGTTTTCTTCCTGTACCCGTCCTTGTTAAACTCGATGCCGGTCAACACGAGCATTTTGTATCGGCGCCACGCGCGGCGGCGTTCGCGTTCAATCACGGCGAAATACTCTTCCACCTGGTCCTGGCCGAGCGTGCAATGGGCGAGTTCGGCGAGCTTGCCAATCAGGCGGCTGGGATCCGCCAGATGGTCGGTGATGCAGATGCAATCGAAGCCGTGTTCGCCGTAAAAATCCACTATTTCCGGCACGCTCAATTTGCCGTCGGAATAATTTGAGTGGATGTGGAAATCGCAGAGCAACATTTGCGGCTGATCACCGCTGGCGCGGGGCGCGGTGCGCATGACGCGGTCGGGCGCCCCGTCAAAAAGTTTGATGCGCTTGCGGCCCGAATCGCCGGGCTCGGATTCGCCAAGTATCAATTCGGCGATGCGCAGCGCAGCGTCGGGCCGGCTGATGCGATTGAGATTTTCGCGCCATTCGGACCAAAGAGCGGCGCGTTTGGCAAAGGCCTTTTCCACGCACTCGATAACTTCACGTTTTTTTTCCACAACCGCGCCGAGCTTGAATTTTTCGATCAATTGCGCATTGCCTTCCTCCTGGCCGGGAATGACCTGGTTGACAATCATCGGGCATTGGGCGGCGATGGCTTCCTGCACGGTCGCACCGCCGGCTTTGCTGATGACGAGATGGTGCGTCATCATCAACTCCGGCATCTGGTTCGTCCAGCCGAGCACGCGGACGCGGTTGGCGTGGTCGCGCGTGCGTTCGATGAGCTTGGCGCGCAACTCCGGGTCGCGCCCGACGGTGACGGTGAGATGCACGTTGTCCAGTTCGAGCAACCGGTCAATCACCTTGCCGGCCTTTTTCTTGCCGGTATTGATGACATAAAGGATGCGGCGCGGCTCGTTGCCGACGGGCAGGGAAAGCTTTTTAAGAGGTGGTTGCGTGAAGGCGAGATTGACCGGAAAACCGAACGCCTTGATTTTTTCCGGCGGGATGCCGCCTTTGCGCAATGCCTCAGCCGTGGCATCGTTCGCCACGCAAAAATAATCGCTGGCCGCGCGGAACCATGCGGAGTTCACAGTGATGGAATCGGTGACGACGGTGATGAGACGAAACGGCCGTTCGTGATGACCGCGAAAAATCTTCTGGATGACGTGCGCATAGACCGGGTAGGTGGAAACGACGCAATCCGGTTGGGCCTCGCCGAGGATTCGTTCCAGCGTCTTTTGCAACCGGGAGAAATTGCCGAGCTGTTTTTCGACGAGCGGCGATTTGTCGAGCAACGAGTAAATGCCGCCCCACAGGCCCGGCGCGTATTGCACCACACCGCGATAGGTTTTGCAGGCCAGGGTATTGAACGCGCCGTAGCTGTCCGCGAACAAATCGAGCACCTCCACGCGCGCGTCCTCGTCGAGTTGCTCGATGGCGTCGCGCAAGCTGCGGGCAGCAGCGTTATGTCCGTCCCCAAATCCAGCCGTCAGTATGAGAATCTTTTTCATAATCACGACCGACGCGGACAAGATACTTTCGGCAGGTTACAATCGTGTGACGGTTGTGTGAACTTCTATTCACGTTTTTACTCACCCACAACACTCAAAACCAACTGCTGATGACCTGGCGCGGCCAGCCGCAACCCAAGTAGCGCAGACAGTCTGTCTGCTGTATCGCGGATTGGTAATCCGCCGGCCCACCCGCTGCGGACGCCCGGCCGACTGCCAGTCGGCGATACGGCAGGTTGCCAACCTGCGCTACGAGAAAGCATTGCGCCGCCTCAAAGTTGCGCAGGAAAACAAAATCTCTCGAGATAGTAGTACGAATGGCACGGATTAGACAACGAAGGAACCAAGCACCGAAGAATTGAATTTCTGATTTCAGCATTTCAGGTTTTGTCTTCCCAACTGCCAACTACCAACTGCCATCTCCTATCTGCTAATTTCAGTTGGTCATGTCAAAACCAAGGGCCTCTTCAGGCTCACTACTTTGCTCCCGAAACCGGTTGCGCCAGATATTCGTCGAGCCACTCGATCCAGCGCCGCTCGATGTCGCGGCTGCGGACGGGATCTCCGGGATGATGACCGCTGGTTGGGTAGGCGTGTTCATATCACCGCTGCTCGCCCGCGGCGAAGGTGGTCCACGGCTCCGAGGGGCGGCTCTGTAAAATGTCCTTCATCCATTCATATTGCGGATGTTCGGCCAGATATTTCGGGGCATCAAAAGCCATGCCGCAGGCCGATCCCCACCGCGCCGCAAAACTCATCTGTTTGGCCATCTTTGTATCTACGACCTTCGCATCCACCGTGCCCCAAGGCCCATTCGGTTCCGTAGGCCATTGCTGGATGGGTTTGCTCTCCAGGTCCCAATGGCCGCATATTGACCGCTCGCCCGGGTGCTCCTCGCCGAGGTAGGCGTCGAAATGGTCGGCCTCGAAAAGTTTTCCGGCTGCCAAATCAATTCTGCCCGCGTACTGCGACATGAGTTGCTTCCATCGCACGCGTCGGGCAACGTCTGATATACGAATGTCCGTCTCGTGAGTCGTGGTCTCGAACCTCAGGATTTTCAAATCCTCGGCCACGTTGGAGCCGACAAAGTAGCCGTCGCGCTTTCTTCTCGAACCCGACGTATTTCAGTCCAAGTTCGAGCCGCACGATTTCGTGTGTGTTTACGTCGCCCAGCAGCCAGGCGTTGGCATAACCGCCGTTGTTGCCGCGTTTCATGATCGCGCACCACTGCTCAATCGTGTTGGCATCCTGGGTGGCGCGGCGCATCCGGGAAAACTCGGGCACTCCTTTCCGATCAAAACCTTCGAAGGCATCAATCGTGGTCTCCGCTCCCACCAGGCCCGCGTCAGTGATGAAGAAATCCGTCCCGCTGTGGATCCAGCCAGGGATGGTTTGCATGAGGATCCGGTGGCCGTTCTCGGGGACAATGTCAATGATGACGTTTGGAAGCACCATATAGTAACCCTGCATCGTGTTGTGTCCGAGGACGACGCCGCCGTCAGCCGTCAGGCTGCCGGTGGCAATGAACGCGCTGCAGGATTGAGGCGCCAGCTTAACTTTTCCGTCTTTGATCTTCTTCAGCTCTTCCGGCCACCAGTACCAGTCCAACTCCAGATAGCCATTGTAGGCTATGATCTCGGCCCGCGATGAAGGAACACCGGCGGCCTGCATGCCTTCGACGATCCCATCCAACTCGGCGAGATTTTCCTTATCAATCTTCCGCACAAACATTGCGCTGGCCTTTTCCAGAAGCCAATTCCACTTTGTCGCACTCTCGTACTCCCATTCAGCGCGCGTGGCCTTGATGCCTTGAGCAATTTCCTTGGCCAGAAGATAGCCGTGCTGGAAACCACGTTCTTGCGGGGTCCCTTCAATATGCACATAGACCCAGCCGGCTTTCTCGTGCCGGTTCGCCTTGTTCAGCCACGACTGCTGGACTTGGGTCAGAGCCGGGGCTTCAGCACCGAGGCAATCGAGGGTGAAACAAAAGAGCGCGGCAAGTGTGAGCCACCGAGTAATGCAGAGGTTTGTTTTCATGGAATCACCTTTTGGGCTTTTGGGACGGGACGAAGAACATTCCCGATTCCCAGGCGAAGTTCTGCTGTGCGACTTGTAGGTTTTGAACCATTCACAGCAACCTGATGAGCGCACACCTTCAAGATTCCGTCAATCCACCCTTTTTGTCCGCGAGCAGGCAAATTTCAGCAACGCCGATTGAACCGCTGAGGAACCCGGCGACGAAGAATTGAATTTCTGATTTCAGCTTTTCCAACCTCCGCCGCAGCGCTACTGCGGAGGACGGGCAGGCTTTTCTTCCCACGTCTATCGGCTTCCGCGCCTTTTCTTAAGCATTCGCTTGCACTGCTCAAGCGCCTTGTTCACGAACACCTCCAAATCAAAAGCCTGAACCTTCCCGCAAGCCGGACAACGATAATCCCTGGAACCTTTGCCGGTTACCACGATGTCAAAATGCTTCCCGCACCCGTCGCAGTAAATCATCATGGTGCGTGGCTTGGAGCGGGACGATCTATCTTTCATCGGCACGTCAATTCGCAGGATGCCTTTCGTAACACTCGCCTTGGCATCCGCCAGGTTATGGTCTGACGTGACACCAAACCTCGTCTCGAATGAGCCATGGTCGTCATGCCGCGCACGGACGCATAGCCGGTCCGCTTCCACAAGTATTTCCACGCTGCCCGCCTGAACCGCACCCAACCTGATCTCGATGACCATTCCAGCATCGGTGACAGAAACACGACTCTCAGGCGTCCAATTCCGGCTCATAACGTCGAGCAAGGCTAAAGGATGAACGCTGAACGCCAAAGTGATTTTCAGGGCCAACGGTCCAACCGCAATGGACGCAGAGATTTTAACCACGACTGAACCCGGCGCGGCAACAGCCGCAACCAAAGCAGCGCAGACAGTCTGTCTGTGTACCCCGAAAACTTTCGGGGCTGGTCGCGGATTGGTAATCCGCAGGCGCCACCCGCTTCAGACGCCCAGCCGACTGCCAGTCGGCGATACGGCAGGTTGCCAACCTGCGCTACGAGCAAGCATTACGCCGCCTCAAGGTTGCTCCAGAAAACAAAACTTTTCGGGATGATAGAACGGGATTGCCCGAGACCCGAATCTAGCCGCTCATTCACGCTCATCAGCAATGATCAGCGAAAATTAGCGGTTCAGCCCGCTTTTGCCGTTTTCTCGAGCCTTGTTGCTTCTCATTCATTGTTGGGTGTTGGATGTTCGATGTTGGATGTTTTCCTGTATCAGCCTTCCTTCCCGCGCTGCTACTGGGTTTTCAGAATGTAGAATTGTTGCGGGAGGGCGGGGGTGACGGTGTTGCTGACAGTAATGGTGAAATTGCCGCTCGCGCTCAAAATATTGGTCGTTACGGGCAGCCATTGGTTCAACGGCAGGGCCACATTCGTGCTGGTGAGCACATAATACGTCTGGCCGGATTGCCCGTTCGTTGCGTCAAGCACCAGGTTCGCCCCTGATATGCTCAGCCCGCTGATGCCAGGTTGCGCCGGCGTGGATTGAATGGTCGCCGCCTCTCCGGCAATCGGGATTCCCGCGCTGTTCGTCTCCACGACCGCCGCGGTGAACACGCCGATGGCTGCGTAAATGTGCGAGGGATTCTGCGCGGCGCTGGTCGAGCCGTCCCCAAAATCCCAGTTCCAATTGGTGACCGGATTATCGGCATTGTCCATCGCCGCGGCGGCGAAGCTCACCGTCAGCGGCGCCGGGCCGTTGGTGGGATTGGCCGTGATGGCAATTGGCTCCAACTCCACGGTCGGCAGGCCCCCGAAGCTGGAACTCCATCCGGTGGTTCCGGCCAGATAATAAACGGTCGCACTGGTATCGCCGGTGAACGTGGAAGGATCCGGTTGGGTGGGCGCGTTGCCGGTGAAATAGAGTCCCGTCAGGGCGCTGGCGTAAACGAAGGCGTCAACGCCAAAGGAGCTCACGCCGCCATGAATGATTACGGTGGCCAGCTTGGAGCAGTCGGCAAACGTAAAAACTCCCAGGCTGGTGACCGGGCTGAGAATCGTTACGTTAGTCAGGTTGCCGCAACCCTGGAAGGCAAGCTCGCCGATGTTGGTGACGCCGGCGGTCAGCGTGACGGTGGACAGAGCGCAGTCTTCGGCGGCGTAGGGTGCGACGCTCGTGACGGAGCCGGGCGTGGTGTAGCTTCCCGGGAAGCCGGGTGGAAATTGGATGAGCGTGGTCTGGCTCTTGTCGAAGACGACCCCGTTGATGGAGCTGAGGACCGGGTTGGTTGAATTAACGTTGATGGCGGTCAGTTGCGTGCAGCCGCCGAAGGCCGAAGTGGAAATCTGATTGACGCCGGCGCCGAGGGTGATGCTGGTCAGACCGCTGCAATCACCGAAAGCGCTATCGTCGAGCGCTGTGACGCTGGCGGGCATCGTCACACTGGTCACGTCAACGCACAAAAAGAACGCGCCGGTCCCGATGGTGATGACGCCGTTGGGAATGGCGTAGCTCCCGCTCAGGCCAACCGGAAAGGTAATCAGCGTCGTCTGGTTTTTATCGAACAAAACGCCGCCGACGCTGCTGAAAAACGCATTGCCGGGGTCCACCGTGAAGGTCGTCAGGCTGTGGCAATTGAGGAACGCCTCCGGCCCAATGCTCGACACGCTGGCGGGAATGGCCACGCTGGTCAGGCCGAAGCAAAATCCGAACGCCTGCGGCCCGATCGTGGTCACGTTGCTGGAAATCGTCACGCTGCTGAGGTAATAACACGCCGAAAACGCGCTGGTTCCAATGTTGGTCACGCTGCCCGGAATGATGTGACTGCCGCTCAACCCGGGCGGATATTCAAACAGCGTGGTCTGGATCTTGTCGAACAGCACGCCGCCCGCGCTGCTATAGACCTGGTTGCTGGAATCCACCGTGAACGTGGTCAGGACGGTATTTGGAGCGAATTCCCCGGCCTGAATGTTCGTCACGCTGGCGGGAATGGCCACGCTGGTGATGCCCTTGTCCTCAAACCCGGCGGGGCCTTCGATGGCCGTGACGGGCAGTCCATTAGTCGAGGCCGGGATGGTCACCGGCCCGGCCGGGCCGGTATAGCCCGTGATAATGATAGCGCCGTTGTTGGTTATAAAGTTGAATTGCGCTTGCATCGCCTGCGCGGCCAGCAGCAGCAAGCCTGAAAGGATGAGGCATTTTCCGCCTGTGAGCAGGTTGGTTTTCATAAACAAGCTCCTTGGTTGTTACGATCGTAACAATGGCAGATTTCCGTTTCCCCGCAACTTTTTCCTGGGAAAGTGTCCGGTCTCGAGTCAAATCAAATTGCCGAAGAGACATTCAGCCTTCATTTCCTACCTCTTAACCGCGTCGAAACTATGCGAAGACGGATCAACTCCCTGGCGCGGCGAAGCGGAGCGAAGGCGGCTCAACTTTCACTGTATTCGCCTGAGCGCCCACGTCTGGTTTCCGGTATCGAGAAATTCGATGTCGGCAAATGTTTTATCAATTTGTGCCTGTGGCTGGCCAAGCCCATAGTTGCGAGATGAAAATTTTGAAATCCATTTCCATGATCAGGGTTGTTCCCGGCAAGAGAAGCAGAGGTGTGACTGAATGGATCCTGCTCATACCCGTCGTGATGGCGTTGCTCGCAGGAAACGGTTGCGTCCATTTCAACGATGAAAGCGAGCCTCCGTCCTGGCCAAAGCCCATTTCTGCCACGGACACGAAACAGTTTGACGGTGTTTTCACGAACCAAAATCAGTGCCGACCAATAGCGACAGACGCCGCGATTTTTTGGAGCGGATTTGCCTGAAACGCGAATGGGAGAATGAAAAATCGGTTTAAGAATTTGAGCGGTCGTAGTCGGTTTGAATGGTGTGGCTGTCCCACAGCGTCAGGCGAAGCCGGGCAAATAGGCTTGTTCGGGCTGGCCGAGGAAGCGACCGCCGCCTTTGGCTGTCCCACAGCTTTCCAAGAGGCTGCGCAAATCCAGTTTTTGCCAGAGGGCCGAGCGGATCAGGGCGAAGAGGCGGGTGAAACTGTGGCCCCACCGCCCCAGCCAAGCGCAGAAGCGCAACAACACGTAGGCCAGCAAGGCTGTCCAGACCTGCCAGCGCACGGCGTTGGCGTTGTGACCCAAGAAATCGGCCAGTTGCAAGGTCTGTTTGAGTTCCTTGAAGAAGGTTTCGATGCGCCAACGGCAGCGATAGAGATCGGCGATGGTCTGGGCGCTCCAAGTGAAGTTATTGGTCAGGAAAATCATTTCCCGTATTTCCCCGTCCACCTCAACCAGTGCCACGACGCGGCGCAGGCCGACCGGATAATCTTTGGCCGCCGGGCCGGTCAGTTCAATGAGATCGTCGCGCAGAATGTTACCGAACCTTCCGTCCTGAAATTTGCGGACGACGCGAAATTGCAGGTTGTCTTTAGCGCGGGTGACCCAAAAGACTTCACGTTGGGACAAGTCAGCCAAGTGCGCGAAGTCCACGTAAGCTTTGTCGAAGATGACGATTTCACCGGCATGGATATTGGCGCAAAGCTCGCGGGAGCGGATACTGTCATGCTCGGCGGCCGAGCCGACGATGGCGCAAGCGGGCAGGAAACTTTGGAGATTAAGCCGGACATGACACTTGGCGGCGGCTTTGCGCCGCCGATGTTTGGCCCAATCCAGCGAACGGGCCATGAGCGCAATGGTGGTGGTGTCCACGACATGAATGAGGCGCCGGGTGAAACGAAAAGCGAAGCGGGGCGTGTGGTGGCCGGCGAAGGCAGGCTGGAGCGTTTGCAAATGATCCAGCACGGCCCAGAAGAGTTGCTCGGCCATTTTCGGATCGCGGGTGCGATTGGCGTAAGAGAACGTGTTTTTGCAGGGCGGCGTGGCCGCGCGCAAAGCCGAGAGCGGGCCGGAGTGCAGACGCAAGGCGTCACACACATCATTGAGGCCCAGGGCATGGGTCAGTTGGGCGTAGAGCAGGCTGACGACCTGACTCCAAGGACTAAACGTGCGGGCGTGGTCTTCGACGCCGGTGTCGCGCGCCAGTTTGGGAACCAAGTGAGTGGGAATGAGATTGCAAAGCTGGCGGAGAATGGAGAACTTGCTGGCGGTTGGCTTATAGCTGGTTTTCTTTTTCATGCCTTACCTTGTGGCAAGGCCCAAACCCGCAAGCCAACCTTTTTTTATCCCTCAACCCTCAATCAGATTGGACAGCAATGAACCAAAATGTCAACGCCACAGCCTACCGGTCTGGCGTCCCCATCACCGACCTGTATGACTTCATCACGGGTCGAAGGACTGCGGACGGGATGCGAGGGAGGCAGGTGGAGATACGTGCATCCAAAGATGGGAGCGCGTTGGTTGTTCGTCTATTGGATGGGAAAGGGTTGGAAATTGCTGCAACCGACTTGCATCGTGGTTCTGACTTTGATTTATCCAGTGGCGCCCTGACTTTATACGGACCCTTTTCAGGCTATCATTGGAGACATGGAAACCTTGGTGCCGGACTAGAGCATCATAGTGCCAGGTTGTATGTTTCAGCGACCCACGATCTGCTTGGGACACAGTCTGAGACGAACGTAGCACTTCTGTTTTATTTCGTCCCAAGCGTGCTCGGAGGCAAGGATTGGATTCTCTGGCCGAGGCTTGGCCAGGAGGAAAAGAATCAACCGGCGTTGAAGGTGGAAACTGATTGAGAAGACAACAACCAAAGCAATGGAACACTCACAATGATGTCTATCATGAATAGTTTATTCCGCGTCATCTCGGCGACTGTGTTGCTTTGTGTCACCGGGTTTTGCGTATTTGGTTTTCTGGCGTCTTTCGAGATCGGTCCGATCAGCCTCTGGCATTGTCTATACGGAGTTTGCGGAATTGGGTCACTGACGATCGCGATGCGCTTGTTGTTGCGCCGGACCCTCGCGCGAACCTTGGGAACATTGGCACTGTTTGCCGCCACCGTGTTTTGTGTCCTCGGGTTTATGGAGTCTTACCGTGGATTCCCATGGCTGTGGTGGGTGGCGTACGGCGCGCCTGGATGCGGCTGCCTGGCTGGCGGGGTCGCATTGTTGGGTCGAAGAGGAGGCAGCAGCAAACCGCATGGCACCGGCGAGCACCCTGAACTTGGCTGCGGTGCCCCGACCAATCTCGATCAAATATGAAATACCTGAAACTCATTTCCGGCTTCGGCGTGGCTTCGGTCCTGGTCTTCTGTTCGGGCTGCGCCGTTCTCCGGAACGGAGCGGTGGAAAAGGCGCAATCCGATTTCACGGAAGGAAAATATGAATCTGCGTTGGGATACCTGTCAAAGGGGGAAGACTATGCCGAACCCAAGCCCGCCATGGCGGCGCAGATAGGCTTCTTGCGGGGACTTTGCTATGACGGCCTGGATCGGCCTGATGAGGCCAGGGCGTCATTCAAGTCCACATCAGACCGCTATCCGCAAACGGATTGTGGGTTCATGGCGAAACAGATGCTCAACTGCGAGCCGCTGAATCTCGGTCCCCCTGTGGAACCATCGGCAACGGCTCGCGGCCTCGACGCGGTTTTTGGCACTCCGGTGCGACCTTACAGCTATTTTGTCGAAGCCGCGGCCATCTCGGGCGATGGCAAAGTTATGGTCGGAGAACAGGTCATGGCGCCGCATTTTATCTTCTCAGGCGCGCCTACCATCGTGAACCTTTTCCGCTGGACGAAGGCGGACGGCGCACGGCGCATCGGCGTCATCCGCGTGCCGGCTTCAATGGGCAATCCATCTTCCGGGAGTATTGCTTATTTCGGGATACTTCAACAAACCCTGAAAATCTCCAGCGATGGCTCGGTCGTTGCGGGAAGTCTCATTGGCACGAATGTCACGCCGGCGCAGCAACACGTTTTCCTTTGGACCGAGCCGGGTGGCATGCAGGATTTGGGCGAAAAAAGCAAATATCCCTGGACCGATGCAGACGCTTTGTCGTCCGACGGTTCAGTTTTGGTGGGAGGATATATTACGGGTGTCAGGCCCAATCTCCAGACGGGGTTTTTCCGTTGGACGCAGCGCGGTGGGTTTGAAGACCTCGGTTATTTGGGTGCCCCGGTTGACCGCATATTTTTGTGGATTAAAGGTGTCTCCGATGACGGCACCGTGATAACGGGCAGTGTTAGTTTTCGCGGAGTCGCAGGATTTCGGGTGTTTCGCTGGACGCAGTCCGGCGGTTTCCAGAATCTTGGAACCTTTGGCGGGCGGTCGGCCAACGTACTTTGCGTCTCTCCCGATGGCTCGGCGCTGGTGGCGTTCACCGAGATGGCCGACAAGACCAAACACGTTGTTCGCTGGACGCAGTCCGGCGGGGCGCATGAACTCGGTGTGATTAAGGACCCGTCAGCTTGGGCAGACTATGCTTCCGAGGACGGCTCGGTCGTGGTCGGACGCGCCTCCCTTCCCAAATCCAATTTGCACAATGCTGTGCCTTATCGCTGGACGCCGTCTGCCGGTTTGCAATACGTGTGCGAACTTGGACCCGCATGGGCCGTAAGCCCGGTTGGGATAGACAGGGATGGCTCCAGGATTTTGCTGAATGTTAATTACCTGATGGCCTACCAACAGGGAGGGGTTGTGATTCCGATTGATTCGATGTTCATTCCCGTAAGCCATACGGCCACGACACCGGTTTTTTACAAAAGCTTCATCTGTAATTTCAATGGAGTTTCCAGGTAATGGGTTGCTTGGACCGGCGACACCTTTCAACCAATCACCTGGTATTAACCGCGCGTCGTTGTCACGTCGAAACGATGCGAAGACGGATCAACTCCCTGGCGCGGCGAAGCGGAGCGGAGACGGCTCGACCCCGTAAAGGGGCGTGGCCCCCACGGGGCTTTACGCCCTCAACCCTTCAGATTGCCATGCGCGACACGGGATCGCTCCATTCACTGAAGCCTTCGCTGCCGCCGATGGCGCGGGCCTGGAGGTTGTAACTCGTGCCCGGAGTGAGGTTCCCCACAATGATGCGTCGCGCCTGCGTGGAAAACAAGGACGCCGCCGGTGTGGCACTGCCGTTGAAGGCGCGCAATTCGTAGGATTTGGCGTTGGCAACCGGCCGCAAGCGCACGGTCAGTTTTGTGGTGCCTTCAATCCCCACGGACAGAATCAATGGAGCGTTCAACTTGGCCTGCGAACGGTTCCTGCTGATGGCCGAAAAACCCGAGGCGAGCAGCAAAGCCAGGTCTCCGTCGCTCACGATCTGGACATAAGCGGCCATCTTCCGCAACGCGGCCAACAACACCTCACGCGCCGCATTCTTGGCCAACGTCAGTGCAGTGCCGCCGCTCATGGCCACAGCCAGCGCTGTGTCAAATGCTTCCAGTAATTTCGTCAACTCAGGGAACGACAACGGCGGCGAGGAGAACGCTGCGTTGTTCGTCATGTTGGCAATGACACTTTTTGTCAACGCGCTCAACTCTCCATCCGATAACCGGGTGAAGCCGAGTGAAACCTTCAGATTTTTCATTTGAATTTTCCTTTCCTGAATGCAACTGATTTTCTGACGGGCAATCCGGCATAACCCGCTGGTTCTACCTCTAACTGCCCTGTTTTGTCGCTGATGCAAACTTTGTGCCAGTTAAAAACCAGTGATAGGTAATTGGTAACTGGTGTCAGGAAAAAGGCAGGGTCAAAACGCGGAGCCGCAGAGAACGCAAAGAGCTTTTAACCACGGGTGGACGTGGATGAACCTAACGCGGCTTTCGCCGCAACCACAACGATGAGCAGACAGGACGCCGCCAGTGCGATAGAACATTGGTGTGAAAATCAAAGTCACTACCAAAACCAGCGACGCCCCGTCGCCCTTTGTAACCCAACACGCTGCCGATGTCATCGGCGTTCTTTCCGGCTTTGACCGACTGCGTCTCATGGCCACCTTGCGCCCACTGTATCAGCCCAGCCTCATGATGAGGTATCTGAGCCGCACTGGCATCCTGCTTAAGCATTTCGCCACCTTTGCTGCCGGTTGGACCGAGCGGGTGCGTGCTGCCGCCCATCAACTGGCGGAGCAATCGGGCCGCCCACTGACCTACCTGCATGGCAGTTCCCAGCGCAAGGAACTGTTGGCGCGCGCGTTGGCGCGCCGCGACGGTCTGAGCAGCGGACTCATCGGTATTTGGAGCGTGGTCGAACCTTGCTTGACTTATTTCGTGCGGCGGGATCGGGCACAAAAGCAACTGGTGCTGCGCCTGGAACCGGGCAAGTGTCTGCACTATTACTTCTATTTTCTGCACGAACAACTGGGCCTGTCGCACCTGCGTCTGCAAACCTGGTTTCCCTTTGCCCTCCACGCCTGTATCAACGGCCGCCATTGGCTGGCCAGCCAACTCGACCAGGCGGGCATCGGTTACGTGCAGCGAGAGAACTGTTTCACTTGGATTGAAGACGTGGCCAAAGCCCAAGCTTTGGCCCGTGCTCAACTCCAAAGTCGCTGGCCGACTCTGCTGCAACCCTTGGTGGAGCAGTGCCATCCTCACGCGGCAGAGCTTTGCCAACCGCTGGCCCTGACCTACTACTGGAGCGTGACCGAAAGCGAATACGCCACCGACGTGATGTTCAAAAGCCCCGCCACGCTGGCCCGGCTCTATCCGGCGCTGATCCAGCAAGGCATCCGGCACTTCGGCAGCACCGACGTGTTGCGCTTTCTGGGCCACAAGACCCAAGCCAACGGACGGGTGCATGGCAATCATCAAGGCGAAGTGTTGAGCAGCCTCAAGCATCGGCCCGAAGGGTTGCGCCTCAAACACCAAGCCGGCGGCAACTCGATCAAACTCTACGACAAACAAGGCAGCGTGCTGCGCGTCGAAACCACGCTCAATCAGCCCCATCAATTTCGCGTCTTTCGTGCCAGTGAGCGTGACCCCGAAGGCAAAAAACGTTGGCAAGTGTTGCGCAAGAGCATCGGCGACCTGCACCGGCGGGCTGAAATCTGCGAAGCGATCAACGGCCGCTACTTGGAAGCCCTGGCTAGCGTTCGGGCCGGACAGAGCGCGGGCGAAGTGGCGCGAACGGTGTGCCAGCCGGTGGAGAAGGCCGGGCGGCGACATCGCGCGCTCAACCCGTGGTCGGAGCCGGACGCAGCGCCGTTGGAGGTCCTCAGCCGGGGCGAATGGACGGTGAGTGGTTTTCGCAACCGGGACGTGCGAGCAGCGTTGTATCCAGGCCAGGCCGATGCGACTGAGGCCCATCGCCAAAGCGGACGAGTTACGCGGGCGCTGGCACGTCTGCGGGCACACGGGATTATCAAAAAAGTCAGCGGCAGCTACCGGTACCAACTCACCCGACAGGGTCGGCAGATCGTGACCGCGCTCTTGGCTGCGCGCCAAGCAGATGTGGAAAAACTGATGGCTTTGGCCGCCTAAACTCTTTGTCAAAAATGCGTGAACTTTCGTCATTGTATTACGGATTGAACACCAAAAATGTCACCGGCTTTTCTCCCTCTCCGCCAACGAAGTTGGGGGAGAGGGCCGGGGTGAGGTGTTATTCAGAGCAGAAAGGTTTCTACCGAAGGCAACAAAGGAAACAAAGGCGAAATGTGCACCTTCGTTTTCTGATACGGTTTCCAGAGTTATTCAGCCGAGGGCGAGGAGAGCCTCCGGAAGCTCGCCGCAGCTCTCGGTGAATAACTCTGCGGCGCGGCGAATGAAATCCAGTGAAAAAGTTTTGCGTCCGAGGCATTCTTGCTCCGGCCGCATCGCCCCAGGCGGGTCACGGTCGTTCGTTTCCAATCCCGCGAGGATTCAACGAAGTTCACCGGCCCGCCCGGCGGCGCCCGTCCCAACGTCTGAGAGAACAAAAGCCTGCGAGGCTCCTGGTATCAGGTCGACGCATGACGGCGCCACGATGCAAAACCGGAAAGGAACTCGCATGAAACCATGGAAAGACATCACGCACTACGCCGGCTTCGATTGGGCTAAAGATCACCATGCCCTGCTCATCGTCAACTCCGAAGGGTACATCGTCGCCGACTTTGAATTCGATCATTCGCTGGAAGGCTGGCAGCAATTTGTCGAAAAAACCTCGGCTTGGCCTAACTTGGCCGTGGCCATTGAAACCAGCCAAGGCGCGGCGGTCGATCAACTCCTGCAACGGGGATACACCGTCTATCCGGTCCATCCGGTAGCGGCGCAAAGCTATCGTGAACGCAAAGCCCCGAGCGGCACCAAGACCGACCACCTCGATGCCTGGGGGCTGGCCGATGCGTTGCGAGTGGACGGCCAAGGGTGGAAAGCGCTCCAGCCCCTGGACCCGGTGACTCAGCAGTTGCGCCTCTTATGCCGCGACGAGGTGATCTTGATCGAGCAGCGCACCGCCTTGGTTAACCAGCTCCAGCAAGCTTTGGCGGAATATTACCCGGCGGCTTTGGAGGCCTTTGAGGATTGGACCGACGCCTTCACCTGGGAGTTCGTCCTTGCCTTCCCCACGCCGCAAGCCTTGGTCAAAGCTGGCCAGCGCCAATGGGAAAAGTTCTTGCACACGCATAAGCTCTGGCGGCCAGCAACGGCCGAAAAACGCCTGAAGATTTTCTCTCAGGCCGATCAGTTCAAGGGTTCCGATCCGATAGTTCAGGCCAAGAGCCAGTTGGCGGTGAGCTTATCCAAGCTGCTGCGCACGCTGGGCCAGCAATTGGATCTGTACCGCAAGCAAATCGAAGCCTTGTTCGACCAACATCCCGACCACGATCTGTTTGGCGGCCTGCCTGGGGCCAAAAAAGTCTTGGCTCCGCGCCTGCTGGCGGCGATTGGGGCCAATCCCGATCGCTACGGCAGCCACGAAGTCCTCCAGTGCATCGCCGGGACCGCGCCCGTCAGCTATCAATCCGGAAAGATCAATAAAGTCCGTGTGCGTTGGTCGTGCGATAAATTCATGCGCTACACCGTTCATCTCTGGGCAGATTGTTTTCGCAAGGCCAGTGTCTGGGGTCAGGCGTATTATCAGAAAAAACGTCAGGCAGGGATGAGTCACGCCTGCGCGCTCCGATGCTTGGGCCAGAGACTGCTCAAAATCCTCTTCCGGATGATCACCGACAAGACGCCCTACGATGCGGAACTGCATGCCCGAAACCAGCAAAAGCACGGCTCGTGGGTGCTCCAATTTATCAATAAGCCTGCGGCTAAATCTGGCGAATAACTTCCATGAAAAAACAATTTACAAGACAGAGAACAACTTCGTTCGCTTCTGTCGGTTTTTCCCTCTCTGCGCTCTTTGCGGTTCAATCTTCAGCCATTCCGTCTGATCCAACTCTTTGAAAACAAACAAAATACCGCTGCAAATCTGAAACACCTCTTTGAAACCTGGCATGAACAGACAATTAACCGGAAGACGGTCCGATCAATTTGGATTGTTGCGTGATGTAATTAACCTGGACATTTTGCCGGCGGAAACAGGGCCATGCCGGCTTGAAAAGGGCGATGCAAGACTGCAAAACCATTTTGTTAACTTACAAAGAGTCTGTGTAAGTTTGTTTTGAGCCTGAGCAACTGCCTGTCACAGAAGCAGTTGCTTGGACGGGCCATTTTGCAACCTTGCAAAGAGGTTTTGCAGCCTTACAAAAGGGCTTTTCAACTTTGAAAAATGTCTGTGTAAATTAACAAGACGCCGGTGTTAATTAACATCGGGACAACGAAAACCTGCATGGAGCCGGAGTTGACCAATAAAGGGCTGGAATTGGTTTTCAAAACCGGGCAATTGACTGAATCCGGCGCAATGCTGGTTGAAGGAGAGCAAATTCTTGTCTTCGGCGAGGTTCCGTTAATTTTTTTCGTGCCGGTTTCGCGTGCGATTGCGCGGAACTGACCCGTTTACCAGAAACGGATGTCGCGGCAGCAGATTCAGGACTTCGTCTATATTGATCACCGCAACGACGTAACCATCGTCGGCACGCTGCCGGAGTCGTATGGCGAAGATATTATCGCGGTTGGCAGCTATTATCTCGACCAGAAAACGAACCTGGCGGAAGTGGCGTTCGTGGTGAGAGACGACTGTCAGAACCATGGCATCGGCACGTTTCTGTTAAGACACCTGATGCGCATTGCGCGGCGCAACGGCATTCGCGGCTTCACCGCCGAAGTGCTCACGGAGAACAAACCCATGCAGGCGGTTGTCAACAAATCCAACTGCAAAGTCAGCAGCAAACTCGGCGGCAACGTCTATAGCTACGAGATGGATTTTGAGTGAGAGTAGCGCAGGCCGCCGGCCTGTCGTGCCTGGCGGTTCGCCAGACGCATCGTCAATCCATTTGGCTAATTCAGTTCAGTGAGAGCAAAACCTGCGGACGAAGTTTTCGACAGATTAGTTAATTTTCTATATGCCGTTTGGCCGCAACCGAGCGCCTTGACGATATGAACAGTTTTGAGATATTCAAAGGAGTCAGAGACAGACCGATGAAGAAAAGGTTCTTGTTGGCGATAAATATCGTCGGAGCGGATGCGGGCGGGCCATATCCGCTGCCGCTTGTGACGCATTGGACCGTCTGCATCGCTCAGTTCTCTCTACGCTGCATTCGGCACATGAAGACATTCTCATTTCTTGCGATTCTTCTCGTGATTTGCGGTTGCCAAACTACGGAACAATCCCATACGCGATTGACTCGTGCGCAAGCCATTGGCATCGCCAAGGAGCTTGCCATAGAACATAACGAGCGATTGGCAGATTATCGTCCTCCAGAGGTCGAGATTCGCGGTTTGAATTCCGACCAGTGGCAATTATGGTTTTTTCTAAAGAAGTCCGCCATAATGGGGAAGCCGGAGACGTGGCGCTGTTTTCGAGTTATAATTGACGACAAAACGGGAGTCGCCAAATATGACCCGATGGGGCTTCATTGACCGCCCTACGAAACCAAGATAGTTTTGGCCGGAGGGGCTGGGAGCAAACCAAGAAATAACCGTTACTGAACTCGCTATCTTCTAGGCGCATTGGTTTTTGCCGACACATTGGTTTGCAACGCGACAGAATTAGTATTTGTAAACCGCAAAGGTTGCCAGTGATTGTACTTTGGATCATCAACACACAATTGAAGCAGGGTCTTGGTCGGATAAAATAGTCTGACCGATGCAACACTGCCAACTTGGGATTTACGCGTCCAATAAATGTCGTAAAGCGGTAAAAAACGGGCGCTTCTGCCAGCTCCTTCCGTTTCCATCGGTCTAATGTGCAATTTACAATCGCGATTGAGGCCTTTAACATCCATGGAAATAGCATCCAGTAATTGAGTTGCGACCAGATACGCTCCCTGGTTGCTTTCCCGCAGTCGGTCGATAGGCCACAGTGTAAATTGCTGGCGTAATTGACGCATGTTGTCCTCCTGATGTTTCCCGAGGAGAAAACAAAATTTCGAATCATACGAAAAGCAATAATCATACTTCACAGTGTCCACCCTGCCAATGGCTTTCCTTGGATTTCGCAAGTGAGAAGGATAGACAAACACGCCCGTCAAATCTGACGTTGTAATCGGCAGTTTTTCCGCCAAATGTAATGCGCTAGCAATACGATTCGCATCATTAATCATCAACTCCACAGCTTCGTCTCGATTGGTGAAGATGGGTACAGGTTCTGGTCGAACTTCACCGTAATGTTCAACTCTGTTTGTCTGAGCACCGAGAGAGGAACCACAAAGCTGCGCGCTAACATAAGCTACAACAATATGCCTAAGTATCACAGTCATAAACGCTATTTGACCTGATAGTAACTAGATTTGTACGGATAACCCGAATCGAATCCGTCTATTCTGATCCCAGGATAACCATAAAACTTTAGCGGTCTCTTAGTCTCCTCATCTAATGGCCATGGGTTTGAATAAGGGTCTGCGTCGTTTGCAATATTGATGCAATTATCCACTGTGTATCCCTGCATCCAGTTAGCGTAGAAGCCCTGCAGGGTATCTCCCCACTGGTTCCACTCATCCGTATTCCCCGGGCCGGGGATTGCTGCAAAGTCTGGCCAGCCTAAAAAGGCCTGAGCGCCTGTTCTCCCTACATTGGAATCGTCAAGCCGTTTGCGTATGCCAAATGCTTTCCTCCATGAAGCTGTTTTTGCAGAAGAACAGGCATCCAAAATAACAAAACGATAGGGATGGGGGAGGTATATTCCGTCCCAAACGCTGTACTTGTTCCCCAGCGCCGATTGGATATCATTTAAGTAAATGTGAGGATCGTTTGGTGAGTTAGTCGAGCCAAGTATTGTGGGACTCCCGTGCCCAAAATAATGGAAGAGCCTCGTGTCAAGGTCTGCCATATCTGGCAGCAGGCTATCCGTTACGGTTTGCCTATCGTAGAGAAAACCTGGATACCCATCGAAATTATAATAAGGCACGTCAAAATCAGATATGTATGGATTGCTCGTAACATCGTAGCCAAATAAGGTATCAACCATGCCGAATAGCATGTTTATCCAACAGTCTCCGTACCAAGGCGTGCAATCCCTCTCCAAGCAGAAAGCTACATCGAATCTTCCGCCGGGTACATAGACAGGCGGATCATTAAGCCTTTGCCAATTTTTACATTCTTTCCCTGAAGGCGATAATGTCACATCAAAGATTGCATCCACTTTGTTGCCGGTAAACTTGGTAATATTATCATCATAAGTCAAATCCCAGTTTTCCTGTATCACGCCAGAACCCGTCGTTCCTGTTATGGTTTTGATATGCGGATTAGAGGGGTTCGCGGGGTCGCGAAGTTCAATCGTATAACTCGCATTAAGACTTGCGGAAATCGTGGCATAGAGGACAGCGGCATTGTCGTCATATTGGCAATGACACTTTTTGTCAACGCGCTCAACTCTCCATCCGACAACCGGGTGAAGCCGAGTGAAACCTTCAGATTTTTCATTTGAAATTCCCTTTCCTGAGTGCAACTGATTTTCTGACGGGCAATCCGGCAGAACCCCTTGGTCCGACTTCGAACAGCCCTGTTTTGTCGCTGATGCAAACTTTGTGCCAGTTAAAAACCAGTGATAGGTAACTGGTTAACATCGTCGCGTCCGCCAAAGGTTTTCCCGGAGAGCGGACAGCCTTGTCCGCGAGACACTTGCATTGGGATAAAAGTGTGCGGACAAAGCTGTCCGCGCTCCTTTGGTTGCGGCTTGGCCGCGCTCTGCCTCTGCGCTGAAATATTTGCACAGACCGAATTAATCGAAGTCGTTGCAGACAAACAAAATACCGCCGCAAATCTGAAAAATGTTTTAGAAACCTGGCATGAAGAAACAATTAACCGGAAGACGATCCGACCAATTTGGATTGTTGCGTGATGTAATTAACCTGGACATTTTGCCGGCGGAAACGGGGCCGTGCCGGCTTGAAAAGGGCGATGCAAGACTGCAAAACCATTTTGTTAACTTACAAAGAGTCTGTGTAAGTTTGTTTTGAGCTTGTGCAAATGCCTGTCACAAAAGCAGTTGCTTGGACGGGCCATTTTGCAACCTTGCAAAGAGGCTTTGCAGCCTTACAAAAGGACTTTTCAACTTTGAAAAATGTCTGTGTAAATTAACAAGACGCCGGTGTTAATTAACATCAGGACAACGAAAACCTGCATGGAGCCAGTGTTGACCAATAACGCGATGGAATTGGATTTCAAAACCGGGCAATTGACTGAATCCGGCGCAAAGCTGGTTAAAAAAAGCAAATTCTTGTCTTCGGCGTGGTTCCGTTAATTTCATTCGTGCCGGTTTTGCGTGTGGTTATATGGAAGCAGCCGGAGACGAAGCCTTTGCTCAAAATTGGGCAAGTTCCTTCATTAACATGCGATTGTGCGGGACTGACCCTTCATGACCACATTTCACACGCATCGGAATACACGCCCGTGAGTTATGGCTCTGGCCGTGCCGATTGTATAGTTTAAGATGGCATGCCTTAACGCGCCCCAGAGGGTATAATGCCAGCATGTCTCCATGCCGTCCATGAACGTAATCAGTCCGTGACGCGCCATGGTTTCTTCGGACAAAGCTCAAACCGCCCCCGCCCGGGCGGGACTGCCCATTCTCGAAAATTAGAATCGGACCCTCAAATTCAACCTGACGTAAGGCCCCGGATCAAACGACACGGTCTGACCAATCCGGACATAGTCTATCTCGCGTCCCACGGAGTAGCCACCTTCGATGCCCAGCGAGAGTCCGCGTAACAAACGATACTCCGCGCCGGCGCCGAGGTGGAAATCCCGATAAGTCCCCAGCGCATTGTTAAAGGCCGGCTGGCCGATCCGGTTGCCCAGATTCGGGTCGGAACGGAAGACCGTGAAATTGCCCCCGGCTCCCATGAAAACATCGAACCTTTTGTCCACATGGTAAATCAGCGCCGGTCCCGGCCACATGAGGTTGAGCGTCAGGTTGGTGCGGATGTCCCATCGAAGGCCGGCGAGGGGAAGGGCGGGCACCTGATTATCCGGCTCGAAAGCGATGCCAAAGGCCAGCGTCAGATTGGGTTTCCACCTCCAAGTGGCTCGGACCATGCCGGCGACGCCAACGTCATCGCCCCCAATGTCGTCGAGGCGGTAGAACTGCGGTCCCACGCTGCCGACGAACGTCCATTGCTCGTTGAGGTGATAGCCGAGGCCCGCGGCCAAACCCATCGTGTCAATCTGGTCCGGAATCGGCGCGCCGGCTACCGTGCCGAGAAATAAATTACGCGAACCGATTCCCACCGGGACAAACCACTGGTCGTCCACCGGAATTTCCGCCCTCAAGCTGGCGTTGAGGGATTGAGCGTCGGAATTTCCCTTGCTGCCCTCGAAGGAAATGTCACCGGCGGCAACATAGGAGTAATCCATCGAAACGCTTATGTTCCAGCGATTGCTTTGCAGTGCCAGCCCATAGGCATTGGCGGCGGCAAATGATGGAGTGGCCGGCTGGCTTTGCATTGGCATTGGAGTTTGCGCAATAATGGAATTGCTCATGAAAACCAGTGCGAGGAAGGCAGACATGCCGGCGCATTGCCGGAGGTTCACCGCCAGCAAGGCAGCCTGCCGGAAGGTGACTTGGATAGAATCCCTTTGATTCATATAGTTCCCACCGGGGTTGTATATCTTAATACCGCTCCACCTGCAATCTCTTAAACTCCTCCACTTCAAGCCCTTCGTAAAAGGGTTGCACCAGCGCGCCCTTGTTCCGGAGCAAATCCCTGTGATTCCGTAGCAGCGCCTGAAATGTGTTCACCACCGTCATAGGACCTATTTTTAGCATAGGACAGACGCCGCACCACATGAGCCATAGGATGGTCTTTGCCCCACTCGGCCAGACCGCGCCGTCGCAGAAAATCTTTGTAGTCGCCCAGCAGTTCTTCGAGGCTGCCGCGCGCTACACCCACGAGTTTCAACTCAGACTTCCGTTTTTTGTGCCTGCCTTTTGCGCACAAAATAGAGAGCCAGAAACAATAACGCCACGACCCCAATGACGATCGGTCTGTGCGCGAGCAGCACTTGATGGACCTTGGTCAACGGCGGCTCCGGGTTCTTCGATTCATTCAGTTGCCGGTTGCAACTTCCAATGATGCGGCAAAGCCGGTTGATTTCCAGCATCTCCGCCTCGGTCAACTTTTTTTTCGGCACCGTAAAGTCATTGTAAAAATATTTGGTCATTTCGTTGAATTCCAGTTCATTCCCGATAAATGCTTCGCCCGGATTCAGGTCGCAGGTCACATATTGAAAGCCGTCAAACATCTTCTGCTGCGTGGTGCGCACATCCACAGTGTCGAAGTCCGGCCTGAAGACGTTATGTTTGCCCCAATCGATGAAGCGCTTCACCACCATGTCGGGCGTGCGTTTCAAATGGGTCACGGGTTGGTTGACAATGTCCTGAATGCGGAAAAACGCGTCGTCTTTCTCCTTTTTCAAGGCGGCAATCTGGTCTGCCCGCGATTCGGCAACGGCCGGCAACGCGCTGCACAGGTTCATCAATGCCAGAAGACTGATAACCTGGAACAGACGTTTGCAAATGTTCCTGCGCGGAGGAATCCTGCGCTTGGCTGCCGGACCGGCCTCAAAGCAGGGGTGGATGGATTTCACATCGTGCTGATTGCTGGCAGCGGCATATTTTTCGATGATCCGGGAGAGTTTAATTTTCATGATGCTTCCACCATTTTAAACACTTGGCGCCGAACTCTCAACCATCAACACCCCCGGCGCCCGATTCCGGTTCATTATCGGCCTTCCTTGCCACGCCGTAGCTTTAGCGAAGGCCGGGAGAATTCAGCCTTTTTTACCGCCGCCCGGCAAGAGCGAAGATGGACGCGGATTTCTTGATTAAAACCTCAACTGCCTGTCCACCGTAGGCGTAACCAGCGTTGGCTCCGGTGATGTTTTAGGCCACATCCTCGACAAGCCTGAAATGTTCGTAGAAGTATCCTGTCATCACCGAGAGCGTGTATTTCTTGTAGCGTGGTGTGTCGCGAATGTCGGGGGGAACGAGACTGTCATGCAACTCATCATAGCGAACCGGCAGAAAACTCACCTCGATTGGCTGCGGGTCGGCGGTCTCGGTCACAATACAAACACGCTCGCCAGCGGTGAGTCGGCAAGAACCGCTGAAGGTGATGGGCGCGGAAAAAAGATACTGAATCTGCGCGTCGCAGCCGTCAGTGACCTCCCAAATCTGGCCGCTACGTGGAACGGGTGCTGGTTTGCTCATGACGAAAATTGCGGCCTGACGTCCAGGCTCAGGCACGGCCAGTGGAGACTGACTCCGAAATGCTACTGTGACAATCAAATTTCTGCGATGGCCTGTGACGCCTTTTAGCCTTTCTTGCCGCGCCATAGCTTTTTAGCGAAGGCGGGAGCCTTTAGCCTTTAGAATTCAGCCTTTGATTCCACACGCTGGCCAATCTCGCCCAGCTGCTCCATAAACAGGATTTCCGCGATGGGCTGTGACGCCTTTTTTGTGCGGCCTGCCGCGTGAGGCCAACGGCCTTTTACGCGGCTGCCGCCCGGCAAGGGCAAAGATGGTTCAAATGCGGGACCGTTTCCTTCACGTTGCCGCGAGCAAGATGTCCGGCCTGCTTGATGAAACTCGCCAAGTCACCGCGATTTTTACAACGATTGATAAAAATGCCAAAGGCTCGGAGCGAAGTGAAGCACCAGCCCGCTACCATTGTTGAACTCGATAAAACCGTTGGGAGTTGGTGGCATTCGTATCCGTCACGGTAATGTTATTTCCGTTTCCCGCACTTAACGGCAAGGCAATCCAATTGGCATCCGTGAGCGAGTTCTTATATTGCAGTGAATAGACTCTTCCACATTGGGTTGGCAGGGAAACGCTGAAACTGTTCGTTTTGTAGGCGGGATTTATTAAAGGGATTTGAAGCACTGGGGGGCCGTTGCCGATCAGGGCCAGGCTGTCGTATTCCCCGGCGGCGATTGCAATGACATTCGTCAAACCGGATGGGACGTTGGTTTCTCCAAAGTTATTCAGCCCCCAACTCACAACGGTTCCGTCACTCTTTAACGCCAGGCTGTGATAACCTCCAGCCGCAATCGCCACCACGTTGCTTAAGCCGGCGGGTACGTTTGTCTGGTGGTATTGATTCATGCCCCAGCCCACCACCGTGCCGTTTCCAGTCAGGGCCAGACTATGATAATAACCTGCTGCAATGGCAATGACGTTCGTCAAATTATACGGCACATTGGTTTGCCCGTAAGTGTTGCTGCCCCAAGCGACGACCGTGCCGTTTGTCGTCAGCGCCATACTATGTGCTTCGCCCTGGGCCACGGCAACCACATTGGATAACACATGAGGGTTACCCGACTGAACAACCACTCCATTCGCCTGCAAAAACAGGTATTGGTAGAGATAAGGAGTGATGGCGACAATATTATTAAGCCCATAGATGGGGTCCGAATTCTGAAACACCTGGCCACTGCTCCCTAGCTCAATAGCTGGTCCCGCACCGGCGATATCAACGAAGTTACTGGGGCCATAATAATATGTATAGGCTTGCGGCCAGCCGATGGGAACGCCGTTGCTGTTGCTACCCGTTAAGGCGAGACAATAGCCTGGACCACCGGCGGTCACGGCGATGATATTTGTCAAACCCGTTGTCAGATTAGATTCACCCGCTGTTCCGCCCCAGACTGCCACTTGCGAGAATGTGAGTCCGGCGATGCTGCTGGTGATGCTTTCATAATTATTCGTTACGATCACAGAATAGTTTCCAAATTGAGACGCCTGCAAGTTTGACAGGACGAGAAAATTGGTGTCGTTTCCTGAAAGGAAATTGGTGCCATTGTAAACCCATTGGTATGTGATCGGAGGCACACCGGCAGCAGTTACTGTGAAGGTGGGCGAACTACCTAGCCAGGTGATGATCGATTTAGGCTGAGTCGTGATTGCCAGCGGCAAGACGCCCAAATTAACCACAGAACTGGTTGCCATTCCATAGTAGTTGCTCACAATTACCGAGTATGGGCCGGCCTGGTCGAGTTGCACATTATACATCGACAGTTCGGAAACGTCTGTATCAGGCAAGTTGGTGCCATTCAGCAACCATTGATAATGCATGGGCTGCTGCCCTTGTGCTGCCACGACTATCGACACATAACTGCCGGCCGGGACAGTTTGATTTCCCGAAAGGTAATCAATCGAAAGGTAATATATGTTCACGGGTTGCACGGTGAGCGTGGCGTTGGAGCTAAGCACGGCGCTATAGCTGTTGGAAACGACAACCGAATAGGTTCCTGACTGGCTCACCAATATGTTGGACAATATCAACGGATTGTTTGTTGCACTGTCCAGGTTTGTCCCATTCAGCAGCCATTGATAATTCAAAGGCTGCTGCCCGGTGGTGCTTACGCTAAAAGTGACGGTGTCACCGCCTACCGCCGATTGGCTTTGTGGTTGCGACGTGATGAGAGGATTGAGAATGTTGAGCGTCGCCACGGCACTGGTGACTGAGCCAACATAATTGGTCACGACCAAAGTGTAATCTCCTATGTCCCCGGGTTGGAAATCTATAATCGTAAGATTTGTTTCCATTGAACCAATATAGTGACCATTGTCTGACAGTGGCGCTTCATTCAAATACCATTGGCAACTCAACGGTGCGGTGCCCTGCAACACCGCTTGAAACGTGACATTGGAAGTGAATGCCGCGGTAAGAGACGGTTGCTCGATAAAGCTGGGTGGCTGGGGAACGAAGGTAATAATAATCTCGCCATTCGGGGAATCATCGGGACTGGCGACGCCGGGTATCTCGGCAAGATTTGTTATTGCAGATGAATCAATGATGGAGCCGCCGCCGCCGCCGGCGAAGCCGCTCCAGCCGCCGCCGCCGCCGCTGTAGCCGCCGCCACCGCCGCCGCCAAAGCCGCCGGGGCCGCCGAGGGCGCCGCCTCCCGACTGGGTGCCGCCGCCGCCGCCACCACCGCCGCCGCTGCCGCCAACGCCGCCGTAGGGGCCGCCGCCGCTGGCGCCGTTGGTTTGGATGACGCCGGTGCCGCCGTTGCCCTGGTAGCCAGCACCGGCACCGCCGCCGGCAACGACCATTGATGTGGCGCCATTGACAACGAAACTACCGCCGCCGCCGAGGGCGCCGCCGCCGCCGGCCCCGCCAACTAGAAGAGTCAGCGTCGTTGCATTTGTGAAGTTAAATTCGGCCTCCGTTTCTACTCCGAGGCCGCCGACGAAGCTGTCGTTGGTGCTGTTGCCGCCTTGAGCGCCGTAGGCGATGATGTCATAAGTACCTGGATTCAAAGTGATGTTTGTCTCGGATCCACTAAACAGGTAATCGCCTGTCTGGGCGAAACTGGCAAGCGGTCCAAACAGCAGGATGACCGCAACCCAGCGAACCACTGCGCCCAATGAATTCATCAAGGTTTGACCGGGATTTCCCATCTGGTTTCATGCCCACGACAGGCGTGGGGGTTTTTCGTGATTTTCTTCCGTCGCAGTAGGTTTGCAAGCTTTCCAAGTGGCATAGGGCGGCGTCGGATTTGTGCCGTTCACTTTCACATAAAGGGTTGTTGCAGAAACTTCGAAGGACAAGAGGCCCAAAAGAGCCACCCCAAATCGTTGGTGAAGCGGCTTCATAAGAAATGATTAGACTTTTCTAACACATCAAATCGTACGATTCAAGTTTAAAATGGATGTCTTCAAAGCAGCAAGAGTTGCCGTTGCCAGTTGATTAATTCCGGCGCGTGTCGGTTCCGACCACCCTGCACATCCCGAGGGTTATGTGATTCGTCAGTCGGATACGTTTCTGGTGCCGCAGGGCCAATTCCAAAAGCATCTGCACACGCTGGCCAATCTCGCCAAGCTGCTCCATAAACAGGATTTCCGCGATGGGAGCCTTGGAATTTAGCATTTGTTACCCCACCGCGTGAAGCCAAAGGCCTTTTACGCGGCCTGCCGATGGTTCAAAATGCGGGCCTGAACACTTCACGTAGCGGCGCTCTATTTGCTTTCCACCATGACCGCATAATCAAGAATCTCCACCTTTCCTTCCCCGCCCGAAATTTCAGTGCCCAGTTCCACGCTCGTCAAAAAGGTGTTGTTGGCCATTATCCCTTGCTGCAGCAAATAATCCGTCATGACATCAAGGTCCAACTGCCCCTTCAGCCGGGGCGTCTGCGCCACAAAGGCCACGTAAGTCCACCGGCTTTTGTTCGCTCCCGAATTATCGGATTGATTGGGATTGACGTAAACGTCGAAGTTGACACCGCTCACCAGCAGGGTTCCGCGTTTGGTTCCCGCCGGCGTGCCGCCGCGATTGGCAGTCCAAATCATGATCTCGTGCGTGATGGAGCCTTTCGGATTATTGGTGTTGGCGATGCCCCACAGGGTAAAGGCCATGGTGTAGGTTCCCGTGGCGGTGAGCCGGATATCGTAACGCACCGCCAATTTCCTGGACCTCACCGGGAACGGGAATTCGCTCGGAATTCCCGAGGCCGGGTCCCACGGTTTATCGCCATAGACCACTTCGGGATAAGCCATCACATCCCGGGCGTGTGGCCAGAACCATTGCCAGCCGAACGCGTCCTTTCCGTCCAGAACCTCCAAAAACACCTTTTGCTGGGAGGCTCCGCTGGCGATGCCCTTATTCCAGACGTTATTTATAACGCGGTATTTTCCCTGATGGAGCAGAACGCCCCAATCCACGTTTGTTTCCTGGATGATGGTTCCGCTCACCGGCGGTGGCTGGGAGGGTATGACCGGAACATTCGTCGCTGTTGGACTGGACGCGGGTGCCGGCAGGTTTCTGGCACAGCCGGTAAGTGTAACCCAAACGGCACAGAGCACCCCTGGAAACAAGCTATGGATGATCATTGCCCAAGGCCGCCAGTCGCAGGTGCGTTGCGATACGCTCATGGTGGGTATTTAAGCGGGCCAAATGTTCAAAGCTGAATTCTACGGCCGACCCTTTGGCGGTTTGGCAAAGATTGAAAATGGCGGGACCGGTCCGCGCCGGCTCTGTCGCCAGCGTTTGAAATCAATTGCGGTGGGGTCGAGATAAACCGAGCCGTCCCGTAGTTTTGTCGTGCCAATCAACGTCGTGTTGTATGTCTCGGTTCGACGACTGCCAGTGTCAATGTTCACCTTGCTGCCCACATACACCCAATCCGGCTCGGGTTGGTTGTGACCATTTAGCACGGCCAACATGACATGGACAAAGTGAATGTTGCCCGTTTTTTGATCAACGGCGAAACACGCCACGAGGTGCCAACCGGAATGTCCGTTGTGACTTTCTCCGCCTTTGCCGATTTGAATGGTTGACTTGACCTCCAAGCCAACCGGCTTGCCTTTCGCGGAAACCTTTGGGTTGATCAAGTCCGGATACGCCTGATCGGAGTTGTGTTTGTACGGCGAGTTCTCATGAATCGCGTCGCAGAGGATGTTGGAAACCAGCCCGCTGAAATTGTTGCCCTGAATGTATTTCGGCAATGGTTTCGCGCCGCTGGCCGTCAGATTCGCGTTAATCAGCGAGACAATCCGCTGGGTTTCATTCATTGCGCGTTGCAGGTGAGCGATTTTGAGGCCGGGCGGCAACGGTGCTTGTGGGCGGAAATAATCAGGATTGGCTTCAATCGTTGCCAGAACCGGGGGACCGGCGAATGCGCCCGCCACAAGTTGTGGGAGCGGACAATCCAATGCCTTGCCAAGCGATTCGAGGATGCCGATGGAAAAATTCTCGCGTCCGTTTTCCAGACCGGATAAATACTGGTAGGTAATGCCAGTGCGCGCGGCCAGTTCGTCCTGTGTCAAATTCTTTTGCTCGCGCAGACGGCGGACGAAATTGCCGATGATCGTCTTGGCATCCATTTCGTCTATAGTTGATACCAGGAATGGGCTTGATTGTCTTTCGCCTATAGTTGAAACTTGCGCGCGATGAGGAAGTATGAGATACACCTCGCGGATTGCTTCGATTGGCTGCGCGGTTGTGCGCCGCAGAGCATTCATGCGGTCTGCACCGACCCGCCTTACGGGCTGATCGAGTTCTCCGAGAAAGAACTGTCCAAGTTGCGCAACGGACGCGGCGGCGTGTGGCGGTTGCCCCCTACCATCGGCGGACACAAACGCGATCCTCTGCCTCGGTTCACCGTATTGACGGACGAGGAAAAGCAGAACCTCCGGGCGTTCTTCCGCGATTGGGGGAAACTTCTTCTCGATGTTCTCGTTCCCGGCGCGCATGTGTGCGTGGCCGGCCACCCAATCCTTCAGCATCACGTGCAGGGAGCAATGGCCGAAGCCGGTTACGAGGTCCGCCCGGCCGTCATGCGGCTATACTTCGGCTTCCGTGGTGGCGACCGTCCCAAGAATGCCGAGAAGGAATTCCCGGAAGTCTGCGTCACGCCAAAGGGCGCTTACGAACCGTGGATGCTGTTCCGCAAGCCACTGGCCGAAAAGACTGTTGCTGAAAACTTGCGAAAATGGAAAACAGGTGGTCTGCGGCGTCTCTCCACGGATAAACCATTTCCAGAAGTTGTGCCCAGCGGTCGCACGCCGAAACGTGAAGAAGCCATCTCGGATCACCCGTGCCTGAAGCCGCAGCATTTCATGCGGATTATTGTGCGCGCATTGTTGCCCTTGGGCGAGGGGACGGTGCTCGACCCGTTCATGGGTTCGGGTTCAACCATTGCCGCCGCCGAAGCGGTCGGCTACCGGTCGGTCGGAATCGAAATTGACAAGGATTATTTCCGCCTCGCCGGGACCGCCATCCCGAAGCTCACCGCGCTCTATCCGAGCTTTGAAGGCGATGAGCTTGAATTCGATTTGAGCGATTATCCACAAGAGGCAGTCGAGGAAAGCCAACTCACAATGGCCTTGGCAGAACCGCGCGGGCATTACCGCGTGCATAAACGGTAATATTCCAATCTCAAGAACTGACCCGTTTCCGACAGCGGAGCTGGAGGCGTAACCGGCGTTAGATGCTCCAGTAATGTGTCAGGCCACATCCTCGATAAGTCTGAAATGTTCGTAGAAGTATCCTGTCATCACTGAGAGCGTGTATTTCTTGTAGCGTGGTGTGTCGCGAATGTCGGGGGGAACGAGACTGTCATGCAACTCATCATAGCGAACCGGCAGAAAACTCACCTCGATTGGCTGCGGGTCGGCGGTCTCGGTCACAATACAAACCCGCTCGCCAGCGGTGAGCTGGCAAGAACCGCTGAAGGTAATGGGCGCGGAAAAAAGATACTGAATCTGCGCGTCGCAGCCGTCAGTGACCTCCCAAATCTGGCCGCTACGTGGAACGGGTGCTGGTTTGCTCATGACGAAAATTGCGGCCTGACGTCCAGGCTCAGGCACGGCCAGTGGAGACTGACTCCGAAATGCTACTGTGACAATCAAATTTCTGCGATGGCCTGTGACGCCTTTTAGCCTTTCTTGCCGCGCCATAGCTTTTTAGCGAAGGCGGGAGCCTTTAGCCTTTAGAATTCAGCCTTTCTTCTGCTGCCGCCCGGCAAGAGCGAAGATTGTTCAAAAGGAGGAGTCCAGTCGTTTTGGCTAGGGCTTCCTTGTAGCATACACGTTTCATGTGTAAGATGAAATGCGAAACGAATGTATCGCGATCCGCTATACTGGCAAATTCGCCGCAGGTTGCGCGAGCTGAAGGACGGAAATGCCTTCGAATTATGCGCGAATGATCTTCTGCGCAAATTGCACCCATCGCTAGCTCCTCGCGAAGGTGGTGATGATGCGGGCTTGGATGGAAAAATCGTCGAACAGGATGGGCGTTCAATTCAATTAGTTTGCACAACCAGCAAGGGATTCAAAGAAATCGCGGCGAATTTAACTGGCAGCATTCAGGTAAACATCAAAAAGGGTGGCAAGAGCTACGCCTGCATTTTCGCGACGCCACAAAGACTAACGAACTCTCAAAAGCGAACCCTTTATACTCAGGCCAACGAACTTGGACGACCATTGATTGAAATTTATGATCAGGCGTGGTTCACACTACTTCTCTACCGCGATGCGCGATGGCTGAAAGATTTGTTGGCACTCACGGGTAATCCTCCGCCGTTATCGCTATTTCCAATTACTAGAAGACCGCTTTTTGACATCCCTCCGGTTGGTCGAGACAAGGACCTCGCCAAATTCGCAAACTTAGCGCAAGACTTTGTGCTCGTCGGTCAACCAGGGTCAGGCAAAACACACCTTCTTTTCACTGCTGCGAAAAAATTTAAGGGCCGCTTCGTTGTGGATGACGACCGCACACTCGTCGCCGACGGAGTTCGGAACATTCAACCCCGCTTTCTGATCGTTGATGATGCCCACTCACGCCTTGAATTTCTCAAGCGGCTTATATTGTTGAGACAACAGATTGGTGGAGATTTCCGAATCGTAGCGAGTTGTTGGCCTGGACAGGAAGTGGCGGTGTCCGACGCACTTCACATCCCAACTGAAAAGTGCCACGCACTCGAAGGGTTGCCGCAAAAACTAATCAAAGAAGTTATCCAATCACAGAAAATATTGGGTCCAGATCACCTCGTCGCTGAGATTATTCATCAGTCGCAGGGCAAGCCCGGTCTAGCAGTAACTCTCTGTCGTTTGTGCTGGGAATCGGGCTCTAGCCGTGACGTTATGCTGGGCACGGCTTTGGCCCGTGACGTGAAACTGTCATTTGAGCCTCTACTTGGCGAACCGGCGACTAATTTACTTGGGTGTTTTTCGATTGGTGGCGATGCAGGCATGTCACTGGAATCGGTGGCGCGTCTGCTTGGCAAGAATGCTTTAGAAGTCAGACGCACGGTCGAACAACTTTCCGCCGCGGGTGTATTGGACGTTTCTCCCGAGAACAGAATTTCAGTTCATCCTTTCCGGCTACGCCAAGCGTTAGTGCGAGATGTGTTCCTAAAACCTCCGGTGGTGGATTTGACTCCGTATTTGTCCGCAGCGCCTGATTATGCCGCCAGCACGCGAGTGCTCATCGAAGCAAAATTGATGGGTGGAGTTTTACCAGATGAGATACTGCAGGAGAGATTGCAGCACTTGGCTGAAACGTACGAGCAATCCGCTTTCGAGGAGTATGTACATTTAGGACGGCATGAAGCTGAATGGGTTTTGGACAATTACCCAAACAAATTGAAGGCAGTCGCTTCGGCCGCTTTGAACGCCAGCCCAGATAAGACGCTTGGTATGTTGCTGGATTCCGCGGCTGTCACCTACAATGAAAGGTCAGCTCAAGGTTGGTCGTTCCGAACCGAAGACGTAATGCCCGAAATCAAGAGATGGATATTGAGTGCGAGGCCAAATGACGATGAAGCCTATGAACGGCGGAAATTCCTAGCCGCTTCGCTTGAAAAATGGTTTGCGGCTAACAAAAATCCGTTTGTTGGTGTGCAGGCCGCCGAGTTGGTTTTGTCCATCAAACATGAAGCCACATCCACGCCGCCAGGTGAGCCAATGACGATGACATTTCACTTCGGAGTTGTGACTCAAAACCAACTACATCGAATTGCCTCACTTTGGCCAAAAATATTGCCTATTCTTCGTGAAGCTGCCCCCTCCCAAGAAAGCAGCATTGCGAATATCTTCCACGAATGGATTCATCCCGACTTTCACGGCAGAAATACGCCCAAAGAATACGAAAACGAAAGTCACAGCCTTGCAAAGCAGATGATGACTGAATTGTTGGCTGCATTCGAAGGTAATTGGACAATGCACCATTACATGCACAACTACGCAGAAAAACTTGGACTGCTTGCCAATATCAAAATTGATCCGATTGCCGAAATTCTGTATCCACCGCGCGACTTTTTGGATTGGGAAAAAGAAAATGCACGCCGTTCCGCAGCAGCAGACGAACTGGCTTCTCAACTAAAGGATAAAGATCCCGTCTCAGTTGCGAATTTGTTGACGCCGATTGAACAACAGGCTAGGGCGGCAAATATTTCGTATCCATCGTGGGGTGGGCACGTCTGTTGGCGTATAGCCGATACGACAGACAACCCAGCCGTTTGGATACAGGCGCTGCTAGATAGTGGTGCTCCGGCATACTTACTCGAACCATTTTTCGAAAAGGCAGCAGTAAAACAACCGTCGGATGCAGAAATCGGAATTTTATTGGTTTCAGATAAACCTGACTCCCAGGCACTGGGGATTGGCCTTGTTCTAAAATATTCTCTCCCCGGAACTTCAATTTGGCAACAGGCGAGTCCGTTGCTTAAAAACTATACCAGCTATATCGAAGGATGCGTCTTGCGAAAGGAAATCAGGAACGAAAACTTGAAAGCGCTGCTCAATCACGATGAACCAATGGTTTCGGGTGTGGTCGCCGCGAATCTTTGGGGAATCAGAGATGATGCCAAAATTCCTGATGATCTATTTGAAGATTGGAAACGAGTCATTATCAGGCATGTCGATAAGCGGGAAGAACACATCCTTGAAAAGATTTTTCCAAAATTTCCCGATATCGCATTCGAATGGATTTCATGGCGACTCGAAGGAATTCGCACGGATTCGCGGGCGTTTTATTTTGGATTGAGATACGATCGCGCGTTGCCAGCCGCAGTCGGCGCACTTACAAAGGAACAAAGGCGAAAGTTGATTGATGAATTGCCGCGAACTTCTGCCGTTGCGGAGTTAGTACGTTCTCTCGTTAGTCGTGACATGGAATTGTTTCTTCACCTTCTTTCGCGTGAAGAGCTTGAAGGTGTGAGGCTCGATCCGTTGCGCATAGACAACAACGATAGGCCAAACCCTCAGCCAGTAGTTCAGGAATTTGATGAAGGCTGGCAGAAAATGGCGATTGCGGCTATAGAGAAGGGCTTTTCAGAAGCGGACATTTTCTCAGCAACACAAGGAGGAGGCTTCAGTTGGTCAGGCCCGATGTCCTCGATGTTCGCTGCAAAGTTAGTTCCTTTTGAGAAACTATTGCGACATCCTGACGCCCGCCTTCGGAACGTTGGGAAGATCGGCTTCGAACATTTCTCAAACCTACGGGACGAACATTTGGCTGCGGAAAAGCGCGCGGCAGTGCGAGGTGAACTAGCTTGATTGAACACGTCGTGGCACGAATCGGCACACAGTTGAGTGAAAAGTCCAGATCTTTTAATTGTGCCATCAGAATTTAAACATTTCGCAGAGGCAAGGAGTTGAGGGCCAAAGCCCGCTCGTGCTGTAGGCCTTCCGAGCCGTTTAAGGGCTGCCGGTTGACAGGCGGAAAAATGCCGCGTAAAGCTTCCACCGTCGCTCAGAAGCTATGGCGGGACAAGGCGCCACGCGGTTGGGCCGCGTAAATGGCTCCGCCTCACGCGGCAGGCCAAGTAAAAGGCTTCCAACTTCGCCAAGGCTTCGATGGACAGGTCGCCTCACGCGGCAGGCCACGTAAAAGGCTCCACCTCACGTGGCGGGCCGCGCTGCGGACAGGTGGTCCGATGGCTTGGTGGAAGTTTCCCGCGTTGGTGGCCGGGTTGCCGCTGAATCGCTGCCAGACGACCGGCGATATAAGGTTGGTGGCGTATTGCACGTGGGAGCCGCTGGCGTTGGTCGGCCATTCCAGCCTGAAGTGGGCGCCAAACCAGCGCCAGCAGCAAGCCTATCGTGGTTACCAGGCTCACAATGGGAACGAGTTTTCGGCAGTGCGTTGGCAGCGTCAATTTCCCGCACGCGCCTTTTCCGCAATCAATTCTTCGTCAGATAGAGTCCGAACTTGCTGGTTTAGAGGAACGCATCGTCGGAATAATCGAATGACACGGAAAAGCCTTTTTTACAACTCTCGCGCATCATCCCTGCCTAATTCTTCTGATAGACATTCATTTTCAACGTCTTTAAGCGCCCATGCAAATCAGTGATGATATCTGCCTTGGTGCCTATCTTGGTGAATCCAGCCGGTGCTGGCGTGGTGGTTGGCAGGTAGAGATATGCGCCGGAGACAAAGCCGACACCGTTCACACCGTTAATTCCAGCCGGGCCTTGGGGACCCGCCGGGCCTTGCGGTCCGGGCGGGCCGACCAAGGTGCTAATGTCCACGGTGCTGAGTTGTCCACTGACCGAGTCCACCACGACGGGATTGGCGGCATTCGGCACGGTAACGCCACTGATGCCGGCAATAAAAACGTTGGTATGCGTGCCGACAGTGCCGATGCGGATGGTGTTGGCTTCAGCGGCAACGCCACTGTTGCCAATGTCAATGTTGTTGTCGCCGGTAGTCAGATTTTCACCGGCATTAACTCCCAGCGCGATGTTCTGGCTGCCACTCGTGTTCATTTCGAGCGCCCATGAACCGTTGGCCGTGTTGTTGTTGCCAGTCGTGTTGTGATAGAGCGCCGCCGGGCCACTGGCCGTGTTGCCGCTGCCGTTCGTGTTGGAATAGAGGGCTTGATTGCCGTTGGCCGTGTTGTAGTTGCCAGTGGTGTTGTAAAGGAGCGCTTCGGCACCATTGGCCGTGTTGTAGTTGCCAGTGGTGTTGTAAAAGAGTGTGGCATCGCCGTTGGCCGTGTTCAAAAATCCGGTCGTGTTATAACGAAGCGCTTGGTCGCCATTGGCCGTGTTCGCTGTACCGGCTGTGTTCGAATAGAGCGCAAAGTAGCCGCTGGCGGTATTATAGGCGCCATTCATGTTGTTCAGGAGGGCGAATGCCCCGCTTGCCGTGTTGTCGTTGCCGGACGTATTCAAAAAGAGCGCGAGTTGGCCGTTGGCCGTGTTGTAGTTGCCGGTATTGTTGGAAAAAAGCGCGTCGTAGCCGTAGGCCGAGTTGAAGCCGCCGGTCATGTTGTTAACGAGCGCCTGATAACCGTAGCCCGTGTTGCCAACGCCCGTCATCGTGTTGTTTCCGGCATCGGGCCCAAACTCATTTTGTGCGTTCGCCGCATAGTTTAGTGCGATGACGGCGATAATAGTTAGTGCTGTAGTTTTCATTTACGGGCTTTCAATTTAATTGTTTTAACTTTGCCTGGTGTTGGGGACGCTCGCCCCGCCAGAAGATTTACCGGTTTCTGATTTTATTGCCATGCAGCGAGTGTGCGCCTCTCCAGCGGCAGCGTCAACGGCCAGATGGTTGAAGGTTGATCCGGCTTCGCCAAGGCTACGCCGCGACAAGGAGTTGATTGTTGATAGTTGAGAGGCAGCAAGAATCTGCGTTCATCGGCGTGGCCGCCCTTTCCGGGCTACCCCGGTCTTGATGGCGGCTTCGATGACGGCGGTGGCGACGCGTTTTACCACGTCACGGTTGAAGACGCTGGGCACAATGTATTCGGGGCTTAATTCCCGGCGCGCTATGCAGTCCGCAATGGCGTGCGCGGCGGCCAGCTTCATCGGCTCATTGATGCGGCGGGCGCGCACGTCCAGGGCGCCCCGGAAAATTCCCGGAAACGCCAGCACGTTGTTGATCTGATTGGGATAGTCGCTCCGGCCGGTCGCCACAATCCACGCCTTCGCGGCCGCTTCCTCCGGCATGATTTCGGGGATGGGATTGGCCATCGCAAAAACAATCGGCTTCGCCGCCATGAACCGGAGTGACTTCGCCGCGATCAATCCCGGCCCGGAGACGCCAATCAAAACATCCGCCTTCCGCAGGGCGTCCTTGACCCCGCCGCTCAAGCCGCGGGGATTGGTGGCGGCTGCGAGCTGCGCCTTGGCTTCATTCAGATCGGTTCGCGTGCGGCGGTTGAGAATTCCCTTTCGGTCGCAAACGACGATGTCTTTCACGCCTGCTTGTAGCAGGATGATTGCGATGGCGGTTCCCGCCGCGCCGGCACCGAGAATCACGGTGCGCAACCCGGCAAGTTTGCGGCCCGACAAACGCGAGGCGTTCAGCAGCGCCGCCAGGACCACCACCGCCGTGCCGTGCTGGTCGTCGTGAAAGACGGGAATGTCCAGCCGTTCCTGGAGGCGCCGCTCAATTTCAAAACAGCGCGGCGCGGAGATGTCTTCGAGATTGATGCCGCCAAAGCCCACTGAGAGATTGGCGACAGTATTGATGATCTCCTCCGTGGCCTGGGTGCGCAGGCAGATCGGGTAGGCGTCAATGCCGGCAAATTCCTTGAACAACATGGCTTTGCCCTCCATGACAGGCATCGCGGCTTCCGGGCCGATGTTGCCGAGGCCCAGCACCGCCGAGCCGTCACTGACCACGGCAACGGAATTGCCCTTGATGGTCAGTTGCCAGGCTTTGGCGTGCTGCTCTGCGATGGCGGAACACACCCGCGCCACACCGGGCGTGTAGGCCATCGAAAGCGTGTCGCGCGTCGTCAGCGGCACCTTGTTCTGAATCGAGATTTTCCCGCCCAGATGCAGGAGAAACACTTGGTCCGAGACGTTGGCCACGGTGACGTCCTTCAGTTTGCGGATGGCGCGCACGATGGCCTCCATGTGCTCCTGGCCGCGCACCCGCACCGTGATGTCGCGGGTCATGCGTTTGGCGTCGGGATTCACAATGTCCACCGCGCCGAGGTCGCCGCCCTGCCGGCCGATGGTATGGGTGAGTCTGGCGAACATGCCAATGCGGTTGGGATAGGTCAGCCGCATGACAAAGCTGTAGCTGACGGACGGGCGCATTTTGGTGGAGGTCATAAAGTTTGCAGTGTTTTTGGATTCAGGCACGCATCAAACCCCGCTGGCATAGTGGAGACAAGTGTGCGCTGGCGTGTGACAGGTGGCAAGTGACAAGTAACGAGTAACGCATTGGAATCAAATTGGGGACTCGCAGAGCTCGCCCCTCCGAAATCCGGTTATACGCCCTTTGCGCTTCTTTGCGGCTGGAAAATTTTGCTTCGTGGTTCTCCACAAAGTTTACATGGTACGTTCAATGAATGTTTTTGTCCGCTTCGGGCAAAAAACATCAGCCCCAAAAATTGGAGGAATCAAAAATGGCAGCAATTCGCGGAGAATCAGGTTTGGCATGTCAGTTGCATCCACCACTTTCATGATGAAATTTTTAAGCGCACACAGGATTTACTTCGCGTCATTTGGCGAAGCGCGCGCGGCGTTAACACCGCCCGTCGTACTGATTTACAGTTAGACTGCCCGCAACCTACATTCCGCTTCAATTCATTCTTCCAGTCCCGTCCGGCGGTTCAACCTACCCGGCCGGGGCTTGTTTTTTTGAGGGAAGAAGCCCACAGCCAGGGTTAAATCAATTCGACACCTCACCTTTTGTCCTCACCGCATTGATTTGGCTTTTCCCATACTACCCTCACCTGTCCTGCGGACATCCTCTCCACAGAATTTGTTTTTGGCCGCATAACCCTCACTCGGTCTTCGACCACCCTCTCCCACTCCCGTGGGCGAGGGATCGGCTCCCGCGAGCGAGGAATCTGATTCGAGGCGGAGAGGAAATCCAGTTTTCGCCCTTTGCGCTTCTTTGCGGCTGGAAAATTTTGCGTGTTCCGCGTGGTTCGCAATTTCTCACGCGCAACGGGAATTTATTCCATGATTTTTAGATTGCCTCCACGGAAACCGTTGGAACCACCGGGTGCCCGGGGTTTGACGTAAAAACAAATTGAGACCTCTGCCAAACCGGCGTAGCGGCTTCTCGGCAGAGAGCCGCACTCTTCAATTTGCTGGAGAAATGCGGCGGTCTGCCGACCGCCGCTACGATAAAAAAGAGTTTTTCAGAGGTTTCAAATTATCAATCGCCAGTATTCCCGTCATCACCCTTATGGCTGATGTGGCCGGACGCAGCTTTTAAGCCGGTTGCAAAATGGATTTCACTTTTAGATTCACAGCCACATTTTTCATCGGTAGTGTCCTGTTTTGAACTGCCAGCGCGAGAAGCGAGCGCGAGTTGTCCTGACGCGGAGCGCCTCTGGCTGATCCAGAGGCTGCGGATGGAGAACAATCCACAGTTCCGGTCGAATGAGGACACAGGCTTTTCGTGTTGTAACTTTGCGTGCGGAGCGTTCATGAGTGTGACCCGGGCAATTTACGTTCAAGGCTGCGCGCGTTCTGGAAACACGCTGATGCGGGAATTATGCGTGTCAGCTTTTTGCGGAACGGAACTCGTGAGACTCACGAAACACAGGGCGGAATGTTCCCTGTCGCACCTGGTGGATTTGCTGCGCCAACCCACCGCCAGCTCTCCGGTTCACGTGGCCAGCCGCAATCGTGAAAATATGCTTTCCATGAGTCTGGAATTGCTGCGGGCGAATCCGGGCGTGAAGGTTCTTTGGATGCTGCGCGATCCGCGGGATGTCTTGACCTCGATGCACGCCGACCAGTCGGGTAAATTTTATGTGCTGCCGGAACGGCTGATTCGGAGCCTCCAACTTTACGGGCAATTCAAGAACGAAGTCCAGGTGCTGACGATCCGCTACGAAGAGCTCGTAACCAATCCCGAGACAATTCAGGCCAGGGTTGCCCAAACTTTCAACCTGACGGAAAGGCGGTCATTTGCCGAGGCATACAAATTTTTCCCGCGCTTCTATGAAAACGTCCGTGCCATGCACTCCATCCGCCCCATTGACACCAACAGCCTCCACAAGTGGCGCAACAATCCTGCGTACCAGGAATATCTTCAACAGGTTTTTACCGATTATCCCGGTTTGATTCCGCTGGCTCGCGAGTGCGGTTATGAAATCACCCTGGCGGCGGCTTGAGTTTTACTTCACCGCCATTTTGCAGAATTTTTCAATTCGGTCCAATCCCTTCTCGATGTTCGCCATGCTGGTGGCGTAACTGATGCGGATGCAATCATCCGCGCCGAACGCGATGCCGGGCACGGCGGCAACCTTTTCCGCTTCCAACAGCCGGGCGCAGAAGTCGGTGGACTTGAGGCCGGTCTTCGAGATGTTCGGGAACAAATAAAACGCGCCCTGCGGATTCACGCAGGAAAGGCCGGGAATCGAATTCAATTTCTGGTGCGCGTAGCGGCGGCGTTTGTCGAATTCCGCGAGCCATGCTTTCAAGTGGTCCATCGGCCCGGTGATGGCGGCCAGCGCGCCTTTTTGGGCGAACAACGTCGGATTGCTCGTGCTGTGGCTTTGCACGGCGTCAATGGCCTTGGCAATCGGCTCCGGCGCGGCGAGAAATCCGAGCCGCCAGCCGGTCATGCTCCAGGCTTTGGCGAAACCGTGCACGATGACGGTGTGCTCCTGATGCGCCGGAGAAAAGCTGGCCACGCTTTTGTGCGTTGCGCCGTCATAAAGCAGGTGCTCATAAATTTCGTCGCTCATAATGAGCACGTTTTTCTCAACGCAGATGTCGCCAAGCGCCTTGACTTCGTCGGGCGTATAAACGCTGCCGGTCGGATTGCTCGGTGAATTGAGAATAAGCAGGCGTGTGCGCGGCGTGATGGCGGCACGCAACTGCGCCGGCGTGACCTTGAATTCGGTCTGGTCGGTGGTTTGGAGAATGACCGGCTTCGCGCTGGCGAGCTTCACCATCTCCGGGTAGCTCAGCCAATACGGCGCGGGGATGAGCACTTCGTCGCCTTCCTGGCAGGTGGCGAGAACGACGTTAAAGCATGAGTGCTTGCCGCCGCAGGAGACGATGATTTGCGACGGTTTGTAAGTCAGGCCGTTCTCGCGTTTGAATTTGTCGGCGATGGCCTGGCGCAATTCCGGGATGCCGCTTGAGGGCGTGTATTTGGTGAACCCGGCGGCCAGCGCCTTGGCGGCGGCGTCCTTGATGAATTGCGGTGTGTCGAAGTCCGGCTCGCCCGCGCCGAAACCGACAACGTCCTCGCCTGCGGCCTTCATGGCCTTGGCCTTGGCGTCAATGGCCAGCGTGAGCGACGGCGACAGCGACGCTGCGCGTTGAGAAATTTTATAGTTCATATCAATTCAGCGGAAAGATTACGACCGGGGCAGGGGAGCGCAAGAACGGAAATTGATTTTAGCGCCCGCCCTCACCTTTTATCCTCTCCCCCCAGGAGAGGAAATGGCGAGAGGCCAGTTTTGGTTTTTGCGGATGAGCGTCCGGCAAATCCAATCGCACGAATTATCAAGGGGACAGCGAACGATTCTCCTTCTCCTTGGGGAGAAGGCCGGGATGAGGGAGAGCGTGTCAACCTAAAGCGCGTTTCGAGATCGAGGACGAGCAGAAGAACGAGGACGACTCCTGAAGATTCCGGTTCACAGGGACGCTCGCCTCACCAAAAGAGGGGTCCTTTCATTGACGGTAAGACGTTGTTGCTACAACGCTGGATTTGAAGGCTGCGCGATAGCGCATCTCCACCAAACTCTATTTCGCCAGATCATGTGCCGGATACGCAACTTCGTTGCGCGTCCGCCAGCATTCCTGCCATCTATCGGTTGAAAGTTGACAGCGGTCCTCCGGAGTCCAGCAGATGCCTCGCGGCTGAAAACGTGGCGGCCCCGAAGGCGTCCGTCACTCGCCGCCAACGCGGTAAAATCTCCAGTTTGCCGGATTGGTATCCATTACGTCGATTACGGAGCCTGAACCTGGCAAATTTGTGAAGAGGTTAATCCACGCCGAAGCAGCGGAGAGATCGTTCTTGTATTGAACCTCGTACGCCCGGCCCGCGGCGCTCGGAAACGAAATCGTCATTCCTTGAGCGCCGGGCGCTTTGCCGATCTGGATCGAGAAGGGTGGTTGGGTCGGCGGTTGAACGGTAACGCTGACCGTTGACGTTGAGCAATTGCCCGCGCTGTCGCACGCCAGGTAAGTGAAGGTATCGGTCCCCTGGAACCCCGGATTGGGCGTGTAGGTAACGGTGGTGTGCCGGTAAACGTCCGTATAGCGCTTGAGCGCCTCGACGAAGTAGTAATCCCCGTAAATGAGTGACACATCCACTTCAGGAGAGGAGGACTGCGGCGGCTCGCCGGTGCCATGAAGCAGGATGCCGCTGGAGGACGTGCCTTGCGCCAGATAATTGGTCGAGCCCAGCGAGGAGAAGATCCTTCGCGCTCCCAGCCAATCGGCCGCGCTATCTGACAGGTTGGTCGTCAATTGGCTCAACTGGATCAACGCGGAAAGGGTGATGGCCGCCGCCGAGGAATCGCGCGGCGGAATCGGAGTGCAAGCGTAGGGTTGGAAGTCCCAGTAGGGCACGAAGTCGGGCGGGCAGTTGGTGAGGTAATAATCGGCCAGGCGCTGGGCGGCGGCGGCGAATGGCTGGTTGGTGGTCTCCCGAAAGGCGAGCGTAAGACCATAAATGCCCCAGGCCTGGCCGCGCGACCAGGTGGAGGTGTTGGAGCAGCCATCAATAGTGCCTTGGCTGTACAGCGCGCCGGTGGTCACGTAGTAAACAGCCTTTTGGAAGGTGCCGTTGTCGGCCCGGACCTGGTTGGTCATCGCCCGGAGCTCATGGTTGTAGGCTTTGGCCGACAGGGTACTGTCTCCGCTCAAAGCCGCCCCGTCGTACAGCAGTTCCAGGTTCATCAGGGTATCAATGGCCACTTCAAAGTACGGGTATGGCAGCGATTGATAGGGCGCTACCGATTGCACAACCGCATTGTAGCGGTTGGTGAGTGAGCGCGCGCCCTGGACGAGGACGGCTTTATAAACGGGGTTGGTGGTCAGCCGGTAACCGTTGCCGAAACTGAACTCAATTATGCTGCCGACATCGTCGGTATTCGTGGAATACTGTTGAGCCGTCAGGGACGAGGTCCATTGCTCGGCCCAACCCTCGAAATGCGGGTCGCCCGTCATCTCAAAGACGTACCACATAGCGCCGGGAAAATAGCCGTTGACCCAGCCGTAAAGGTCATCGCTGGCCACGGCGGTGGCCCAGAGGCCGTTGGTGAGGGTGCTACGCGGAAACACGTTGGTGCTTCCCATCTGCGTCACGGTGTTGCTGAGTTGCACGGCGGAAAATTGCAGCAGGCGCGCCAGTTCCGCGTTGGTGGCCGTGCCGTTGGTGTTGATGATCACTTTTCCGTTCGCCGGCTGGGTCACCTGCAGGATCGCCAGTTGGTTGGAGGCGGCGTCCTGATCATTGCTTAAGACCGGGATGGTCACCGGGACGTTTTGGACCGTGGCCGCTTGATCGGGGATCGCCGACAAGGCCTGGGCGTACACCACGATGTTAGACCCGGGACCGGCCGCCATCAGGCACGCCGCTGCCAGCCCGAGGCGGCGAAACATTCTACGAAAGTCACTCAGTTTCGGACGGGGCGAGGCCGTCGTTCGATTGACAATTAAACTGGGATTTCCCACTTGGTTTTTTTGCCCACGACCAGCGTAGGCCCTTTTCGTGATTCTCTTCCTGCTCCACAGGTTTGCAAGCCATTTTTGCAGTCTGCCCTCGGTTTTTCTCTGGCACAGGGGGCGCTTCGCGGCGATTTGCGCCTGTTCACACGGTTTTCGATGCCATCTGGAAGACCACCTGCCGGGAATGGCGCACGACCTTCGCCCCACCAAACTTCACTTCGCCAGATAATATTTCTCCGTGTATTCCCGCACCATGCGGCCGGTGGTGAATTGCGGCACGAGTGTGACCATCGCGCGGCGGATGCGCTGAATCCATTCCCGCGGGATGCCCTTTTCGCAACGATTGTAGAACTGGGGAATGACCTGCTCGGTCAGCGCCTTGTAAAGATTGGCACTATCCACGCGGTCCTGTTCCTCGACGTTGTCCGGCTGCGAATCCGCGCCGATGGCGAAGCCGTTCGTGCCGTCGTAGCCTTCGCGCCACCAGCCGTCAAGGATGCTGAGGTTGAGGCAGCCATGGCAACTGGCTTTCATGCCGCTGGTGCCGGAAGCTTCGAGCGGACGCCGCGGATTGTTCAGCCAGACATCGCAGCCGGAAACCATCTGCCGCGCAACGTGGATGTCGTAGTTTTCGATGAATACCACGTGACCGGCCAGTTCGCTGTGTTTGCTCAAGTGAATGATTTGTTGAATGAACCGTTTGCCTTCGTCGTCGCGGGGATGCGCCTTGCCGGCAAATACGAACTGGATTGGCCGCTGCTTGTCGTAGGCGAGATCCACAATGTTATAGAACTGCTGAAAAATCAGCGGCGCGCGCTTGTACGTGGCGAAGCGCCGCGCAAAGCCGATGGTCAACGCATCGGGGTTCAGCAGATGGTCGAAGTGAATGTAATCGCTCTGGGCAGCGCGCTGGCTTTGGATCAACAAACGGCGCCGCACGAACTCAATCATCTCGCGCCGCAGATGATAACGCAGCGCCCACAGTTCCTCGTCCGAGACGAATTCGGGATTGGCCATGCGTTTCCAGAATTCGTGCGAGTGAACCGCCGCCGTCCAGTATTCGCCGAATTTTTCGCGGAAGACCGCCGTCTGGCCGTTGTGGCCGTCCGTCAATTTTTCCCGCCAGAAGTGGCGCACAGGGCCTTTCATCCAGCCGAGCAGGTGAACGCCGTTGGTGATGTGGCCGATGGGGACTTTTTCGACCGGCGTTTCGGGATAAAGGCTCTGCCACATGTGACGGCTGGTTTGCCCATGCAACTCGCTCACGGCGTTCGCCGCGCGCGCGAGTTTCAACGCCAGCACCGTCATGCAAAACGGCTCCTGCGCGTTTTCCGGCTGCACCCGGCCCAAAGCCATGAGGTCCGCAGACGGCACCGGCCATTGCAGGTGATAACCCTGCATCGCATAATCCATCAACTCCGGGCTGAACCGGTCATGACCGGCCTCGACCGGCGTATGGGTGGTGAAAAGGCATTCGCCCTTGGTCTGCGCCACGGCCTCCTGAAAATTTTTCCCCGCCGCCATTTTTTCGCGGATCAATTCCAGTGTCAGAAACGCCGCGTGGCCTTCGTTCATGTGAAACACGGACGGCTGGAGGCCAAGGGCGCGCAGCAGTCGCACGCCACCGATGCCCAGCAAAATTTCCTGCATGATGCGCGTGGTGCCGTCGCCGGCATAAACGCGTGAGGTCAGTTCACGGATATGTTGCGTGTTTTCCGGCAGGTTCGCGTCGAGCAAATACACCGGCACGCGGCCGACGTTGACCCGCCAAGCGCGGAAATGGGCGCGGTCCATGCCGATTTCCACTTCACAAACCACCGGCTGGCCGTCGGCATTGAGCACGGGTTCAAGCGGCACACTTTGCGGATCTACGATCGAGTAATATTCGGTCTGCCAGTTGTTCGCATCAATGGCCTGCTGAAAATAGCCTTCGCGGTAAAACAAACTGACGCCGACAAAACCGAGGCCGAGGTCGCTGGCGGATTTGGCGTGGTCGCCGGCCAGAATGCCGAGGCCGCCCGCCGAAATCGGCAGCGATTCGTGCAGACCAAATTCGGCGGAGAAATACGCAACAGGATGTTCGAGCAATTGCGGCGCGTGCTGGCGGCCCCAGGTGTTGGGTTCGTTGAGATAGGCGTGGAAATCGCGGAGCACGGCGCGCGCGTGGCGTTCGAAATCAATCTCCTGCAGGTGCACGCGCAACTCGTAATCCGACACTTCGCGCAGGATGGCGACGGGATTATGATAAAGATTCTGCCAGCCGCGCGGCGAAAGTTCCTGAAACAAATCCTGCGCGTCCTGGTCCCAGCACCACCACAGGTTGCGGGACAATTTGTGGAGATCGGCGACCAGTTCGTCCAGTTCCGCGACCGTCAGCGGCTGCCTTGTCATACGTCTTGATTTCTGAATTTCACCGGCGGCGACATTAACGGGACCGGCAACGCCGGGCAAATCAAATCTCAATTCGGGAAAAATCGCGCGCGCGCTTCCCGGTCTCAATTTTTAAATGGACGAACGGCGTGGATGACATTTGCGTTTTACGCTCGCCCTCATCCTGACCTTCTCCCTCAGGAGAAGGAAGAGCTTCCTGGCATTTTGGGTCTTGCGGATGTGCGTTCGGCGAACCCAATCGTGCGTATTTTCATAGAGACGGCGGAAGATTCTCCCGCTCCTGGAGGAGAGGGCCGGGGTGAGGTCGGACATTCCAACCTTTTTGGCGCGCCAGCCTCGACTCCTGCAAAAGTCGGCGCGGTCTTTCGACCGGCGAATGGCTATTGCGGGGTCGCCGGCTGAACGGGTTGCCCTTGGCTGTTCTCTTCCTGGGTAAATTCCACTACGTCGCCGGTAATGACCAGCTTCGGGATGGAGAACAGCAGCAGCCAAGTCGTGGAGCGATCCTCCACAACGTTCACCAACGCGACCGATTTGCCGTTCACGGGCTGGCCGAGATTGCGATACAAATCCTCCCGGGCATCAGCGGTGCTTGGAGCAGAGATGGGAATGATGCCCAGCAGAAACCGGAAGCCATAACTCCGGCCCTCAGCGCCCGCCTTGATCATTTTGTAGTTGCCGTGAGTCAGGCTGACCTGGGTTTGGGTGGAGGACCCTTCAGTTTCAACCTTCGTGCTCGCGCATCCCGCGGCCAGGAGCATTCCGGCAGACAACGCCACCACCAGTGGAACTGACAGTTTGGTTTTCATAGGTTTGGAAGGAGCTGATTCGGGTTGGTGATTGACTTTGCCGTTGGGGCCGAATTTGTGGAGTCATCGGGCCGTCGGCACTCATACCGTACCGCGCAAAGATTCCAATTCCCGATTTTCCCGCCGCTCATAGGCGTGATTCCTTACTAAATCTTAAAACAGCGTCAACCATATAATGCGGATGCGTTTCTGCTGCGATTTGGAAAAAGGGTAATACCGGTTGCGCTTGCCCGGAAGTCCCAACTTTCTTTCGGACGAGTGGATTTGCCTCACGGTGATTCTGTCCTTCCGCCTGTAAAATCCACATTTTTATATTTTCTTCTCGACTGCCAAACCGGGAGGTCTGTATAATTGTCTCGACCCACAGATTATGAATTCCCCTGAATCTGGGCAGCCGGATGAATCTCCCGATAAGTTGCCTACTGATAACCCCAGCCAGCCGGCGGACAAACGTGTTTATTTCCCTGAATTCGTGAAACTGGAGGACGGGGACGAATTTGAGACCGTGGATTACCGGCACTGTGATTCTGGCTCGTGTCTGGATTTGGAAACCACCTACGTCACCAAGAGGATTTGGGAGCAAAAATCCCTGACGGTGACGCACTGGCGGCGGTTGAGCGAACTGGAGGCGTTGACCCTCGCGCAATTCACCGGCGAGCTGATCATTGATTTGGGCGACGCGATGGAGCCGGAATTGCAAATGCACCTGTGCCGGGTTCTGGCCGAGCATCCGGGCATTTTATTCCTCTTTGGCTCCATCAATCTGACGCCGGAGGCGGCCACGGCGCTGGTGCAACATCCTGGGCCAATCACCGCCGTTTTGGACAACCTAGATTTTTCGACCGCGAACATCTTGAAAACACACCATGACATCGAAATAATTTCAGACTTTTGGCAGTCCTGACAGTTTTGGAAAACCAAGAACAAAATTATGATTATGCCCGAACTCAATCAAAAATTTGACGATCTGTATCGCATTTACAGTGCTTCGTTTCCGCACTCCAATCACACTGGCGCAAACCGCGGCGCCGTAGAGAGGAGCGTCCCAGCCAAACGTGGTGTTTATCTAATTTGGAGAATCCACGCACAACAAGCTGATCGCCGCTCAATTGAAAACCGTTCAAGGGCGGACAATTTAAACTACAAACAACTGATTTACATTGGCTGTTCAGGAAAAATTAAGAAAAAAAGGTTTTGGGTGCCGGGAATGTCCGCAAAAGGTTGTTTGGGCCTTCAACGTGGACGCCATATCTGTTTGACGGCAAAACCAATTTATTTCGATATGACCCCGGCTCCAAAGCTCCCAGCGGGCGTCCGGCAATTTATCATAAATGTATTCCGATAAATGAAATTGAGATTTCCGTAGTTGCCACAACAAACAAAATCGCCCCATCCGCTTTGGAACACTTGTTAATTCAAGGATACATCAACCAGCACAGCGATCTGCCTGAAGCCAATCAAGAAATTTAGAATTCGCATGAACAACCCCATTTATCTCAAAGAGACCGACCGCTTTGGGAAAAAACACAAGCACGCTTTGAGAATCGTCAGCGATTGTAGCAGTCCGTGGAATCTGGGCGCAATCTGCTACAAGCATTGCTGTTTGGATTTGCAGAACAAAAAGTGCAAGGGGGGCCGTTATTTGATTGGAGAAATTGCCACCCATCCCAGACATGGGAATCTTCTCGCTCAAACTCCTCGCTGTCGCGTGAAAGGTGTATGTCCCCCCGGTCCTAGAATTATTGGTGCAAGCTGTTGTTGGAGTGGTTCGGCATACGAAGCCGGCGTTCATTTTGCGTCAATGGAAGCGGCGGTAAAATACCTGAAGAATTATTTTACCGTTAGGGCTTGCGCTGGGAACAGCAAATATGTCCAACCGTGGATTGATAAACTCTAAAAAATATGTTTGTTAATGCTGTCAAAGTGTAGGATTCAACTCCATGAAAAGATTTCTAAACAACGTCTTCAAACATATCACCGACCGGCTTTCAAGTGGCGCTGTCCCACCAAAACACAGCGCAGTTCCTGCCAAAATACAAGAATTTAAAACCAAAGCCGAGTGTGGAGATGCTGAGGCTCAATACCGGTTGGGCGCCTACTTCTGGGATGACGACAGTGGGCATGATCCTGCGGAAGCGGTGAAGTGGTGGCGCAAAGCTGCCAAGCAAAATCATGTCAAGGCCCAAATTCAATTGGGAAATTCCTACGAAGTTGGCGTCGGCGTGCCGGAGAATAAGGTAAAAGCGATGAAGTGGTGGCGCAAAGCGGCAGAGCAGAATACCGGACTTGTTTTATTTGATGGCGAGGCTGAATTCAGTCTGGGCAATGCCTACGCCAAAGGTGACGGTGTAGCGAAAGACATGTCCAAAGCGGTGAAGTGGTGGCGAAAGGTGGCAGAGCAGAATCCCAAACATGTTTTGCATTCCACACAAGCTCAATTCAGTCTGGGCAGTGCCTACGCCAAGGGCGAAGGTGTGCCGGAAGATTTTGTGGAAGCCGTGAAGTGGTTGTATAAAGCCGCCGCGCAGAATCACGCCGAGGCTCAATACCATCTGGGCTGCTGTTACTACAACGGCCAAGGGGTTGGGCGAGATTATGCTGAGGCGTATGCGTGGTTTAGCTTGGCTGCCAAGACGGATTCGGATGCAGCAAAGAGCCGAGACCTGCTGGAGAAGGAGTTCACCCCCGAACAATTAACAAACGCACGAAAACGGACGAAAGAGTTGCAGTCGCAAACCGATGCCAAGCTCAAAAAAAACACACCAAGTGAGAATGGGACGAATAGCCCTGTTATTGCACAGGCGGAAGTTGGGCAGAGCAATGAACGCAAGCCCTTACCCACAACCCTAAAAGAAATTAAAGAGCTTGAAAAGGCCGGAGTCAAATGGGAAGAAATCGACTTCTCACAAATTGAAAAAGAAGCTGAAGAGTTTAATACAATTTTCGAAGCAGGGTTCCAACATGGCCTAAGCAAAGCCACATCACAGAAGGTTTGCAGGTATTGCGGCCGCCCTTTTTCCGGCGGCAACATATGCAATGACAGCCCTCACGGTAAATGTGAAATGGCCTGACATCTCTCGTGGTGGCTTCCCCGGAGCGAATTGAATTGCCCAAAACTGATTCCTGAATACTTTTCCCATGCAACCGCCATGACAAAACCGCATTCAACTGACGAAATCTCTTCGTTGCCCGCCGGCGTCACGCTGACGACGCTCGACAACGGCCTGACCCTGATCGTGCGCGAAGACCACAGCGCGCCGGTCGTCTCCGCGCAGGCGTGGGCCATGACCGGCAGCATCCATGAAGGCCGCTGGCTTGGCGCCGGGCTGTCACACGTGCTCGAACACATGCTTTTCAAGGGCACCACCACGCGCCCCGGCAGCCGCATTGACCAGGAAGTGCAGGAAGCGGGTGGTTACATGAACGCCTACACCAGCTTCGACCGCACGGTCTATCACATTGACGTGCCGAACACCGGCGCGCGCACGGCGATTGATATTCTCTGTGACATCATGCAGAACGCGACGTTGCCGCCGGACGAACTCGCCAAGGAAATGGATGTCATCCGCCGCGAAATGGACATGGGGCAGGATGATCCGGGCCGGCGCGCGAGCCGACGCTTGTTCGAGGTCGCCTACACCAAAAGCCCGTATCGCTTCACCATCATCGGTTATCCGGATATTTTCAACGAGCTCAAGCCGGATGACATTCACGGCTACTACCGCGAAAAATACGCGCCGAACAACGTGTTCTACGTCGTGGCCGGCGACGTAAAAAATGCGGACGTCGTGGCGCAAATCAAAACGGCTTACGAAAAGGCGAAAGCGAAGCCATTGCCGCCGGTCGTTTTGCCGGCCGAACCAAAACAGACCGCGTCACGCGAAATCGTCGAGGAAGCGCCGATTGAACTCGGCCATTTCCATTTCGCGTGGCACATCCCTGAAATTCGCCATCCCGATGTGCCGGTGCTCGACGTGCTCGCCGTGTTGCTCGGCAGCGGCCACAGCTCGCGCCTGTTCCAGCAAGTCCGTGAGCGGCAGGGTCTCGTGCATCACGTGGACGCGTGGACTTACAGCCCCGGCAATCCCGGCCTGTTCGGCATGAGCGCGATTGCGGATGGCGACAAATTTGCCGCCGCGCGCGAAGCGATGCTGGCCGAAATCGAAAGAATCAAATCGCTCTCGGTTTCCGCTCATGAGGTGCAGAAGGCCGTGAAACAATTCATTTCCGCCACACTCGCCGCGCGCAAAACGATGGAAGGTCAGGCGCAAAATCTCGGCGGCAACTGGCTCGCGGCGAACGACCTGAATTTTTCCGAGCGTTATCTTGCCGCCGTCAAACGCGTGTCGCACGCCGACGTTCAGCGCGTCGCCCGCGAATATCTGACGGCGGAGAACCGCACGCTCTATGCGCTGTTGCCCGACGGCACCGCGCCAAAGCCAAAAACGGAAGTTGAAACCACCAGCGACCAGCCGATCCAAAAATTTGAAATTTTGGTGGGGCGAGCGTCCTCGCGAGCCGAAATTGTCCAAACGAGCGGCTCGTCAGGAGCCTCGCCCCACCAAATAAATGGACTGCGCTTGCTCGTGAAGGAAGACCATCGCCTGCCATTTGTTGAGTTCCGCGCCTTCTTCCAGGGCGGTGTCCTTGCCGAAACTGCGGAGAACAACGGCGTCACGATGTTGCTCGCCAAAATGCTGCTCAAAGGCACGAAAACCCGCAGCGCGGAAAAAATTGCCACGGAAATTGAGTCCGTCGGCGGCAGCATTGACAGCTATGGCGGCAACAACAGCTTCGGCGTGAACGCGGAGGTTTTGAGCAGCGATTTTGCCACCGGCCTTGATTTGGTCGCTGACGTTTTGCTGAACCCGACTTTTCCGACCAACGAGCTGGAACGCGAACGCGATGTGCAAATCGCCGGCATCCACGCGCGCAAGGACGACCTCCTCAAGAGCGCCAGTTTTGCCATGCGCCAGGCCATGTTCGGCAACACCGGTTATGGCCTCGATTCGCTGGGCACCGAGGAAACGGTGCAAAAAGTATCCGTCGCCGACCTGAAGGCCTTTCACCAAAAATTCACCACCGCGAACAACTGCGTGCTGGCGATTTACGGTGATGTGAAGTTGGCAGACGTGAAATCCGCCGTTGAAATAGCGTTTGCGAATTGGAAAAATTCTGGTGGGGCGAGCGTCCTCGCGAGCCGGCTCGTCAGTAGCCTCGCCCCACCGAACCGGCCCAAGCGCGTTGAAGAAACGCGCGATAAGAAGCAGGCTGTGCTCGTCATCGGCTTCCCCGGCACGACGATGTACGACGATGACCGTTACCCCTTGGAGCTGATTCAGGAATCGTGCAGCGACCTTGGCTCGCGGCTGTTCCTGCGCATTCGCGAGCAGCTCGGACTGGCCTACTACGTCGGCGCACAGAATTTTGCCGGGCTGGTTCCCGGTTATTTTGCGTTTTACACCGGCACCGAACCATCCAAAGCCGGGCAGGTCGAAACCGAACTGCTGAAGGAAGCCGAATTGCTGCGCACCGATGGTTTGACCGCCGAGGAGCTCAAACGCGCCAAAGCCAAAATCATCGGGCAAAGAAAAATCGCGCGGCAGGAACTGGGTCATCTCGCTTCCACCACCGCGCTCGACGAACTCTACGGCCTCGGCTACCAGCGGGCGGAACTCGATGACGCGAAATACGAAGCCGTCACGCTCGAACAAATCAAAACCGCCGCGCAAAAATATCTCAAGCCGGACGCACTGGTCGTGGCGGTGGTGAAACCGGACAAGGATTGAAGCAGGTTGCGGCTCAGGCGTTGGTGCTCATCTTGAAAGCCAGCCCCGCGCCTACAATCATTGAAATTATCCCGGCTTTGAATATGGCTACGATAACAGCCAATCCACTTTCAGCGTTGTCCTCCGTATCCAAGATTTTCTTAGCCTCTTTCGGGTCAAATCCGTTTTTCGCCCAAAATGCTTCCTGGGTCAGCTTCCCGCTGGCGAGGTCCAAATAGTTGGTCAATTCGTTGCCGCGAAATTCCTTCACTTCGTCGTTGCTGATTGTTTCCGGTTTAGGAGGTTGCCCTTCCTCGGCTTGTTGTTTGGCCATATACATCCTGATTTCGGCATCGGAGCCGGTGGGGATGGCTTTAACGACTTCTTTGGCCTGCTTGACGCTTGCTGCATATCCGCCATCCTGGATGACTTGGTTGACGTTGTTTAGGTCTTCGTTTGAGCGCCACTTCTCCAATGTCAAAAAGTATTGTGCCGCCAAAATGCCAATGATCGTGAACAGGGCCGCCAAACCTCCCAGTTCCTTGCTGCCTTCGCCTTTGCCCAACACATGCGCCAGCCATCCGGTTAATCCGCCGACGCCGAGAGCAAGAACATATCTCAGCATGAAGAATGGGCCAGTAATCTTAAAAATGGCGAAATAGATGGCCGCGCCAACCGAAGCACCGATCAATGCGCCGAGCAGGCCCAGGGCAAAGCTCGGCTTCCGGCCCGGTTGGGTCTGCACGCCGGTGACCGCTGGTTGGGCAACGCTGGTCATCGGCCGCGAGAGTGGCGCCGGCGTGGTTGACAACGGGCTGATGGGTGGGGGCGCGGACGGCGAGGGCGCGCCGGCGGAGGGAATGTTGATGCGAAGTCTTGCTGGCTCGGGCGCGAGCGGCGGTGGTGTCTGCGGCGACGATGCCGGCGGCGCTGGAATCTGATGAACGATCGTTTCGCGCAGGATGGCATTCGCCTTTTCAGTCCCGTCCGCACCGCAAATCGGGCAGGCGACCGTAAACGGCATCCGGCCGTTGACCGGTTCCACGTCGAACTTGTACTTCTGACCACAATCGCACCGGATCTTGAGTTCCATCATAGCCGCAGGAGATTGCCGCAATTATCACGAAAACAACCTGTAAATTCAAGTCTTTCTTATTCACACATGGCTCGATTTAAGTGCAACGTCCGACGAACCTTACGCCCCGGCTGACACTTGGCGGAACCGGATGACGTGAAGCATGAGCCCGCTGTGATTCGCCGCTTGCTTTGCGGGAATGCGGAAGTTATTAGATTGCGACCTACAACAACATGTCAAACGTTGGAACTTCCCCCGAACAAGGAATGAAAGCTCCGCCCTCCGGCAATGCCCGTACTTATCGCGGCCCGTTCGCCATCATGACCGTCTTGTTTTTTATGTGGGGTTTTATGACGGTTTTCAACGACGTGCTGATTCCGCGATTCAAGGAGGCATTTACGCTGAATTATTTCGAGGCCATGTTCGTGCAGTTTGCGTTTTTTGGCGCCTATTTCGTCGGGTCGCTTTCATATTTTCTGATTTCAGCATTTGCCGGCGATCCCATTGCCCGAATCGGCTACAAAAACGGTGTTGTCATTGGCCTCCTGCTTTCTGCGGCGGGCAGCGCTTTGTTCTGGCCGGCGGCAACGGTTCATTCCTATCCAACCTTTTTGGCCGGGCTTTTTGTTGTGGGCCTCGGATTCGCGATGCTGCAGATTGCCGCAAATCCCTACGTGACGATTCTGGGTCCCGAGCGGACCGCTTCGAGCCGTTTGAATCTGGCACAAGCCTTTAATTCGGTTGGGACGACGACCGGACCGTTGATCGGCGGTTATTTGATTCTTCAATACTTTGCCCGGACCGGCGTCCATGGAGCAGAATCTGTCAAGGTGCCGTACCTGCTCTTTTGCGTCGTCTTCATGATTCTGGCGGTGTTTTTTTTCTCGATCCGCTTGCCGCATGTCGGCGAAGGCAAAATCGAACCGGGCATCGGCGCGTTGCGCTACCCGCACGTTGTCCTCGGGGTCATTGCCATTTTCATGTACGTCGGCGGCGAGGTATCAGTGGGTAGCACCATCATCAATTTTCTCGGCCAGCCCAATGTCGCCGCGATGAAAGCGATTGACGCCAAAAACTACGTTTCGCTTTTTTGGGGTGGCATGTTGATTGGCCGATTTATGGGGGCGGTGGAACTGGGCGAAATGAAGAAAATCAACAAACAGCTTTTGCTGATTGGCATTCCGGCGCTGGCATTTTTAGTCATCTGCTTCGCCAGCGGCTGGAGCCAGGCAAAAATGGCGCTGGACATCAAACCGGTCTCAAGCCTGACGTTTGGAGACCTTACAGGCTTCTTCGGCGATTGTTTCTCCGACGGCTTCGGGATTGTCAAAATGTATCTGCCGCTTTTGGCCTTTTGCTGGCTTCTGTTTCAGTTCAACAAGGGACTGGCCGACCGCACGCTGTTTGTATTTTCCGGAACGATTGTCGTGCTACTGGCGGTTGCCATTCTTATCGGCGGCCGGCTGGCCATGTGGTGCATCGTGGGCATCGGCCTTTTCACGTCCATCGGCTGGCCGAACATTTTCTCACTCGCGCTGGATGGCATGGGCGTTTACAAAAGCCAGGTTTCGTCACTGCTGGTGATGGCCGTCGTTGGCGGCGCGATTTTGCCGGTGACTTTGGGACGGGTGGCGGATGTTTGGAATCTGCAGGTTTCGTTCATCGTCCCGCTCATCGCCTACACCTATGTCGCTTTTTACGGCTGGAAAGGCTACAAGGTGGGGCGTAACCGTCGGGCGGTCGCTGATGCCGCTCCGACCACAGGATAGTTCGCAGAATGAGCCGTCGCACTGGAACAAATCCGGGTTGCCATTCAAAAATATCTCAAGCCGGATGCGCAGATCATCGCGTCGGTGAAACCATAGGCCGTGATAATGGAGCGCCGGCCTCCGGCACGGCGTGTTTCGATTCGGAACTCCTTCGCGCCGGATCGGAGACCGAGGTTCCGGTTGGAATCAACAGCCGGTGAAGTTTGTCCCGAAACTTTGCGCTGCTGAACGGCCAATCTTCGGAAAGGCGACACAGTTTTGCCTTCACCGGATTGTTTTCGATGTAACGAACGGCCTTCCATTCCTGCTCCTCATCCCGCACGAACGTGTCCCAATACTCCCGCTGCCATTGGAGCGCCGCTCTCCGAGCCGGCGCGTTTTCAATTATTTCACCATCGCGCCGGGTCGGAGACCGGCGCTCCGTCAAAACAACCTCAGCGCGAGTTGCGATGCAGCGTTTCCAGCTCTGCATTATTTTCCCCAACGGCATCTGCCAGACATGCACCAGTACATGCACGTGATTCGGCATCACACACCAGGCGAGCAAATCATAGTGTTCGCTGTGAAAATGAAGCATGGCGTCCTCGGCAATTTGGGCGATTCGTGGATCGCGCAAATGACATTCGCCGATACCACGATCAAGATATTCCTCCAGCTTTGTGCGCTTCTCGCGGTCGTCCTCAATCTTCAGTAAATGTTCCCATTCGCCGCGACGTGAGTCGGGCATGGAATCAGCAAGGCGAAAGGTGATGAATTGAACGAGACCGGGATAATCGCAATGCGGCAAATAACCGCGTTCATGCCAGCCAAGGAAGCCCAGCGCCCGCTCTTCGTCTGTAAGCGGCGGAAAGGCCGTATTCTTTCCTTCGACCAGCCGGCGAAGATATTCGCGCTTGGTTTGCGATTTCATTTTTGGAGCGCTGTTCTCCGACCCGGCTCGTTACCGCGCACCTCACCTTCGCGCCGGGTCGGAGACCGGCGCTCCGACCTATGCCTTCGCCACCAATTGCCGCAGGACGAAAGGCAAAATGCCGCCGTGCTGGTAATAATCAATCTCGATGGGCGTATCAATACGGCAACGCACCGGCACGTTTTGCACTTCACCACCTTTGCGCGTAATGCGCAACGTGAGGTCCTGCTGCGGCTTCAAGTTCGCGCCGAGGCCGACGATGTCGTAAGTCTCCGTGCCGTCGAGCTTCAGGCTTTGCGCGTTCGTGCCTTCCTTGAATTGGAGCGGCAACACGCCCATGCCGACCAGGTTGCTGCGATGAATGCGCTCGAAGCTTTGCGCGACGACCGCTTTCACGCCGAGCAGTTTCGTGCCCTTGGCCGCCCAGTCGCGCGATGATCCGGTGCCGTATTCCTGTCCGGCAATGACGACCAGCGGAACCCCGGCTTGTTGATATTTCACCGCGGCCTCGTAAACGCTCATTTGTGTTCCGGGGAGCGCGACCGTCGCGGTCGCAGTCGAAAGCGTCCCGCTTTCGACATTTGCACGCGCATTTGGCGAGACGCCAAGCGTTGCGGGCAGGACGCCCACGCTCCCATAATAAATCGTCACGCCACCCTCCACGCCCGGCACCATCAGATTTTTGATCCGCACATTGGCAAACGTGCCGCGCGTCATCACACGGTCATTGCCGCGGCGCGAGCCGTAACTGTTAAAATCCGCCGGCTGGACGCCGTTCTCGATCAGATATTTCCCGGCGGGCGACGTTTTCTTGATGGAACCGGCGGGCGAAATATGGTCGGTCGTCACGCTGTCGCCGAAAATCGCCAGTGCGCGCGCGTTTTTGATTTCGGCGATACTGCCGGGTTGCATCGAAAAACTCTCAAAGAACGGCGGCTCCTGGATGTAAGTGGATTTTGCATCCCATTGATACACATTGCCGGTGCTGGACGGGATTTCGTTCCACTTCGGATTTTGCGCCGCGAAATCCTGGTACAGCTTCCGGAAAATTTCGGGCTGCAACGCCGTTTGCATGAGGTCGCGGATTTCGCGCAGGCTCGGCCAGATGTCTTTTAACAAAACCGGTTTGCCGTCCTTGCCGGTCCCAAGCGGCTCGTGCGCCAAGTCAATGTCCACCCGGCCCGCGAGCGCAAACGCGACGACCAGCGGCGGTGACATGAGGAAATTCGCCTTGATGCTCTGATGCACGCGCGCCTCGAAATTGCGGTTGCCCGAAAGCACCGATGCCGCCACCAGATTGTGTTTGTGAATCGCGTCCTCGATCGGCGCGGCGAGCGGGCCGGAATTGCCGATGCACGTGGTGCAGCCGTAGCCGACCAGATTGAACCCGAGTTGGTCGAGGAATGGCTGCAAACCGGTCTTGCTTAAATAATCAGTGACCACGCGCGAGCCGGGCGCGAGTGAAGCTTTCACAACCGGATTAACTTGCAGTCCGCGTTCAACGGCTTTTTTCGCGAGCAACCCGGCGGCGAGCATCACACTCGGATTGCTGGTGTTTGTGCAACTCGTGATGGCCGCAATCAAAACCGAGCCGTGACCGATCGTCGCCTTACCGTGACCGTTCATCGAAACCTCGGCCCTGGTCGTGCCGAATTCCTCGGGCTTCATGCCGAATCCGTTTTCCGTGACCGGCTTGCTGAAGGTGCTCACAAAACTTTCCTTCAGCTTTGGCAATTCAATCCGGTCTTGCGGACGTTTCGGGCCGGCGACACTCGACAACACCGCGCCGAGTTCGAGTTCCAGTTCCTGCGAATACGCGATGTCGCCCTTCTTCGGAATGCCCCAGAGTCCTTGCGCCCTGTAATAATTTTCGTAAATGCGGCAATGCTCCTCGCTGCGGCCGGTGGCGCGCAGATAATTCACACATTCTTCGTCAATCGGGAAGAACCCCATCGTGGCGCCGTATTCGGGCGCCATGTTCGCAATGGTCGCACGGTCCACCACCGGCAACGCCGTCGCGCCCGGGCCGAAAAATTCCACAAATTTGCCGACGACCTTCGCCTTGCGCAGCATTTGCGTGACAGTCAGCGCAAGGTCGGTGGCGGTGACGCCTTCGCGCAACGCGCCGGTCAAATGCACGCCGACAACGTCGGGCGTGAGAAAATAAACCGGCTGGCCAAGCATGCCGGCTTCGGCTTCGATGCCGCCAACCCCCCAGCCAACGATGCCGAGGCCGTTGATCATGGTCGTGTGCGAGTCCGTGCCGACCAACGTATCCGGATAATACAGGAGCGCGGACGGCTCGTCCGCGTGTTCTGAACTCGCGGGTAAGCTGCCCGCGCTCCGAAGCACACCTTTGGCGAGATATTCCAAATTGACCTGGTGGACGATGCCGATGCCCGGTGGCACGACCTTGAATGTATCGAACGCCTGCATTCCCCATTTCAAAAACTGGTAACGTTCGCGGTTACGCTGGAATTCCATTTCCAGATTTTTTTTCAACGCATCGGCTGAACCCGCGAAATCCACCTGTACCGAGTGGTCCACGACAAGGTCAACCGGAACCAGTGGCTCGACGATTTTGGGATTTTTGCCCATGCGCGCGACGGCGGAACGCATCGCTGCCAAATCCACGAGGAGCGGCACGCCGGTGAAATCCTGCAACACGATGCGCGCGACGATGAAGGGGATTTCCTCCGTGCGTTCCGCATTGGGTTTCCAATTCGCCAGCGCGCGCACGTTTTGTTCGGTGACTTTTTTGCCGTCGCAACTCCGCTCCGCGCGAGCGGGGTTGCGCAGGACGGATTCGAGCACAAGGCGGATGGAAACCGGCAGCCGGGAAACCGGCCCGATACCGGACTTTTCCAGTTGCGGCAATGAATAAAGCAGGCCTCGTTTGCCGTTGCCGACGTCAAATTGCTGGAGCGTGTTGGACAAATTGTGCGGTACGTTCATTTAATTTCTTAAATCAGCAATGAAAATGAAGGCGAAGCGTGAGCGTGTCAAGGTGTGACAATTCCCAATCTTAATTTTGCTCTTAATCGTAATCGCTGGAACAGAGTTGGACTACGATGGTAATAAGGATTATGGGAAAATCATTTCCCGGCCGGCTCGGGATGCAACAAATCCGTGATGCGGCGTTCCAGCCGCGCGAGATCCAACGGCTTGGTGAAAAAGTCGTAAGCGTGCATGGACGCGGTGCGCTTGGTCACGTCGCCGGAAAGCGCGCTCATGAAAATGATGGGGATCTTTTTCGTGGCCGGCTGGCGGTGCAGGATCTCGCAGACCGACAGCCCGTCGAGGTCGGGCAGCAAAATATCGAGCAGGATCAAATCCGGTTTGAATTGCCGGGCCTGGCTCAAGGCTTGGACACCGTCATTGGCGACGAGAAATTCACAACCCAGGCCGCCGAGGCGAAATTTCACCAGCTCGACGAGATCGCTTTCGTCGTCCACAATCAGAATGCGCGGCACCATGCTGGCCAACCTAACCGGTCCCGGACTGGGCACAATGGCGGCACGGTTAAACTGAAGTGACGAAATGGAAACGAAAACTTTTCCGCCGACTCAACAAATGTTATGGCAGTGGTTGCGTTGGAACCGCGTCTTTGGCGAACGGCAATTCATCATCGGCATGGATGCGATTGCCTGCCGGGTCAACCAAAGTGACGGTGACGAAGACCAGCACCTCCTTGTCTTCAACGTCTGGCCAGCCTTTGGCTTTTTCTGTTTCCACAAAATAATCTGGTTCAGCACTGACTTCCTTTCCACCGTCGTAAAAATGCTTTTCGAGTTTTCCCAGAACGACCGTCTGGCCGTCCCATAAATTTAGGTTCGCGCTGGCCCGCCGGACATAAAAACTGGGCGAAATCCCCGGCAGATCTACCTTTTGACCAGCCGCGTTGAAGACAGCGGTCGTATTGGTAGTTTTGTCATAACCCCAAAATTCCGTCAGTGAAGCCGTGGTTGTCAGATTAATCGTATAGCCGTCGGACAAAACATAAGGAATTGTGTCCAAAACCTGACCGCACTCGACTTTTTCCATTTGCGGAGTGACTGCCAAATTGGTTGAGGTTTCCTGAAAAGTGAAGTTGGTAATGACGTTGATTATTGTTGTCGCCCGCATCTGGGTTTGCCGGCCACTGATCGTGATCACTTCCGGTTCAGCCAGAACTTCAGAACCGGGTTTTGCCCCAAGCCTTTGCAACATGATTTTTTGCTGTTCGCTGGTCAGGATTCCCATCATTCCACCGACGGCATTGTTTGTCAGCATGGCTGGCTCCACAAAACCCTTCGTCGGCACTTCCAGAAACCACGACTTAATATGGATTTGCGGCCCGACTTGGTTGAGAGCTTGTATGGCTCGCTCAATCGTGTCCAAATCGGCTTCCGTCGCTTTTACAAACAACAAACCCAGACGTTCGTTAAAGAAAACCGACTTGCCTTTGGGTGATTCCCAGTCCACGCCCAATTTGCTGAAAAGACTTCTGGCCATCGTCGAAACACTGTTGGTTTGCAGGTCGGGGATACTTCGCAAAGTACCAGTGAATACGTGGGCATCCACCCTGAACGACCGCGTGAAAATGTTGGTCGCCGATGTGCCTTCAAATCCAGTCGTGCCTGTTTGTTTGACAAATTGTTTGTCACTGTCCGCAATCTCATTTGTCGGATAGCCATTCAGTTGCAATACCGCCCGGCGCATCAGCGCCAATTGCTCCTTGGAACCATGCGCCAGTAATATGCCGTCGTCGGTGAAAAAGAGAAACGTCGGCGGCATTTTTACGCCCGCAGCAATCAGACATTTTTTCAAATCGTCCGAATGAATCGTCCGATTTATTCTGAACGTCATTGTTACCGGATGCTGGGCGGCATTGGTGCGGCTGGCAATGTCGGCTGGCATGGAAACAGTTGAATTCGTCTGGTTCAAATTATCGCTGCCGCCTGACAAAGTTTGATTGGTCGTTTCCGCCGGTGCGCCACCCATCGGCAAGGCGACGGCGGTGAAAGCCAGAATCCCGAAAAACGAAACCAGCGTCAGTCCGGCTTTTCGGGGCGGACGAAAATTCACCAGCCGTGCGATGCGCTGCCGGAGCGCACTGCGTGACTCCAGAATTCCCACCAAGCCAAGACTCGCCAGTGGCCGGTTCAGCGCGAGTTTCGCCACTTCCAGCAACGTCGGTGCGTAGGATTCAGCCTCGCCACGGAGCGCCAGCATCACCGTGTCGTCCACGGCTTCCTCGCGCACGCGGCGGATGCGCGCGTTCGCCAGCCAGAGCAGGGGATGCCACCAGTAAAAAATCTGGAGCAACGCCTGCGCGAAATTCAGCCACACATCGCGCCGCCGCAAATGAATCAATTCGTGAAGCAACACCGCGTGCAATTGCTCGTCCAAAAAACTTTCCGCGAGCGATTGCGGAATCAAGACTACCGGGCGGAACAATCCGCACACTGCCGGCGACATTGAGTTTGCCATCAATTTCACTTGCACATTGAGTTTCATGGCGGCGGATTTTTGCACTTCACCGGCGATTTTGGTCAATCGTTCAGAAATTGCCGCGCGCCGTACCTGCCGCGTGATGTGCCACCAGCGCGCCAGGAGCCAAAGCAGCAAAGCCGAACTGATTGCTGCGGACGAAACCAGCAGCCACGCGGCATTCGTCATCGCCGGTTTTTGCGGCGCAAAAGCCGGCAGTGGATTTTGCGGAATTAGCGGCTCGTTGCCATAAGTGACCGTATAATGCGTGACGCCGGGATTGACGGCGGCCGGCGGAGTTTTTTCCAGCCACCAAACCGGGCTGGTCGGCAATGCCAGTGTTGGCGGCAGGCAAAGTTTCACGAGCACAACCAGCCAAAGGGCATAACGGATTGAAGCGCGAATTTTGCGCCGGAATAAAAGATCAAACGCGAGCAAAATAACGATGAGCAGACTTGATTGCCAAAACATGGGCCAGGCGAAAGTCAAAAATTGACCGCCCGACTGATTCAAGGTTTCGATGAAGGAATTCATATCGTGCCTTTCAAGAACTGATTATTTTTTTGCTGATTTTATACTGGCTTTAATCAAAGATTCCAACTCCGCCAGTTCATCCGCATTCAAATCCCGGCTTTCCAAAAGGCATTGCACCATCGGCGTGAGCGCGCCGTTGAAGGCGTGCTTGAGCGCGTAAAACAGTTCGCCGTGCTGCGCCTGCGCGCGCGTGACGGCGGAAGTGTAAATGGTCAGTTTGCCTGCCTTGCGCGCCTTGAGCACGCGCTTGGCGACCATGCGGTCCATCAACGTGCGGACGGTCGAATACGTCCAGCGGGTTGGCCCGAACAATTTATCCTGAATGGCGGGCGCGGTGCAGGGTTCGGTTTCCCAAACGGCCTTGATGACGGACCATTCGGCCTCGGTCAGTTCCACAGTCGGCTTGGACATGCGGCCACTTTCTCTACAATTGTAGATGATGTCAAGCGGATTCTTTACAAATGTAGATTTTGCAGGAGCGCGGACAGCCTTGTCCGCGCGTCCCAATGCCAATCTCCGGCGGACAACACTGTCCGCGCTCCGCCTGCCGGCATCGTTTGCCCGATTAAAACGAGCGAACAGGGAACCCTTTCACTCGCTGCGAAACGGTTGCGGCAGTGTCACTTGAGCTTCGCCAGCGTGGCCTTGATCGCTTCGAAGTTCGGCAAATCCTTCGGCGTCGGCGTCTGCTCGCTGTATTGGACGACGCCGCTTTTATCAATCACGAATGCCGCGCGCGCCGCCGTGTCACCCACGCCGGCCAGCATCGGAAACACGACCTGATATTTTTTGATGACTTCCTTGTTCAAATCGCTGGCGAGCGTGATGCCGATTTTTTCCTTTTGCGCCCACGCCTCCTGCGCGAACGGCGTGTCCACGCTCACGCCGATGACGTCGGCGTTCAGGCCGGAATAGGCATTGAGGCCGGCGGTGAGGTCGCACATCTCCTTGGTGCAGACGCCAGTGAACGCTGCCGGGAAGAACAGCAGCAAGGTGTTCTTTTTGCCGAAGTTGTTGCTGAGCTTCACGTCCACGAGACCGGACGCCTGTTTGGATTTCAAGGTGAAATCAGGGGCTTTTGATCCTGTTGGAATTGGCATAATCGCATTGGTTGTTGGTTTAATTCCTTTTCGAGGCGTTGGTTTACCGTTTTTACACCTGGTCTGTCAAATGGGGAATTCCCCTCTGGCCCCGCGCGGACCAGGCGACAAGGATTTTTCACCAGGTCGCAATGACCGGGTACTTCCGCAGCGAGGCTTCGCCTAGGTCATTGAGCGTTTCACCAGGCAGAACGCGTTCAAGCAACGGAAAGACGACCCGCTCTTCGTACCGGAAATGTTCACGGGATGCCGCCAGCGCCTTCTGGAGCCGACGTTGCGCTTCGGCCACACTGCTCGCGCTGTGCACCCGCTTGAAGTTGTGGTCAATTTCCTTGTGGTCCTGGTGCAGGCGATCCAGTTTGCCCTTTTCCGCCAGAACATGGTCCAGCGCCGCATAGGCGAGGTTCATTTCCGTTTCGGCATGTTTGCCAAGCAACCCTTCCACCATCGTGGACAGCAGCCTGACTTCCCTGGTGGATTCCAAGCCGGGCAGGAGGCGTTCGATTTCATCAAACACGGCGCAGTAAATGGCGTGTTCCGTAACCAGAGTTGTGGTAATCGTGGCCATACCGGATACTTATCGCACAAGGCGATGGCTTGTCCACTTTCCGGTGCCGGGGCGGTTCATGAATTACAGTGCCGCCAGCACTTCCGCCGCATGTTCCTCCGGCTTCACCTGCGGCCAGATTTTTTTGATGCGGCCATCCGGGCCGATGAGAAACGTCACGCGATGCGTGCCCAGATATTTCCGGCCCATGAAACTTTTCTCGCCCCAGACGCCGTAGGCCGCGACAATTGCTTTGTCCTCGTCCGCCAGCAGCGTGAAGGGCAGCTTGAACTTCTTCACGAACTTGTCATGCGCCTTCACCGGGTCGGTGCTGACGCCGAGCACGACGGCGCCGCGCTTTTGGAATTCGGCGAAATGATTGCGGAAGGCGCACGCCTCTTTCGTACAGCCGGGCGTGTCGTCCTTGGGATAAAAATAGAGCACGACATTTTTGCCCTTGAAATCGGCGAGTGAAACCCTGCCGCCGCCGCTGGTCGCCGCCGAAAATCCCGGCGCGAGGTCGCCTTCCTTCAGTTTTAATTTCATGGTCATGGTTTAACTGGAGTGCTGGAGAATTGGAGTGCTGAGGTCAATATGCTCATTTTTTTCCATTACTCCATCACTCCATCACTCCATTTTTCTCGTTTTTAATGGTTGCTGAACTCGCCGGATGCGCGCCGAGTTGTTTTACGCCATCCCAGACATAGAGCAACCCCGACAGGCCGGTGAACACCGCCGCGCCAATCGTCCAGACTCCGAGCCAGCGTGCGTTCAAGTCGCGTTCCCAGTCCAGCAGAATCCAGAGGACCACGATCATTTGGAACACCGTGGCAATTTTGCCAAGGACGCGCGGGCGGACCTTGACCTTGCCGACGGTGAGCCGGATGACGGCAATGCCGATCAGCAGCAGCAAGTCGCGTCCGATGACAGTGCCGGTGAGCCACAGCGGCACCTGTGCCAAATACGGATGGTGATCGAAGCTCAAAACAACGATGCCCGACAAAAGCAGCAGCTTGTCCGCGAGCGGATCGAGAATCGCGCCCAGTTCGCTCCTCTGGTTGTAACGGCGGGCGATGTAACCGTCCACGCCATCCAGAATCGCTGTGATGGCAAACGAAAGAATTGCGAGCAGATGATGAACTTCGTTGCCGGTTTCGACGTAGTAGAGGACCTCGACAACAAAGAACGGAATCAGCAGGATTCGCAGGATGGTGACTTTGTTCGCGGTCGTCATGGACGCCAGATTTTGACACGAATTGCACGAATTTGCACGAATTGAACTTCACGCTTTGGACATTCGCCGTTAATGATATTTAATCTGAACCTCCCCGAAACCAGGAACGACTATTTTTGCACCTGGAAGAAGGCACGGGGGCCAGCCGTGGGGACTGTGAAAATAATCATCCCCGCGTTGCTACTGACCGTTGCGCTGGCTGAAGACCAGGTCACGAGGTTGCTCGAACTCAGAAGCTGGGACTGGGTTGTGGCATTTTCGACGGAAAGGACCACGTTTTGATTCGTCACGATGATTGAATTGATAAATGGCGCGGGCAAGTTGGTCGCCACAATCTGGCCGGTCAAATCGAGCGGGGTATCGCCGGATGAAAGCAGGGTGAAGGTGAACTGTGTGTTGATATGAATGACCAATTGCTCCACGTTGCCGTTTGTGCTCAACGACGCCTGGTTGGCGATGGTATTCGTTGAATAGCCGGACAAAGCCAGGGTGCCGTGTGTAACGACGGCATTATAATAGTCAAGCGATGAGTTGGAGCTGGGAGTGAATGAGAAGACCAACGCACTGGAATCAAAGTTGGTTCCGGTCATCGTCAACGCAGGACTGGTCACGTCAAAGACGAGGTTTCGCAACGCACCATAGACTGTGCCGAAGGGTGACACAGTGGCCTGTGCCCCGTAATCTGCCGCTGCACTGCCTGAACCGCCTCCCACGGCCGGCTGCCAAACGCCGTTGGTTTCGGCAGTGATGGTGCTTGAACCCGTGAATTGAATGGTTGAAGTGGAAACATTGGCATTGATGTTTCCGCCGTAAGTTGTCGTCAGGCTGCCCGACCCCTGGGGCGTCAAGGTATTCCCGGCAATTTTGCCCGAAAGGGTAAGCTGGCTTCGGGTCGGATCTATGGCGAAGACCACTTGGCCAGCTTGCATCCGATTGGCGAAGAACACGGCGCTCAGGAACAAAACGCCCCCGGCAAAACCGGAAAACATCATCCTTTTCATAAACTTGTACGCAGAATAGCAGGTTATAACGATTAGTAAACAACAAAATGGCTATTAGATGTCTATCAGCAAACATTCCCTCGTTGCCGGCGTGAATATTCAAACTCCCAGTTTCAGATTTGAGATTCTCCTGCGGAATAACACCCCGTTTTGCTGCCTTTAATTTGCGCGTTTGCGGAAAATGAACCACCAAAACCAAATCGTGCCCAGCCCGCCGCAAATGGCCGCGCCGATGAAATTTGCCTGGGGACTGAGGCTCCACAACCACGCGCCGAGAAAGGAGCCGGTCGTCACCGTGCAATCACGGATGAGGTAATACGCACCGTACGTCCGCGCCCGCAATTCCGGTTTTGCCTCGCCGATGATGAGCGCCTTGCGCGCCGGTTCGCCGAATTCCTTCATGCCGCGCACGACAAACGCGAGCGCCAGCCACGCGAAATTGTGCGCCCACAGCAGCGACACCGGGAATAGCGTGAAGAAGACAAATGTCGCCAGCACGAACGGGCGGCGTCCGTATTTGTCCGCCAGATGCGCGACGGGAATGTAGCACAGCATCGCTGTGACCATTTCAAAGGCAACGAGATAACCGTACTGCTGCGCCGTCACGCCGCCGTAATCAATCGCCCACAAAATCACGAACGCGTATGGAATCCGTTCACAGAAGCGGATGAGGATATCGCTTGCCAGCAATTCGCGCAGCGCGGGCGTGAAGGATTTGACGACGGAGAAAAACGTAGCGCAGCCGTCCCGGCTGCCTTCGGCTTTTTGCCCGGAAGATGCAGGCGAGACGCCTGCGCTACTTTCTGATTCGAACATGAACCATTGGAACGCTGCTGTGAGCAGGCTCATCACAATGCAGAGCGCCAGCGCGTATTTCACACCGTCCGTCCAGCCATAACGTGTGAGGAGCCAGCCGCCGATCAGCGGGCCGAGCATCATCGGCACGCGGCGAACCAGGGATTGCACACCGATGCCCATCGTGTGCCGGTGCCGTTCGAGCGACGTGGCGACGACGGTGAAGGTTGTCGGCAACGACAGCGCGCTCCAGGCCAGAAACAGAAATGAGCCGAGCAACAGGGCCAGCCAATGCGGCCACACGAGAACCAGAATGTAACCGGCCACGGCCACGGCGCTGAACGCCAGCAACGCACGGCGTTGACCCCACCGGTCCGTCAGCCAGCCGCCCGGATAGGCATACACCGCGCCGAGCAACGTTTGCAGCGCGTCGAACAGGCCAATGATGAACACGCCGCCGCCGATGGTCTCGATGTATTTGGGCGCGAAGCCGAGCCAGAGTTTCTCGCCCGTGCCCGCCAGCACGAGCGCGACGAGCAGCAGCGACGTATTCCGCCGCAACGCGAGAAATTCGGAAATGTTTCGCAACCGATTCACGGCTCAAGTGAAGAAAAACCTGACACGGATTGCGCGGATTTGCACGAATTCAATTCTTGCCAAACTCGCGATTTCTTCGCTCAATTTTCTCCGCCAATGAAAAATGCATCTGACAGACCGCTCGTCGGCATTTTGATGGGCAGCGATTCCGACTGGCCCACGATGAAAGCCGCCGCCGATGTGCTGGCCGGGTTCGGCATCGCCAGCGAAGCGAAGGTCATTTCCGCGCACCGCACGCCGAAGGATTTGGAGCAATACGCGAGCAGTGCCGCCGGGCGCGGGCTGCGCGTCATCATCGCCGGGGCGGGCGGCGCGGCGCATCTGCCGGGCGTGACGGCGGCGCTCACGACGCTGCCGGTCATCGGCGTGCCGATTGAAAGCAAATCGCTGAAAGGCCTCGACTCGTTGCTGTCCATCGTGCAAATGCCGCCGGGCGTGCCGGTGGCCACGGTCGGCATCGGCGCGGCCAAGAACGCCGGCATCCTCGCGGCGCAAATCCTGGCGGTCGGCAGCGAGCGGCTGCAAAAGGCGCTGTCGAAGTTCAAAGAAAAGCTCGCCGAAGAATCGCGCGCCAAAAACAAAACCATCGCTTCCTGACCTGCCCGCGGATTGATTTCAAGGCAGCGTGTCCTCTGCGTGGACATTTCGTCGGCACCCGTTTTCCCGTTGTTATTTCGCAGAAGACTGTCCTGGAGGGCACTTATTGTTCTTGGTCATGGTTGGTATCAGGTTTGCTTGGGGACGAATGATTCGTAACCGGCCATTCAGGGATGGCCTGAAAAAACTCAACAACTTAAAACTATGACTGAATTTATTGTAAAACGCACGGGGAAGTTACTCTTCCCGCATCTGCCGCACGAACTGCGCAGGCACCATTTGTCCAGACTCATGCTGGTTTTCTGGACCATCGTTTTTGGCAACGCGACGCTGATTCTTTGCATGATGCATGGCTGGCGCTGATGGCCCCAAGCCTTCACGGTTCGAGGTCGTTTCATGCCGCCTGTCCTCTTCGAGGCCGGGCGGCTTTTGTTTGTTGGTATCCGGAAGGCTGTGGTGAAAGCGGGACATGAGATTGCGCCGTTGGACAAGCTGGCGCGCATTTGTTAGCCTGCGCCTGACAACATGAGCAAGCCCATGACCGACAATGCCGCCGTCGCCCCAACGCCTTCGGATTTCATCCGTGACATCGTCGCGAGGCACGTCGCCGAAAAGAAATATCCGCAAATTCACACGCGCTTTCCACCGGAACCGAACGGCTACCTCCACATCGGCCACGCCAAGAGCATCTGCCTGAACTTCGGCATCGCGCACGAATTCGGCGGCGTCTGCAATCTGCGCATGGACGACACCAATCCGACGAAGGAAGACGTTGAGTATGTGGATTCCATTACCGAAGACGTGAAATGGCTCATCGCCGGCTGGGCCGACGACAAGCTCGGTTTGAAGCCAAAAGGGAAAACGCCGGACACGATTACGAGCAACGGCAAACCAGATTTCTATCTTCCCGCTGTTGTGGGGAGCGCGGGCGGCTCGCCCGCAGCGTTTGGCGTACCGCCGAACGTATCCCGAAAGCCAGCCGGCGGGACGCCGGCTGGAAGCGACCGGGACGGTCGCGCTCCCCTCGAAGCGTTCTACGCTTCAGACTATTTCGACCAGATTTACGAATACGCCGTCATGCTCATCAAAAAGGGCAGAGCGTACGTCTGCGACCTGACTCCGGATGAAACTGACGAATACCGGCGTCAAGCCAAGGAAAGCCCCTACCGCAATCGCAGTATCGAGGAGAATCTGGATTTGTTCACGCGCATGAAAAATGGGGAGTTCCCCGACGGCAAACGCACCCTCCGCGCGAAAATTGACGTTGCCTCGCCAAACATCTGGATGCGCGACCCGCTCATCTACCGCATCCGCCACGCCGAACATCATCACACCGGCGGCAAATGGTGCATCTACCCGATGTACGACTTCGCCCATTGCCTGAGCGATTACATCGAAGGCATCACACACAGCATCTGCACGCTCGAATTCGAGGTGCACCGCCCGCTGTACGACTGGATTCTCGAAAACCTCGACCTGCCGCGCCCATTGCCGCATCAATACGAATTCGCCCGGCTCAGCCTCGGTTACACCATCATGAGCAAACGCAAGCTCATGCAGCTTGTGAATGAAAATCTCGTGAGCGGCTGGGATGACCCGCGCATGCCGACCATCTGCGGAATCCGGCGTCGTGGCGTAACACCCGGAAGCCCTTGCGCAACTTCGCCTACAACATCGGCATCACCAAATACAACGGCATCACCGACGTGGCAGTGCTCGAACACGCCATCCGCGAAGACCTGAACAAACGCGCCCTGCGCCGGCTCGCCGTGCTGCGGCCAATCAAGGTCGTCATCACGAATTATCCCGAAGGCAAAACCGAGGAACTGGATGCCGTCAACAATCCCGAAGACGAGAATGCGGGCAAACGGAAGATACCCTTTGGCCGCGAACTGTACATCGAGCAGGACGATTTCAAGGAAGTGCCGCCCCCGAAATTTTTCCGGCTGAAACCCGGCGGTGAAGTCCGATTGAAATACGCTTACATCATCAAATGCGACGAAGTGGTGAAGGACGCGAGCGGGAAAATTGTGGAGTTGCGTTGCACCGCCGACCTCGACAGCAAGACCGGTGGCCCGACGGCGAATCGGAAGGTGAAAGGCACGATACATTGGGTGAGCGCCGTGCACGCCATTGATGCCGAGGTCCGCCTTTACGACCGGCTGTTTACCGAAGCCGAGCCGGAAAAAGATGGTTCCGCCTCCGCTGAAAGCTCCGGCGCGACGAAGCGCGATTTCAAATCCGTGCTCAATCCGCACAGCCTCGAAGTGGTTACCGCGAAATGCGAGCCGGGCCTGAAAGACGCAAAGCCGGAATTGCGTTATCAATTCGAGCGTCTCGCCTATTTTGCGTTGGATAAAGACAGCGCACCCGGCAAGCTCGTCTTGAATCGGACGATAACGCTGAAGGATGCTTGGGCGAAGGAAGCGCAGAGGGGATAGATATGACAACGCGCCGAAGACCAAATCCACTCGGTGAACTTCCAGCAGAAGCGGATCATTTGATGCTCGAATCGGCCTTCTACGAAACGCCGGATTATAAAACATTATTGGAGCACCAGGAATACAACATCGTTGTGGGGCGAAGGGGCGTAGGGAAAAGTGCTCTCTTTTATCGCTTGTCGAAGACATGGGATCGTACCGATCATTTACATTTGGTCGAACTGAGTCCCGAGCAGCACCAAGTAGTCGGGTTACGAGCACTCACAAAGCAGTTCGGAGAAAGATTTAATTTGATTTATGCGGGAAGCCGAATTGCTTGGCGTTATGCGCTACTTATGGAAGCAACCATGAAGGTTTGGGGTCATTACAAACTCACCGGTTTTGACGGTGAGCACGTTTTGAAAACCCACGTGGGAAAGTGGCAACAAAATGGACGCCAATTTGCCGAACGTTTGAGACTGACCCTGCGGCTCGTTTTAGATGGCAATTTAGATCCAGAATCATCTATCGCCGAACTTCCATCCAAATTACAAGTGGACGAGATACAGCAAGCGCTTTTCACTGGCCTCGGAAAAACAAAAGAACATATTCTGCTTCTTGTTGATCGATTGGATGAAGGATATGAAGCAGATTCAATCGGCATTGGATTGTTAGTCGGGCTAGTTCAAGCCTCTATTGATCTCAATATTCGTTTCAGCAACATCAAGTCGATGATTTTTCTAAGAGATAACATCTTTAGAGCGATTAGTCGCAACGACCCAAATTTTTCAAGATCCGTCGAAGGTCACGTGCTTCGACTCCATTGGGATGAGTATCACTTGTTTAATATGATCTGCAATCGTCTTCGCGTTGCCTTTGGTGTTTCTCAAGAATCAACTTTAAAAGTTTGGAATTCATGCACAGCTCACGATCTCGAGGGGAAGGATGGCTTTCGAAGGTGCTTAAAGCACACACTTTATCGGCCTCGGGATCTTTTGGCTCTTTTACATTGCTGTCCAATCTGATTGAGGGTTGAGGGATAAAAAAAGGTTGGCTTGCGGGTTTGGGCCTTGCCACAAGGTAAGGCATGAAAAAGAAAACCAGCTATAAGCCAACCGCCAGCAAGTTCTCCATTCTCCGCCAGCTTTGCAATCTCATTCCCACTCACTTGGTTCCCAAACTGGCGCGCGACACCGGCGTCGAAGACCACGCCCGCACGTTTAGTCCTTGGAGTCAGGTCGTCAGCCTGCTCTACGCCCAACTGACCCATGCCCTGGGCCTCAATGATGTGTGTGACGCCTTGCGTCTGCACTCCGGCCCGCTCTCGGCTTTGCGCGCGGCCACGCCGCCCTGCAAAAACACGTTCTCTTACGCCAATCGCACCCGCGATCCGAAAATGGCCGAGCAACTCTTCTGGGCCGTGCTGGATCATTTGCAAACGCTCCAGCCTGCCTTCGCCGGCCACCACACGCCCCGCTTCGCTTTTCGTTTCACCCGGCGCCTCATTCATGTCGTGGACACCACCACCATTGCGCTCATGGCCCGTTCGCTGGATTGGGCCAAACATCGGCGGCGCAAAGCCGCCGCCAAGTGTCATGTCCGGCTTAATCTCCAAAGTTTCCTGCCCGCTTGCGCCATCGTCGGCTCGGCCGCCGAGCATGACAGTATCCGCTCCCGCGAGCTTTGCGCCAATATCCATGCCGGTGAAATCGTCATCTTCGACAAAGCTTACGTGGACTTCGCGCACTTGGCTGACTTGTCCCAACGTGAAGTCTTTTGGGTCACCCGCGCTAAAGACAACCTGCAATTTCGCGTCGTCCGCAAATTTCAGGACGGAAGGTTCGGTAACATTCTGCGCGACGATCTCATTGAACTGACCGGCCCGGCGGCCAAAGATTATCCGGTCGGCCTGCGCCGCGTCGTGGCACTGGTTGAGGTGGACGGGGAAATACGGGAAATGATTTTCCTGACCAATAACTTCACTTGGAGCGCCCAGACCATCGCCGATCTCTATCGCTGCCGTTGGCGCATCGAAACCTTCTTCAAGGAACTCAAACAGACCTTGCAACTGGCCGATTTCTTGGGTCACAACGCCAACGCCGTGCGCTGGCAGGTCTGGACAGCCTTGCTGGCCTACGTGTTGTTGCGCTTCTGCGCTTGGCTGGGGCGGTGGGGCCACAGTTTCACCCGCCTCTTCGCCCTGATCCGCTCGGCCCTCTGGCAAAAACTGGATTTGCGCAGCCTCTTGGAAAGCTGTGGGACAGCCAAAGGCGGCGGTCGCTTCCTCGGCCAGCCCGAACAAGCCTATTTGCCCGGCTTCGCCTGACGCTGTGGGACAGCCACACCATTCAAACCGACTACGACCGCTCAAATTCTTAAACCGATTTTTCATTCTCCCATTCGCGTTTCAGGCAAATCCGCTCCAAAAAATCGCGGCGTCTGTCGCTATTGGTCGGCACTGGCTCTTTTAAACAACGCATATTATCACGCATTTAGTCAGAACCGTGATCAAATTGTTTACTCCGATGTTGAATCCGTCGCAAAAGAAATATCACGCCACCGACTCGAAGATCTCATAAAGGAATATGAGGTCGTTTTTCCTGGCTTGGAAAGATTTGTTGCTTGTTTTGCAAGACGATCCCCAGAAATGAGCTACGCCGAAGCCGAACAATCTATTTCGATTCCGCTTTATACAGAGGACAACTCACAGATTGTGCAACAACATCTGGCTATTCTTAACCATCCCAAAGAGGTAATGCGAAGTTTACACAGCGTTGGGTTTGTTGGGATACAAGATCCAAATTCAAAAAACTTTGTTTTCTGCCATGATGGTAAGTCTGAACCCATTGAACCAAAAGCTGAAACTAGAATGCTTGTTCACCCCTGTTATTGGCTGGCACTCGATTGCATCCAACAAACCCTAGAACCAGACCAAGCAGCAGAAATTAATGACGAATACGATATTGAGGTTAGCTCCCAAACGCCGGAAATTCGCAATCGCCGTCTTGGCCAAGTAATGTGTCAGTTGGATAATATTCCACTTGGAGATCTCGGTGCACATGAATTTGAAGAATGGTGTGCACAGGCAATTAAAATTGTTTTTGCAGGTGGACTGAGGAATGTAACCCTAAAACCAAATGGAGATGCCGTGCAACGAAGGGACATTGTTGCAACAAATCACGGACAGACGCCGAGTTTCAAGCGTATTTTAGATGATTACGAATCTCGCCACGTCATTTTCGAGGCCAAAAACTATGCCACCCCAATAGGACGTGATGAGTATCGCCAAATGTTGTCTTACCTTTGCAACAACTATGGCCGGCTTGGATTTATTATCACTCGTGCAGAAAAAATGGATTTAGACAAAAAGAGCCAAGAAATAGATTGGATGCGAGAAATGTACTTAAATCACGATAAGCGTTTGATAATTAAGTTAACGGCGAAGTTTTTACGAGATCTTTTGGGCAAATTAAGAAGCCCGCAAAAGCACGACGCTGCTGACGAGGCTCTTGACGGAATTATTGATCTTTATGAATTGAGATACTTGAGTCTACAGTCGACAAAAAAGAAGCGCAAAAAATAAAATCATGGCAAACGACTCCCTCAAAGAATTTGGCCTGACCCGTTGAGCGTGTTGCCGAGGTTGCGTGACAAACAAGCTTGAGATTTGTCTGAACCTGCCATGATTTCGTTCATCGTTCCGGCGCATAATGAACAATCGTGCCTTGGCCGGACGTTGCAGGCGATCCATGACGCCGCCCGCGTCGTAGGCCAGCCGTATGAAATCATTGTCGTGGACGACGCCTCCACAGACGCCACGGCGGAGGTCGCCCGCCAGCACAATGCGACCGTGGTGCCGGTCAATCATCGGCAAATCGCCGCCACGCGGAATTCCGGCGCACGCGCGGCACACGGCGACCGGTTGTTTTTTGTGGATGCGGACACAACCATCAATCCGCGCGCCGTTGCCGCCGCACTTCGACAAATGGACAAAGGCGCGGTGGGCGGCGGCGCCTCGATATGGCTGGGCAAGAACGAGGTCGTGCCACTTTACATCCGGTTTATTGCCGTCTTGAGTGTGTTCGGAGCGAAGCTCATTGGTTTCACCGGCGGTGCTTTCATGTTTTGCACGCGCGAGGCGTTTCAAGCCACCGGCGGATTCGACGAGCGTCTTTACTGGTCGGAAGAAATCTCGTTCGCCCTGGCGTTGAAGCGCGAAGGACGGTTTGTCGTGCTGTGGGAACGCGTGCTCACGTCGGGACGGCGGTTTCGCTCCATGTCAGGATTGCAAATGCTGGCGGTCTGCGCCCGCGCGGCTTTGTCCCCGTCCAAAATGACCACCCGGCGCTCGTCCGTGGAAAAAATCTGGTATGACTCCAATCGCGAGGCGGACGACAAAATGCCCGATTCACTGGCGGTGCAGGTTTCCAACGGCATCGCATTTTTCATTATCATCATTCTGGTCACCGGGCCGGTCTGGAATTTTATTCCCGGCTCGCTGACGCCGTGGGGCAGTCCGCTGGGCAACATCCGGTTGGCCATCGGAATTTTCCTTTGTCACGTGGGATTGGTCTTATGGCCGATTGCCATTGTGTTGTTTGCGAATCTGTTGCGGCAAAAACGGTGGACGGGGTTGATTCAATCGGTGGTGCTTATCGTTCTTTGTTCATGGCAGGCCTGGGACTGCACGCGAGGAGTTATTTGGATTTGGACGCATTTTTCCCATTGGCTGGCGCATTTCTTTAATGGCTGACGACTCGTCCAGAGAATTTAGCCTGACCCGTTGAGCATGTTGGATAGCGCCCTGATTTGAAAGGTCATCGAAAATCGCCGCGGCAAACGTCTGCTGCGCAACTTCCAGTTCGGCCCGGAACAGTCTTGCGTCGTTCGCACCCCAGCGGGTGAATTGCAGTTTTTCACCCTGATATTCCAATGTTTTGTCAAACATCGTCTGCCCGTCGGCAAACCGGACAATGACTTAATGCAAGATGGATGATGAATGATCCCGCGTGTTGGTAACGGTCACCCGGGCATTGCATAGCCTGAACTTTTCACCGCCCTTGAGCAGAAGTTGGCAATCCTGGAACCGGATGCCGCGCGCGTTGTAAATGTCGAAGGGTCCGGGTGCGGTGATGTTCACATGGACAAAATTTACATTGGACACGAGCATTTCCGGGCATCCCCAGATAGTGCCGCCGGCAACGGTGGCGGTGGCGGTGATGTTGCTGAAAGTGAAGTTGCGCCAGACTGGCGTGGCGGCGGTGACGGGTTCGGCCTTGAAAGCGGCCACTCGCGCCGGAGTGAAGCGGCTGATGGTGCCGGGCGAACCGGCGGTCCGATAGTAGCTGTAAATGAGGACGGGCATTTGCACGTTCGTCATGGTGAGATCGTGGTAGAAAAGGTCCCGCACCAGGCCGCCGCGATCGGTATCGGACTTCATACGGATGCCGAATGTGCCGCCGGTAAACGAGCAGTTGGCCACCACGACATTCGACACGCCGTCGCGTGAACTGCTGCCAATAGACACCCCGTGGCCATAGCCAAAGACACAGTTGGTGATGAGCAAGTCGTTGATCGGGCCGGTGGCGCCCATGGCGATGTTGTCGTCGCCGTCGCTGATATGGCAATTTTCGATAATGCTGTTGGTGCCGACGAAATTGAGGCCGTCGGTATTCGGCGACCGCGGGTCGGTATTGACGGTCAGGTTGCTGATAGTGATGTTGCCGCCGTAATTCCGTAATCCACAGTGATGGTCGGGCGGGTTCTGAAAAGTAACATCGTGAATAAAAAGCCGGTCACAGGAAATTAAATTGAGCATCATGGGACGAATCGTTTTGCGGTTGGCACGAAAGGCGTCCCACCAGGCGGCGCCCTGGCCGTCAATAACGCCGCGTCCGCTGATTTCGAGGTCATGCACCTGATTGCAACCGATGAACGTCCGGGCATTGGTGGCACCACCCGGGTAGGTTCCGTACGGCAACATCTCCAGCACCGCGCCGTCATCCAGCCGCAGGTTGATGCAACTGTGCAGGGTGATGGGCCCGCTCAAATAAATGCCCACCGGTAATTCAACGATGCCGCCGCCCGCCTTTGCCGCGGCATCAAGCGCAGCCTGAAGGCGGGGGGTGTTGTCGGTCACGCCATCGCCGCGCGCGCCGTAAGCGGTGACTTTGAAAACATTGGTGGGGATTATGGGCATGGCGGGATTGGCGGCACGCAACGTGCCGACTGCCAGCCACAATACCGCCGTCAATGCCGCACCTTTTCTGATGGAGTTGTTTATCTTCTTGTATGGAATCCGCATGCGTGCAGACTATATCACACAGCCCGGAAGACCCGATTCTTAAATTCCTTCAGCGCCACGCCGCCTCACTTCACCCGGGTGCAAATGACGTCAGCCCACGGGCAGACGCCATGTGTGTTCGGTGTAGAGTTGAACCTGTGGCTCAACTGCCGGACCGCAGGCTCGACACTACAACCAATCGAGCCACAGGCTCGGCGCTACAACAAACTCATCGTTGCCGACTCCTCCAAATTATTTGTCCTGACCCGTTGAGCGCGTCGCCGGCATCATTTCTTTCGCTTGGGTTCTTCGCCGAAGACCTTATCAATCATTTTTCTGAATTTACTATCCGGAACGGGAGTTGGGTTTCGAGGGTCGTGGCCGGTGACCTCCGCCTCCAGGTCCAGCACCAGCGACTTCAACCGGTCGCAGCGAGCCTGAACTTTTTTGATCGAAACTTCCAGTTCACCGACTTCTTTTCTCAAGGTTTCCGCGATTTCTTGCTTGTTCATCGAATGAATGCCGGTGTTGTAACGCCCGGTCGTTGCTGGGCTTGCTTCGTTCTTCAGCCACTCACTAAACCAGCTTGGCCGGCAAACTCAAGAGGAAAGGTCGCATGAGATTGAATTGTGCGCGTTGCCGGCACGGCGGGCCAAGGCCATGTTTGGCAAGCGGTACACATACGCGCGAAGTTCGGAGTCCCGTCATTCAGGCGTCAAAAGAATTTGCAAAAGAATATGCTTGCGGTCGGCTGGGTGCGATGTTGTTCTCTTGCTTGAATCATTCCAATTAATGCCAACATGAAAAAGATATTCTTGATCTCACTGGCGGTGGCGGTGTTGTTGTCCGCCAACCTGTTTGTCACCGTGGCGCTTGCCGGCGATGCCGCCGATGAACTCAAGGCCCTGGTCACGAAAATCAATGCCGACATCAAGGCCGGCAAACGGACGGAAGCCGCGCTGGCGGACGATCTCAAGCAATTCGACGTTTTGCTCGCGGAACATAAGGGGGAAAAGACGGAGGCCGTGGCTCGAATTCTCTACATGAAGGCGCAACTGTATGCCGAGGTGTTCAATGACCAGGCCAAGGCCGACCAGTTGACGAAACAACTCGAAAGCGATTTCAGCGGCACAACCCTGGTTGCCCGGCTGGAACAACAGGCCGAACGCGAGAAGGCCGCGCAGCAAATTCGCAAAAGCCTGGTGAACGGAGCCGCCTTCCCCGACTTCAGTGAAAAGGATGTCAGCGGCAAAGCGCTGTCCATCGCCGGTTACAAGGGCAAAGTGGTGCTGATTGATTTCTGGGCCACATGGTGTCCACCGTGCCGGGGGGAAATTCCCAACGTCGTTGCCACCTATCAGAAATATCACAGCCAGGGTTTTGAGATTATCGGCGTCAGTCTGGATAGTGACCGGCAGAAACTGCTGGACTACACCAAACAGCAGCAAATGACCTGGCCACAATTCTTCGACGGCCAAGGCTGGGAAAACAAGCTGGCCATGAAATACGGGATCGAAAGCATCCCGGCCACCTTTCTACTGGATGGCAGCGGCAAAATCATCGGTCAGGATTTACGCGGCGCTGAATTGACGGCGGCCGTGGCCAAGGCCGTGGCAAAAAACTGAATCGCGCGCTGCCTTCGGGTTCCGCTGAATTCATTTTCAACACTGAGACTTTATCCCTCGCGGCGCAGGTCTCCGGTGTGTGAACCCCAACGCGTGGACCAGAGGTCTGGGCCACCGTTTCCGGCGACGTCCCGCAAGGCGGGATTACGCCGGGCCAGGGCAGAGTCATGCCGCGCAGTCCAAAACGCTTTGCGACTTTGCGCCCCTCCCGCATCTTTGCGTTTTAATTTTGTCGTTTTCTGCTAGACTGACGTTGTGATTGAGAAAACACCCGGTCCGGTTTCATCGTCCAGAAAGAGCACGCGACTCAGGGCGATTGGCGTCATCGTGCTGGTGCTCGGAATGGCCGGCGCGGGCACGGTTTATTGGCTGGGCACGCGTTCGGCGAACTTGTATGACGACCCTTCCATGCAAGGATTCAACCGCGCTGAGCAGCGGCAGATGGGGCAGCTCTACGGCAAGTCGGGTCTTTTGATTGAGCAATGGTCTGATGACCTGAAACAGCCCGGCACCCAAGCCGTCCTGATCATGATAACTTCGGCGCTCGTGGCCGGCGGCTGTTTTTATTTCGCCCGGCTGTTGGACGGTGGTGATGAACCCGCCGGCGGAAGTGATTTGCCTCATGGCGGATGAATCGTTCAAGGAGTTTGTCCTCGATCAGTTAGGCGCCTTGCCGGAGGTGCGGGCGCGGGCGATGTTCGGCGCGCATGGGTTGTATCAAGGCGAACGTTTCTTCGGGATTCTGGACGAGGGCCGGTTGTTTTTCAAAACGGACGCGCAATCACAGGCGGATTACGTGGCGCGCGGCATGGAACCCTTCACCTACGAATCGAAAGGACGCGTCCTGACAATGAGTTATACTACCTTGAGCATGTAATTGCATCATTCTCGGTTGCGGTAGCGTTTGCTTGTTCAACCAGCCAAGGGTGAGAAACCAACCTCCGCACGGCTTCGGCATTTTCACATAGTGGCCGCAGTTCCTCGCTGATAGCTTCCTCCAAATCGGTCATCGCCTGCCACAACGCATTGCCGATCCGATCCTTGATTAGGTCACCGATGGCCTCCGTCGGATTGAGTTCCGGACTATACGCCGGCAACGCCACCAGATGCACCCGCGCTGGCACGGCGTGCAACTCCGGTTTAGGATGAAACCCGGCTTGATCCCAGATGACAATGTGTTCGGCTTCGGGGTCACTCGCTGCCAGATGGTTCAGAAACAAGCCGCTCATCTCCAGGCTCACTTCCGGGAGACACAAAAACTCCGCCGCATTTTCCCCGTCCACTTCCAGCGCCGAGTAAAGATAACCCCATTCATATTGGGTCCGATACGGCACCGTCGGACGCACGCCTCGCAGCGTCCAGCACTTGCGCACCACCGGGATCAATCCGTAACGGTGTTCATCGGCCACCCACAGGCGCACCCGCCTTCCACCAGCCACGTTCAAGCTCGCCAACCGTTCGCAGAGCGTGCGCTGAAACTCCTCGGCCGCCGCCGCGTCTTTTTGCGCGTGGGTCTTGCGCGGCACTTTCAAGACCCCGCCCAATTTTCCCAGCCAATAATAAATCCCGGGCAACTTTAATCGTATCCCATGTCGCACCCGCAGCCACTGCTGAATCTCCTTGGCCCGCTTCCACTGACCGGATTGCAACCCCGCCAGCAGTTCCGTGCGAGCCGGGCCATGGACTTGGGGCACGGCCCCACCACCGTGCTGGCGCTTCAGCAGTCCCGCTACGCCGCCAGCTTTGAGGGCGCTCATCCAGTCGAAAAACCGCCGCTGGCTCATGCCCAACTGCTCGGCAATCTGCGCACTGGTAAACTGCCCGCTGGCCGCCAGTCGCGCGGCCAGCAACCGTTGTTGACTCTTCACCTCCTGACAGGTCCGCAACGCAATGGCCACGTCCGCCGCCAAATCAGGCCGGTTCAAATGGTATCGTTTTGGCATACCCATCGAGTTTGCCAGCATCCTCAGAATAACGCAATCTCAAACTATAATTGGTATTATCACGAAGTGCCGCCGGACGTGCTGGAAAATGCGCCGGAACTGGTCGCTTGGGCGCAACGCGCAATCCAAGCGGCCGCCCGTGCCAAAAAGTCACCGAAACTGTCCCGGCCAAAAGTCGGTTGCCGCAGGCTTGGCAGACAGTGATTTCGTGCGGCACTGGAATCCACAATACAGACCGGAGGTCGGTGGTACGGCTGCCAATCCACATCAAATCTTTTGGGCAGGAGAGGGACGGGGTTGCGCCCACGCTTTTCGGATTTGCCGGCCGGGCGATCAGAGCTCAAAATTTATCGCCGGCTCAGGCACTTCGTCATCCATGCTGTGGCTGAAAATGTTTTGAACGGTGTCCAGTAATTCGTGCAGGTCCACCGGTTTATGCAGGAACGCTCGTGCGCCGGCGGCCAAACAACGGTCGCGATATTTCTCCGGTTCAGCCACCGAGATGACAATCACGGGTGTGTCTTTGGCTTCGTCCATCCGTTGGAGCCAGCGCATGATGAGAAACGCGTCCCAAGTATTGCCGCTGCCGGCAATATCGGGCGGAAAAAAGATGTCGAGCAGGAGCAGGTCCGGCTTTTCCCGGCGGACAACGTTGAAGGCTTCAGCACCGTCATAGGCGGTGAACACCTTGTAGCCGCCGGGTTCGAGCGCCGAGGTCAGCGCCTTCAAAACGACCGGATTGTCGTCCACAACCAAAATCTTTTTAGCAGAAGATCCAGAAACCATGATTACAAATCCAGTTTCGGTTTTACCATAATAATCTAGCATCGCACTGGGGCAATTGGCAAACGAAATTAATGGATTTTCGTGGGAATCAGCAGTTTTTGACGTGGCTGCGTTGGCGGGGCGCAACGGCTTGTGGCGCCGGCCTCCAGCCTGTGAACCCAAGGGTCGGACCAGAGGTCTATACCGCAGTCGCCCATCGCAATCCTGTCACCCTTGCCGGGAGGCAGGTTTGCTTCAATGCCAGAACGCGGCGAAACATGGAAATCGAAAAAAATTGTTCCTGTGCGCGGCTGCGTTATAGTTCGCGCCGATGCCTGTCCAGAATCTCATCGTCAAAGTCCAGAAGCGGAACCGGGCGCTCGTGAAGTTCGACCCGGGCCGCATCTGCAAGGCGATGTTGCGCGCGGCGGAATCCATCGGCGGTTTTCAAACAGATTTTCTGCCGGGCGTGAACGACAAAATTTTCAGCGCGCACGGGTCGGACGAAGACATCGCGGCCTTTCTGGCGGACGTGGCGATTGTCTGCCTCAATTCCGACCCGCATCACCTGATTTCGAATTTCCCGCCGACGGTTGAGGCAATTCAGGATGAAGTGCTGCACGCGTTGCGCAGCCACGGTTTCCAAAACACCGCCGACGCTTTCGAATGTTATCGCTGGGGGCGGCACTGGCTGCGCGAGGGCGCGTTGACGCCGGAAAAATTTTCCGGAAACGGTTTTCCGCACGAGCGGATGGCCCAGATTCTCGAATGGAACCGCCAGCAGGGCGTGGACACCGTGGCCGGCCTCAACGACGCGGTCCGCAGCGGACGCATCAAGGAGGTGATTGACGCGTCACTCGCGATTTATGAGGCGTCATTGGATGAGGCCGCGCAAAAGGTCGTGGCGCGCCTGAACGCCGACAACCGGTTGCGGATGATCTGGGTGAGCGGACCAAGTTCCTCCGGCAAGACGACGACCACCGTCAAGCTCACGCAACGGCTTAAAAAACAGGGCCTGCGATTCTTGATGTTGAATCTCGATGATTATTTCTGGTCGCTGGTCGAACATCCGACGGACTGGATCAACGACCGGAATTACGAGGCGCCCGAAGCGCTCGACATCCAGTTGTTGAACCAGCACCTCTGCGCGCTGCTCGACGGACAGCCGGTGGAAAAACCGGTTTACAGTTTCAAGGAAGGGCGGCGCACTGGCACGAAACCAGTCAGGCTGGAGCCGGACCAGATTTTATTGCTGGATTGTCTGCACGGATTTTATCCGCCCATCACCGAGGGTATTGACGCGGCGGCGCAGTTCCGGCTTTACCTGGAGACACTGAACATGCTTTACGAGGGCGACCAGCCTTCGCCCGGAGGCTACGGCTCGGCAGGCGGGAGCGCGAAGCGGCTCGTGCAGTTCGCAGACGTGCGGCTCATCCGGCGGATGCTGCGCGACGCGCGCCATCGCAATCACAATCCGCTGGGCACGATTTTGCACTGGCATTACGTGCGCTATGGCGAATTGTTCAGCATCATCCCGCTGATGGGCCTGGCCGATCATGTGGTCAACGGCGGGTTCCCGTTCGATTTGCCGGCGCTCAAACCGTTTTTCGTCGGCGCCGGCAAATTGCTGCCCGAGCCGGAAGCTTTTGGGCCCTACGCGGGGTTTCTCGACGCGCGCATCCGCTACGACCGTATCAAGGCCCTGCTCGAATCGGTGGAAGGGTTCGCAGAGCAACAGCTCGCAACCGGCGGCCTCATTCCCGGTGACGCGCTGATCCGGGAATTCATCGGCGGGAGCACCATCAAAATTCCGCACAACGAATAGTGGCTGCGGTTCCCAACGATGAACTCCGGCAACAAAAACAAGATTAACGAATTCTGCGAATGGGAAGAACTCCTTCGAGAATTTGGAACGTTGGTTGCACCCATGAATGCCGAATCGCAACTTATCCCGCGACTTGAGCAACTTCTTGATGAGTTTGATGATCAGCAGGACGGCTGGAGAGAGCAGCAGAAATTACGGGCCGATGATTTCAATATACTGCGCACCATGCGGCTCGGAAGAAAGGAATTCTGCCACTCCGACATTTTAGCATGGTTACTGGATTCTGCCGAGACACACGCTCAAGGAAATCTTGGATTTCGCTTATTTTTGAAAGAGCTGAATTTGCCGGCGGAGTTTGCTGGTAAAAACTATAAAGTAATCCGGGAAATGTCTGGCGATGAATCACGTTTGGACATTGTCGTCGAATCCGAGGGAGAATTTATAATCGGGATAGAAAACAAAATTGATTCAGAGGAAGGCAAAGACCAAACCAAACGCGAATGGAACGACCTCGAAAGGCGAAAAAAAAGTCTCCAGATTCCGACTGAAATCGTTGCTTTCTATCTCACGCCTGATGGAACAAAGCCCATCTGCCGGAAATTCCGGCCAGTTTCTTGGCAAGTCGTCGCTGATATTTTCCAATCATTCTCCGAAGAAGCAAAAGCGGAGTTAGTTAAGATTTTCACAAAACATTATGCTGAAACTTTGCGGCGTGACATCGTGCCGGAAAGTGATGAGGCGTAAAAATGAAAATGAACGATAAGGATAGTTGGCTAATTGAACGCTGGGAAAAGGCCAGCCAGTTGGAAAATAGTATGAATGCAACTCGGGAGAGGTATAAAGATTTGTTTGCCGAGATTCATAAAAGCGTAAAACAGATTCATCCGGAACTTGATCGAATGGACATCCATTTAAGCCCGATAGAAATTGAAAATTGGGGCGGCGGTGTTGTTTTTTCTAAAGCTCGTTGGCCATCTGATTTGGCGACTTGGCGAACGGGCTTTTATATTTCTAACATCAGTCTTGATGAATTGGCTTCTGATAAAGCACAAGAGCCAAATGTGAGTGTTTATTTCCAAGGAGGTAAGAATGATAAACGAATCGAAGATACGCGGCATCGTATAACCATAGAGGCGCCAAAAGTATTTAAGGGCCAAAAAATCAACTTGCGATACGACGACGAAGATAACCGGACGTTACTTTGGTTTCAGATGCCTGAAGGAAAGAAACAACTCCTAAAGATGCTTTACGGAGGCAAAGAAAAACAATTTGAGGATTGTGTTGCCAATCACATAAATCTTATGTGTGGTTTTATCCCCGTCCTCGATAAACTTTTGACAAAGTAGGATTTATTCGCGCCGGACGGACCCCTTCAAAGAATTAGTGTTCGGCCGGTTAAGCGCGTTGCCGGAGTTGCGCGCCGGTCGCTTCGTCATCCCCTACAGCGTCGGTTTCGGGTTTACGCGCGCGGGAGAATGATGCCAAAGGTCGTGCCGCGGCCGGCCTGGGTTTGATACTGAAGCGCCCCCTGATGTTTTTCGACGATGCGTGCGGCAATCGGCAAGCCCAGACCCGTGCCCGATTCCTTGGTCGTGAAAAACGGATCGAACAGCCGCTTTCCCACCTCCGGCGGGATGCCTTTGCCGGTGTCGCTGACTTCGAGGATGACAACCGCGGTTGCTCGGTCAGGGAGCCGTTTTTCGTCGAGCCGCGCTCGTAGCGTGATGGTCCCGTTTTTGCCGATGCTGTCGGCGGCGTTTTGAATCAAATTAATCAGCACCTGCCGGATTTGCCCGGGGTCAATGCGAACCTGCGCCGCGGCGACGCCATCAAGAGCGAGTTTGATGCGGGACTTTTTGAGTTCCGGTTCCATCAACGTTTGCACTTCGCGCAGGGGTTGTTCCGCCGGCACCGTGACCAGCGCCGGGTCGGACGGCCGGGCAAACAACAGAAAGTCCTGGACAATCCGCTCCAGCCGGTCAATTTCGCCGCCAATGAGGGTGGCATCCTCAAATTCGGGCGTGCCCCGCACCAGGTGCTTTTGCTGCATGTAAAGCCAGGCTTTGATGGCGGTCAGCGGATTGCGGATTTCATGCGCGACGCCGGCGGCCAGCATGCCCAGTGACGCCAGTTTTTCCTGCTGTTCCGCCAGGTGCCGGCTTTCCACCAACTGCACGTGCAGCGGTGCGATCATGTCACGGTAAACCACCATCGCCAGCCAGCCGCCGGCGGCCAGCAAGAGGACCAGCAAACCGAGCAACGTGAACTGCAGGATGTCAATGGTTCTGCCGATTTGCGCCTGGAGTGAATCAAAATATGCCTGATGGGCTGCCGCCAGTTGAAAACCGAGGTCCAGGATGCGCTTAGACTGTTTCTCGAAGTCGGTGAATTCCACGACGCGAGTGATGGACTGATGGCTGGTGTAGATGCGGGTGTTGATGGCCGTTGCCGCAGCCAGGTAATCCCGGTAAGCGGCTTGGATCTGATCTAGAAACGGCCGCTCTTTTTCCAGAGACGAGATGGGCTGTTGTTGATTTATCCAGTGATCCAATTCCCGGCTGGCCGCCAGAAAGTTCGTCCAATCTTCGTTTTCCCGATAGGCTGCGTAGCGCAGAACCAGGGTGTTCATGTTCAGAATCGTTTGCTGCAAATAGTCGGAAGCTTGAAAACTTTTCCACTGCATGGCGGTGAGTCTCTCGTGCAACTGGCCAATCCGCCCCCAGGAACTGTAGGCCGTCCACCCGATCAGCACCAGCAGCAGCGCGACGGCTGTGATGAAAATTGCGAGCCTCAATTTAATGCCCGGGTTCATGATAAAAATTCCCGTCCGCCAGCCTGCCCCCAATGGCGCATTATACACTGGATTCCGAAATGCTCGAAAATAAATTTCAGCGGGCCACTGGCTCGCAGGCGAGCAACCTTGGAACGAAAATTACCACCCGCGGGAGGCCGCACCCGGTCAGGGGCGGAAGCGGCCCGCGGAAATAAACGGTTGGACCGTGATTCAGCGATTGGCATGTTTTGCGCTAAAACCAGGCCGACGGACACGGGGGCATCAAAACAACAACAAGGTGGATGCTCCGTGGAACAAATGACTCAACAGACCTGATGAAAGCGAGTGTGTTATGAATGCCGTGCTCAAATCACCTTTGCCCGACACCCAATTGAAAACTTCACACGGGGGAAAGAGAAAAATCCTGCTGGTGGATGACGACCCAGCCGTCAGGAAAATGCTCGGCATGCTGCTGACCGGGGAAGGTTACGAGGTGCTGCTGGCAATTGACGGCAGCGAGTCCATTCAAGTCGTCCGCGCGGCGGACGTTGACGTGGTTTTGCTGGATTTGAACATGCCGGGCATGGACGGTTGGGAGACATACGAGCGGCTTGCGGCGGAAAATCCGATGCTGCCGATCATCGTGATTACAGCCCGCCCCAACCAGAGTTTTACCGCCATGGCGGCGGGCATCGGGGCCTTGCTCGAAAAACCGCTCGATTTGCCAAAACTTTTTCTCACCATCCGCGACCTTTTGGACGAACCGGACGAAATCCGTCTGGCCCGCGTGGCGGGACGGCCTTCGGAGTTTCATTACGTGCCACCCCGGATGCCCGGACCGGGCTGACACATCGGTTCAGTAACTAAAAACGTCACGAGCGGACAATGCTGCAAGCCCTGACAATGAATGAATGCGCAGAGGACAAAGCAACTCACGACGGGTTGTGCGCGTTCAAACGGCAAACCGGGCGCTCCCGCCTCAACGACCAACATAAACGTCCGGTTTGCCCCCGATTTGATAATTCGTTTTCGCATTGAAAGTTCCATGAAAACACCAATCCCAAACCGGCTGGTTGTTCTGGCGCCGCGCCATCAGGCGTCGCGCCGATTGACCGCCACCGTCAACAAACCATGAAAAGCAAAATCACATCCTTGACCATGATCGCCTTGGCGGTGATGGCCCTAGTTGGTTGTCAACGCGAACCGGCCAGCGAATCGCCATCCACGACAAATCCGCCGAGCGCCCCACCGAACACCAACTCGAACACTTCCACCAACCTAAGCCAGGCCAACGCTCCGACGGTGTCCGGTTCGAGTGATGCCAGCAAGCCGTGACCACATATCGGTTGCCACCGGGAAACCAAAGCGTTAAACTGGCAATACTCATGAAAAATACATTGATAATTGTTGCACTGGCAGGTATGTGCGCAGTTTGTGCGCGCGCAGACGACACAACCTTAACAGCCACCAACACGACTCTGGCTGGCTCGAACACCTCCGTCAGCGACATGTCGGGCAAGTTCGGCATCGGCTTCACCTTTGGCGAACCCATCGGCCCGTCGCTCAAGTATTTCTTCAGCGACACAGTGGCCATTGATGGCGCGTTCGGTTGGTCCCTGCATGACCACACGGATTTTTACATGCAGAGCGACTTGTTGTGGCACAACTTTGACCTGATTCCCGTGTCGCAAGGCAAGCTGCCGGTCTATTTTGGCGCGGGCGGCCTGTTGCGATTTCGCAACAGCGGCGAGGATGACCAGTTCGGCATTCGCGCGCCGGTCGGTGTGTCGTATTTGTTCGACAGTGTGCCGATGGAAGTCTTCGCGGAAGTCGGGCCGGCCCTTGATTTGACGCCCTCGCTGCGCGGCGAATTCACCGGTGGCGTTGGTATCCGCTTCTGGTTTTAACAACCCTAACAAAGACCAAGGAAGACGGGCGTGGGCGTTTGTCCGCGCCCTTTTTATCTCAGCATTTCATCCAGCGTCGGTTCCATGGCATCGGCCCAGATTTGATAGCCTTTGGCATTGGGATGCAACAGGTCCGGCATGATGCTCCGGGGCAACGTGCCGTCGAGTTCCAGAAACTTTGACCCGATGTCGAGAAACTTCACCATCCGGCCATCGTCGAGCTTGGCGATGAGCGTGTTGATCAAGGCGACCTGGGCGCGCTGCGGATCGGCCAGTGTGCCGCGCGGGAAAATGGCCAACAGCAGGATTTTGCTGTCCGGCAGTCTGGCGCGGATGTCGTTGACCACGGCCTGGACGCCTTCAGCCACCTCCGGCACGGTGTTGCGCGGCGTCTTGTGGTTGTCTTCCTTGCCGGTGTTGTTGGTGCCGATCATGAGCACGACCACCTTGGGATGGATGCCGTCCAATTCGCCGTGGTCCATGCGCCAGAGGACGTGCTGGGTGCGGTCGCCGCCGATGCCGAAGTTGGCGGCGTGACGCGGCGCGTAAAATTTGTTCCACACATTCGAACCGCGAGCGCGCCAGCCGTCAGTGATGGAATCGCCCATGAACAAAATGTCAATGCCGCCTTTCTGCGCTTCCTGCACAAAACCTTCGTGACGCCTGATCCATTTTGGGTCCCGCGGCGCAGGATTGGTGGCGGTATTTGGGATGGCTACGCTCGTGTTCCCGGCAAGCGCTGGTGCGGTCGAGGAAACAGGACGGACATAGGAACACGCCGTCGAAAAGACCAGGAGCGTGGCGGCGAACAGAAACAGCAGGAAAATTTTCTTCATGGGCGGACAATAAAAATTGCGCAGGGCGAAGGCAATGCCATTTTGAAACGTGAAGCGTGAAACGTGAATCAGGTCCGTTCTGCAGCGGAAGCAGCATGGCACGCCGGACTGTCGATGCCTGCCACTTAACTCTCGACCTCCAACTCTCAACCCTCAACTATTCCGCTACGTGCTCGCGCTGGTGTAGCGGCGGATGGAGAAACGCCAGAACCATTCCGAAATCACCGCCCAGGTGATTCCCAATCCAAACAGCGCCGACAGGGCGACGGGCGAGGTCAATTTGTCCGCCAGCACGCGGACGGGAACATTCGACACGAGCAACACCGGCAGAGCAAAGGTGAACACAGCCTTGAATACGCCGCGAAATGCCTCGTCCGGCATCCGCGCGATGTTGAACAGATTGTAGTAGCCCCACACAATGCCCTGCGCACGCACCGTCCAAAAGCTTACCGAGGCGAGCATGAACATCAGCGAGTAATGCACCAGCAATCCGGCAACGCACAGCACGGCGAAGCCGAGCAGTTGTACAACCGTCGGGTGCAGACCGAGCTTGTGCGCTGCAAACGTCATCACGCAAAGGGCGAACGCGGCATTCGCGAACGACGGCAGGTCCACCTGTCGCGTCGAGACGATGAACCGTGTGTTGACCGGCAACAACAGCAGAAAATCCATTTTGCCCGTTCTGACAAGCTCGGAGAGGTTCGTGCAGTTTACGAGGAAAAACGCCTGGTAGATTTCCTGGATGAAATTGCTCGTGCCGGTGAGCAGCACCACCTGCCAGACTGTCCAGGTGCCGACGGTGCGGGTCTGGCTGAAAATCACGCCGACAAAAGCGAGTTGCAATCCGAACCAGGCCAGCTCGACGAGAATCCAGAGGACAAAGTTGCCTTTGAACGACATCTCGCGGGTGACGGAAGTCTTCCACAACGCGGCGTAAATCGCGCCGTAGCGCGTGACGCGTGACACGTGACGCGTGACAAGCGATTTGGAATCTGCTCGTGTCACTTGCCACTCGTCACCTGTCACTTTTTCCGGCTCTCGACTCATATTGACAGCATCTGACTGGCGCAAAACTTAACATCGGATGCAGCGGAAGCCAACTCCCGGTGATGAGCTACTTTGAATTTTATTCGCATTTGGGGTGGTGGGGCCGCGCTGTTGCGGGGCCTCGGACGACCGGCAGCTCGTCCCTGCCAATCGAAATAGTCCGCCACCCAACTCCCGGCCGCGACGAAGCGGAGCGAAGACGCTCAACGTTTAACTGATTTGAACTTGGGACGCCAGACCCCAGACCCCAGACCCCAAAACCTATAAAATGTCTTGGCCCGGGGCTGGAGATGCGCTACAGAACACGCGGCTTGGAAACACTGATTTATGACTCGTTTTAGAACCAGACGGACTCGCGGCATCGCCCGCATTGACCAGCGGGAGAAACACAATCACGGTTTTTTTGTGCGCCTGCAACGGAACGGAATCGTCCATTCGGCATTTTTTGCGGACAAGTCGTACGGTGGCAAGCGCCGGGCCTTCCGGGCCGCGCAAAAACATTTCCGGCGTTTGGAGAAGAAATATCAGCCGATGACCCGGAGAATGTGGGCGGAGTTGCTCCGGCGCAAAGGCAAAACTGGCATCATCGGCGTGCGCCGAGTCGTCGTCAGGCGGCCCGGCCAGCCGCGGCGGGTTTATTGGCAGGCCAACTGGAGTCCCCGACCGCATTTGGTCCGGCGAAGGGTATTTTCGGTGCGCAAGTTTGGCGAACGGAAGGCCAAAGCGCTGGCCATCATGGCCAGGCGAATCGGAGTTCAAACCATGCATGGATAAGTCCGTGGCTATTGTTTTCAACATTCAACCGCGGATGCGCGAGATTGATGCCTTCTTCAAATACACGTACAAAGTCATTGTCGCCTCGACGGTGAAGGAGATTTTGGAAGAGCTGATTGCGAAGAGATTGGTTTAAGCCAACGATTTCAGTCAAACCGGCTGGGTGCAACGGTCGTTAATCGCCGATCAAATAGAATCCCAAGATAATTAGACCGCCCACCACGGCTCCCGCCACGAGCGTGCCGATCAATTGTTTGACGGTGATTTTGATCCCTTGACCGCGATTGGCCTGCGCGAACAGCCAGCCGAAGAAGGCAAAGAGACCAAGGACGATGATGCTATGAGAAACCCAATGATGGCCGGTGAGTTTTTGCGTCCCTGCCATCACGGCGGGAAATGTTTCCTTCGCCACCACCAGCAGGCCGTTGGCCACGCTGGCCAAGGCCAGGGAAAGCCCGAATGAAATGGTGTATTTTGAAACGCCGTTGTTTTCCATGTTTGGACTTCCGTTTTTAATTTTGTCCCGCCAGCAATCCCATTTTTACCCCCATCGCGATGGTTGCTCCGTCACCCTCCATCATCAACGCCAGCAGGACAACCATGCCGGCGACCCAAAGCACCACGCGGCGCGCATCCTTGTTTGCCGCCAAATTGCCGGCGGCGGCGATGGGCAGATAGGTAGCCAGCATCAGCAACAGGATGACCAGATGCTCCTTGGTTTCCATAAAGAAGCTGTGGGCGAATGGCCAGGGACCCTTCAAAATGATGGCCCGGTCCGCCGGGTAGGAGAAGACATACCAGTAACCGGCAATTAAAAAAGCGAGCCACATGAAAATCGCGGCGGCACAACTCATCTTTCGAATCCGGTTTTGATTGGCTTCGGAGACGTTCAGCACATCCACAAAAACCCACAAGGTCGTGACGAGACAGGCCACCCCAAACAAAACATGGGCCATCAGGATAAGTTCATTCATAACGCAATCGAAAATACTTCGCCCCCGGTTGAACAACCAATGTTTCAGAAAACCACAGCCAGCTTGTATCTGACTGCCTCATCGGGCGAACGCAATTTACTTTGTTGAAACACGGAGTCAAGCCGCCCGGCCATTTGGTAGTGGGGTCTTTTGCGAAATGTTTGGAGTTTCGCCTTCAGGCGGCCCGCGTAAACGCGGAACTCCAAACCAAAATGACCCTCTACCGTCATTTGGATTGCGCGACCTACGCTCTTTTTCTTGACGCATAAGCCTTTCCCGCAAAGCCTGATGGAAAATCGAACGGTAAATGTCGTTCAAGGATAATCACCCGGCATTCATGAACCACATGGTCAGAATCATCTCGCTGGCCGTGGGCCTGAATCTGGTTCTGGCAGTGCGCACCATCGCCGGCCCGCCGTTTTTGACCGACGACCCGGAACCGGTGGATTATCAACATTGGGAAGCGTATTTGTTCACTCTGGGTGACCACGCCGGGGGCGGCTATGACATCGAAGGCCCGGCGGTCGAGCTGAATTATGGCGGGCTGCCCGACACGCAACTGCATTTGATCGTGCCGATGACCGTGGTTGGCGGCGGCGGCGCGCCGACCGTTTCTGGCCTGGGCGACACGGAATTTGGCATCAAATACCGGTTCCTGCATGAAACGAACGGCTGGCCGCAAATCGGAATTTTTCCACTGGCCGAATTGCCGACCGGTGATGCCGACCGCGATTTGGGCAACGGACGGATCTGGTTTCAATTGCCGGTGTGGCTGCAAAAAGGCTGGGGGCCGTGGACGACTTACGGCGGCGGGGGCGAGGTTTTGAATTCCGCGCCCGGCCAACGCAATCATTACTACGGCGGCTGGCTCGTCCAGCGCGATTTCGGGCCGCACCTCACGCTCGGCGGCGAATTGTTTGCGCAAGGCAAGGACGCCGATGATGACAAGGGATTTGCCGCGCTCAATTTCGGCGGTTCATACAACATCAACGAGCATTTAAGTCTGCTGTTCAGCGCGGGCCACAGCGTTGCCGGCGACGAGCACACGCTCTGGTATTTCGCGTTTTACTGGACTTGGTGACCGGCAGCTTCATACGGCTTGGCCGACACAACGCCAGGAGTCCGTGTCAACTCTTCCGTGCCTTTTGCTTTCAACTTTCAACCGCGGATTACCGGATGACACAGATTCACTGGGCTACTCCGTGAATGTTGCGGCTTGGCCTCTCGCGAGCTGTGATGCTATTCCGTGTTTCGCTCAACCGCGATTGGGCCATTGAACGAGAAACCGATTTTGAAGTGCTTCTCTCCTCAACGTGACATCATCCGTCTTGCGACTGCTTACAACGAGAACCCAACGGATGCCTGCAAAAAGTTAAAGCGCCTCCGCGCGTTTGTGTGGAATCCGCGTTCATCCGCGCAATCCGCGGTTAAAATTTCGTTTAGCCACCAAACGCGGCATATTTTTTGATGCCGCGACGCCAGGCGAATCGCGCCAGCGTATATCCAATCAGCACCCAGAGCAGTTGCACGAACAGTCCGCGCACCAGACCTGCGCCCGCGATTTTGCCCATGTAAATGCCGATGGGCGTGTAGAGCATGGACGGGAACGGTGTGAAGAAGAGCACGCGTTCCAGCGCGGGCGGCAACAGGTCGAGCGGGAACAAATGACCGCTCGCCACATATTCAAACGCGAACAGGATGAAAATGAACGTGGAAATTTCCAGCAGCCAGAACGCCAGCATCGCCATGGTATAGGAAACGAAAAATTGCAGCAGCGCCGTCAGCAGCAGCGCAACGGGAAACGCGATGAGCGCGGTCGCGCTCGCCGGCGCGACGAAATACTGGCGAAAGCAGAAGATGAACACGGCCAGCGGTACGCACGCCATGGAGATGAATGCGATGCGCCCGGAAAAAAACAGGCAGAGCCGGTACCACAGATAATCAATCGGCTTGAGCAGGAACTGGCTGATGTTGCCTTCGCGGATGTCGGCGGCAATCTGCCAGTCGTCCTCGTTTACCGCCGTCAGCACGTCCACGACGGCGACGAGCAGGTAATAAAAAATCATCTGCGCCTGGGTGTAACCGCCGAGGGCGCTGCCGGTTTCCTTGCCGGCGTAAATCGTGCGCCAGAGCGACAGCATGGCAAACAGCGGGATGAAGCTGAACAGCGTCCGCGTCAGGTAATTGACGCGATACGTCAGGTTGTTCTGAATCCCGATGCCGATGACGTGCCAGTATTTTCTCATCCGCGCGACGGAGGAAATTTAAATCGGCACCGGCAAATTGCGAATGAAAACGGCTGGAGAATGACCGCCCGGCTTCAATCCGCACGGAGGCGCAAGCTGAAGCTTGCGGCTACAAACCGCAATCAGCCGGAATGCGAATGCAAAGGCGGGCGATAAACCCGTAAAAATAGCTTGCCTTATGATATCGTCCCGGTTAGGATAACTCCACTTTTGGACTTGGAAATCAGATGAAAGAGCACCCTTCATTCACTCGCGCGGGCTGCGCCGCGTTTTTCCTGGTTTCAGCATTTTCGTTGCACGCGGTTCCCGGGGACGAGCATTGGGACGCGCAGTTCGGCGCGCCGGGCGTGACCAATATCACTTACGCGGTGGCCGTGAACAACGGAATGGTTTATGCCGCCGGTGTGGCGACGGGTGGCCGGACGAATGCGCCGTTGAATCTGTGGGATGGCAAACAATGGTCCGTCGCCGCCGTGTTTAATGGCCCAAGCCCGATGCAGGTCAACGATCTCGCGTTTGTGGGCAACACGCTTTATGCCGCCGGAAATTTTACCAACGTCAATGGCGTGGCGGCAAATGGCTTGGCCAAATGGGACGGCACGAGCTGGAGCGGCATTGGGTTTTCCGGCATCGCCTACGCGTTGGCGGTGGATGGCAACAATCTTTACGTCGGCGGCAATTACACCAATGTCGGAAGCGTGACCGTGACCAACATGGGTTATTGGGACGGGAGCGCCTGGCAAACGCTGGGGTCCGGCGTGGGTTCGTACGCCGGCTATTCAGTGCGGGCGGTTGCAGTTAAAAACGGGTTGGTGTATGCCGGTGGATTTTTTACCAATTGCGGGTCCCAACTCATCACCAATCTGGCGGTTTGGAACGGCAGCACCTGGTCGGCGGTGGGCGGCGGAGTCAATTCCCTGGTGGATGCGCTGGCGTTCAACAACAATGATCTCTACGTTGGCGGATATTCCACACTGGCCGGAACCACGCCTGTGAGCGGCATTGCCAAATGGGACGGTGCCAATTGGTCGGCCTTGGGCAGCGGCCTTACAGGCGGCAGCGCGATTGCCGTCAGCATTGCCAGTTTCAATGGCACGGTCTGCGTTGCGGGCGCATTCACCAACGCCGGCGGCCTGAACGCTACTGGCTTCGCAACGTGGAACGGTTCATCATGGTCCGCGGCCGGCAACTTGAGTTCCACCGCCTACCGCGCGGTTGCCAGCGGCGGGAAATTATACGTCGGCGGCAGCTTTAGTATCGCCGGCGGCGTATGGGTGAATGACATTGCTTCGTGGGATGGAACCCAGTGGAGCGCCTTGGGAACTCCCGGTCGGCAGAACGGTGTTCAATCCAGTGTGAATGCCCTCGCCAGCGACGGCACCGATTTGTATGCCGGCGGCTTGTTCACTTACGCCGGCCAAACCAATGCCAGTTATATCGCCCGCTTTGACGGAAGAAACTGGCAGCCGTTGGGGACCGGATTAAACAACCGGGTTGACGCCCTGGTGGTCACCAACAACTCGGTTTATGCGGGCGGTTATTTCACGGGCACAGTGGATGGCCAGCCGTTGCAGTACATCGGATACTGGGACGGCACGAATTGGAATTCCCTCGGTAGCGCCGGGGGCCTGGTCTATGCCTTGGCCGTGAGCAGCAATGGACTCTATGCGGCGGGCACCTACTATACGGGCACTCAATACGGCTCGCCCTTTTTCAACCGGTGGGACGGCGCGAGTTGGCAGAATATGATCAATTTTACCCCCGGTAACACCCTTTTTGCCGTTCCGCTCAGTGATTCGATCGGATATGACGCCATAGCCATCCAAGGCACCAACGTTTATATGGGTGGCAACATCCAGGGTTTTAGTCAGGACGACCCCACTGTGCCACCTCCAAATGAAATCTACACTAATTGCCAGAACATCATACGTTTCGACGGCAATGACTACGGGTGGATTATGGGCACTGGTCTCAATGGTGTTCCCGTGGCTCTCGCGGCGTTGGGAACCAATCTTTTTGCGGCTGGCACCTTTACCACCGCCGGTGGTGTTGCCGCCAATCAGATTGCGCAATGGAACGGCAACCAATGGTCGAGCGTCGGCGGCGGGGTCGTCGGCAACGGCACGGTTCTGGCGTTGACGACGATGGGCAACAATCTTTATGCCGGCGGCACGTTCACCAACATGGGCGGCGTGGCAGTCAGCCGGATTGCCAAATGGGACGGTACAAATTGGTCGGCCCTGGGAAGCGGCGTCTCGGGAACAGTCCAGAGCTTGGCGGCGATTGGCCAGGACCTTTACGCAGGTGGCAGTGTGCGCGTGGCGGGTGGCAAACTGTCTTACGATATGGCGCGCTGGAACGGGCAGGTGAATTTCAACATTCCGCAACTCACCAATCCGAATTGGTTGACGAACAATCAGTTTCAGGTCCGTCTGATGGGCATCGGCGGCCTGACCAATATCATCCAGGCCACAACCAATTTCACCATCTGGACACCCGTGCTGACCAACAGCGCCGGCCTCTACGATTTCACCGACCCGAATTCTTCCAGTTATCCCTTCCGGTTTTATCGCGCGCTGCTTGGCCCATAAATCTTGTCCAGCATTTTTTATTACGGCGAAGAAGAGACTTCCAGATCGTGCAGTTTGGGTCCCACCAGATTTCCCAGGTGATTGCCCGCCGTGTAAAGTACCGCTCCGAACCCCGCCAGCACCACCAGCAAAATGATGGACGCCCCAAAATGTCGCTTTTCAAACTTCTCCAGTGAACGCGCGAACGCCACCAGCCCGAACAGGGCCGACACCATAATCACCGCGTCCACGCTCACTCGTTGCCAGTAGCTGCCGCCCAGATGCAGCCACATCCCGAATTCATCGAACGTCAAGCCCATGGCCACGCCGTACAACAAGGCCGTGATCTCCGCCGCCCGGCCGGTCGGCCGCCGGAACACGCTGTAGCCGCATACCGCCGACATCAGGAAAATACCGTAATTCAAATGATGCACATGCGTGCCGTGGAGGAAGAAATAAAAATTCGGCATCTCATCCGACATGATGAGAAACACACAAGTCCGCGACAGGACAAAAGTGAGGATGAAACTGAACAGGGCGCGGCGCGCGAGCCGGTGCGCTGTTTCGCGATGAATGGGATGTTCGGCGGTCAACATTTGTTCCCCTAGTTGAAATCCCAAACCGCGCGCTGTCAATCGCACAAAATGCTTGGCATGCCTCTTTTGGAGTGCGCTGGCAGAGCGCAGCGGCGACAGCGCTTTTGAGTGTTGACCTTTTCCAAAGCGGCGTCGCGCCCCGCTTGCCGCCGCAGTCCAAATTTCCCATACCCGTCAATCCGGGCGCGGGAAATGTTCGGCCAGAAGCTCGCCGGCC
>CAWHAH010000055.1:0-58070 GCA_963827205.1 uncultured Verrucomicrobiae bacterium
GCGCGAATGGCCTCCACAAGGTATGGGTCGCCCTCTTCGATGACGATGCACCGTTTCACGCTTTCGACAAATGCGGCGATCTTTTTAATCGGCAGCGGATGGGTGAAGCCGAGCTTGAGCACGCTCGCTTCCGGCGCGGCTTCGCGGGCGTGCATGAAGGAAATGCCCGAGGTAATGATCCCCAGTTTATTATCGCCGGGTGTAACGCAATTGAGGGAACAGGTTTCACTCCATTCCGCAATTTCGGCGAGCTTCTGCCGCAGCCGTTTGTGCGCGGGGCGGGCGTTGGCCGGAATCATCACGCGCGCACGGATATCGCGTTCGAATTTCGGCGCCTGCGGCGCTCCGTTCGGACCGCGCGGCTGCATGACGGTGTAGCTGTGGCAGACCCGCGTGGTCGCGCGCAATATCACCGGCAGCTTCCAACGTTCGGAAATTTCAAACGCGGCCAGCAAAAAATCGTAGGCCTCCTGCGAATCGGACGGTTCGAGCATCGGCACGCCAGCGGCGACGGCATAATGGCGGTTGTCCTGCTCGTTCTGGCTCGAGGCCATTCCGGGATCGTCCGCGGAAATGACGACCAATCCCCCGCTCACGCCGGTATAGGCCACGGTGAACAGCGGATCGGCGGCGACATTAAGGCCGACGTGTTTCATGGTCGCCAGGGCCCGGGCGCCGCCAAAAGCCGCGCCGATGGCGACTTCAAGGGCGACCTTTTCGTTGGGCGACCACTGGCCGTGTCCGCCCAGTTCGGAGAAGCGTTCCAGGATTTCGGTGGATGGCGTGCCGGGGTAACCGGCGCCGAGGGCCACGCCGGCGTCACGCGCGGCCAGTGCAATGGCTTCGTTGCCGCTCAGGAGTTGTCGTTTGGGTGAAGGCATGTAGTTCGTGGTGGCTCAAAGTTCAGTCGAGTGGAACAAAAAGCGCCGATCATGACAAGGACGGTTTTTACGGTGCCAAGGTCGCACTGAAGTCCGGCGCCCAAAATCTGATTTTTCCATTGTTTTCACAACAGTTTTACAGGAATTAAGCGCAGGTATTTTTTTCATTAAATCACCTGCTTTCTGTAAAAATGGCCTTATGCAGGCTGGACAGGCTTCGAATTGTTTCTAATTCTAATCTCAATTCTGCGAACTGGATGCCTGCGATGATTCCCGGCGCGTTGCCGGAACCCAGGAACAGTCGCGGAAGCGAAAGATCGAAATCAAGTCTTCAATCGCTAATCAGCCCTGAAAACCGAATCTTATGTTGAACACCAAATTGAAACTGACGTTAGGCCTTGCCGCGCTGACCGCGGCGACCGCCTTGGCTCAAACTCAAACCGCCGCGCCTGCCGGTGCAACTTCCGCCCCAACTGCCCCGCCCGCCGGGGCGCCGGCTGCCACACCAGTGGCGACAGCGCCGGCAGCGCCGCCGCCGACCGCCTTCGACAACTGGGCGATGGAGGTCAAGAATCCTGTGGACTGGTTCACTTGGGGGGGCGATTTTCGCGTGCGCAATGAGTACTTCAACAATGCGTTGAGCCTGGGTTCGGGTCCCAGCAGCGGGCCGTTTGCTCCCGTGCATGAACAAGATTATTTCCGTTTTCGTGGCCGGATTGGCGCCAGCTTTTTCCCGGCAGCATCTACGAGCATTACAAATGACCTGAGTTTGAACGTCCGTCTGGCCGCTGAACCGCGGGAGTTCATGAAAGACTCGACCATGGACACCTACTTCGATAAATCGGGCCTGCAGTGGCGCTACGGAATTATTGACACCCTCAACGTGCAATGGAAGAAACCGCTGGACCTGCCCGCCACCGTGACGGTTGGCCGCCAGGATATTAACCTGGGTGACAACTGGCTGTTTGGAGACGGCACGCCCGAGGATGGGTCCTTCACAGCTTTCCTCGATTCCGCCCGCTTCACCTACGATCTGAAAGATCAGCACACCACCATTGATGCCATCGGCATTGTCCAGTACGGGCGGCCCGACGCCTGGCTGCCCACCATCGGTCCCTCCACTACCCAGGGTGGAAATCCGAACGCGTATCTGCTGACCGACCAAAACGAAAAGGGCGCGGTCCTGTATATCGCCAACAAGAGCCTGCCGGCGGCCAACCTGGACGCCTTCTTTATCTACAAACACGACTCAGCCCTCAACGACGCTCCGGCTTCGATATTCTCTGACAACGCGGACATTTACACGTTTGGCGGCCGGGTTTCGGGTTTGGTGGAGGAGCACTGGAACTATTCGGCGGAGGGGGCGTATCAGTTCGGAAGGAAACAATATCAGTATAACATGCCGGAAGGCGCACCCGCGCCGGCAGCGGCAGACGGCCAATTCCACGACCTCAACGCTTTTGGAGTGAAAAGCAAGATCAGCTACCTCTTCAAAGACAAGCTGAACGACCAGTTGAGTATGGTTTTTGAGTTTCTTTCCGGGGATAATCCAAAAACGGGCAACGATGAAATGTTTGACGTATTGTGGGGCCGGTGGCCGCAGTGGAGCGAGATGTACAACATTTACAGCTACGTTAACGAGACGCGCGTGGGGCAAACGGCCAATCTCATACGTTTTGGCCCGACTTGGAGTGTTGACCCGATCAAGGACATGAATTTCAGCCTCAGCTATAACGCCTTGTTTGCGGATCAGGATGTGCCCACTCAAGCGACTGTGCCAACTGCATTCACGGGGACAGGCGACTTTCGCGGCCATTACCTCCAAGCGGTCCTCAAGTACAAATTCACCAAGCATCTGAGCGGCCACTTGTGGAGCGAATTCCTCTTTCCGGGTAACTACTACACCAGCCGGAGCATGATGGATTTCCTGCGTGCGGAAGTTATGTACACGTTTTAGACTTGCGAAATGATCCGGTGCCTGTGGGCGCGGCCGGTTCCTCCGCCGCGTCCACAACGCCGGCAAGACCAACATGTTCCGGGACCAAGCCATCGAAACCCTTGATCGCGCCGCGCTGGAGCGGTTGCAGCTTCAACGCCTGCAAGAAACCGTCCGCCGCGTGGCCGCGCACGTGCCGTTCTACCAGCAGAAATTTACCGAACTGGGCGTGAAGCCGAGTGATGTCCGCTCGCTTGCCGACCTGCGCCGCTTGCCGTTCACCACCAGCGCCGACTTGCGCGCCAATTACCCCAACGGTCTGCTGGCTGTTCCCTTGGACGACACCCTTCGTTTACATACGTCGAGCGGCACCACCGGCAAGCCCAAGGCGTTGTTCTTCTCGCGCCAGGACGTGGACAATGCCGCCGAGTTGTGCGCCCGGTCCTTTGTCATGACCGGCGTCACGCAGAAGGACGTGTTCCAGAACATGATGACTTACGGCATGTTCACCGGCGCGCTGGTCACCCACTACGGCGCGGAGAAAGTCGGCTGTCTGGTCATCCCCGCCGGCCCGGGCAATACCGAGCGGCAGTTGATGCTGATGCAGGATTTTCGGACGACGTTCATTCACGTCACGCCCAGCTACGCGCTCTACCTCGCGACGTTCCTGGAAAAACACGGCGTTGACCCGCGGCGCGATCTCGCGCTGCGCAAGGCGTTCGTGGGCGCCGAACCTTACACCGAGGAAACCCGGCAAAAAATCGAGGAAGGCCTTGGCTTGGACGTTTACAACTCCTACGGCCTTTCGGAAATGAACGGCCCGGGCATCGCGTTCGAGTGCGGGCAAAAACACGGCATGCATCTTTGGGAGGACCATTTCCTTATCGAGATCATTGACCCGCAAACCGGCGAACCGGTGCGCGATGGCGAAGCGGGAGAACTGGTGATGACGACGCTTTGCCGCGAGGCCATGCCCCTGCTCCGCTACCGCACCCGTGACATCACTTCCATTCTCACCGCGCCCTGCCCCTGCGGACGCACGCATCGCCGCCTGAACCGCATCGCCGGCCGTTCGGACGACATGCTCATCGTGCGCGGCGTGAACATCTATCCGCAGCAGATCGAGCGCGTCCTGATGGCGCAGTCGGGTGTGGGCAGAAATTATCAGATCGCACTGGAGGGTCTCGACGAGATGACGGTCAGGGTGGAACTGGCGGAAGCCGGTTTCGAGGGACAGGTGGAGCAGCTCATGAAATTGCAGAACCATCTGGCCGAGAAATTACGCACGGAAATCCTCGTCAAACCCCAGGTCCAACTCCTCCCACCCGGCTCGCTGCCCGTGAGTGAAGGCAAGGCCAAGCGGGTGATTGACAACCGCAAGCTGTAAAACAACGGAGAACCCCATGAAAGACGTCAAACTGGTGGCTGCTTTTGCCGAGAATAAACCGGGGCAGGTCGCCCGCTTCACCAAAATTCTCGCCAGCGCCAACATTAACATTCGTTGGCTCGTCGTGGCCAGCACCGGCCCGTTCGGCGTGATGAAATTCCTCGTCAGCGATCCAAAGGTGGCCTGCCAGGCCCTCAAACACGAAGGCTTCGTCGTTAAATTGGTGGACGCGCTCGCCATTGAAGTCCCGGACAAGCCCGGCGGATTGCATGCCGTGGCCGATTGCCTGGCCAGCCACAACATCAACCTCGACAACGCCTCCGGTTTCATCGCGAACAACCGGGCCATCATGGTGATTGAAGTCTCCGACTATGGCCCGGCCCGGGATGTCCTGCAGAAGCAGGGTTTCCGTGTGTTGGCGCAAAAGGAATTGCCGTTGTAGTGGCGCCCGGTGAACGCCAGTGGAATCAACGGCGACGGTCGCAGACCGTCGCTATCGTGTAAAAGTAAACCGTAAATTTATTAAACCGCGCGGTGAAACTTCACGCCGCTTTCCCCAGCAACGCTACAAACCATTCCGGCGGCCGGATCGGTTTGCCTTGGGTATCCGTGAACGCGTGAATCGTGTAGCCGCGAACCACCGGACGGCCGGTTTCGCTGTGTGCAATCTCAACGTCGAAACGCAACCTCGCCCGCCCTTGCAGTTCCGCGGTTGAAGTGATGCGCAGCAGGTCGTCATAGCGCGCCCCGCCCCGGAATTCGAGATGCGCCTCCACCAGCGGCAGGAAAACGCCCTTTGCCTCCAGCGCGGCGTAAGACATCTGCAACCGGTTCCGCATTAATTCCGTCCGCCAGCATTCAAACCATTCCAGCGCGCGCGAGTTGTAGAACGTCCCCATCTGGTCCGTTTCACTGTAACGAACGCGCAACTGAAGCACATCTTTGAGTTTGTTCATGGCTCTCCACCGATTGTGGCGCAACCATATCGAAACCGTGGCGCCGCTTCCATCGCAAAGTGGGACCGGCGTCAAAATGTTTCCTTCGCCCGGTCCCGGGACTTGGACGGATTGCCATTGGCATCCCACGGTTCCACCGTGGGCTACCATCGGTCGCTGCTCCGCAGCTACCAATAAATTTCGAAAACACACCCGGACTCTTTCAGCCTTCAGCTTTGTTTTTGTTCAAGCTTAGCTTTTCTCATCCGCATATTTTGATTGCCTGATACCCGCTGGTTGGACCGCCAATCCGCTTGCTTCGATGCCGCCAAATCCGGCCTAATGCTGCCAACCTTATGAGCCCCATCATCTACATCTCGCTCGTCGTTCTCTACGTCTTCGTCATGCTCGCCGTCGGTTACTGGTGCATGCAACGCACGAAGAACGTCGGCGATTTCTTTCTCGGCGGCCGCACGCTCGGGCCGTGGATGAGCGCGTTCGCTTACGGCACCACCTATTTCTCGGCCGTGCTCTTCATCGGCTACGCCGGGCGGCTCGGTTGGGGCTTCGGCATCCAGACGATGTGGATCGTCCTCGGCAACACGTTTGTCGGCACGCTGCTCGCCTGGCTCGTCCTCGCCGGACGCACCCGTGACATGACGGTCCGCCTCAACGCACTGACCATGCCGGAATTTCTCCGTGCCCGCTACAACAGCGTGCCGCTCCAGGTCATCTCCGCGGTGATTGTTTTTGTGTTTCTGGTGCCGTATTCAGCTTCGGTCTATATGGGCCTGAGCTATCTCTTCCAAAAAACCATGGGGCTGCAATACAACGAAGCCCTCATCTTCCTCGCTGCGTTGACCGGCGTCTATCTCGTCATGGGCGGCTACTTCGCCGTGGCCGTGAGCGATTTCATCCGCGGCATCGTCGAGTTTTTCGGCGTGTTGATCATGGTGCTGTTGCTCGTGAGCCTGAAAGGCGGGCTGGGTGCATCGTTCACCGCGTTGCTGAATCCCCAATACATGCCCGGCCTGCACGCGCCGCCGCCACCGACCGGTCCGCCCTTCCCCGGATGGGTGACCCTGGTCTCGCTCGTGCTGATTACCAGCTTCGGCCCGTGGGCCTTGCCGCAGATGGTGCAGAAGTTTTATTCCATCCGCAGCAAAGCCGACGTGAAACGGGCCATGACCATCGCCACGGTCTTTGCGCTGTTCATGTCGTTTGGCGCGTATTACAGCGGCGCGCTGACGCATCTGTTCTTCACCGATCCGAAGACCGACCTCGCGCCCATCGTGGACGCGACGACGCACAAGCCGAACCTCGACCTGCTGATGCCGTTTTTCATCACGAGTTACGTGCCGCAATGGCTGGTGCTTATCATCCTGCTGATGGTGTTCTCGGCCTCGATGTCCAGCCTGTCGTCACTCGTGCTGGTGAGCAGTTCAGCCATCGCCATTGATATTTATGGCGCCTTCGGCAACCGGGAAGCGAAATCCAAATCCACCATGATCCTGATGCGTGTGCTGTGCGCTGCGTTTGTGATATTGTCGTTGCTGATAGCCGTGAGCAAGGTGGACGTGATTGTGAACCTGATGGTGATTGCGTGGGGCGCGCTGGCCGGAGCCTTCCTCGCGCCATATCTATATGGACTGTTTTGGCGGCGAACGACCAAAGCCGGCGCGTATGCCGGCATGATCTCCGGCGTTGGCACAGCCGTGGTGCTGTTTTTGTTATGGGGAAAGCCGTTGATTCCCGTCGCCGGAGCCATTGCCATGTTCCTGCCGCTGCTGGTCGTCCCTGTGGTCAGCCTGCTGACTCAGCCACCCAAACCCGAAATCATCGCCACAGCTTTTGGAGACAAGCCACCTGTGAGTTAAGTGACTTTCATTCTGAACAGAGACGGCTGGAGCGGTTCGCCATTGCATATATTTTACTTCAACCAACACGCCTTTTGCGATAAGGGTTATCCGTGTCCGCACCCGGGGAAATTTTGGATCCTAGCACAATGACAAAAGTCCCACTCTCAGAGTTAACGGACCGGATGAAGCGGTTCCGGGCGCGGATGGATGCGGAGAGCCCGAATTGGGAACTGGCCGCGTTCTTCGGCCGGGTCAACCAATACTATTTCACCGGCACGATGCAGGACGGCATGCTGCTGGTTCCTCGTGACGGCGAGGCCGTGTTCTGGGTGCGCCGGAGCTTCGAGCGGGCTGGCGACGAATCGCTCTTTCCCGATATCCGCCCGATGAAAGGCTTTCGCGACGCGGTGCCCGCCGTGCCGTCGGCGGCGCGACAGGTCATTCACCTTGAAATCGAACTGGTCCCGCTCGCGCTGGTCCAGCGGTTCCGAAAACACTTTTCCTGCAAGGAGGTGGCGTCGCTGGATGCGCAGATTGCCCGGGTCCGGGCGGTCAAAAGCCCATACGAGCTGGCCATCATGGAACGATGCGGTGCCATGCACCGGCGCGTCATGGAGGAGAATGTGCCGGCGATGTTGCGCGAGGGAGTAAACGAGGCGGATTTCGCCTGCGATCTGTATTCGCTCCTGGTGCGGGAAGGACATCAGGGCACCGTGCGGTTCGGCATGTTCAACGTGGATATCGCTGTGGCGCAACTGGGCTTCGGGGAGAACTCGCTTTATCCAACCAACTTCGACGGACCGGGCGGGTGCGTGGGCGTCTGCCCCGCAGCGCCGGTGCTGGGCAGCCGCGACCGGAAACTCCGGCAGGGCGATCTTGTGTTCGTGGACGTCGGCTGCGCCATGGATGGCTATCACACCGACAAGACGATGGTTTACATGTTTGGCCGGGCGTTGCCGGACGACGTGATGGCCCTTCACCGGCGTTGTGTGGAGATCGAACGCCGGCTGGCTTCGATGTTGAAAGCCGGGGCGATACCTTCGGAGATTTATGCCCGGACCATGGAAAGTCTCGACCCGGAATTCCTGAAGAATTTCATGGGCTTCGGCGCGCGGCGGGCGAATTTTCTCGGGCACGGCGTGGGGTTGCAGATTGACGAACCGCCGGTGCTGGCGGAGGGATTCGACGAGCCGCTGGCCGAAGGAATGGTGCTGGCGCTCGAACCCAAGAAAGGCGTGCCCGGCGTGGGCATGGTGGGCAGCGAAAACACCTACCTGGTCACGCCCGCCGGCGGCCGAAGCCTCACCGGCAACCATCCCGGCCTGATTCTGATTTGAAACAGCGGCAGGACCCATGCTACTTCGGCGGCACGCTCAACAGCATGTTATTTATGCTTGCCGAGGTTGTTGTAGGCTCCCGCATCGTCGGGATTGATTTGCAGCGCCTTTTGGAAATGAGCGATGGCAACGTCCACATTGCCCTTTTGGAGCAGAGCGTTGCCGAGATTGTTGTGAGCTGTCGCGTAGTCGGGTTCGCTGTGCAACGCCTTTTGGTAATAAAGAACCACGCGCAAAGCGCGTGGTTCTTTATCAATTCTTGCCCTGTTCAAAGCAAATTTAGCAGCGCCGAACATCCACTGAAATCAGCCTCGAACAAGCGACGCTTTTGTTTGTCCCATACGGTGTAAACATACATTCTGATGAAGCGACTGATGCAGCGTTTGTTGTCTCAGCCAAAGCTAATGGTTGTAGTCATGGCTTTGGCACTGATGTCGTTGATCGGTTCTTTGGATTACATCACGGGCCGCGATTTTGCTTTGTCGGCATTTTATCTGTTGCCCATTTGCTGGGCCTGTTGGGCAGCCGGACGAAGGGTTGGGATCATCCTGGCAATGGCCGGCACGGTCACCTGGTTTATCGCCGATTTAATGTCGGGTTTTATTTACCCGCATCCCTTGACCCCGTATTGGAATGCACTGATGCTGTTTGTGTTATTCCTGGTCGTAGTCTATTTGCTCTCAGCTTTTCAAACCGCCCACTACCATTTGGAAGAGACCGTGCAACGGCGGACGGCTGCATTGGAGACAGAAATCCGGGAACGCAAACGGCTGGAGGCAGCCAAACTTCAGGCGGAACGGCTGGCCTTGGTGGGCACGATGGCCGCGCAGGTTGCCCACGAGGTCCGCAATCCGCTCGGCTCCATCACCCTGAATCTCGACCTGATGTGCAGGGAAACCGACAAGCTGGCTCAGGCCAGCGGAGGTTCAGCCAATGAAGGACACACGCTCGCCAATGAGATGCGCGAGGAGATCCAGCGCATCCAGCGCGTGCTGGAGGAATATCTGCAATTCGCCCGGCTGCCGAAGCTGCAACGGCAGCCGGTGGTCCTGAACGCGTTTCTCGACCAAAAACTGGCGTTCTTGAGCAGCGAGCTCGAACGGGCGAAGGTGAAGGTGCGCACCCATTTCGATCCGGCGCTGACGACGATCAATGCTGACGCCGAACAGTTGTGGCAGGCCATGCTGAACCTCATCCGTAACAGCCGCGAAGCGATGCCCAACGGTGGCGAATTGATCATCGGCACCTGGCGCAATGGCGAGCAGACCCTTTTGCGGGTCAGCGACAACGGTCATGGCATGACTGAGGACCAACTCCAACGCGTGTTCGCGCCGTTTTATACGACCAAGAAGCAAGGCACGGGGCTGGGGCTGGCCCTCGTTCAGCAAATCGTCACCGAACACGGCGGCCACGTTGAATGCGAAAGCGCCCCCGGCAAGGGCAGCACCTTCACCATCGTTCTCCCGTGCGCGGAGAAAGTCTGACATGGCGAACCGGCCACAAATTCTGTTAGTGGATGACGATGAACGGCTGCGCAACGCCGCCGGCAAGGTGCTCGCCGCCGAAGGTTACCGGGTCGCGAGCGCCAGTACCGGCTGGGAAGCGCTGGACATGTTGAAGGAATCCAGCGTCGCACTGTTGATCAGCGACCTGCGTCTGCCGGACTTGGACGGCATCGCGTTGCTGAAACAGGTTCGCGAACTCCGGCCCGAGGCCGAGGTGGTGATGATCACCGGCCACGGCAGCGTCGAGAAGGCGGTCGAAGCGATGCGGCTGGGCGCGTACGATTTCATCCAAAAGCCGCTCGACAGCTCCGCACTGTTGAAGACGGTGGCCAAGGCGCTAGAAAAACAGCGGCTCGCCGCCGAAAATCGCCAGCTTCGGCATCAGCTTCAAAAACAGCAGGGCGTGGACGCGCTCATCGGTGACAGCCCGGCGATTCAGGAGGTCAAAAAACTTGTCCGTCAGATTGCTCCCACGGACGTCAACGTGCTCATTCAGGGCGAGAGCGGCACGGGAAAGGAAATCGTCGCCGATGCGCTCCAGCATTTAAGCGACCGGCGCGACAAACCGTTGTTGAAAATCAGTTGCGCAGCGATTCCCGAAACCCTGCTGGAAAGTGAATTATTTGGCCACGAACGCGGCGCGTTCACCGGCGCCCACGCCGCCCGGTCCGGCAAGTTCGAACTGGCCGATGGCGGGACGCTCCTGCTGGATGAGATAGCCGAGATGAGCCCGCAATTGCAGGCCAAGCTGCTCCGCGTGTTGCAGGACGGAAGATTTCAGCGGCTTGGCGGCACGAAAGAAATCCAAGTTAACGTCCGACTGCTCTGCGCCACCCATGCCAACATCCCGAAGGCAATTGAGGAGGGGAAATTCCGGCATGACCTCTATTACCGGATCAATACCATTCAGATCATGCTGCCGCCGTTGCGCGAACGACGGGACGATATTCCGCTGCTGGCCGGGCACTTCTTGAGACGATTTGCCGCCGACATGGGCAAAGACGTCCGCATCATCGGCACGGAGGCGCTCAATCAATTGCGGGCGCACACATGGCCCGGCAATGTCCGTGAACTGGAACATGTCATTCAACGGGCCGTGGCATTGACCAGCGGAGACACCATCGCCGATTTTGCATTCGCCCCCGCGGTTTCCAACGCGATGACCGCACCGGATGGCTCAAACGTTTCCATTCCCATCGGCACGACAGTGGACGAAGCCACGAAGCGGCTGGTGCAGGCGACGCTTGAGCGATGCGCAGGCAACAAACTTCAAGCCGCCCGGATGCTCGGCATTTCACCGCGCACGATGTACCGGCATTTCTCAAGCCCGGGCCGGTAGGAGGCGTCGGCCAAAATGGCAGCCGCTAGACTGCCACTCTGGCATAATCGGCTGGATTTACGCAGAGGCCCAAACGGCCTTTTCTTGTTGGAACTCTCTCTGAATCAAGCACCTGCTGACGGACTTCATTTGCTGGCATTGTCCCTGCGAAAGGGAGTATTCGATGGTGAAAAATATTCGCGATAAGTCGGTTTTGATTGTGGACGACGATCCCCGGATGCTTCGCGCGCTGGACAAGGTGTTGACCAATGAAGGTGCGGTCACCACCTGTGCCGAGTGGGCAGGAGATGCTATTGACATCCTGACGGAGCGAAAAAAACGGGTTGATCTGGTCATCACCGACCTCCGGATGCCGTTCGTGTCCGGGATGACGGCGGTGTACGCCATCCACAAGATGCTTCCCGAACTGCCTATCATCGTGCTGACCGCCTTTGGCAGCCCCGATGTCAAAGCCGAATGCCTCCGCCAAGGGGCAGCCGCGTTTGTGGAGAAACCACTGGATACACCGCAATTGCTCACCGCCGTCGAGGGCGCTCTCGAGTCGCAAAAAAGCCGGCCCGCGAACAACTTGACCGGACATGAACAACGAAAAAAGACCACCAATGAAAATATCAAGTTGGTTAAAACCACCTGAATTCGTGCCACAAGGCGCTCAACTACATCCCTCTTTCCATTTTCTACCACCGAGTCAAATCGTCAACCCGATCCGCCGGATCCAATCGGACGGCGCCGGGGCGAAAAAAGCAAACATGAATACGGTTAAAGGAGAAATCCAAAACTTTTCCTATGTCGCACCCAACGCGATGAGTGTGCAGTTGGTGGGCGATTTCACAAATTGGCAGGAGTGGCCGATCAACCTGCGGAAAGGACCCAACGGCGTGTGGCGGGCGGCGATCAGACTTTGGCGAGGCACGTACTACTACCGCTTTCTTGTGGACGGCCAGTGGCGCGATGATCCGGAATGTCCGCTGTATGTGCCAAATCCATTCGGCTGTCAGAATGCCGTTCGGCAGGTTAACTGACTCTGCCCCCGAGGAGGCCCGGGGGATGGAGACCGCCAAGGACACGGAACAGGCACTTCCCGGGCGTCTCCCGTCAAGGCGTCAATTTGTCTGCGGTCCGGTAAATGAAGGTGGGGAGCCGAACGAAATGTGACCGCAGCGGTTTGTTTGGGTGCTAAACGAGTCGAAGACTATGAAAATGTTTCTACAAAGGCTCAACGAAGTGGAAGTTACAACTTTCATTTTGGCTGTGGCAACAATCGCGATTCTTCTAATGATTGGTAACGCCATCTGGAAAAGTGTTGCCGACATCTCTCTGGGGAACTACCAACTGGACAACCCCCGGAAAACTTCTGAACCGATGCACGGAGCAACACACCACCGGTCTCCATGCCCAGCCGCTGAATCCGATGCCATGACCGTGTGAATTGGCGAATAATTATGTCTCACAATATTACTACCTCAACGCCAACGAAGGAGCGCCGTCGCTGGTTCTGCAAACTGGCGTGGTCAATCGCAGTTTTGATGGTTTTGTGTTTTTTGGTTTTTCCGACGACGACTTTGGCCATTCCACAAACGTCCGTCACCAAGCCGCTCGTGGTGGTGTTACGGGCCGGCGTGACGGCCGCCGAAATTCAAAAGGCGTTGGACTCGTTGCCGGCAGACGGCGGCGAAGTGGTGCTGCCGCCCGGAAAAATTGAAGTGAGCCAGCCCATCGTTTTGCAGCGGGATTATCAGACGTTGCGCGGCGCGGGCCGGGAAACAATTTTATTTCTGGCGGACAATGCCAATTGCCCGGTCATTATCATGGGCGAGCCGGTTAATCAGCCGAAACCAACCAGGCATTTGCGCGTCGGCGACCTTTTTATTGATGGAAACCGTTTGCGCCAGCAGCGCGAACTCTGGCGGCTGGAAGGCGAAGGTTCGATCATCCGCAACAACGGAATCGCGGTCCAAAACGTGAGTGATTCAATCATTGAAAACGTGACCTGCGCCCACTGCCGTTCGGGAGGATTAGTCACGACGCTGGGCACCCGGCGGTTGACAGTGTGTGATCTGAATTCGTATGACAATCAGTTCGACGGGCTGGCGTGTTTCCTGACCGTGGACTGCCTTTTTACGAACCTGTATTTGCATGACAACCCCGGTGCGGGCATTTCGCTCGACGGAAATTTCAATCATAACATCATTGACGACGCCAGACTCGCTGCGAACGACCTGGGTATCTTCATGCGCTGGAGTCACGACAATCAATTTCACGATATATCCATTCACAATAGCCACGACTACGGCGTGTTCATGGCGCAAGCCGGGGCATTCACGGCGCACGGCTGGCAACGCGCGCCGCAAACCGGATGCACAAAAAACTCCTTCACCGATCTCATCGCCGACAAATGCGGCGGCGCAGCCTTTCGGGTCAATGACATTAGCTGCACCAACAACGTCATCATCGGCGCCCAATTTAAAGACGATCTCCACGGCGGGCTTTCGCTGGTTCAGCCGAATTTATTGGCGGTGCAGAGCGCTCCGCCTTCAGCCCGCAATTAAAGAACATCGGGATTTCGTCAATTCGCGCGAATCAAAGGTTTAAATAACAATTCGCGTTCATTTGTGTAATTGGCCGCGCTCTTGGAGCCGAGAGAAGGCTCGACGGAACTGGTAGAGCTGATAAGATGTTGGTCAATGAGACTGAATCGGCCGGAGGGACGTGGGGCGTGAGGCCATGTGGGAAATGTCAGTGAAAAGAAAAGCGGAAATCCAATGCCATTGGCGCGCGGACGGTTTTACTTTGGTGGAACTGTTGGTCGTGATTGCGATTATTGCGATTTTGGCCGCACTGCTGCTGCCGGTGTTGAGCAGCGCCAGGGACCAAGCCTGGCAGACGGATTGTCTTAATAATCACAAGCAATTGGCTATGGCGTGGTGCCTGTATAGAGACGACAACGGCGGCCTTTTGGTCATTGACGATCCGCTTGGCGGCGACAGTTATCCGAGCTGGGTGCATGGAAACATGGCGATGCCGGTTGAAGCGACCAATGTCACACTAATTCAGACAGGATTGCTTTATGATTGTGCCAACAATCCGGGAATTTATCGTTGTCCGGCCGATAGGACGACGAGTCACGTCCGCAGCTACAGTATGCAGGAGCAGTTGGCTTATTACGACGATGGACACCCTGTTGACGTGGAGGCGAGCCAGGGTTATGCCGGTTATCCGCCGATGTATTCGGAAAACCAGATTCGGAAAACGCCGCCGTCGTCAACGCTCGTGTTTCTGGACGAGAACCCGCTCACCATCAACGACGGTTTCTTTGCCATTCTCATCTCTGGAAATACTTGGGCTGATTTGCCAGCGGCCTGGCATTCGCACGGCTGTAATTTTTCATTCGCCGACGGCCACGCAGAACATTGGCGCTGGATGGACCCGCGAACATGGTCGTTGAGTCAAATGCTCGCGACCACTCCCAACAACCCGGATTTGCAACGGCTTCAGGCGTCGCTCGGTTCTCAATAAAATTGATTTTGGGTATGCTGTGAGCGCCACCGCTATGCGCGCCCCGGTTGGCTTTTGCCTCGGCTCGTGCGCGCTGTTTCACGGCGCTGTGAGCCGGTACGATGCAAATAACTGGTAAAAGACTTTGCCTCTGAGCTTGCTTCGGCGGCGATGATTCTTTGGTGTTCTTCAAGCGCGACCGCGCGTTTGTCGTTGAATCGCACGGCGGGCCATTGACGTTTGGGGATCAGCGGCCACGGCAGCCAGTTCATGTCCACCGCGAAATTGTGAAACCGCCGCAAATAATTGTTGGTCGAAACTAAACCGCTTTCCAGAACTTGGAGGAAATGTTCCACGCGCGTCTCAATCAATTGCACTTCACGAATTGAATCAAAGGCTTTGTCCATGACGGCGCGTTCCGAACGAGTCCGGTTGCTGCCGGTCTTGGTTTTGACAAACGCCGCCATGACTTCGCGCCAGGTGCGTTTGACAAAGCTTTCATCCGTGGCCGGCAGATAGGCTTTGGCAATTTGCAGGTTGATTTCCGGCTGGCGTTCGGCCTGATTCTTAGCCTCAATAATCTGCCGGGCCGCATCCTCATTGCTGGTGCTAATGTGACAGTGCCAGTGAAAGCGACAGGTATTTATTCAGTTTCCTGGTGAAATGGCCACCGCTTTGCCGACGTAGCGGACCACCGCATCAACCCGTTCCGTGGACGGCACCCCTGTGCCGTAGCCGGGCGAGACCCAGACCACGCGGAAAGTGCGCTCCTTCAGCATCCCCGGAAAACTTCCTTGACGTTGTCCGATGGTCAGGGTCCGCGTGGTTTCATTCCATGAAATCGAAATCGTAGAGTACTCGCCCTTCTCGTATTCGTAATTGTCCCCTTCATCTTCGTAAAGCGTGAATTTCCCATCCACACCTCTGTAAACGCGCAACTCCATCGGGTCATCGCGCTCCATTGCATATTGACATGCAGGACCGTAAGGAAGGATTGTCCCCGCCCGCACAAACAGGGGCAACGTCTCAATCGGCGCCGCGGCCTCAAGAGTTTGACCGCCCGGATACGATTTGCCCGTCCAAAAGTCGGTCCAACTCGCGCCAGTCGGTAGATAGACCTTGCGCGTCGCCGCGCCGGGTTTGGTTACCGGGCAGGCCATCAGCGCCGGACCAAACAGGTATTGGTCGGAGATGTCGTAGACGTTGGTGTCGTCGCGAAAATCCATCACCAGCGGCCGCATCAAGGTATAGCCCTCATGAGTCACCATCCATGAAATCGAATAGATGTAGGGCATCAGGTGATAACGCAGTTGATCGTAGTCGATCAGGATGTTTTCCGTGTTGGTGCCGAAGCGCCACATCTCCTTGGGTTGTCCGGTTCCATGCACGCGGAACATTGGACAGAAAGCGCTGAACTGGAACCAGCGCGTGAACAGCTCGGCGTAGCCGGGATCGGCCGGGTCGCCGCCGAAAAATCCGCCCGTGTCCGTGTTCCAGTAGGGAATGCCGCTCAGGGAAAAGTTACATCCAGCTGGGATCTGTTGGGCGAACACGCCCCAACTGCCGGAAATATCCCCCGACCAAGTCACGGCGGCGTTGCGTTGCTGCCCCGCATAAGCTGAACGCGTAAGGATAAAGACACGTTTCCGTGAAGTTTCGGCACGCTGGCCCTCATAAACGGCACTCGTGTGCATCAGCGGATAGGCGTTGAACACCTTGAATCCCGGGTCGGCTGCGGTCGTGTAATCCCGGAATTCGCCCCAGTGCCCGCTCAATTCCGGTTCGCTGGCGTCGAGCCACCAGCCGTCAATGCCCTTCGAGAATAATGCCTTTGAAATTTGCTCCCAGTAAATCCAACGTCCAATCGGATTGAAAGCATCGTACCACTGGCACGAGGCCTTGGGATAAAAATTGGTGAGCACCTGCGGGTACAGACAGCCGGCATTTTTCAGCTCCAGCCAGTTGGAGCACCCCACGTCAAACAGCGGCCACACCGAAATGATCATGTGCACGTTATTATCGTGCAGTTCCCGCATCAGTTCAGGCACATCGGGATAACGATTCGTGTCGAATTGATGCGAACCCCAAGGATGGGGGTTCCAATACGCCCAATCCTGAATGATGCCATCCAGGGGAATGTGCATATGACGGTACCGGTCCACCACGTCGAGGATTTCCTGTTGCGAGGCGTAGTGCTCCTTGCACTGCCAGAAACCCCAGGCCCATTTCCCAAACAGGGGCGCCGCTCCCGTCAAATCGCGGTAATCGGCCACCACCTTGTCCAGCGCCGGACCGTACATGAAATAATAATCAATCGTCTCCGCCGCCTCGGAGCTCCAAGTTACCAGCGGCGTATTGGCGGGCAACTCCCAGGCCAGACGCATGACCGCGCTCCAGGTAGCCTGAAAATACTCCAAGCGGATGCGATGCCGGCTGTGGGCGGCAAATTCGACTCTGGCAACGTCCGTTTGAACCGGCCGTCCATACCAGGCGTCGATCACCAACTTGCCATCAATCCAAAGCCGTTCTCCGTCATCGCTGGTGGCCAGGAACAGGTAGGTTCCTTCCTGCTTGGCCTCGACGAATCCTTCCCAGCGGACGCTGTAATGGTCATGCGGCAAACCTGGGGGCGGAGTGTCGGTCCAGTCAAAATTCACCCGCGCATCGGTATGGGTGGCGACCAAGGCGTCAAAATTCTCCCCCCGATAATAATGGGCGGTCAGACCGCCGGGCTGGCCAGCTTCGGTGTAAAGTTGAGGCGAGGGGATGATTTCCGCCTTGCCCACACCGACACTCACATCGGTAATGGCCGGGTTGTCCCACAACACCCCGTAACCCTGGCTGGAGACCAAGACCGGCACGGCGCTTTCGCCGGGATTCTGTTGCTGCAAATGAACGGTGGCTCCTCGATAATTCATCAAACCGTTCTGGTGCTGGCCCAGTCCATAAATGGCCTCCCCCGGCGCCAACATAAATTCCTGCCGGCTGCGCAGCGTATTGATCCCGGCAATTGAGTTTGGCGTCAGAGATTTTCCCCCATTCGCATCTTCTAGTAACAAAGGTTTCCCGATCTGGTCATAAAATTTGATTACGCCCGTCGTCCGGTCTACCCGGACTTCCAATTCATCCGTGCGGAGATGCACATTGAGGTCCGTCTCGCTGACGTTCCAATCCGTCGAGCCGGGTTTGGCAATGACGGCCAAACTCTGGTCTGGTGGCAGCGTTTTCCCCCGACCATATTCGACCCGGATGATCCCGGGAGCAAACACCTCCAGCTTCAACGTGCCGGGGTTCATTTTCAATGTTACCCCGTCGGCATCCCGGTGCACGGCCACGACGGGAATCGGCGCGGCCTTGGCGGGTCGAAGCAAAAAACAACCCGCAGCCAAGATGAGCCAAGCCAAGGCGGAAGGCATTTTTACCGGAAACTTTTTTGGCGCGGCCACTATGGCCGGATGATGCGCTCGAAACCGGGCGAATGCAATCGCTAGCGGCGTTCGCACGCCGGAGCGGACGCCCGGGCAATGCCGGAACTGGCCGTGAAATTTAGAATGGCTCCCGGCAACCACATCCCAATGATCTGTGGGATGACCCATCATTATTTTCCGGTTTGGAATATCTACGCAATTCATTGGTAGTGACGACATGGGATGTTGTGAATTCAGGGTTCGCCTCAATGCTGGCAAGAAAATCAAGGCGTGCGCTTTTTCATGGACAGCAGCTGGGCAAGGTATGTCTGCGCCTTTTTGTAACTCGGTTCAAGCCGGATGGTTTCTTCAAACTCGTGTTGGGCCTCGTCAAGTCGCCCCAGTTTTGCCAGCAGCACACCATAATTAAAATGTGTCCGCGCGTTGTCGGGATTCAACCGCGCCGCTTCGCCAAATTCCTCCCTCGCTGCGTCGAGCCGATTGGCGGAATCCAGTTCGCCGCCGAGTTCATAGTGCGCCTCCCAGTCCGCCGGACTCAACCGGATGGCCGCGCGATATTTTTCCATCGCCTCGGCGTGACGGTTTAATTTTGCCAAGGCGAGGCCGCTACGAAGATAAATCTGCGAATCCAGCGGGCGCTGCCCTTGGGCGGTGGTAAAACTGGCGAGGGCGTCCGCAAATTTATCCTGGCTGGCCAGAACCTTGCCCAGTTCAATCCAGCCTTCGGACATGGTGGGGCGCAATTCCACAGAACGCCGGAACCACGTTTCCGCCTCGGCCCACTGCCCCTGTAATTCCATCATTCTTCCAAGCTCGAAACAGGTGATGCAATCCTGCGGCAACAAATCGTGAACCCGCCGCCATTGCACGGTCGCCTTCGGCAAATTGCCAGCAGAGGACTGGAGAAATTCCGCATAGTTTCCATGGAGGTAATAGTCATCCGGCGCACGCTGCAACACCGCCTGAAAATCCGCGTCGGCTTGTGCGGTGCCAGCGGCATTCATCCGGGACTGAAGTTCCTTCACGCGTGTCTCCAGATTTTTCACCCGGGTGGCGTTGTCCAGTTGATCGCGCAACGGCGGCTGTGTCAACCGGCCAAGCATGTGGTTCAAGGTCAGTTCGCGATTCCAGTCCGACAAACCGAGCCGCAGGTCGCAGGCCGATTGCGAAGCCCAGCGATTGGTGGCGGCCGCGTGGCTGATTTTTTCCGGCAGCATCGCCGTCACCTGGTCCGCCCACGCGCGACCGAGCCGATAACTGCCGGCGAAATTAAAATGGACGTGGTCGAAAAAGGTTTCATCGCCACAGAGTTCGGAAGGCGTGTTGGTCGCCAACGTGCCAGCAGCGTCAAACAAGACCAGTTTTTCATTGGCCAGTTGCCGGCCCGCAGCGGCAATCAGGGCATTGATCCGTGTATCGGCCCGGAACGGCAGCGCATCGTCATCGCACGCCAACTGCAAATGTTCGCGGGCGACGGCAAAATTTGTCAACGACAGCATACTTTGGCCCCAACGAAACTGCAACTCGGCAACCTTCGCATCGAGTTTGGCCGCCGACTCAAACTGTTGCGTCGCCTTGGCAAAATCACCCAGATTTTCGGCCTGCACACCCTCCGCAAAAAACTGGTTGAACTGGGCACGATCCGCCAGTGGCAGGTTGCTGTTGACCAGTGAGGCGAACGGTGCGCAGTCCTTGAGGTTCACCGCCACGGTGTTGAGCAGAATTTTCGCTCCAGAGTTCAAGCCCGTCTTCACGATGTCGTGCAGGTTCCGGGAAAAATGGTGATATACCACCTCCCGGCGCGGATCGTCCGCCGGCAGTTGATTGCCGACGAACATTTCCATGCCGCCCCACGACGGGGCGGCCGTGGTGTCGGCCTTCAACTTGCGGCCGAGATTCACTAACAACTGACCCAGGCGTTCCTTTTGGAGCGCGAGGTTGAACCGGATTAGCGGCAGCGGCGGCGTCTTTTCACCAAAAACCGTTGCGGCCCCGAACGGCCCGACCATCTCGTTGTTGCCCATGTAAATGATCCATAGGTCGCCCTCGCGCCGGGCGCAGTCGCGCGCAATGGGCAGGATGACGTGCGAGTTGATGGCGGTGATGCCCAGATTGACAATCTCAAAATGCGTCTTCGGATAACGCGCCGACAGCAGGGCTTCCAAGTAACGGCCCGCGCCGTAGGCCGGCTCCGGATCACCCATCGCGGCGGACTCGCCCAAGATGAAAATTCGGTAGGTGTCGGCGGCCTTGTTTACCGGCATGCGGATCGGTCCCAAACTGCGCGCCAGTTGCGGCGGAAAGAACCGGAGGCCGAAGGCTTCGTTGTTAACGAAATACTCGCCGTTGCCGATGGTGATTTTCTTGAACAGCCCCGGATCGTAGCCGTAGCCGCCCAATCGCAATCCGACCTCGGTCACAGCCAACAGAACCAGTGGGATAAACACCAGCGCGACCAGACGGAACAGCCATTGGCGGGCCGGCGATGGTGGAGGTTCGACACCGCGTGGGCCGGCCGAACCACGTGATGCCGCGCGTTCCGTTGCCCGTCCGGACTTTGATTTATAAGGTCGTTGTTTCAATTGGTCTCCAATTAAAGGATACGTGGAAAATTTATTCAACGCTTGATGATAAAGCGCATTGGCCTAAAACTGTTCTTGTCTTTCACGGTGAGTGCATGGACGGGAAAAATACTCCAGCTTGCAGCCAACGGGTGCAAAGCTTGCCGTCCGGCGCGCCAACAAAACCACCGACGTCGCAGCCGACAAAAGGAAAACCGGCAAGCCCAAGCCCGACAATATTGAAATGGATAGCCGCAATGACGACCAATCGGAGGTATTGTCCCCCGGTCAGAGCGCGGCGTAATACTTGCGGACGGCAAAGCTGGTCCGCGTGCGCACGAACGGACGTTCATTGGGACGATGCCTTGAAAGTCCGCATGATCGTTTACTAAACAGTCACCAAGGCGTTCGTTACCATTCGCCTCCACCCGCAGCCAATCACTACACGTCAAGGATAGTATGGCAGTAATCCGTTCCACTACGGGAAAACTTGGATGCGGTAGAATCTTACTGGATCGGCAAAATCGTTGGTGCTCTGGGTTATCAGTCCGGTAGCAGTAATGACACCCCCAATGGTCGTGAACGGCATGCCCAAATTGGTGGTGGCCCAGACTTGGTAGGTCATGCCGGAAACACTTGTCCAATTCAGCACGCTGTTGCCTTGCATACTCAAAACAGGAATCCAATTCGGATTCACCAAAAGCACACCCGCACTGCTGGCACTGGCAGGTCCTTGTATTCCGGCGTCGTTAATGGCACTCACTTCCGCGTAAAGCGTCGCTCCATAAACATTCGTCACTGTCAAGGTCGTGCCTTGGACGATGCCGTTGAAGACGTCGAATGCGCCCGGTGAAGTCCCGACCATGACCTGATAGCCGGACACACCGCCTTCCGGATCGTTCAGCGGGAGCCAACTGAACGTCACACTGTTTCCAATGACATAAGAACCGGTCGTCGTTGGCGCGGCAAGGGTTGCCGGCGGGGTCACGTCGTAAAGCTTCAAATATTGCGCCTCGAAGGGGGTATTCGTCCAACCGACATTGGTGGTGGGCACAGGATTGAGCGAAACCGACACTCCGCTGGCCAGCAGAGAGCTGCCCGCAATCCCGTTTGTGCCCCAGAGCCAATAATTGCGGCGGTTCGGATCAGCTCCCAGATAAGCAGCGATGTTCTTTACATTATACATACGAGTCGGGTCGATGCCGAAAAGGTTTGTGCCATTCTGCGTGATGTTGACGTTAAAATAGCCCTGGTGGTTGTTATTGACGTCAAGGTTCACAAAGGCGAATACCACGTCATTAAAATTCGGGAATCCGTTGGTGGTTGCGAACTTGGCAACCGCATAAATATTGGGCTGCGACACTCCGTTCGGACTGAGGAAATAGCGGTTGGCGCCTTGCAGCGCAGGGCTGGATTGGCGGGCCTGCCCCACGGCCGAGTAAAGAGGATAAAGTTGGTCCACTCTTAAATTGCCAACGGCTGCAGCATAGGCGGGCTGCAAGGAATTGAACGTGAACAGATCCGGTTCATATTCCGTGCCGCTCAATATGTAAGTAGAGAAGCCAAAATCGTTTGTGGTGCCCACCTCCTGGCCGTAGAAAATATGGGGGACACCATCAATGGTTCCACCCACCATGAAACGGATCAAGGCTTGGTAGGGATCGGCGTAATAAAAGCCCGCGTCGTGGGAAGTGGCGTTCCACAACATCAAGCACTGGCCATAAGCGCTCCGTTCGTCGTTGAAAATGGTCTGGTAGTCGGTGGCCTGCGCGGCCGTCCGAAACGCGCTGTAAACACTGTCACATAGGATGTCAAAATTACGACCCGAGCGATAGGTCGTCGCGCTGGGAGGCGGCCAACTGAGAGACTCAGCCAGGAAAACAAAATCCCATTTCTGGCACCGCACCTTGTTGATGATGTATTCCCAGCATTGCGGCGGCAATCCATCCGCGAAGTCAGCGCGAATCCCGTCTATGCCCACGGAAGTCTGATTGGCCGGCGTGCCGTTGGTGCAACCAGTCTGGTTGAGCCAATACAGGAGCATGTCGGAATAGTATATCCAGAACGTCTTGAGTTATTTGATCGAAATACCCCGTGTTGGTGGTGTAATCAAACCAGTCGTCGGGGCTCAACTCATTGTTGTCATTCGCGGGATTTTCACAAACCCGCGCGGCATAGATGCCGTAGAAAATATCACTCACGTCGTTCCATTTCGCAATATCGATGTCTGGTGCCACGGCGATGTCATTGGAGTTGGACGCGTGGCTGCAGTAATCCCCGGTCGCCGCATAAAATTGAGGAACGCGCATGGGAATCTCATCGGTGGGCAGCCAATTGCCGGGATTCCCCGCCCCGCCAAAATCAGTGACCCCTTCGTTGTCCAGTTCACAATCATGGGAAGTGTGATCCAATTCGACATCCATCATCACATTCACGCCGGAGGCATCCGCCGCCGCAACAAAGCTTTGAAATTCCGTCATGCCGGCAGGTCGCGTGTTCGCCTTGCTCATCCAAGGTGACACTTGAAAGTTGTTTTTCACGCAATAGGGACTGTTGATACTGCCCAGGATGCCAATGGGGTGGATTGGCTCAAGCCAGAGCCAGTTCACGCCGAGATTGGTCACGTAATTGAGATTAAAACGGTTGGTAACTGGATCGTAGGGGCGCGATCCCGGCCCGTTGTACAGGTCAACGAAGGTGCTGCGCTGGGAACCATCTGATGCCGCGCCCGCCGCGTCGATATTATTGACCGCCAGCTCGTAAAGTACAAGGCCCAGCGCCTTTTTGGGCGAGACGACAATCATAAAGTCGGTCCGATTGCCGCTGGTGTAGGGAGCATTGGTGCTATACCAGTTCCAGTTTGTGCTGCCTGCCACCTGGTAACGCGCCGTCAGGCGATACGCCCCGGTCTTTTGTGCGTAGAGTGTCAGCGAATACTGGCCAGGTGTGCTGGTCGGCGACATTGCATAGGCCTCATAATAATGGTTGGTTTCACCTGTGATAATGGTGTTGCCGTCCGGCGGCACGATGCCCTCTTCGATGCCGTCACTGGCAACGTTGGTCGCATAATTGCGCCGGTTCAGGTTGGAATAAACGTCGGCCTCCACCACGTTCGTTGAGGCGTTGGGCGTAAACAAAATCGTCAGGGGTACGGCATCATTCGATACTTCATTGATGAAGACATGTGTCATGCCGTAATCAGCGTTGATACCATCGACGGTCAGAACCGGCGCCCCCTCCGAAGATGCCGTGACCGGCACGGTCAAGTATTCGCCGGATGTCGTTCCAAAATTAAACAGACCTCCGCCTGGACCGTAAGGGCCCGTGTCACCCAGGTTACCCGTGCCAACGGCCAAACCGGGAAGGAACTGATTTGACAAGAAGGCGAAGTTGTCCCCGTTGATGTCAACAAGCACCTCCACGGAGTTTGTGGGATTGCCAAGCATAGAAAGTGGAATACCCAACTCCAGACCGGTCGTCACGGCATCTGCGGCAGCCGGATTGGCAGCTGTCCCGCTGTCTCCATTCACGCCCGCCGTGTTCACATTGTTAAAGCCAACGGCCATACCGCTGCCGCCGACGTTCTGGTTGTTGCCAATACCACCACTCAAGGTAACGCTACCAAGGTGTGACTCGGTGCCGGAACTGCCTGATAAAACAGCTTCGTCAACAGAAAGAATGGTGGCGCTATTTGTGAAAGTAAACATGAGATTGGGATTAAACCCTGGACTAAAGACCGAGCCATTCATGGCCGCCTCACCCGGGGAACCGCCAATTTCCAAAGTATGCTGACCACCCGATTGTCCGTCGGCGATGAAAACATTAATGTTGTTGCCATTGGCCTGAACATTGCCTGCTATAAACAGGTAAAGGTATCCGTTGGTCGCCACACTATAAATGGCATCCAGTTCGGAGCCGCCACTTGAATTACCACTTGTATCCAAGGTGTTGTCACCAAAGCCGGTGTTGATCGTTTGAGTGGCTAATGGGCTGCCGTAACCTTCTGAACTATTCAAAGTCCCGTCAACGTTTACTTGAGCACTGGCCGATGCCGCTACTCCTCCAACAGTCAACAGCAAAAACAGAATCCGGACTTTTTGAAAGCGTTTTGTTTTCACATCGTTCAATTCTTGTCAGTGGCAATGCGTGCCACAGGATGTATTAAGATAGACGCGCGATGGTAGATGCGCCACTCAAAGCCGTTTAGATGAAGGTCCGCAACCGAGCTGTCATCGGAGTTCTGAATGCCAGCAATTTTGACCGGCACGAAATCTTCTTTCCTCTTCAATTCCAACTTGCCGTGAACAGGACGATTGGAAAAGTTGATCGCAACGAGGAATTCATCCGTACCATCGGCGCGCAGGAAGGTGATTATCTCGCTTTCATCGGAATTATGGATCCATTGCACGTTGTCGGTGCGAAACGCGGGGTATTGCTTGCGGAGTTTGATCAGATCACGATAAATATCGGGCAGCGGCGGGCGGCCTTTCGGTTGCCAGAAAATTGGAACCTTCTCGAACAGCGCCGGATCACCCGATTCCGTAGAGTCACCGACCTCCATACCGTTGTAGAGCAGCGGGACGCCGTTGAGGCTGAACATCAACGCTGAAGCCGCGAGTGCGCCCGACACACCGAAACACGACACCGCGCGGGCTTGGTCGTGATTGTCGGACATGGTCAGGCGCAACGCACTCCGAGGATACCGCTTTAATTCATTTTCCCAAGTGCGCTGAATTTCAGAGGCAGGCGCGGATTTTCCCAGCACATTTCTCACCGTATTTAGCAATGGCCAGGCGTAATCAATGTCGAAAGCGTTTGTAAGAAGTTCCGGTTTGTCGGCTTCCGCCAGCATCATGATGTCTGGTTTGGTTTTAGTCAGCGCGGTCCGGGCTTCTTCCCAGAAACTGGTTGGCACCATGGCGGCGGTGTCACACCGAAAACCATCCACATCAAACTCCTTGATCCAGTATTCGAGCATTGTAATCATGTATTGCCGCAGCGCCGGGTTTTGATAATTCAGCCCGGCAACGTCGGTCCACTCGGGCACCGGCGGAATGATTTTGCCATTGGCGTCGTGCCTATAGAATTCCGGATGTGCCATCAACACACTGTCCCAAGCGGTGTGAAGCAGAACCATGTCGAGAATCACCTTCATCCCGCGCTTGTGCGCTTCGGAGACGAGGTTCTTGAGATCGTCCTTGGTTCCGTAATCAGGATTGATCGCGTAATAGTCACGCGCGGCATACGGACTGCCATAGGAACCCTTGCGTTGTTCCAAGCCGATTGGGTGAATGGGCATCAGCCAGATGACGGTAACGCCGAGATCCCTCAACTTATCAAGCCTGGAAGTAACACCGTTGAAATTTCCCTTCTCTGAAAAAGCGCGCGGAAATATTTCATAGACGACGCCATCGCGCAGCCACGATGGCGCAATGCGCGCGGTGCTCGGGGTCTGGGCGAATGCTCCTTGAAACACGAGCAGAGCGCAAAACCCGGGTAGCAGTACCGAAATAAATCGTTGAACTGGATTTTTCACATGATTTGTCTATGTAACTGGTTTGTAATGTCGAATTTTTAGCAGACGACAGGCATGCCATCTGTCATTGAACCATTCGAGGAGGCGCTGCCTCTGGCGCGTTGGCAAAAAGTGTCATGCGTTTCGTTGCGGGCGTCCCTTGCGGCGCAAAAGACTGTCAGTTCGCGGTGGTAGTGGTTCGTTTTTGCATCCACGTGATGTCGTTTGGTGAATACGTTTCGTTATCAGGACATGGATTCTTTCGAATGACCACCGCCTTTGTATTTGAATCGAGCCACTTTTTGATTTCCGAGTGGCCATCGGCAAAAGAGAAACCACCGGCTCCGTTGTGAGTGGAAGCGGGAACGTCCGTCCACTTGGCGCCAGGCTGCATCCGCACAGAAAAGAAGCCGTCGTTAATGCTATCCGGACATTCGTCCAAGATCACCCAGGTGTTTGCGGGACCGAAACTTTTGAGATCGCTGCTTTTCATAATTCTCAGCCAATTGTGTGTTGCTTGTCCTGAAATATAATTAGCAATGTTGTCAACGTCCCCGACAAAACCGTTCATCGAAACGCTCCGAACACGCGGTCCCAGTGCGCCGGGGATTGTGTCCGCTGGACACTTGAAAATGCCCGTGGTCTTTGAGACGTAAGGACCGATCTCGCCGATAGTCAACAGGTAGGAGTTTGTGTTTTGTCGATTGGGCTGAATAGAATTATCCCAGGTCATAACGCCGGTCACCCATGCGTTCGAGGTAACGACAGCTCCAGGATTTTCTGGAAACCTTTCTTGCTGGTCATCTGCACACATTCCTACCGCCAGTTGCAATTGTTTGAGATTGTTGAGACAGTAAATGCCCTGAGCGTTGAGTTTCGCCCCGTTTAATGCCGGCAACGCCATGGTGGTGAGAATTGCAACGATAGCGATGACCACCAGCAATTCAATCAGAGTGAACCCATCACGACAATCTGCCCTTGAATTCTGTTCGCTCACCTCGCGGGGGTGTGTTGGGCCAGCCAAGTCAGGTCGTTCTGACTGGCAGGATCGCCACCGACATTGACATTCTGTAAATAGCTGGTGCTGTTGGGGTCAAAGGGTTGAGTTGTCAGACCCCCCATCCATTTATGCACTTCCGAATGTCCATCGGCAAAAGCAATCCCGCCGGATTTGCCGTGCAAACTTCCCGGAAGCTCCGTGAAACTGGTCCCACTTCCATTCGCATCCGCCGGGTTGACATAGAACGTGGCATCATCGTCACTGTTGGGATGTTCATCCATAACCACCCAGCAATCCGAGGGGCCGGGGCTGTGCATGTCAGTGAATCTAATCACATTGTAGAACGCCGGCCAGTTCCCGCCGTTTCCAGGAGCGAACCACTTTACACCGTCGCCCATCGCGCCGTCCATGGCGCAGGTGCGAATGCGGTGATCCCATCCCGCTTGTGCTTGGCTGGTTGAAAGATCGTGGTCCGCCGGGCAGACGAATATATTTAGCTGGTTGCCGACATAGGGGCCAATCAGCGCAACCGACCTCTGCCCTAAAATGATAGCATCAATTGTCAAATACGCTGTATTGGTGTTATTTGGGCCCTTGGTCCAATCCAGCAGAGGGAACGACCCGCCTACTGCCGGGCAAATCCAGTTCACCGGAGTATTCGGGGTGTTGTATCTATCGGAATTGCTCACCAGCCTGTCCTGATTTTCCTGGGCATACATGTACCACGCCAGCCCCAATTGCTTGTAGTTGTTCATGCAGGACATGGTCACCGCCCGCAGTTTGGCTGCACTCAACGCCGGCAGCAATATGGCGGCCAGGACGGCAATGATGGCGATCACCACCAGCAACTCGATCAAAGTAAATCCGGTCCCCAGCCCTTCCCCGTCTTTCCCTCTGGCTTTAATGATTTTTATTCTTATATGCACATTTCTTTGCGCCCGCCCGACCGTGCTTTTGTCCGGCCGGGCGGGCACGGGTTATCCATCCACTACGGCTTAACCAGCCGGAAAAAGGTATTTCCGATGGACGGCCAGTTGGTAACACTCATCAACCCATTGGCAGTATTAACACCGAGCGTCCAACTCGTCCCGTCCGTGGCCAAAATGTCTGCCCAAGGCCCTGTTACGCTGGTTGCGCTTTGGAGACGCGCCCCGGGACGACCAAGCCACGACACGGGAACAGTCCCGCCGACCGGTTTTCCCACACTCAGATTGCCGCCCGAAAGAGTGCCCATGGCTTCATATATGTTCCCAGGGGCGAAAAGCGGTTCCTGGTATGGCTGATTGGTAAACGTATCCGTGGCCATTGTATAAGGATTGAGGGCGGCCGAACGAATCACGCGGAAGTGATTCGCTCCCGAAGCAGCTTCGTCCTCCAAAGGGCCGCCGTAGAAGCTGCTGGGATCGATACCATACTGGTAGCTTACGGCTATCACCGTTCCCGCGGGCAGGATGATAGTGTTCGTATAGATTGTCGTCGAACCCATCCGCACCATTTGATAACCTGGTGGAGCTGAATCCGGGGCCCAAGCATACCAAGCTTGAGGATAAAAAGCCCCTCCGCCGTTGGCAAACATGCCGTTGATGTAGACCGAATCTGATGATGGATCGAACGAATAACCGTTAGTGTCTACCGCTCCGTTCATGTCCACGCTGAAAAGCACCGGCGTGGCTTGTGGCAAATAATCGTCAAGGGCGAGGTCGAGGAAGAAAAAGGCCGGTACGTTGGTAGTAATGGGAGTGGTCGTAATCGGAAACGTAATAGTGCGTCTGGCATTGTCGTTATACACGGCGTCATCGGCATAATCGTAAACCCAAGGATATGTCGGATTATTTGCAGCTACAAGAGAGTTTGTATATCTGACTTGATAAATAATTGGCGTCCCCTCGGGCATTGTGGTAACCGCGCTGCTGAAGAGATTGGGGTTCGCGGCGGCGGGATTATTGGTCATCGTTAGGCCGCCGGCATAGCCGTTAAAGGTGCCCCAGACAGTTACGCTGTTGGGGACATAGTTGGGATCATACTTAATCACACCCGACATGTCCACATTGAGGGTTACATTGGCATAAGCATAGGGCAGGTCGCTAAAGCTTACCAACGGCAGCGTTTGGTTGCCGCTCATGGTGTAAAACCGGTTTCCACTATCCGGATCCTGATTGGGATATTGCGGACTATCCCAATTTCCTTCCGGCATAATCACATATTTATATTCCTGCCCACAATTGACTGTCGCCAGTGGCCTGGACGAATCCGTCCAGATTGCGCCAGTTCCCATCCAGACATTGGACTCAAGCATTGCTGGAGAGAAATTATTATTCGTTATTACAATGTGTGGGTTGTTGGTCAACACCAACACATAAGGACTGGCAGCATTCGTGTCGACGACAAAGTTCTCATAGCTGCCCGCGACGATGACGTAATCGCCATTCTGTGGTTGAAAGTTGCCAAGCTGAATCTGTTCGCTCATATCAACTTGAAACGTTATGATGTTTGTTGTCGCGGGTCCACTATCATTAAAATATGCCGTTGGCAGCACAGCGCTGGCATTGTTGCCTATAGGCAGATACGCCATTCGGTTTGCATAATCTGACTGGCCTTCGTAGGTTAAAACGCCGTTCTCGTAAGCGACATATTGGAAATTTACGTTCCCGTCACTTTGATCTTGTGCAGAGTTGTCATCCACGGTGTTTGAATAAACCCCGCTATTGCCGACTTGAACCAACTGTAAGCCCGGCGTAGCCCATCCGTCAAAAGTTCCGCGGGCATAAACTGTATCCGATCCAGTCCCGCCGTACGGCGTCCCGCCAACGTAGGCCGGCACAGGCGGGTTGAAGGTTCCAGCGACGAGGTTCGAAGACATATCCACGCTGAACGTGACATAGGTGTTTTGAGCTTGAGCGGTCATTATTCCGGCTGCGCACAGCAAAAGCCCGGCCCAAGCGGAGGTTGGCAGGATTCGTTTCATAATTTTACTCGGTTTGTTTTGTGCAGGTTTTTTGTTTTTTTTAGCGGCCTCACCGTGATCTTTGGGCTGGTTAAGCCGCCAAATCACAATGGAATTAGTGAAAAAACATTATCACCGAAAAACCCGGGCTGCCATCGCATGAATTGTGCATCGGCCCGCAGGCGCCTTCGGCGGGCGCGAACACGCGTTTTTATCTTCTGCTCGCTGGTGGCCTGGTTCCCACTCTGAGACCTCAAGGAAAGGAGGTTAGAGCGCGGTTACGCTTACAAGGATGATTTCGGACAAGTCCGATTAACCCGACCGCGGATCAAAGGCGAAGATATTTCGCAACCGCTTCCGTCCGCGACTGGACATGCAGTTTTTCATAAATGTGCCGAAGATGGGTGCGGATGGTGTTGATGCTGATGCCGAGTTGGTCGCCGATCTGCTTGTAGGCCAACCCTTGGGCCAGAAAATCCAGTACCGCCTGTTCTCGCGCGGTCAATGGGTTCTGCTTTTCGCCCGCTTGGTTGGCATTTTGAAATGAAGCCACGACTTTACGGGCAATGGAATTGGACATGGGGGAACCTCCCGCATGAACGTCCCGAATGGCTTGCAACAACTCGTCGGGTTCGTGCCGTTTCAAAAGGTAACCCGTAGCGCCGGCCGCCAAGGCTTTGAAAATTTGTTCAGTGTCCTCATAGACCGTGAGCATTACGATCTGCACTTGCGGCACCAGGGTCTTGAGGTGCCGTACGCATTCGATCCCGTTCATACCGGCCATATTGATGTCCATCAGTACCACGTCCGGCTGGTCGGAAGGCAGGTGTCGCAACGCAGCCTCGGCGCTTCCGTACATGCTGACGCAGCGAAATCCCGGTGAGCCGTTCAGAAAAGCGGCGATGGATTGGCACAGCCTTTTCTCGTCATCGACGATGGACACCGAAATCATTTGGTTACCTCTATCGCACCGGGCCATTGAAGGGAAGCATAAACCGGATGGTCGTGCCCTGTCCCGGTCGGGATTCCACCACGAAACGTCCGCCCAACTCTGCCATGCGCCGGCGCATGTTGCCCATACCGTTACAAAACCCGGCGGCGGAACTCGGCGAATTGGATTCGCTGGCCACCGGATCAAATCCAGTGCCGTTGTCCGAAACCACGATTTCAAAATCACTGTCGCGGCAGGCCACGGCGATCTTGGCCCGGGTGGCTCCCGAGTGCTTGAGGATGTTGGCCAGCGCTTCGTGAACTGCCAAAAACATGTGGTGGCGCGACTGTGACGAAAGTGGCTGCGCCGGCAACCGGCCAGGAACTTCCAATTCGCACTCAATGCCGGTCCTCCGGAAATATTCCCGGGCATATTGCCCGATATAGGATGCCAAGTGCTCAAGCGAATCCATTTGCGGGTTGACCGCCCAGACGATTTCGTCGAGAGACTGAAGCACCTCGCGCGAATCGTCGGACATGGAACGGATCTCCTCCTGGAGTTCAACCGGAACGGTTTGGCAACGGCGGGCATGTTCACTTAAAAAGGAGATCCGACACAACTTAGCACCCATTATATCGTGTAGGTCTTGGGCAATACGCGTGCGCTCCCGATCCAATGCCCGTTCCTGTTCCAAACGTTTGAGACGCCGCCGTAATCTGCGTTTTTCCACGACACGAACACTCCCCATGCCCACTATGCAAATTCCCAATACCCCACCCCCGAGAAACCACCGTGTTTGCCAGAAATGCGGAAGCACCGTCAGGGCGAGGTTGGCGGCGTCGTTATTCCAAACCCCATCTCCATTGCAGGCAATCAACTGAAAATGGTAGTTTCCCGGAGGCACGAAACTGTAAAAGGCCACGCGCCGGGTTCCCGCGTCCACCCAGTTCGGGTCCAGTCGTTCCAGCCGATACCGGAAGCGCACTCGTTCAGGAGCATCGAAACTCAGGCCGGTGTACCGGAATTCAAGTGTGTGTCTGCCGGGTGCCAGGCGAAGAGATTCGGTTCGGGCGTCTCCCTTTTCCTGCCCGGCGTTCATGCCGCCGCCAGGTTGGGTGGGAACGGCGTGCTCAGGCACTCCATCCACCAATATCTGTTCCAACGCAACGGCGGGAGCGGGCGAACTAACGATATGATGAGGGTCAACCACCACGATGCCCTTGAGTGTCGGGAACCAAAGCAAACCAGCCTTGATCTTCAGCCCGGCGGGAAAAAGGCCGCTCGCACATTCCTCGGACAACATGCCATCGGCACGGCCGTAAATCTGCGGATACGCCGCCGGGATCCTATGGGCCGCCAAGTCTTCTAGATCACGTTTCTTTACCCGGAAGATTCCACGGTTGCCGCCCAGCCACAAATCGCCGTCGTCATCTTCAAGAATTTGGGAAATTGTATTATCAGGCAGGCCTTCGCGCATCGTAAAGGTGACTATGCGCCCGTCTTGCAACCGGCTCAAGCCGTCGCCGTCGGTGCCGATCCAGAGCGTGCTTTGGGCATCCAAGTATAGCGTACGGATCCAGCCGCCGGGCAAGCCACTCACTTTCTCACACTGAGAGTGCGTCCCCCCGCCAATCCGATACAGTCCATCACCTTCCGTGCCAACCCACAGAGCATCGCCCGCGTCCGCCACAATTGCTGTAATCGCGTGAGCCTGCGGAAAATTGGTTTGGGTCTGCCATTTTCCATCAACAAAATGCCAAAGCGCACCTTTGCGAGTGCCCGCCCATACCCCGCCTTTGAAATCCTCCGCCAGCGCACTGATGCTCAGATTCGTCAAGGCTGGTACCCCACCCTCCTCTTCGGCAGCCCGCGGATTTTTAAAGTGAAGCAACCCGTGCGTTCCCGCCACCCAGCAACTGCCATCGCGAACTGCCAATAGGGCGCTGACAGGGGGCTCTTGCGGCGGCAATCCGCTAAGCATCAGCTGTCTGAACATCCGGCCATCCCATTGATACACACCGTTTGGCTGGGCTGCCCAAACCATGCCCGACCGGAATTCCGCCAACCCTTGTACGGCGCCGTAATCCAGTCCCTCGTTGTGGCTCAAAACGGACACCTTCTTGAAGGAGATACGATTGAGTCCTCCATGTGTGCCTACCCAAAGTTTTCCATCCCGATCCACTAATAGCACTTCGACAAGGTTATCGGATAATCCGCTGCTGGCGTTGACTGCCATCAACTTGCCGGACTTGAACTCAAAAAGTCCCTCGCCCACCGATCCCGCCCAGACCGTCTCGTCCGGTGCCTCCGCCAAATCGCTGATGTAATGCGTAGCCAGATGCCGGGGCATGCCAAAGCGACGCCACTGATCACCATCCCTGCACAGAACAAAAGCGTCTCCCGCTCCAATCCAAATTCGCCCCTGCTGGTCCACCAGCAGACAGTGGGGATCCTGGAGCAGGCTGTCCAATCCCGAGCCCCGGAGTTGAGTGAACTTGTCGCGCTCATAAGAGAAAATCCCCGCCCCGGTCCCCCCGACCCACATCACGCCCTTGCGGTCACAAAAGAGCGTCGTGATGGGTTTACCCGAAAAAATTCCGGCTCCGTTTAACGAAGTCAAACGCCCGTTCTGCCACACAGCCAAACCAGAGTGCGTCCCCACCCATAGATTCCCATTCTTGTCCTCCGCCAGCGCGGTAATCGAATCGGATGGCAAGCCATCGTGTTCAGTGAATTTCTGGAGCTTTCCTCCTTGCCAACAGCTCAAACCACCGCTCACGCTCCCAATCCACAGCGCGCCGCGGCTGTCACCGTACAAGGTCTGCACAGGCCCGCCTTGAAATCCCTCCTGGGGACCGAGGGAGAAAAAGTTCAAGCCGTCAAACCGGCTCACCCCCCCATCGGTGCCCATCCAGATGTAGCCATCGCGCGTTTGAGCTAGCGCACGCACGTAGTTTTCCGGTAAACCCTGCTCTCGCTGCCACGAACGGAACGCAAAAGGTGTTTCCCCGCCGGCCTCCGAGCCATTTGCATTGACGAAATCGCTGAACGAAGTGGCGACGGCCAGTTCGCTGAATATCCACCCATCGCCACCACCACCATGGCGAAGATGAATCTGATCGAAACAGGCGTTGGCCTTGAACCGCGTGGTTAAGCTTTGCGGTTGACTGGCTTCAGTGGCGCCCGGGCGCAGGTCCGGGTTCAGCCACACCGTCACCAGATCGTCGCCACCAGCCACATATTGAACCTTGAAGACAATAGTCCGTTCGAGGAGTGAGTGGACAAGCTCGTAATTGTGAAAGGTCCCGATGCCGGACGGCTCAGGATTAGAGGAGTTCAAGTCAATACCATACTCGTCTCCCTGATTGGACGTTCCGGTTTCTCCCGTATTAAAGGCACTGTATGCCCAAGCACTCAGAGCATTTCCCACCGCCAGTCGCTCGTGGCTACCTTCAAACAACTGGAATGCCGCAAAGTAGGGCTCGGTAGTGAAGGCTGATATCGGATCCACGTGAAACTTGAAATAGAGCGTGTCGGTAGATGAATCGTTTCGCTCCAAAGCCCCGCCCAAAATGTCGGTGCCGACTCCTGTCTCATGAACTTGAGTGGCGCCCAAGTCGGTCCACAAAAGAGTCGCTCGACTCGAATCCGTCCACACCAACATTTCCAAGACCATCAGCCCGAATGTCAAACCGCGCCAGCCTTTGCAGATACCACCGCGGCCGTGCATCCCGGCTTTCTCCTTAAGCAGGCCAGTCGGGCAGCAGTCAACTAATTTCCGGGCCATGCCTTATCAATAGATAAGTTTCCTCGCTGACACAAGTACTGAGTTTTACAGCACCCTGAACAATGTAAAAGCTAATCGATATCAGGCGGCGAACCGAAGGGCGCGTTGGCCACGGCCATTGACCAGCGCTTCGGCGATTTCAGCGCGTTCAAAAACGAATGGACAAAAGCCGCTGTCGGTCAGTTCGGCAGTGGTTGGGCGTGGCTGGTAATTGATGCGAACAAGCAATTGAGCATCGAGCCGACGCCCAATCAGGATTCACCCATTAGTCAGGGCAAACAACCGCTGCTGGGCGTTGACGTAAGGGAACACGCCTATTATCTCAAATACCAGCCGATTTCAGGTTACGAGGCCTAAGAGTCAAAGTCCCGAGCACCGTGGAAGCAAATCTTTCCTATGATCATTCTTGGACAAGGATGTCTTGCAGGCTTAGGTTGACATATCAGAAACAAAGCCGACTCCGGTCCGGATCAGGTGCTGCCAAAAGAAAACGCGATGGCTTGCGTGGGAGTGAATATCGGCGCCCTGACGGTGAAGGTGGTGAAATTGCGAGGCAATGACCGGATTGCCCAGGTCATGCCGCATCAAGGACGGCCGCTGGAAGTGCTCAAAGAAAGTCTCGCCGGCGCCGGGTTCGCCGATGCCAAATATTTCGGAGTCTCTGGCCATCTGGGCCACCTCACCGAGGTGGCCGCCATCCAGCGGGCGTTAAGAGAGCTGAGTGGAGATTTTGACGCCGTGGTTTCATTGGGCGGAGAGTCGTTCCTGGTTTATCTTCTCACGGACAGAAGAATCACCAATGTTCTGTCGCACAACAAATGCGCCGCCGGGAGCGGCGAGTTCTTCGTCCAGCAGATTGGCCGGATGGGACTCAACCTTGAGGAAGCGATCCGGCGGTCGTTCGACGGAAAGGTCGTGCCGCTGGCTTCGCGTTGTTCAGTTCACTGCAAATCGGACATCACGCACAAGCTCAACCGGAACGAGGCCACGCCGGAGGACATTTTGCGCACCCTGCACGATAGCATGGCCGGCAAAGTGGTTGCGCTGTTGGAGAAAGGACAGCGCGAGCTGCGGCGGGTGTTGTTGATCGGCGGCGTGGCCCGCAACGTGGCGATGTTGGCGGCCTTGCGCGAGAAGCTGCCCGCCACCGAGTTCGTGGTGCTGCCGGAGAGTCCCTGGTTTGAGGCTTGGGGCACCGCCTTGCTCACGCGGGACGAAGCGCTTTATCAGTCGCCGAAGATCTCGGTCCAGCCGGGCCTCGGTCAGCTCCCGCCACTCCATCACTACACCGATCGCGTGCAAATCATCGCCGCGCCACCACGGCAGCCGCCTACCGATGGCCCGCTGGTGCTGGGCGTGGATGCAGGCTCAACGACCACCAAGGCGGTACTGCTCGACGGGGCGACGCGCGGACTGGTGGCCTCGCATTACACGCGCACGCGAGGCGATCCCGTAGCGGCGGCGCGCGAATGCATCCACGCCCTGGTGGCTCAAGCGGGCAACCGGCTTATACGCTTGATCGCAACCACTGGCTCGGCGCGGGAGTTGGTGGGGGCCTACCTGGGTACCGAGCATGTGTTCAATGAGATCTCGGCCCAGGCGGCCGGGGCAAATCACTTCGATGCCGATGTGGACACGATATTCGAAATTGGCGGCCAGGATTCGAAATACATCCACCTGCGCAACGGCGTTCCGATTGACTACGCCATGAACAACGCGTGTTCCGCCGGCACCGGCTCTTTTCTCGAAGAGAGCGCTCAAGGCGATCTCGGTATCGCGGTATCGGACATCGCCGACATCGCGTTGGCGGCGCCTGCCCCCGTGCAATTCAAGGCGACCTGCGCGGCGTTCATCAACTCTGATATCCGCCTTGCCCAGCAGGAGGGGCACCCGCGCGAAAACATCGTCGCCGGACTGGTCTATGCCATTGCTGCCAATTACCTCACCAAGGTCAAAGGACAACGCCCCGTGGGCAGGAAAGTGTTCCTCCAGGGCGGTGTCGCACTGAACCGCGCCGTCGGGCATGCCTTCGCCCACAGCGTCGGGCGGCAGGTTGTGATTCCTTCGAATCCCGAGTTGCTTGGAGCACTCGGTGTGGCGTGGCTGGCTCTCGAACGATCCGCCGCGCAGCCGCCAACACCCCCAACGACGAAAATCAGCAAACCGGTTGTGATGGTGGACCAGCACCCTCCCGGCGCAGCAATGGAACTCCTGAATCTGGCGGCACCCGAGATGAAACTCGTCAGCCGGTTCACGTGCCGGGCCTGCAAGATGTATTGCAGCATTGACCGTTTCGAGGTGGCGGGCCGACGCTTTCCGTTCGGGGGCCGTTGCAGCTTGTACGAGAATGTGTGGAAGCGAAAGGCCCGCACCGCAGCCGCGGCCGATCTGGTGGAGCAGCGGACCGACTTGCTCTTTGGCCATTCCCCTGACAGCCCTGGGGGCGGCGGGCCGCGCATCGGCATTCCGCGGGCGCTGACGACGCACTCGCTGCACCGGCTTTACGCGACATTTTTTTCCGACTTGGGCATGGAGGTGGTATTGTCCGATGTGGATCCGCGCGGCGAGTTGAAGTCGAACTCCGGCTTCTGCTTCCCGGCGCAGATCGCACACGGCGCGGTGCTGGACCTCGCGCAGCGCGGGCTGGATTTGGTTTTCCTCCCGCACGTCATGCGCATGCCGCAGCCCAACGACTGTCGGGATTCCTACCTCTGCCCGATCACGCAAGCCGGACCTTATTTTCTGGCGAAGGCGTTCCCCGAAATTCGTTTTCTCTCTCCGCTGCTGGATTTCACCAACGGCTACGCCGCCAGTTCGGCGCTCGTGGAGATGGCCGTCCGCGATTTGGGAACGCCGCGTTTGCTCGCCGAACGGGCGTGGACCACCGCCGTGCGCGCCCAGATGGAAGTGGAAAGGGCGCTTCAGGAACTGGGGCAGCAGGCATTGGAACGAGCCATGGCGGAAGGCAAACCGGCAATCCTGCTTGCCGGCCACAGTTATAACGCCTTCACGCAGGAGGCTTCGCAATCGGTGAGCAAGAAACTTTCGAGTATGGGCGTCACAGTCATCCCGGCTGACTGCCTCGCGCCCGTGGGAGAAGGACCGACTGCGTGGCATTTCGCGAACCAAATTCTGAATGCCGCGGCCCTGGTCCGGCAACACCCCACCCTGTTCCTGCTTTGCGTGAGCAACTTCAGTTGCACCATTGATGCATTCACCCATGCGATGCTCGCCTCTGAATTGGGCGCCAAGCCGTACTTGATTCTTGAGATTGACGCCCACACTGCCGACGCCGGCGTTCAGACCCGCCTGGAAGCGTTTCTCGACATTGTCCGGAATTACCAGACAGGAGAAACCACCCGCAACCAGTCGTTCATTCCCTGCCGACTCGCCCCCGGCGGTCGCGTCGTCCGATCGAATGGCGACGTGATGGCGCTCACCGACCCGCGCGTGAGAATCGTGTTCCCGAACTTCTCCCAGGTTCATACGCAAGCGCTCGCCATGGTGGCGCGTTGGCTGGGGTTGCACCCGAACGACGTGATTCCACTGGATCGAAGCCAGCTCGAGCGCGGGCTCCAATACACCTCGGGCCGCGAGTGTCTCCCGCTGCCAATCTGCGTGGGACAACTGCTGCAAGCGCTCGAACGCCGCCAGCCAGGCGAGGTCGTGGGCTTTTTCATGGTGCGCGGCGGCGCGCCCTGCGTGGTGGATTCTTACATGGGCTACTTCGAACGTCTTCTTGCCGTGCAGCAATTCCCGGATGTTTTCATGTTCGATCTGCGGAAGGAAAACGACTATGGCGGATTCGATTTGGCGGAGTTGACGCGGGCTTTGTCGGCGGCGATACCCGTTGCGGACATCCTCGTGGAGATCGAGCACGTTCTCCGGGTCGTGGATGCCGACGGGGGTGTGGATCAGCTCAGGCAGCACTGGGAGCAATTCGCGGCCACGGCGGCTTCACTCGGTCAGTTTCATGCCGGGTTGCCCGGGTTCATTGACCGGCTGGCGGCACTGCCGCGTACACGAGATCCATTGAGCTGTCCACGGGTTGCGGTCACCGGAGATTTTTTCACCCGTTTCAGTCCGTTTTTCATGGAAGGCATTGCCGAGCTTTACGCCAAACGCGGCATCATTCTCAAACCGGTGGACGTGAGCGAGCTCGTCCTCTACGCCGCTTATCGGGACGTGGCTGGAGCCGCCCAAAGTTGGGGGCTGAAGCCTGGCGGCCGCGCCTTCGCCAAGGCCTGCACGAGGGTTTTTCAGCCGGATGGAAAGCAGTACCTGCAGCAGTGGCTGAGTTACGAGGCGGAACGGAAATGTGAGGTGCATTACCGCAGCCTTTTTCGAAAGACAAGACTGCTGGTGGCGCGTCCAAACGCGATCCCCGCGTTGTTCGAGAAAGCCGCCGAACACGTTTCTCCCGCGCTTCACGGTGAAGTGATTCCGACGGTGGGCAAAGGGCTGGAGGCCGCCCGCGAGGGTTACGACGGTCTCATTGTAATTGGGCCGTTCAACTGTCTGCCCTACCGCATCTCGGAGGCGATCCTCAAGCCGCTCAGCATTCAGCAAGGCATGCCCATCCTGAGTTACGAGAGCGATGGTTACGCGGTCGCGCCATCGTTCCTCAGACAGGTGGACGTCCACATCCAGCGGGTTCTCGATCGCGCTGCCTGCAACCGCGAAACACCGGAAGCTGCCACTGGCCGGCTGGCGGGCTTGTTCAGGTCTGCGCTTGGGAAGTTACCTTGAATTTCTCAGCCATTGTAGTGCTTGAACATGCTGGCGAGAAGCACCACCTCAGGATGTGCTGCGGCCAGTTTGGGCAGGACGAGACGAATGCGGGAACGATAGACCGCGAGCTTCTCCCAAAGGGGACGCAGGTCATCCGCCTTGTCCCAGTGGAGTTTATTGAGGTCGAGCACCAGCCGGTTCCTGCTCCGCGCCAGTAAATCGCGGAGGCGTTGCGCCAGACTTTCTGCGTCCGACGATGAAAGCGCGCCTTCCAGCCGCATCCAGACCTGTTGCTTCGCGTGCTGCAACTCGACCTGTATGGAAAAGTTCGGGACGGGATGTTTTTTCTGAAATTCTTCCCACAAATCAAATGCGCTCCAGCTCTTTTCCGGCACGCGATACGTCGTCCGCTGCAATTAGGGATGCTGAAAGAGGTCGAGCTTCAACGCAATCCCCGTCCACAACGCCGCGCCCACCGCCAGCGCCGATTTGAACCGCTGCGCGAACGCCGGGCGTCCGAGTTCCGCGTGGATGCGGCGCTCCAGCTCGCCGATCCATTTCCGCACGGTGGCGTTGGGGCCGAGCAATCTGCCCGGCAGAAAAACCGGATACGCATAGCGCAATTCCCGGGCGAAGTATTCCGCCTTCTGGCGCAAAATCGGATTCGGCGAATCCTTGAGTTTGAGGTAGCCGAGAAAACGTGATTCCAGCACCCGGTAAATGCTCGGGCCCAGCCGCTGAAAATCCTGCTCGAAACACGAGCGTTGGATGTCCTCAATCTGCGCCGGCGACAGCGTCGGATGTTTCATCATCGTCCGGAATCCGTCCGCGCGCCGGTAAAACAAATCCTTGTCGCTGGTGTAAACGTCCTGCAGCAGGTTCTCCCGGATGACGCGTTCGTGGAACGGCGTGCCGGGCACCGGCCCGTAAATCAAAAACTGCGCCAGCGATGGTTTGAGCTTCATCAGCCCGTCCAGTTCCTGCGCGACAATTTCCGGCGTCTGATAATCGAACCCGACGATCATCGAGGTCAGCACGGTGATGCCGTGCTCGCGAAATTCAGTGAGGATTTCGTCTATCGGCCGGCCCTGTTGCTTGGCGTAATTTGACCGCGTGCCCTCGTAACCGATCCAGAATCCGTCAATGCCCATCTCCAGAATTTCCTCCACCTTGTACTGGCTGATGGCCTTGACGCTCGAGAAGGCGAAAATCGAAGGCCGTTTGCCGCCCTGCAAAACGCACTCGCGGAATTCCATCGCCCGCTTTTTGTTCAGCAGAAAATCCTCGTCCAGGATCAGGAAGACCAGGCTCGGATCGAGGTCGAAATAGCGTTCCACGACGTTGTAAATGTCGCGCCCGGTCGGCAGCAGCTTGATGTGTTTGCGGGAAAAGAAATGCGACGTGCAACAGAAGTCGCAGCCGTTCGGGCAGCCCAGCCCGGCGAAGATTTTTCCGGTGCCGGACACTTTCCAGCCGAAAACCTTGAGCCAGCTCACAATCAACGGGTGTTTGTAGGGCATCGGAATTTCCGGTTCGCCCAGCAGCCGGCGGAAATAGCCCACCCCTTCCTCGCGGCAGATGAAATCCGCATACGGCTTGAGCACGTCGTCCTTCAACACGGTGCCGTAACCGCCGAGCACAATCTTGCTGTCCGGCGCGTATTGGCGGATCAACGCGACCGTCTCCTTCATCTTGTGCATCAGCGCCATGATGAACGAGACGCCCACGTAATCGTAACCCTTCTTAAGTTCCTTGATCAACTCGCGCTTGGACGGGTATTGCAACACGACGGTTGGCGCGTCCAGATTTTCGGCGATGTAATCAAGCCCGAAGAAGACGTTCACCGTGCGCGGACTGAAAATGCCTTGCGCGCGGGTGATCTGGCGGTAAAGCAGCTCGTAGCCGACGGATGGCGCGTCGCCGTATTGCGGCCCCATCGGACGGCAGACACTGGTCAGTAATACTTTTTCGGAATTATCCCCTTGACACAGGGAAATTTGGGATTGACGAATGGCGGAGGTATGGTCATATTTCCCCAGCATGTCAAAAGCGCAAGAAATCACCCTCAAAATTCTTGGTTTTTTGGGGAAAGCTTCCGCCTATCTTTTGGGAAACGCCTTATTCCCATTCGCTGCTGCATTACTGATTCTTGTTATGGCTTTTATAACAACAATTTTTCGGCATATAAAGGAGGGTTCATTTTTTGAATCCATGCTCTGGTTTTCCGGCACGTTTGCTGTCTGTTTTTTGATTGTTTGTTTAATCCTTATTCTTCTTAAGAAGCATTTCTCAAAAGAAGATATTGGGACCGCCCCGGTTGCCGCTACGTCGGAATTACCGACTGTGGTTTCTGGCAAAATTGACCTTTTCAAGTATGGGAAAACAGCATTGGGGTTGGTAATTATTTCTGTCGTCATACTAGTATTGGTTGGAGCCATAAAATGGCATCAGCACCTTTACATCCACAGGATGAAGTTTATCCTGCCGCGTTTCGCTCTTGCCGATGCCCAAGGTTTAAACACCTCATGTTATGCAGATATGATGATTCAAATTACGAACGCTGGGCCTGACTCAATGCCGTTTGATTGGAAAATTCAAATGAAAATGCCATCTGGAAATCATTTTGATGGACAAGCGATTGATTGGGAAAAATGGGGATTAGGGCCAAGGGTAGGGTGGCTTGCAGACACGAATGATCTGCTGGCGGCTCTTTCAAAAGAACCGGTGAGGAATGGCACTGAAAAAAGCGGCGTAATAGTTTTTTTCTTTCTGGGAGTTCCTAAAATCGAAATTCCATTTGGGACAAAGTTCATCGTTTCATGTCAAGACGGACAGGGCCACTTATTAACGGCAATAACTGCATGGAATGGTCCAGTCAGTCCATCCCAATAACCCATGAATCTAAAAGAAGCCAGAGAAAAAGGGAAGATGGAGCAGTTCATCAAAGAGCATGATGAAAAGTATCCACCAGCCAATAAAAAGCGGCTAGGAAAGCTGCTCAAATCTGTGGTTTCGGGAACTGCGAAACCAAGGCGGGGAACATCACGGAAGGGTTATCGCGGGAGTTGAACCGATACTCAAATTCCTTCGCGTATTTATGCAAATGCTTTTTGGAAACATGAATGTGGGTCGAACGGATGCTGCCTTTCAGGTGCTTCCAAAAATTGTCCAGATTGTTGGTGTGCGTCTCCCCGTTCACATATTCGCCTGTGCCGTGATTAACCGTGTGATGATTGTAGCCAGCCTTTTTCAATCCCCTATACGATTTCAATTCATCCGTGTGAACTATGGAGCCATCCAGAACATTTTCCTCAATAATAGGCTGGAGCGTTTTCTTGGCAACATTCGGGACAACTTTCGTCATTACCTGTCCATCACGCTGCATCATGCCAAAAACGATAGTCTTGTTCGCGGCACCGCGTCCGCGTTTGCCGCCAGTAGTGCGACCGCCAACATAGGTTTCATCAATTTCAACTTGGCCGTAGAGCGGCAATTCATCGTCAACTTGCGCCATGTGTTTTCGGATTTCGTGTCCCATGCGCCACGCCGTTTTGTAGGTTACGCCAAGCTGCCGCATCAATTCCATAGCCGAAACCCCATGCCGGGAAGTCGTGAACATGTGAATGGCGATGAACCAAGATTGCAGCGAAGTCCGGCTATCTTCAAAAAGAGTTCCGGCTGTCGGGTGAATGTGACGACCGCACACACCACAGCAAAAAGCACGTTGCGCCTTAATCCGATACCATTTGGCTTTACTGCCGCATTTTGGGCATTTATAGCCCTGCCCGAAACGGCTGTTAAAAATGTGTTGCAGACAGGACTCGTCGTCGGGGAATTGAGCGAGAAATTCTTTCAGCGTCGGCCCCGTATTCACTTTGTTCGTTTTCATGCCTCAAATATACACCCAACCCATCCCCTTTGTCAAGGGGATAATTCCGTACTTTTTTATTCATAGAAGCATGTGGCGGCTTTGCTGGTCAGGGTGGTTCATTTGCGCTCCGGCTCGAATGAGGCGCGATCGAACATCTGCGGCTTTTCTGCCACACCAATCGCACTGAATGGAGACACAGGGTGTGCGGGACTCTGCTCGACGGCTGCCTTGGTCAGGTTCACAAACAACTTGGATTCATCCCAACTGATCCGGTCAACCGCGCGCGTTGGTATTTCCACTTCCTTGCCGGAAAACCGGTGCCCGGTTTTGATGGCCAGTTGACGAATCGCCCAACTTTGGGCGTCCACCATGAAATCACAGACATGGCCGACCGTTCCATCGCTCGCCTGGAGGTGGTAGCCGCTCACGGCTTGCGTGCTTCGCAGATGCGCATCGGCAGATTCGGAGTGCCGGTCACTCGCAGGGGCCGGCTCACCCGGGAGCGGTTTTGGCGGCAACTCCAAAATCGGGAAGCCGCTCATGCCCCATAACCCGCCACCCTGCCAGTAAAACGGCCAGCCGTAATACCTGTAATACTCCTCTTCATATTGGCGGGACACCGGCTTGTGCAACTCGATCGCAGGGCTGTTCTCAATCTGTTTCCGGGTCAGGTTCATGCGCAGGACATTTCCGGTCTGATCGAGGTTGCCAAAGGCATGGGGAGAGAGGAGCACCTGTCGCCCCGGCAACCAGGAACCCGTGTCCGCGACCACATAGCGAACCGCCCAATTCTGATCGTCAAAATAGAAATCCTTGACGTGGCCGATTTCGCCATCGGACGCCCCGAGTTTGTCTCCGTATAATTGTTTAATGCTTCGTAACATAAACTTGTCCTTCGTCCAAATTGCGTGGGTGGCCGCCCAAACCATGCCGCGCCAAACCTAAATTTGCCGCGCCTGACTTGCCATTTTGGCAAGTCTTCCAGTTCCTATGACAAAATAAACGGGGAAGTCCTGTGGACGCTATGGGGTGTTACCCTACCTGGCATTTCATGAAGCCAATTGCTGAAATGGCCACATCAATCCACAACCATCGAACGACATACCTTCTTCCAATGCGTGCGTTCGAGGTCATCACGCCGGAAGCCAATCGCCCGGGCTCGCGCCTTCAGCCAAAGCGGCGCGGGGCTGCCTTCGTTCTGAAAGATTCGGAATGCATTCCAGGCGACCCCGATGGCGTCGTGGCGAAGGTCAACTCTCTCGGCTTCGCCAGCCGGAGCTTCAAGCGGAGTGTTCATATCTCTGTTTCTGGGGTGGAGTTTTCAAGAAATTACAACGCTTTATTGTCCCCGTCGCCTTTGAAACCCAAAAACCGACTCGGGCGGCAGCCGCCAAGGAAGTGGGGGTGGAGAACCCCGCTGAAAAAAACGGCTGTCCGCACGAATCAAAAATTAAAAGCGCCGATCGCTTGCATTCACACCGTAATGGAATCCGGTTTCATCCTCATAACCGACCGGGACATGAGATGCGATTGCCGCGCACCATTTCGCGATGAACTCACCCAATTTCAGGGCTTTCTTCCTGCAATTAGGTTTCATGCTTTGAAATATAAATCGGGAAACCGCGCGGGCGCTATGGGGTGTTCACCCATGCCAGACTTGATGAATCCAGCCCCGCGTTCGACTGCGAGAACGATCCGCCTTCGTCCAGGAATACAGAATTACCATGGAGAGGGGACGAGAACCCGCCTGCGCGCTTCGCGCTACGGCGCGGCAAGCGACGAGGCCTGCCCATCGGTTCCAGTCGCCATCCTAAACGATGGTCAACTGGACGCTGCCCTCGATGATGCCCGTGCTGATGGCGTAGCGGGTCAGACCGGCGGTGTCGTGAATGTTCAGCTTGCTCATGAGTTGGTCCCGGTGTTTTTCGACCGTCTTGATGCTGATGCCCAGTTCCGCCGCGATTTGTTTGTTGGCCCCGCCTTCGGCAATCAGTTGCAGCACCTCCGCCTCCCGCGAACTCAGCCGGGCGATTTGCCGCTTCAACTGCCCCGCGCGGGCCGGCGATTTCTGATCGCCCCGGTCAAGCCGTTTCGCAATGCCAAGGCTGAAATACGCGCGTCCGGCGTAAACTTCCCGAATTGCCCGGGACAGGACGTGGGCGGAGGTTTGTTTGATCAAATATCCGGCCGCCCCCATCGCAATCACTTGCTCGACGTAGGCGTCATCACTGTGCGCGGAAAGGATCAAGACCCTGGCAGCGGGGACGGCTTTGAGGATTTGCCGGGTGGCTTCCAAGCCATTTAACAGCGGCATCGCGATGTCCATGACGACGACGGCAGGACGGAATTTCCGGGCCAGCGCCACCGCCTGGCGGCCGGTTTCCGCTTCGCCGACCACCGCGATATCGCCTTCAGCCTCCAACAACGTCCGCAGCCAGCAGGACGGTGATTCGTTTCATGCACACCAAAGAATCTGCCCCAACCGGAATTCCTGGACAAGTCGAACCCCGGTTGCCGTGGCCGAGCGGAATCTTCCACCCACCGCAGGAGCGCTACTGCGAAGGGACGGGCGCCTCACCACGTTTCCGCCTTCGGCCTCCGGCGAATCGGCGGCGCAGGCGGACGGACTGATTCAGGGCGTCAAGCTTTGTTGCCATTGCTGAGGGGAATCCGCGCGCGGATGGTGGTGCCTTTGCCCGGGGCGGATTCAACGCCAAAACTGCCGCCGACCATCTCCGCCCGCTCCCTCATGCCGGGCAAACCCAACCGTGTGTGCCGTTTGGCGAACAAGCCTCGTTCCACCTCGAAGGATTTGCCGTCGTCGCGGATTTCCATGCGAATGGCATCCCGGAGTTTCCGGATACTCACCTTCACCCGGCTGGCTTGCGCGTGCTGGGCGACGTTGGTGAGCGCCGACTGGGCGACGCGATAGAGCACCGTCCGCCGGGCGCTGTCCAATCGTTCCAGCCCGGCAGACGCGGTAAAGCCAATGTGGATGCCGGTCCGTTTCGTGAATTCGTTCATGAAGGAATGGAGGGCGGGAATCAGCCCCAAGTCGTCCAACAGGGTCGGGCGCAATTCCCGGGCGAACCGATGCACGATGTTCACCGATTTCTCCACGAGTCGTTGTGTGTGGGAGATGGTTTTCTTCAGGCCTTTGGTGTTGACTGCGGACTCCCTCGACAAGGTCGCCAGATGGACATTGATGCCCGTCAAGGTCTGCGCGATTTCATCATGCAGCTCACGGCTGATCTTCTTCCGCTCTTCCTCCAGCGAGGATAGAATCTGGTGGGCCAGATGCCGCAATTGCTCCTGCTGTTGACGCGACTGTTCCAACAACTGGCGGTAGTGTTGCCGGCTTTTCTTGAGGGCTTCCTCCCCGGCTCGGCGCCGGACGACTTCCTGCTTCAACTGACGGTTGGCAGCGGCCAGCTCGATGGTACGCTAGCGCAACGTCTGGTTCAGTTGGCTCAACTGGACGTTGGTTTCCATCGCGGCGCGATTATTTTGTTCGATCGGTTTGATCGCCTCAACGAAAAAAGCTTCGGCCCGGTTGATAGCCTCCGCCCGCTTCAGTACCCCATCGCCACTTTCGGAGGAGTTGCTGGGCGACACCAGCGTGGTCAGTGCATGCCGGTGGATCATGGCCAGGTCCAACGTCTTCAGCCCTATGGTCAGGGCCTGACGTCCCAGTCCACCCGCCGATCGCAAGCTCGCCCGCGGCCCTTGGTGCAGGTTGGTCCGCAATGCGGTCAGATAGCGTCTCGATATTCTGCTTAACTCGGCTTTCATAACCTATTCCTAAATCACGGGCCGCCAGCACAGAGAGGCGCGGGTTGTTGTCCTGCGTTCAAGAATGTTTGATCCTTTTCCGGCAAGCCACCAATCCGTCAGCAGCATCGGCCTGTTGCGGCAGTCTGTATATGGGGTAAACACCCCATAGCAAGGAGTTGGCCAATGGCGTAGCATGACTGCTGAACAAACGGAAAAGCGGCAAGGCCGCAGCGTGAACAGTGTTGCTCCAACGACGATGAGCGAGCATGAAAAACATACGGAGTTTTTGAGGCAGTGCATTCTTTACGACGAAAGCGCCAGGCGCCAGGAATTGGTGAAAGGGATCAGTCAGATTCAGCGCGACGCGCGCTGTGTGCGACGCGCGGCATGGCTGATGGCCATGCTGACTGCGCTGGCGGCGGCTTGTTTCGGCTATGGGGCGGTCTTGGTGGAAAACTTTCCTGACAACACACAGCATTTCATCATCAACATTATTTTCGGGCTGGGTTTGGGATCGTTGATCAGCCTCTTGGCTTTCGTAGGCCTCGGGATGGTCTATCGCAAAAAGCTGGACCAGCAGCGGGAGGAATGTCGTCAACGGGTCACGAGGCTGTTGGAGACTCGCCTGGGCAAGCCAGTCACGACGCCCTTGCGAGACATGCAAGACAATTTATGATTCATGCTTTGACTGGTGTTGAGGAAGATTTCCTGCCGGATGGTGCGTTTGCCTTAGTTCCTCCTGGTGATCGCCGCGCTTTTGGCCGGAGGTCATTCCTTGCGCCAGTCACTTTAATTTTGAACTGAGAAGCGTGCCGTATTTGCAAAATCAACCAAAGCGCGGCACTCGCCCGCGTGCAAATACACGAACCCGGCGAATCCGCCGCCCGGGGAGCGGTCCCTTCAACGAAGGGGTCTCCGAACTAAGGTTTGAGCCACATCCACGAGGATAAATAAAGCCGGTTCGAGAAGTTAGTGAGTTGCGGGCGAGTCATTGCTGGTTACGCTCAGTCTTACGGACCAGTGAAAATGTGGTGTCCGTCTTGGTGTCCGCTATTCCCTGTCAGCGGCACCTTGGATTGCTGCAATCACTGTTAGGAACGGTGGCTGGGGGCGGAATCGGACGCATCCCGCCTTCCACAAGCCACTCGAAATCAACTGCCTATGGCATCGCTGATGTCTTGAAAACGGCCCGCACGACGAACATGCGATCCGCAGGGTCAAGCGGGCCAGATGCCGTGTATGGCTGGACGGTGCATTCATCCCGGCCCGCCTCGCCTTCCTCGCCCAACCTGAACTCCCACACTGGAAACTGGTTGAGGTCATCCAGAGTGAGCTCGTAAACCTGCCTTCGGACGCGCGCGCCTTGGCTCCCGGGACAGGCAGGTTTCAAGAAGGCGGTGAGCCTCGGCGGCTTCATAGACGTTTTTTCGTTCGCCTGGTTTTGGGTTGCGGAAGGCAGTGGGTGGTTTAGTGGCTGAATGGCAAATTTTGTTTGATACGATAAATGTCTGTGGCTCCAACGAGCGCCGCCTTTCGCAAAAACCGGCGGCGTTTGGAGCTTTTGCCTTGAAGCAGATGGCGTCTGCCCGCACCCCGGAAAAGGACTTTGCCGGTGCCGGTGATCTTGAAACGTTTGGCTACTGACTTTCTGGTTTTAATACCTCTGGGACGTCGCATATAAGTTCTTTCATTAAGGCGCGGCAAACATCGACGCGCTCAGGTTTGGTTATCAGGACTTTCAGTCACGTTTTCGAGCCTCTCTCCGGCCAATTGACTCAACTGATCTCTAAATCCAACCGTTGCGGAATCCGCTTCGACATCGGAGCGCTGATACCATCGGCGCAGCCCCGGGCGCAATCGCGTCGAGAGGAGATGCTCCATCGTCTCGTGGACTCTTCTGGAGTGAGCCCCTTCGAGCATTTGAAATAGATCGTGTGTGGCTATCAGGGCACGGACCTGGCGCAAGTCCCCGGAAGCATCACCTGCCTCGAGAAGGTTGCGGTCATAGCACTGCTGCAGTTGTGTATCTTTAAAGTTCACGATGCCCCCTCCAGCGACGGCTTGGTCAAGGTGGCTGGAACAGCGGGCGGGGACGCTGGCGCCATCGGATGATTTGTTGCGCTCTTCGTGTGGCCACGCCTCGCTCACGATGAGATTGCGCGTTCCGATCTCCTTTCCGTGAAGAGACCGAATGGCAGCTCGAGCGCCTTCGGACGTAGCCATGGTCACGAAGCCGAAACCGCGCGGCTTATGGTTGGCACGGTCAACCACGATATTAACGTCCACGACGTTGCCGTGAACGGAAAACAGCTTCATCAGATCGCTTTCCGTCGTGGCAGCGGCCAAGTTATCCACATAGACTTTAGTGTTCATGAGAGTTGATTTTTACATCGGCTTTTTGGCTTGTTGACACGGGTCGAATTTCCAATCACTTCCCAAGATACTTCGACGGGTTGCGTATCCGGTCGAGCCGTTCAGCTTCCAGTTCGTTTCGAACCACCTGCTGCCGCCTTTGCTGGACGGCATTTACGATCGATTGGGGAAGCAACCAGGCCTGTTTGACCAGTTGGATGATGGTCAGGCACATGGGCTTTAGTAGGTTCATAAAGTGAGTGCTTTCGGGCTGCATCACGGGGGTGACGCTGCTTTGTTATCGGCGGAAAACTGTTGGGCAAACGCGAGGAGATGGTCGGCAATCTCCTTGTTGGTTTGTTCTTTTGTTTCCTCCCCTTTAGCGAAACGCTCAAAATGCCGGGCCATGATTCTCATGGACCGAACGGCGTTGGATGAAGCGGCAGTAATCGAATTGTTCAGGCACATGCTCAACGGCGTGAGTGCCAAAGCCTCCAGGAGATCAACTGCCGCGAGGTGGGCATCGACCCTGGCCTTGTCTTGATCATCGGCTTCGAAAAGCTTTGCACCATAAGGTTTTCCCCCGAATTGCCCGTTGAACTTGTCGATCCTGTTCCTCAGTTGCGTTTCCTCTTCGGCGGGCGATGCCATGAACGCCCTTTCGAGTTTCCTGAAAGTGTAATAGGCATCACAGTAATCTCTGTTCTGCAGGAGTTGTTCGAATAGCGGCATGCCGAAGAGACCTTGTTCCAGCATGAATGACATCAGGTTCTCGCGGTCAATCTCTGCTCCCAGGATAAACATCGCTGTGGCGAGAAAAGATCGGCCATGCTCTTTGCTGCCGGTCAGTTCGTTCACCAGGGTGGCACTTCCCTGCTGGGCGCTGGATGGTGACGCGAATCCCAACATGTGTTCGAAGAGGGCCCGGAAAAGCCGGCAGGTCAGGGCCGTGTTCCCTGCCAGCAGCGGTTTCAAGGTCTCAGGCACGCTTGCCGGGTCGGAGTTCGACTGTGCCCGGGTGGGGCTAAGGTTCGATCCCGATTGTGTGGCTGTTGCTTTCTCGAAATGTCTGGGGTCTATGAGCACGGTCACCAGCACCCTCGAACTGTCAAAGATGCGGGCGATATGGGCGGTGACGGATGGTTCTCCCCAGATCATGATGAATCGCTGAGGGCCGATGACGGCCGCAATGTTTTGCGGGTCTTTAAACACAGCATTATCAAGCCCGACCAGTTTGCTCATTTCGGACAAGCCTTCCTTGGTTGTCCTTGGATTGGAGTATTCCGGCATCTTTCTTTTCAGTTCTGATGCGTTCTCGAGTAACCTGAGGTACGCGTGCAGTGATTTAAGTGTCGCTACGGCCATAAAGTTCCTTCGTCTCCAGAATATAGGTGGTGTCAGGCTGCAGGTCCTCCCGCTGTCAAATCGTTATAGAACAGTGTGCAGAAAATGATGATGGATGATTCCGCCGTACTGGGCATGGCATTCGGCTCGGCCGGCGAGACCAGGGTGCTCATGTGCGTGGTCACCAACTCCAGATCAGGATGTTGCGCGAGGAAATGGTTCAGCTGTTCTTCCATGGCCGTCGCCGGCGACTTGCCGGAGGGCAGTTTGTGGAGAACGACTTCGAATATTTTTGCCTTCATAAGTTTTGTGTCTTAAAGCCTTCGACACCTCGTCATATCACCGTCCTCGTTCTCCGGGTCTGAAAATCCTCCAGTACCAGGAAACCTGGCACGCTGCCCCTGGACGGACCTCCGGCCAGTTCCACGTCTGACTCGAACCGCACTGGAAATACATGCTGCGCATCTTTCCCGAGCAACTCGTAGCTGTGAGCCAAACGCATCGCGTCGGGTACCGCGGTGCCACACCAAAAGCGAACCTGGCCGCGGTCGGTAACGATGATCGGTTGCAGTGTGCCGACGCCGGCATCGCCCCGGCCGGGTGGTGTGAAATAGCCATGCATCCTTGAACCGTCGGCCAGAGTGAAAACGGCTCGCACGACGAACATGCGGTCCGTAGGGTCCAGCGGGCCAGTTGCCGTGTAGGGCCGGACGGTTGACTCGTCCCGGCCTTCCTCGCCCTCTTCATCCAACCTGAACTCCCAAACTGGAAATGTTCTGAGATCGTCCAGCGTAAGCTCGTAAACCTGCTTTCTGACGTGCAGGCCCCGGCTTCCGCCACAGATAAGAGATGGTTTCATGGTTTCTCCTGGCATTGGTTTCAACTCTCCACTACGCGCAAGAGGCGGAAGAAAATCCGAGCCGGCCATGATTTCGGCTGTTGCGAATCATGCTTTGGGACCGAAACCGGTTGTTTCGTGTTATGTTTCAATTCCTCGTGGCAGTGTGGACACGCGTCCGCGTAGAGGAAATTGCCGAGTTTAACACCGCAGTGGGGACATCTTGATCTGTTCATTTTAATTTTTTGGTTGTGGTCAAACGGCTTTCGTTCCGCCGGTAAATCGGTTTCACAAACGTGTCGGCCCGGAATCCGCCTGGCCCTTCCCATAGTTCAAGCCCAAGGCGTTCATCCGCGACGAAGTCGCCATGACACACCACTTCATTCCATTTCAAACGCCGAAAGCGTTCCGGAACGCCAACTCTCGAGAGTGTTTCCGGCTCGCCTGTTCGCTGCGATGGTTTGGTTGCGCTATCCACCACGCGTTCACGGTTCCTGCCGGCGGCACTCCTGTTCAGTTTCATGGAGTCATTTCCTTTGGATTCGTTTGATGCGCCGCCCGGCACGGTCTCCGCCAAATAGCGTTGTCGAGCGGAACATCTATCAATTCCGGAGCCGGCGCAGGAGCTTCCGAACCGCCTTCTCCTTCAAATCGGGATAAATCTTCCGGTTCTACAGGTACCCCTGCGTCAGCCGCTGGCCGAATGAAAGACCCATCGTCCGCTCGGTTTTTCATTTCGTTCGTTTTCATGGCCCCTGGATTCATCGTCTGCTTCACCTTTGGCCGGCCTGAGGGTTGGTCCACCGGCTGGAAACGGCACTGAGTTGCAGTTTGCTTTTGCCCCGTTCCAAGTGCCTGAGTTGGTGGGCTTGAACCTGGTGCTCCAGGTCCTGGGTGGCCTTGAGCAGCGCGGCTTCGAGCGTGTTGTCTCTGGCCTCGGCGTGCAGGGCCGGGCCATGAATCAGCAGCGCCGCCTCTCGCGTATGGCGGGTAGCCTTGGCGTGCGTGCCCGGTCCCGGAACCTCCAGCCGGACTTGCACGCGGAAGGCCGGTTTGGCTTCCCGTTGGTGTTCGAGGACCACATCGGCAGAGGTTATCGCCGTCAGGCTATGCAAGTGTTTGAGTTGTTCCTCCACCTGGCGGTGCCAGGTGGCCTGGGCGTTGAGGCTGAGATAGCGAAAGGTGGTTTTCATATTCGTTCAGGCCTGGGTTTGCAGTTGCATTCGCTTTATGCCGGGAAAATGGCGCCGCTGACGCTGGAAGTCCGCGTAAGTCCTGCAGTCCACACGACTGTTGTTCCGGTAAGAAAGATTGCCCACGAGACTCAGCAGTGGATGGCTGCCTTCCTGAAAGCTGCTCCAGACCCGGCGCAGAATGCGCGGCAGGGAATAGAAGCGCTGGTTGCAGGAAATCATTTCCTGGATGATGTCCTCGCGAGAGAAATGTTTATACCGCGCCACGGGAAACGTCAGCGTGTAGTATTTCCAGTCTTCCGGAAACATATTGAGGGCAATGCGCTCCTCCGACTTCATTTGGTCCCACAGGCGCGTGCCGGGCAGTGGCGTCAGAAACAGCGTGTTGAGGGTGTCCACGCCATATTGGCCGGCCACCTCGGCGATCCGTTGGCCGATGCCCGGTTCGTCAATATCCAAACCGATGATAAAGGGACCGACGACCAGAATCTTGTGCCGCTGTATGCGCCGGACGGAAGCAGGGAAATCCCGGCCTTTGGTCAGGTTGAACTTCTTGCCGAGTTCCCGAAGCCCTTCGGGTGTCGGGGATTCAAAACCGATGAAGACGCCCCGGCATCCGGCCTTCGCGGCCAACGCCAGAAGTTCTTCGTCGTCGGCGAAATTGATGGTCGCCTGAGCGATCCATTGTTTGTGCAGGTTTGCGTTAGCCAAAGCGCGGAACAACTCCTTGGCCCGGGCAACGTGTTCCGGACGCGTACCGATGAGGTTGTCATCCACAACCAGAACCCGTTTCTCACGGATCGCTTGGAATTCGCGCACGACATCCTCGACCGGCCGCTGCCGGTATTGAGCGCCATTGAAAGTCGTTACGCTGCAAAAGCTACAATTCAAAGGACAGCCACGCGTGGTCTGAATGGCTCCGAAGGCATAGCGCCCGGAAAGCAAATCGTGTCGGGCGGGTACAAAATGGTTGATGTCGGGATGTCCTCCGTCGTATCGGCGCTTGAGGCCGCCGTGCCGGGCATCGTCAAGGACCTGCGTCCAAATGCTCTCCGCCTCCCCGGTGACGACCGAGTCCACATGTTCCTTGACCTCCTCCAGGCACATGGTCGCATGAATGCCCCCCATGACGACCGGCACGCCCAAGCTGCGGAAGTGCGCCGCCACCTGATACGCACGGTTTGCCTGCGACGTGAACGCGGTGATGCCCACCAAATCCGGCCGGGGCATGGAGTGGTAGTCCGGCAGGCCGAGGTTTTCGTCCACGAGGGTGATGTTCCAGTCCGGCGGCGTCAGACCCGCGAGCACCATCAGGCTGAGGGGTTTCCACACCCGGTAACGGTTCCACCGGCTCTCGCTGACATTGAGGATGCTGACCAGCGGATTGGATGGATTAATCAGATAGAGCCGCATGGCGCGTATTGCTGATGTTTGAGTCATCGCTGGGTGTTTCCGGTCTGGCGCAAGAGAACGGGCGGGACGCCTGTCCCTCATTGCGCCCGTTCAGGAAATCTTCACCTCGACTTGCCGGGGTTTGGCTTTCTCGTCCTTCACCAAATGCACGGTGAGCACGCCATCTTTGAACTCGGCGCTGACCTTTGCCGGGCTGGCATCATCCGGAAGCGAGAAGCTGCGCCCGAAACTGCCGTAGGCGCGTTCGACGCGGTGATATTTTCTGCCTTTTTCCTCCTTCTCGAATTTGCGTTCGCCCATGATGGTAAGCGTGCCTTCCTGCGCTGTGACCTTCACGTCCTCTTTCTTCACATCGGGCAACTCGGCCTTGATCAGGTATTCTTGGTCATCTTCGCTGATGTCCACCAGCGGGGACCATTCAACCACCGCCATGGGTTCCTCTTGGCCCTCAGGCCCGTGACCCGAGGGGCGGCCTAAAAGACTGTCCAGACCGTGTTGGAAGGCTTCCAGGTCTTTTAACCGATTCCAGCGTTTCAACGCATTCATTTGTTCATTTCCTGTTGGCGGGTGGGGTTTCGGACCGTTGCGCCTGCCCGCCAACGGCTCGGGCAGCAACGGCGAATAGCGCGGGCGCAATTAACCTTGTCTCCAACTCCGCAACGTTGATACCAGACCAACGACGGCGGCAACGGTGCCTCCAATGAGCATCCAGATGGCTTTGTCGGTCGGCGAGCCCGTAAAAAATCTGGAAACCTCGGAACCGAACAAGTTGGTAGCGGTGATCCCGTAGATCATGAGTGCAATTCCACCAATGAGCAGAGCCAAAGAAACAATTATTTTATCCATAACAGTCTTTCAATCCGTTTGTGATTTATTGCCATGTGGTCCGCATATTTCAATTCGCTTCACGCTACGACTTGGGCTGGTTCTTGGCTATGGGGTATAACCCTACCATGCCTTTGTTGGAGGTTGCTGTGGAAATACTCGTTGAGCGCGTTGTAGAGACACGCCTCGACGCTTTCCACGCGGCGAAGGCATTGCTGATTTGGCGTTGACCGGCTCGCAGGGCTTTGGCTCCCGGCCTAATGCTTTCTGCGCTTCTTGACCACTGGTCGCGTCAATTCCACCAATTCCGGCATTTCCCAGCCCATCTTTTCCTCGATAATTTCGCGCAGCGCGATGTCCGCCACCCCCAGGCTTCCTGTATCAGTCACCAGGGGACGGCATATCGCTCCACCGCCGGAATTGAGCTGGCGGACCCGGCGTGAAATCAAATTGACCAGAGTGTTGGCGTTGCCAACTTTCTCCAGCGCCTTCTTTATAAGTTCAGCGTTCATGAGGGTTTTTCTTTCATCACCGGGTTGCGTATCCGGTCGAGCCGTTCGACTTCAAGTTCGTTCAGCCTTGCATACTGGCGCCGGATGCGACTCCGCTCATCAGACCCGCTTGGGTTTCACCAGCAGCAGCACGATTCCGCCGACGAGCGCAGGCGCTCCGACGACGGGCGGGACAAAGTGGCTGTGAGTGGTCTCAATGTGCATTCCCAGGAACTCGACAGGCTTTCCCGGAGTCGTGAAGGTGATACCCGAGTAAGCGAGCACCACGATGCCAAGCGCGATCAGAATGACTGAAATAATGGTTTTTGTGTTCATATCGAATCTCCAGTTTGCTTTCTTCGGTCAACCGCTTTTTAAATCAGTCGTTTGCGGCCGGAAATGAGGTTGACGAGTATCATGACCACGGCAATCACCAGCAGGACGTGAATGAACCCGCCCAGCGTGTAACTGCTTACGAGACCGAGCAGCCACAGAACGAGCAGGACTGCTGCAATTGTGTACAACATATAATTTTCTTTCAGTTTGCCGTGGAATCACCGCTGGCTGGCGAGTTCGCGCCGGTCAGCGATGATTCGCCAGTTTAAGCGGCTTTGGCCAACTCCGGTTCTTTCAGCACGACCTTGACGCCCTTAATGGGTTTGGTCACTGCCTTGCGAACTGCGCCAACCGCCGTTGATCCCACTTCGCCAGCCGCTTTCAAAGCCCCGTCGGCAGCCGCCGCGGCGGCGTCCTCGGCACTGACTCCCATTTCCTTGGCGCCTTCGATCGCCCCTTCGACCAGTCCAGTGGCCGCGGCTTCAATGTTGCCGCCGACCTCGGCCGTGTCCCGGATCGCAACATGGGCCGTGTGGCCGATGGTATCCAAAACCGCCGTGCCAGTCTGTTTGGTGCCGCGAAGCACCCCGAGCATGATCCCCTTGGCGGCATGTCCCAGGTCGGCCCCGACCTGCACTGCGCCACGGATCGCGCCGCTGGCAACGTTGGCAATGACATCGGTCACCGACGTGCCGACCTTGCCCGTATCTTTGATGGTTGTGGCCAGGATTTGAGTAACGGCATCCACCGTCGCCTGGACAATGTTTCCCGTGCCTTTGATTGCGGCCACGATCTGGTCTTTCACTGTCTCAATCATTCCCGATTGTGTTGTCTTCATGTTTTGTTTCCTTTCGTTTTGTTATTGTCATTTGTCTCCAGCCTGGGCTGGCTGGCGCTTTTCACGTTCGCACCAGCCAACCGCCATGCGCTGGTTTAGTTATTGGATGCAGCCACAACCTCGATGGTCATGTTGTTGATCACGCTGGTCACACCGTTGATGTCGGTGACGAGCTTGGTGACCAGGCTCTTTTCAGCGGCGTTTTTGGCAACGCCGCCCAGGGTGACGACGCCGTCCGTCGTTGAAACCGTGGTGTGCAAGGCGCTGGTCGAACGATGCGACAACAACGACGACTTGACTTCAGCCGTGATGGAAGCGTCATCAATTTTGTCGCCGGTGGTTACCTCTGGCGTTGCCGGAGTCTTGGCAATTGTCATGTCGTTCACGACCGCTTTCACATTGTCAATGTCCTTGGCGTATTCGGTGGTGAGTTCCTTTTGCGCCAGATTGCTGGCTTCACCGGTTAAGATGACGACGCCGTCTTTCACGTTCACATCGGTGCCGGTGGCACTCACGTTGCGATGGAACAGAAGCGCCAATTTTACCTTCATGCCGATCCAGGTATCCGAATGTTCCGCGGGTTGTTCGCCGCTGACTTGCAGTTCATTGTCCACGCTGATGACCCCGGGCAGACTCGCCACGGTGTCCTGGGCCAGGGACTTATGGTTCGCATCGGCGACCGTTCCGGTCAGGGTGACGATACCGTCTTTGGATACAGTCTTGATGGAATCGTCCTTGAGGACGGTTTGGAACACATACGACTTTGCGGCGGATGACTCGATGCGGCTGTCCGTATCGGAGGCGCACACGGATGCGCTGGTGACTAACAGGGCGCCCGCACTCATGATAAGTGTGAGCAGATAGGTTGATTTCAGTTTCATTGTGCTTTTTCTTTCGTTTGTTGAGTGATTTGGATGTTTAAATGACAAGAAGCACGGTACAGATGCGGGCTGGCTCTTCGCTATGGGGTGTAACCCTACTGTGGATGACGGTCCCCATCGGCGCGGCGAAGATTTTGCCCTCGCCTGCCGGGTCCAGTGACGCGCCGGACACTTTTCAACGCAGAAACGCGGAAAGCACAAAGCGCAACTCGATCAAACGCCGCTTTCCAACCGCCGCTTCCTTCGCTACCCTTGCACCCATGCCGAAAGTGAAATCCTCCGCATCAAAATCCAACGGCTCCGCGCTCGATTTCGAAGCCCAACTTTGGGCCGCCGCCGACAA